>NZ_JBFUBJ010000007.1:0-256112 GCF_056405795.1 Polaromonas sp. P1_F1
CTGGGCAGCGCCGGTGATCATGTTCTTCACATAGTCGGCGTGGCCGGGGCAGTCGACGTGGGCGTAGTGGCGGTTGGCCGTTTCGTACTCGACGTGGGCGGTGTTGATGGTGATGCCGCGTGCCTTTTCTTCGGGTGCCGCGTCAATTTGGTCGTAGCCCTTGGCTTCGCCGCCGAACTTGGATGCCAGAACGGTCGTGATCGCCGCCGTCAGCGTCGTCTTGCCATGGTCCACGTGGCCAATCGTGCCGACGTTGACGTGCGGCTTGGTCCGCTCAAATTTGCCTTTTGCCATTTTTCTCTCCAGATAAAGAACATGCCCGTGTACGGTTTAACGTCTGCACTGTGTTGCTGATTCACTTCGCACGGGTACAAAGTGGCACACAATCGCAGACAAGGAAAAAAGCTGCCAATCCCACCCGGGATCGGCAACGAACGTTACTTACTTGGCGCGCGAAGCCATGATGGCTTCCGACACATTGCGCGGAGCTTCAGAGTAGTGCTTGAACTCCATGGAGTACGTAGCACGGCCCTGCGACATCGAACGCAGCGTGGTCGAATAGCCGAACATTTCAGACAGCGGCACTTCCGCCTTGATGGCTTTGCCGCCACCGACCATGTCTTCCATGCCCTGCACCATGCCGCGGCGTGAGGACAGATCGCCCATCACGTTGCCGGCGTAGTCTTCAGGCGTCTCAACTTCCACGGCCATCATGGGCTCCAGAATCACGGGGCTTGCCTTGCGGCAGCCTTCCTTAAAGCCGAAGATGGCGGCCATCTTGAAGGCCAGCTCGTTCGAGTCCACATCGTGGTACGAACCGAAGTGCAGCGTGACCTTGACGTCAACCACCGGATAGCCAGCCAACACGCCAGAAGTTACGGCCTCGTTGATGCCCTTTTCCACCGCAGGGATGTATTCGCGAGGAACCACACCGCCCTTGATGGCGTCGACGAACTCGATGCCCTTGCCGGCTTCGTTCGGCTCGATCTTGAGCACAACGTGACCGTACTGGCCTTTACCGCCGGACTGGCGCACGAACTTGCCTTCAGCGTCTTCCACCGTTTTACGGATGGTTTCGCGGTAAGCCACCTGCGGCTTGCCGACGTTGGCTTCCACGCCGAATTCGCGCTTCATGCGGTCGACAATAATTTCCAGATGCAGCTCGCCCATACCGGCGATCAGGGTCTGACCGGACTCTTCGTCGGTCTTGACGCGGAAAGAGGGATCTTCCTGCGCCAGGCGCTGCAGGGCGATGCCCATTTTTTCCTGGTCAGCCTTGGTCTTGGGTTCCACGGCCTGGGTAATCACAGGCTCGGGGAACACCATGCGCTCAAGCATGACGATGGCATCCGGATCGCACAGGGTTTCGCCCGTGGTCACGTCTTTCAGACCCACGCAGGCGGCGATGTCGCCGGCGCGGATTTCGCTGACTTCTTCACGGTTGTTTGCGTGCATCTGCACGATACGGCCGATACGCTCTTTCTTGCCTTTGATCGGGTTGTAAACGCTGTCGCCCTTTTTCAGGACGCCGGAGTAAACACGCACGAAGGTGAGCTGGCCCACAAACGGGTCAGTCATCAGCTTGAATGCCAATGCAGAGAATTTCTCTTCGTCGTCAGCCTTGCGGGTGACGGGAGCCTCGTCTTCGTCCATGCCCTTGACAGGCGGGATGTCGATCGGCGACGGCATGAATTCAATCACGGCGTCCAGCATGCGCTGCACGCCCTTGTTCTTGAAGGCAGAACCGCAATACATCGGCTGGATTTCGCTGGCGATGGTGCGCGTGCGGATGCCCAGCTTGATTTCAGCTTCGGTCAGATCACCTTCTTCAAGGTATTTGTTCATCAGCTCTTCAGACGACTCGGCGGCAGCCTCAACCATCTTCTCGCGCCATTCCTTGGCCAGCTCGACGAGCTCGGCGGGGATATCGCTGTAGGTGAACTTCATGCCTTGCGAGGCTTCATCCCAGATGATGGCCTTCATTTTCAACAGGTCAACCACGCCGGTGAAGCTTTCTTCAGCGCCGATGGGGATCACCATAGGCACAGGGCTGGCCTTCAGGCGCAGCTTCATCTGCTCGACGACCTTGAAGAAGTTCGCGCCGGTGCGGTCCATCTTGTTGACGAACGCAAGGCGGGGAACTTTGTACTTGTTGGCCTGGCGCCAGACGGTTTCCGACTGGGGCTGAACGCCACCCACGGCGCAATACACCATGCAGGCGCCGTCAAGCACGCGCATGGAACGCTCGACTTCAATCGTGAAGTCCACGTGGCCCGGGGTGTCGATGATGTTGATGCGGTGCTCAGGCAGGGACGTGTCCATGCCCTTCCAGAAGCAGGTGGTGGCGGCGGAAGTAATCGTGATGCCGCGCTCCTGCTCTTGCTCCATCCAGTCCATGGTGGCAGCGCCGTCGTGAACTTCACCAATCTTGTGGTTCACGCCGGTGTAAAAAAGGATCCGCTCGGTGGTGGTGGTCTTGCCGGCATCGATGTGCGCGGAAATGCCGATGTTGCGGTATTGTGAAATAGGGGTAGCGCGGGACATAAATTACTTTCAGTTCGGGGTTACGAACAAAGACTCGTTGAAGGACTGCCCGCAGTCCGGGCATCCTTCATTTCTTCTACGCGTCTGCTGGCCGGGGAAGGGTGTTGTGCACCACACCCGGCTGGCAGAAATTGGGGTTGAACGGCCGGCAATCAAGGCACCCAGCACCTTGAAACCAACCAGCAACCCGTCAATTCAGCGCAGCAATTACTGCAATCGAAAATTAGAAGCGGAAGTGGCTGAACGCCTTGTTGGCTTCTGCCATCCGGTGAACTTCATCACGCTTTTTCATGGCGCCGCCGCGGCCTTCGGTCGCTTCCATCAGCTCATTGGCCAGACGCAAAGACATGGACTTCTCGCCACGCTTCTTGGCGGCTTCCTTGAGCCAGCGCATGGCCAGAGCCATACGGCGGACAGGACGCACTTCAACCGGCACCTGGTAGTTGGCGCCGCCGACGCGGCGGGATTTCACTTCAACCATGGGCTTGATGTTGCCGATGGCCATGTGGAAAGCCTCGAGCGGGTCTTTGCCGGGGTTCTTTTTCTCGATAAAGTCGAGCGCGCCATAAATGATGCGCTCTGCGACGGCCTTCTTGCCGCCTTGCATGATCACGTTCATGAACTTGGCGAGATCAACATCGCCAAATTTTGGATCAGGAAGAATTTCACGTTTAGGGACTTCGCGACGACGTGGCATTTTTTCACCTCTTTGCTTCAGTTGGCATTGCTTTTGGCAACACCGCGAGAGTTATCAAAACCCTCACTTACTCGACCGGTGCAACTATTTGCACTTGGGTCACTTCGTTTCAAACACCTGCCAGGGCGAATGAAACACCTTGTTTTGAAGGAACTATCACAGGCTTTCCGTGACAACTTCTTCTGGCGCGAGCTCTCAGTGAAGAGAAAAACCCGAACCGGTTTGGCTTATTTGGCCTTTGGCTTTTTCGCACCGTACTTGGAGCGCGACTGCTTGCGGTCTTTCACGCCTTGCAAGTCGAGCGAACCACGGACGATGTGGTAACGCACACCGGGCAAGTCCTTGACACGACCGCCGCGAACCAGCACCACGCTGTGTTCCTGCAGGTTGTGGCCTTCGCCGCCGATGTAGGAAATAATTTCAAAACCGTTGGTCAGGCGCACTTTGGCAACCTTACGCAGAGCGGAATTGGGCTTTTTAGGCGTCGTGGTGTACACACGGGTGCATACACCGCGGCGCTGCGGAGAATTCTCCATCGCAGGGCTCTTGGACTTGATCTTTTCGACCTCGCGCCCCTGACGGACTAACTGATTAATGGTTGGCATTGAAAACGTCCCTAAACGTCTGAAAACTAATTTACCGTGTTGATACGGCCACAAATATTTCCCGCCACGAAAGCGGAAAAGCCTTCTAGTATAAACCGGATAGGGGAATCCCTCAAGCAGAACGCGCGGCCTGAACACACGAAATGGCCGGCAAAGAGAAGTTCGGCGCCCAAAGATTCGATGTTAGCGCCCACTCCAAGTGAGTTTTCCCGCCGGATGCCCTGGAGGAAGAGTCAGCCAATCTCCGACAGGGTATTGGCGGCCTGCAATTTGCCTGAAAAGCCGAGGGAAAGCGCCGGTATCAACGCCCTGTATAACCAGCGACACCTGAGGTAAAGGTGTCGGGAAGGGCTGGATGTGAACGTATCCGCCCAGACCCACCATGCCCTTCGTCTTATTTAATCCACAGCCGGATGGCGTCCCAAGCACGGCCCAGGATGCCGGCCTCACCCACCGCCTCCAGTGCCACCAGCGGCACTTCGGCCACCGGGGCGGGGTTGTCGCCCAAGGTGACCTTCAGCGTGCCAACAGCCTGGCCCTTGGCAAACGGCGCCACCAACGGGTCGGGCCGCGCCACCTGGGTTTTGACTTTGGCAGCACCGCCGGCAGCGATGGCCACCACGATGGCCTGCGAACGGCCCAGCTTCACGGTCGAGGAGGTGCCTTTCCAGACCGATGGAGTGACCACGGCCTGGCCGGCGTCGAACAGCTTCACGGCTTCATAGGCCGTGTAGCCCCAATTCAGCAGTTTTTGTGATTCATTGGCGCGTGCGCTGTCGCTGACCGTGCCCAGCACGATGGCCAGCAACCGGCGCCCGCCCGGCGCACCGGCAGCACCCAGGTTGGGAAAGTCGCGCTTTGCCGTGGCGATCATGCAATAGCCGGCGGCGTCGGTATGGCCGGTTTTCAGGCCGTCCACCGTCGGGTCGCGGAACAGCAGGGTATTGCGGTTGGTGTCGTTGGCCGCAGGCGTGCCGGGATAGCGGTATTTCTTGATCGCCGAATAGCCGATGTAATCGGGGAAATCCTGCATTAGCCGGGTAGACAGGATGCTCAGGTCACGCGCGGTGGTCGTGTGGCCGGGTTCGGTCAGGCCTTCCGGGTTTTTATAGGACGTGGACTTCATGCCCAGCGCCTTGGCCTGCTC
The DNA here is from genome assembly GCF_056405795.1 of Polaromonas sp. P1_F1. Taxonomy (NCBI): domain Bacteria; kingdom Pseudomonadati; phylum Pseudomonadota; class Betaproteobacteria; order Burkholderiales; family Comamonadaceae; genus Polaromonas; species Polaromonas sp. P1_F1. Next base: position 4,994 of record NZ_JBFUBJ010000007.1, read on the forward strand.
GTTCATGAGGCGGACAAAGTTTTCGGCCGAGCCGCCCACGCCTTCAGCGAGCGCCATGGTGGCGTCATTGCCCGATTGAACCACCATGCCCTTGATCAGGTCTTCCACGGGCACCTGCATCTTCGGGTCGATGAACATGCGCGAACCCGGCATCTTCCAGGCCCGCTGGCTGACGGGGAAGGTCTGCTTCAGATCGATTTTTTTGGATTTGAGTGCATCGAATACCAGGTATTCGGTCATCAGCTTGGTCAGCGATGCAGGCTCCACCGGCGAATCGATGTCCTTGGCCGCCAGGATCTGGTTGGCGGTGATATCCAGCAGCAAATAGGAGCGTGCGGCGATTTCGGGCGCTTGCGGCACCTGGGCATGCGCCACGGGCAGCACCGCAGAGAAAGCCAGGAACACGGTGGCGGCAAAAGCGCGCAGGCCGGGGGCGGCGCGGAGGGCCTTGAGTGAAGCTTGCATCAGTAGTGGTTCAGTGAAATTCGGTGAAGGGTAAGGGTCAGAGTCAGGGAGCGCTTGGTAGACAGCATCAGGCGGAGGGCGAAGACAGGTGGCGAACCACAAGATTTTTCAGCAGGGGCAATTGTCCATGAAAGAAATGGCTACCCCCAGGCACAACGGTAACAGGCAGTGCCTGCGGCCGGGCCCAGTCCAGCACGGCAGACAACAGCACCGTGTCGTCCTGCTCCCCGTGCACGACCAGGGTTTTCAGATGCGCGGCTTCCTCGATGGGCGCAGCTGGCGCGCGGCTCACGCTGGTGCCGACCAGCACCAGTTTTTCAATATCGCGGGCGGCGCTGAGGCGTTCAAAGGCGTGGGTGGTGACAAAGGCGCCGAACGAAAACCCGGCCAGTGCCAGCACCTGGCCCCTGCTGGCCGGCGCCGCATGTTCCACCACGGCCAGCAGGTCTTCGAGCTCGCCCCGGCCTTCGTCATGGCTGCCGGCGCTGCCGCCCACACCGCGGAAATTGAACCGGACGGCGGTCCATCCGCATTGCACAAACGCCCGGGCCAGCGTCTGCACCACCTTGTTGTCCATGGTGCCCGCAAACAGCGGGTGCGGATGCGCAATGACCGCCACGCCGCGCGAGTCGCCGGCGGGAAGGTCTACGGCGATTTCAAGCGCGCCGGCGGGGCCCTGGATGATCGATTTGCGGGTCTGCGAATTCACTGTGACGGATCCATTCAAACAGGTTGCTATCAAATAAGGAGCTACTCGCGCATATCCCTATTGGTCCGGAAGGGAAAAGATGCAAATTTACGTACGCTGCGCCGCCCCCGGCCTACCGCCCGACGTGCGCAGGCACCAGCAGGCGCTCAACGACTTTGCCGTTTTTCAGGTGCGACTCGACAATTTCATCAATGTCGCTGGCGTCGACATAGGTGTACCAGACCGCTTCGGGGTAGACCACGGCCACAGGGCCGGCTGCGCAGCGGTCCAGGCAGCCAGCCTTGTTGACCCTGACCTTGCCTGGCCCGGCCAGCCCCGCCGCTTTCACCTGCGATTTGCAGCGATCAAAGCCTTCCTGTGCGCGGTGGTCGGCACAGCAGTCTTCGCCGTTGGCGCGCTGGTTCAGGCAAAAGAAGACATGGCGTTCGTAATAGGAATTTTGTTCAGGCATGGTGTGACTTTAGTGGATGTGTACCGGAGAAGGTTCCCGCATTGGCCCGGGATCAAGGCGTCTCAACGACCAGCGCCGTGGCTTTTTTCACCAGCGGAAGCGCCAGCAGCAGCGCCGGGAATGCAACGACCCAGGAAAGCGCCCATGCGCCCAGCCAGATGCGCAGGACCCCGGGCGCGATACCGACGCCCTTGAGCGTGCTGATGATCGACACGATGCAGGTCATCAACACCGAAAGCAGCAAGGGTGTGACCCATCGCGCGCTGCGAGCGGGGAGTTTTGTCAAACCGAAAAGGGTGCGCGATGAAGGTTTCGAAGAGTTCATACAGGGTTCCATAAGCCGTCCAGTCAAGGCGCCTTCCCGGCAGCCGGTGGGGATGCAGGGTACACAACCCCGGCATGGCCGGCGGTAGTAGGCGCGTTGATTGACGTAAACGCTTACGGCAACTCTTGAGGGAGATCGCAGGCCGATATTAGCAGAGGCGAATCACCGGCGCGCATCAGCGCGTGGCTCGCGGCCTGAAAGCCGCACCAGGACATACAGCAAGGCCGCATACGGCCACAGCCAGCCCAGCCACTGCACCAGGCCGTGAAAACGGATAAAGCGGCCCTGCTCCCAGGTTTGCAGGGTTTGTGCAAAGTATGGGTCGGCGGGCGCCTGGTTGAGCAGCCCCAAATGGACGGTCAGCGCCAGCAAGGCCAGCGCCGCCGCCGCCCGGCGCGGCACAGGTAGCAGCAGCGCCGCCAGCACAACGGCAAACCCGATGCCCACCTGCACCGGCAGGTCCAGCCAGGCCCAGGCGTGGTCCGGCCCGTAGCTGAGCGCGGCCGACAGCGCCGATGCGGCAATGCCGACCGCAATGATGGCCGCCGAAAACGCCGCGCGCTGCCACAGCGTGCGGATCACACAATAGCCGAGCAGGCAGGGAATCAGCGCGCCCAGCGCCACGCACAGCAATTCGGCGATGGGCACCAGCGGCTGCAGCTCCATGTCGCGCACCGGCATCCATTCGAGGAAAGGCGTGTCGGCCAGCACCTCGGCAAGCGCCGACTCCAGGCGCTCGAACACCTGTCCCAGCCCCAGCGGCACGGAAGCAGGAAACAGCAACGCGGGCGGCCAGAGCATCAGCAACACCAGCGCACCCCGCGCATCCTGCGCGAACCAGCGTGCCCGAAAGCGGCTCCAGCGGTCGACAATGCCGGCTTTTTCCAGCGTCCACGCACAGCACGCGCCCAGCCATGCGCCGGTGGTATTGAGCGCCAGGTCGACATTGGAGGGAATGCGCGAAGGCAGGTAGCTTTGCAGCGTTTCCATGGCCAGCGACAACAGCGCGCTGACCAGCACCGCGACCGTCACCGCCCAGGAAACACGCCGGCTGCGCAGTGCCGACAGCGCCAGCAGGAAACCCAGCGGCGCATAGCCCAACAGGTTGGCGCCCACGTCGAAGCCGGTCCAGTACTGCGGCAGGGGCGCTGTCAGGAACCTAAAGGGTGAAATACCCTGGTCACGCCAATCGGCAAAGGGGTAAAGGCTTGCGTAGATGACCAGGCAAATGGTTGCCAGGGACAGCGGCCAGGCGGTTGTTCTGTGCACACCCCCGCCGTTCTCACTGCGCTTCGCTTCGTGTAGTTCCTCCCCCCCTTGCAGGGGGCGACGCGAGGCGCCCGGCGAAGCCGGTTCGACCGCGTCTGCTGGTTGGGGAGGGGCCTTCTTTTTCACTGCTGCGCCCGGTTGTGACCTTAGAAGGGCTTGACCACGACGAGGATGACTGCTGCCAATAACAGCAGCACCGGCACTTCGTTAAACCAGCGAAACCATTTGTGACTGCAAGCGTTGTGGTTGGCGACGAACCTGGCCAGCAGGCGGCCGCAGGCGTGGTGGTAGCCGATCACCAGCACCACAACGGCGAGCTTGGCATGCATCCAGCCGTTGCCGGGCCCGCGGCCTATGCCGTAACCCAGGTACAGCCACAGGCCAAAGCCCAACGCAGGCACGGCCAGGATGGTGGTGAAACGCATGAGCTTGCGTGCCATCAATATGAGCCGCTCGCGCTCAGCCACGCTTTCCGGCGGCACCATGGCCAGGTTCACAAAAATGCGCGGCAGGTAAAACAGCCCGGCAAACCAGCTGGCGATGAAAACGATGTGGAGTGATTTGACCCAGAGCATAAGGAAGTGTAGCCCCCACGCTCCCCCACTTCGTGTGGGTCGCTGCCCCCCGAGGGGGCCGCCCGCCTGCGGCCCGGCAAAGCCGGTTCCGCGGCTTATGCTGGTTTAAAACCCGCACCCATCCCCTGAGACGATGGCGGCGCCGTGGCCACGGGCCAAAAAAATGCCCGGATGGCACTGGGCCAACCGGGCTGGTAAGCCTTTTTGCTGTCACACGCAAAGGCCCCGCTCAGGGAGGAAAAGCGGGATGCAGTTGCCAAATTGGTAACCACACGTAGCAATTCTAACCACGCCAGTCGCGCATTGGCAATGATTTTATAAGTTAACTAAGTAATTCCATGTAAAGCTGCCCACCCTCTGAAATGGTGGCCACCAAGCCTCCTCTATATAGATAGCGCAGATAACGCCCGGCCAAATACTTTCAGGCCTTGATCAACCTTTGGCACAATTTGCGCATGACACAGCACGCCTCCAACTTCGCGCCCTTTCCAGCCGGGCGACCACGGCGCCTGCGCCGTGATGCCTTCACCCGCAACCTGGTACGTGAACACGCACTTACCCCGCACGACCTCATTTATCCCGTCTTTGTGGTGGACGGTCAGCAGCAGCGCCAGCCAGTAGCGTCGATGCCTGGCGTCGAAAGGCTGAGCCTTGACCTGCTGCTGCCGGTGGCGGAGGAATGCGTGAAGCTGGGCATTCCCGTGATGGCGCTTTTTCCGGTGGTGGACGCCTCGCTCAAAACCTACGACGGCGTTGAGGCCACCAATCCCGATGGCCTGATCCCGCGGGTGGTGCGGGCACTGAAACAGCACTTTCCCGACCTGGGCGTGATGACCGACGTGGCGCTGGACCCCTTCACCACGCATGGGCAGGACGGCCTGCCGGATGAAAACGGTTACATCCTCAATGAAGAGACGGTGGCCATGCTGGTGCGCCAGGCGCTTTGCCAGGCCGAAGCCGGCGTGGACATGGTCGCGCCCAGCGACATGATGGACGGCCGCATTGGCGCCATCCGGCAGGCGCTGGAGGCCAAAAAGCTGATCCACACCCGCATCATGGCCTACAGCGCCAAGTACGCGAGCGCGTTCTATGGCCCGTTCCGCGACGCGGTCGGCTCGGCCAACAACCTGGGCAAGGCCGACAAAAAGGCTTACCAGATGGACCCGGGCAACAGCGATGAAGCGCTGCGCGAGGTGGCCATGGACATCGCCGAAGGCGCCGACATGGTGATGGTCAAACCCGGCATGCCCTACCTGGACGTGGTACGGCGCGTGAAAGACGAATTCGGCGTGCCCACCTTCGCCTACCAGGTCAGCGGCGAATACGCGATGATCAAGGCGGCCGCGCAAAACGGCTGGCTGGACCACGACGCCGTGATGATGGAAAGCCTGCTGGCGTTCAAGCGCGCCGGCGCCGACGGTGTGCTGACGTATTTCGCCATCGACGCTGCCCGCAAGCTGCGGCAAGGCTGAACCGGGCGGCAGGTGCCGCGCACAATTGCTATTAAAATCATAGCTGCTTGCACCCATCCTGCTTGGTCGGAATGCCGATTTAATACCCAAAAACAAGGATAAAAGAGCTTTCATGCGCGTTTTCACCATCGCTTCCGGCACCCAGGGCATCATCGAGACAGACACCCTGCCGGCCCAGTTGCCGGCGCAGGGTTTTGTCTGGATTGCCTGCGCCCGCCGCGAGTTCGAGGTGATGCAGGCGCAGGTCCAGGCGGCGCTGCAAACGCTGTGCGGCACCCAGCTGGTCGACCTGCATGTGGCCGACCTGCTGAACAACCAGCTCCCTTCGCACTACGACTACACCTCGCAGTACGACATCCTGGTGTTCCGCCGCCTGGCGGCCGGGCAAAGCGAAACCGACCTCAGCCAGCCCGGCGAACCGCTGCACGAGCGCATGAAACGCAGCGGCCCGCCGGTCCTCAAGCGCATCGACACCAGCCCGGTCGGTTTTGCCGTGTTTGACAAGGTGGTGCTGACGGTGCACCCTGCCGACTGCGCGGTGCGCGATGCCTACGCGGCCCGCCTGCTCAACGCCACCACGGCGGAGTCGCGCTCCAGCGGCGTCAAGCTGCCCGCCAGCCCCGCCGACCTGATGCTGCGCATCGTCAACCAGATGGTCGACGGCTACCTCGAGCTGCGGCGCGAGCTCACGCGCCAGCTCGACCACTGGCAGTCCGAACTGCTGCGGCCCGGCACGCGCTTTACCAACTGGAGCTCGGTGCTCGATGCGCGGCTGGCCATGCACCACCTCGATGAAATCTGCGAAGACCAGCGGGCCGCTCTGCAGGACTGGATCGATTCGATTGAAACCTGGCCCGAAGGCGGCACACCCGCCGCAGTGCGCGAACGCGAGCTGCTCAAGATCCGCTCACGCGACGTGCTCGAACACATCGAGCGTGTGGTGCACCATGTGCGCCGCATGGAGCAAAGCGCCGAAACCGCGGTGCAAATGCATTTCTCGGCGCAAAGCAACCGCACCAACGACATCATGCGCACGCTGACAGCGCTCACCGCCATCTTCCTGCCGCTGAACCTGATCACCGGGTTCTTCGGCATGAACTTCGAATTCATGCCCTTTCTTCACGCATCCACCGGTTTCTGGTGGACCTTCGGGTTCATGGTCCTGATCGTCGTGGTGGTCGCCACGGTGTTCTGGCGCAAGCAGTACCTGGCCAGGACGCGCCGCTGACACGGCGCCCGCAACGGTTCCCGAAAGCCACTGCCGCGATCTGCCGCCATGCAGCCTGAAACCCGGCCTCACAATCCTTGCGGCGTGAAGGTTGGCTGCGCAGGCTGGAGCCTGCCGCGCGACACCTGGCCCGAATTCCCGCCGGACGGCAGCCACCTTGAGCGCTATGCCGCCCGTTTCAATGCGGTCGAGATCAATTCTTCCTTCTACCGCCCGCACCAGCCGGCCACCTATGCGCGGTGGGCGGCCACGGTACCGGCGCATTTCCGCTTTTCCGTTAAACTGCCCAAAGCCATCACGCACGAACAACGGCTGCGCCGCTGCGATGCCCTGCTGGATACTTTCCTGGCACAGGTCCGCTGCCTGGGCGACAAACTCGGTTGCCTGCTGGTGCAGCTGCCGCCCAGCCTGGCTTTTGATCCAGCAACGGCCACAAGCTTCCTCACCGCACTGCGGCAACGCCATGCCGGCGGCGTTGCGCTGGAGCCGCGCCATGTCAGCTGGTTCACACCAGCGGCCGACGGCTTGCTCAAGGCCATGAAGGTGGCCCGCGTCCTGGCCGACCCGGTTCTGTTTGACACAGCCGCCCAGCCGGGTGGACATCCCGGCCTGGTCTATGTGCGGCTGCATGGGTCGCCGAAGATGTACTACTCGGCCTATGCACCCGATGTGCTGGATACGCTTGCCGTCCGGCTTGAGCTTGCGGCGGCGTCCGACGCCGGCGTCTGGTGCATCTTTGACAATACGGCCAACGGCGCTGCAGTGCCCGACGCGCTTCTCCTCACCGGCAAGCTGGCACGAAGCTGACCTGCAGGAGTGGGTAGCAGCACCCCGAAAAGGATGTCCCATGAGCAATCAAGCCGGCAAGAAGGCGCTGAACGGCCATACAACCTGCGCCGATGACCTGACGCGCGAAAATGTCGAAGCCATGCGGCGCGTGGAAGAAACGGCACTGGCCAACCGCAGCCGGGCTGACCGCATCGCCGCCTTTGTCGCCGGCTTTTGCGGCTCCATGCCTTTTGTCTGGATGCACGTGGCTGCGTTTGCGTTCTGGATCAGCTTCAATTCATGGCCGGGGCTGGCGCATTTCGACCCCTACCCCTTCACCTTCCTCACATTGATGGTGTCACTGGAAGCCATCTTCCTCTCGTCTTTTATCCTGATCAGCCAGAACTATGAATTGCGCATCAGTGACCGGCGCAACCAGCTTGACCTGCAGATCAACCTGCTGACCGAGCAGGAAAACACCAAGATGATCCAGATCCTGGAGCGCATCGCCAAAAAGGTAGGCGCCAACATCGAGGGCGACCCGGACATTCCCATCCTCAAGGAAAACACCGACCCCGAAAAGCTGGTCGCCCAGATCGAGCAGGCGCAGCGCGACAACCCATCTGCGGCGAAAGCTTAGAGACTCAGACCCAAGGCTGGGCCAGCCCTTCGGCGTGGAAGGCTTTGATCACGGCAGGCCGCGCCAGCGCACGCTGCAGGTAGGGGCCGAGGTGGGGCCGGTTGCGTGCCGGCGACGACGCAAAGTTGCGCGTCCAGCGGCACAGCGTCAGCGCATAGATATCCACGGCCGAATACGCCGCACCCAACAGCCAGGGTTGGTCATGGATTTTCTCCAGCCTTGCCAGCTCCGCGTCCAGCTGGTCCAGCATCAGGCCGACTTTGGCTTCGGCGTGCGACTTCAACTCGGCTACGCCGGGGTCGTTGCCAGGGTTCATCCAGCGGTCGGTGTAGAAATAAATGATCAGCGCCGACTGCATGGTGTTGGTCAACCAGATCAACCATTTGTAGAAATGCGCGCGTTCGGTGGTGCCGACGGCTGGGGCCAGACCGGCCTCGGGATGCGTATCGCACAGGTGCAGGCAGATCGCGGCGGTTTCATACAGCACCAGGTCACCGTCGACCAGCGTCGGGATCAGGCCATTGGGGTTGAGCTTGCGGTAAGCCTCCGACCGGTGCGCGCCGGTGCTGGTGTCGACGAGGACTTTTTCGAACGGCACGCCCAGTTCCTGGAGCAGGATGTGGGGCGCCATGGCGGCGGAACTGGGAGAGAAGTGCAGAAAGTACATCTGAATATTGTGCCCCACGCTTCTCCCCGCATCTGCAAGCAAGGTGCCGCGGGACTGGCTTTGCCAGACCGCAGGCGCCGCCCCCTCGAGGGGGAACAGGCTACACGCAGTGAGCCTGGACGGGGGTGGGTTTTACAGACCGAAGATACCGGCCGCATTGCTCCAGGCGATCTTGCGGGCCACATCGGCTGGCAAATCGCCCAGCCAGGTGCGGTAGCCCTTCATGAGTTCGTCGTAATACAACCAGCGCTGGTTGACCCAGGTGTCGGAACCGATCATGAAGCGGCCTGGGTACTTGAGCAGCAGCGTGCGCCACTCCGCACACAGCTTTCCGCCTTCGCAGGTCAGGCCGGGGCGATAGGACAGCTCACCCATCAACTGCGGGTATTTGCCCAGCAGCGCATCAACACGTGCCACCGGTGCGCCGCCTATGCCGGTGTGCGCCCAGATGAGCCGCGCATCCGGTGCGTGGGCCATCAACAAGTCGATCGCCGTGTCGTCTACGTGCGAGAGCACGGCCAGCTTGTTCTTCGCAGCGAACTGTATGAGCTTTTTGGCCACGGGTCCGCTGGCATTGGCGCTGTCGTACAAATGAAATTCACCGATGCCCTTGTAAGGCCCCGCCTGGTCGCCCGTGACGCCACGCGCAAACTCGGCTTCCACCATTTCGTAAATGGATTCGTCGCGAAACCAGTTGTCATAGTCAGCGCGGTTACGGTACAGGCGGATAAACGGGACCACGGTAACGCCGGCCTTGCGCGTTTCCGGCATGGCAGCCAGCGACTTCGTGCCGTCGTTGGGCCGGGAGTTGGCGACGATGGCTTTGACGCCGTTGCGCTTCATGCGCGCAAGAACATCAGCTGGCGAGTGTGGACCGCTGTTTCCGTTCCAGGCCTCTTCGTTGTAATGCAGGTGCGTGTCAAACAACGGACCGGCGTAGTCGGCCGCTCGGGCAGTCGCCGAAAACGCTATCAAAATAATAGCTGCTCGCGCACATCCGCAAAGGGCTGCAACCCGAAAAGGCTTGAATCCGGAGACAGGGCGCACGGTCAGGCCAGTTTGGCGGCAAGGAACGCCAGCGAACGTTCGCGTGCCAGCTTCGCCGCCGCTTCGTTGTAGGAGCCGCGCTGGTCGCAGTTGAAGCCGTGGTTGGCCTGGTACACATGCACCTCGACTTCCGGGTGCGCCTTGCGGAAGGCTTCAACGCCTTCCATCGGGATCCAGTGGTCCTGGTCACCGAAATGGGCCATGACCGGACATTTCGGCTGGCGCGCGATTTCCTCCTCGGCCGTGATGCCGCCGCCGTAGTAGGGAACGGCTGCGGACAAGCCCTTGAGCAGGCAGGCCGCACGCCAGGTCAAGAGACCGCCCCAGCAAAACCCGATGATGCCGACCTTGCCGCCACCGGCCCTGGCCGCGTGGTCAATCGCCGCCTGGATGTCTTGCAGCACACCGGCGCCCGGCAGCGCGCTGACAGCGGTTTTCAGCTCGAAGCCGATCTTCATGTCCGCCTCGCTGTAACCCATGTCGACGCCAGGCTTGACACGCTCGAACGTGGCGGGCGCCACTGCCAGGTAGCCTTCCGCCGCAAAGCGGTCCGTCACGCCGCGGATGTGCGAGTTGACGCCGAAAATTTCCTGCACAACAACGATGCCGCCGCGCGGCTTGCCTTCCGGTTTCGCCACATAAGCCGGCACGACGAAGCCGTCGGCGGCGGTGAGGTTGGTGAATTGGCCCATGAGATGGATGCTCCGTTGAATTGGTTGATCGGTGTGGATGAAGGGAAACTGGAGGGGAAACGGCCAGCGGTTTATGCCCCGGCCTTAAGCTTTCGCTCCACGAAATCGAGCCGGTCCTGCCCCCAGAACAGTTCGCCGTCGATGACATAACTGGGCGCACCGAACACGCCGGCGTCGATCGCCTGCTGGGTATTGGCTTCGTAGCGCTCCTGCACTGCCTGGCTGAAGGATTGCTCCAGCCGCCCGGCCGGCAAGCCGCATTCGGCGAGCAGTTCGGCCAGCACTTTTTCGTCGGCGATGTGGCGCTCGCGCACCCACACGGCGCTGAAGATCGCGCCGCCGATTTTCATCGCGGCTTCGCTGCCGTCATGCAGGTCCACGGCGATGATAAGGCGCGAGGCCTCATCACCCGACACCGGGAAATATTTGGGCTTGAGGTTCAGCGGCGCATGCAGGTAGTCTGAGTAGCGCTGCAATTCCAGCAGGCGGTAGGCCTGGCGCTGCGGCGCACGCTGCCCCAGCGGCAACCCGCCCGAGATGGGAAACACCTTGCCGCCCAGATCGATAGGCAGCACATTCACGGTAGCGCCCGCTGCGCGGGCGATCTGCGCAAAGCGTTCGTGGCCCAGATAAGTCCATGGGCTTTGCGGCGTAAAGTAATAATCCACAACGGTGCTCATGATCGTCTCCGGTTTTGGGGGCCTGTTCAAGTACATTGACCCGATGCAATCCCCGTTTTTACCCGGGATTGCCATTTTCTGCAGGAGGTCCGGTTTGTCAAAAGTTGTTTTGATCACAGGCGGCTCGCGCGGCATAGGCGCCGCATGCGCCCTGCTCGCGGCGCGCCAGGGTTGGGCGGTGGCCGTCAACTACACCAGCAACTCGCTGGCAGCCGACGAAGTGGTGCGGCAGATCCGCCAGGGCGGCGGCCAGGGCATCACGGTTCAGGCCGACGTGGCCGACGAGGCGCAGGTGCTGGCCATGTTTGAAAAAGTGGATGCCAAGCTCGGCCGGCTGGACGGCCTCGTCAACAATGCCGGCGTGGTGGACCGCACCAGCCGCGTTGACGCCATGACGCTGGAAAGGGTGCGGCGCATGTTCGAGATCAATGTGTTCGGCTCGTTCCTCTGCGCACGCGAAGCCGTCAAACGCATGAGCACGCGCTACGGCGGTGCGGGCGGCGCCATCGTCAACGTCTCGAGCGCCGCAGCGCGGCTGGGCGGGCCCGGCCAGTATGTGGACTACGCAGCCGCCAAGGGCGCCATCGACACCTTCACGGTCGGGCTGGCCAAGGAAGTGGCCACCGAAGGCATTCGTGTGAACGGCGTGCGCCCGGGCATCATCGACACCGACATTCACGCTTCGGGCGGCTTGCCCGACCGGGCCCGTGAACTGGCGCCGCTGGTGCCGATGCAGCGGCCGGGTACCGCTGGCGAAGTGGCGGAGTCGATTGTCTGGCTGCTCGGCGACAATGCGAGCTATACAACAGGTGCACTGCTCGACGTCGCCGGAGGGAGGTAGTGCCCCCACGCTTTTCGCTTCGCGTAATGCGCTGCCCCCCGAGGGGGCGCTGCGCCTGCGGCCCGGCGAAGCCGGTTCCGCGGCCCCGGCTGGAATGTGCTGGCTAGCCCGCTTTTGGGCTTGCCACTTGAATTGCCTCTAAGGAAAAACGATGGATTTCAAACCGCTTGTCACGCTGCTGGCCATCGTCAACCCGCTGGCCATCGTGCCGTTTTTTATCCACTACACGCAGGGCTTCTCCGACGAGCAGCGCCGCCGCACCATCCTGGTTGCAGCCTTTTCGGCTTTTGTCGTTATCGCCATCAGCGCGCTGTTGGGCCTGCAGATCCTCGACTTCTTCAGTATCTCGCTGGCGAGCTTCCAGGTCGGCGGCGGCATGCTGCTGCTGATCAGCTCGATGAACATGCTGAATGCGCAACCGGCCGAAGCCAAACCCCTGACCAATGAAATGGAAGACGGCGCCGAGAAGGCTGCGCGCGGCGCCAGCATCGCGGTGGTGCCGCTCACCATTCCGCTGCTGACCGGCCCGGCCACCATGTCGACCGTGGTGATTTACGCAGAGAAGGCCCAGACGGCCTTGCAGGTTGCCGCGCTGGTCGGCTACGGTGTGGTGATTGCGCTGGTGACTGCCATCAGCTTTTCGCTGGCCGAGCCGATTGCCCGCGTGCTGGGAAAAACCGGTATCAACGTCATGACACGTTTGATGGGTCTGATCCTGGCCGCGTTGGCGGTCGAGGTGATGGCCGGTGGTCTAGGAAAACTCTTCCCTATCCTGAGAAGCTGATGGCCGGCGCGCGCATTCTTCTTGTTGAAGACGACCCGGCGATTGCCCGGTCCATCATCTACACACTGGAGCGCGACGGCCTCACCGTGACACACAGCCTGCTGCTGGGCGATGCGCGCCGCCAGCTTGCGCTGCAGCTGCCCGACGCCGTGATCCTGGATGTCGGCTTGCCCGATGGCAGCGGTTTCGATCTGTGCCGCGAACTGCGCGCCGCCGGCAGCCTGCCGGTGCTGATGCTGAGCGCGCAGGGCGAGGAGATCGACCGTGTGCTCGGGCTGGAACTGGGCGCCGACGACTATGTGAGCAAACCCTTCAGTCCGCGCGAGTTGCTGGCGCGCGTGCGCAGCCTGCTCAGGCGCGCGCGCATGCCTGCCCCTGCAGCGGCGCCGGCTGGCGCCAGTCCTTTCGTGATTGACACCGCGGGCCAACGCGCAAACCTGCATGGCCTTCCACTCAACCTGACGCGCCGCGAATTCGGCCTGTTGGCCGAGCTGCTGCGTCACCGCGAACGCATCCGTTCGCGTGATGAGTTGCTCACTGCGGTCTGGGGCACGGATTCGGACAGCACAGACCGCACCGTAGACACCCACATCAAAACCCTGCGTGCGAAGCTGCAGGAAGCAGCGCCGGAGCATGACTACATCGTCACACACCGTGGCATGGGTTACTCCCTGGATATCAATCGCACCAAAGGCAGCTGACATGCGCCTGGGCATACGGCTGCTGTTCGGTTTTTTTCTGGTCACGGGCCTTGCTGCTTTTTTTGTGCTGCGTGTCTTCATGGCAGAGGTCAAGCCCAGCGTGCGGGAGGTCATGGAAGACATGATGGTGGACACCGCCAACATCCTCGCCGAACTGGCCAGCGACGACCTGTCGGCCGGCGCCATCGCCAACGGGCGCTTCGCCGGCCATGTGCGCAACTACGCGCAGCGGCCGATTGACGCGCAGATCTGGGGCCTGGCCAAGCAATCGCTGGACTTCCGGGTGTACGTGACCGACGCCGCCGGCAAGGTGGTGTTTGACTCGGAGAACGTGGCGACCGGCCAGGATTATTCGCGCTGGCGCGATGTGGCCCGCACGCTGCGCGGCGAGTACGGCGCGCGCGCCACCCGTGAAGTGCAGCAGGACGACCGCAGCTCCGTAATGTACGTCGCCGCGCCGGTGCAGCAGGACGGCAAAATCATCGGCGTGCTGACCGTCGCCAAGCCGATGGCCACCATCCAGGCCTTCATTGACCGGGCCGAACGGAAGATTTTCCTAAGCGGCCTGCTGTTGCTGGTGTTGTCGCTGGCCATCGGTGTGGCCGTGACGCTGTGGGTGGTGTGGAGCATTCGCAAGCTGCGCCGCTATGCCAACGCCGTCGGCCAGGGCGAGAAACCCGCGGTTCCGCAGATACCGGGCGAGCTTGGCGATCTGGCCATGGCAGTCGATGCCATGCGCCTGAAGCTGGAGGGCCACGAGTACATAGAAGATTACGTGCGCGCCCTGACCCATGAGCTCAAGAGCCCGCTCGCCGCGATCCGCAGCGCAGGCGAGCTCTTGCAGGACGAGCTTCCCGAACACGCGCGCCGCGAGTTTTCCGGGCAGGTACTGGCCCAGTCCGGCCGCATGCAGGCGCTGGTGGACCGCATGCTCGAGCTGACGAAGCTGGAGCAGCGCCATACAGAGGTAGAGCGCGAGCGCCTTGCGTGGGCCGGCTTCCTCCAGTCTTTTGAGCTGGAGACCGGCGCCGGCCGGACCCAGCATGCGATCAAAGTCGTAATCCGTCCGGAACATGCCGGCGTGCATGCGGAGCCCGGCTTGCTGGGCCTGGCGCTGAGCAACCTGCTGGAAAACGCGCGCTCGTTCGCACCCGAGGGCTCGGCGATCACCCTGGAAGCGGGGCCAGACTTCATCGCCGTGCAAGATGCCGGGCCCGGCGTGGCGGACTACGCCCTGCCCCGCCTGGGCGAGCGCTTTTTCTCGACCGTGCGGCCCGACGGACACACCAAAGGCTCGGGCCTGGGGCTGGCCATCGTGCGGCAGATCATGCTGCTGCACGGCGGGCGCATGGTGGTGCGCAACACGCAGCCCGGGTTGCGGGTCGAGCTGCATTTCTAACCGCGGCGCGCGCATCACGCGGCCACCTTTGCCGGTTCAGGTTTGACCGGTTCAGCCTGTTTGAACCGTGCGTACCAATCTACCTGCCGCGTCAGCATCATGATGGCCGCGAGCACGGCGAACAAGGCCACTGCACCCAGCAGCAAGGCTGTTTGCTCCATCCGCAGCAGCACAAACAGCATGCCGTACAGCGTGGCGATGCCCAGGCCAAACGGCAGGCCGCGCGACCAGCGGCCCAGCATGTGGCTGGCGTAATACGTCAGCAGAAGCACACAGGCGGCGGCGGCAATCGCATAAGCAGTTTCAAAGGGCATGTGCTCCGAAAGGCTCACAAGCAACAGGAAAAACATGCTCATGGCCGCACCCACCAGCAGGTACTGGATCGGGTGCACGCGCAGTGACTTCATGAACTCGAACAGCCCCACGGCCAAAAAAGTCAGGCCGATAAACAGCAGACCGTATTTGGTAGCCCGGTCGCTGAGCGCGTAGGTATTGGAAGGGTCGACAAAGGTCACGCTGAAGGCCTCCACGCAGGAGTTGGTGGCCGAGCCATCGCTGTAGGGCAGGCAAACGCTCTTGCGCTTGCCCGGGTCGGGCTGCGCCACCTCCTGCTGCGCAGTGCTGGCCAGCGAGCTGACGCGCCAGCTGGCTTCAAAACCCTGGTCCGTCACTTTGCGGTCCACCGGGAGAAACTGCCCGCCAAAACTCGGGTGCGGCCAGTTCGACGTGAGCTGCACCCGGGTGTCGCCACCTAACGGCACCACCGAAATACTTTCGGTGCCCACGAGTTCAAGTTCCAGTTTCGCCTGCAGCGGCGCCGCTCCCACCATGGCCATGGGTAACGGCGCATGCACGCCGCGCGGGTAGCTGCCATAGAAGGTACCGGGCTTGAGCGCCAGCACCTGCTCGCCGATCTTGACGCTGGCATGGCGGATGCCGCGCGAGTCGGACACCGCCATCATCAACAGCGGCTGGCCGCAGTTCATGCGTGAGCCGGCGTGTTCGGCCACGGGCTTGAGCGCTTCGGTGTCAGTCCATTCGGCCACGATGTCGGCCTTGAGATTAAAGGCCTGCGTCGCATGCAGGCCGCGGGCGCGCGCCTCGAGTCTGCTGCCGCCCTTGACGGTCAGCGAAGCCGGCGCGGCCACCAGTGTGAACTCGCGCCGCTCGGTTTGTACTTTCTTGTCCTCGTACTTGACGTCCCACTCCTCGGTGCAGGCCCGGTGGATCAGCGGGCCAGTGAGCGTCTGCGGGCCGGCCAGGCTCTGCGCCACGCTCTGGATGGCGATCTGCCGGTAGGTCTGGCGGTCGTGCACCACGCCGCTGATCTGGAACAGCGCGAGGACCAGCAAAACCACCACCAGGGCCAGCGCGAAGAGTTTTTGTTTCATGACTTCCTTTCGTTTGAACAACGAAGGGAAGTGTGCAAACCCTGTGTGAGGCCAGGATGAGCTGCGGGCCGCGTGTGTGAAGTCTGTGTGAAGCCCCCACAGTCGTTCACTTCGTGTAACTCCTTGCCCCCCGAGGGGGCCGCTCGCCTGCGGCCCGGCAAAGCCGGTTCCGCGGCTCATGCTGGGTTGAAGATTCCGGGCGTATTCAGTGGGAATATTCCACCAGTGGGGGCCGAGGGTCCGACTTCGCCGGCCCCAGGCGCCGCCCCCTCGAGGGGGGAACGGGCTACACGAAGTGAGCCCGGACGGGGGTGGTTCTATTTCTTCCTGAGGAGTTTCACCAGCTGGTTGCTGGTGTTGCGCAGGCGCTGGGCCATCATCTGCGTGATCTTGACCAGCAGCTTGGCGCCCACGCCGGGGTGGTCGCGAATCAGCAAGGCAATTTCATGGCGCCCCCAGACGCCGGCCTCGACAGATTCGATGGCGGTGCAGGTGGCATAGCGCGGCTCGCTGTCGAGCATGGACATGTCGCCTATCGCCGCACCGCTGCGCACCACGGCCACGCGCGAGACGACCGGTTCCGCGCCGGCTTCGGCCTGCGCCGCTTCGGCCGCTGATTCAAGCCGTTTGGTCACATCGACCGTGCCCTTGAGGATCAGCATCATCCAGTCGCCGGCTTCGCCTTCGCGGATCATCACCTGCCCCGGTTCGGCGCGAACCAGCAGCATGGACGCGCCTAGGATGTCGGCTTCGGCAGGCGTGAAGTCCTGCAGCAGCTGCGAGTTCTGCAGCAGGTCGGGTCCGTAAGCGCTCAGCTGCTCGCAGCAGCCGAATACATGCAGCCCGGCGGCATCCAGTTGTTCTTCCAGCGTTTTCATGGCGCAAGGCGTTTTAGCGCGCGGGTGTTTGCTGCAGCCATTGGTCCAGCTCCTCGATGGCAGCGTCGGTGGCTGCCGTGAGGGCCCGGACGCCGCCGGGAGCGTCGTTGCTGGGCGCCGGGCGCTGCACGATGACATTGCGCTGGCCGACCAGCTTTTCACCCGCGGGCGTCACCTCGACCAGCGTGGCGCGCAGGCGAATCAGGCCCACGCTGACGTTGGGCGCCGTGAACAGGTGGCTGAACTCTTCAAGGTCCAGGCGCAGCAGCAGCGGCAGCACTGCGTTCTGGCTGCGGTTGAGTGCCACGCTGGAACCGGCGCTGAACACGGCGCGGCGCTGGCCAAGCTGTTCGCGCAGGCGCTGGCGCACCAGTTGTGCGGGCGGCATGCTCCAGCGCGCCTGCGAGTACGGCCGCAGCTGCTGCGCGTCGGTATACGCCAGGCGGTACAGCACCGCCATGTTGTCGAGCGCGCCGCCAGAGGTGGAGATGTCGTCAAGCGCCAGCGGCGGCAACGGCGCCTGCCGCGTGCTGGGCTGAACAGCCAGGAGGCCGGGGCCGAAGTCATACATGGTGGCGCGCGTGGGCTTGTCGGGCAGGCCCGAGCAGCCGCTGACCGCGAGCGCCATGACTATCGAGGAAAAAATGGCCAAGGCCTTTGATGGGCGGGCGTAAGCAGCTACTGAATTCATAGCAGACGAAATGGTCTTGAGAAAATCGAATGTCATTTTTTCTCTCCGTTGGCAGAAAAACCGGGCTCGCCCGGACCGGGTACCGGCGGGCCGTTGCCGAAAATCAGCGACTGCGGGTTGTCGTCTACCGCGTTGACCGTGCGGCGCAACTGGCGCATGGTGCGGGCCGTTTCGTCGGCCACTTCACCCAGCTTGGGCAGCGTGCCGGCGCTGAAGGTCTCCACCCCCGAGGCCAGCGCGGCGCCGCCCTCGGACAGTTTGTCGAGCGGCCCGCCCTTTTCACTCAGGCGCGTGGCGGTCGCACTGACGTCGTCGGCAGCCGTCCTGACGGATTTCAGCGTCGCCGTCGCGTCGCGCGACAGGCCCGGCAGGCTCGCTACCGTAGGCTCAAGCCCTTTGGCCACGCGGTTGATGCTGCCGGCCGCCTCACCGAGTTGCGTGATGGCGGAAGTCACTGCCGCCTGGTTCTCGTCGGACAGCAGTTTGTTCAAACGCGTGCTGGCTTCTTCGACCTGGTTGAAGATCACTTCGCTTTGCTTGAGCAGCTTGTCCAGCCCACCTGGTTTGAGCGGAATGCGCGGCGGGTCGTCGTCGTTCACCACCAGCCGCTCGGCGGACTTTCCATCGTCGTCGAGCTGGATGAAACCCAGCCCCGTGACACCTTGTGATGCCACCGTGGCAAAAGTGGATTTGGTGACCGGCGCGGTGCGGTCGATCGAGACACGGATCAGCACATTGCCTTTGACCTTGGTGTCAAACCCGATGACCTCGACCTTGCCGACCGGCACACCGCGAAACCGCACCGTGGCCTGCGGCTGCAGGCCCGAAACAGTTTCGCTGGTACTCATGTCGTAAAGGTCGCGCTGGGTGTTGTCGCGCGTCAGCCAGATCGCCAGCAGGGCCAGCAGGGCGGTCACCACCAGTACAAATGCGCCGGCGGCCATGGCATGGGCTTTGTTTTCCATAGTCAAGACCTCTCTTCAAATTGAGGATGTGTGCTCATACGGTGAAGGGGTATTCGCGCAGCAGTTCCATGGCGCGTTGCCCTCTTTCTCCGAGGAAAAATTCGTGGATAAAGGGATGGGGGAAAGCCACCACCTCCTTGGGCACGTCGTTGACGATGACCTTCTGCTCGGCCAGCACGGCAATCCGCGTGCTGAGCTCAAAGAGCGTGTCCAAGTCGTGCGTCACCATCACCACCGTGAGCTCCATGTCGCGGTGCAGCGAGCGCAGCAGCGAGACGAAGCTGTCGGAGCTTTCCGGGTCCAGGCCCGCAGTGGGCTCGTCGAGCAGTAGTAACGGCGGGTCCATGATGAGGGCGCGCGCCAAGGCCACGCGCTTGACCATGCCGCCCGACAGATCGCTCGGCATCTTGTCGGCTGCGTCGGGACTCAGGCCCACCATTTGCAGCTTGACCATGGCCGCCTCATAGACCAGTGCGCGCGGCAGGGTCTTGAGCTCACGCAACGGGAAGGCGATGTTCTCAAGCACGGTGAAGGCCGAAAACAGCGCACCCTGCTGGAACAGCATGCCGACACGACTGGCCGCTCCCCGCTTGCCGAGTTCGGCGGCCGGCCGGCCCAGCACAGTGATCTCGCCCTGGGTGGGTTTTTCCAGCCCCAGTATCTGGCGCAGCAGCACCGTTTTGCCGGTGCCCGAGCCGCCCACCAGCGACAACACCTCGCCCCGCTCCACCGTGAGGTCCAGGTCCTTGTGCACCACGGCCTTCTTGTCGCCGTTCAGGAACACGGTCCAGAGTTTTTTGATGTCGACGATGGGTTCGCTCATATACCCACGCTTTTAAAGAGAACCGCAAAGAGCGCATCAACAAGAATCACCACAGTGATGGATGTGACCACCGACGCCGTGGTCCCCTGCCCCAGGCTTTCGGTGTTGGGCTTGACGCGCAAGCCGTAGTGACAGCCGACCAGCGCAATGAGCACACCGAACACGACGGATTTGGCCGTGGCCAGCGTGAGATTGGCCACCTCCACCGCGGCTGGCAGCGAATTGATGAAATAGGACGGTGTGACGTCCATGGAAATGTCGGCGGCCAGCATGCCGCCCAGCAACGCCGCGATGGTGGTCCAGACGCTGATGAGCGGCATCACCACGGCCAGCGCCAGCGCGCGCGGCATGACCAGGCGAAAGCCCCGCGCGATGCCCATGACGCGCATGGCGTCGAGCTCTTCAGTGACCCGCATGACACCGATCTGCGCAGTGATGGCCGAACCGCTGCGCCCGGCGATCAGGATGGCGGCCAGCACCGGCCCGAGTTCGCGGATCAGCGAGATGCCCAGAATGTTCACGATGAAGGCGTCGGCGCCGAACTGGCGCAGCTGCTGCGAAATCAGGTAAGCCAGCACCACGCCAATCAAAAACCCCACCAGTGCGGTGATGGGCAAGGCGGTGGCGCCGATATGAAACAGGTGGCCCGACAGGTCGCGCCAGGGGCCTTCCTGCGGGTGCCTGAAAAGCCGGATGATGTCGAGCAGCAGCTGGCCGATCAGGCGCACCAGGCCTTTGAGGTGGTCGACCAGACGCAGCACCCGTGTACCCAGCAGGATGAAGGGCCCGGTCCAGTCAGGCTTGCGGGGTTTGGGCGGATCCGCACTGAATTTGGCGACGGTTTCCAGCACCGCGCGCTGGCTCGCGTGCACCTGCAGTTGCGCAGGCCAGTCGCGCCCCCAATGGTTCCACAGCACCTGCGCACCCAGGTGGTCAAGCTTTTCGAGCGGCTCCAGATTCCAGCCGGCGGATTGGGCTGCACCATCCTGCAGGGCTTGCAGTTGCGCCGTCAAACCTTGCCAGACTTCCTGTGCGGTGAGGTCGGCGGCTGTCCAGGCACCGCGAACGACAAACATCCGGCCTTGCGGCGTGTCCTGCTGTTCGATGCGGGGCGTGGATTCTTCCATGTGCATTCGGTAAAGGCGTCCGGTGGTGCCCGGCGCTTGCCGGCAGTCTGCAATGGCGGGCGGCGCCCGAATTGCAAAACAGTCATGGTAACTGCAGGAGACACAAATACACAGCCCCAAAAACGCGCTATCGCCTTGGTCCTACAACCCGCCGGGACCCCGTGCCGGAAGGAAAGGCCAGCGGGTAATCCCCGCCGCAGGGATAGCGCCGTTTTTGCCACAATCGAACCACTGCCGCGCGGTCAGCCTCGCGTTAGGCTGGGATGGCAGGATGGGAATGGCGGCGCAAGAACACTGCCAAAGCAGCACAGCCACCCGGCCCCTCAAAAACACACGGCTGAAAGCCAAGAGACAAAACATCCATGCAAGACGACAGCCAGGTTTTTGACTACATCATCGTCGGCGCCGGCACCGCGGGTTGCCTGATGGCCAACCGCCTGAGCGCCGACGCATCCAAACGCGTGCTGCTCATTGAGGCCGGCCGCAAGGACGACTACCACTGGATCCACATCCCGGTGGGCTATCTGCACTGCATCGGCAACCCGCGCACCGACTGGCTCTACAACACCGAGCCGGACGCCGGCCTCAACGGGCGGGCACTGCGTTATCCGCGCGGCAAGACGCTGGGCGGCTGCTCCAGCATCAACGGCATGATCTACATGCGCGGCCAGGCACGCGACTACGACCAGTGGGCCCAGCTGACGGGCGACATGGCCTGGCGATGGGACAACGCGTTGCCGCATTTCAAACTGCACGAAGACCACCACAAGGGCGCCGACGCGATGCACGGCGCGCGCGGCGTGGCACCCGAGCTGATGCAGGACAAAAGCCAGCCCTACCAGAAGCTGCTGCGTCACCACAATTCGGGCGGCGAATGGCGTGTCGAGAAACAGCGCCTGCGCTGGGACGTCCTCGATGCGTTCGCCGAAGCGGCGCAGCAGGCCGGCATCCCGGCAACTTCCGACTTCAACCGCGGCGACAACGAAGGCGTGGGCTACTTTGAGGTCAACCAGAAAAAAGGCTGGCGCTGGAACACCGCCAAAGCATTTTTGCGGCCGGCCTGCTATGCCCGGCCCAATTTCGAATTGTGGAACAACGCCCAGGTGTGCAAGCTGGTGATTGCGCCGCAGGCCGACGGCAGCCAGCGCTGCACCGGCGTGGAAGTGTGGGCCGGCGACGAGCGGGTGACGGCGCATTCAACACGCGACTCGGGGCATATGGGCGAAGTCATCCTGTGCGCAGGCAGCATCGGCTCGCCGCAAATCCTGCAGCTTTCAGGCATTGGCCCGGCCACCCTGCTGCAACAGCACGGCATTCCGGTGCTGCAGGACCTGCCGGGCGTGGGCGCCAACCTGCAGGACCACTTGCAGATCCGCTCGGTCTACAAGGTGCACGGCGACCAGCGCTGGGGGCTTTCGCTCAACACCATGGCCAACACGTTATGGGGCAAGGCCCGCATCGGCCTGGAGTACGCGTTGAAGCAGACCGGCCCGATGAGCATGGCGCCGTCGCAACTGGGCGCCTTCACTCGCTCATCGCCCGACCAGCCCTACCCCAACATCGAATACCATGTGCAGCCGCTGTCGCTGGACGCTTTCGGCGAGCCGCTGCACAGCTTCAACGCTTTCACCGCCAGCGTATGCAACCTCAACCCGACCAGCCGCGGCACCGTGCACATCAAGAGCAACCGCTTTGAGGATGCACCGGCGATTTCACCCAACTACCTGAGCACGGCCGAAGACCGGCAGGTGGCAGCCGACTCCCTGCGCGTGACCCGAAAGATCGTCAGCCAGGGCGCGCTGGCCAAATACAAGCCCGAAGAATTCAAACCCGGCGTGCAGTTCCAGACGGACGAAGAACTCACGCGGCTGGCGGGCGACATTGCCACCACCATCTTCCACCCGGTGGGCACCACCAAAATGGGCAAGGAAGACGACCCCATGGCGGTAGTGGACTCGCACCTTCGGGTGCGCGGGGTTCGCGGCCTGCGCGTGGTGGATGCCGGTGTGATGCCGCTGATCACCAGCGGCAACACCAACTCACCCACGCTCATGATTGCGGAGAAGGCCGCCGAATGGATTCAGGCCGGCATTTGAAGGCAACGCCGTGCCCAAGCTGCCCGCAAGCCTCCGGCTGAACCGCCCCTTCGAAACAGATCAAAGATAGATTTTTTGGAGAAGACGCACCAGCGTCTTTTTTTCCGCCGCGCTCAGCCGCTCGGTGGCATCTGATTCGAGGCTGGTGGCGGTGCGCTCAGCCTCCCGCATCAGCGCCTCGCCTGCCTCGGTGAGATACAGGCCCACAGCGCGGCCGTCCTGCGGGTGCGGCTTGCGGTGAACGAGCTCGCGCTTTTCCAGCGTGCCGATTTTCCCGACCAGGTTGGGCGGCAAGATGCTCAGCGCACTGCACAGCTGGCGCGAGGTGATGCCCGGGTTGTGCGTGATCAGCGACAGGATGGAAAAATCCACGTGTCGCAGGTCATACACCGCCATGCGTTTCATGAACAGTTCAATGACCTTGAGCGAAGCACGCGTGGCGTTGTAGCCAATCAGTGTTTCAAGGTAGGAGGTATCGACTTCTTCGACAGCGGGCGCTGGTTTGAGGGACGCTGGCATAGGTGGTCAGGAAGCTTTCGTCATCGGGCAATACGGACCGCCGCACGGCATGCGGCCAGTCCAGCCCCGATTATGCCAAGCGGTGCCGATCCATGATCGGGTGCCTCAGGGCGCCCGGCATCAGTCATCGGCACCGCGTTCTGATCAGGACTCGGCGGTAAAGCCGATTTTCTTGATCAGCGGGCCCCAGCGGTCGAGTTCGCGCTTCTGGCTGGTCGCCATGTCCTCCGCCGTGCCGCCGTAGGGAATCAGGCCCACCACCGTCAGCGAGTCGATGACGGATTTGTCCTTGATGGCGGCGTTGATGGCGGCGTTGGCGGCGGCGACCACACTGGCCGGCGTTTTGGCGGGGGCACAAAAACCGAACCACTCCTCCACGGTCAGGTCGGCAAAGCCCTGCTCGGCGAAGGTCGGTACTTCCGGCACAAAGGGTGAGCGTTGCTTCCCGGACGTTGCCAGGATGCGCAGCTTGCCGGCCTTGTGATTGGGGATGAAGTCGCCATGCGGCGTGAACATGGCCGCAAGCTGGCCGCCCACCACATCGGTCACGCCGGGCACGGAACCGCGGTAAGGCACATGTTTGAGTTCCACCTGGTTGTTCAGGCCCAGCAAGGCGCCCAAAAAGTGGGGGGTTGATCCCGCAGCGGGCGAGCCATAACTCGCATCCTTCGGATTGGCCCTGGCCCATACCAGGAAGTCCTGGACGGTCTTCACGGAAGCGGGCACCAGCGGCCCCACAGCCAGCCCATGGTGAATCATGGACGCGGTGCCCACGGATACAAAATCCGCGAACGGGTCATAGGCCAGCTTTTTGTAGATGTGGGGATACAGCGACATGCAGGAAAACGGCGTCATGGCAATGACGGAGCCGTCCGTGGGTGCCATCTTCAGCGTCTCCAGCGCGATGCGGCCGCCGGCGCCGGCCTTGGTGTCCACGATGGCGTTGTTTTTGGAATAGGCGGTGCCGCCCATCCTGTCGCCGACACGGCGCGCGCAGATGTCGCCCGCACTGCCGGCGGGGAATCCGTAAATGATCTTGACCTGCTCCAGCGGGCTCGCATGGGCAGAGAACGGGGCGAAGCCGGCGGCTGCGGTGAGCGTTGCGGCTGCCTGCACAAAATGACGGCGTGTTTGCATGAAATGTCTCCTTTTTTAATGATGTCCAACGGGTCGAAAAAACAAAACCGAAATCAAAAACTGAAAGACGAAAACAAAGCGGAACGCGAAGCGTCTAGCTGCACAGGGCCCGAATGTCTTGCGGCACGGCAATGGCCTTGATGCGCTCAGGATTCTCCGGACGGCGAATGCAGAAGGCCCGGGTTTCACGGCCTTCGCAAATCAGGTCGTCACCACGTTTGATCACATGCTTCTGGATGAATACCTTGTCGCGCCACTCCTCAATACTTGTGTGAATCTGCAGCGTCTCGCCATAGACGGCGGGCTGGGTGAACCGCGTATTGATCTCGAGCAGCGGCGTTCCGATGATGCCGGTGGTCTTGACAAGCTCACGCCAGGTTGGCACGCCGCACTTGACAAAAAAGTTCAGCGACGAGGCGTCCATCCACCGCGAGAAATTGGGGAAAAACACGATCCCCGCTGGATCGCAGTCGCCAAACGCAACGGAAACTTCGTAAACAACGGTCTTGCTCATGCTGTTCACCTTGGCGCCATGCGCAATGCGCCATCCAGCCGGATGACTTCGCCGTTGAGATGGTCGTTGGCCACGATGTGCGCGGCCAGCTGGGCAAACTCCTCGGGCTTGCCCAGGCGCTGCGGAAAAGGAATGCTGGCGGCCAGCGAAGCCTGCACCGCCTCGGGCAATTGCTGCATCAGCGGCGTTGCGAACAGGCCCGGCGCCACCGTGCAGACGCGGATGCCGTGCTGCGCCAGGTCGCGCGCCATCGGCAGTGTCATGCCGACCAGGCCGCCCTTGGAGGCACTGTAAGCCTGCTGGCCCACCTGGCCGTCAAAGGCCGCCACCGAGGCCGTGAACATCATGACGCCGCGCTGGCTATCTTCCAGCGCGGGCAGTTTGGCGCAGGCGGCCGCAAACAGGCGGCTCGCGTTGTAGGTGCCCACCAGGTTGATGGTGACGACTTTGGCAAAGTCTTCGAGCGGCGCAGGGCTGCCGTCTTTGCCCACCACGCGCCTGGCCGAGCCAATGCCGGCAACGTTCATCAGGATGCGGGCCGGGCCATGCGCAGCTGCGGCTTTTTCCAGCGCGGCCGCCAGGCTGGCGCTGTCGGTGATGTCGCACTGGCACGCCACTGCGGTGCCGCTCCCGTGCGTGGCGCAAATGTCGGCCGCGACTTTTTCTGCTCCGGCGAGATTCACATCCAGCACGGCAACCCTGGCGCCCAGGCGTGCCAGCTCACGGGCAGTGGCTTCACCCAGCCCTGAGCCGCCTCCCGTCACCAGCGCCGCAAGTCCTTCAATCTTCATGCCTTCTCTCCAGATCGGTTGCTATTGTTTTTATAGCTGCTTGCGCTTGTCTGCTGTGCACTGCAGCCACCATTTGCTCAAGAAATTTCGGCCCCTTCGGGGTTTTCAAGCAACAGGGCAATGCCCTGCCCGCCGCCCACGCATGCGGATGCAATGCCGTAACGCAGGCCCGCGCGTTGCATTTCACGCGCGACGGTGACCGTCAGGCGGACACCGGTGACCGCCAGCGGGTGACCCATCGCGATGGCACCACCATTGACATTGAGCTTGCTCAGATCGAGGTTCAGTTCACGCGCCACCGCCAGCGTTTGCGCGCCTTGGGCTTCGTTGATCTCGAAGCGGCCGATCTGGTCCAGCGTCAGGCCGCAGCGCGCCAGCAGCAGGCGAATCGCTGGCGCGGGACCTATGCCCATGATTTCGGGCGGCACCCCCACCACCGCGGCAGCCACGACACGTGCCAGCGGTTTTTTTCCATGCGCCTTCACGTACTCGCCCGAGGCCACCACGGCTGCCGCTGCCGCATCCACCAGCGCTGCACTGTTGCCGCCGGTCTGCACCCCGCCGGCGTGAACCACCCGGAGTTTGGCCAGCACCTCGACAGGAGACAAGCGTGCGTGGGTGTCCTGTGCGACTTCCGCGGTTTTGCCCTGCAGGCGTATGCCGCGCGTGGCGTAACCTGGGAGTTCAAATTCTTCCGTGACCACCGGCACAATTTCCCCCGCGTGAAAACCTGCCTCGCGGGCCGCCACGGCTTTGGCAAACGAGCTGGAGGCAAATTCATCGACGGCTTCCCGCGTGATGCCGTATTTCTTCGCAAGGTTTTCCGCGGTCTGGATCATGTCGATGCCTGCGGCGGAGTCTTTCAGGGCCTCCCACATGAAGTCCTTGAAGCCGACGGGTGCACCCAGCTTGAAACCGGTGCGGTGTTCGAAGGCGGCGATCGGGTTGCGCGTCATGCTCTCGGCGCCGACGACCAGCGCCACGCTGGCGGCACCGCTCTGGATCTGCTCGCCGGCCTGGCGGAACAATTCGAAGCCGGTGCCGCAGATGCGCTGCACCATGATGGCCGGCACCTCCACAGGCACTCCTGCGTAAAGCCCGATATGGCGCGGCAGCATGAACTGCTCAAAATCACCGGGAGCCATGTTGCCGGCAAGCACCGAATCGACATCGCTGCCACTGACACCGGAGCGCTGGAGCACGGCGCGTGCCGCCTTGATGCCGAGGTCGGTGGGCGATATATGGCCGATGGCGCCGCAGTAGTCGACCATGGGCGTGCGAATGCCGTCGAGCATCCAGACGTCTTCGAAAGCGGAGAAAAATCCTTTGGATGGCATGGTGTTTGTGCGTGTATGTGTTGGGGCTTGAGTTTCAGGGTGCAGCGGGTTTGACGATGGGGTGCGCCGTGTCATCGTGCAGGGCTACCACCAAAGCTTCACGGTGCGTCAGCACGGCGCGCTGGTTGATGGAGCCTTTGTCGGTGACTTCACCCTTGTCGAATGAGGGCGGCTCATGCATCAGGTGCAGGCGCCGGATGCAGCTGGCGCTGCCGGTCGCGCCCTCTGCGAGCTTGTTCATCATCTCCTGAAAGTGCGCTACCACCTGCGGGCTTTCAACGGCCTGGCGCAGCGGCGCGTCGGGCGGCAGTCCGGCCAGCGTGCGCACCGCAGGTGTCGGGAAAACCAGTGCGCCCACTTCCTTGAGGTTGATGCCCGTGAGTACCACGTCCTGCACGTAAGGCGCTCCCGCAGCGACGATCTTTGCACGCAACGGGCCCACACTGACAAAGGTGCCCGTGGCCAGCTTGAAGTCTTCGGCGATGCGCCCGTCGAACTTGAGCCCGAGGTGAATGTTGCCCTCATCAATCCATTTGACGGCGTCGCCGGTACAAAAAAAGCCTTCTTCGTCAAAGGCTGCTGCCGTCTCCTGCGGTGCGCGCCAGTAGCCGGGCGTGATGTTGGGGCCCTTGTAGCGCACCTCGGTCTTGCCGTCGGTGTCCACCAGCTTGAGCTCGATGCCGGGCGCGGGCACGCCGAGGTCGCCGGCTTTCACGTTGGGGTTGGTCACAAAAATGGCAAACGGCGCGGACTCGGTCATGCCCAGGCCGGTCGCCATGACAATGCGCTCGCCCACTTCTTTTTCTTCGGACTCGTACAGGCTGTCCCACACGGGTTGGGCCAGCGCAGCGCCGGCATAAAAAAACATCTTCACGCGCGACAGCAGGTTGCGCCGCAGCTCTGCGTCCGTTTTCATGGCGCTGGCGATGGCCTCAAAGCCGGTAGGCACGTTGAAGTACACCGTGGGGGCAATCTCGCGCAGGTTGCGCAGGGTTTCGTGCATCAGCGCCGGGGTCGGTTTGCCGTCGTCGATGTAGAGCGTTCCGCCATGGAACACCACCATGCCGAAATTGTGGTTGCCGCCGAAGGTGTGGTTCCAGGGTAGCCAGTCGACCAGCACCGGCGGCTCGTCCTGCAGCACGGGCATCGATTGCGCCATTTGCTGCTGGTTGGCACACCACATGCGCTGGGTATTGATGACCGCCTTGGGCATCTTGGTGGAGCCGCTGGTGAACAGGAATTTCACGATCGTGTCCGGCCCTGTGGCCTGCATGGCGCGGTCTACGGCCTCCGTGGCCGGCGTTGCAGCCAGTTCGGCAAACGCCGTGGTGGCGCGCCCTTCGACCTGCCCGGTAGCCAGCACCACCTCGACGTCGTTGCCAATGGCTGCGCTGATGGCCCTGGCGTAGCGGGCGCCGTCGGCGGCAAACACCAGACCCGGCGTCACGGTCTTGAGCACGTGGCGCAGCTTGTCGTAGTCCTGGCTGACCAGACTGTAGGGCGGAGACGTCGGTACAAAGGGCACGCCGGCCAGCATGCAACCCAGCGCCAGCAACGCATGCTCCAGGTCGTTTTCCGACAGGATGACCACCGGGCGTTCGGCGCTCAGGCCCCGGTCGACCAGCCCCTGTGCGATGTTGCGGGCCGAGACCCAAGCTTCGGCATAAGTGATGTGCCGCCAGTCGCCGGTCTTGCCATCAGCCAGCTTTTCGCGCCGCGCCATGAAGCTGCGGCCCGGGACCGTCTGCGCCCAATGCTGCAGGCGGTCAGTGATACGGGTCGGGAAGGCTTGCAGGGCCTGGTCTGCGCGCAGATAGCGCACACCGGGTACGCCGTCGCGCAAAACCACACGGGTCACGCCAAAGGCCATGGGACGAAATTTCGGGGCACTCATGGTTGTCTCTTCTGTCTCTTGTCTTCTGTCTTTTTTCTGGATGTCTCTCTTGCCTGCCCGCCCGGCCTGGTCAGCCCTTCTGGACCTTGCGGGCCTTGCCGTCCAGGAAGTCTTTCACGCGGCTCTTGGCTTCGGGTGCGCTTTGCGCCACTGCGGCCATCAGGGCCTCGGTGAAGAACCCCTGGTCTGCCGGTTGCTCGGCAATGCGCGGCAACGCATGCATGAGGGCGTAGTTGGTCAGCGGTGCGTTTTCTGCCACGCGAGTGGCCAGTTCAAGGGCTTTGGCGAAAGCCTGGCCCTCGGGCACCAGGTATTGCGCGATGCCTATGCGCTCACCGTCCACCGCGTTGTAGACACGGCCGGTCAGCATCATGTCGGTCATTCGTGCGGCGCCGATCAGCCGCGGGATGCGCACCGCACCGCCACCACCGACAAAGATGCCGCGCGAGCCTTCGGGCAGCGCGTAGAAAGCGCTTTCGTCGGCAACCCGGATATGGCAGGCACTTGCCAGCTCCAGGCCACCACCGACCACGGCACCGTGCAGGGCCGCGATCACGGGCACCGGGCCGTACTGCACCCGCTCCAGCGCTGCGTGCCACATGCGCGAATGGTGCAGGCCCTGGCTGGCGTCA
Source organism: Polaromonas sp. P1_F1 (assembly GCF_056405795.1). Taxonomy (NCBI): domain Bacteria; kingdom Pseudomonadati; phylum Pseudomonadota; class Betaproteobacteria; order Burkholderiales; family Comamonadaceae; genus Polaromonas; species Polaromonas sp. P1_F1. Next base: position 34,502 of record NZ_JBFUBJ010000007.1, read on the forward strand.
CGCTCCTTGAGTTCGCTCAGGTCAAGGCCCGCGCAGAAGTGGTCACCCTCGCCGCAAAGCACGGCGGCTTTTGTTTCGGAAGGAAGGCTTTCGAACAGGTTCCGCAGTGCCAGGATCAGGGCGTCACCCAGGGCGTTGCGTTTGGCAGGGCGCGCCAGGCGGACCACGGCGACATTGCCGTGCATTTCGAGATGAAGGTATTTTGGGGTCATGTGAAGTGTGTTTCCGGAAGCCAATTATGGTTATGAATAATAACTATTACAACGTGATTAAGCCTTTTTTTTCTAGTGAAAACCCTAGGGCGTACCAAGGCATGTTTGCGCGGCGGACCAGCCGGCCCGCAAGGCAATCCGCAGGAGGAAACCCTGGATGAAGAATGACTCCCCCCGCAGGGGATGGAGGAAATTGGGTCGCCCGGCAGACGGCGATTCGGCACACTGGGTGTGCCGCTAACGCTAGCGGTCAGTCAGTTTCGCTGTGGCCCGGCCTGGCGCCGGCAGCAGCCGGCGAAGGCCTGGCTCAAATATTGAGCCACTTCAGCAGCTCGCGCATGCGCGCTTCCGACGTGGTGTCGAACTGCTCGATGCCGATACGCTTGAGCACGTCCTTGCCGGCATCGCTGGCGGGCAGCGCCAGCAATTCCTCCTGGATCGCCTTGAGCTGTTCGGGCTTGACGCGTTTATGGGCCACCAGCGGAAAGTAGGGCTGCGCCACGCTCTTGTGCAGGATGCGGCCGCCGTCTTTTTCCCATTTTTTGCCGATGCCCGAGTAGGAAGCGACACCGCCCACATCGGCAAACTTGTTGTCCAGGTAGAACCCGACGGCAGCTTGTTCGCGCACGAACTGCACGTTTTCCTTGTCGACCAGGATGCCTTTGTCCCTGAGCTCTGCGGCACAGAAGCGGGACATATAGGCAATCTGCTCGGGCAAGGCAATCCGCTTGCCCTTGACGTCGTCGATGGTCTTGAGGGCCGAACCCTTGGGCGCAATGATGAAGCACTGCCCGTCGGGCTTGGTGCTGGCGATATAGCTGTAGCCGTAGTCGCGCATGCCGCGCGCCGGGTAGTCGCTCGGGCGTGCCATCACCAGGTCGAAGCGGCCGGTCTGCATGCCTTCTTCCAGCTGCTTGAATTCGCGCGCAAACACCACGCTGACCTTGGCCTTCATGGCTTTGCCGATCACCTCGGCCAGCCCCTGGTATTTGGCAATCACCTGGGCGTGGTCGAGGCCACCCGAAGTGCCTTCGCTGATGCCCAGTATCAGTTGCTGGGCCTGCGCCTGGGCATTGGCAGTGCCCATACAAAACTGGCTGAACCCCAACACCAGGGTCCCTAACATCCATCTCCTCAGCATAAGCCTCTCCTTATATAAAGCTCACGCATGCTACTGCGTGTGTCCGGCGCTGGCTAGCGCAATTTACCCCTGTCAACTTTTTCCACCACCCTCATGACATGGTGGGCGCCCGCTTGCATTTGCACCCCGATGACACAATCGGAAGATGCCGCAGACCACCGCCGCCCGACCGACCGAAATCATGAAGAGTCTGCCCACCTTCCTGATCGCCATGCTGCTGACTGCCCTGTCTGCCTGTAGCCCGGCGCCGCGCGCCAGCCAGGACCCGCTGTCGATTGCCCGCGCCCCGGTGGCCACGGCCATCAACGACTACCAGCGCTGTGCCCAGAGCGCCTTGCAGTCGCTGAAAGACAACCCGGAGCAGTCCGTGTTTGTGCTCGCCGATGCCGCACTGGCGGCCTGCGATGCCGGCCTGGATCAGGTGCGGCGCAGCATCCTGGCGGATAACGCAGGCCACCCTTATGTGGCCGCGTTTGCTTAAGATGCCAGCGCCAACATCCGCATTCGCACCCGCAACATGCTGGCGCACAGCCTGAACCGCGCTCGGGAAGCCGCAGCGCCGCATGCCGCGCCGGCAAAGTAATTAAGCGGGAAAACCCCCGCAGCGTTCAGCGCAAGCTCTTCACGAAGCGCAGCGCGTTCGGGGCAAGAACACCGCAGAACCGGCTTTGCCGGGCTGCAGGTGTTGCCACCCTGAGGGGGGTTCCGGCTACACGCAGTGAGCCGAGACAGGGGGCTACAAGTTATCGCAGGCCCTTCACATAGCGCGGCGCATTCGGGTCGCGCTGGCGGCGCTCTCGCGGCGACTCGCCCTCGCCGAAGATGGCACCGAATGTCGACTCGATAAAACCTGATTCAGGATAGACCTCTTCCTCGGTATCGATGGACCGGGCGCTCTGGCGGTCGGGCACAGGCGCCGGGGCAAGCACCGGCTGGCTGCGCTCCTTCACCACCTCGGACACCAACTGCACCAGCGGCACGCGTGCCTTGGGCTCGGGGGTGGCCATGATTTCTTCAAGCCGGTCGGCCCACACCGCCAGGTCCACGTGGCCATCCTCGGCGGCTTTTTCCCGCGCAAAACGCGCTATTTCGGCGGCGTATTCCTGGTTACCGGCCATCCACTCGGTGTCGGTCACGCGGCCGGTTTTGCGGCGCAACAGCACATGCAGGTGGGCCGCAACGGCAATTTTTTCACTGGAGGGCATGGTGCGCAATCCTTGAAAGTGGAGTCCGTTGTTTGTCAGTTACGTGCCCAACCGCTCGGCGTGCTGGGTGATGTCCAGGCCGTCGCTCTCGGCGGCTTCGCTGACGCGCAGGCTGACGATCAGCGAGGTGACCCACAAGGCCAGCGCCGTCATGAACAGGCTGTAGAGCATGACGGCGCCTGCGCCGATCGCCTGGGTCATCAGGCTGCCCTCGACACCGGAGATGGCCTTGCTGGCAAAGATGCCGGTCAGCAGCGAACCCACAATGCCGCCCACGCCGTGCACGCCGAACACGTCCAGTGAATCGTCGGCGTTGAGCAGGCGCTTGAGGCCCGTGGCGCCCCAGTAGCAGGCCACGCCGGCCACCAGGCCAAACACCAGGGCCGCGCGCGGCGAGACAAAGCCCGCCGCCGGCGTGATGGCGACCAGCCCGGCGACCAGGCCCGAGCACAGTCCCAGCAGGGAAGGACGCCCGCGAACAATCCATTCGGCCGCCATCCACGAGAGAGCGCCCGCGGCCGCCGCGATGTGCGTGACGGCCATCGCCAGGCCGGCCCGGCCGTCGGAGGCCACGGCGGAGCCGGCGTTAAAGCCAAACCAGCCGACCCACAGCATGCCGGCACCGGCCATGGTCAGGCCCAGGTTGAAAGGCGTAAACGGTTCACGGCCGTAGCCGTGGCGTGGCCCGAGCGCGTAGGCACAGACCAGCCCGGCAATGCCGGCATTGATGTGCACGACCGAGCCGCCGGCAAAGTCCAGCGCGCCCATGCGCGCCAGCCAGCCATTGGGCTCCCAGACCCAGTGGGCAATGGGTGCGTAAACGACGACGGTCCACAGCGACATGAACACCAGCATCGCGGAAAACCGCATGCGTTCCACAAACGATCCGACCACCAGCGCGGCCGTGATGATGGCGAAGGTCAGCTGGAACATGGCGTAGACCGACTCGGGAATGTTGGGCGCGATATGGCTCACGGCCACCTTCTGCGCATCCTTCACGTAGTCCAGCCCGGTGAACCAGAGCCGCTCGGGACCACCCAGATAGTGCCCAAGCGCACCTTTGCCGGGCGTGAAGGCGATGGAGTACCCCACCGCAAACCAGAGCAGGCTGACGACGGCACAGATGGCGACGACGCAGGCCATGACGTTGAGCACGCTTTTCCTGCGCACCATGCCGCCGTAAAAAAGGGCAATGCCGGGCAGGGTCATGAGCAATACCAGTGCGGTGGAGGTCATCATCCAGGCGGTGTCGGCACCATTGAGGGTCTCCACGCCGACCAGCCCTGGCTGCGTCAGCGGTGCCGGGGCAGCCGCAGGAGGCACAGGAAGGGGCGCAGACGCGGCAGCCATCGGAGCGGCAGGAGGCGCAGGAATCGTGGCCTGTGCGGGGGACGGTGCGACTTCCGGAGCGCTGGCAGTGACTGCTGGCGGCGCCACTGCCGGGGGAGCCGTGGTCTGTGCCAGGGCTTGCTGGCATGCCAGGCCCAAGCATAAAGACATACTCAAGGCCAGAAATCTGTTCATATGCATACGGTGCCCGCCTGTTCAATCAACCAACAATTGGTAACAACAGGCATAAGTCGTGCCAATACCGCAGTAGCTCGTGTGATGGGACTGCGACGGAAAATATGTACTGCAAAAGTGCGCAAACGATTGGCGTGGTGCCCCAAAAACATCCACAGAACCAGCGGCCGCCCAAAGCCCGGGGCCGGGAAACCCCCAATGCACTGGGACAGTGCGCCCGCTATATTGGATGACTTGCTGACGAGCCTTGCTGCTCGCAACGCGAGGAGCCGAGGAGACACGAGAGAGTCATTAAGAAGTACACAAGCAAAGCGGCATTCCACAAGAGATGCAGATTTGCAAAAAGCGCTGGCAACCCCAGCGCTTTTTTTATGCCTCCGCCGTGATGGGTAAAACCCTCAAAAACCTTTGCAACCATTGACTGTCTTGCGCAAACAGCTATCTATTTGATAGCAATTAGTCTATTCAATGCGATGGGACAATCCGGGCCATGGAATTATTCATCGTCTCGTTGGCCTCCCTGCTCGCCGGTTTTGTGGACTCTATCGTCGGGGGCGGCGGGCTGATCCTGGTGCCGGCCCTGTTTGCCGTTTTCCCCACTACCCATCCTGCCACCCTGTTTGGGGTGAACAAGGGGGCCTCGGTCTGGGGCACCGCGGTTGCCACGGCCCAATATGCCCGCCGCGTGGAGCTTCGGTGGGCGGCGCTGCTGCCGGCGGCGGCTGCGGGTTTTACCGGCTCGCTGGCAGGCGCCTGGCTGGTCACCGTCATCTCGCCGGGATTTTTGCGCAAGGCCCTGCCCTTTGTGCTGCTGGCGGTACTGCTTTACACCCTGGCCAGGAAGGAGCTGGGCCGCCACCACACGCCCCGCTTTACCGGCCGTGCCGAGACCGCGGCGGCCTGCTGCATCGGGCTGGTTTTGGGGTTTTACGACGGCTTCTTCGGCCCGGGCACCGGCAGCTTTTTTGTATTTTTATTTGTGCGCTGGCTGGGTTATGACTTTTTGAACGCGTCGGCTTCGGCCAAGCTGCTCAACACCGCCACCAACCTGGCGGCGCTGGCGCTCTTTGCCTATAAAGGCCATGTCTGGTGGCATTTCGCCCTCACGATGGCCGTGGCCAACGTAGCAGGCAGCCTGCTGGGCACCCGCCTGGCCTTGAAACATGGGGCTGGTTTTGTGCGCGGGGTGTTTATCGCCGTGGTCAGCGCGCTGATCCTGAAAACCGCTTTTGACGCATTTGCGCGCTGACGGCGTGCTGCCAGTTTGCTATTGATTTAGTAGCTTCTTGCGCACGTCCTGTATGGGTTTTCGGCGGATTTTGCTTGAAATCCGGCCATCACTGTTTAATGACCAAATTGGCGTCCAGCCCAATAAAGGCATGCGCAAGCAGCTCTCAAATCGATAGCGACGGCCGGCTCAATCGGGGTTGATGCCCGCCGCCGCCATGGGCGGCGGCAGCTTGCTGAGCGCCTCCGCAATCGCCGCCGTCCTGGCCTTGGCGGCAGCGGCAGCCGCGGCGTTCGTGGGGCCGGGGGAAGCGCCTGCTGCGCCGGCCGACAGCTGGCCGGCCACGTCGGCGGCCTGACGCGGCTTGCCGATGGGCGCTGCCGCCAGCCCCTTCTGCACCGCCACCATGTCTTCCTCGCTCGGGTATTGGCCCAGCAGCACATAGTCAAAAACACGCCGTGCAATCGGCGCCGCCACCCCGGCGCCCCAGCCGGCGTTTTCCACGATCACCGCCAGCGCGATCCTGGGGTCTTCGGCCGGCGCAAACGCCATGTAAACAGCGTGGTCACGCTGGTACTCTTCCATCTTGCTGCTGTTGTACTTGTCTTTCTGGCCGATGGTGACCGCCTGCGCCGTGCCGGTTTTGCCGCCGCTCAGGTAACCCGCGCCGGCAAACACGCGGGCCGAGGTGCCTTCCTGGGTAACGCCGACCAGGGCCTTGCGCACGATCGCGATGTTTTCAGCCTTGTAGCCCAGGTTTTCCGGCGCATCGGCCGGTAGCGGGTGCATCACGCGCGTCACCGGGTCCTGCGTGCCGATCACCAGCCGCGGCCTGTGCTTGACGCCGTTGTTGGCCAGCACGGCCGTGGCCTGCGCCAGCTGCAGCATGGTGAAAGTGTTGTAGCCCTGCCCGATACCCAGCGAAATGGTTTCACCCGGGTACCACTTCTGGTGCTCCGGCCTTTTATAGGCCTTGCGTTTCCAGTCCTGGCTGGGCAGCACGCCCGTGACTTCACCGCTGATATCGATGCCGGTGATTTGCCCAAAGCCCAGCGGCTGCATGAAGTCGTGCATGGCGTCCACGCCGAGTTCGTTGGCCAGCGAATAAAAGTACACGTTGCTGGACTTCACGATGGCGCGGTACATGTCCACCGCCCCCAGCGCAATGTCGCCGTGGCTGCGGAAGACGTGGCCGCCAAAGCTCCAGGAGGCGTTGTCGTTGACGATGAAGCTGGCGGAGCGCTTTCCGGTTTCCAGTGCCGCCATGGCCATGAAGGGCTTGTAGGTGGAACCCGGCGGATAGGTGCCGCGCAGCGCGCGGTTGAGCAGCGGCTTGTCCAGCGAATCCCGCAGGTATTGCCAGCTCTCCGTGTCGATGCCGTCCACGAACAGGTTGGGGTCGAACGTCGGCTTGCTGACAAACGCCAGTACGTCGCCGGTCTTCGGGTCCATCGCCACCAGGGCGCCGCGCCGGTCGCCGAACATGTCTTCCACCAGCTTCTGCAGGCGGATGTCCAGCGACAGCATGACGGTGTTGCCGGGCGTGGCCGGGTTGCTGGCGAGTTTGCGCATGGCGCGGCCGCCCGCCGAGGTCTCGACCTGCTCGACACCGGTGGTGCCGTGCAGCTGCTGCTCAAAACTCTGCTCGACGCCGAGCTTGCCGATGTAGTCGGTGCCGCGGTAGTTGCCTTCGTCTTCGCTGCCTTCGATGATTTCTTTTTCCGCCTGGTTGATGCGGCCGATGTAGCCCACCACGTGGCTTCCCAGCTCGCCATAGGGGTAGCTGCGAAACAGCCGGGCCTTGATGTCAACACCCGGAAAACGGAAACGCTGCGCCGCAAACCGGGCGACTTCTTCGTCGGTCAGGCGCGTGCGTATGGGCAGCGATTCAAAACTTTTGGATTCTTCGCGCAACCGCTTGAAACGCCGCTTGTCGCGCACCTGGATGTCGACCACCTTTTCCAGCGCGGCAATGGTTTCTTCCAGGTTGTCGACCTTGGAAGGCGTGATCTCCAGCGTGTAGGCCGAATAGTTGGTGGCCAGCACAACGCCATTGCGGTCCAGGATCAACCCCCGGTTGGGCACGATGGGCACGATGGCCGTCCGGTTGCTTTCCGCCTGCTCGTTCAGGTCGGCATGGCGGTACACCTGCAAATACACCAGCCGCGCCGCCAGCAGAGAAAAAGCACACAGCACCGCAAAGCTGGCCACCAGCACCCGCGCGCGAAAGCGCGACAAATCGGCTTCAACATTGCGCAGTTCAGTCATGGCCGTGTGACTCTACAGCCGCCGGAAAGTGCCCACAACCCCGTCCGCTTACCTCTGGAAAGAAAGAGGCGATGCGAAGCGAGCCGAAAAAGGCCAGCATGAGCCGCGGAACTGGCTTCGCCAGGCCGCAGGCGGGCGGCCCCCTCGGGGGGCAGGGAACACACCAAGTGAGTGACCGTGGGGGCCATATCTAGAGTGGTCGATTCTGGTCAGGATCGGGTGCACGGCGCTGCGGCACCAGCAGCAGCACGCTCACCACCGGCCACAGAACGGCCTCTATCAGCGGCGCCAGCAGCATGATCCAGCCCGGGAAAATACCGCCGCCGATCATGCGGATCACCAGCTCCACACCATGCGCCACCGCAAACAGCGGCAGCACCTGCAAGGCCTGCGACGGCACCGTGAACCAGAGCAGGCGGCGATGGATCATGGTGGCAAAAAAGCTCAGCGCCGTATACGACAGCGCATGCTGACCGAGCAGCGAAGACTGGTGCACGTCCATGCCCAGGCCGAACATGAAAGCCACGCCGATGCCGACACGCAGCGGCTGGTGCACGTTCCAGAACACCAGCACCAGGGCCAGGAAGTCGGGCATCCACGGCACGCGGCCCAAGGGCAGCATGTCCAGCAGCAGCGCCGCGATCAGGCTGCACCAGATGAAGACGGGGTTGGCGGGCAGCAGCAGCTGCTGGCCTGATCGCATGATCATGTTGTCACTCCCTGCATGATCATTTCGAAGCCCCCTTCTTCTTGGGCGCGGGCTCGGGGGTGTCGTCGGGCCGCGGCGGGATCTGGCCGGTGCCGGGCTTGACCACGATGACGTGCCGCGCACCCGTCACGAGCGCCTGCGGTGTACAGAAAATTTTTGCGAACGCCGATTCCGCGCGCCGCTCGATGCGGCTGATTTTGGCCACCGGCAGGCCGGCCGGGTAGACGCCGTCGACGCCGCTGGTGGTCAGCAGGTCGCCTTGCTGCACGTCCGAGTTGCTGCCCATGAAGCGCAGTTCCAGGCCGCTGCCCGAAACGGTCGGGTCGCCATAGGCCACGCTGCGCGCGCCTGTGCGCACATTGAGCACCGGAATGGCCAGGTCGCGGTCGACCAGCAAGGTCACTTCGCTGACCAGCGGATGCACGCGGGTGACCTGGCCCAGCACGCCGGACTCGTCCAGCACCGGCGAGCCCAGGTCAACGCCCTGCGCCATGCCTTTGTCGATGATCACCTTTCGGGTGTAAGGGTCCGCAGCGTCGTACAGCACTTCGGCCGCCATCACCGGCGTGCCGAGCTGCTCGCGCAGGCCCATGAGCTTGCGCAGGCGGTTGTTCTCCTGCGTGAGCTGCTCGACCTGGCCGGCACGCAACGATTGCAGCGCGAGCTTGCGGCCGGCTTCTTCGCTGCTGGTTTTGGCCTGGTTCAGGGTGGTGAAATATTCACCGCTGCTTTTGACCGCGCGCACCGGTTGCAACGCCAGCCATTGCACCGGATACAAGGCCGTAGCCAGCGCGGCGCGCACCGGTTGGGTAATGCGAAAACGCGTATCGGCCACCATCAGGAACAGCGACAGCGCGCTGAAAAACACCAGCTTGGACAGCGCCGAAGGCCCCTGTTTGAAAAAGGGCGGCGGGGATCTGTCGAGGGTTCCTAAAGGCATGGTTCGCTGTCAGGCTGGCCCCGCTTCATGCCCGGCGTGCAGCATGAAGTGAAGACGCTTATTCCGAGGTGAAGATGGAACCCAGGCGGTCCATGCGCTCCAGCGCAATGCCACAGCCGCGCACCACACAGGTCAGCGGGTCTTCGGCCACCAGCACCGGCAGGCCGGTTTCTTCGGCCAGCAGGCGGTCCAGGTCGCGCAGCAAGGCGCCACCGCCGGTCAGCATCATGCCGCGCTCGGCGATGTCGGCGCCCAGTTCGGGGGGCGTTTGCTCCAGAGCGTTCTTCACGGCGCTGACGATGTTGTTGAGCGGGTCGGTCAGGGCTTCGAGGATTTCGTTGCTGGAGATGGTGAAGCTGCGCGGCACGCCTTCGGACAGGTTACGGCCCTTGACTTCCATTTCCTTGACTTCGGAGCCGGGGAAGGCCGAACCGATGCTCTTCTTGATGGCCTCGGCGGTGGGCTCGCCGATCAGCATGCCGTAGTTGCGGCGGATGTAGTTGATGATGGCTTCGTCGAAGCGGTCACCACCGACACGCACGCTGCCCTTGTAGACCATGCCGCCCAGCGAGATCACGCCGACTTCGGTCGTGCCGCCGCCGATGTCGACCACCATGGAGCCGCTGGCTTCCGACACGGGCAGGCCCGCGCCAATCGCGGCAGCCATCGGTTCTTCAATCAGGTACACATCGCTGGCACCGGCGCCGAGCGCGCTTTCGCGGATGGCGCGGCGCTCAACCTGGGTGGAGCCGCAAGGCACGCAGATGATGATGCGCGGGCTGGGCTTGAACAGGCTGCGCGGGTGCACCATCTTGATGAACTGCTTGAGCATCTGCTCGGTCACGGTGAAGTCGGCGATCACGCCGTCTTTCATCGGGCGGATGGCCTCGATGTTGCCGGGGACCTTGCCCAGCATGGCCTTGGCTTCGTGGCCGACGGCCTGGATGGTTTTTTTGCCCTGGGGGCCGCCTTCGTGGCGGATGGCGACCACAGAGGGCTCATCCAGCACAATACCGCGGTCGCGTACAAAAATCAGGGTGTTGGCGGTGCCAAGGTCAATGGCCAGGTCGGTGGAGAAGTACCGACGGAATGATTCAAACATATGCAGGAGTCCGGTTGAGCATGAGCAAACTTCGTTGCTCCATCGCCTTTTTATTGATCAAGCAATTATGGGGAAGTTGAGCCAGAGGCGCTCTGAAATCTGCTTCCGGCACCTAAAAAACGCCTAAAGCCCGCATCCAACCCTGATTTCACACCAAAGGCGGGATAATAACGCATCCCCTATAGATCAATAGCTTTAGCCTGCCTGTTTTTTCAGCTTTACACCTCGTTTCAGCCCCTGTTTTCTGGTTTATTTTTCCCGTATTTCCTTCATCCCTACCCCATGGCATTGACACCCCAAGACATCGCCCGCGTCGCCAACCTGGCGCGGCTGGAATTGCGCCCCGACGAAACCGAGCACACCCTGGCCCAACTCAACGGCTTTTTCGCCCTGGTCGAGCAGATGGAAGCCGTCAATACCGACGGGGTGGAGCCTTTGGCCCATCCGGCCGCGGTGATCGGTGAAGTGGCCCTGCGCCTGCGCGAAGACGTCGCCAGCGAGCCCAACCAGCGCGAGGCCAGCCAGGTGAGTGCGCCCGCCGTAGAGCGCGGCCTGTTCCTCGTGCCCAAGGTGATCGAATGAGCGGCGCCATGAAATCTTCTTCCGCTTCTTCTGACCTCCACGACCTGGGCGTTGCCCAGCTGGCCGCCAGACTGGCCGCCCGCGAAGTCTCCAGTGTTGAGGTCACGCAACATTTCCTGGCCCGGATCCGGCAGGAAAACCTGGGCGCCTTCCTGGCCACCAGCCCCGACGTGTCGCTGACGCAGGCCAGGGCCGCCGATGTCCGCCTCGCCGCCGGTGAGCGCACGCCCCTGCTGGGCGTACCGCTGGCGCACAAGGACGTTTTCGTTACGCGCGACTTCCCCACGACAGCCGGCTCAAAAATCCTGGAAAACTACCGCAGCCCCTTTGATGCGACCGTGGTGGGCAAGCTCGGCGCAGCCGGCATGGTCACACTGGGCAAGCTCAACTGCGACGAGTTCGCCATGGGCTCGGGCAACGACAACAGCGCCTACAAACCGGTGAAAAACCCCTGGGACCTGGAACGCATTCCGGGCGGCTCCTCGGGCGGCTCGGCGGCCGCCGTTGCGGCCCGCCTGGTGCCCGCCGCGACAGGCACCGACACCGGCGGCTCGATCCGCCAGCCTGCGTCGCTCACCGGCATCACCGGCATCAAGCCCACCTACGGCCGCTGCTCACGCTACGGCATGGTGGCCTTTGCCTCCAGCCTGGACCAGGCCGGCCCGATGGCGCGCAGCGCGCTCGACTGCGCCCTGCTGCTCTCCAGCATGGCCGGGCCCGACCCCGACCGTGACTCCACGTCGCTGGACCTGCCCGTCACTGACTATGCTACTGATTTGATAGCTGCCGGCGCCCAACCTGCGGGCGCAAAACCGTTAAAAGGCTTGAGAATCGGGCTGCCCACGCAATTCTTCGGTGCGGGTTGCGCACCTGACGTGCTGGCCGCCGTGCGCGCCGCACTGGCCGAATACGAAAAGCTGGGCGCCACATTGGTTGACGTGAGCCTGCCGCTCACCGAACTCTCCATTCCGGTGTACTACGTGATCGCGCCGGCCGAGGCCAGCAGCAATCTGAGCCGCTTTGACGGCGTGCGCTATGGGCACCGCGCGGCGCACTACACCGACCTCAACGACATGTACAAGAAGTCGCGTTCGGAAGGTTTTGGTGACGAGGCCACGCGCCGCATCATGATCGGCACCTACGTGCTGTCGCACGGTTACTACGACGCCTACTATCTCAAGGCGCAGAAAATCCGCCGCCTGATCGCGCAGGATTTCCAGACCGCCTTCACGCAGTGCGACATCATTGCGGGCCCCGTTTCACCCACGGTAGCCTGGAAGATCGGCGAAAAGTCGGACGACCCGGTGGCCAGCTACCTCGCCGACATCTACACGCTCTCATCGAGCCTCGCCGGCCTGCCAGGCATGAGCGTGCCGGCGGGCTTCGGCACGAGCGGCATGCCTGTGGGCCTGCAGTTGATCGGCAACTACTTCAAGGAAGCGCAACTGCTGGGCGCCGCGCACCAGTTTCAGTTGGCTACCGACTGGCACCTGCGCCAGCCCCCAAGCCTTTGAGTGATTTGACATGAGCCAGACCCAATCCACCGTCAACCCTTTCGCCGAAATGCAAGCCGGTCGCCCCACCGGGCCGCTGGTGCAAGGTTACGAAGTCATCATCGGCTTTGAAACCCACACGCAGCTCACCACGCAATCGAAAATTTTCAGCCGCGCCTCTACCGCCTTCGGCGCCGAGCCGAACACACAGGCCTGCGCCGTGGACCTCGCCCTGCCCGGCGCTCTGCCGGTGATGAACAGGGGTGCTGTGCAGCGCGCCATCGAGTTCGGCCTGGCCGTCAACGCGCACATCGCCGAGCAAAGCGTGTTCGCGCGCAAGAATTACTTCTACCCCGATCTGCCCAAGGGCTACCAGATCAGCCAGTTCGAGATTCCGGTGGTGCAAGGCGGCAGCGTCGAGTTTTTCCTGGACGGCGAGGAACGCGCGGTGCGCCTGGTGCGCGCCCACCTTGAGGAAGACGCGGGCAAGTCGCTGCATGAAGATTTCATTGGCATGAGCGGTATCGATTTGAACCGCGCCGGCACGCCGCTTCTCGAAATCGTGACCGAGCCCGACATGCGTTCGTCCGCTGAGGCGGTGGCGTACGCCAAGGAGCTGCACAAGATCGTCACCTGGATCGGCATTTGCGACGGCAACATGCAGGAAGGCAGCTTCCGCTGCGATGCCAACGTGTCGGTGCGCAAACCCGGTGCCGAGTTGGGCACCCGCCGTGAGATCAAGAACCTGAACAGCTTCAAGTTCATGCAGCAGGCCATTGACTATGAAGTGCGCTGGCAGATCGAACAGATTGAAGACGGCCATGTGATTCAGCAGGCCACGGTGTTGTTTGATCCGGACACGGGCGAGACGCGTTCGATGCGAACCAAGGAAGATGCCGCGGACTACCGCTACTTCCCTGACCCGGATCTACCGCCGCTGGTGATTTCGCGCGAGTGGGTGGAGACGACGCGCGCGCGGATGTCGGAGCTTCCACGCGTGATGGCGCAGCGGTTCGTGAGCGACTACAGCCTGCCTGAATACGACGCGGGCCAGCTCACGCAAAGCAAGGCCGTGGCCGCCTACTTTGAAAACGTAACTCAACTTGGCATTGAGGCGCTGGATAAGAGCAACCCGGAAATATTCCAAACCCGAAATGTGGAAAGCCATTGGCGACCACGGATGGCAAAACTGGCCAGCAACTGGATCATGGGGGAAGTTTCGCGCCGCTTAAATACTGAGGAGCGTGACATCGAAACGGTATCGATCTCGCCAGAGCAACTAGGGAAAATGATTGCTCGAATAGTCATCGAGACCATCTCCAACAACGCCGCCAGACAGGTGTTTGATGCTCTCTGGACCGGCGAGGGCCAGGACGTAGACGCCATCATCGAGGCCAAGGGCCTCAAACAGATGAGCGACACCGGCGAGCTCGAGAAAATCATCGACGATGTTCTTGCTGCCAACGCCAAAAACGTCGAGGAAGTTCGATCGGGCAATGCCAAAGCCTTCAATGCACTGGTCGGCCAGGCCATGAAAGCCACCAAAGGCAAAGCCAATCCGGCCCAGGTGAACGAGTTGCTCAAAAAGAAGCTGGGCTGACCGTTCTGACGGAGTTAACAGCGGCCCAGGGGCGAGCCGCTAATTTTTTGCGGCGCCAGCAACACCACTGGCCGCAATGGCAGGCGCGCCGGCAACGGCCCACAGCTGCTTGAGCTTGACCAGCTCTTCGTCAAACCGCTGGTTGACGCGTTTTTTTTCCTGCTCCTGGTCCAGGATGAACTTCTTCTGCACCAGGGCGCTGTTGTCGTTTTCCTCGATCCTGCGTTTCAGCGCAGGAGGTGCCTTGGCGGGGTCTTTCGCGTAGAACTCGAGCTCGCTGTTGATGCTCTTGCGCTGCGCGGCCAGTTCCACCGTTCTTTTGCTCGCAGCCTTGATGACCTCATCGATCTGGGCCAGCGCGGTGACGCGTTCCTGGTCGTGCACTTCCCGGCGCGGATAGCGCAGCAACAGGGCGCGGTCACGCCGTTTTTCCTCGGCTTCGCGTGCGCGCACTTCGGCTGCGGCCTTCTCTTTTTCCTCGAGGGCGGTGCGCTCCTGCACGGTCAACGACGGGCCCACCTGGCGCTTGACCAGGCCGGTGGGGCCCAGTTCCTGTTGCGTGCGGTCTATGCATTCAATGATCGGGCGATCTGCCGTGATCTTGCGGCCCTTGCCGTCAACACAGGTGTAGATGTTTTGCGCTGCGACGGGGACGGCCAGGCACATGAGTGAAACACAGATGACCGTGAACAGGGTTCGCAGGAGCAATTCGAATCCTTAATTGACGCCGTATCGTTCCCGATAGGCCAGCACCGACTGGTAGTGCGCTTGCAAAGATAACGTTTCAGGAGCGCTTATAGCCGACGTGCCGCCCTGCCTGGAGAGATACTGCAGCAAGTCGGTCAGGCGCGCAATCGCACAAACCTGCAACCCCAACTGATTCGTAACATATTGCACAGCACTGTGGTTCACATCCACACCGTTTTCGGTGGCCTTCTCCTGCCGGTCCAGCGCCAGCGCCACAGCGTGGGGAATGGCCCCGGCTGCCCGGATGATGGCAATGGATTCGCGGGCGGCGGTGCCTGCGGACATCACGTCGTCAATGATCAGCACACGGCCTTTGACGGGTGCGCCGACCAGCGTGCCGCCTTCGCCATGGTCCTTGGCCTCCTTGCGGTTGTAGGCAAACGGAAAATTGCGCCCCAGCCGCGCCAGCTCGACGGCCACCGCGGCAGCCAGCGGAATGCCCTTGTAGGCGGGCCCGAAAATCATGTCGAATTCAAGACCGCTGCGCTCTTCTTCGGCCAGCAGGTGGCGCGCATAGAATTGCGCCAGCCGGCCCAGCTTGGCCCCGTCGTCAAACAGGCCGGCATTGAAAAAATAGGGGCTCATGCGCCCGGCCTTGGTCTTGAATTGCCCGAAGCGCAGCACGCCTGATTCGACGGCAAACTGCACGAATTCCTGTGCCAGCGCACCGTCCGCAGAATGCGCTTCGTCCTTGTTGTCCAGTTTCCCTGCCGTGCTCATTTGAAAGTCCCATGTTTAAATTAACCAGCCTCAACCTCAACGGTATCCGCTCCGCAGCCAGCAAGGGGTTGCTGGACTGGGTTGCACAATCCATGCCGGATTGTATTTGTGTGCAGGAGCTCAAGGCCCAGGCCGCCGACATGAGCGGCCGGTTCGAGGAAATCGCCGGCATGAAAGGCCATTTTCATTTCGCCGAGAAAAAAGGCTACTCCGGGGTCGGCGTGTACACGAGGCACGAACCCAGCGACGTCATCGTGGGCTACGGCTCCGCCGAATTCGATGCCGAAGGACGTTATGTGGAACTGCGCTTTGACAGACCCGGGCGCAAGCAAAGCCCCAAGCTGTCCATCATCAGCTGCTATTTCCCGAGCGGCTCTTCGGGCGAGGAACGCCAGGCCGCCAAGTTCCGCTTCCTGGCCGAGTTTTATCCGCGCCTGCTGGCCCTGAAGGAAACGCGCGACTTCGTGCTGTGCGGCGACATCAATATCGCGCACCAGGAAATCGACCTGAAAAACTTCAAGGGTAATAAGAAGAACAGCGGCTTCCTGCCCGAAGAACGCGCCTGGATGACCGAGCTGCTGCGCGATGCCGAGCTGGCCAACGAAGCCGCACAGGAGCTGACACAGCGCACAGGCCCCTCGGTCAAGGGCGGCGGTATGGTCGATGTCTACCGAAAGCTGCAGCCCACAGCCACGGACGCGGCCTACACCTGGTGGAGCAACCGCGGCCAGGCCTATGCCAAGAACGTAGGATGGCGGCTGGACTATCACCTCGCCACCCCGGCGTTTGCCGCGCTGGCCCGCAGCGAACATATCTACAAGGAACAGCGGTTTTCCGACCACGCACCCATGAGCGTGGACTATGAGTTTGGACTTTGACCCCCGCCCAGGCTCACTGCGTGTAGCCCTTTTCCCCTTCCAGGGGGCGGCGCCTGCGGTCTGGCAAAGCCAGTCCCGCGGCCCCTGCTGGTGAATACCCCGCTGGTTAGTCCCTGAATTTTCAACCCAGCCGGGGCCGCGGATCCGGCTTTGCCGGGCCGCAGGCGCAGTCCCCTGCAAGGGGAAAAGGGCTACACGCAGTGAGCCCGATAGGGGTGTGCCAATCTCTCGGCTTTGCCAGACCGCAGGCGGGCGGCCCCCTCGGGGGGCAGGGAGCTACATAAAGTGAGCGACCGTGGGGGCTCTACTGCGCCGCCCAGATGCGCTGGATCTGGGTAGACAGCTCCATCGGGTCAAACGGCTTGGGGATCACCTCCATGGCGCCCAGGCCCTTGTACACCGCGACCTCTGCAGCCTGCACCTTCGCGGTCATAAAAATCACCGGCGTGTCGGCCGTGGCCGGCAATGCCCGAAGACCTTTGAGCGTGCTGGGCCCGTCCATGCCGGGCATCATCACGTCCAGCAGCAGCAGGTCGGCGCCGGCGCCCGGTGCGGCATCCAGCGCCTCCTGGCCCGAAGCGCAGGCGATAACGGTGAAGCCGCCTACGGCTTCCAGCGCCATTTGCGCAACCATACGAATGTCGGGTTCGTCTTCGACATACAGGATACGGGTCAGTGGTTTGGTCATGATCAGATCAGGGGTTGGGATTGGGTGGGGCGGTAGTCGGCGGGAATCTGGAGCACACGCTGGATTGTATTGAGCAGTTCGGTATTGGAAGTATGGGCCTTGACCAGCACCGCATCGGCCTGCTTGCCATCTGCCGGGTTTACGTCGCCGGCCGAGAACACGATCACCGGCGGGCGCGGATCCAGGGCGTCGATATCCTCGAACAGGTCCCAGCCCGAATGGCTGCCGAGCGACAGGTCCAGCAGGATCAGGTCGAATGAATGCTGGCGCAGGAGGGCGCGAGCCTCGTCCAGCGTGGTGGCAAATTCGAAGGTCGCAAAGTCCTGCGCAATGGCTGCCGTGATTTGCTGGATATCCTGGTCGTCTTCGACATGCAGAACGCGCGGTTTGCCTTCATCCACACTGACAACGGCCCGGCGCAGGCTGTGAATGAGGAGCCGCTCGTCAATCGGCTTTTTCAGCCAGTCCGACACCGTGTGCGGCTTGCGGTTGAACTGCAACTGCCCTTGCTCGGCCATGGCCGAGATCACCACAACAGGCAGGTGGCGGGTTCGTTCGTCCTCCCGCAGCTGGCCGATAAAAGCCACGCCGTTCTGCCCCGGCAGTTTCAGGTCTACCGTCACGGCGTCGTAGCTGTTAACTGCCAGGCAAGCCAGCGCTTGCTCCGCGCTGTGTGTCATGTCGGAGTCGAACCCGGCCTTGCTCAGCATCATGCTGATCAGCCTGGCCACATCGGGATCGCCTTCGCAGATCAGGATGCGGGGCCGGGTTGAAACAGCCGGCTGTATCCGCACGGGTTGCAGCAGTGGCACCGGGTTGGTCCATTCCGGCACTTCAAAAAAGAAGGTGGTTCCCACGCCTTCCGCGCTGCTGAAGCCGATCGTGCCGTCCATCTTCTCCACCAGCGCGCGGGAAATATTCAGGCCGAGGCCGGTTCCGCCTTTTTGCCGGGTGTCGGAAGAATCTGCCTGCGAGAATTTCTGGAAAATGCGGCCGTGGAACTCCTCGGGAATGCCGGGGCCGACATCAACCACCTCGACGCGAACGCGCTGCGCCGACCGTGACAGCCTGACCTCCACCGGGCTGCCCGGCGGCGAAAACTTGACCGCGTTGGACAGAAGATTGGTCAAAACCTGGGTCATGCGATCGGCGTCGATCCGCACCTGCAGGGCGACGTCAGGCGCCCGCAACACGAGGTCTACCCGGTGCTGGCTGGCAAAGCCCTCGTTGGCGACCAGCGCCTGCTGCACCAGTTGCCGAAGGTCCACCACCTGCAGGTCCAGGCGCAATTTGCCGGACTCGATTTTTTCACTGTCCAGGATGTCGTTGATCAGCCGGATCAGGCGCTCGCAGTTGCTTTGGGCAATGCCCACCAGGTTCTTCACCGCCGCAGGCAGCTCACCGGCCACGCCGCCGGAAATCAGCCCCAGAGAGCCGCGTATGGACGTCAGCGGCGTGCGCAGCTCGTGGCTGACGGTGGACACGAATTCGGTCTTCATGCGGTCGATACGCCTGAGCTCGGTGATGTCCGTGCCCATTGAGAAGAACCCGATGACCTTGTCTTTGGCTGCGCCTTCGCCGTAGCGGGGGAAATACTGCATCGCGAAGTGCCTGCGCTCGCCTTGCGGCGTCACCTGGGTGCGTTCGTAGCGGACCGGCTTGCCGCTCAGCACTTCTTCCACTTTCTCCCGGACGGTTTCGTAAATCTCCGGACCCAGGACTTCAGCCAGGGGGTGCCCGTCGATCTGCTCGAAGCTCAGGCCGAAAGCAGCTTCGTAAGCGCGGTTGTGAAAGCGAAAGCGCTGCTCCGTATCGAGGTAGGCAATCAGGGCCGGCACCGTATCGGTGACCTGGCGCAGCTGGGACTCGCTCGCCCGCAAGGCCTTGCTGATGCGCTTGCTCTCGGTAATGTCATGCATCAACGCGGTGAAAAGGCGGCGGCCGCCGACCTGCACATCACTAAAAGACACACTGACCATGAACTCGCTGCCATCTTTGCGCATGGCGCGCACTTCCTGCCCGGATATCCGGAATGTTTCCGGCTGCTCGCGCATCATGGAGGTGAAATCCTTGTATTGCTGGCGAAACCGCGGCGGCACCAATTCCGACACGTCACGGCCGATCAGATCGCTTTTCTCATACCCAAAGAGCTGTAAAGCCGCCGCGTTGGCCTCCAGAACGATGTCGTCGGACGTGGTGGTGATCACCGTTTCGACCATCCCCTCGGTAATGCTGCGGCTCATCACTTCTGTGTCGCGCAATTGCTCCTCACCGCGTTTTCGCACGTGCTCATAGTGCTTGACCACATAGACCATCCAGGCCAGCATGCAGGCAAACAACAGGTTTCCCGCGATGATGAAGCCCTGAGCCCACTGGGCGCTATGCTCCGCCGCGGCCTGCGCGTCACGCCACTTGTGGACCTCGCGATTACGCGCGTTTTCCAGCAACCCGTCGGTGCGCAGCCTCAATTGCCGGCTGGCATCACTGCCAAGA
Organism: Polaromonas sp. P1_F1; assembly: GCF_056405795.1. Classification (NCBI taxonomy): domain Bacteria; kingdom Pseudomonadati; phylum Pseudomonadota; class Betaproteobacteria; order Burkholderiales; family Comamonadaceae; genus Polaromonas; species Polaromonas sp. P1_F1. The sequence goes on from NZ_JBFUBJ010000007.1 coordinate 54,032, forward strand.
ACGGTCGCAGCGGCTTCGGGGCCGGACGCCTTGCGCGCCGCGATGGACTGGTTCGCGATCAGGGCGCGCTGGTTGATCAGTTCGTCAAACTCCACGGCCTCCTGCAGCACGTTGGCGCTGCGCATGCGTGCCCTGATCGCGCGCAACTCGACCCGAGCCCGCTGGAACTCCTCCAGCTCCTGGGGGCTGCCGCTCAGAAGATACTGCCGCAATGTGGACTCGGCCGTGCGGAGGCCGGAGTCCGCACGCTCGAGCATCACCAGCGTGTCTTCCGTGCGCACCCGGGATTGCGCCGTTTCAATCAGGCGGTCGATGCCGATGTACGAGGCCGCACCCACAACCATCATCAGCACGAGGCCTGCAGCCAATGCGATTTTGATCTTGACCAGAAAAGCGTTGGAGGAAACCATGGACATTTTGTGCGATCTGATCGTAGGCGTTCACGCAGTACCGGGAAAGCGCTGCTGCAGTGCCTTAACTGCCCGTCCGACTTCGGCCTGCACCTGCGGCGAAAGCGGCCGGCCGGCACCGACATGAGGTTCTATGGCCAGTTCCAGCGCCTGGGCCGCAAGACCGAGGTCGACCCATCCGAAGGTTGCCGCAGATCCGGCCAGGCTGTGCGCATGGCGTTCCAGGGTTGGCAGAGCCTGCGCCAGATCGTCGCCGTTGAGAATTTGTTGCCATAAGGCCGCCACCTGCTCAAGACGACGCGGCAACGAGCGGGTGTAATCGGCGCGCTGCTCCTCCAGAAATGCGAGCAGGGCCGGGTTGGGTTGCGTCATGGCATCCGGAAAGCTGGCGCCAGCCATGCGCTATTTGATGCGGTGCCGCGGGAGAAGCTGGTGACCAGCCCCGAAGTCGCCTTGGCATGCAAGCCGCGCGGGCACGCATGTTGCACTTGATGAAGAAGAAAGCACATGCGGCTTATCTTACGGCGCAGGTGCCAAAACGCAGCGTAGGACAAGTACGAGGTTTCGCCTTGGGGTGCACCGCTTGCGGCGGGATGTCAGAAGCGAATCATCTGTACCGACGGATAATTAATTCTTATAGACTGCTTTATCGCAAAAAACCCTGAATCTATGCGGTAACTAAATACATTAGTATTCAATCATTGGAGGCGCCGCGCGCATCAAGCCGATGGATCGGCAGCCCGCCCCAGCGCGGCGATCACATCAGACTGGGTAATAATTCCCACCAGCCGCCCCCCCTCCCCGATGATGGGAATGTGGTGGTGACCGGTGCTGCCGAACAGCGGCACCAGTTCCACCAGCCGACGGTGCATGCCCGCCACCCGCACATTGCGGGTCATGATCTGGCCGACGACTTCAGGTTTGTCGGAGTAAACGCTGCGCGTGGTGCGCACCAGCTGCCTCAACTTGGCGTCAAAGCCTTCGTACAAATCGAGTTCTGCCGCCCGCATGAAGTCGGCCTGCGTGATGATGCCCGCGATGCGGAAGCTACGGTCCACCACCGGCAAGGCCTTGATGCGGCGCTCCCTCAGCAGGGCCCAGGCCTCTTCCAGCGGCGTGCCGAATTCCACCGTGACGAGATCGCGCGACATGACGTCAGCGCAGCGGACTTCCGCCAGTTTGCGGTCGTACGCGCGCAGCCGGGTTTCGGCCAGCAAGGTCTTGAGGTCGTCGCGGCTGACGTCCAACACCTGGTTGTAGCGCGCCAGTACGGCGTCCAGATCCGCATCAAGCAACTGGTCTTCTACGGACGGCGCGGGGCCCGGCGGGGCCAATTGCGTGTGGGGATAGGCCCTGCGCGTGGCGTTGTTGTAGGCGACGCCGACCGCCACCAGCAGCACGGAGTTGAGCATCACGGGATAGAAGGCAAACAGCGGGTCGGAAACTCCGCCCAGCACCACCATCAAGGCAGTGGCGCCGCCCGGCGGATGCAGGCAGCGCAACGCCAGCATGAGCGCGATGGCCGTGGCCACGCCCACCGCGGCCGCAAGCGCCGGCGAGCCCAGCAGATGCATGCCATGCACGCCCGCAATGCCGGCAAGCGCCGACAGGGTATTACCGCCCACCACATTCCAGGGCTGCGCCATAGGACTGGCCGGCACGGCATACACCAGCACGGCGCTGGCGCCCAGCGGCGCCACCAGCCAGGGCAGGCCCGGCATCATCCGGTCAGCCAGGTGGCACAGCAGCCCTGTCACAAAAATGCCCAGCAGCGACCCGATGACAATGCGCAGCCGCTCGCGTGAGTTGATGCGGGTGCGTCCCGGCCGGAAGCCTCGCCACCACGCGCGCGTGAAGAATGCGGCGCGCTGCGTCAACCCAGTCACCAGGGCTCAGCCCGATCAGCCGCGGGCGCGTTGATAAAGACCCTGCACCTTGGGCACGTTGGCCTGCAGCTGCTGGATGCGTTCAGGACCGGAGGGGTGGGTGGACAGAAAGCTCGGGCCGCCGGCACCGCCACCAGCCTGCGCCATTTTTTCCCAGAGGCTGACGGATGCCTGCGGGTTATAGCCGCCGCGCGCAGCCAGCTCCAGTCCGACGAGGTCGGCGTCGGTTTCATCATCGCGGCTGTAACGCAGCGTCAGCAGCTGAGTGCCGATGTTTGCGGCCACATCGCCCAGCTGTCCCAGTCCAAAAAGTTGTGACAACGCGGACAGGCCCATGCTCGTGCCCTGGCTTTTGGCAATGCGGGAGCGCGCATGCTCGCGCAACGCATGGGCCATTTCGTGACCCATGATCATTCCAATTTCATCGTCGGTGAGCTTGAGCTGATCGATGATGCCCGTGTAGAACGCGATCTTGCCTCCGGGCATGCAGAAGGCGTTGATCTGCTTGCTGCCAAGCAGGTTGACCTCCCAGCGCCACTGGTTGGCGCGGTCGTTCCACTGCGCGGCCTGCGGCACCAACCGCGTGGCGATGCCGCGTATGCGCTGCAGCTGGGGGTTGCCCGGCGAGGCCAGCGCGCCCTTGGACTTCGCCTCCGCCAGCAGCTTGGCATATTCCTGCGTGGCGGCGTTTTCCAGTTCCTCGGCAGGGATCAGCTTGCGCAGCCCCGATGACGGTCCGACATCAACCTGCGCGAGCAGCGGGGTGGTGACGGCCGTCGCTGCGGCGCCGCCGGCAGCCAGCAGGAACGCCCGGCGGCCAGCCCAGGCAGAGTGTTTGGCCTCGCATAAAAAGCACATGGGTGAATAATAGTCACAAATCAAGATGCCCATGTCAGACAAAACCCCCTCCTCCGAACTGCCATCACCCGCCCCTGTCGCTGCGCACAGCGCGGCATCTACAGCCCCCACTGTGAAAGCCGCACCCAAACCCACCTGGCGCGATGTCTGGCACGTGTATGCCGAGGCCGCCACGCTGCGCATGCTGTTTCTGGGCTTTTCCGCCGGCCTGCCCTTGCTGCTGGTGTTTGGCACGCTGAGCTTCTGGCTGCGCGAAGCAGGCATAGACCGCACCACCATCGGCTACCTGAGCTGGGTCGGGCTGGCCTACGGCTTCAAGTGGGTGTGGGCGCCGCTGGTGGACCGCATGCCGATTCCGCTGCTCACGCGCATGCTTGGGCGCCGGCGCAGCTGGCTGCTGTTGTCGCAACTGGTCATCGTGGCGGCGCTTGTCGGTATGGCGCTGACGGACCCCAAGCTGGCATTGCAACCCGTCGTGTGGTGCGCACTGGCCGTGGCATTCGGGTCGGCCACACAAGACATCGCGCTGGACGCCTACCGCATCGAGTCGGCCGATATCCAGCGCCAGGCCGCACTGGCTGCCGCCTACCAGACGGGTTACCGCATCGCGATGATCTGGGCCGGCGCCGGGGCGCTGTGGATTGCAGCGCGTGCCGAAGTCGCAGGCGACGCCCTCACTTACCAGCACGGCGCATGGCAAGTGGCCTACCTGGTCATGGCGGCGTCCATGCTGCTGGGCATGGCGACGGTGCTGCTGTCGCCTGAACCAGCGCCGCGCCCGCAGGCGCCATCGCGCAACGCTGCAGAGTGGCTTAAAACCGCGCTGGTCGACCCGTTCGCCGATTTCCTGCGCCGCTACGGCAAGCAGGCGCTGCTGATCCTGGCCCTGATCGCGGTCTACCGCATCAGCGACGTTGTCATGGGCATCATGGCCAACCCGTTCTATGTCGACATGGGCTACACCAAAGACGAAGTAGCTGCAGTGACCAAAATTTACGGCGTGGTGATGACGCTGGCAGGCGCCTTCGTGGGTGGCGCGCTGGCCATGCGTTTCGGCGTGATGCGCGTGCTGATGCTGGGCGCCGTGCTGAGTGCTGCCAGCAACCTGCTGTTTGCCTGGCTGGGCACGCGCGGGCACGACGTCAACGCGTTGATCTTCGTGATTTCGGCAGACAACCTTTCCAGTGGTATCGCCTCGGCCGCCTTCATTGCCTACCTGTCGAGCCTCACCAACATCAATTACTCGGCCACCCAGTACGCGCTCTTCAGCTCGATGATGCTATTGCTGCCCAAGTTCCTTGCCGGTTATTCGGGCAAGTATGTGGACGCCTTTGGCTACAGCAACTTCTTCACCGCAACAGCCTTGCTGGGCCTGCCGGTGCTGGTTCTGGTGGGTTTTGCTTCACGACTTAAAACGCCGCAAGCCCAGAAGGAATAAGCGCAAGCAGCTATTAATTCAATAGCAATTCCGCACCATGGCGGACGTGCCGTGCACGGAGTATGCTGGAGGCTCGCTGCCCCGGTTTACCGTAACTTTACGGTGGCTTCAAGCGGGATTGTTGCGCCCGGCGCACCATGAATTTCATTGTGATTCCACCCCACGGGGAACACCTGCACACGAGGACCAGCCATGACCCAACAGCTTTTGATGATTGAAGACGATACCCGCCTGGCCAATATGGTGGGCGAATACCTTCGCCAGTCGGGCTACGGTTTTACCCACGCGGCCGACGGCGCGGCGGGCCTGGCAGCGCTGGAAGCTGCAACGCCCGATCTGGTCATCCTCGACCTGATGCTGCCCGACATGGACGGCCTGGAAGTGTGCCGGCGCATCAAGGGCCAGGGCAGCGAAAACGCCAACACCGCCGTGCTGATGCTGACGGCCAAAGGCGACCCGATGGACCGCATCGTCGGCCTGGAAATTGGCGCTGACGACTACCTGCCCAAACCTTTCGAGCCGCGCGAGTTGCTGGCGCGCATCCGGGCCGTGCTGCGCCGCGGCGGCGAAACGGGTGCGGCAGCCTCCAGCGGCGGCCACAAGGTCATGCGCTTCGGTTCGCTGGAGATTGACCGCGATGCACGCACCGTATCGGTGTCCGGCAACACCTGCGAGCTGACGTCTTACCAGTTCGACCTGCTGGTGGCGCTGGCCGAACGTGCAGGCCGCGTGCTGAGCCGCGACCAGATCATGGAAGCCGTACGCGGCCGCGAACTCGAGGCCTTTGACCGTTCCATCGACGTGCACATGGGCCGCATCCGCAGCGCCATCGAGGCCGACGCAAAAGACCCCAAGCGCATTCTGACGGTGCGCGGTGTCGGCTACGTTTTTGCCAAACAGCAGGACTAGATTCTTATGTGGGGACGTTTTACATCGCACCTCTATGTGCGAATCTGGCTGGCTGTTGTCGCTACAGTGCTGGTCCTCACTTTTCTGGTGGGCGCGGCGTGGCGCCTGAGCGCCGACCCGCCGCAGCTGCCGATACGCGAAGTGCTGGTGCACAACGACAAGGGCGAAGTCATCGGCACGGCGCAGACCAAGCCCGACCGCAAACCCGGTGACGGCCTGGAATTTGACGTGTTGACCAAAGACGGCCAGACGCTGAACCTGGTGTTGCCGCGGCCCAAACGCCCACCCGGCAATAACCCGTGGAATCGCCCTCCGTTTGGTTTTGGCTGGATGCTGGTCGTCGTCGGCCTGGCCGTGGCGCTGGGCGCCTACCCCGTGATGCGAAGGTTGACGCTGCGGCTGGAAGCCCTGCAGCGCGGCGTGGAGCGCTGGGGCGCCGGTGATTTGTCGGCCCGCGTCAATGCAGACGGCAAGGACGAGGTGGCCTTCCTGGCCAGGCGCTTCAACCACGCGGCCGAGCGTATCGAAACCCTGATGGAGTCGCACAAATCGCTGCTGGCCAACGCGTCGCACGAATTGCGCTCACCGCTGGCGCGTATCCGCATGGGGCTGGAACTCATGGGCACCGACGCCGCATCGCCGCAGCGCAAGGAAATTTCCCGCAGCATCTCCGAACTCGACCAACTGATCGATGAGATCCTGTTGGCCAGCCGCCTCGACGCCAAGCAGGCCGACGCGGAGCCTTTTGAAACCCTGGACCTCACCGGCCTGGCGGCGGAAGAATGCTCGCGCGTCAATGCGGAATTGAGCGCCGAGCTGGACCAGGATGCCAGCGGCCCTGGCGCCGGTCTGGGCATTGATGCCGATAGCCACAGCCTGACGGTGCAGGGTTCTCCACGCCTCTTGCGCCGGCTGATCCGTAATCTGCTGGAAAACGCGCGGCGCTATAGCACCGGCGAGATCAGCCTGGAGCTGGCACAGGCCCGGGCCGGGGCAAAACAGCGGGCCGTGATCAAGGTCCATGACCGCGGCCCAGGCGTGCCCGCCGAGCAGCGTGAGCGTATTTTTGAGCCTTTTTACCGCCTGCCCGGCGCCAGTGAACGCGAAGGCGGCGTGGGGCTCGGCCTGGCCCTGGTGAAGTCGATCAGCCAGCGCCATGGGGGCAGCGTTCGCTGCGAAGCCCGGCCCGGCGGCGGCGCGACTTTTGTTGTTGAATTGCCGGTTGTCCATCCATAAACGTGAAATAAATCACGAAAAATGGCCTCCAACAACACTAAACCGCGTGTCTCCTCTATTTGGAGAATGGTCAGACAGGGTGTAATCACCGACATTTCTTTCCGTTGCTGTCACAACAATGGGTAGGGGAACAGGGGAATTAAAAGGGACTAAAAAACCAAACGTCGGTGAAGCATTTCAATGATTCCCAACGACATCTTCCTCACGGAAGAAGTTTGCAAAAGCCACCTCGCGGTGGCTTTTTTTTGCCTGAAGACATGGCGGAGCGCCCTTTGATACGCTCAGGGATTCAGCCACCCACAGGAACCCCATGAGCCTTGCCACCACACCCCCAACTCTCGCCGTCCCCCAGGGCTTCTTCCCGCTTGCCGAAGACCGGATGCCGCTGATGCCGCGGGAGGCCATGTCACCCGCGCAGCAGGCCGCTGCGGACGCACTGATCGCCGGCCCGCGCAAGGCCGTGTTTGGCCCCTTCATTCCCCTGCTGCGCAGCCCGCAGCTCATGGGCCGCATTGGCGACGTGGGGGCTTACCTGCGCTTTGAAAGCACGCTGGACGCGCGCGTCCGCGAACTCATTACCTGCGTGGCGGCCCGCCATACCGCCAACCAGTTTGAATGGCTGATGCATGCGCCGCTGGCGGTGGCTGCGGGCGTGAGCCAGGCCACTGTGGACGCGATCGCCGAAGGCAGGCAGCCCCGTGAACCGGCCGCCGATGAGGCCGTCGCGCTGGACCTCACGTTCGAAGTGCTGCGCCAGCATGGCTGCTGCGACGCCACCTACGCCGCGGCAGTGGAAACTTTCGGCGAACAGGGTGTGGTCGAGCTGGTCAGCCTCGCCGGCTATTTTGTGATGGTGTGCTGGGTGATGAATGTGGCGCGTACGCCGACCCAGGGCAAACCGGGTTTTTCGCCGCTGGCGGCCTTCCCCGCCTGACCGGCCTAACTTTCCACCCGGGAAACCGGTGGCAGCGCCGCAAGCACCCGCTCGGCGCCCAAATCGTTCAGGCAGCGCGTATGGCCCAGCGGGCATTCGCGCTCGAAGCAGGGTGCGCAGTCCAGCGGCGGCTGGTAGGCTGCATCGGCTTTGAGCCACAGCACAGTGGCCTTGTCGCTTAATGGCGGCGTGTGCAGCGGACTGGATGAGCCGAAGATCGCCACTTGCGACACACCGAAGGCCGCAGCCACGTGCATCAGTCCCGAGTCATTGCTGACCGTGCTCTGGCTTGCGGCGATCAGGCACAGCGCCTGTACCAGCGAGGTCTTGCCCGCGAAGTTCAGGCACTTGCCGGGCTGCGCTGCGTTCACCGGCGCGGCAATTTCTTCGCAGAGCGCCGCTTCCTTGCCGGAGCCCAGCAACATCACCGGCAAAGCCAGCCGCGCGGCGAGTTCTGAAAAGTGACGGGCGGGCCAGCGCTTGGCAGGGCCGTATTCGGCACCGGGCGCAAACACGTAATAGCCGCCACGTTGCAGGCCCAGTTCAGCCAGAACCTGCTCAATTTCAGCTGGCGCCATCTGCAGTTGCGGCCGGTCTTTGTCGAGGTCCGCCCCACCGCTCAACGCTGAATAAAACGCCACCATGGGGGGCTTGTTCTTGGGGTTTTTAAGCCGGTGCGTGAGCAGGCCCACGCGGGCTTCGCCAAAGTAGCCGATGCGCTCCGGAATGCTGGCCAGAAAAGGCAGCAACGCGCTTTTCAGCGAGTTGGGCAGCACATAGGCCTTGTCGAAGCGGCCCTCGATGCGTTTGGCGATCGCACGACGCTCGCGGAATTGCAGGCCGCCGTGCGCGAAAGGGAACTCAATGACATCGGCCACCTGCGGCATCGCCCGGTAAACCGGCGCCACCCAGGGCAAGGCGCCTACCGTGAGGCGTTCGCCACGCGCATGCAGGCGGCGCATCAGCGGCTCCGTCATCACCGCATCCCCGATCCATTGTGGCGAAATTATTAGTGACTCAGGCATGTGGACTTCCCTTCCAATGCCAGCGCGAAACCGGCTTTGCCGGGCCGCAGATGGCGCCCCCTTGAGGGGGAAGCGGCCGCAGGCCGATTCGGGGGTGGGTCAATGTCCAGCGCCGAAGTGCTCGCCGGCTTTCAGCGCGTAAACCGTGCCGCAATACGGGCACTTGGCCTGGCCGGTGCGGGCCACGTCCAGGTAGACCTTGGGGTGGCTGTTCCAGATTTTCATGTCGGCTTTGGGGCTGGGGCAGTAGACCCCGCCCTGGGCGTTCAGGTCGGAGGCCAGCAGTTCGACAGCGGATGAATGGAGAGTCGTCGTGGTCATAAAGTCCTTTTTAGTTAAAGACGCCGCCGCGCCGGGCCGCCCCAAGCAAGGCACGGCCCCCTCGGGGGGCAGCGTAGTACACGCAGTGACAAGCGTGGGGGCTCACACTTTCGCCAACCAATGAGCGTACTTGGGATTGCGGCCGTTGACGATGTCAAAGAACGCGCTCTGGATTTTCTCGGTGATGGGGCCGCGCGAGCCGGCGCCGATTTCAATGCGGTCGAGTTCGCGGATGGGCGTGACTTCGGCGGCCGTGCCGGTGAAGAAGGCTTCGTCGGAGATATACACCTCGTCGCGCGTGATGCGTTTTTGCACGAGTTCCAGGCCCAGGTCCTTGCAGATGTGCAGGATGGTGTTGCGCGTGATGCCGTTGAGGGCGCCGGCAGACAGGTCGGGCGTGTAGACCACGCCGCCCTTGATCACAAAAATGTTTTCGCCCGCGCCTTCGCTGACAAAGCCCGACGCGTCGAGCAGCAGCGCTTCATCGTAGCCGTCATCCAGCGCTTCCATGTTGGCGAGGATGGAGTTGGTGTAATTGCTCACCGCCTTGGCCTGCGTCATGGTGATGTTGACGTGGTGGCGGGTGTAGCTGGAAGTCTTCACACGGATGCCGCGCTTCATGCCTTCTTCGCCAAGGTAGGCGCCCCAGGGCCAGGCCGCGACCATCAGGTGGATCTGGTTGCCCTTGGGGCTGACGCCGAGTTTTTGCGAACCGATCCAGGTCAGCGGGCGGATGTAGCAGGACTCCAGCTTGTTCTCGCGCACGACGGCTTTCGTGGCTTCGTTGACTTCGTCCTGGCTAAAGGGAATCTTCATGCGCAGGATCTTGGCGCTGTTGAAGAGGCGCTCGGTGTGCTCTTGCAGCCGGAAAATCGCCGTGCCGCCCTGGGCGTTGTAGGCCCGCACGCCTTCAAACGCGCCGCAGCCGTAATGCAGGGTGTGGCTCAGCACGTGGATCTTGGCGTCGCGCCAGTCGACCATCTGGCCGTCCATCCAGATTTTGCCGTCGCGGTCTGCCATGGAAGGTGCTACTGGGGACATGATGCTGATCCTGTGATGAGTGTCGTGGAATGATTTTTGGCCATCGGCCGCACCCGCCTGCCGGCAACCCCGGGAGGCGGTGCAAAGCCCGAAAGTCCGATTTTACGGTGCGGGTGGCGCTGCGCCCCCGGCCTCGGGCGAATCCGCGGGCGCCGGGCGGAAGAGTTCATGGTGCGACAGTTTGCCGCCCACAAAGGTGCAGGTGACATGCGACTCGGAACCGTCTGTCCAGCGGAAGATTTCGGGCTGCTCGTCCTTGGCCGACTGCAGCAGGCCCAGCGCCCGCGTCATCGCCACCACATGCAGCAATGTCATGCCGGGCCGGAGCTTGGCGTTGAGCATGACCGCGCTGTCGACATGACCGATGGGCCGGTTGGCTGCACGCTTCAAGACCTGCATCATGCGGGTGAAATGCAGCAGCACCCACATCACGAGGGCGCTGGCGGCGGCGGCTACACCGGCCCAGCCGTAAAAGCGGTACGCCAGCAAGACCCCGGCGATGCCGGCCACGGGAACAATGATTTTCTGGAAGTTCATGGCCTTATTTTCGCAGCCACCCGGGGCGCCGGCGCTGCGGGGAGTGCGTAGCCGCATGAAAAAACCGCCGAAAGCGGCCTCCAGGCAGCGTGGCGGGCTCTTTTTAAGCCAAAAGTGGCTGCTGCCCAATCAGATATTGCGCCAGCAGCTATGTTTTTAATAGCACTTTGTTAACTGCCGCGTTGTGCCCAACCGGTCGCCAGGGCATACGCCCAGTCGGGGCGCCCGCGCCCAAATGCCGCTTTGGATGCCGTCATATGGTCATAGGGCACCGCGCGCAGGTCCGCCCGCCAGCCTTGGGCGGTTTTTTCGACGACCGCGTAACGCGCGTGCGGCGCGCCGTTTTCCACCACATGCGGGTGAGGATGGTCGTCGTCATAGGCCTGCAGGCCGACGCTGCCGGGATTGACGACAAGCAGGTTGCCGCACTGGACCATGCGCGGCACATGGGTGTGGCCGCAAAGAACCAGCGAATGCGCCTGGGGGCTCTCGTCGCCAAGCCGCAGGAAAACTTCTTCGGCCGTGGCGGGCCGGATACCCGTCGGATGCGCGTCAGGAAAACCGGGCACCGTGGTTTCCATCCAGTAGATCAAATCGCTGCCGGGCGTTCCGTGGCACAGCAGCACGTCACCGCCCGCCAGCTCCAGGCGCGTGGGCAGCGACCTGATCCACGCCACCTGCGCCGACGTCAGCTGGCCCGCGGTGTAGCCGTCGGTACCGAGTGGGTCGAGATGCTGGCCCTGGTCCAGCAATTCCAGCACCTGCCGCTCGTGGTTGCCGCGGATGGTGGTGAAGTTGCGGGCCATCAGCAGGTCGGCGGTTTCCGCGGGTTGCAACGGGCCGCTCAGGATGTCGCCCAGATTCACGGTCTGGTCAACGCCCTGCCCGGCAATGTCCGCCAGCACGGCCTCAAGCGCCAGCAGGTTACCGTGAATGTCGGAGATGACGGCGAGTTTCATGGCCCTGATTGTGCAATGCCTCAGCTCAGGCTGCGCACCACTTCCATGGCCTCTTCCACGCGCTCGACGGCGTGGATGGTGAGGCCTTCAATCGGTTTCTTGGGCGCGTTGGCCTTGGGCACCACGGCTACGCTAAAACCCAGCTTGGCGGCCTCCTTCAGGCGCTCCTGGCCGCGCGGGGCCGGGCGCACTTCTCCGGCCAGCCCGACCTCGCCAAAGGCGATGAAACCCTTGGGCAGCGGCTTGCCGCGCAAGGACGAGGTGATGGCCAGCATCACGGCCAGGTCGGCTGCCGGCTCGCTGATGCGCACGCCGCCCACGGCGTTGACGAACACGTCCTGGTCCATGCAGGCGACGCCGGCGTGGCGGTGCAGCACCGCCAGCAGCATGGCAAGGCGGTCCCGGTCCAGGCCCACCGAGAGGCGCCGCGGGCTGGGCCCGCCGTTGTCGACCAGCGCCTGGATTTCAACCAGCATGGGGCGCGTGCCCTCCAGCGTGACCAGCACGCAGCTGCCGGGCACGGGCTCGCTGTGCTGGCTCAAAAAGATCGCACTCGGGTTGGCCACGCCTTTGAGGCCTTTTTCCGTCATGGCGAACACACCGATTTCGTTGACGGCGCCGAAACGATTCTTGATGGCGCGCACCAGGCGAAAGCTGGAATGCGTGTCGCCTTCAAAGTACAGCACGGTGTCGACCATGTGCTCGAGCACGCGCGGCCCGGCGAGCGCGCCTTCTTTGGTCACATGGCCCACCAGCACGATGCACGCGCCGCTGGACTTGGCGGCGCGCGTCAGGTGCGCCGCGCATTCACGCACCTGCGCCACCGAGCCGGGCGCCGACGTGAGCTGGTCGGAATACACCGTCTGGATGGAGTCGATTACCGCGATGGCGGGCTGCGTGGCCTCCAGCGTGGCGAGGATTTTTTCGAGCTGGATCTCCGCCAGCACCTTGACCTGCGAGCCGTCCAACCCCAGCCGGCGTGAACGCAGCGCGACCTGCGCGCCGCTCTCCTCGCCGGTCACGTACAAGGTGTTGAGCCCGGCGCGCTGCAATGAATCCAGCGCCTGCAGCAGCAAGGTGGACTTGCCGATGCCAGGGTCACCGCCAATGAGCACCACGCCGCCTTCGACAATGCCGCCGCCCAGCACGCGGTCCAGCTCTTCGTGCCCGGTCGGCGTGCGCTCCATGTCGGTGGCTTCGATGTCGGCCAGGGCGGTGACGTCAGAGGCCTTGGCCAGTGACTGGAACTGGCTGCTGTAGCGGTTCTTGACCGGCGCACTGTTTTCCGCGGCCGACTCGATCAGCGTGTTCCAGGCATTGCAGTGCGGGCATTTGCCCAGCCATTTGGGGCTGGTGCCGCCGCATTCGGTGCAGGTGTAAATCGTTTTGTCTTTAGCCATGCGTGATATTACTGTATAAATAACCAGCCTTTGCGTTTTGGTAATGATGGCGGGTCCTGTTCATCCGTGCAACCCGCCAAGCCCACCAGACTCCGTCATGCCTCACCTGAACATTCAATACACCGCCAACCTGGATAGCCTCACCGACATGAACGCCTTGTGCCACACGCTGGCCGCCACACTGGTGGCCCTGCGTGGAGAAGACGGGGTGGCGCCGCTTTTCCCGGTGGCCGGTACGCGGGTCATGGCCTGGCCGGCACAACACTTTGCGGTGGCGGACGGGCGGCCCGACCGCGCTTTTATCTACCTGAACCTCCTGATCACCCCCGGCCGCAGCGAAGCCATGAAAAAGCGGGCCGGCGACGCCCTGCTGGCCAGCGCCAGTGCACACCTGGATGCAGTGTTCGCGCAGCACGCTGTGGGCATGACATTGCAAATCGACGAGGGCATGCCCTTGTATGAAGGCAAGCGCAACAACCTCGCCGCGCATCTGGATGCCGCCTGATCCTGCACAAAATCGCATCTTGCACAACAATGGCTTTTTCGTGCCCGCCACGGCGCCACGGCAGCCCCCACCGATTCACGAGGACACACCATGAACATTTCGCGCCGCCAGCTCATCCAGTCATCCAGTGCTGCAGCACTGCTCACAGGCATCGGCCAGCGCGCCTGGGCCCAGGCCCTTGAAAGCACCAAGGTCATCGTCGGCTTCGCGCCCGGCGGCACCGCCGATATCGTGTCGCGCCGCGTCGCCGACAAGCTGCACCCCGGATATGCCAAAAGCGCCGTGGTGGAAAACAAGACCGGCGCGGGCGGGCAAATCGCCGTGCAGTTCGTCAAATCCGCCGCGCCCGACGGCGCTACCGTTTTGCTGACGCCCATGTCCATGCTGGGCATCTACCCGCACACCTACAAGAAACTGCCGTACGACCCGGTCGCCGACCTGACCCCGGTATCTGCCGGCGCGATCTTCGACTACGGCTTCGCCGTCGGCCCCTTGGTGCCGGCCAGCGTCAAAAACGTGCCGGACTTTCTTGCCTGGTGCAAGGCCAACCCAGGCCAGGCCAACTTCGGCTCACCGGCCGCCGGCTCATCGCCGCACTTCATCGGCGCGCTGCTGGGCCGGGCCGGCAACGTGGACTTGCGCCACGTGGCTTTTCGCGGCACCCAGCCAGCCGTGCTGGACATGGTGGGCGGGCAGATTGCCGCCGTGTCGGGCCCTACCGGCGAGTTCACCCAGCATGTCGCATCGGGCAAGTGCCGCCTGCTGTCGACCAGCGGCCCCAAACGTAGTCGTTTCACCCCCAACACGCCGACGCTGCTGGAGCAAGGCTTCAAGGACATGGCGTTCACCGAATGGTTCGGCTTCTTCCTGCCCGCCAAAGCGCCGCAGGATGTGGTGCAGCGCCTGAATGCCGGCATCCGCTCCGCGCTGGCCTCACAGGACGTGATTGACGGCCTGGCCGTGTCTTATCTGGAAGCAGCGCCGACCTCGCCCGCACAGCTGGCCGCCATGCTCAAGGCCGACACCGAGTTATGGGGCCCGCTGGTCAAGGCGGTGGGTTTTACACCTGAAGGTTAGAAGTAGAGCCCCCACGCTTGTCGCTTCGCGTACTGCGCTGCCCCCCGAGGGGGCGCTGCGCCTGCGGCCCGGCAAAGCCGGTTCCGCGGCCCCTGCTGGCCTTCCGCTTTTGGAATTTGGAAATGGAGACATGAAACAATGAAGGTATGTATTTATGGCGCCGGTGCCATTGGCGGCTGGATAGGCCACGGGCTGGCTCACGCAGGTTGCCGCGTCAGCGTGATAGCGCGCGGCGCTACGCTCGATGCCCTGCAGCTGCACGGGCTGCGGCTGAACCAGGGCGGCAAGATCACGTCGCAAGCCGTGGCTTCCAGCGCCTCGCCAACCGACCTCGGCGTGCAGGACCTGGTGGTGCTGGCCGTCAAAGCGCCTTCGCTGCCCGAGGTGGTGCGCCGGATCGCGCCGCTGATTGGCCCTGAAACGATGGTCCTGACCGCCATGAATGGCGTGCCCTGGTGGTTTTTGCAGGGGTTCGGCGGGACGCTTGAAGGCACCCAGTTGACCTCAGTGGACCCCGGCGGCGAGGTGGCGCAGGCCATTCCGGCAAAGCACATCGTCGGCTGCGTGGTGCATGCCAGCTGCTCGCTGGATGAGCCCGGCCAGGTGCACCACCACTTCGGCAACAAGCTCATCATCGGTGAGCCCTCCGGCGAGAAAACCTCCCGGGTGCAGCAACTTGCGGCCTTGCTTGAAAAAGCCGGCTTTGAAGCGCCGGTGTCCGGGCAGATCCAGAAAGACATCTGGTTCAAGCTCTGGGGCAACATGACCGCCAACCCGATCAGCGCGCTAACCGGCGCGACCATGGACCGCGTCCTGGACGATGAACTGGTGACGGGTTTCACCCACAGCGTGATGCTCGAAGCCAAGGAAATCGGGGCGCGCATCGGCATCCCGATCAACCAGACCCCTGCGGAGCGACATGTCATCACACGCAAGCTGGGCGCATTCAGGACATCCATGCTGCAGGACGTGGAAGCCGGCAAACCGGTCGAGTTGGACGCACTGGTGACGGCCGTGCGCGAGCTGGGGCAACTGACGGCCGTGCCCACACCTTATACCGACGCCTTACTCGGGCTGGCCCGGTTGCAGGCACGCGTCAAGGGTCTTTATTGACCCAAAGATTTTCTGGCTTTTTTCTCAACCACTTTTCAGGAGACAGCATGAAACACATCGGCGTTATCGGCGCATCGGGCCTCATGGGACACGGCATTGCACGCAACCTGCAGGCCAAGGGATTCAACGTCAGCCTGACCGTGCACCGCAATACGGAACGCGTGGCCGACCTACTGGCCGCCGGTGCGAAGCAGGCCGCCAGCCCCGCCGAATTGGGCGCGTGCGACGCGGTGATTATTTGCGTGACGGGATCGCCGCAGGTCGAAGAGACCCTGCTCGGGGCCAATGGCGTACTGTCAAAGGCGCGCGCCGGGTTGATCGTGATCGACACCTCCACCAGCGAACCCGAATCCACACGCCGCCTGGCCGCCCTATGCGCCGAGCGCGGTGCGACGCTGGTGGATGCACCACTGGCGCGCACGCCGGTGGAAGCCGAGCTCGGCAAGCTCAACACCATGGTGGGCGCAGAGCAGGCCGTGTTCGACAAAATCCGGCCGGTACTGGCCGCCTATTGCGAAAACATCTTTCACGTAGGCGGCCCCAGCGCCGGGCATGTGATCAAACTGCTCAACAACTTCATCGGCCAGGCAATTTGCACGGCTACCGCCGAGGCCTTTGCCGTGGGCGCACTGGCGGGCATTCAGCCGCAAAAGCTGGTGGAAGTGATTTCGGCCGGCGCGGTGAACTCGGGCCTCTTCCAGGCCATGGCCAAGACGCTGAACGGCGACTTCAACGGCCTGAAGTTTGAGCTGGACAACGCGCGCAAGGACCTGCGCTACTACACCCACCTGGCCGAGATGGTGAATGTTCCTTCTCTCGTGGGCGAGGCCGTGCACCAAAGCCTGGCCACCGCCAGCGCGCTGGGCCAGGGCAAGAAATTTGTCACCGCCCTTGTGACGGCACAGGAAAAACTCACAGGCGCGAAAATCACGCCGCAGTGAGCCGCGGTTCGACGGCGCCTAAAGCGCCTTGGCGTACACCACGAAGCCGGAGTTTTCCGCCACCTGGTCATACAGCCTCATGGCCGTGTTGTTGGTTTTGTGGGTTTGCCAATAAACGCGGGTAGAACCGGCGGCCTGGGCTTTCTCGTACACGGCTTCAATCAGCGCCTTGCCAACGCCCCGGCCGCGCACGGCTTCAGCCGTGAACAGATCCTGCAAATAACAGACCGGCGCAATGCGGGTGGTGCTACGGTGATACAGGTAATGCGTGAGGCCCACGAGTTCGCCGCCAGACTCCGCCACCAGAGCGTGGACAGGCTCATACGCATCAAAAAAGCGCGACCAGGTCATTGCGGTGATGTCGTCAGCCAGCGCCGTCTGACCGGATCGGCCGTAGAACTTGTTGTAGCCCAGCCAAAGGGGCAACCAGGCCTCGAAATCCTGCGGCGCTATGGGACGAACGGTGATGGATGAAGCCACTGGCATGGGCACCTCTTGATGATGGCAGGCAGGGTTGATGCCGGAGAGAGCGGGTATCAGCCGTTGAACGCGACAGGCTGGGTAGTGCCGGCCTTGTTGCGCACGACAACCGTGCCGGCGAGCTTGTCGTGCCAGCCCTGCTTGCGGGCGTCGAAAGCCACCCAGAAAAAACCCAGGCAAAAGGGAATGGTGGACAGCACATAACCGACGTAGCGGATGACGAACTGGCCTGCCGTGGCCTTGAGGCCGGTCCTGGCGTCCACGATGCGGGCAGCAATCGCCATTTTCCCGGGTGTCGCCTGCCGAACGATCCAGAAGCCCACGACCACCACAGCCGGAATAACCCATGAGATCAGGAAATCCGCCGGCCCCTGAACCAGCTTTGTACTGTTCCAGTAAGCGGTGCCGTAGATGACCGTCAGCAGCGGGAAGATCAGCACGCAGAACAACACGGTATCAATCAGCGATGCCCAGACGCGTATCCAGAAGCCGGCATATTCAAGTTCTGATGTTTCCATGGTTCTTTTTTGCTGAACAAGTTTGCAGTCACAGCGGATTCAGTCCGCCACCGCCGGCACACGCTGTGTCACCGCGCACATGAGCTCATAACCGACGGTGCCGCCGGCGTGCGCCACTTCGTCGATCGGCAGCACCGCGCCGCTGGAGGCGCGGCCCCACAGCGTCACCTCGGTGCCGATGCCCGCGCCGGGCACGGGAGTCAGGTCCACCGTGATCATGTCCATGCTGACGCGCCCCACCATGCGGGTGCGCACGCCATTCACCAGCATCGGCGTACCTGTGCTGCAGTGGCGCGGGTAGCCGTCTGCGTAACCGCAGGCCACCACGCCGATGCGCAACGGGCCGTCGGCCGTGAAACAGGAGCCGTAACCCACGGTATCGCCGGCTTTGAGCTCCTGGATGCCGATGATTTTCGATGACAGCGTGATGGTGGGCTGCAAATCCCAGTCGGCCGCGCCGTGCTCGGGAAAGTCGGGCGCGCTGCCGTAAACCAGGATACCGGGCCGCACCCAGTCGGAGCGCCCGGCCAGCACATCGCCGTGCCGCAAGGTGGCGGCGCTGTTGCTGAGGGTGCGCTCACCCGGCAGGTCGTGCGTGACGGCGTCGAAGGCCTTCAGCGCCGCGGCGATACCTTTCGGGCCGTCTGCATCGGAAAAATGCGTCATCAGCGTAATCTCTTCGACCTGGGGCAATGCATTCAGGCGCGTCCACGCCGCACGGTAGCGTTCGGGTGCAAAGCCCAGCCGGTTCATGCCCGAATTCATCTTGAGGAAGACACGGTGCGGCAGCTGCGTCTTGTGGGCAGCCAGCATGTCGATCTGCTCGTTGCAGTGAATGGTATGCCACAGGCCCAGGCGGGAGCACAACTCGAGATCCCGCGCCTCGAAGCAGCCCTCCAGCAGCAGGATGGGGCCGCGCCAATCAAGCGCGCGCAGGCGCTGCGCTTCAGCCAGGTCCAGCAACGCAAATCCGTCGGCGCTGCGCAGCGCATCAAAAACACGTTCGATGCCGTGACCATAGGCATTGGCCTTGACGACGGCCCAGACCCGCGCATCGGGCGCGGCAGCGCGCGCGCGGGCAAGGTTGTGGGCAAGCGCTGCGGTGTGAATGGTGGCAAGAATGGGACGTGGCATGGCGCAGTAAATTGTTTTCCGGGAGCGTGGCAGGCTGGCGGGCCCGTCGGGACGAAAGGCCTCTGGATGAGGTCTTTTGCATTCTGACACCGCCCCCCATGCTATAAACCGGAATCGTCTGGAGACATTCACCCTTATCTTGCCGCATCAGATCCGCTGATGCATTGATGCAGTGACCACAACAGTTTAATGAAGCGCGGTTTCTACACCATCATGGCGGCCCAGTTTTTCAGCTCGCTGGCTGATAACGCGCTGTTTGTGGCCGCCGTGGAGCTGCTGAAAACCAGCGGCGCGCCCAAATGGCAACCGGCGGCGCTGGTACCCATGTTTGCGCTCTTTTACGTGGTGTTAGCGCCTTTTGTGGGGGCTTTTGCCGATGCCCGCCCCAAAGGCAACGTCATGTTTGTCAGCAATGCCATCAAGGTCATCGGCTGCCTGATGATGCTGTTTGGCTCCCATCCGCTGCTGGCCTATGCCATCGTCGGGCTCGGGGCGGCGGCTTACTCCCCCGCAAAATACGGCATCCTCACCGAACTCCTGCCGGCTTCGCAGCTGGTCAAGGCCAACGGCTGGATTGAAGGCTTGACAATTTCCTCCATCATCCTCGGCGTTTTGCTGGGGGGCCAGCTCGTGGGCCATTCAGTGTCGTCGCTATTGCTTTCGTTTGACTTTCCCATTTTCACTACCGGCATCGACACCGCCCCTGAAGCCGCGATCTCCGTGCTGATCCTGCTCTACATCATCGCGGCCTGGTTCAACACACGCATCCCCGACACCGGCGTGGAGATGCGGCCCATGCCGCGCAACAAGCTCGAGCTACTGCCCGATTTCTGGAACTGCAACTCAGCCTTGTGGCGCGACAAGCTGGGTCAGATTTCCCTGGCGACCACCACCCTGTTTTGGGGCGTGTCGGGTAATTTGCGCTACATCGTGCTGGCCTGGAGCGCGGCCGCCCTGGGCTACAGCACGACGCAGGCCTCGTCCCTGGTCGGTGTGGTGGCCATCGGCACCGCCGTCGGTGCCGTGCTGGCCTCCATGCGCATGCGGCTGGACCAGGCCACCAGCGTGATGCCGCTGGGTATTGCCATGGGCCTTCTGGTCATCTTGATGAACTTCATCGGCAATGTCTGGGTGGCCGCGCCTTTCCTGATCCTGCTGGGTGGCCTGGGCGGCTTCCTGGTCGTGCCCATGAACGCGCTGCTGCAGCACCGCGGCCACAACCTCATGGGCGCGGGCCGCTCGATCGCCGTGCAGAACTTCAACGAACAGGCCTGCATTTTGAGCCTGGGGGCTTTCTACAGCCTCTCCACCGGCATGGGCCTGTCGGCCTTCGGCGCCATCACAGCCTTTGGCGTAGTGGTGGCAGGCTTCATGTGGGTGATCCAGCGCTGGCACAAGCGCAACACCGTCAAATACAAAGAGCAGGTGGACCACCTGCTGAGCATCGCCCGCAGCGATAAATCGCACTGATGCTGGCCGATGCTCCCGGTGCTCCCGTACGCGGCGGCACGTCAAAAGCCGTTCTCGCGCTCACGCTGAATGCGTTCGTCTGGGGCGTTTCGTGGTGGCCGCTGCGCCAGCTGCAAGGCCATGGCCTGCACCCGCTGTGGACCACGGCGCTGGTTTACGCGGTCGTGGTGACCGGTTTGCTTACGCTGCGCCCCACCGCCTGGCGTGGTTTTGTTGCGCATCCCCAGCTGTGGTTCCTGGCGGCGGCTTCGGGCCTCACCAATGTCGGATTCAACTGGGCGGTGACAGTGGGTGACGTGGTGCGTGTGGTGCTGCTGTTTTATCTGATGCCGGCCTGGTCGGTGCTGGTGGCCTGGGTCATGCTGGGCGAAAAGCCCTCGGCCGCCTCGCTGCTGCGCCTCTTGCTGGCCATGATGGGCGTGCTGATCGTGCTCAAGTCGCCCGACTCGCCGTGGCCCATCCCCCAAGGCGGCGCCGACTGGCTGGCCATCATGGGCGGCTTCAGTTTTGCCGTGACCAACGCCGTGCTGCGCAAGTACAACCACACCCCCAGCGAATCACGCATGCTGGCCATGTTTGGGGGCAGCGGCCTGATGGCGGCCGGCGCCGCGCTGCTCGGCATGTCGCAGCTGCTGGTGCCTGCGCCGGCACTGGCTGCAGCGGGCATTCCGGTAGTGTTGGCGCTCAGCCTGGCCTTCATGGCCAGCAATGCGGGTCTGCAGTATGGCGCGGCGCGGCTGGCTGCAGGCACAACCGCCATCGTGATGCTGACTGAAATCCTGTTTGCCAGCCTGTCGTCGGCCGCGCTGGGCGCGGCCGAACTTACGCCGCGTGTGCTGCTGGGCGGCAGCCTGATCGTGCTGGCCGCGGTGCTGGCGGCCATCGCACCATCGGCGACACCCCAAACCGCGCCCGGCGGTGCAGAATCGCACTGAAATAAGAGCCCCCACGCTTTTCGCTAGCGCGTAATGCGCTGCCCCTTGCACAAGAAGAGGGGGGCTAATTTCCCTTGGGGCGGCCCGGCGGAAAATTGCATCATGTTTCAATGGCAGTTCACACAGGAGACAACCATGAGCGCAGCAAAAACGGTTTACGACTTCCAGGCCAAAGACATCACAGGCAAAGACGTCGCACTCGATGCTTTCAGGGGCAAGGTCATGCTCATCGTCAATACCGCCAGCAAATGCGGCTTCACGCCGCAGTTCGCCGGGCTGGAAGAGCTGTACAAACAATATGCCGGCAAAGGCCTGGCGGTCCTGGGTTTTCCCAGCAACCAGTTTCTCTCGCAAGACCCCGGTAGTGACGACCAGATCGCCGAGTTCTGCCAGGTCAACTACGGCGTGAGTTTCCCCATGATGTCCAAGATCGACGTCAACGGCCCCGCCGCCCACCCGCTGTACCAGTGGCTGTCGGCCGAGGCGCCCGGCCTGCTGGGCATCAAGTCCATCAAATGGAACTTCACCAAGTTCCTGGTCGGCAAGGACGGGAAAGTCATACGGCGTTATGCGCCCAGCGACAAGCCAGCAGACCTGGCCAAGGACATCGAGGCTGCGCTAGCGGCCTGAGCCGCCAGCGCCCCACGTCAAGGGGGTTTGGGGCCGGCTTTGACGGCCCGCAAATAATCCGCCAGCGTACGGCCGGCCTCATGGCCCATGCGCTCGTCCAGCACGTTGATCGCGGCCATGCGGTCCACGCGAAAGTTGCGGAAGTCCTGCCGTGCTTCGCACCAGGCGCCCAGCGTCCAGACGCTGCCCCAGTAAAAACAGCCCAGCGGCCAGAGCACGCGCCGGCTTTCACGCCCGGCCGCATCAAGGTAGCGCACATCCACCTTGCAACGCGCATGCACCGCTTCGCGCAAAAGCTGCAGGCTACGCTGCATGGCCTCATCCGGATTGATCACCACCGCATACAGCGGCACGCCTTCGGCCGCTGTGCGCGCCGCGGGCGGCAGCACCGAAAAAATCTTGCCCCAGGCGGCCTCCGCATCACCCGCCATAGCCGGGTCCAGCCAGGCCTGCGCCAGGCGCACTGACGCGGCCAGCGCATTGGCTTCCTTTTGCGTGAACATCAAGGGCGGCAAATCAAACCCCGCGCCCAGCCGGTAACCGACGCCGGCCTCGCCTTCGATGGGCACACCCTGGTGCTGCAGGTCGGCCACATCGCGGTAAATCGTGCGCTCGGAAACTTCGAGCCGCTTGGCGAGGAACTCCGCCGTGCTCAGGCGGCGGCCGCGAATCAGCTGGACGAGATGGAAAAGGCGGTCGGCGCGGCGCATGGTTTGCAGATGATAGGGGAACGCCCACCCGGCTATAGTGCAAACCGTGATCACCATGCAACTGCTTCTTCAAATTCTCGCTTGCGTCGCAATCGTGGCAACCCTGGTGATCGCGCCCGTCGCATGGTTCCGCATGGTGCGAGCCCAGACGCAGTCGGTCTATTGGAAGAACATGGCGCTCTTTGTGGCGCCTATGCTGTTGACCTTCCTCCTGGCCAAGGCTGCCGGTCTCATACCGGAAGCCTCAGCACCGCCATCCACGATCCCGACGGCTAAGGATGTCCTGGCAAGCATGCCACCCGGTCAATTGATCCTGCTCTCGTTAATAGCGGTGCTCTGGGTCGGCGGCGGAAATTTACTGCTCTATCTGAATCGCAGGCGGCTCGGGAAGAAGTGGTGGCAGGCCCTGAACCCATTCGATCCTCCGTTCAAGGATTTCAACACCGCTGAGTGGCTGGCGCTGGGAGGCCTTGTGGCCGGCTCACTTACTCTTGGCGCGCTTGCTGTTTCGTATGGTCGCGGGGCCTGGTAACTGATCTTCCATGCATAAGCTCGCTTGCCTGATCGCCGCAATGCTGGCGACCCTGTCCGTCCAAGCCCTTGCCGCCGACAGCCAATGCTTCGGCACGGTCAGCAAGGGCCGCATCGAAGGCAGCGTCAAGCTGCCGACCAGCGGCCCCAACTTCTCGGCTTACAGCGCGATGGCCGCCACGGCAGGCCGCACGCATGTGCATGCCAAGGTCGCGGACGTCATCACCGCGTCCTACGCGGCGCTCCACGCCACCAGCCCATCGACCACCTATGTCTATGGCGAAACGGGCTGGCCTTCTGGCGGGCGTTTCCGGCCGCACCGTACGCATCAGAACGGCCTGTCCGTGGACTTCTTTGTGCCGGTCCGCGACGCGCAGGGAAAATCCGTACCGCTGCCGGCGGGGATCGGCAATCGCTTCAGCTACGACATTGAGTTCAATGCCGACGCCCAGTACGGCGAATACACCATCGACTTCCCCGCGATCGCCGAGCATCTGTACCAACTGGACCTGGCCGCGAAAGCGCGCGGCGCCGGCATTGCCCTGGTCATTCTTGATGCGCCGTTTTTGCCCCGGCTGTTCGCCACGCCGCGCGGCGCTTACCTGAAGCAAAACCTGAACTTCACGAAAGGCAAGCCCTGGGTTCGCCATGACGAGCATTACCACGTGGATTTCGCCATCCAGTGCAAAGCCAACACGGGCTAATGCTTGCGGCCGGCGTAATGCCTTGGCTATAGTGCCAACATCGGATCGACCTTACAGCCCCATGAAGCTCACCGTCCGCCCCCTCACGCCCGAGCGCTGGCCCGATCTTGTAGCGCTGTTTTTAGCCAAAGGCTGTTCGGTCGCGCGTGGCTGCTGGTGCATGTATTACCGGCGCAGCGGCGCACGCGAGCCACTGCCCGCGGGCACCACCGCCCCCCAGGCCAATCGCGCCGACCTGAAAAAACTCACTCGCGGCGACACCCCGCCCGGCCTGATCGGCTACCGCGGCAAGGTGCCTGTCGGCTGGGTGTCGCTGGGGCCGCGCGAAGACTATGCCAAGCTCAAACGTTCGCCGGTGATGAAGCCGGTCGATGACAAACCCGTCTGGTCGGTCATCTGTTTTGTCGTGCCATCTGAATATCGCGGCCAAGGTGTCGCGCGGGCACTGCTGGATGGGGCCATCGCCTACGCCAAAAAGCAGGGCGCCACGCTGCTCGAGGCCTATCCCGTGGACAAGCCCGGCCGCTCCCATGACGACGCTATGTGGTTCGGCGCCAAGTCCATGTATGACGATGCCGGCTTCAAGGAAGTCGCGCGCCGCAAGCCGCAGCGGCCTGTCGTGCGGCTCAAGCCTGTCTAAGTCCTGTATGGCCTATAGCTACCTTTTCTTCGAACCCGCAAGGTTGCCGCTGACCCCGGATGAACTCAACGACAGCACAGTGCGCCCGCTGGACGATGCTGTCGCGGTGCGGGCCGCGCTCTCGCGCATGCTTCCCGCTATCGCCTGGGATGATGATGAGCAGACCGGCCGCATGCAGGCCGACGAAGGCTGGATCGAATTTCAGTTGCCGGCCTCGGAGGACACCTTGAGCATGCGCTGCTCGCTGCGGGCCGACTATTCGGCCCTGGTGCAAAGTCTGTGCGACCAGTCAGGCTGGCTGGCATTCGACGAGCAGCCCATGTGTTTTCAGCCCGGCCAGCCGCCCATGTCTGCCTAACGATCAGGCGCTGGACACAATCTCCAATATAGTGGAAAATAAATTCCACCATGACAGAATCTTCCTCCGACCTGAACCAGCGCATCGCCGAGCGCGTGCGTGAGCTGCGAGCCACCAAAAGCCTGTCGCTTGACGCACTGGCCGCTAAAAGCGGCGTGAGCCGCTCCATGATTTCGCTGATAGAGCGCGGAGAAAGCAGCCCCACCGCCGTGGTGCTGGAGCGGCTGGCCACCGGCCTGGGCGTGATGCTGGCCTCACTGTTCGACGCACCCGCCGCCCGGGCGCCCGCCAGCCCGGTGGCGCGCCACGCGGAGCAACTGCAGTGGCAGGACCCGGCTTCGGGCTACCTGCGGCGCAACATCTCGCCGCCGGGCGTCCCGCAGCCCATGCAGATCGTCGAAGTGCATTTCCCGCCGGGCGGGCGCGTGGCCTTTGAAACCGGCGCGCGCGATGTGCGTGTGCACCAGCAGGTGTGGGTGCTCGAAGGCGCCATCGACATCACGCTGGGCGACGCGCGCCACGCGCTGCGCGAGGGCGACTGCCTGGCCATGCAGCTGGACCGGCCCACCATGTTCCACAACCCCACGCGAAAGCCCGCGCGCTATGCGGTGGTGATCGCCACCGAACGGGCTTGAACCATGACGAACACGATAACCTGGTCGCTGCGGCGCCTGCCCGCCGTCACTGACGAGCAAATTGCCGGACTCACCGATGTGCTGATCGACTGCGTCGAAGGCGACGCTTCGGTGAGTTTTATGCACCCGCTGTCGCGCGAACGTGCGGCGGGTTTCTGGTGCGGTGTGGCGCGGGGCGTGGCCGCGGGCGAACGCGCGTTGCTGGTCGCCGAGGATGCGCGGGGTATCTGCGGCACGGTGCAGCTGGTGCTGGCCCAGCCCGAGAACCAACCGCACCGCGCCGACCTGGCCAAGATGCTGGTGCACCGCCGCTGCCGGCGCCAGGGCCTGGGTGAGGCCTTGATGTGCGCCGCAGAAAACATGGCGCGCGACTGCGGCAAGACGTTGCTAGTGCTGGACACCGTGACCGGCGATAACGGCGAACGCCTGTACCAGCGCCTGGGCTGGAAGCGCGTGGGCGTGATTCCCGGCTATGCGCTGCTGCCGCGCGGCGGGCTGGTGGGCACGACGGTGTTTTACCGCGAGCTGGCCTAGTCGTTACCTACAGCTCCGGAAATAGCGCCATGGGGCGCGGAGGCGCAGCGGCGGTACCAGCCGCCTCAAAGCCCAGCGCCACAAGGTCCGCATGCACGGCCCGCGCGACCAGGCGCATGTCGTGCTCGCTGACCTCGAACAGGCCGAAGCGAAACTTGTAGCCCCAGTGCTGGCGGTTTTCCACAAACTCGAACTCGTCCAGCCAGGGCAGTATGGACACCTCCCGCCCGGCCACGTAAGCCACGTCGCGGCGAAAGGGCACAAAGCCGCCACCCATGTCGAAGGCATAGGGCTCACCGGCCTGCACCACGCCTATAGAGACAAAGCGCTGGAATTTGTCTTTGCCGCCCATGGTCAGCGCGGGCGAGTAATAGGCCACGCGGTCCCCCGCCAGCACCTTTTTCAGCGGCCCACATTTGCCGTGGCACACCTGCATGTAGCCAGCCCCCGGCGTCCCGCAGCCGCGCCGCGCATGCTCGGCGCTCGCAACGGCAATCCAGTTCTTGCGGCCCATCACGCTCAAGCCGCGGCGTGCAGGCCGACGCGGTTGCCGTCCAGGTCGGTGATGTGCGCAAAAAAACCCAGACCGGGCGGCAGCGCCTGGCGCGGCAAGGCGACCTTGCCGCCGGCCTTGACGGCGCGCGCCAGTGCGGCATCCAGCGAAGGCGAGGCATCGAGATAAATCAAGGTGCCGCCGGACGCCGGAGCAGGCGCTGTGGGGCCGGCCAGGATCGCACCACCCACGCCCTCCTCCGCTTCATAGGGAAACACCGCGCCTTCGGACGGGCCCATGGGCTCGCGGCGCATCTTGCACTCGAGGACCGCTTCGTAAAAGGCCTGGGCTTTGTCGAGTTGGGTGCTGGGAATTTCAAACCAGGTGATGGCGTTTTTCATGGGAGGCTCCTTGTGTTGAAGAAGCCTTGATGGTGCTGACCTGCTACTGACAGCGTGATGTCAGTAGCCTTCCCTTTTCGATCGCGATAATGGCTCGCTATGCCAGATCAACCTGCTAAGAAGCCCTCGTTTGTTTCACGCTACCTTGGCCCCTTGTTACCGTTGAGTTTTGCAGCGGTCGGGGTATGGATACTGATTTCCGGGCGTTACGTCTACCGCCCCGGGCGCTCGGGCGGCATATTAGCGCTGCTTCCACCAGACTCATTCTTTGCAGCCCTGTTTTTCATCTCACTTTCGTGTGTGATTGCCGCTTTCGGTTTTTCGGGGCGCAAGGAGTGGTGGCTTTTTTGGGGTGGGCTCACCGGTTGCGTCGGCGCGTTGCTGATTGAGGGTGCCCGTCAGTTGTTGGGCCTGGCTGTCTACGGCTGAACGGCACAGCCCAAACCGAAAATCGGGGACTCAGGAAGCCTGCGTGGGAGTTAGTGCTGCGTCCAGCACCTCCACCCAGTGCCGCACCGGCGTTGCCGTGCCGCTTTGCAGGTGGGTGATGCAGCCGATGTTGGCCGAGATGATGGCTTCGGGTGCAGCGGCTTGCAGGTTGCCGAGCTTGCGGTCGCGCAGTTGATACGCGATGTCGGGCTGCAGCACGGAGTAGGTGCCTGCCGAACCGCAGCAGAGGTGCGCTTCGCAAGCGGCCAGCTTTACGTCAAAACCCAATGTGCCCATCAGCGTCTCGACCCCGCCGCGCAGCTGCTGGCCGTGCTGCAGCGTGCAGGGCGGATGAAACGCCAGCGTGCCGGTTCGTGCCGTGACCTTGCCCTGCAGCTCACCGACCAGCTCCGGCATGAGCTCGCTGAGGTCGCGCGTGAGTTCGCTGATGCGTACGGCTTTGGCCGCGTAGGCGGGATCGTCCCTGAGGATGTGGCCGTATTCCTTGACGGTGACCCCGCAGCCCGAAGCATTCATGACAATCGCCTCAACACCCGCGCCCTCGCCAGCTTCCACATGCGGCCACCAGGCGTCGATGTTGCGCCGCATTTCTTCCTTGCCGCCCTCCTGGTCGTTCAGGTGGAATTTGACGGCGCCGCAGCATCCGGCTTTTTGCGCCACCACCGTTTGTATGCCGGCGGCGTCGAGCACGCGCACCGTGGCGGCATTGATGTTGGGCATCATGGCGGGCTGCGCGCAGCCTTCGAGCATGAGCATCTTGCGGGCGTGCTGGCGCGCGGGCCATGGGCCGGCGGCCTGCCTGGCCGGTACCTTGTTTTTGAGCGATGCGGGCAAGAGGCCGCGGACGGCTTGTCCGGCTTTCATGGCGGGCGCAAAAAGCGGCGACGGAAGGCCTTCCTTGAGAGCCCAGCGCACGGCACGCTCACCGGCCGGGCGCGGCACGCGCTCGTCAACCAGCTTGCGGCCGATATCCACCAGGTGCCCGTATTCCACCCCGCTGGGGCAGGTGCTTTCGCAGTTGCGGCAGGTGAGGCACCGGTCCAGGTGCAGCTGGGTCTTGCGTGTGGGCGCTTCACCCTCCAGCACTTGCTTGATGAGGTAGATACGGCCGCGCGGGCCGTCAAGCTCGTCGCCCAGTAATTGGTAGGTGGGGCAGGTGGCCGTGCAAAAACCGCAATGCACACATTTGCGCAGGATGGCTTCAGCCTCCAGGCCGTCAGCGGTGTTTTTGAATTCAGGGGCGAGGTGGGTTTGCATGGCGTCAGGACCCTTCTTTCAGGGCCAGAGCGAGGGCCTTGCGCCGGGCAGCGCGCTGGAAATCCGCATACAGCGGCGGCAAGGACAAGGTCAACAGCATGAGGGCCAGGGGCACGACCCAGATGAAACCGACGTATTTGAAGCCGGCCGCACCGACCAGGCCGCCGGCAATGAACATGGCCAGCAAGGTGCCCAAGAGCCGTACCTTGATGCGGTTGGCACGCACACGGGACTCGATGGAGCTGGCGGTACGGTTCCAGTAAAACATCTTGCCGAGCTCGATGCCAAGGTCGGTGATGACGCCGGTCATGTGCGTGGTGCGGATCTGGGAGGACGAGATTTTGCTGACCAGCGCGTTTTGCAGGCCCATGGTGAAGGCCAGCACCAGCACGGTCAGGGGCACGGCGAACGGCGTCTGCCGGTTCAGCGTTGCGCCAAGCAGGCCGAAGACCAGCAAAAGAACGGACTCGAGCAACAGCGGCAGGGCGAACTCACTGCGAAGGTGCCGGTGGCGCGCCCAATTGACCAGCACGGCCGTCACTGCCGCACCCAGGGTGAAGGCCAGCAAGGCGCCCACCGCACCCAGCACCAGTGTCAGGTTCCCAAGGATGAGGTTGTCGGCCACGATCGAGACAAACCCCGTCATGTGCGAGGTGTACATGCTGACCAGCAGGAAGCCCCCGGCGTTGACAGCCCCGGCATTGAACGCAAGCACGCCGCCGAGCAGGCGGTTGATGGTGGGCGTGCGGTGCTGCCCGGTGAGATGGCGCAGGCGGCGCATGAATTACCAGCCCGCCGCCATGCGGCCGCGGTTAAGGATTCCGGCGGGATCGAACTCGCGCTTGAGGTCCCGGTGGATCCGGTCCAATGGCGGCTTTAATGCATCAAATCGGGCTGTAGCACCTGCTGGTATTGCGCCGGCAGCTATAAAAAGAGTAGCATGTCCGCCAGCCTGTGCAGCGGCCGCACGCAATGCCTGTGCTTGCCCCGCGCCTGCCCGTACCCATCGCTGGGCGCCATGCCATTCCACCAGCGGCGAGTCGGGCAAATCCGGAACATGGGCCGTTTGCGGCAAGGACAGCCGCCACAAGTCCTGGTCGACCTGGCGTGCCCGGAACCACGGGTGCTGCTGGTTGCGACAGTCCTGCCAATAGCCGGCAGCTTCGGCGCTGCCTTGTTTCTCGCCGCCCAGCACCTTGCAGGCGGCTTCGACCGCGGCAACCGCGCCGCGCAATCGCAGACAGAGCGTACCGATGCCGGCCTCTTCAGACCAGCAGCTCGCATTGAGCGGCAAGGGCCGGCCGCCCCAGGCATTCAGCCAGTCAAGCGCCTGCGCCTGGCTGCATTCAAAGCGCAGGGTGGCCTCGGCAGGCGCTACCGGCAGCACCTTGAGGCTCACTTCAGTGAGCACGCCCAAGGTACCCAGGGCACCCACCATGAGCCGGGAGACGTCATAACCCGCCACATTTTTCATGACCTGCCCGCCGAACGTGAGCAGTTCGCCACGCCCGTTGATGAGCTTGAGGCCCAACATGTAATCACGCACCGCGCCCACGCTGGCGCGTGCTGGCCCGCTCAGGCCGCTGGCAACCATGCCGCCCACGGTGGCTTTTGCCCCTGAACCGTCAAAACGGGGCGGCTCGAAGGGCAGGCACTGGCCCTGGGCCGCCAGCAAGGCCTCGAGTTCGGCCAGCGGCGTGCCGGCGCGCGCAGTCACGACCAGTTCACTCGGTTCGTAGCTGATGACACCCGCGTATGGCGTCATGTCGAGGATGTCGCCTTCCAGGGATTGGCCGTAAAAGTCCTTGGTGCCGCCGCCGCGAATACGCAGCGGCGTGCCAGTGGCAGCGGCAGCGCGTATCCGCCCGGTCAGGGAGTCCATCACGTCAGTGTCTGAAGGCATGGCTGGGATGGTACGTGGGTATCGCGCCTGGGGAGTTGATCTTTTTGCATGCCGCCTGTTCGGTTTTTTCAGAGGCGAAGCTCAATCCTCGAAAAAATTCACCGGCAAGCCGGGCACATCCACCCGCATCGAAAACACACAGCCAGACTCGGGATAGGCCTGCAGCTCGGCGGCCGGCCGGTTGTAGCTTGCCGTGGTGATGTAAAGCGTTTGCAGGTCGTCGCCGCCAAAACACGGCATGGTCGGGCATTGCGCCGGCACGGGAATTTCAGCCAGCAGTTCTCCGGCCGGCGACAGCTTGAGAAGGCGCGCACCTTCAAACATGGCCACCCAGTAGTTGCCCTGGATATCCACCGCGGCGCCGTCAGGCCGCCCGCCATAGCCAGGCATGCCGAACTGCCAGCCGGCAGGCTTGCCCGGCCATTGGTGGAAAACACGGCGGTTTCCCATGGTGTTGCTGTCGGCATCCCAATCCCAGGCGTGTGTGGTGTGCGTGGGGGTATCCGTCCAGTACACGGTTGCGGCGTCCGGCGACCAGGCCAGGCCATTGGCAATGATGGCGCCGCCTGCCTTACGCTCCACCACGGGCACGAGGCTGTTGCGGCAGTCGATGGAAAAAAGCTCGGCCACGGACTTGTCCCGTGGTTCGTACATCGTGCCGGCCCAGAAGCGGCCGCGGGGGTCGGCCTTGCCGTCGTTGAACCGCGTTGTGTTGGTGTCATGGCCGGCCCGCATGAGCTGCTGGAGCTCGGCGCCCCACTCGCGGGCGCGGTAAATGCCGTCGCGCAATGCGATCACCAGGCCACTGCCTTGCCCCTGTGTACGGGCCGGCGCAATGCTGCCGGGCTCCGACGGCATGGCCCAGCTTTGCACCGTCCCCATAAAGACGTTGCAACGGTGAATCTGCCGGCCTGGAATGTCAACCCAATACAGCATTTGCTCGTCGGGATGCCAGAACGGCGATTCACCCAGTTCACTGGGTTGTGCAACAACGGTTTGCCATGTCATGCGGCGTTCCTTGAAAGGCTGAAAAGTGGACAGGGACCCAAGGTTAGCACCGGCAGGGCCGCCGCCGGAAACGGCCCCCGCAGCCGAATCCCGGCGATCGTGCAACGCCCACAAGGCACGCGTCAAAAAAAACAGCCCACCGGCTTGCGCCAGCGGGCTGAACATCCAAAGGAGATACTCAATCAGGGGGCTGCCCTGGGGCAGCCCGAATTCGTCTGACTATGAATTAACGGTTGTAGGCGGTCTCACCGTGCGAGGTGATGTCCAGGCCTTCGCGTTCGTCTTCTTCGCTGACGCGCAGGCCAATCGTGAGGTCAACCACCTTGTAGGCGATGAAGGAAACCACACCGGACCAGACGATGGTGATCAGCACGGCCTTGGCCTGGATCCAGACCTGGCCGGCGATGGTGTAAGCGTCAGGCGTCACGGCCGTGGCGGTCACCCAGTCACCCACGAAGCTTGGGCCACCCAGGGCTGGCGAGTTGAAGACGCCGGTGAGCAGCGCGCCCAGAATACCACCCACGCCATGCACGCCGAACACGTCGAGCGAGTCGTCAGCGCCCAGCAGTTTCTTCAGGCCGTTCACACCCCAGAGGCAGGCGAAGCCGGCGATCAGGCCGATGATGAGGCCGCCGCCGATGCCGACGTTGCCGGCTGCGGGCGTGATGGCCACCAGGCCGGCGACAGCGCCGGACGCTGCACCCAGCATCGAGGCCTTGCCGCGCATCAGCGCTTCACCGACGCACCATGCCAGCACAGCGGCAGCGGTAGCACCCAGCGTGTTGATGAAGGCCAGGGCGGCGAAACCGTTGGCTTCCAGGGCGGAGCCGGCGTTGAAGCCGAACCAGCCCACCCACAGCAATGCGGCGCCAACCATGGTCAACGTGAGGCTGTGAGGGGCCATGGCTTCCTTGCCGTAGCCGATACGCTTGCCTATGCAGAAGGCGCCTACCAGGCCGGCGACAGCGGCGTTGATGTGCACCACGGTACCGCCTGCAAAATCCAGGGCGCCCATTTGCCAGATATAACCGCCCTTGGCGCTCATGGCGTCGGCGACTTCCTTGCCGGTGTAGGCGTCAGGGCCCATCCAGAACCAGACCATGTGGGCAATAGGTGCATAGCTGAAGGTGAACCAGATCGCCATGAACAGCAGCACTGCGGAGAACTTGATGCGTTCGGCAAAGGCGCCAACGATCAGCGCGCAGGTGATGCCGGCAAAAGTGGCCTGGAAGGCTGCGAACACGATCTCGGGGATCACGACACCCTTGCTGAAGGTGGCGCCATTGGCAAAGGTGCCCGCGACGTTGTCCCAGATGCCCTTCATGAAGAGCCGGTCGAAGCCGCCGAAGAAGGCGTTGCCTTCGGTGAAAGCCAGGCTGTAGCCATAGATAAACCACAGCACGACGATCATCGAGAACGTCACCATGACCTGCATCAGGACGGACAGCATGTTCTTGCTGCGGACCAGACCGCCGTAGAACAGGGCCAGGCCAGGCACGGTCATCATGATGACCAGCAGCGTGGAAACCATCATCCAGGCGGTGTCGCCTTTGTTGGGAACGGGCGCGGCGGCAGCCGGTGCAGAGGCTGCAGCTGCAGCGGCGGGTGCTGTCGCTGCGGCAGGCGCGGCGGCGGAAGCAGCAGCTTCAGCCGGCTTGGCTTCTGCAGCGGAAGCGGCGGGTGCAGCTGCCGGGGCCTGCGCCATCACGGCGCCGGTCGTCAGCAGGCTCAGTCCCAGTACAAGGGAGGCAAGTAGTTTTTTCATGTCTATGTTCTCTTCGTTTTTTGGGGTAAGCCTTACAGCGCTTCCTTGCCGGTTTCACCGGTACGGATGCGCACGACCTGCTCGAGGTTGTAAACAAAAACCTTGCCGTCGCCGATCTTGCCGGTGCGGGCGGCGCCCTCAACCGCTTCAATCACGCGATCCACCAGATCGTCGGAGACTGCTGCTTCGATCTTGACCTTGGGCAGAAAATCGACGACATACTCTGCACCGCGGTACAGCTCGGTATGGCCTTTCTGGCGGCCGAAGCCTTTGACTTCAGTCACAGTAATGCCTTGCACGCCAATGCCGGAAAGCGCTTCACGCACTTCGTCCAGCTTGAACGGTTTAATGATGGCCGTTACGAGTTTCATTTTCAGGGTTCCTCCAGGGATGAATAGGGAAGCAGCATCGTCAAGCACCACCTCAGCCGGATTAAGGCTTTTGTACGAGTCATTGCTGATGGAGTCTCCGTAGAAGCTCCAAAGGTTGGCAACTTGCGTGGACTTCTTAGCAGGTAACGTGCCAAAGACGCTTTGCATGGATGACCGGCCCGCCCCTGAACTTCGAGCGAACCTCCGCGAATCGCGCCGGATACGATGCACCAATAAAGGGCAATCAAGCGCACAATTTTGGAGCATTAAGCTAAAAAGGCATCACCAAGCCTGTCTTTAGTGCACGGCGGTCTTCTGCAACGTTCGTTTCTGGGACGGCCAGCACCAGGAGATCGGCGGCAAGAATGCCACGGCGGATCCTGGTACTGACACAACCAGGCAAGTGCACGAGACGAAAGTGAGTGCCACTATCGGATGCAGCGGGGCACACCTTTCTGGTGAACCAGCGGGTGGCTTCTCTCGCTAGGCGATACTCGTCTTAGGTGAAGGTATGGTGCACCTGCAACCCGGGATGGCCTCGGGTTCAGTTGTGATGCCGCCTCTGAGGGAGGAAGTTTCGAATGAGCTTGTCTTTAGTGCATAGCCGCGCCTTGTTGGGCCTGGAAGCAAGGCCCGTGCAGGTGGAGGTGCATCTTGCCAACGGTTTGCCCAGCTTTACGCTGGTCGGGCTTGCGGAAACGGAAGTCAAGGAAGCGCGTGAACGCGTGCGCTCGGCCATCCAGAACGCCGGACTGGAATTTCCCGCCAATAAACGCATTACGGTCAATCTGGCACCCGCTGATCTTCCCAAGGATTCCGGCCGTTTCGATCTGCCCATCGCGCTCGGAATCCTGGCGGCCAGCGGCCAGATCGACGCCCGCAAACTGGAAGGCTATGAGTTCGCCGGCGAGTTGTCGCTGGGCGGCGACTTGCGTCCCATTCGGGGAGCGCTTGCCATGAGCCTCGCCCTGGCGCGCCCGGCACGGCTTGCCGCCGAGAAATTGCCGAAGCTGGTTCTGCCAGAGGCCAGTGCCCAGGAAGCAGCGTTGGTCCCCGGCGCCGAAATCTTTCAGGCGCACCATTTGCTCGATGTGGTGAGGCAATTTTTGCCGGGCGACACCCCGACTGAAGCAGGGGAAGGCTGGTCTCGCGTCAAGCCGATCGTGCCTTCGGGGCAGTCCCCATATCCTGATCTGGCCGACGTCAAAGGCCAGGCGGCGGCCCGGCGCGCCCTGGAAATTGCCGCGACCGGCGGGCACAGCGTACTGATGATGGGCGCCCCAGGCTCCGGAAAATCCATGCTGGCACAGCGCTTTGCAGGCCTGCTGCCGGCCATGACCACCGAAGAAGCACTGGAAAGCGCAGCGGTGGCGTCATTGGGCGGCCGGTTCACGCTGGACAAATGGGCGATACGCCCCACCTGCGCGCCGCACCACACGGCCAGCGCCGTTGCGCTTGTCGGTGGTGGTTCCCCGCCGCGGCCTGGTGAAATTTCCCTGGCGCACCGCGGCATCCTGTTTCTGGATGAACTCCCGGAGTTTCCGCGGGCAGCCCTGGAAGCCCTTCGTGAACCGCTGGAGTCCGGCACCATCACCATTTCGCGAGCCGCCCAGCGCGCCGAGTTCCCGGCGCGCTTTCAGCTGGTCGCAGCGATGAACCCTTGCCCCTGCGGTTACCTCGGCTCGAGCTTGCGGGCTTGCCGTTGTTCGCCCGAACAGGTATCGCGTTACCAGGGCAAGCTCAGCGGCCCGCTGCTGGACCGCATCGACCTGCATGTTGAGGTGGGTGCGCTTGCAGCCGATGAACTGGTCAACGCGCCGCCGGGCGAAGCCACTGCCGTTATCAGGGCCCGGGTTGCCACGGCACGTGATCGTGCTATTGCCCGGCAGGGCACCACCAACCAGGCGCTGGAAGGCCAGGCCATTGATGCGCAATGCCAGCTCGATGACGCAGCCGCGAAATTCCTGAACACCGCAGCAGCGCGGTTGGGGTGGTCAGGCCGCAGCATCCATCGCTGCCTGAAAGTGGCCAGGACAATTGCCGACCTCGCAGGCGCACAGGCCGTCCAGGTCGTCCACGTCGCGGAAGCCGTGCAGTACCGTCGGGCGCTCAAGGCAGCCCATTGACCAGGGCCGCCGAGCCGCGCAAAAGCCCGACTAACTCAATCGCTCAATAAGTGGCAAGCACATTCAGGAACCAGCCCCGACTGCGGTAAGACAGGTCGGTCAGGTCATCGGAATACTTGGTGAAGTTGTATCCCACCCCAACCTTCACCCCCTTGCCAAGGTGGCGATAGACACCGAGGAGCATGCCGGCTTTTGCATCCTGCGCCTCCGTGGCGCGCAGGTTGCGCCATTCAATCAGGGCGTCCCACTCCTTGACCAGGTGAAGATCCGCCCGGAAGATCAGAAGATCAGCACGGCTGGAGAACCACTCCCCGCCGGCAACCGGCATTTTCAGCTCGCCGACGCGGAACGCGTATTTGGCGCCGACGGAAAGCCACGGCTTCACGTCGTAAATTGTGTCGACGGAAAACACCTGGCTGCGCTGCGCGTAGTCGGCCGCCTGGCCCGAAGGGGTCAGCTGGCCCGCGGTCGGCACGTTGTGCAGGTTGGTGTACTTGAACAGGGTGTTCCAGCGGTCGTTGTCAACCGGCCGGTAGGCGCTGCCCAGCACAAACTCATGGTAGTTACCGTCGACAAAGGCCCCCTGGCTGTTGCTTGAACGCGAGACATTGAGCTTGCCCAGCACGCGCCAGGCAGGGTCCACCTGCATGCCCACCGTGTTGCGCATCAGCCAGGTGGTACGTTCGCCGGACACATTGCTCCGGTCGTTGCGCCACTCAAGATTACCGCTGTATTTCAGGCTGTCCTTTTTGTAGCCGACAGAGCCACCGAGCGCACGGCGCCTGAGGTCACCGGCCAATGGGTCGGACACGGTTCCGAACTCGACCTTGGCGCCCCAGTTCCAGCGGTCATTAGGCGACCAGTCCATGCCAAAGGCTTGCGTCAAGCTTTGCGGGCCGGCCCCATTGACTGCACGGCCCTCGCCGAACACCCGCAATTGATCGGACACGCGGGTGCTTGCACCAGAGACCAGCGTCCCTTGGCGGCCGCGCCACGCGACATCCGGGCTTTCTGTTTCCATCGTGTACGCCAGATAGGCATTGCTCCGGTCGGAGATGCGGTAGTCGGCGCCCAGCTTGCCGCCGGCGCCCATGCTGCCGCCGGATGCTTCGCCGCTGAGCTTCACGCGTTCGCTGACTTGCAGTGCGCCACCCAGGCCGACGCGGTTGTTGGGGTCGCGCGTATCGTCACGCTCCAGCGTCCCCTGAACGTAACCGTAAGCTTCCCAGTTTTCTTTTTCCCCGGGTTTCCCACCCGCACGATCAGGCCGGTAATCCGCCCTCACCTGCGCATCCGTGCGCGATCCGGTCTGGGAAAGCAACGGGCTGGCATTTGGCGTGACATTGGAACGATCGTCCGCACGGACCCCGACAGCGACTTCCCATTCGCTGTTCAGCGTCTGCCGCACCGCAAGTTCGGCGTTCTGGTTATTCTGCAGATCGCCGTCGCGCTTGTCTGCCTTGACCAGCACGCGCGTGCCCGGAACAAGCTCCACATCGGCAGCGGCACCGGCCTGCCGGACCGCCTCACCGCCTATGCCAATCTGCCCCGGGGCCGAATAACCGCGGTCACGGTTCTGGACATAAGAGGTGATCTTCCCCTTCATGCTGTCGGTGACTTCGGCGAGATCCACCGAGCCTTCCAGACGTTCTGCGCCGGCCGACTGGATGCCGCCGTTGTTCAGCGTGTTAAATCCAAAGCCGCCATCAAGAGAGGTTTGGGCGCCATTGCCCGGCCCCTTGGAACGTGCCGCCTCAAACTTCAGCCAGGTGCCGGGCTTGTAGCGCAGCGTCCCGTCGATCCCCTTGAGCGTCTGACTGGAGCCTGTTTCGCCCTGGTGGTAGCTGCTGGCGCCCAGCTGCACATGGTCGTTCAGCCATTGGCTCGCGCGAATGCCGGTCGACAGGTTGTTGATGGCCGTGACGCCGGGTGCAAACTCGTATGTCGTCACGAGGTAGACCGGCTGGCCGCCTACCGCAGACGCCATGATCAGGCCGGCGCCGGCGCCGGTCGCCGACAGGGGCGATTGCAACAGGATACGGCCTTGAAGGTAGTTGATCTCGTAATCCTGCGTAGGCGCGAGTTCGCGGCGCTCGATCACCATGCCGGAGTCCTTGTCGCGGACCTCGATCCAGACGCGCTCCGAGCCCTGTGTGATGTCGAGGTGGCGCAGGTAGTAGAGCGAGCCTCCCGTGCCGCGAAATTCCTCGCGCGAAGCCAGCGTTCCCGGATCGGCGGCAAAAGCATCAATCTGGGTCTGTTTTTCGCCATAGGTCGTGGCATCTTCAGAGCGGTAGCGCACCTGCGCGCCATAGAGGCCGCGCGAGTACTGCATCAGCTCCGTCCCGCTCCACGAGGTCTGGAAGTTACCCCACATGACGTGCGAGTCGCCTTTTTGCAGTTTGACAAAAAACTTGCCCTGCGTCGGCGCATCATCCACCGTTGTGCTGTCATCACCGTAAACGGGGTAGTAGAGGTTGGGGTCAATACTGCGCAGAAGGTATTTGGGATCCTTGCTGGAGAAGTTGGAAAACAGGTCCTCGATAGGACCTTCCCGGGTATCGGCCGAAGCCGTCAGCAGCCATTCGCCCTTGATTTTTCCCTTGAGGTAGAAAGCGGCACGGCCATCAACATACACCTTGTCTTCATAGTGACTTAAGTCCCCGGTCACCAGTTTGGCGGGCCCGGAGACATTGTTTTTCCCGACCGTCAAATCCCCCAGTGCCAGGTAAAACCAGTCATCCGCGGCGATGTTGAGGTTGCGGCGGAAGTTGCTTGCGCGCCCGTCCGACTCTTTCAGCGTCACCTCTACAGACTGCGGACCTGCCGGCATGATTTGTTTCATGGCGAACTTGCCCTGCGCATCGATCGGCAGTTCCAGCCCCAGCGCTTCGATGCGCTGGCCCGGCTTGAGATTGGTGCCGTTGACCGTGACGGTGCCGCCGGTCACCGGAATATTGCGCAGCGCCAGGCTGTTTTCGCCATACCCCGTCAGCCGTTCGCGCTCGAGCTTCTCCGCATCTTCATTGACCGGCATGGCGCGCACCAGAAGGTTCAGGGATTTCAGACTGGTCTCATCGAAACGCCCCTGGGCGTCATAAACACGCAGGAGGTAGAACACCTGGTCGCCGGCCGTATTGGCCGGAACGGTCCAGTTGAGCGCGCCTGACCATGTGATGGGCACGACCTCAAAAGGCTGCTCCTGTGTTTTCTGCCCTGCACGGAAAAGCCGCAGTTCGGCTTTTTTGATCCAGGGAATGTAGTTCGCCCAGGCCCGGAACTCCACCACCTCGCCCTTGACCGCTGCATTGGGTGTGGCCCAGGCATTCATCACCGGCGCAATGGCCAGGCTGTCATAACGCACCTGGATGTCAGCCTTCTCGAGCGCGACGTCAGCGCACCGCTGACCATCTGCTTCATTGGGAATCTCGGAGGCATTGATAGGCTCGCCATCAATCGTGATGCGAAACGGCACAGTGGACTGCCCCACGGCCTGTGGCGTGCAGGGCTTGGCGGCCGCCAGCGGAACAGGAACGGCTGCCGGCGCTACGGCCTCGAACCACACGCGCAGCTCGACGCGGCGATTGCGGGCCATCCCTTCAGGCGTCGCGTTCGATGCCAACGGTTTGTTCTCGCCTGCACCCTCGATCGAATAGGTGATGGCGGGATTGTTCAGCTGCTGCTTGAGATAGGCTGCAACGGCCAGGGCGCGGGCCTCGGAAAGCCCCTGGTTGTCCTTGAATATCCGCTTTGTCTCCGGCGCCAATCGCTGGTTGTCTGTGTGCCCGACAACAGCAATGCGCATACCGGGAGACGACGCGCCCTTGGCGCGTATCTCGGCGGCTAGCGCCTCAATGGATGCTTTGGCGGCGGGCAGCAACTCGGCCTTGCCCGACACAAAAAGGCTCTGGCCCCTGGCTTCTTCCAGCGCCTTGTTGACGGAGGCCACGCTCTGCGGCAACTGCGCTGCGCGGCTGCGCATGCCTGCCGCCTCTTCCCGCGTAACGCCCGAAGGCAACGGGTAGTTGATGGCCGGCTGCACCTCCGCAGGCGGCGGCACCGAGAACAGGTCGATACGGCCATTGTCAATTCGCTTGCCGCTGACTTCGGTGGCGGCCCATACAGAAGACCCTGCACAAAGGACGCTGACGGCTACTGCAATGGTGTGTGTACGGAAATTCATTTCGCCGACTCCAGCTCGGTTTCAATCATCAAGGGATGGAGGGGTTCACTGTCTGTTTCCGCGCGCTCCTTCTTTCGTCTTTCCTTCCACAAGACCTGTATCCGGTCACCGATCGCCGACACGCGTTTTTCCGCAAGCCCCGCCGCCTCGGCGCCTCGGTGATAGGCAATGCGCAGGATGGATGGACGTGTCGCGAGTTGCGAAGGCAGCTTTTCCAGCACCGCGAGATACGCAGGCTGTAACTCCGTGCCGTCGTTCAGGAATGCAGAGCCGGAGAGTTCGAGCCGGACCACACGATGGACCGTCGCGCCGAAATTGAGCTTCACCATCTTGCCGCGTGTCACCCGTACATCACGCGGGTTTTCGGTTGTCAACCGATAGCCCGAAGGCAGGGTTCTTTCGTCCACCTTCATCACGAAGTTGGAACCGCGATCAGCGTTCGGGATTGCCGCGCAAGCCACGTGGAAACGTCCATCATGGTCGCTGGTAACCAGCAACCCGCGCGCAGTTGCAATGCGGACATTCGCGATGCCCGGCTCCCCCTCGTCCTGGTAGCCGTTGGCGTTCTTGTCGTCAAAGACCTTGCCGATGATGTCGGAGCAATCGAAGGTGGGATCGGGAACCACACGCACCGTCGCTGTGGCGGTGTTGGACACCTGGGCGTTGACCAGCGCATTGCGGGCTGCGACCTGATTCACGTAAGTGCCTTCCGACACACCGCTGCCCACCACCAGCAGCATGCGAAGCGTTTTGCGCTCACCTGCGGTAAACGTCTGGCCGGCCCAGGTGAGATTGCGTCCGCTCACCGTGGGCTCAAGTGCCACGCCGTTGAGCGATGCCGAGCCGGTGCGATACCTGAAGCCCGCCGGAATCACATCCACGATGTTGATGTTGCCGAGCACCGCATTCAGCGTGTTGGTCGCCGTGATGTTGTACGGCACCAGGTCGCCGCGGACCACATTGACCAGCGGCGTGCTCTTTGTCATCACAATTGCGCCGCCCAGCACCGGGTCCAGCGGGATGTGGTTATTCAACACGTTGGCCGAGCCTGGTACTGCGGCAAAAGTGAACGTGTAGAAGTACTGGGTCGTGGCCGCACCGCCCGCAAGGGCAAGGGTGTTGTTGGGGCAAGCTGCGGGGTTGTGCAGCGGCACGCCCGCTGTGGGTGCGAAGTTGCTGTTCTGCACCAACGCCGGATCTGGGCTCGGAGGCGCCAGGCCCACGCCCAGGGTCGCGGTACAGGCTGGAATGATCGCCGACGGACCGGGCAGGTAACCCGGTGGCGACGTCACCGTCAGTGTGTACAAGGTCGCGCCTGCCGGAGCACCGCCCAGCAACAGGAACTGGTAAGAACCATCAGCGCCCGTCGTCTGCGTCAGGCTGCCGCCAATCACATCGGCTGCGGTGAGGCCTGGGGCCGAGAGTGTGACGATGGCGTTGGGTACAGGCTGACGGCTGACCGCGTCGTAGATCACTCCGCTCGGATCCAGCGGCAGGCTCTGGGCCAAGGTTGTGGTACCGGCGGTTAGCGTGAGGCCTCTTAACGTTCCGTCGGTATTGTTCGCACCGGCCGGATTGGAGGTCGAATTCACCTGTCCATTCGTATAGGGCAATCCGGTCTCATTGGGCACCGGGCGTCCATAGATGCGCCCGCTTGTGGGCTCCCGAAAGCGGATTTGGTAACCCGAGCCCGGCGCCACACTGGAAAAGCTGTAAGCGCCATTTGCATCGGAGGTTGTGGTGCCCACCACCACGCCGCCGAGTGTCAGCTCGACGATCCAGCCCGGGACCAATGGTTCACCTGGGTCCTTGATACGGTCATGGTTGAGGTCGCGCCACACGCTGCCTTGCACCGCCGCCACGTCGGAGATCGCCGTGGGGTCGGTTGCCGTGTTGTTGCCGGAAAAGCCGCTGGGCTCATTGCCGCCGGAGACCACCGCCGTGTTCACCAGGACCTGTCCGGACAAACCGGCAGCCACCGCAACACGTACCGTGATGACGGGCACTGTGGCACCGGAGGCGATCACGCTGTTGGTGTTGCAGGTGACGGTGGTTGCGGTGTTGGAGCAGGACCAGGTTGCGCCGCCATTGACGGCAGCTACAGTCATACCCACAGGCAGGGTGTCGACCACCGTCACGGTGGCGGACGTTGCCGCTGCGCCGACATTGGAAACGGTGATGGTGTAGAAGCCTGTGCTGGATCCCTGGGCGAAGCTGACCGGCGCGTGCGTTTTGGCGATCGCCAGGTCAGGCGCATTGCCCGGGATTTCAGCGAAATTGTTGTCAGCTGACACGGCATTCGCGCTGGCGAGTGGAATCGTCGAAATCGAGGACACCGGGTTGGCCGGCAAGGTCGCCGTTCCGCCGGTACTGCCCGCGATGGTCTGGCCATTGGTCGTGCCGGTGGCCTGCGGCAGGGGCTGCGTCACGGTATAGGTCCCCTGCGCGAGCCCCGTAAAGCTATAGGTACCGTCGGCCAGCGTGACCGTTGACCTGGAGACAGCGAGCCCATTGATGTCGGTGCCCGTCAGATTGATCGTCTGTCCGCCGATGCCGTGATCGCTTCCATTCATCAGGCCGCTGTTGTCATAGTCCAGGAAGACCTTGCCGGAAATCGTGCCGCCATTGGACACCTCGGCGAAGTTGTTGCCGCTCGAAACCGTAGTGGGCGGCAGCACGATGCTGCTGATCCGGCTCGGTGTGACAGCCGGTGTGGTCGCCGTTCCGGGTGTTCCGCCGTTCGGAACAGCGCCCGCGGTGGTAATGCCGTTAGAGGTGCCGGCAGGTTGTGCGGGCTCCACCACGCTGTAAGTTCCAGGCAAAAGGTTGCCGAACGAATAGCTGCCCGCCGCATCGGTGACCGTGGTCGCGACCAGCGCATTGCCTGCGTCCCGTAGCTCGATGGTGACGCCTGCGAGCGGATCATCCGCGCCGTCCTGCGCGCCATTGTTGTTCAGGTCCTTGAACACCTTGCCCGAAATGGTCGAAGGAACGACTTCGGCAAAGTTGTTGTTGGCGGAGCCCGAAATTTCGGCGGCTCCGCCGTCACCATTGAGAACCACGTTGGTGATCTGGCTGGTGGTAGCCGTGGGGTTGGATGCCGTACCGGCTGAACCCGTGCTGCCATTGATGCCACTGATGGGGCCGGCGGTCGTGATGCCATTGGTGGTTCCCGCGGGCTGCGCCGGCTGGCAAACGGAGTAGCTGCCGGCAGCCAGTGAGGAGAACAGGTAGTTGCCGAGCGCATCGGTGGTTCCTGTCGTCAGCAGTGCGCCACTGCAGTTTGCGCCGCTGCGCAGTTCAATGCCGACCCCGGCGATCCCCGTGTCGGTGCCGTTCTGAAAGGTGCCGTTGGGCGTGACGTTGTTGTCTCTGAAAACCTTGCCGGAGATGTAGCCAAGGGTGCTGATCGTCAACGTCGCATTGGCAGGCGCCTGGTTGTTGCCCAGATTCGTTTGTAGGGCACCGGCGGGAATGTTGTTGGTGTGTACGCCAGCCGTCAGCCCCGTCACATTGACATCAATCGTACAACCACCTGCGGGGATCGTGCCGCCGCTATTGAGCCTCACGCTGGTGGCGTTGGCGGCAGCCACGACAGTTCCACCGCAGGAGGTCGTCATGCCCGGAGCTGCCGTCAAACGGATCTGGCCGGGTGCCGTCGGCAGGACGTCGTCAAAATCCGCGCTCAAGGTCATTGCTGCGGCATTCGTGTTGCCGATGACGATGCTCAGGCGCGATACGCCGCTCGGTGGGATCACCGCAGGGGTGAACTGCTTGCCGACGGTCGGCGGGGTGGAGGTAATGAGCTGTGCGCTGGTGGGCTCCTGGTTGGTGACGCCCTCGGTGGTAGTAATGCTCCCGGTCGGGATGGTGTTGGTGTACACGCCCGAAATGTTGCTCAGAACATTCACCGTGACGGTACAGAACCCATTGGCTGCGAGTGTGGCCCCGGTCAGGCGAACGCTGGTGGCGGACGCTGCGGCAACAACAGTGCCGCCTGCACAGGTCGTGGCCGCCGCCGGCGTAGGCGCGACGACAAGTCCGGCGGGCAATGCGTCCGTCAGGGTCATGCCGTTGAGCAGCGTGTTGTTGGGATTGTCGAAACGGATCGTCATGACCGCCGCCGCACCGGGCGCCTTGGTGTCGGACCCGGTCGTGAACCCGACAGGATTGCCTGCGTCCAGCGTGCGGGCGCTGAAAGCCTTGTGCACCACAACTGGTGACCTCGCGCGCAGCGTATCGCTCGTAGGCTGGGTGTTCGCCAGGGCATTGCCGCCCGCGGTTGCCGTTAGTGCGTTGGCTGGAATGGTATTGACATAGTCGCCTTGCGCCGCCACAAAGACGTCGATTTCAACCTGGCAGGTTGCCGGCACATTTCCGGCCGCGGCGACGATGATGCCGCCCGAAAGCTGCACCGTGTTGACCGTCGAAGAGACCGTCGCACCCTGGCATGTCGTCGTCGGATTCGCGCCACTGGGAACGGTCACACCAGCCGGCAAGGTGTCGGTGACCGCCAGGTCGCTGACGGGCTGTGAAAGCGGGTTATAGAAAGTGATGCGCAAGCGGGACCGGGTACCCGGCGCCACCACGTTAGGCGTGAACTGCTTGACGATGCCAATGTTCGTGCTGATCGCCAGGCTGGTCGTTGCCGGGTTGGCATTGGTCAGATTCTGGTCGGTGATGATGGCACCCGGCGGAATGGTGTTCGTGTTGCCACCGGTCACGGCAGACGTCACGTTGACCGATACCTGGCAGGTCGCGTTTGCAGCCAGGTTTGCCCCTGACAAACGGACCGATCGCGCACCTGCCGCAGCGGTTACGACACCGGCCGGGCATGTCGTTGCGGTTGCCGGGGTAGGCGTCACCACCCACCCATTGTTGGTGCCGCCTGCAACACCGCCGACCGTGAAGTAGTCGGTGATATCCAGGTTGGTAACCGCCTGGGACCCGTTGGATATGT
The DNA here is from genome assembly GCF_056405795.1 of Polaromonas sp. P1_F1. Classification (NCBI taxonomy): domain Bacteria; kingdom Pseudomonadati; phylum Pseudomonadota; class Betaproteobacteria; order Burkholderiales; family Comamonadaceae; genus Polaromonas; species Polaromonas sp. P1_F1. Next base: position 98,818 of record NZ_JBFUBJ010000007.1, read on the forward strand.
TGATCGTCAGCCGGCTCACCTGGCCGGGGAAAGCCAGGGAACTGATGGAAGTCGTTTTGCTGACGGCCAGGCCGGTAGGAGCATTGAAAAGCAGCGTGCCGACAACGGCGGTGACGTTACGCACGCCGCCGTCCGCGAGGATGCCGTTGGGAGGGATGCTGTTGACCCAGTTCGCGGCACCTGTTGCCACCACATCAAACAGGAAGGCGCAATTTCCGCCGCCCGCCACATTCGCACCGGTCAGGGTTGCGCTGCCTGCCCCTGCAACAGCCGTGATGGATGTGCTTCCCGCGCAGGTCGTCTGCGCATTGGGCGGAGTGGCCAGCACCATGCCCGCCGGGAGCGGATCGGTCACACTGACGTTTGTCAGCGCGAGCGCGCTCGAATTCAGGAGCTGAACCGCGACCGTTGATTTGCCGCCCGAGGACACGCTGGATGGATTGAAGCTCTTGTTCGCGGTCAGTGCGGAGGTGTAGGTCAGCTGGGGGGTGTTGGTTGATACCGTACCCAGTGTGTGTGTCGTGCCGTTCCCGTAGGTTTCGGTGCCGTCGACCGTCGCGGTGTTGTTATAAACGCCGGCCGGCCCTACGACATCCACCTGCAAGTTACAGCTGCCGTCCGCACCCGTGCCGTTGTTGGCGCGAGCCGGAACGGTGCCGCCGGTGATGCCGATCGAAGTGGAGCCGGCAACCGCCGTGATGGCGGGGGCGCCGCAGGTGCTTGCCGCGTTGGCCGGATTTGCGATGCGGAGCTGGCCCCCACCGCTGGTTGCCAATTGCAGAGTATCCGAAACCGCAACGTTGGTCAGTGGGTTCGCCGACTTGTTCGTCAGCGTGATGGTCATGCGGACAATGGTTCCCTCGGCAAACGTGCTGGCGCCGGGAGAGGACTGGGCAAACGCCTTCGTTGCTGCGAGCACGGGCGGGTTGGTGCCTACGCTGGTGGAATTGGAAGCACCCCCGTTGCAAGTGGCGCCGCCGTTGTAGCAAACCCCACCGGCAGCGATGACGTTGTTCGAGGTGGCCACCGCAACAGTGGACGCCATGGCCCACACGGTGATGGTGCAGGCACCCGGTACGCTGACACTGGTGCGGGCCGGGACGGTGTCGATGGTAAAGACCGGCGCATTGCTGCCCAGTGGGCTCGCAGAGTTGACGTTGCCGCAAGCGGCGCTGACAGTCGGCGTGTAATTAAGGCCGTTGATCGTGCCGGTGAGGAATGTCTGGCCGTTGGTGAAGTTGTCCGTCACCGATACGGTATTGATCGCACCAGCGCCGAAGTTTTGCACGGTGATCTGGTACTGGATCGGGTTGCCCGGCGCCACGGGTGTCGTGGGTTGTACCGATTTGAGAACACGGAGGTCGTCGGCAACCAGGATGGTGGCCGATACCGCCTGGCTCTTGATGGCGGGGTCGCCCACATCCACGGCGCCTTGGGGGACGCTGTTGGTGTAGGTCACCGGCACGCCGTTCGCCTGAACAGCCGCGGTGAAGTTCACTGTCACCGTGCAGCTGCCATTGGCGGGAATGGTCCCGCCGGTCAGCCTGACGCCTTTGTTGCTGTTGATCGCGGCAGCGGCGCCGCCCGCACAGCTGGTCACCGCCGATGTGACGTTTAACCCTTTTGTCGGGTCGACGCCACCAATCCCGTCGATCGGCGTGTCATCAAAGGTGGTGACAGTCAGTGGCGTATTGCCGCTATTGCTCAAGGTAAGGGTAAGAAAGCCCGAGGCACCGCTTGAAAGGGAGGTGCTGGGCGTAAAGCCCTTGGACACACCGAGCGGAGACCGGACCGTCACGCTGGCCTGCGCATTGGCCTGGGCGGGCAGTCCAAGCACATTGGTGAAGTCGGTGCTCCGGTTGATGATGTTGTTCTGGGCACCGGTCGAGAACTGGCCGTTGGTCTGGTTCGCCTCCACGTTCACAACGAAGGTGCAACTTCCGTTCGCCGGCAGATCTCCGGTGCCGGTCACACTGGTTGCGCCCGCTGCCGGTGCGGGATTGAAGGCCGGTACCGGACCGCTGGTGCACGTTGCATTCGCGCCTGGCGCTGCCGCGACCTTCATGATGGCGCTGCCGCCGAGCTGGGGAAAGTTGTCGGTGATGCTGAACCCGGAAATTGCCACCGGGTTCGGGTTGACCAGCGTGATGGTCAGAGGCGTCGAAGCGCCGCCGAGCACCAGCGTCGAGCTGGTGAATGCCTTTGAAATTTGCGGCTGCTGCAATGCCCTGACCACGAAGGTCTGGGAGACATCTCCTACATTGCTGCCGCCGCTGCTGGTCACCGCACCATTGAGGATTTGATACGCGTAGGAGGTTGCGTTACCCGTCGAGGTGCCGACCGTGACCGGAATGTCGATGACACACTGGCCGTCAATCCCGCCGGCGGCGGCAGGTATGGTGCCGCCAGCCAGGGCAAGCGCCTGCGTTCCCGGGTTGGCGGTTAAAGCCCCACCGCAACCATTGATGGCCGCAGACGCAACACTGAGGCCGTTGGGCAGAAGGCCAGGCAAGCTGTTGCTGAAGTCCACATTGGTGACGGGCACCGGATCGCTGTTGGACAGGGTAATTCGCAAGGTGGCCGTCTCGCCGGGATACATCCCTTGCGCCGGAATGATCGCGGTCACCGAAGCCGTCAAGGCTTGGGCCGCAACGGGCATCAATCCAATGGCCAATCCGAGAGCCGCAGCACGAAGCAAGGAGCCGGCAGCGGCTTTCGCCAGAAATTTCGAGGACAACATAGTAGGCAGTTCGACTCTTTGAATGCTTGGGAACCGTGCCGGTAAGCAGTCCGCAGGAGCACCGAGTCAACGCTGGCAGAGGACGCACTGCGTTTACTCGGCATGTCTCATGTCAGACAACGTACCGGTAACAAACAGTGCGAAGATTAACTATGTTGCGTTTTTTCTAATACTAAATTTACTACTTTGTTAGTTTGAAGTGACAAAAGTGGAACTTTTTAACAACCCTATTAGTTGTATATGTTTCTTTCTGTAATTTTTCGTTGTGCCGATGCAAACCAAGTGGACATTTTTGGCAGCAGGCGGAAATACCTGAAGAAACCGCTGTTGAGCCAGGCATGACTGCGGCTTTTGTGAACGGAATCCCTCACAACGGACAGAGGGGCGGCATCTACGGCCCATGCAGCTCCCGCAAGCGGGAATGGCCAATAACACCCGTGCGACACGCGCCGTACATGCACCGGCTGTCAAACGCAGACAGGTTGCCTGCGGCAGGGCTGCGCCTTTGAGGTTCGTCAGCCCTGATGCTTTTTCCTTTTGGATGGGGGCCGCCAGACCTTGGAACGGCCACTAAATCCGGACTTCTGGAGTGCGACCTTCACACAGCGCAGGTCAACCTTCCCGCTGAGCTTTCAAGGGATTTTTTTTGCGCGCTGACGTTGGGGCCGGCGTGTCTTCCACCAGCGCGCAAGGTGCACCCTCAAGTCCTGATGTGGGTGGGTGATGCGCCGGATCGCGCCGGCATAATCCAGCGCCAGCCCGGGTGTCCACGCGATCGATTCGGCACGCACCCGTACGCTTCCGGCCAGCCACATGTCGGGGTGAAAGGCCAGGCGCAGCAGGGTTCGCCAGAAAGGTTTGTCGGCAAATACACCTTCCATCGCGGCGTCGATAGCCTCGGTCACGACCACCGAGCAGTTCCGATGCGTCAGGTTATAGGTGTCGTCCTGACGGTACGCTTCCCAGAACGACTGCAGGTGGCTGCGGTTAAACAGGCGAAAGCGGATGCGAAAGGTTGAAGGGCGCGTCGCACCGGCTTCCTGCTCATAAGAGGGAAGCCACATCCCCGGATGGTCGTTGCTTTGTGTGGCGCGCACCTGGTTTACAAGATTGTGCTGCGTGATGGTCAGGCGCACGCGTGGATGGTGGCTGATGTACAGTTGCGGCCCGCACTCCAGCGCGACATGGCCGGTGGTAACGCTGCCTTTGCGGGAGAGGGCCGCAATGTACCGGTCGACCAGCGGAAGGCGGATGCGCTCTTCGCTTTGATCCACGGCGGTCCAGATGTGAACCACCATCTGTTCGCCGGGCATGCCGGCACCTGCGGGCGGGGCGGATGGGGGCGTACTGGCACCCATCTCCCTTTTCCTTTTATAGAGCTCAATGGCCGCAAGCCGTGACCCCGGCGGCAAGCGTTGCAGGCGCCAGGCGCCGCGCATCACGACGTAGCCGCCCGCCATCAATGCAAGGCCGGTGCAAAAAGACACGTTCATCGCAGAAGGCAGGGGCCAGTCGGTCACCAGCAATATCGCCATGACCAGATAACCCCAACCGATGACGTTGGAGATGCGCCAGTTCGGATACCGGATTAAAAGACTTGACGCAATACGCACCAGTCCGTTGAAGGTAAAAGCAGCGGCGAAAAGAACGGCTGCAGCAATCGAATTGTCCCGGGGGAAATCCAGCAGCAGACAGGCAAACACCACCATGGCCGCGCCGCGCAACATTTCAAAGCGCCGCCGCGCACGTGTGTGTGTGGTGCCTATCACCAGCTCCACCAGGCCTTGCAACAGCAACACGGCGCCGAACACCCAGCCTGCCATGTCGGTCACGCCATCGACCAGGTCTATCAGCACCACGGCACCCAGCAACACCGCGAGCAGGCCCGCCACCAGAAAGATCTTCCAGCGCTTCACGAGCGCATCGCCGCCAAAAAGGGTTAGTGCAAGTCTGAACATGTTGGTGCGGTGACCGCCGGGACCGTGCTACGCGTCAGGGGAATGCGTAGCTCGCAGCGCCCAGGCTTCACTTCAAAGAGGGGAAGTCAACCACATAGCCATTCATTGGCATGGTTGCACGCTGGACGGCCTGCTGCTGCGGCAGCGCGGTCCACAGCACTTTGCCCTGCTCGGTCGCGTCCGTGGCAACACCCCTGGCCGTGAACGCGTCGATCACGTAGGGCACGCCCTGGGATGACAAGGGACCGATACCGTCCGACACGTGGAAATGCAGGTGCGGCGCCGTGGTGTTGCCGGAATTGCCCAGCAACGCCAGCACCTGGCCGCGCCTGACGCGGTCGCCCACGCGCACCTTCAGTGAACCCGGCTGCAGGTGTGCATAAAACGCGTAATAGCCGCGCCCCAGATCGAGGATCACATGGTTGCCCGTCACGTTCTGCATGGTCGTGTCGGGTGRCAAGGCATTGGGCACCCGCTCAGGCAGCCCGTCGAGCACGGAAACCACTTTGGCATCCGCCACGGCAATCGCTTTTTGCCCGTAGGTCGGCCAGTTTTCGTTCTTGTTGCTGTCGCCGTTGCTTTGCTGCGAGTTCGCGTCTATCTTGATCCAGTCGATCGCAAACCGCTGACTGACATAAAGAACGCCGTTCACCGGGATACCGGCACGCCGGTGCGGCGCCTCTTTGCAGCAGCCATTGAATGCAACCCAGCCGGTCCCCTCAAGCGGCGGGCCGATCAGCGGAGCCGGCCGGGTGCTGACGGAAACATTGCCACCGGTCTGCGTGGTCTGAACGCTGCTCTCACCGGCAGTTTTGACGGCTGCCGTGAGCTTGATTTCGGGCCCGGCGGTGACCACACGGTGCGACAGGACTTTCGGAATGGCCTGACCGGCCTCCAGCACTACGTCAATCCAGAACAAACCGGCCTGTGCCGCGCCGATGCTGTCACCACCCGCGCCGTCCAGCAACGAAAAAGTGCCCGCAACATCCGCCCCGGCGACGGTGGTCAGCACCTTGCCCGAAGCGGCATCCAATACCTCCAGCGATACCAGCTTGACCGGCACGGCCCGCGCATTGGTGACCTGCAGCTCGTAATCGATGTGCACACGCCCATCAGCGCCGCGAAAAGGCACGGGGCGTGAGGCGGCGCTCAGCAGTACAGGAGTGTTCTGGTCATGCGCACCGGCAAATTCCAGGTTGTTCAGTCCGGGTTTGGGTCCTGCCGCAAAGGCGTGCAGACCTCCGGCAAGTACCAGCACGGCCACAAAAAAACGACGCATGCGATCCTCCTTGTGATGGCGGGGCCATCATAGCGCCAAGCATCGCACCGTCGAAGCATAAGAGCGTGCCGCGCGAAGGGATCCCTTCGCACGGCACATGGGGAAAAGATCACCGGGCAATCGTGCTGAAGTCTGCACGCCTTCCGGTCTTTGACTGGATCAGCGGTTGCTGTAGTCGGGAGACTGCTGCTGCGTGACCACAGGGGCCGGCGGCGGCTTGGGACCGTAACTGGCGCCATCCTGGGTCCGCAAGGTCGACCCTTCCACTGTCACGCGGCTGCCAACGCTGGGAGCGCGGGCAACTTCTACCATGCGTTGGGAACCGTCTTCCATGCGCACGCCGACCTGGTAAACCGTTTCCTTGCGAACATGCCCTTCGATGGCGTTGCCGGCGAAACCGCCACCCACCGCACCCAGGATGGTGGCCGCCGTACGCCCACCGCCATGGCCGACCTGGTTACCCAGCACGGCGCCCAGCACGCCACCCGCCACAGCACCTACGCCAGGGCCTGCCGGCTTGGTGGAACGCTCAACCGGTGTCACTGACTCCACCGCACCGCATACATGGCACACAGGCGCCGGCGCCACAGCGACCGGTGCAGGGTAAGGGGCCGGTGCGGGCGAAATACCCGCATAACTCGGGGCGGGTGCCGGTTTTGGCGTCGGCTTGACCACTTTTTTGGTCGGCACGGGCGCGGGCTTGGCGGGTGCGGCAACCGGCTTTTCAGCCATGTCGTCCGCCACATTGCTGGCCGCGGCCATGGGGGGCGCCACTTGCGGCGCGGCTTGCGGTGCTGCGAGTGCCACCGGGGTCGCCGTAACCGGGTTGCGCATCTGGTAAATCATGGTCCCGCCCATGGCCAGGACGGCCACTCCCAGTATGCCGACGGCCGCCCACAAGGGCTTGCTGGCCGACGGGGCCTGCTGGCCCGGCTGAAGATTTTCGGTGGATGTGTTCATGGCATTTCCCTCTGTGAAATCAATTGGTCCCGCAACGGGGTTTCATCTGTCGTTGTTCAACGTTTCCCATGCCGCGAAGGTAAACATGCTTTGGCAGGCAGCTGTGTATTTATGTAAACGCAGGTTATTCTCCGGCAAAGTCGCCGTAAACGCGAATTGCAACGGTAACGCGGCCTGTTGTTCCTGGAGACGCCCACAGAATCCAGCGAAACGGTCCGCGGAAGGCGGCGCACAACGCCAAGAGGGTTTTCGGTGGAAGTGAATTTCCGTATCACTCCCATTTGCCCCAATGACATCGACCTTAACGTGGCCGGGCAGCGGCCTCAACATCGGTAAGGGAAACTATTGTCTCGTCGCCGTACTTTTCTGCAAGCATTGTCTTTACTTCTTCATAGCTATGTGCGTAGAACGTTTCATGCACGCCCGGCTCGCCTGAATTCTTCTTCCATACGATCGCAAGGTACTCTTTAAGCTGCTTGTCCATCTGCCACTTCATTTTTTAAGGCATGTACCACTATTGCAAAAGCCGCCGATCGTGGCGCCTGATCCCTGCCGCAGCGCTTCGAGTTTCATTAGTGGCTCTTAAAGATTGGGTGCCAGCAGGCGCTGCAATTCCCCGGCTTTCAGACCACGCCGCTGCGCGAGGTCCTGCAGCTGATCGTCGCCGATTTTGCCAACGTTGAAATAGGTGCTCTCGGGGTGGCTCAGGTAAAAGCCGCTCACACTGGCAGCCGGCGTCATGGCCAGGCTTTCGGTCAGGGCCATGCCGACCTCTTCGGCCTTGAGCAGCTCGAACATTTCTTTCTTGACGCTGTGGTCCGGGCAGGCCGGGTAGCCTGGCGCCGGGCGTATGCCCTGGTATTTTTCGGCGATCAACGCCTCGCTGTCCAGTGACTCGGCCGGCACATAGCCCCACAAATCCTTGCGTACGCGCTGGTGCAGGCTTTCGGCAAACGCTTCGGCCAGGCGGTCAGCCAGCGCCTTGAGCATGATGGACGAATAATCGTCGTGGTCATCCAGGAAGTACTTTTCCTTTTTCTCGGCGCCAATGCCTGCCGTGACGGCAAAAAGACCGATGTAGTCCGGAATTTGTGAGGCATTTTGGCCTGCAGCGCCCGTATATTCAGCACGAGCAGCTATCAATTCAGGAGCAAGCACCTTGGGCGCGACAAAATCAGCCAGGCAACGGCTGGGGCGCATCACGCCGTCAATCGCGGTTTTTTCGGTTTGCTGGCGCAGGCCGTACCAGGTCATGGCCACTTCGCTGCGCGACTCGTCGGTGTAGATCTCGATGTCGTCACCCACGCTGTTGGCGGGGTACAGCGCCATCACGCCGTTGGCGGTGAGCCAGCGGCCTTCAATCAGGCGCTTGAGCATGCGCTGGGCGTCGGCGTACACGCGCACAGCTTCGGTGCCCACGACTTCGTCCTTCAGGATGGCCGGGAAGGCTCCGGCCAGGTCCCAGGTCTGGAAGAAAGGACCCCAGTCGATGTACTGGGCCAGCTCCGACAGGTCGAAGTTCTTGAACACGCGCCGGCCAATGAACTTGGGCACCGGCGGCGCGTAATGGGCCCAATCCATTGACGTGGCATTGGCGCGGGCCTTGGCCAGCGGCCACATCGGCACCTGCTTTTTGCTGGCGTGCTGGGTGCGCACCTTGTCGTAGTCGGTATACAGCTCTTCGATGTATCTGGCGGCCTGGTCGGACAGCAGGCTTTGCGCCACGCTCACGCTGCGGGACGCATCGGGCACATACACCACCGGGCCTTCGTAGTGCGGGGAGATCTTGACGGCCGTGTGCACGCGGCTGGTGGTGGCGCCGCCTATCAGCAGCGGGATTTTTTTGATGCGGAAGTGATCGTCTTTCTGCATCTCGGCGGCGACGTACTGCATCTCTTCCAGGCTGGGGGTGATGAGGCCCGACAGCCCGACGATGTCGGCGCCTTCAACCTTGGCGCGCGCCAATATTTCATGGCAGGGCACCATCACGCCCATGTTGACGACTTCAAAGTTGTTGCACTGCAAGACCACCGTCACGATGTTCTTGCCGATGTCGTGCACGTCGCCCTTGACCGTGGCGATGATGATCTTGCCTTTGGTCTTGACGTCGCCGCCGGCGGCTTCGAGCAGCAGCTTTTCGGCTTCGATGTAGGGCAGCAGATGCGCCACGGCCTGCTTCATCACACGGGCGCTTTTGACGACCTGGGGCAGAAACATCTTGCCCTGGCCGAACAGGTCACCGACGATGTTCATGCCGTCCATCAACGGTCCTTCAATCACATGCAGCGGCCGGCCGCCCTCTGCAAGGATCTCCTGGTAGACCTCTTCGGTGTCGGTCACGATGTGCTCGTTCATGCCGTGGACCAGCGCGTGCGACAGGCGCTGGCGCACCGGCAGGGCACGCCATTCGTTTTTCTTGCTGTCGTCCTTGGCGCCGCTCCTGGCGGTCTCGGCCACTTCGATCAGGCGTTCGCTGGGCGTGAGTTCGGGCTCACCGGACTTGTAGGCCGGTGTGCGGTTGAGCACCACGTCTTCCACACGCTCGCGCAGCACCGGATCGAGGTCGTCATACACGCCGACCATGCCGGCGTTGACGATGCCCATGTCCATACCGGCCTGGATCGCGTGGTACAGGAACACGGTGTGGATGGCTTCACGCACCGGGTCGTTGCCGCGAAAGCTGAAGGACACGTTGGACACACCGCCAGAGACCTTGGCACCCGGCAGGTTCTGCTTGATCCAGCGCGTGGCGTTGATGAAATCGACCGCGTAGTTGTTGTGCTCTTCGATGCCGGTGGCGATCGCGAAAATGTTCGGGTCGAAGATGATGTCTTCGGGCGGAAAGTCCAGCTCGTCGACCAGCACGCGGTAGGCGCGCTCACAGATTTCGACTTTGCGCTCATAGGTGTCGGCCTGGCCTTTTTCATCAAAAGCCATCACCACCGCTGCCGCGCCGTAGCGCTTGAGCAGTCTGGCCTGCTGCTTGAAGGGCTCCAGCCCCTCTTTCATCGAGATCGAGTTGACGATGCCCTTGCCCTGAATGCAGCGCAGGCCGGCTTCGATGACGCTCCACTTGGAGCTGTCGATCATGATGGGCACGCGGGCGATGTCGGGCTCACTGGCGATCAGGTTCAGGAAACGCACCATGGCGGCCTGGCTGTCGAGCATGGCTTCATCCATGTTGATGTCGATGATCTGCGCGCCGTTTTCGACCTGCTGGCGGGCCACGGCCAGCGCCTGCTCGTATTCACCGTTGAGGATCATGCGAGCGAAGGCCTTGGAGCCGGTGACGTTGGTACGCTCGCCAATATTGACGAACAGCGTGCCCGCGCCGATGGCGACCGGCTCCAGGCCGGACAGCTTCATGGGGGGGACATTGGGTAAAGATTCAGTTTCAGACACGGACTCACCTTGAGGCAAAGGTGAGCGTCGTTGCTGCAGGGGCCGCCGGAAGCCGCCGCCTGTAACCCAAGCCTGACGAACGCTTGTGTTCGCTGCAACGCTCCTTGGGTTACCATCATTTTAAGGGCTGAACGCCGCCCGCGCCATATCCTTGCGCCAATGGCAAGAGATACCAACAAAAGTCCAGGGGATAGCCGGAGCCACCATGTTTGAAAACCTGTTCGGCAGAAAACAGAAGGGAACGCCCGATGCGCCCGAGTCCATGCGTCCCAAAGACCGCATGCGGGCCATTGAAGGCTCCAGCACGGCCGAGCTTGCCGCCAGGCTGCTGATTGCACCAACCGCCCTGATGCAGCTCACGCCCGAAGAGGCTTTCACCGTCGTCAGCTATATGACGCCGCGCAGGATTTCCGAGGGAACGACCTTCATCCGCGAAGGGGACAAGAGCGATACCGGTTATATGGTGCTGCTGCTCGAAGGCGAAGTCACGGTCGAAAGCATTGTGGTCAGCCGCCGCACGCCGGTCACCATCACGGTGCTGGGCCCCGGCAGCCTGATCGGCGAGATGGGCCTGGTCGACGGCCAGGCGCGGCTGGCGTCATGCACTGCCAGCAGCGACGTGAGCTGCGCCGTGCTGTCGCGCGCAGCGCTTGAAAAAATGGGGGAAGAGCAACCTGTGACTGCGGCCAAACTGATGTTTGCCGTTTCGCTGCGCATCGCCGAACGGCTGCGCGACACCAGCGAAAAACTCAAGATGTACAGCCAGCTGGTGCAAGCCATGCAGCAGGAAATCGACCGGCTCATGCCGGGCTGATTTCCGTCTGGCAGAAAAGCGGGGAAGGCGGCAGGCTGGCCGCCCCCTTCGACTTAGTCGAGCTTGATTTTGGCGACCTTGATCAGGCGTCCATAGTCGGCATGCTCTTTCATCACCATGTAGGCAAAGTCGGCAGAGCTCATGGGGCTGGGGGTCGCGCTCATGCGTGCAAACTTTTCCGCGGTGTCGGGCGTGTTGAGCGCGTCGGCGAATGCCCGCTGAAGCTGGTCTGCCGTAGCTTTGGGAAGGTTGGCCGGGCCAAAGATGCCGAACCAGGTGCTGATGTGAAAGCCGGGCAATACGTCGTTGATGGTCGGAATTTCCGTAAAGCTGCTGGAGCGGTTGATGGTGGTCACGCCAAAAGCGACCAGCTTGCCCGACTTGATGTTGGCGCTGGCAGAGGCCAGGTTGTCGAACATCAGGTCGGTCTGGCCCGACAGCAGGCCAGCCTGCGCCTGCGCCGAGCCGCTGGAAGGCAGGTGCACCACGCTGATCTTGGCCAGGCTTTTGAACAGCTCGCCCGCGAGGTGGCCGGCGCTTCCATTGCCGCCGGAGGCATAGTTCAGCCGGCCGGGATTCTTGCGTGCGTAGGCAATCAAGTCCTTGGTGTCCTTGATTTTCAGCCGCCTGGCTGTTTCGGCATTCATGACCAGCACGTTCGGCACACGGGCCACCAACGTGATGGGCGTGAAGTCCTTCAATGCGTCATAGGGCATGTTCGGGTAGAGCCACGGGTTGATGGCATGGGTGGCCACCGCCCCCATCACCAGCGTATGGCCGTCTGCAGGCGCCTTGGCGACGAGGGCCGCACCCACGTTTCCGCCGGACCCCGGCCGGTTGTCAACCGTGACTTCGGTTTTGAGCAGGGGACGCAGCTTCTCGGCCAGGATGCGCGCAGCGTTGTCCAGCGGGCCGCCGGCTGGATAGGGCACGACGATCGTCACCGGTTTTTGGGGCGACAGTTGTGCATGGCCTGCGAAAGCCGTCATCGCCAACGTGAATGCCGCTGCGGCCTTGATGAATAAACCCACCTTCATGATTTCCTTGGTTGTGTTGTGTTGCGTTGTTTTGCCGAACCATCAACGCTGCAGGGCGCAGCGCCGGAGAATGAAAACAGGGTTCGGCAAAAGGGCCTGACTATAGCCGCGAAATATGACTTTTCGGGACATCGCCGGGCACGTCATCTCATATGCATACTTATTAAGTACACGTGCATCAGGGAACCGGCTTTTTCGGCCAGCCGACGGCATCACCCGGAAGTGATGCAGGGCAGCGCTGCCCTCAGGCGGCCTCTTTGTAGAAGGCGCCACGCTGCAAGGAGCGGCTGGCGACCGGGGCGACCGCGTGGGCGATGGCACCTATGTGATCCGGCGTGGTGCCGCAGCAACCGCCCACGATGTTGACAAGGCCTTCCTCGGCGAACTCGCGCAGCAGGCGGGACGTTACGTCGGGCGTTTCGTCAAAACCGGTGTCGCTCATGGGGTTGGGCAGGCCGGCATTGGGGTAGCAGCTGATGAAGGTGTCTCCGGCCACGCGGGCCAGCTCCTGGATGTAGGGGCGCATCAGGGTGGCGCCCAGTGCGCAGTTGAGGCCGACTGCCAGTGGTGCGGCATGGCGCACGCTGTGCCAGAAGGCCGTCACGGTTTGCCCGCTCAGGATGCGGCCCGAAGCGTCGGTCACGGTGCCGCTGATGATCAGGGGCAGGCGCTCGCCGGAGTTGTCGAAGTATTCGTCAATGGCAAACAGCGCCGCCTTGGCATTGAGCGTGTCGAAGATGGTCTCGACCAGCAGTACGTCGCTGCCGCCCTTGACCAGTGCCTCGGTCTGTTCGTAGTACGCCTTGCGCAACTCCTCGAAACTGGTGTTGCGCGCGCCCGGGTCGTTCACGTCGGGGCTGATGCTCGCCGTCTTGGGCGTAGGTCCAAGGGCGCCGACGACAAAACGCGGCTTGTCGGGCGTCGAATACTTGTCGCAGGCGGCACGGGCGATGCGGGCCGACTCGTAATTCATCTCGACGGCCAGGTCGGCCATGTCGTAGTCGGCCTGCGCCACGGTAGTCGCGCCGAAGGTGTTGGTTTCAATCATGTCGGCGCCCGCAGCCAGGTAGCCCTCATGGATGTCCTGGATCACGTCGGGGCGCGTCAGGCTCAGCAACTCGTTGTTGCCCTTCACGTCTTTGTGAAAATTCCTGAAGCGTTCGCCCCGGTACTGGGCCTCGTTGAGCTTGAAGCGCTGGATCATTGTGCCCATCGCACCGTCAAGGATGGCGATACGTTGTTCCAGGATGGCCGGCAGCTGCTGCCCGCGTGTGTAGATGATTGGCTTCATGCTCCGATTTTAAGGCGCGGCAGCTTTTTCAGCAGACTTCGACGGGTTCTCTTCAACCAGCAAGGGCCGCGGAACCGGCTTTGCCGGGCCGCAGGCGCAGCGCCCCCTTGGGGGCAGGGAGCTACACGCAGTGAGCGACCGTGGGGGCGCCATCAGCCACAATAGGGGTATTGCCCTGAACATGAAAAACTTTCAACCCAAAGAAGCCTGGTCCTGGCTGCAGGCACATTCTGACGCGCTGTTTGTGGACGTGCGCATGGAGATCGAGTCGCTGTACGTCGGCCGCCCCCCAGGCGTGGTCAACGTGCCGTGGTACGAATACCCCGACCTGCAGCCGGACCCGCAAAAGTTCGCCGACGCCGTGGCGCGCGAAGCTGCCGGCAAGGCGCAGCCGGTGCTGCTGATTTGCCGATCCGGCAAGCGCACGCTGGACGCCGGCAAGGCACTGGAAGCGGCCGGTTTTTCTGATGTGCAGCATGTGGTGCATGGCTTTGAAGGTGAGCTCGACGAACAGTTCCAACGCTCCACGCTCTCGGGCTGGCGGTTTGATGGCTTGCCCTGGGAGCAGATGTAGCCGGTTTTTTACTGCTATTTATGCATTAAACAGGCTCGCAGCCTTTATTCCACCAGCGCAAGCAGCTACTATTTTCATAGCACCCCTCTTCATCGTTTCGATTTTCCGGCTTAAAACCTTGTCTTCATTGCCCATTTCTGCGCCTTTGCCGACACCCCTGGACGTGCTCAGCCGGGTTTTTGGCTATGACAGCTTCCGCGGGCCGCAGGAGGCCATCGTGGACCATGTGGTTCGCGGCGGCGATGCCCTGGTGCTAATGCCCACCGGCGGAGGCAAATCACTGTGCTACCAGATCCCGGCCATCGTGCGGCAAAACGCCGGCCACGGGGTCACGGTGGTGATCTCGCCGCTGATTGCGCTGATGCATGACCAGGTGGGCGCCCTGCATGAGGCCGGCGTGTCCGCCGCATTTTTAAACTCGACACAAAGCTTTGAAGAAAGCAGCCAGCTTGAAAAGCAATTGCTGCGCAATGAGCTGACGCTGCTCTACGCTGCGCCCGAGCGCATCAACACCCCGCGCATGAAAGGCCTGCTCGGCTCCCTGCATGAACGCGGCCTGCTCAGCCTGTTTGCGATTGACGAAGCGCATTGCGTAAGCCAGTGGGGTCATGACTTCCGGCCCGAATACCGGTCCTTGAGCCTGTTGCACGAAACCTTCCCGAACGTGCCGCGTATTGCCCTGACGGCAACCGCGGATGCGCTGACACGGCAGGACATGATTGAGCGGCTCAAGCTGGAAGACGCACGCGCATTCGTCAGCAGCTTTGACCGGCCGAACATCCGCTACACCATCGTCGAAAAAACCGACGCCACGCGCCAGCTGCTGCGATTCATTGAAAGCGAACACGCCGCAGAAGCCGGCATTGTGTATTGCCAGTCACGCAAACGCGTGGAGGAAATTGCCGAAGCCCTGCAGGATGCCGGTCTCAAGGCCATGGCCTACCACGCGGGTCTGGACAGTGCCCTGCGCCAACAGCGGCAAGACCGCTTCCTGCGCGAGGAAGGCACGGTGATGGTCGCGACGATTGCCTTCGGCATGGGCATTGACAAACCCGACGTGCGTTTTGTCGCCCACCTGGACATGCCGAAAAACATCGAAGGCTACTACCAGGAAACAGGCCGCGCCGGCCGCGACGGCCTCCCGGCCAATGCCTGGATGACGTACGGCCTGCAGGACGTGGTGAACCAGCGCCGCATGATAGACACCAGCGAAGCCGCCAGCGAAGAGTTCAAGCAGGTCATGCGCGGCAAGCTAGATGCCTTGTTGACGCTGGCTGAAGACACGCGTTGCCGGCGTGTCAGCCTGCTGCATTACTTCGGCGAAGACAGTCAGCCTTGCGGTAACTGCGACAACTGCCTGCAGCCGCCGGTGGTATGGGACGCGACCGAAGCCGCGCGCAAGATGCTCAGCTGCATCTACCGCGTGCAGCAGGCCAGCGGCATCAGCTTTGGCGCAGGCCACCTGATGGACATCCTGCGCGGCAAGGCGACCGAAAAAGTATTGCAGTACGGCCACGACAAGCTCAGCACCTTCGGCATTGGCGCCGACCTGTCCGAAGTGCAGTGGCGTGGCGTGTTACGCCAATTGATCGCCAAGGGCATGGTGCGGGTCGACCCCGATGCGTTCAACACGTTGCAGCTGTTGCCTGATGCACGCCAGGTGCTCAAGGGCGAAGTCAGCGTGATGCTGCGCGAGCAGTCGGCCGGCGCCAGTGAACGGCGCAAAGGCAGCTCCCAAAAAGGCACCAAGACCTCCGCCAAAGGCATGGCCGAAGCCTCGCTCAATGCCGGCGCGCTGGAGCGTCTGGCCCGCCTGAAGGCCTGGCGCGCCGAAGTCGCCCGCGAACACAATCTGCCCGCCTTCGTGATCTTTCATGATGCAACCTTGCGAGCCATTGCAGAACGCGCGCCGCAAGGCATTGCCGATCTCGAAGGCATCAGTGGTATCGGCGTCAAAAAACTCGAGGCCTACGGGGCCGAAGTGCTGCGCGTCTGCGCCGGGGCGGATTAGGCCCTCGCAAGCCGATGACCTAATCCCGCGCGGTACCGTCCGCCCAGGCCCCTTAAGTTGCGCCAGGCGTATTCCGGATTTCGACGCTGTCTATGGCCGCCCGCGCAGGGCGCTGCGGTGTCAACAACCCGCGTACCAGGCCAGCGGCGTTAAAGCACCACGACACGACCGAGAACACAGCCTTGGTGGCGCTGCGCTTTCGCCATGTCATCAACAGGAGAGGTGCCGCTGCAATGCAGGAGAAGGCCCCGATGCGCGCTGTCCACGGCATGGGAACCACCAGAACAGCGAGCAACACTGCCCACCACATCAGTACGGCAGCATACAGGCGCAATTCGCGCACCCGCGTGAGCACCAGCCCCAGGTGCGACTCGCCCCAGGCCGCGCGCAGCACTTCACCCAGGCCGCAAATGTAGCGGCTGCGCCAGCGGCGCACCAGCAACTGATAGGGAGGCGCATCGTGGCCATGGTGCCGCACGGAATCGGTGCCCAGGCGCCACAGTTTCCAGCCCCTGGCATGCAGGCGCATCGCCAGGTCGAACTCTTCATAGCTGTGCAGGTTGCGGTCTGAAAAATACCCGGCCTGCTCCACCGCGGCCCTGCGGTACAGGCCGCCCATGTCCAGCCGGTCCACCATGCCTGCCTGCATATGGCCCAGACCCCGCTCCACACGCGCCACATATTCCAGGCTGCTGGTGTTCAACTCAACAACCTGCCCTCCCACGCCGGCCACGTCGGGGTGCGCCTGCATGAAGGCCAGCGCCTGCGGCAAAAACCCGGGCAGCATTTCCATGTCGCCATCCAGGATGTACACAAATTCGCCCGCCGAATGCTGGTACCCCAGCTGCGGACCGATGCCGCAGCAACGTTCATCGGCGCGTGCCAGCTGCACGATGCGGATGGGATAGGCAGACGCCAGCGCTACGGTGCGGTCGCTGGAGCAGGAATCGGCCAGCACGACCTCGCCACCGACCATCTGGACGGCCGCCAGCGCACTTTCTACCGCGGCCACAATGCGCTTTTCTTCGTTCAGGGCCTTGATGACGATGCTGACCGTGCAAGGCGTTTCGCTGGCTTCAGGAAGCATCGTCACGGCTCCTCAAAATAATGCGGGCCGGCACACCCACGGCAAGGGCTCCGGCGGGGACGTCCGTGATCACCACGGCATTGGCACCAATGTCGACGTCGTCCCCGATCCGTACAGCCCCCAGGATCTTCGCGCCGGCGCCGATATTGACGCGGTTGCCGATGTGCGGCGCCTCGAGCGGCCTGTCGATACGCTGGTTGCCGATGGTGACGCCCTGGCGGATGATGCAGTCGTCCCCGATCACGGCGCGGCCATGCACCACAATTGCACCGGAATGCTCAATCACCAGGCGCCGCCCAATTTGGGCCGAGACACCTATCGTGACGCCGCAAAACATTTCAGCCAGTTTGGCCAGCACCAGGTGCACGGCACCCAGCGGATAACGCACCAACCTGGACTGAAACCGGTAGCGCAGGTGCCCCAGCCGGTACACCTGCAATGCCCAGAAGCCCAGGGACAGGACGCCTTCCTGCGCCACCCGCAAGTCTTCAAGAAAAGCCATTGTTATTGAGCTTTCGTAACATGCATCAAGACGTGAAACCCCTCCCCCGGCCGCAGGCTCCAACGGAGACCGCTCGGGTTTGGGGGATGAAGTCCGCGGCAAGTCCATCAGAACCCGACAAAAGCCGGAGCAGAAAATTCAGCCCTTGCGGAAATGCGGCGCAAGATTCGTACCAATGGACTCACCCGGAACTTGCCTGGCTGCGGTACCACCGGCGCAAGCAAACTGTCAGAAGGCCATTGTGCCGGGGATGATTGGGGTTCCCTGTCAGCCGTATTCCCGCATAAGGTTATGCATCTTTCGCCGTGGTTTGTCTTGGCCTCGTAAGGGCTTGCCCTGAGAGGTACCCGCCATAGTTGGGCTAGCATCCGCCATTGGCATGGTTCGTGCTGATGTCGACCTACTTATTGACTGGAGAATCCCCGTGATCAAACTCGTAAAGAAACATGGACTTGTCGCCCTTGCAGCGGCCGGCCTCACTGTTGCGGCCATGGCACCTGCCCATGCCGGCAAGACACTGGACGCCATCAAGGCACGGGGTCAGGTCATCTGCGGCGTGAACGTCGGGCTGGCCGGGTTTTCCTCTGCCGACAGCAACGGCGCCTGGACCGGGCTCGACGTGGACGTCTGCAAAGCCGTCGCCGCCAGCGTGCTGGGCGACGCCAGCAAGATCAAGTGGGTTCCCCTGAACGCCCAGCAGCGCTTTACCGCCCTGCAGTCCGGCGAGGTTGATGTCCTGTCGCGCAACACCACGTTCTCGCTGACGCGCGACGCCTCTCTGGGCCTGCACATGACCGCCGTCACCTACTACGACGGCCAGGGCTTCATGGTCCCGGTGAAAAGCAAGATCAAAAGCGCCAAGCAGCTGAAAAACGCCACCGTCTGCGTGCAGTCCGGAACCACCACGGAAAAAAACCTGACGGACTTCTCCAAGGCCAACAACCTCAACATGAAGCCCGTCGTGTTTGAAAAGCAGGAAGCCGTCAACGCCGCCTACTTCTCCGGCCGTTGCCAAGCCTACACCACGGATGCATCCGGCCTGGCCTCGGTGCGCAACAAGGAAGCCAAAGTACCGGCCGACCACCTGATCCTGCCGGAGCTGATCTCCAAGGAGCCGCTGGGCCCCATGGTGCGCCGCGGTGACGATGAATGGTTCGCCATTGTCAAATGGGTGATCTACGGCCTCATCGAAGCGGAAGAATATGGCGTGACCCAGGCCAATGTCGATGCCATGACCAAGGAAAGCAAAGACCCGGTGGTCATGCGCCTGACCGGTAGTGGCGAAGACACCGGCAAGCTGCTGGGCCTGGACAAGGAATGGCTGGTTCGCGCCGTCAAGGCCGTCGGCAACTACGGTGAAATCTTCGACCGCAACGTCGGCCCCAAAACGCCCCTGGCACTGCCGCGCGGCCAAAACAACCAATGGAATAAAGGCGGCCAGATGTACGCCATGCCGGTGCGCTGAACGACTCCTTCCGATGCGCTAAACGCAACGGGCCGCTCGCAACCATCCGTTGACGAGCGGCCCGTTTTACTTGGGTAACCGCCTTATGTCCGAGCATTCCCTGATTCCCGCACGGCCGGCGCCGGCGCTGCGGCGCAGAGTTTTTTCCTGGCGCAGCAAGCAGGCGCGCGCCGTTGTTTACCAGATCCTGGCCGTCAGCCTGATCGTCTTCCTCGTGTGGCTGCTCGTGAGCAACACCATGAGCAACATGAAGACGCGCGGTATCCAGAGCGGCTTTGATTTTCTGTTTCAGCCCGCCGGTTTTGACATTGGGGAAGGCTGGCTGAATTACGACTCGATCGATCCCTACTGGAAAGCCTTCCTCGTGGGGCTGGTGAACACCCTTCGCGTGGCCGTGGTGGGCATTGTGCTCACGTCCGTGCTGGGAACCCTGCTGGGCGTGGGACGCTTTTCGCGAAACGCCCTGATCCGCGGCCTGTGCTACGGCTACATCGAGATGTTCCGTAACATCCCGGTGCTGCTGCAGCTGCTGATGTGGTACCTGCTGTTCACGGAATACCTGCCGGCCATTGACCAGGCCCTGCATATCGGCAGCCTGGTGTATATCAGCAAGAACGGCCTGTCTTATCCCTTTCCGGTGTGGCACCTCGGGCAGACGCTGGCCCTCGTCGGCATGGCGGCCGGTGGTGTGGCGGGGTTTGTTTATGCGCGCCGGGCACGCCGCCACTTTGACCAGACCGGCCATGCGCGTCCCGTGTTGTGGGTGGTGCTGGGACTGGTCGCGGCCGGTGCGCTCCTGGGCTGGCTGGCCGGTGGTGCGCCTTCCGAATGGAACCTGCCGAAGCTGACGGAAACCCAAGTGGAGGGTGGCGGCGCGCTGTCGCCTGAATACCTGGCGGTGTTGCTCGGGCTGGTGCTTTACACCTCGGCCTTTGTGGCGGAGGTGGTCCGCGCCGGCATTGCCTCGGTCTCGCTGGGCCAGCACGAGGCAAGCGCGTCGCTGGGACTTTCGCGCGGCCACTCCATGCGCCTGGTGGTGCTGCCCCAGGCGCTGAGGGTCATCATCCCGCCGCTGACCAACCAGTACCTGAACCTCACCAAAAATTCGTCGCTGGCCGTTGCCGTGGGCTACCCCGACCTTGTGTCGATTGCCAACACCTCGCTCAACCAGACCGGCCGCGCCGTCGAATGCATTGCCATCATCATGCTGATCTACCTCACCACATCGCTGGCCACCTCGGCGCTGATGAACTGGTTCAACAGCCGCGCCGCCATCAAGGAACGCTGACATGAACCAGACCTTTGTTCCCGTCGCGCCCCGCCCGGCCCCCATCAAGATGGAGGGCCCGGGCCCCTGGCTGCGCAACAACCTGTTTTCCAGCGTTGGCAATGCGCTGGTGTCGGTCGGGGTCATCGCCCTGTTGCTGTGGGCCGCATCGTCGGCCCTCCGCTGGGCGGTGTTCAATGCCGTGACCGCCGCCGACGCGGATGCCTGCCAGGCCGCACGCGGCATGGGCGCATGCTGGGGCGTGATCAACGAAAAAGCCCGCATCATCCTGCTGGGCCGCTACCCCCTGACAGAGCACTGGCGGCCGGAGCTGGCAACCTTTTTGCTGCTGGGCCTGGTGGTTGCAAGCTGCAGCCGCTGGTTCTGGAAACCCTGGCTGGGATTGATCTGGGTCGTGGTCCTGACGGCGTTCTTCACGCTCATGAGCGGCGGCATGTTCGGGCTCTCCAAAGTGTCCACCGACCAGTGGGGCGGCCTGCCGCTGACCGTCATGCTGACGGTCATCTCCATGACGATCGCCTTCCCGATTGCGGTGGCGGTGGCGCTGGGGCGGCGCTCCAACATGCCCGCCATCAAGACCCTGTGCGTCATCTACGTCGAGCTGATTCGTGGCGTGCCGCTGATCTCCGTGCTGTTCATGGCCAGCTTCATGTTTCCGCTGTTCATGCCCATCGGCAAATCGCCCGACGTGCTGATCCGGGTGATCGTCGGCATCACGCTGTTTGCCGCGGCCTATATGGCGGAAATCGTCCGGGGTGGTTTGCAGTCCCTCTCCAAGGGCCAGACCGAAGCGGCCGCCAGCCTGGGCCTGGGTTACTGGCAGACGCAGGTCAAGATTGTCCTGCCGCAGGCGCTGGGCGCCGTGGTGCCCAGCATCATGAACAACTTCATCTCGCTGTTCAAGGACACCTCCCTTGTGACCATCGTGTCGCTGTATGAACTCACCGGGGCCCTTTCGCTGGCGGTCGGGTCCGATCCGAACTGGCGGCCGTTCAAGATTGAGGCTTACCTCTTTATCGCCGCGATTTACTTCACCTGCTGCTTCGCCATGTCCCGCTACAGCCTCTGGATAGAGCGGCGGCTGGCTGTGGGCAAGGCCCGTTGACAAAAAAACAAGGACCAACATGAGTGATCCCATCATCCGCTTTGACAAAGTCAACAAATGGTATGGCAACAATTTCCATGTGCTGCGCGACCTGCAGCTGGACGTGCAGCAGGGCGAGCGCCTGGTGATTTGCGGGCCGTCCGGTTCGGGCAAATCCACGATGATCCGCTGCATCAATGCCTTGGAGGACTACCAGGAAGGCAAGCTCACTGTGGCCGGCTCCGTCCTCGGCGACGACATCAAGGCCATTGATGCCGTGCGCCGGCAGGTCGGCATGGTGTTCCAGCAGTTCAACCTGTTCCCGCACCTGACCGTGCTTGAAAACCTGACGCTGTCGCCAACCTGGGTGGCGGGCCTGTCCAAAAAAGAAGCGACCGAGCGGGCCATGCACCAGCTCGAGCGGGTGCGCATCGCGGAGCAGGCACAAAAGTATCCCCTGCAGCTGTCGGGTGGCCAGCAGCAGCGCGTTGCGATAGCGCGCGCGTTGTGCCTCACGCCGAAAATCATGCTGTTTGACGAGCCGACATCCGCGCTGGACCCCGAGATGATCAAGGAAGTGCTGGACGTGATGATCTCGCTGGCCGAACAGGGGATGACCATGCTGTGCGTGACGCATGAAATGGGCTTTGCCAAGGCAGCGGCCGACCGCGTGATCTTCATGGACCAGGGCCAGATTGTTGAACAGAACACGCCCACGGACTTCTTCAATCACCCGCAGACCGACCGGGCGAAGGATTTCCTCTCCAAGATTCTGGGACACTAGAGGAATGTGCCAACTCCTCGGAATGAATGCTGCCAAACCCGCAGACCTTCGCTTTTCATTCACGGGTTTTGCCGCACGCGGCGGTCTGACGGACCATCATGGCGACGGCTTCGGCATCGGCTTTTTTGAAGACAAGGCCTGCCGCATTTTTATGGACAGCCAGCCGGCCGCCACCTCACCCGTGGCCGAGCTGCTCAAAAGCTACGCCATCAAGTCCTGCAATGTCGTGTCCCATATCCGCAAGGCGACGCAGGGCGATCCGCAGCGCCTGGAGAACTGCCATCCGTTCACCCGTGAGCTCTGGGGCCGCCACTGGCTGTTTGCCCACAACGGCGACCTGATCAATTACTTTCCGGCTCTTGGCGGCAACTACCAGTCCGTCGGTACCACCGACAGCGAACGCGCTTTTTGCGCCCTGATGGAAAAACTCAAGGCCATCAGCCCGCGCGAACCCTGCTCACTGGACACCGTGTTTGACACCCTGTGCAGCATGAGCGAAGGCACGGGCGAGTATGGCGTATTCAACTACCTGCTCTCCAACGGGCAAGCCCTGTTCGCGCACTGCTCCACGCGGCTGTATTACCTGGTGCGGGAATGGCCGTTTTCACACGCCAAGCTCGTTGACGCCGACCTGAGCATCGACTTTGCCCAAACCAATGTCCAGGAAGACCGGTTGTGTGTCGTCGCTACCCAGCCGCTGACGCTCAATGAAAACTGGCAACAGCTGCAGCCCGGGCAATTGCTGTGGATTGAAGGGGGCCGCATCGTGCGGCAGGCGCAGCTGAAGGTCAGCGAGGACGTACGGCGTAAAAACGAAGCCAACCTGGCCTGCGTATAAAAATCAGGCCTCAGACCAATAGTGACGGGCGTAAGCAGCTATTCTTTTGATAGCAGTCCGGCCCTGACGGAGCGTCTGTAACAGCGCCTGTTCTTATTGCATGAACCCCATGGCCCGCCCTTCGCGTACCTCGGGCTTGATGCGGTGCTCGGCCTCTAGCTGGGCCAAAAATTCCTCGCTGGAAAACTCTGCCGCGAGAATATCCACCTGCCGCTTCACGGCCGCAAAATCGCCCGGACACAGCTGCACCAGTTTGCCGAGCCTCTCCCGCAGCGGGGCCGCAAGCCGGTCGGCATCGCCTCCAAGTGCTTCGGTGACAAACATCTGCTCACGCTGCGCGTGAGTCAGCGGCATGAACCTGATCTTGAAGGTGAAACGCCGCAGCGCCGCCTGGTCCAGGCTTTCGAGCAGGTTGGTGGTGCAGATGAAGATGCCGGCATGGCGCTCCATGCCCTGCAGCATTTCGTTGACCTCGGTCACTTCGTAGGTGCGCTGGGCGCCGCGCCTGTCCTGCAGGAAACTGTCCGCTTCATCCAGCAGCAGCACGGCTTTTTCCGATTCAGCTTCGCGGAACATCGCCGCCATATTCTGTTCGGTTTCACCGACATACTTGCTCATCAGGTCGCTGGCCTGCTTGATGATGAGCGGCAAATCCAGTGCTTTGGCGATGTGTTCGGCCAATGCCGTCTTTCCCGTGCCCGGCGGGCCGTAAAAACACAGGCTGCCGTGGCTTCGGCTTTTCAGTGCTTCAACGATACGCGGCACCTCGAACCGGGATTCGACATTGAGCATGGAAAGGTCATATGTGGTCGCGTTGCGCCGGCCGGAAGCTTCCGCCCTGTTGCCCAGCGCCACGTCGGCGTTCTTGAGCTGGCGCTCGATCAGCGACTCCATCAACAGCGGCCGCCCGCCGGACAGGATGGCCTGCATGCCCTCAGTGTCCACCTGCGCATCCACCGCGTCTTCGGGCGCGCTGGCCAGCCGCGCAAACCGGACAGCCGTGCGTATTTGCGCGGGCGTCAGGCCCTTGCGGGCCGTCAGCTTGGCCACAAAGGCATCGCTGACCTGAACACCTTCCAGTGTCTTGCGCACCAGGCCTTCACGGGCACCCGGCGGCGGCGACCTGAGTTCGAGGTGGTAGGCAAAACGCCGGCGAAAAGCAGGGTCGATCTGCTCGATGCGGTTGGTGACCCACAGGGTGGGCACGGTGTTGGATTCAAGGATCTGGTTGACCCAGGCCTTGCCGCTGACCGACCCACTGGCAGGTACGGGCAATTGTTCGGAGCGCGCCATCAGCTGCGCGGCTTCGCTGGAAATCGGCGGAAACACATCTTCCACTTCATCAAACAACAAGGCGGAGTGCGTGCTGCCCTTGAGGAAAACCTGCGCGATTTGCAGCGAACGGTAGCGGTCCCGGCCACTGAGCGAGTTGCCGTCGCGGTCGGCATATTCGACCTCGAACAGGTCCAGGCCGGCGGCCTGTGCCACCACCTTGGCCAGCTCGGTCTTGCCGGTGCCGGGTGGGCCGTAAAGCAGCACATTCACGCCCTGCTCTTTGCCGGCCACCGCATTGCGCAGCAGCGACACCAGCACCTGCGCATCCTCCTGCACAAAAGCGAAGTCCGCCAGACCCAGGCTGCTGTGCGCGGCCGGCCGGGTAAACACAGCCATCAGCTCGTTCTGGTCGCGGTATTCGCGCATCAGCACGGGCGGCAGTTTTTCACTGACCTTCATCAGGTCCGCAAGGTCGGTGATGTTGTGCTCGGAAATCAGGTTCTCGACCATGCCGATGCGCTCCAGGCGCGAGCCGGCGCGCAGCGCTTCGGCAACCTCGGGGGCCTTCACGCCGGCCACATCGGCAATGGCGGCATACGCCTCGGGGGCATTGTTGACCTTGAACTCCACCAGCAGGGAGCGCAGGTCGCGCTGGTAGCGTGCCAGGGTGCCGTAGAGCAGCAGCGCACGCTCGGCCCGGTTGAGCTGCAGCAGGTTGGCCAGTGCATCGATGTTTTTCTCGACCAGCGTGGATTGTTTCTTGAGCGCCTGGGTCAGCCATTCGCCGGTGGCAGCCAGCACCGAGAGCAAGTCCTTGGGCTGGTCCTTCGCATGCTCGTCGAGATAGAAGAACAGCGTGCCTTCTTCATAGGGGCCGCGCCAGGCGCCGTGGCGCGCCATGAACTCGGTGTCGGTCAGGCTTTCATGGCCGCGCCAGAACTCGTTGTCCTTGCAGCGGCGGCCGAGAAACTCGCGCAACCGCTGCACCGCCGGCAGGGGCCACACAAGATGCCGGCCCGAGAGCGAGAGCAGGCTGTTGAGGTCGCGGCGCACATTGAACTTGGCGCCTTGCCTTGCCGCCAGCGTCAGCACGAAATGCGAGCACATCAGGTCCAGCACCGGCGCCTCTTTCAGCCCGGGGGACAGCAGCCACTGCTGCTCGCTAACGGAACGCTTGCTCATGGACAAACCTCCCTTTGCAACTACACGGTTGGTAGACATGCCTGTGAGATACCCTGCTTCAAGACCGGCGCCTCACTGGCTATGAGCACCGCAGATGCGACCTGGTTCAATGAGACTCCACCATAACGCAGCTTGAAGCATCATGGAAGACGCTACTTGTACCCCCACGTGTGAAATGCACCACAGAAACTCCTGCGAAGATGCGCAAAGATGATCCCGCACAATCCCACCATAGCCCCGCAGAGGAATTCCCATGCTCAGTCTCAAAGATATAGAAACAGCCGCCCAGCGCCTGCAGGGCCACCTGCTCGATACGCCCTGCGTGGAGTCCAAGACGCTTTCCCAGTTGACGGGCGCGCAGATTTACCTGAAGTTCGAGAACCTGCAGTACACCGCGTCCTTCAAGGAGCGCGGCGCCTGTAACAAGTTGGCCCAGCTCTCAGCCGACGAACGGCGCCGCGGCGTGATCGCGATGAGCGCTGGCAATCATGCCCAGGGCGTCGCGTACCACGCACAGCGGCTGGGCATACGGGCGGTGATCGTGATGCCGCGCTTCACGCCGGGCGTCAAAATCGAACGCACCCGGGGTTTTGGCGCCGAGGTGGTGCTGCACGGCGATACGCTGGACGAATCACGCACCCACGCGCTGACGCTGGCTGAGCGGGAGGGCCTGGTCTTCGTGCACCCTTACGACGACGAAGCCATCGTCGCAGGCCAGGGTACGGTGGTGCTGGAGATGCTGCACGCGCAACCCGACCTCGAAACGCTGGTTATAGCCGTCGGCGGTGGCGGCCTGATTGCCGGCATGGCCACGGCGGCCAAGGCGATCAAGCCCGGCATTGAAATCATCGGTGTGCAGACCTCGCGCTTCCCGGGCATGGTCAACGCCATCAAGGGCACCCGGCACCCCCAGGGCACCAGCACCATCGCCGAGGGCATTGCGGTGGGGACGCCGGGCGTCATCCCGCAGGCCATCATCGCGAAGCTGGTCGACGACCTGGTGCTGGTGGACGAGGGCGATATCGAGCAGGCCATGGTCATGCTGCTAGAGATCGAGAAAACCCTGGTCGAAGGTGCCGGCGCGGCCGGGCTGGCGGCGCTGTTGAAGTACCCGGAGCGTTTTGCGGGTAAGAAGATCGGCCTGGTGCTGTGCGGCGGCAACATCGACCCGCTGCTGCTGGCGGCCATCATCGAGCGCGGCATGGTGCGCGCCGGGCGCCTGGCCCGCATCAAGGTCAGCGTGCGCGACATTCCGGGCTCATTGGCCAAGATCACCGCCACCGTGGCCGACGCCGGGGCCAATATCGATGAGGTGCATCACCAGCGCGCCTTCACCATGCTCTCGGCCCAGAACGTGGAGATCGAGCTGGTGATCCAGACACGCGGGCGCGACCATATCCAGCAGGTGCTGGCGGCACTGAATATGGCCGGCTTTGAGGCTTCAGAGCAGCACTAAGCTAAGACCCTAGTTCCAGCCGATCACCTCAAAGCCCTTTTCGCTCAGGCAACGCTGCACAAAGCTACGGTAGGTGCTGTTGGGTTTGTCGTTGTGAAACGCACCTGACACCGCACCCGCAGAGCCGCCCACGGCGGCGCCCGCGGCGCCGGAACGCAGTACGCCTTCGCCGCCGCGCCCGGTGATCAGCGCGCCCACCGCCGAAGCCACACCCCCGACGGCTGCGCCTTCACCGGCACGCCGGCCGACTTCGTTGGTGCTTTGCGACGGGCTGAGCCCGGCGGCCGACGCCCGTGACATGCAGGCGCTGGCCTCCGCCTGGCCTTGCGCGTCACCTACCCGGTTAAGGGTGGCGTTGGGATACAGCACGGGCTTTGCCGAGGCGCTGTTGGGACCGCCGGAAGCGCATGCCGACAACAGGGCCAGGGCGGACAAGGCGGCACCGGCCTGGAAAAAACGGAACCGCTGCTGAGGCGCGAAATGGGCTGGGGATTTCATGTATTCCTTCCACAAATAAGCATGGCAAAGGGTACCGCAAGCCAGGCGCCGGGCATCTTTGTCGCCCGCATCTTCGTGTAACCATCTTCATGCGGGTAAAATCTGCGAAGAGTCTCAAGCATTTCAGGAATCACCCCCATGTCCAGTCCAGCCAGCCACACCACCAATGCAGCCCACGACAGCGCCACCCCCGCCCAGGAGCAGGATGCCGTCGACGCGATCGTTCCGTTGATCCCCATTGTTCTGCCCGTGGTGGGCGGCGTGCTGATGTTCCTGCTGGCGTTTATCGCCATCTACATGGCCTGAAAGCCCCCGCTTTCACCCCAAAAGTCCGCATCTCGCGGACTTTTTTGTTTCCAGGCTCCGTGCCCTCTCCCATCTCTCTCGGCCATCTTCAGCCTGTTCATCGAAGAACCAGCCTGAAATTGCGGGCCGAAACGACCGTCCCGGCATTCTTCGCCCCGATGTCATGACTGCCGGAACCCCGGTGTAGCCTATGCATAACCTCATGCCGGTTATGCATAACTTTTGCCTGTAACTTACAGGTAACTCGCGCCGATCTTCTTAAAATGAATTGACTGGCCGACCCGTGGAAGATGAAAAGCAGCCTCACGCTGCCGCTTTTTGTCATTGCGCCGCAGCACTTTTGAAGCTTGCGCACCGCCCGCCGACCGGGACTTGTTTGTTGTGCAAAGGGAAGCTTCCAAGCCTTATTCCGATAAACGTCTCCGTGTCGCAACCACCCAGGTTGCCGCGCGACGTTTCCCGAAATAACGCTTTTTAACTTTGGAGTTTTTTCGATGAACCATCCCGCGATGCAAGGGCTTAACCTCAACACGCCCCCCTACGTCAAGAATGCCAAACTGATTGCCTGGGTCGCCGACATGGTGGCCCTGTGCAAGCCCGACAACATTTACTGGTGCGACGGCAGCGACGCCGAGTACCAGCGCCTGTGCCAGCAACTGGTCGACGCCGGCACCTTCAAAAAACTCAACGAAGCCAAGCGCCCAAACAGCTTCCTGGCCTGCTCCGACCCGACTGACGTGGCGCGCGTGGAAGACCGCACCTTCATCTGCTCGGCCAAAAAGGAAGACGCCGGCCCGACCAACAACTGGATGGCGCCCGCTGAAATGCGCAGCACGCTGCAGCCCCTGTTTGATGGCTGCATGAAGGGCCGCACCATGTACGTGGTGCCTTTCAGCATGGGCCCGCTTGGCTCGCCCATCGCGCACATCGGCATTGAACTGTCCGACAGCCCTTACGTGGCCGTCAACATGAAGATCATGACGCGCATGGGCAAAGCCGTGTTTGACGTGCTCGGCCTCGACGGCGAATTCGTCCCCTGCGTGCACACAGTGGGTGCGCCGCTGGCCGAAGGCCAGCAAGATGTGAAATGGCCTTGCAACAAAACCAAGTACATCGTGCATTACCCCGAAACGCGCGAGATCTGGTCTTACGGCTCCGGCTATGGCGGCAACGCCTTGCTGGGCAAGAAGTGTTTTGCGCTGCGCATCGCCTCCAACATGGGCCGCGCGGCTTCGCAAGACGGCTCCGGCAACCCTGGCTGGCTGGCCGAACATATGCTGATCCTGGGCGTGACCTCGCCCGAAGGCAAGAAGTATCACGTCGCGGCGGCCTTCCCTTCGGCCTGCGGCAAGACCAATTTCTCGATGCTGGTGCCGCCGGCAGGCTTTGAAGGCTGGAAGGTCACCACCATCGGCGACGACATCGCCTGGATCAAGCCGGGTGCGGACGGTCGCCTTTACGCCATCAACCCGGAAGCCGGCTACTTCGGCGTGGCACCGGGCACCAACATGCTGACCAACCCCAACTGCCTGCGCAGCCTGGACAAAAACGTGATCTTCACCAACGTCGGCCTGACCGACGACGGCGACGTCTGGTGGGAAGGCATGGAGCAGGACGCCCCCGGCAAGGCATTGCCGGCGCACCTGATCGACTGGCAAGGCAAGGACTGGACGCCACAAATCGCCAAGGAAACCGGCGCCAAGGCCGCCCACCCCAATTCACGCTTTACCGTGGCCGCCACCAACAACCCGGCGCTGGACCCGGCCTGGAACGACCCTGCCGGCGTGCCAATTGACGCCTTCATCTTTGGCGGCCGCCGTTCGAACACCGTGCCGCTGATCACCGAAGGCCGCAACTGGGTGGAAGGCGTGTACATGGCCGCCACCATGGGCTCCGAAACCACGGCCGCCATCACCGGCCAGGTTGGCGTGGTGCGCCGCGACCCGTTCGCGATGATCGCTTTTGCCGGCTACAACATGGCCGACTACTTCCAGCATTGGCTCAACGTGGGCCAGAAACTCGAAGCCTCGGGCGCGAAGCTGCCGAAAATCTTCACGGCCAACTGGTTCCGCAAAGGCGAAGACGGCAAGTTTGTCTGGCCCGGCTACGGCGAAAACATGCGCGTGCTGAAGTGGATGATCGACCGCATCGAAGGCAAGGGCCAGGGCGTCGAGCACATCACCGGCGTCAGCCCCCGCTATGAAGACATGAACTGGACCGGCCTTAACTTCAGCGCCGAGCAGTTCAAGACCGTGACCAGCATCGACAAGGCCGCCTGGCTCAAGGAGCTGGAGCTGCACGCCGAACTGTTCAAGCAACTCGAACATCACCTGCCGAAAGAGCTGGAGGAGACCAAAGCCGCGATCGAGCGCCGCCTGGCCGCCTGACCGGCACACCAAGCGCGGGGCGTTTCGCACAACCTGCGGTACGCCTCATTCCTGGTGCAATGACTGCGCCAAGGCAAAAAAAAGCCACCGATCCGGTGGCTTTTTTTGTGGGCCGCTGCAAAGAGCGGCGCAGCGCAGGGGCGCCTGGCGCTTAGATGTAGCTGCGGTGGTAAGCCCGCAGTTCCGCACCACCGAGGCGGCGGGCGCGCTGTGACAGACCGGCTGGAGCAGATACCTCATCAACCACAGCTTCAGCAGCGGCAACTTTCGTGTCGGCCTGGCTGCGCAGGAAAGCCTTCAGTTCTGCACCGCCCAGACGGAGGGCGCGCTGTGTCAGGCCCGCCGGAGCGGACACCACGGCTGCGGGGGCAGCAACAGCCTCTTCAACGGCGACTTGCTGACGGGCCATTGCAACTTGCAGGTCGGCCATCACGCGGGGATCGTTCTTGGCAGCTTGCCACAGGCGCTGGTCGGCGCGGGCTTCGGCCAGGCTACGCGACCAGGCGTCCAGGCCGACCTTGAGGCTGACGGCTGCATTGCGCGCAGCGCCGGCGAAAATCGCCAGGACAGCAAAAGCGACAGCCCAGAGGCCGATCCACATGACCAGCAGGTGGCCTTCGGCGACGCTGTCCATCACCTGATAAGCCACCACCATCACGGCGGCCGCAACAGCGGACAACAGCAGCGTGGCCAGGCCGCGGGTGCCGGAAAAAGCACCGCCCAGCTGGCGTACGGCACCAAAGGCCGACTCAGCGCGGACAACGCCGGGGTGCTGTGTGGAATATTTGATATTGACGAAGCTGGTCATGGTGAACTCCCTTTGGGTTAACTCCGCTGAACCAAAATTGCAGCGGGTAAGGGATATTAGGGTTATCACTGATGTTATTCAACTTTATCTTTATGATGTGATTCATTCATATTGGTGATAACCTGAGGTTCTCCGCCCTCTTTTCACCTTCTTTTCACCCTTCAACACCCGCCCCAAGCCCTTGACCCCCCTCAATTTCCGGACCCTGGACCTCAACCTGCTTCGCGTGTTCGACGAAGTAATGGCTGAGCGCAGCCTGACCCGGGCGGCGCGCAACCTGTCGCTGACGCAGCCGGCTGTCAGCAACGCCCTGCGCCGGCTGCGTGAAACCCTGGGCGACGAGCTGGTGCAGCGCAGCGGCCAGGGCATGGCGCCCACCCCGCGCGCCGTGGCGATCTGGCCGGCCGTGCGCGAAGCCCTGCAGCAGTTGCAGGAGTCGCTGGTGCCCAACGAATTCGTGCCCGGCGAAGCCACCACCATCTTTGTGCTGGCCATGGCCGATGCCACCGCGGCTGAATTGATTCCCGGCCTGGTGGAAACACTGGACCAGGAAGCGCCCGGTGTCTCAATTCGCGTGATTCCATTGACCACACGCGACCCGCGGCGCCTGCTGGACGAGGAACTGTGCGACCTGGCGGTCGGCTACTTTCCCTCGGTGCTGGCCGACCTGACGGCCGGCGCGCAAAGCGGCGAGCCCTTGCCCTTTTTGCACCAGCGGCTGTATGACGGCGAATACGTCTGCGTCATGCGCAAAGACCACCCGCTGGCTACCGGCCCCTTCACACTGAGCAAGTTCTGCGCGGCGCGCCACATGCTGGTGAGTTTTTCGGGCCGGCCCTATGGTTTCGTCGACGAAGCCCTTGCCTCCCTGGGCCGGGAACGGCATGTGGTGCTGACGGTCAACCAGTTCTTCACGGCGGGGCGGGTGGTGGCCAACTCGAATTTGCTTACTGTGCTGCCGCGGCATTTCGTCGGGGTGACGGGCATTGCCGACCAGCTGGTGCTGCGCCCCCTGCCGTTTGACGTGTCACCGGTGCACGTGGATACCCTGTGGCACCGGCGTTCGCAACAACGCAGCGCGCATGTGTGGTTGCGGCAGGTGCTGGTGCGTGCGGCCGACAGGGCGTTTTTGGCCTGAAGCCCCTGACCCACCCAAAGGACTGGCCAGCCTGGCTATCCGAAGAGATGTCTACACAGCGCTATAAAAATCATAGCTACTCGCGCAAGTCAGTATTGGGCGAGGGTCATTTTTGATGCCAAAACAGGCAGTTTTGGGTGCAGAAATCGTCGCCCGGGGGCCATTGCTACTGGAGCGCGCTTCTCCAGCACACATTTTTTGCCCATCAAATTGCTGTTTTGGCCAATAAGGACAAGCGCAGGGAGCTAGCTATTTGATAGCAGCCGTGGCAACCGGATCAAACCGCTGCAGTTCCCGGCTGTGGTGTGGCCAGCACGCAACGCAGACACCGCAACAGCGCACTTAAAGGCCCGAATCCGGTGCCCTGCGGCGCAATTTCCAGCGTGTCGCACCGCTTTTTCGGGCTACAGGCCAGCCTCCGGCCGCTCCTGACCGGCGCCGCCAGATCAAATTAATTCTTTAGTTCTTCTATTTGATGCTCTAGGCGTTATAAGTCGTCAAACGGCCTACTTGCAAAAAAATGTAACGTGAAGCAAAGTCAAAACATGGACATCACACCCGTACGGAGCCCTTCCCAGAGGCCGTAGTTACTGCGAGGCACACGTTAAAAAATGTTAGCTAAATCATTAACTGCGTTTGCAGCCGAGATCGCGATGTCCTCTGGCAAGGCAATCGCCTTTGGGTTCCGTTGACCGGCACGGCCTGAACCCACACTCCAAAACTGGCCCGCATGAATTCCTGCCTGCACTTTCCCCTCAAGCCACTTGGCTTGGCGCTGGCATTCGCCGGCCTGGCCATGGCACCGCATGCCGGCCATGCCCAGGCCACCAACGATTTCTCGGCCGCAGGCACCCAGGACTGGAACGACGCGGCCAACTGGAGTGGCGGCACGCCTACAGCCGCCAGCGTGGCAAGGGTCCCGACGAACCAGCAGGTGGACGTTACCGGGGCTGGCCAGGTGGGCACGCTGCAAGTGGAGGGAGACGGCCAGGTGGTCGTCCACGCCGGCGGCACCCTGGCCGCCGACACGCTCCTGCTGGGCACCACGCCAGCGCCGGGTAACGCAGGATCCCTGTTGATTAATGGAAGCGTTACGGCCACGCGGCTGAGCGTGGGCGACACGGCGACCGGAGGGCAGATCCTCATCGGCGGCGCCGGCGCCAGCCTGAACGTGTCCCCCCCCAGCCTGGCTCCGGGAGACCAGTTCATTGTTGGCAACAATGGAGACGGGCTCCTGGGCATCCGCACCGGCGCCACCGTGACGGTAGGCGGCACCCGCACCCTGCATCTGGGCAATGTGGGCACCGGGACGCTGGTCATCGGCAACATCGGGCCCAGCGGTACCCTGGATGCCGGCGCCGTGGTTTTCGGCAATGCCAGCTCCAGCATCAAGTTCAATCAGGACGACGCCACCCCCTACATCTTCTCCCCCGCAATCAGCGGCAGCGGGTGGGTCGAGGTATTCGCTATCGGCGGCTCCTCCACCGTACTGACGGGCGCCAACAGTTACACCGGCGGCACTTTCGTCAGAACCAATGCCCGCCTGACCGGCAGCACCACCAGCCTGCAGGGAGTCATCAGCAACGACGGCGTGCTGACATTCGACCAGACCACCAACGGCACCTTTGCAGGCTCCATCAATGGAGGCGGCACGCTGGTCAAGGAAGGCAGCGGCACGGTGATTCTTTCTGGCACCAACACCTATACAGGCGGCACCACCATCAATGGCGGCACCTTGCGCGGCACCACCGCCAACCTGCAGGGCTTGATTACCACCAACGCCAACCTGGAATTCTTGCAAGCAGGCAACGGAACGTTTGGCGGTGTCATCAGCGGCACCGGCAATGTGGTCAAAAGCGGCACCGGCAATGTCACCTTTTCCGGCACCCACACTTACAGCGGGGCCACCGTCGTCAGCGGCGGCACGCTGTCGGTCAACGGCAGCCTGACCAACTCTGCCGTGCAGGTGCAGAACGGCGGCACGCTGGGCGGCACCGGTTCCGTGCGCAACACCACCATCCAGTCGGGCGGCACGCTGGCGCCGGGCAATTCCATCGGCACGCTCACCGTGGTCGGCAACCTGACCTTCAACGCCGGCTCCAATTACAGCGTGGAGGTCGATGCAGCCGGCAGCAACGACCGCACCAACGCCACCGGCACACTGACCATCAACGGCGGCACGGTCAACGTGCTGGCCAGCGCCGGCACCTATTCGCCGACCACGCAGTACACCATCCTCAATGCCACAGGCGGGCGCACCGGCGTCTTTAGCGGGCTCACGACCAACCTGGCGTTTCTGACACCGTCGCTCACCTACGACCCCAACAACGTGTATCTGACCCTGGCGCGCAACAGCACCGGCTACAACACCCTGCCCGGCATGACGCCCAACCAGCAGTCGGCCTCCAACGCACTTCAAGATGCCTCCGGCAGCGCGAGCGGCGACATGAGCACGGTGCTCAGCGCCCTCAACAGCCTGTCAGTGCCGCAGGCCCTCGCGGCCTTCGACGCCATAGGCGGCGCCAACCTGGTGGCCTTGCGCCGTGCCGGCCCCAGCTTTACCGCCGCGTTCGGCGAACAGCTGCAGGCACGCGTGGGCCGAAGCAGCCTGGGCTCAGTCTGCGGCAGCGACGATGTCGGTGGCCGCGAAGCCCTGAGGGCACTTTTCCCGGCCGCCGAAGACGGTTGCGGTTTTTGGCTGCGCGGTTACGGCAGCCACCAAACCACCGACAGCGACGGCAATGCCATGGCCAGCCGCCTGAACAGCACCGGCCTGAGTGCGGGTTACGACGCCGAAGTGTCGCCGGGCTTGATGCTGGGCGGCGCCGTGACCATCGGCACATCAAGGGTCAGCTTTGATTCAGGTGACCAGGGCAGGGCCCGCAGCGCGGCGCTGGCGATGTACGCCGGCTACACCGACGGGGCCTGGCGCCTGAACGGCGTGACCAGCGTGGCGTTTCACGGCAACCACATGGACCGCGGCATCGTGGTCGGTCCGATCAGCCGCGTGGCCTCGTCGAACTTCGACAGCAGCACCGCCACGGCCTACGGCGAGCTGACGTACGACCTGGACATGACCGGCTGGACGCTGCAGCCGATGGCCGCGCTGGCCTTCAGCCGCAACCAGACCAACGGTTTTGCCGAGCAGGGCGCCGGTGCGCTCAATCTGCAGGTCGCCGCGCAAACCGTGTACTCAACCAAATCGTTGCTGGGGCTGAAAGCCGGCTTTGACGTGGGCCGGCTGCGGGTGGAGCCGCGGGTGGTGTGGGCGCATGAGTTTGGCAAATACAACACCCCGATGACGGCGCAGCTGCAGGGCGCCGGCACGCCCTACCAGTTCCAGATTGCGGGCGTGGCCCTCAATGCCAACACGGTGGTCCTGGGCGTGGGCGTTTCGGGCCGCATCCACGACAACTTCAACCTCTTCGCCGACCTCCAGACCGAACAGAACGCACGCCAGCGCAACCTGGCCCTGCTGATGGGGGTGCGCGGCAAATGGTGAGCCGGGCATCTCAAAGCATGTTGGCCCCTGACCGACCTGATTCACAACACATTTAATCCAGCCACACCCGCGCATACCTCATGGCTTACAAAAGCATGCCCCCCATCCCGCCATCCCTGCCGCCTCTCCCGCCGCGCCAACCCAAACCGAAACCCGGCAAGGACGCCGGCGCCCACCGATACGACACCATCGTTTTTTTGCTGATCATCGGCCTGGCGATTGTGGTGGCTGGCAGCGCAGCGCGTTACACCCTGGTAGACCGGCCTGCGGCCAAGGCACAGAAGGAAGCCCAGCTGCTGATGCAGCAGCTGATGGCCGCGAACCAGAAGAACCAGCAGCAGCTTGAACAGAAGCTCGCCGAAGCCAAGGCCCAGACCGAGGCATTGCGCGCCAACATGGAGCAGATGAAGGCCGAGATCCAGCAGCCCAAGGCCGCAGCGGAACCGGTTCCGGAGCCGGTGCAGAAACCGGTGCCCGACGCCCAGGCCGCGGAACGCAAGCGGCTGGAGCGCGTCAAGGTGGTCGATGAACTGGTGGACTCGCTGACGCCGAACCTGCAGGTCAAGTTCCAGCAAAAGGTCACGTGGCTGGACCGCAGCGTCTCATTCGGTTTTAGCCTGACCAACGCAAGCCGCCGCGCCGTCCGCGTGACCCCGCCGCGCATCGCCCTGACCCTCAACCCTCTGCCCAACACAAAGCTGGCACTGAAAGCCAGTGATGTGCAGGCTGACATCTGCCCTGGCGGGTTGATCGGGCCGGGAGAGACCATTAACTGCAATGTGGTGCTGCGTTCAGAAGCCACCTTCACCGGTGTCGGCCACATTCCGTTTCGCGCCGTCATCTCGGCACGCACGGAACTCCCGGTGACCAGCGAAACCTGGAAAACCGTGCGTTCCGCCTACAAGGAAGCCTACCTGGAGGAACACATGGTCAAAAGCGTTTCCTTTAATGGGGAGCTTTGGCGGTAATCGCGGGCCGGCAGCAGGATCACGCATGCACCCTGTCGAGGCGGCTGAAGCCGGCGGCAGATTGCCATGCTATCGCTATCAAATAGATAGCTGCTTGCGCCCATCTGTATTGGGTTTCAGCTATCTTTTGTGCTTGAAATCAGTGGTTTTCACGGGGTTTCCGGCATCGCCAGGGCTTTTGCGGCACCCCAGGGGCAGGCTGGAGGGTCAAAAGCCCCCCTGAGTCGCCTTTTTACCCCCTCAATCGGGCTGTAAACCAATGAGGACAGGCGCGAGCCGCTACTAATTCAGTAGCGTCACGCTGACGCCAAACGCCCGCGGGCAATCCCATTCAAGCGGCTCGCGGCCGAGGGGCATGGTTTTTGCACACACTTTTGCACACAAACTGTACGCAGGAGCCGCGCATGCCAGACCACCCACATACCCCCACGCCCTCACACCCACTTGCGCGCCGCACCGCGCTGAAGATCCTCGCCAGCGGCGCCGCATCCATGGCGCTGCCGGCCCTGGCTGCCTGGCCGGACAAGCCGATCAAGATCGTGGTGACCTTTCCGGCCGGCGGCGCCAGCGACATCGTCGCGCGGGTTATGGCCGAGCAGCTGGGCAAAAAGCTGGGGCAGGCGGTGGTGGTCGACAACCGGCCGGGCGCGGGCGGCAGCGTGGGAGGCCTGGTGGTGGCGCAGGCGCCGGCTGACGGCTACACGCTGATGCTGAGCAACTCGACACCGGTTTCCATCGGCCCGTTCGCGCTGGAAAAGCAGCCCTATGACCCGGTGGAAGGCTTCACCCACATCGCACTGATCGGCAACGCGCCCTGCGTGGTGATGGCCAACCCGCAAGCGCCCATCAAGACGATTACCGATGTGGAAGCGCAGGCCCGCAAAGCGGGCCGGCTCGACTTCGGCTCGGGCGGCCCGGCCTCGATCGGCCACATTTACGGCGAGCTGATGAAAAAGTCCATGGGCGTGAACCTGGTGCACATCCCGTACCGCGGCGGTGCGCCCATGACGACAGACCTGATCGCGGGCGTGATCCCCGTGGGCATCGACGTGCTGACGGCTTTTGTGCCCTACTTCAAGAGCGGGCAGCTGGTGCCGCTGGCCGTAACGTCGGCCAGCCGCTCACCGCTGGTGCCGGATGTGCCCAGCGTGGTGGAGTTTGGCTACCGCAAGCTGGTGCTGGACAACTTCTTTGGTTTGAGCGGTCCGGCGCACATGCCGGCCGACGTCGTGGCACGGCTGAGCAGCGCCTGCAACGAAATACTGGCAACGGCGGAGATCAAAAAGAAGATGCTGGAGTTGGGCATCACCACCCAGCCCATGAGCCCGGCGGCGTTCACCGGCTTCGTCAGGGAGCAGGTGGCCGTACTGTCGCCCGCCGTCAAAGGAGCAGGGGTCAAGCTCTGACCGCATCCGTCCGAACAAGGCCTCGTCTTTACCAGCTGAAGCCGCGGTCTGGCGTTGCCAGCCGCAAGGCGGCCGGCCCCATACGTGAGGAAAGGGGCAGCGCGCCGCAGGCTCGAAGCGGGGAAGCGTGGGGGCTCAGCGAACCACGCTGAGGTAAGCGTAGGCGGCGCTGCGCAGTTCCTGGGCCTGCAGCGGATTGCGGCCGGCGCGTGCTTCGGCGCGTTCCATCAGGTTGTGGGCCACACCGTTCACAGGGGCCACGCGGGTTGCGGCGGGCAGGAAACGGGCGATCTGGGAAATCAGGCTGTACATGTCAGGGTCACCTTCATGGGGTGAAAAAGTTGCGGTGAATGAAGAATAAGGGTTTTCCCTAGGGTTTCAAGCCTAACCGGGCCCCAAACCCATGCAAAAAATGCATGCCGTGCTCCGCGGCGGCACATGCAGGTCATTTCTACGTGATTTCCGGGGAAAACTTCACGGAGCCGGCGGCTATGCTTGGGCTGTGGCCCATCCCCCAAATCCCTCTTCCCTGCCCACGGCTGAGACCCCTGCTTCATCGCCGGACGGGGCGCTGGCGCTGCTGCGGCAGATCGCCTCGAATATTGACGCGATGCTCTGGTCCTGGGACCCGCAAACTGGCCGCATCACCTATACCAACCCGGCGTTCGAGGCGTTCTGGGGCCTGTCGGCCGACACCCTGGCAGACCGGCCGTGGCAATGGCTGGAGCATGTGGACCCAATAGACCGCGAGCGGGTGCTGAGCCTGCAAACCAGCCCCCTGAAGCGCAGCGAAGAGTACAGGGTCATCCGGCCCCAGGGCGGCAATGCCCGGCTGAGCCAGCGCGCGCTGCCCATGCACAGCCCTTCGGGGCAGTTGCTGCGCGTCATCCACCTGGCCAACAACATCACCTGGCAGCTCGACACTTCCAAGCAATTGCGTGTGGAGATCGGCCGGCGCACCGACTCCGAGGCCAAGTACCGCGCGGTGGTGGAAAACGTCAGCGAGGGCATTCTTGTCACGGCGGCCGGGCGCATCCTGTATGCCAACCCCAAGGCACTGGAGCTGACCTCGCTGGACGAGGAAACCGCCAAGTCCCTGCCCTTTATCGAATTCATCCACCCCGACGACCGCGAGAAGGTGCTGAGCAATCACATGAAGCGCCTGCGCGGCGAGCCGGTGGAGAACTACTACCAGTTTCGCGTGCAGCACAGCCGCAGCGCCATACGCTGGCTTGAGATCAGCGCGGTGATGTTTGAATGGCAGGGCGCGCCCGCCACGCTCAACTTCCTGACCGATGTCACGCGCAAGCGCCAGGCGGAGGAAGACATGCGCAAGGCGCTGGCGCACGAGCGCGAGCTGTCGGAGCTGAAGTCACGGTTTGTCGCCGTGACATCGCACGAGTTCCGCACGCCGCTGGCCGCCATCCTGTCGTCTGTGGAGCTGCTGGATGCCTACGGGGCCAGCTTTCCGGCCAGCGAACGCCGGGAGCTGCTGGGGCAGATCAAGACGGCGGTGGCCCGCATGAACAGCATGGTCGAGCAGGTGCTGCTGACCAGCCGCCTGGAGCTGGGCAAGTTCCAGTTCGAAGCCGCGCCGCTGGCCGTGCCCGACTGGCTGGTGCAGGTGATGGGTGAGCTTGAGCGCGGCAACCCGCAGGCCGCGCGCGTGTCGCTGACCTGCGACGGCCTGGACGCGCCGCGCACGGCGGACCAGCAGTTGCTGCGGCACATCGTGGTCAACCTGCTGGGCAATGCGCTGAAATATTCGGACCCGGACACGCCGGTGCAGTTTGCCGTTCGCGGCGTGGGCGACCAGATTCACCTGCGCATCAGCGACCACGGCATCGGCATCCCGGAAGCCGACCTGCCGCGCCTGTTCGGCAGCTTTCACCGCGGCACCAATGTCGGCAATATTTCCGGCACCGGCATCGGCCTGCACATCGTGAAGGAATGCGTTGACCTGCATCAGGGGCAGATTGAAGTCACCAGCCGGCCCGGGCAAGGCACGACATTCACCGTGCGCCTGCTGGCGCCGTTGGCCTGACACCCCCCGCCCGGCGCCGGCGGTTTTGCCGTTTCAGGGGCCTTTTTTCCGGTGGTAGGTCAGCGCCGCCTGAATGCAGAACGACAAGGCATCCCTCGGCAGTGGATCAGCCGCATCGAGCACGATGGCCCGATTGCCCTCGTAGCGCAGCTCGCGGGGA
Organism: Polaromonas sp. P1_F1; assembly: GCF_056405795.1. Classification (NCBI taxonomy): domain Bacteria; kingdom Pseudomonadati; phylum Pseudomonadota; class Betaproteobacteria; order Burkholderiales; family Comamonadaceae; genus Polaromonas; species Polaromonas sp. P1_F1. The sequence continues at coordinate 139,062 of NZ_JBFUBJ010000007.1, forward strand.
AACAAGGTGCGGAAGGTGTCCACCAGCGTGGTGTTGCAGTTGAAGTACAGGGCGTACTGCGCTGGACTGGATCTGACCGGCCCCAGTCGGATGGTGCTGCCGCTTTTGCTGGCTGACGTGAGGTAGGCCGGCTCGCCCCACTTGAGTGTTTCCTCCAGATCGCCGACGCCGGGTGTGTCCAATGCCGTGTCCAGAATCAATTGGCGCAGGGCCATCAGCTTGCGCCGCAGCAGTGGCGGGTAGGCCGCGAAGGCCTGCGCGACGGCTGTGTTCTGGATAGGTGTCACCGGTGGCTCCCTGGTTCCTGTTTCATGCCTGCGCAATCTAGCGCACGGACACTGGGCGACGCAAGCGAAAAAGCCCGCCACCCGGAACCGGCCCCGTCTTCCCGCACAATCGGCGGGGTGAACATCCAGCTCCTGTCCGACCTGCATCTCGAGAGCAACCCCGACTTCAAGGCCGTGCCCGTACCCGGCGCCGACCTGCTGGTACTGGCCGGCGACATTGGCTCCTATCAGCAGGGCTCGCTGCTGGGCGAGAGGGGCATTGCCGACTTCGGCCTGGGGCAGTTTTCGCCCTTGCCTCTGGCCCAAGGCGGTGCGGACTGGCCGACGCCGGTGCTGTTTGTCCCGGGCAACCACGAATACGACGGCCTGGACTTTGATGAAACCCATGTGCGGCTGCGCGAAACCTGCGAGCGCCTGGGCATGGTCTGGCTTGAACGTGAAACCGTGGTGCTGCAGGGTGTGCGTTTTGTGGGCAGCACGCTGTGGACCGACTTTGACGCCCTGAGCGCAGGCCAGGCCCAGGCATCGGACATCACGCCGGGCGAGCAACTGAAAGCGCGCGAAAAAGCATTCCGCGCAGCCAACTTTTATCTCGGAAAAAACCATTCCTTTCGCGATGGCCAGCCACTGCTGGCGGCCGACCTGCGCGAAGAGGGCCTCAAAAGCCAGGCCTGGTTGCGGCAGGCACTGGCCGTACCATTTGAAGGGCCTACTGTGGCCGTGACGCATTTCGCCCCCAGCCTGCTGAGCGCCGACCCGCGCTATGGCCTGGTGCCGGGTACGGCGGGCTTTTGCAATACGCTGGATGACCTGCTGCCGCTGGCCGACCTATGGCTGCACGGGCACCTGCATTGCGTAATTAATTACATCAGCCGCGGCTGCCGCGTAGTGGCGAACCCGCTGGGTTATGCGCGCAAGCATGAACAGGACGGGTTTTTACCCGACTTGCTGATCCGCGTCGGCCAATAGCACTCAAGCACTCAGTCGTCCTCTTATGGGCGTGGTGCCCACGTGCCGCTGGTGACTAAAGTCGTAGCGCCGCAGCGCACACGGCGGCGGCATTTTTTTGAACTTCCTGCGCATCGCGTAACCCAACCACGACCGGCAACGCGGAACCCAAGGGTCAGCACGAAAGTGATAACACTTTGTTCCAATTGTTGGTTTGCGCACTGTTCGGCTTGCATGTATCTTGCATGAAGGGTTCATGCAGGACTTCCTGCACCGCACCCGCATTGGGGAGAGCACCATGAAAAGCAACGTGTCCTATCTTGGCGCCTGGCTGCTTGCCGTCGGCCTTGCGTTTGCGTTTGCGTTCGCATCACCCAATGAGGCCAGCGTCATGGGGCACATGCCGGCTTTCATGGCGCAAACACTGCTGCGCCAGCCGGTCAACGTGCCGGATGGCTTGCCCTCTGACCGCACCCTTGCACTGATCACCTTCCAGCGCGGCCAGCATGTCCAGGCCGAGAGCTGGATCCAGGGGCTGAACCTGCGTAACGACTCGTCCATCGCGTGGATGCGCATGCCGATCGTCAATGACCCCGGCACACCGACGGGGCGCAGCGCCGTCGAAAACAGGTTGCTCAAGCACTACACCGCAGATACCGAGCGCGCCAGGCTGGTGCCGGTGTTCACCGACCGAGCCAGTTTTGTGCGTGCGGCCGGCCTCAACGGCACCGACCAGGTCTACGCCGTGGTGGTCAACCGCCAGGGTGAAGTGCTGGCGCGGGTTGAAGGCCAGTTCGACGCAGATAAAGCGCAGACGCTGCGCGAAACTCTGCGCCCGCAGAGCTTTTAAACCACCCCCGTCCAGGCTCACTGCGTGTAGCCTGTTCCCCCCTCAAGGGGGCGGCGCCTGGGGCCGGCAAAGCCGGACCCGCGGCCCCCACTGGTGAAATACGCCCACTGGTTACGCCGCCGAACTCTTCATGCAAGCATAAGCCGCAGGACCGACTTTGCCGGACTGCAGGCGAGCGGCCTCCGAGCCTGCCTGCGCAGGCTCGGACGGGCGACAGAGGCGAAGCGTCTCGCGAGCTGCGGCCTGCAAGGCCTCGCGACCCACACGCAGTGGAGGAGCGTGGGGGCTCCACCCCTTACAAGGTCCTGTCACCCAGCGTGAAATAGAACGTGGCGCCTTGCCCGAGGGATGACTGGGCCCAGACCTTCCCGCCATGCCGTGCCACGATGCGGTGCACCGTGGCGAGGCCAATGCCGGTGCCGGCAAATTCCGACAGCGAATGCAGGCGCTGGAACGCGCCAAACAGCTTCTCCGCGTAGGCCATGTCGAAGCCGGCACCCTTGTCCTGGACAAAATACACCGTCTCCCCGTCTTCGCCGACCTCATGGCCGAAGGTGATTTCGGTGCGCTCCTGGTTGGCGCTGAATTTCCAGGCGTTGCCCAGCAGGTTGTCCAGCAACTGCATGAGCAGGCGCGGGTCACCCTGCCCCGTCAGGCCCGCTTCAACATGGAGCGCCACCGGCCTTTCGGGCTCGCGTTCACGGTAGCCGTCAAGGATGCCCTGGACCAGTGCGCTGAGGTCGACCGGCTCCCAACGCAGGCTTGAGCGCGACACCTGTGCCAGCGTCAACATCGCATCGATCAATTCCCCCATCTGCCCCACCCCGGCCCGTATGCGCGCCAGGTAATGCCGGCTGCGCTCCGACAGCGGTGTGCTGTCGGACTTGTTCATGGCACGCTGCAGCAGGTCGCTGAATCCGTCAATGGCACTTAGCGGGCTGCGCAGGTCATGGGATACGGAATAAGAAAATGCCTCCAGTTGTTTGTTGGCAAATTCGAGTTGCGCGGTGCGTTGCTGCACGCGCTCTTCCAGGCTGGCGTTGAGCCGCAATATCTCCTCGCGCGCACGCCTGCGTTCGCGGATATCGGTGTTGATGCCGAGCACCCCGTTAACCTTGCCTTCTTCGTCGCGCACCACCGTCCAGCGTGCTTCGATGGCCACCGTTGAGCCATCCCTGGCGCGCTGCTCCAGTTCACCGGTCCAGTCCCCTTCATTGGCCAGCGTGCGGGCCATGGCGCCCACAAGCACCTGGGGATCCTCGTACATGAACTCTTCCATCGATTTGCCCAGCACTTCTTCGGCTGTCCATCCGTAAAGGCGTTCGGCACCCTTGTTCCAGAAACGTATGGTCCGGTCCAGGTTGCGGACCATGATGGCGTCCTGGGCCCTGTCCAGCAGCGAAGCCTGTTCGTGCAGCTTGACTGCCGCCTGGCGTGCGGCCTCCTGGCTGCGCTGGCGCTCCAGGCGTTCACGCAGGCTGACGATGCCGAACGCCAGGTTGTCGGCAAGCTCCTGCAGAAGTTTGACCTCTTCAGCGGTGAACTGCTGCGGCTCAGCCGAATAAAGGCATAGCACGCCGAAACTGCTGGACCCTTCGCGCAAAGGCAGGCAAACCGCGCTCTGGTAGCCCCGCTTCATGGCATCGGCCTGCCAGTAAAAATGATTGTCGGCCCGGCTGATGTCGCTTTGCTGGGGCAGCCCGGTGCGAATGGCCTGGCCCGCGGGGCCCTGGCCCGTAACCTGGTCATCACGCCAGGTCAGGCGGATCACCGTCAGGTACCCGCCCTCGTTACCGGCGTGCACCATGGGCTGTATGGTGCGCGCTTCGTCGTTCTGTGCATACCCCACCCAGGCCATGCGGTAGCTGCCCACATCGACGGCGACACGACAGACTTCGGCCAACAGGGCCTCCTCGTCTTCAATCCGGTTGATGGCGATGCTGGACTGGCTCAGCATCTGCAGGGCCCGGTTGGTGTTTGCGAGCGCCAGGTCGGCAAGCTTGCGGTCGGTAATGTCGCGGGCGGTGCCCACCACACGCTCGAGGACACCCGACGCATCGAGCACCGGATAGGAGTGGTCGCGTATCCACCGGAGCTTGCCGTCCGCGGACAGGATGCGGTATTCGATGTCGGAGGATTCGCCAGTGCGGTTGCGCTTCCTGGCGAGCTTCAGCAAAGGCTGATCCTCCGGCAGCGCAGCGTCGGCATATGACAGGGGGTTGGCATACAGGCTCTCACGGCTGCGGCCCCACACCTTCTCATAGCCGGGGCTGATATAGAGAAGTTGGCCGGAGCGGGGATCCACGTTGTAAAAAACGTCGTTGATGTTTTCTGCAAGTTCACGAAAACGCGCTTCGCTGCTGACCAGCGCCGCCTCGGCGCGGGCACGTACCAGCGCAATACCGGCTAGCCGCGCCGCAGTGTCGATCAGTTCCAGATCTTGCGGTTGGGGTACACATGGATAGCGGTGGTAGATGGCAAATGTTGCCAGCGGCTCGCCGTCGGTCGAAACCACAGGGTGGGACCAGCAGGCGCGCAGGCCATGCGCGAGCAATATCTCCCGGTAGTCCTTCATCAGCGGGTCGAGCTGGGTGTCTTCCACCACGACCATCTCGTTGCGAAACGCCGCGGTACCGCAGGCACCCACCCCTTCACCTACCGGCAGGCCTTCAATGGCCTGGTTGTAGCTGTCCGGCAGGCTGGGCGCTGCACCCAGGCGCAGGTGTTGCCCGTCCAGCAGCAGGATCGAGCACAGGCTGTCCGGGGAACTCGTCTCAATTAATTGCACCACGGCCTCGAGCGAGCGCTGCAGGGGCGCGCTCCCGGCAATCAGCGCCAATACCTGTTCCTGCGCCAGGGCAAAATCCTCCGCGGCCTTGACCTTGGTAATGTCATTGAACACCGCGACGCCGCCCACCAGCGTGCCGGCGTCATCCTGCAAGGGCCGCGTGCTCATCCTGAGTACCCGGTCTTCGGCGCCGGGCCTGCGAAATACCAGGTCCCAGTTGTCGATACTGATGCCGCGCGTTGCGCGCGCCAGCGGCCGCTCCGACGCCGGCAAGGGGGTTTTTCCGTCGAGCGTCAGCAGCTCGTGGTCGCGGCGCCAGTCCTCGACCCGCACGCCGGGGCCTGGCGCTACGCCAAAGAGCTTGCGAGCCGTCGCGTTAAACACCAGGAAACGACCTTCGGTGTCCGCCGCGATTACACCTTCACTCATGCTGTTGAGAATGAGATCGAGCAAGGAGCGCTCCTTGTCCACGCGGCTGAGCACGGCATCAAGCTCCTCCTGGCGCGCCTGAAGGGAGCCAGCCATGCGATTGAAGGTCTGCCCAATGTCGCCAAGCTCCCCCTGGTACAACGGACCCAGCCTGACACGCGCCCCCAGATTGCCCTCTGCAACCTCATTGGCTTCTTTCAGGATCGCCTTGGCCGGGTTGACGATCAGGCGGTTGCCCATCCACCATGCACAGGCTGCACTTGCCACGGCCATGGCGAGCAAAGCCGCCAGCTCCGAAAGCAGGTTGTCGCGGCTTTCTGCGCCGATGATTTCCTGCGGGACACTGACTGCCACAAATAGCCCATCGCGGCCTTCGACGGAAACCGGCGCAAAAGCGTAGACCCGCTGGCTTCCCTGCGCATCAGGTGCATGCAGCACACCCAGGTGACGCGTTTGCACGCCCTGGCGCACGGCGGCGTCCGGGTGCTGTCGGCCCAGCCAGGAAGGTGCCTGCGGGGAAACGGCCAGCACCACGCCGTCCCGGTCAAGCACCGTCAGCCTTGCGCCCGACATCATGGAGGCGGCGGTCAAAGGCTCTGCGAGGGCCTTCAGGCCCAGGGAGGCAAAGGCCACGCCCCCCATGGCGCCGGAATCGGTGTGGATCGGTATGGCGAAGATCAGGCCCGGCAGGCCACTGCTGCGGCCAATGCCGTAGGTCCCAATGGCAAAACGCTGGCCGGTCATGATCTGCAGGAAAAATGGCCGGTCATCTTCCTGGATACTGCCGGCGGGAAGGCCCAGTGAGCTGCAGACCAGCCGGCCGTCCGGCGCAACAACGCCCACATGGGTGAACTCGGGGTGCTCCCGATGGATGTTTTTCAGCTGTTGCCCGCACAGTCCAGGCTCGTGGCTCTTGATATGAGGCGCACTGGCCAGGCCGTTGAGAAGCTCATGCACCTTGTCCACCGTGCGATGCTGGTGTGTGGCGAGCAGCGCGACCTGGGCCTGCAGGTCAACCTGTGCATGCTCCAGCGCAGTGCGGCGGCCTTGTTCGGCGTAATACGCGAGCAAGCCGAACAGCGGGAGCAGCGCGAGCAGCACCAGCAAAACCAGACGGGTACGCAGCCCCAGCCATCCCAGCATTCGTTACCTCGTGCCTTTCACTGCAATGCAGCGCCAAGCGCGCATCAGGTCACAGTGTGCGGAAGCCAGTGCCTTTTGTAAATGGGACTACTCCCTTACCTGCCTTTGTCAGCGAGTGAAACAGCGACTAGCGCATGGCTGCCCCGGTGTTCCCGGTCGGCCGCCAGCCGTGCACAGCCATTACGCGGTGCGCGCCTCTTTTCGTGCGATCAGGTCACCAACGACTGCGCTGCAGACTGCTTGAGTGCAGCGGTGAGCGCATCCAGCACTTCGGACTCCAGGTTCCAGCAATGCCAGTAGAGCTGGATGGGCAGGGTGTAGCTGGACGCCACGTTGACGAGCTGGCCTGTGTCAATCAGTCCTTGCGCCAGCAGGCGCGGCACCACGCTGACGCCCCAGCCCGCCAGCACAGCCCTGACCATGCCTTCCGATGACGGCACAAAGAGCTGGTTGAGGGTGACGCGCTTGAGCCCGAAAGCTTTGCCGACGAAATCGACCGGCAGCTCATCCTTGCGGTTGAACGCAATAAAAGGCACATCGCGAAAGTTGTATTGCGTCAAGGCGGGCGCGTTCTGTTTGCCGCCAGGGCCCTCGCCCAGGCCAAGCCGTTTTTGCGCAAAGCCCGGCGTAGCCACCGCGATGTACTGCATCGCGCCCAGCGGTTCCACCTTGCAGCCGCGCAGTGCCTGCTTGAGTGTGGTGACGCAGCCCAGCACCTGGCCTTCACGCAGCCACTCGTGGGTGAAGTTCTGGTCGTCGTGGATGATCTCCATGGGCAGGCCCTGCTGCGCCAGGTCGGTCAGCGCCGGCAGGGCCCAGGTGGCGATGCTGTCGGCATTGATGGCGATGGAAATGCGCTCTTCCTCACGCGCACCGCCAAGCGAGCTGGGCGCCAGCTCTTTCAGGTCGCGCTCAAGGTCGGCACGCAGCAGGCGCAGCATCTTGGTGTGTTTCAGCAACAGCTGGCCGGCTGAAGTAGGTTTGAGCGGCCTGCTGCGCACGATCAGCACGGTCCCGACCTGGGCCTCCAGTGCACGCAGGCGCTGCGACACAGCCGACTGCGTGATCGACAGGCGCTGGGCCGCCCGCTCAAAGCCGCCCTCTTCCACGATGGCTGCCAGGCATTCGAGCGCATCCGGATCAAAAGTGCTCATGCAGAGCCTCCTTTGTATTAGTTGTTCTGATGTTTTCACTGATAGTTTAATTTTTCTATTAATTGAAAGCAACATCCTTCACACTTGAAAGCTGTAAAGGGGCTTGTATGAAAGTAGTGGTTTTGGGAGCGGGAATCATCGGCGTCAGCACCGCCTGGCACCTGCTGGAGCGCGGCCATGAGGTGACTGTGGTGGACCGGCAGCCCGGAGCCGCCCTGGAAACCAGTTTTGGCAATGCCGCGCAGATTTCGGTCAGCTATTGCGAACCCTGGGCCAACAAGGACGCCCCCCTGAAGGCCCTGAAATGGATGTTTCGCAACGACGCCCCCCTGCTGTTCCGGCCACAATTGCCCTTCGGCGATGGCTGGCAGCAATGGCGCTGGGGCCTGCAGTTTCTGTCGCAATGCAACGACGCCGCGTTTGAGCGCAACGTGCAGCAGCTGGTGGCACTCGGCGCTTACAGCCATATCGCGCTCAAGGAGGTGGTCAGGACCACCGGCATTGAATACAACCGGCTGGAGCGCGGCATCGCGCACTACTACACCGACCGGAAGTCGTTCGATACCGCCGGTGAAGCGGCGGCGCTGATGCAGAAGTACGGCGTGGCGCGTCGCGTGGTGAGCACGGCCCAGTTGCTGGGCATAGAGCCGGCCTTCAAGTCATTTGCGCACCGCATCGTGGGAGGCACTTATACCGCCAGCGACGAAAGCGGCGACGCGCGCGTCTTCACCCAGGCGCTGGCACAGCGCTGCGCCGACAAGGGCGTACGCTTTCTCTACGAACACAATATCGAAGGACTGGAAAAGTCCGGTGGAGCGGTCCAGTCGGTCGCCGTCCGGGCACGCACCGTGCCGGGCAGCAGTGAGAGTCCCGTCATGAAACTCAAGGCCGACGAGATCGTGGTGGCTTGCGGTTCGTACACGGCGCCGCTGTTGCGCTCGGTGGGCGTTGACCTGCCGATCTATCCGGGCAAAGGCTACAGCGCCACCTTCAAGCTGCTCAAGCCGGAACTTGCGCCCTTCGTCAGCACCATTGACGACGAGGTCAAATGTGCCATGAGCCGCCTCGGCGATCACTTGCGCGTGGCCGGCACCATCGAAGTCGGTGGCTATGACCTTTCGCTGGACACCCCGCTGGCCAGGGCGCGCTGCAAAATGCTGGCCGACCGCATCGAAGAAGTGCTGCCAGGCGTGTGCGACACCCGCCTTGAAGCGCAGGGCGGTACACCGAATTTCTGGACCGGCCTGCGTCCCGCCACTCCCACCAACATTCCCTACATCGGCAAGACCAAAGTCGGCCGCCTGTGGGTGAATGCCGGGCACGGCACATTGGGCTGGACGCATGGCGCCGGGTCTGGCAAGGCCATGGCCGAGCTGATCTGCGGGGAGGTCCCGGCCATGGATTTCGGTTTTTACGGGCTGGCCCGCGCGCGCGGCCGCCTGGAGCCTGAAACCGCCTGATCCACGCCTGCCTGTTCAGGCCGCATGCTGGTCCAGCGTGCGTTGTGCGTGGTCGCGCAGCGCGGTGCGCAGCGCAGGCGGCTCCTGGATTTCGAAAGCAAATGGCAACCGCGAAAGCTGTCTGGCGAACCACGGGATGTGGTCGGTCTGGCTGTGCAGCAGCACGCCTTCGTCACTGGGCTGGAACACGCCAATGCTGTCGGGGAGTTCCATTTGCGCCGTCTGCAAATCGGTGTGCAGCAACAGGCGCACGGTGTTTGTGCGCGGCATGGTGGCCAGCCCCAGGACGAGATGCTGCGCTGCATTGAAATCTGCCGGCGGCGTGAACACCACATTGAGCGGCCGGACTTCCTGCACACGGTCCAGGCGGAATGAGCGCAGCGCCCCGCGCAGATGGCACCAGCCCACCACGTACCAGCGGCCGCGGCGAAATGCCAGGCCATAGGCGTCAAAGTCTCGCTCGGTGACATCGTCGTCGGCTGAACGGTACGCCATGTGCACACGCTGCCAGCCATGCGCTGCGGTGCTCAAGGCCAGCAACGCCGTGTTGTCGCCGGGGGCCACCGCATGGCGCATGTCGAGCGTCACTGTTTCACCGAGCGCTCGGACGCGGTTTTTCAGCTGGTACGGCATCACGCGCTCCAGCTTGGCCTGCGCGCTTTCCGCGGCAGGCGCTGCCTCAGCCAGCCCCAGGCCGCGCGCGGCAAGCAGGCCCAGCGACAGGGCCAGCGCTTCGTCGTCGGTGAACATCATCGGCGGCAGCTTGAAGCCGGCGATCAGGCTGTAGCACCCGTAGCGGCCACGCTCGGCCACCACCGGAATGCCCAGGTCTTCCAGCTTGGCGATGTAGCGGCGCAGGGTGCGGCCATCCACCTGCAGCCGCCGTGCCAGCTCGGCACCGCTCAGCCGGCCGTGGGACTGCAGCAGTTCCAGGACGGTGAGCACGCGCGTGGTGGGGGAGTACATGGTGAAAAAGTCTAACGCTTAATTAGGGCTGAAACAGCCCTATTACCTTTTTAGACTGGTTTTCACATATCCACTGCGGTGCCACATGCACTTCAAGCCATGACCACCACCCTGACTCACACACCGGAGCTTGCCGAGCTCACCGACGGGCGCCACGATTTCAATTTCATTACCGGGCGTTGGCTGGTCAGCAACAAGCGTCTGCGCCGGCGACTGGAGGGCTGTACCGACTGGGAAAGTTTCGAAGCCGTGCAGGACGGCGCGCTGCTGCTGGGCGGGCTCGGCAACATGAACGACCTCGTCACCGAAAACAAGGAAACCATCGGCATGGCCTTGCGGTTTTTCAATCCGCAAACGCGGTTGTGGAGCATTTACTGGGTCAGCCAGAACAACGGCTTGCTGCAGCCGCCGGTGACCGGCTCGTTTGCCGGCGGCATAGGCCGGTTTGAGGGAAACGACAGCCATGAAGGCCGGCCCGTGCGGGTTCGTTTCACCTGGTCCGGCATCACACCTACCTACGCCCGCTGGGAACAGGCCTTTTCGGAAGACGACGGCCGCCACTGGGAAACCAACTGGGTGATGAGCCTGTCACGCCCCGCTTACCACGCGGTACACCGCTAGAAAAAACAGGCTCGTTGATGGACCACTTCGCACACCTCTGGCTGTTTTTTCTCATGGTGCTGGGCATCATCATCCTGCCCGGCATGGACATGGCGTTCGTCATGGCCAGCTCATTGACCGGCGGGCGCAGGGCCGGCCTCTTCGCCGTGGCGGGCATTGTGGCGGGCGGTATTTGCCACGTCGTGGCAGGCGCGCTGGGGCTGGGCATCCTGCTGCAGCTGGTTCCGGGCATGGTCAATGTCATGCTGGTGGCGGGCAGCCTGTATATCGCCTGGATCGGGTGGTCACTGATGCGCAGCACGTCTGTTTTCGGCGCCTTGCCCGACATCGAGCCGCCGTCCCCGTGGCGCACCTTCCGGCAAGCCGCGCTCACCTGCCTGCTCAACCCGAAAGCCTACCTTTTCATGCTGGCCATCTTTCCGCAGTTTTTGCGGCTGGAATACGGCTCGCTCTGGGTTCAGGCTGTGGCGCTTGGATTGATCATCGCCATTACCCAAAGCGGCGTATACGGTTCGCTGGCGCTGGCTGCTGCGGGTACCCGGCGATGGCTGGCGGTGCGGCCGGGCGCCAGTGTTGCCATGGCGCGCGCCGTGGGTGCCGTGCTGATCGCCGGCGCATGCTTCACGGCATGGCAGGGCTGGCGGCAGTTTTAGGGTTGGCGCCCTCGGGCCATGCCGGCCCCTTGAGTTCCACGGTGTTGCCTTCGGGGTCGTTGAGATAAATCGAAGGCCCTTCGCCCTCGGCGCCATAGCGCGACTCCACCTTGCCTGCCTCAACCCCGTGGGCCGCCAGGTGACGATGAATCGCCTCTGCGTCGAAGGGCTCGACACGAAAGCAGACATGGTCGACGTTGCGGCCCTCCTTGCCTGGCGCCGCGCCGCCGGCCCGGCCCAGCGTGCCGTCCACCGGCACCAGGTCCACCAGCGAACGCCCGGCGCGCAGTTGCACCAGGCCGATTTCGTCCTGCCGGCGTTCCAGGCTGCAGCCCAGCACCTGCTGGTAGAAGCGCAGCATGCCCTGCAGGTCAATGACACGAAGAACGATGTGGTCGATGTCGCGAATGTGGATCATGGCGAGGAAGGCTCCAGTGAGGCTGCGCTTTATTCTGGCACGCCGTACCCAAACCCTGCACAAGCAAAGGCCTGCGGCAGCCAGTACCATGGCCGCCATGAATCCGAACCCCCGATTTCTTTTCCTCGCCACCTCCACACGCGAGCCCGGCGCATTGGGCAACACCGAGTGGCTGGCGCAGCAAGCCGCCGCCGCACTGCCGGCCGGCACGCCCCAGGCCTGGCATCACCTGTCCCGCATGCGGATGCCGCTGTTTGTCGATCAGCGCCACACCACGGGCCAGTACGCCATGCCGGAAGGCGACATGAAGATGCTGCTGGACGCCACGATGGACGCCACCGACATTGTGTTTGTGGCCCCGGTGTACTGGTACAGCATTCCGGCGCCGCTGAAGATTTACCTCGACCACTGGAGCGCCTGGATGCGCGTGCCCGGCCTGCCGTTCAAGGAAGAGATGGCGAAAAAAACCTTGTGGCTGATCACCACCAGCGGCGACCGCGCCAAAGCGCAGCCCATGGTGGACTCAATCAGGCTCTGCGCGCAGTTCATGGCCATGAACTACGGCGGCGAACTGTGGGGCAAAGGCGGGCCACCCGACGCCGTCAAAGCCGATGCCGCCGCCACGGCACAAGCCGCGACGTTCCTGGCCGCTTGAGCCGCGCGGGCTTCGCGCAGGCAAGGTGGCCGTTTCCTACAAACGCTGCCTTTTCGGGCTGACAGCCCTGCCGGGGGGCGGGGCCGACAGTAGGTGCCATGACATCTTCCAAATCCGCTGCCGCACGGCAAAACAACCTGGAGCAACCCGTCTCGGGCAAGGGCATGCCGGCGAAAACTCCGCGCGTCCAGAGCTCACGTCCTGAGCGGGCGGGTTCGTCCAAAGACACCTCTGTCGAAGCCAGCCTGGAACTGCCTCATGAGCGCGACCAGTCCGTTGACATGACGGGCGGGCAATCCAGTGCCGAAGTCGAACAAGCCGGGCGCGATCTGCGGCGGGGGTTGAAAGACACCAGCAAGGGCCCTGAAATGGGCCACGCCTACAAGAAGCTCAAGTCCTAGGGCAAGCCCAAACGGCCTCATGGCGGCCATGCCTCACCGGGGCAAATCGCTGCTTGCCGAATCGCCGACGTATCTACATCCCGGCCGACGTATCAGGCGGCAACTCCATTTGCTATTGTTTTAATAGCTGTCAGCGCACAATCCACCGGCATTGCAGGCTATATTCATTTAAACAACGATGCACTGAAGTGCATCTGCCTTCCGGCAGTGAGGCCTGAAACCTGCCCCCGGTCACGGCCAGCACTCACCCCACCGCGCATCACGGTGCCTGAATTTGATTTGAAATGATCAAAAATTTCGTTATCATGAATTGTTTTGTAAATTTATATACATCCAGTTCCACTCCCAATCCTGATGGCGACATTCCCTGGCAACCCTTCAATGGCGCAGCGTATTGGGCGTTTATTGCCAACGCTGACGCGCTCGCACCGGCAAATGGCCGACTATGTGCTGGCTCACCCTTTGCAAGCAGCTACCATGCCCATCGACGAGCTGGCCGCCACGCTCGGGGTTTCGGTGGCCACCGCCAACCGGTTCGCCCGGGCGCTGGAATTTGACGGCTACCCGCAGTTCCGCGCCGCGCTGGTGCTGGGGTTTGAAGCCACGCTGGCGCCGGTTGAAAAGCTGCGCAACAACCTTGAGCACCCCGCCACGGTGGCAGACGTGTTTGCATCCGCCCTGGTGCAAAGCCAGCGCAACATCGACCTGACACGGCAGTCGCTGGATGCCCAGAGCTGTGAGCAGGCCGTGGCGGCGATCCTGAAGGCACGGCGCATTTACATTGCCGGCTTTGGCAGCAGCAGCTGGCTGGGCGGGCTGCTGCAGCGCTCGCTGGACCCTTACTGCGACAACGTCCAGCTCCTGGCCAGCATGGAAAGCTCGTCCTACGGCGCGCGCGTGCTGGCACGCCTCAAGCCCGAAGACCTGCTGATCGCCATTGCCTACCCGCGCTATTTCGGCGACACCATTTTGCTGGCGCGCCGCGCGCGCGACGCTGGCGTGCCGGTGCTGGCGCTGACCGACCGCGTGACGTCGCCGCTGGCGCCGCTGGCCACCGTCGCGCTCTACGCCCATACCGAAAGCCAGTACTTCGCCAACTCCGAAGCCACCGTCCTGGCACTGATAGAGGCCTTGTGCAGCGCGGTCGCTCACCGCGCTAAAGGCTCGCTCAAAGCCGCAACCCAGCTGGCCGAGTCGGTGCTGCCCTGGCTGCACGGCAACCACGCCGACCGGCTGCGTCCCGATACCGATGCCGCAGCACCTGCCCCACGCAAACCCCGCGCCCAACCGAAACTGCCAAAGGCATCCAAGTGACACGGCCCAAGCCCCTTCCCCTTATCGCCATCCACGGCGGCGCCGGCACCATGAGCCGCAGCCATATCAGCGCAGAACAAAACGCGGCGTATCACGCTGCCCTGCGGGGCATCCTGCGGCCCGCGCAGCAACTGCTGGCCGGCGGCGGCAGCGCGCTGGACGCGGTCAGCCTGGCGGTCGACCTGCTTGAAGACTGCCCGCTCTTCAATGCCGGGCACGGCGCTGTCTTCACCCACGACGGGACCCATGAGCTGGACGCGGCGGTGATGGACGGCGCCACTTTGCGCGCCGGTGCGGTGGCCTGCGTGAGCCGTGTACGCCGACCGGTGCGCGCAGCGCGTGCCGTGATGGAGCGCAGCGAACATGTGCTGCTGGTTGCGGCCGGCGCCGAAGCCTTTGCCGAAGCGCAGGGGCTGGAGATGGTCTCGCCCGATTATTTTTCGACCGATGCACGCCGCGAGCAATTGCGGCGCGCGCTCGCCGCCGACACGGCGGTGCTGGATCACGATGGCGCGGCGCTGGTGTTCCGCTCGCCCGCAGCCGGCGCTGCGCCCCTGGACGAAGGCCGAAAATTCGGCACCGTGGGCGCCGTTGCCCTGGATGCGCAGGGCAACCTGGCAGCCGCCACCTCCACCGGCGGCATGACAAACAAGCGCGCCGGCCGGGTCGGCGACTCACCCCTGATAGGCGCCGGCACCTATGCGGACAACCGCACGGCCGCCATTTCCTGCACCGGCTCGGGCGAAATGTTCATTCGCACCGCAGCGGCCTATGACATCTGCGCGCGCATGGCCTATGCCGGCATGCCGCTGGATGCGGCCGCCCGGGAAGTGGTCATGAACGTGCTGCCGGCCATCGGCGGGCGGGGCGGCCTGATTGCCGTCGATGCACAGGGCAACCTGAGCCTTCCCTTCAACACCGAAGGCATGTACCGTGGCTGGGCCCGCGTGGGTGAGGCGCCGGTGAGCGCCATTTACGCAGGCGAAGCCGACGAAAGCGCCGCATGACCGCTTTGCCCGGACTACTGGATGACATGACGCGCGCCAGTACGGCGCCCGGCGCACAGGGCACGCCCACTGCCGGCCGCCAGCGCGTGATTGAAGTCAACGACCTCAGCGTGAGCTTTGCCAGCGAGCAGCGCACCGTGCATGCGGTGCGGCGCCTCAGCTTTCACGTCGACGCCGGGGAAACGCTCGCCATCGTGGGCGAATCAGGCTCCGGAAAATCGGTGTCATCGCTGGCCCTCATGCGCCTGGTGGAGCAAGGCGGTGGCCGCCTGGGCAGCGGCAGCATGTGGCTGACGCGCCGCAACGGCGAGCGCCTTGACCTGGCGCAGGCCTCGCAATCGCAGATGCGCAGCCTGCGCGGCGCCGACCTGGCCATGGTGTTCCAGGAGCCCATGACCTCGCTCAACCCGGTGTTCACGGTGGGCGAGCAGATCGCCGAATCGATACGCCTGCACCAGGGGCTTTCACGCAAGGCGGCGCTTGCCGAAGCGCTGCGCATGCTCAACCTGGTCCGCATCCCGGAAGCCAAAAACGTGCTGGGCCGCCATCCGCACCAGCTGTCGGGGGGAATGCGCCAGCGCGTGGTGATTGCGATGGCGCTGGCCTGCAAGCCCACGCTGCTGATCGCCGACGAACCCACCACGGCACTGGACGTGACCATCCAGGCGCAGATTCTCGCGCTGATCCAGCAGCTGCAGCGCGAACTGGCCATGGCGGTGATCTTCATCACCCACGACATGGGCGTGGTGGCCGAAATTGCCGACCGCGTGCTCGTGATGTACCGCGGCGACAAGGTCGAAGAAGGTGACTGCGCCAGCCTCTTTGTGAGGCCGCAACAACCCTACACCCAGGCCCTGCTGGCAGCGGTGCCCCGGCTGGGTGCCATGCACGGGCAGGACCTGCCAGCGCGCTTTGCGGTGCCGGGCGCGCCGCAGGGCAAAGATGACGAAGGCGGCCAGGCTTTCAGCGCCGCAAGCACCGTGCGCCACGACCTGCCGCCTGTCCTCAAGGTGCAGGACCTGGTCACACGCTTTCCGCTGGCGAGCGGCCTGCTCGGGCGCGTGCGCCGGCAGGTGTATGCGGTGGAGCAGCTCAGCTTCGAGCTCAAGGCCGGTGAAACGCTGTCGCTGGTGGGCGAATCAGGTTGCGGAAAATCCACCACGGGCCGCTCGCTGGCCCGGCTGCTGGAATTCAACAGCGGTCAGGTCGAGGTCGCGGGGCGCGACATCTCGGCGCTCAAGGGCCGGGCCCTGCAGGCCTTGCGCCGCGACATCCAGTTTGTGTTCCAGGACCCGTTTGCCTCGCTTGACCCGCGGCTGACGGTCGGCTATTCGGTCATGGAGCCCATGCTGATCCACAAGCTCGCCTCGCCCCAGGAGGCGCAGGAACGCGTGCGCTGGCTATTGGGCAAGGTGGGCTTGCCAGCCGAAGCGGCCCATCGCTACCCGCACGAATTCTCCGGCGGGCAACGCCAGCGCGTGGCGATTGCGCGGGCGCTGGCGCTCAACCCCAAGGTGGTGATCGCCGACGAGGCGGTGTCGGCGCTGGACGTGTCGATCCGCGCGCAGATCATCAACCTGATGCTGGACCTGCAGCAGGAATTCGGCGTCGCCTTCCTGTTTATCTCGCACGACATGGCGGTGGTCGAGCGCATCAGCCACCGCGTGGCCGTGATGTACCTGGGCCAGATCGTGGAAATCGGCCCGCGCCGCGCCGTGTTCGAAAACCCTCAGCACGCCTACACGCGTCGCCTGCTGGCGGCCGTGCCGGTTGCCGACCCGGCCAGCCGCGGCGGGATGCGCGAACTCATGGCCGACGAGATTCCCAGCCCCATACGCGCTGTGGGCGACGCGCCGCAAGTGGCGCCGCTGCACCAGGTGGCGCCGGGGCATTTCGTGGCACGGCATTCGGTAGGAGGCCCTTATTGACCACCACTCGCCTTTCGCATTGTCTTTCCGTCTCCCGTGTTTGCCTCTCGTTTCGCCTCAAGGAGTTTTTTCATGAAGAATCGTCTTTCCACCCTCACAGCCGCGCTGGTTGGCCTGATCGGCCTGGCAGGTCTCACCACCGCGCCGGCCCATGCCGCCAAAGATGTGGTCGTGGCCGTCCAGTCCAATTTCACAAGCACCGATCCGTATGACTCCAACGACACGCTGTCGCAGGCCGTAGCCAAATCCTTCTATCAGGGTCTGTATGGTTTCGACAAGGAGATGAAGATGGTGCCGGTGCTGGCCGACAGCCACACGGTGAGCAAGGACGGGCTGGTCTACACCTTCAAGCTCAAGTCCGGCATCAAGTTTCATGACGGCACGCCTTTCAATGCCGAAGCCGTGAAAGTCACTTTCGAACGCGTGACCAACCCCGACAACAAGCTCAAGCGCTACAACCTCTACAAGAACATCGCCAAGATCGAGGCCGTGGACGCCACCACCGTGCGCTTTACGCTCAGGGAGCCGTTCTCGCCCTTCATCAACACGCTGGCCCACCCTTCCGGCGTGATCATTTCGCCCGCGGCACTGGCCAAGTACGGCAGCAAGGGCATCGCGCAGAACCCCGTAGGCACGGGCCCCTTCAAGTTCGTCGAATGGAAGGCCACCGACTACCTGAAAGTTGCCAAGTGGGAAGGCTACTGGAAGAAGGGCTACCCCAAGGTGGACAGCATCACCTGGCGCCCGGTGGTCGACAACAACACGCGTGCGGCCATGATGCAGACCAACGAGGCGCATTTCGCCTTCCCGATGCCGCCCGAGACGGTGGACAGCCTGTCGAAGAAGCCGAGCCTGGAAGTGACGAGCGCGCCGTCCATCATCCACCGCTACCTCTCGATGAACACGCTGCAAAAGCCTTTCGACAACCCGAAGGTGCGTGAAGCCATCAACTACGCCATCAACAAGGAGGCGCTGGTCAAGGTGGTGTTCTCGGGCTACGCGATTCCTGCCGAAGGCGTGGTGCCGCACGGCGTGGAATACGCCGCCAAGCTGGGCCCCTGGCCTTACAACCCGGCCAAGGCGCGCGAGCTGCTGAAGGAAGCCGGCTACCCCAACGGTTTTGAAAGCACTCTGTGGTCGGCCTACAACTACACCACCGCTCAGAAGGTGATCCAGTTCGTGCAGCAGCAACTGGCCCAGGTCGGCGTCAAGGTGCAGGTGCAGGCGCTGGAAGCCGGCCAGCGCGTGGAGCGCGTGGAAAGCGCACAGGACCCTGCCACGGCGCCGGTGCGCATGTACTACGTGGGCTGGTCGTCATCCACCGGCGAAGCCGACTGGGCCCTGCGCCCGCTGCTGGCTTCCGAGTCCCTGCCGCCCAAGATGTTCAACACCGCCTACTACAAGAACGCTGAAGTAGACGCCGACATCGCCAAGGCGCTGGTCACCACCAGCGGTGCCGAGAAGGCCAAGCTGTACACCGACGCCCAGCAGCGCATCTGGAAAGACGCCCCCTGGGCATTCCTGGTGACCGAGAAATTGCTGTCGGTGCGTGCGCGCAATCTGGCAGGCTTCTACGTCATCCCGGACGGCAGCTTCAACTTCGACGACGTGGAACTGAAGTAATCCCGGCAGCAGCAACAGCAATCTGAAGAAACCCGCTCCCGCATGACCTACTACCTTCTCAAGCGCCTGCTGGGCCTGCTGCCGACGCTGCTGATCGTGGCCGTGCTGGTGTTCCTGTTTGTGCACCTGCTGCCCGGCGACCCGGCACGCCTGGCCGCCGGGCCCGACGCCGGCCCCGAAACCGTGGAGCTGGTGCGCCGCGACCTGGGGCTGGACCTGCCGATGCCGCAGCAGTTCGTGCGCTTTTTCAGCCATGCGCTGCAGGGCGACTTCGGCCTGTCCATCCGCACCAAACGGCCCGTGGCGACTGAGATCTCGGAGCGCTTCGCGCCCACCTTCTGGCTCACCATCGCAGCCATGGGCTGGTCGGTGCTGCTGGGGCTGGTGCTGGGCATGGTGTCGGCGGTGTGGCGCAACCGCTGGCCCGACCGGCTGGGCATGTCGCTGGCAGTCTCGGGCATCTCGTTTCCCTCGTTCGCACTGGGCATGCTGCTCATGCAACTCTTTTCGGTGCAGCTGGGCTGGCTGCCCACCGTCGGGGCCGATTCGTGGCGGCACTACATCCTGCCGTCCCTCACGCTGGGCGCGGGCGTGGCAGCCGTGATGGCGCGTTTCACGCGCAGCTCCTTCATCGACATCCTCAAGGAAGACTACGTGCGCACGGCGCGCGCCAAGGGCTTGTCCGAAACCGTGGTGGTGGTGAAACACGCGCTGCGCAACGCACTGATCCCGGTGGTCACCATGATGGGCCTGCAGTTCGGCTTCCTGCTGGGCGGCTCCATCGTCGTCGAGGTCGTCTTCAACTGGCCCGGCATGGGCCGGCTGCTGGTGGACGCGGTGGAGATGCGGGACTACCCCGTAATCCAGGCGCTGGTGCTGCTGTTCTCGCTCGAATTCATCCTGATCAACCTGGTGGTGGACATGCTCTACGCCATCATCAACCCGACCATCCGCTTCAAGTGACTACCCCCGAACACCCACACGCTGCCATCGCAGGTGAGCCGTTGCCTGCGGAAAGCGCGCATCCCGCCATGGAGCAGCCCGGCGCAGAAACCGGCGTGCCCTTGACGGCCCTTGCCGTACGCACGCCTGCCTCCGAGTTCTGGCGGAAATTCAAGAACCAGCGCGTGGCCCTGGTGGCCAGCGGCTTCGTGCTGCTGCTGGTGCTGGTGGCCGTGTTCGCACCATGGCTGACACCTTTTGATGCGGAGAACTTCTTTGACTACGACGCGCTGAACACGCCGCCATCAGCCAAGCACTGGTTCGGCGTGGATGCGCTGGGGCGCGACATCTTCAGCCGCATCCTGATGGGCTCGCGCATCTCCCTGGCAGCGGGCCTGGTCTCGGTGGCCGTAGGCGCCGTGATCGGCACGCTGCTGGGCCTGCTGGCGGGCTATTACGAAGGCTGGTGGGACCGCATCGTGATGCGCATGTCCGACGTGCTGTTTGCCTTTCCCGGCATTTTGCTGGCCATCGGGATCGTCGCGATCCTGGGCAACGGCATGGTCAACGTGATCATGGCCGTGGCTGTGTTCAGCGTGCCGGCGTTTGCGCGCCTGGTGCGCGGCAATGTGCTTTCGCTCAAACACCAGACCTACATCGAGGCGGTGCGCTCCATAGGCGCTCCCGACTCGGTCATCATGCTGCGCCATCTGCTGCCGGGCACGGTGTCTTCGGTAGTGGTGTACCTCACCATGCGCATAGGCACCTCCATCATCACGGCGGCCAGCCTGTCTTTCCTGGGCCTGGGCGCACAGCCGCCCACCCCGGAATGGGGCGCCATGCTCAACGAGGCGCGCGCTGACATGCTGAACGCGCCGCACATCGCGCTGTTTCCCAGCCTGGCCATTTTCCTGACCGTGCTGGCCTTTAACCTGCTGGGTGACGGCCTGCGCGATGCGCTGGACCCCAAGCTTGACCGCCAGTAGCCGGGGCAAGGCCGCGTCGTGACACCCCGCCATCTGCTGCCCCACATCGGCAGCCTGCCGCACGGGCAGCGCAACGCCGTTACCGACGTCGCCGGTGTGACCGTGGGCCACTGCACGCTGGACTCGAACGAGCTGCAAACGGGCGTGACGGTGGTGCGCCCCCATGCCGGTGACCTGTTCCGAGACCGGGTCCCGGCCGCGGCTGTCGTGCTCAATGGTTTCGGCAAGAGCGTAGGCCTGATGCAGGTCGAGGAACTCGGCGTGCTGGAGACGCCGATTGCGCTCACCAACACCTTTTCGGCTGCCGCCGTGGCCACAGCGCAGATCCAACAGTGCGTTGCGGCCAACCCCGAAACGGGGCGCGGCCTGCCCACGGTCAACCCGCTGGTGTTTGAATGCAACGACGGCTTTCTCAACGACATCCAGCGCATGGCTGTCACCGGGCAGCACTACCTGCAGGCCTGCGAACAGGCAGGTGTGGAGGTGGAGGAAGGTTCGGTCGGCGCCGGTCGCGGCATGTCGAGCTTCGGTCTCAAGGGCGGCATAGGCACGGCTTCGCGCCGCGTGGCGACACCTGGGGACAGCGAGCACACCGTAGGCGCATTGGTGCTGGCCAACTACGGCCAGCTGCCGCAACTGGTCCTGGCAGGCCAGGCTCTGGGTTCCAGGCTGGCGGCACATCGCATGCACGCGGCAGAGCCGGAAAAAGGCTCCATCATCCTGCTGATCGCTACCGACGCCCCCCTTGACGCACGCCAGCTGCGCCGGCTGGCATTGCGCGCCGGCGCCGGCCTGGCCCGCACCGGCTCGGTATTCGGCCACGGCAGCGGCGATATCGCGCTGGCGTTTTCCACCGCCTACACCGTGCCGCAGCAAACTGCCAGGCCCATGCCGGCCGTGGCGATGCTGCATGACGGCCTGATTGACCCGCTGTTCCAGGCCGTTGCCGACAGCACCGAGCAAGCCATCATCCACGCCCTGTGGCAGGCCCGCGCCGTCACCGGCCGCGACGGCCATCATCGCAACGCGCTGCACGACTTGCTGCCCGGCTGGCCCTCCTCATCCTCCTTTCCATCTTCACCGGATTCCCCATGAAAGTCCTGATTTCCACCGACATCGAAGGCGTTGCCGGCGTTTTTCACCACGAACAGGTGCGCGCCGGCAACCCCGAGTACGAACGCGCCCGCCTGCTGATGACGCACGAGGCCAACGCCGCCATCGCCGGCGCCTTCGATGCAGGCGCCACCGAGGTGCTGGTCAACGATTCACACGGAAGTTTTCGCAACATGCCGCCCGACCTGCTGGACGCACGCGCCCAGGCCGTCATGGGCAAGCCGCGCTACCTGAGCATGATGGCCGGCGTCGACGACGGCGTGAACGCGGTCTGCATGATCGGCTACCACTCGCGCGCGCAAGGCCGCGGCATTCTGGCGCACACCATCAACAGCTTTGCCTTTGCACGCGTGTACTTCAACGGCCTTGAACTGGGCGAAGCCGGAATTTACGGCGCGCTGGCCGGCGAGTACGGCGTACCGGTGGTGATGGCCAGCGGCGACGATGTGTTCATCGAAGAACACCGTCCGCTGTTTCCGCACGCCACCTTTGTGCAAACCAAGCGGGCCACCGGCCAGACCAGCGGCATCAGCCTTTCCCCGGCCCAGGCCTGCGGCGCCATCCGCGCCGGCGTGGCCGCTGCGCTGGTGCAGCACGGTTCAGCCCGCCCCTATGTGCTGCCAGGCCCCATCGCCGTGCGCATCCAGACCCAGTCGCCGGCCCTGGCCGACCTGTTTTGCCAATGGCCGGCCCTGCGGCGGCTGGACGGTAACGAAGTCGGCTTTGACGCACCCACCGTGGAAGCCGCGGTGCGCATGGTCAACAGCCTGTCGGCCATGTCGAGCATGCTGCGCTAGGAAGCTGTTCGCGGCCTAAATGGGTTCTAAGGCACGCGCGGCGCGTGTTCCGCGCCCTGCCCCACGGCCCGCTCACTCATCCAGCGCAGCAGGTCCAGCCACATCTGGCGCATCTCGGCGTCCAGCGGCGTGCGGGTCGAATTGGGCAATTCGATGGTGACCACCGGTACGCCCTTGTGCACACCCCCATAGTTGCCCAGTGAGCCGGGGAAGATGCCCACCTGGTCAAGGTACAGGCGCCCCAGCCTGGAGGGCGGCACCGAGGGGCCGTCAAAGTCGAGCACGCCGTAAGGCGCATGAATGCTGACGATAAGGTTGGGTTTGAAGCTTTGCATCTGCTCATGCAAAAACCGCGACTCGGGCTCGGACAGCGGCTTGGGCCCAGGCCAGCGGCGCGGGTCCTTGCCGGTGCGCTTTTCCCAGTAAACCTTCGCGTCGCGCTCCCAATTGGGGGTGGGAAAGTTGCGGTTCAAATCCACACCATGTGCGTTGGTACGGCGAGGCGGCCTGGAAAGCACGCCGTCCGGATTGAGGACAGGAACGAATCGCCAGTGGATCGCCTGGGGCGAGTCCAGCGGCGGCTGGGAAGCCAGCCTGATCCAGTGCAGCGCCACGGCCCCTGAGGACAACTCGTCGCCGTGAATCGCACCGACGACCAGCACACGCAAGCCGGGCTGCTCGGGCTTGACGTCACGCACCCAGAGCACCCGGCCGTCAACCGAACGCGTCCCCGAAGCCTGCAGTTGCGCCGCCTCACACAGCTCACGCTTCACATTCGGGAGTTTGGAAGAGTAATCGGCGCAAGGTGAATCTGCACGAGCGCCAGCAGCTATTAAATAGATAGCAAAAAAACAGGCGGCAGAACGAAAAAATGGCATGGCACCCAGTTTAACTGCCGGGCCGCCAGTCCCTCGCAAGACGCGGCCTAAACCCTGACGCGGGTACGCCTGTACCGCTTCGGTTAAATTACCCTTCTATGCTGACCCCTGCCATCCCCCGCAAAGCGAGCAGCCCCAGCTTCTCCCAGCGGGAGTTCCGGGCTTCGCTGGCCATGTTTGCCACCGGGGTCACCATCGTCACCGCACGGACGCCGCAAGGCGCCTTGGTCGGGCTGACCGCCAACTCCTTCAACTCGGTATCGCTGCAGCCGCCGCTGGTGCTCTGGAGCCTGGCGCAGGCGGCCGGATCGATGGCCGCGCTCAGCACCGGATCACACTACGTCATCAACATCCTCGCGGCTGACCAGAAAGAGCTGGCCGAGCGCTTTGCCAGCCGGCGCGAAGACCGCTGGAAAGGCGTGCTGTTTACGGAGGGCGTCGGCGGCGCACCGTTGCTGACAGGCGCAGCCGCCACTTTCGAGTGCTTCAACCGCAGCCGGTACGAAGAAGGGGACCATGTGATCTTCGTGGGCGAAGTGGAGCGCTGCACCCACCGCGCGGGGGCCGCGCCGCTGCTGTTTCACGGCGGCAAGTTTTATACCGAGCATCCGCTGTAAACCGCACCTGCGCAAGCCGTGTTCAGCCCAGCCTGCCCAGCCGCACGGTCGTCACACCGGGCCGCAACTGCCGCACCGACGGCATGACCAGCACACAGTCGTCGTAGGGTGTCACCACCGGTTCGCCCGCATCATGCGCAATCGGCGTGCCGGCGTGACGTATGGTTTCGCCGCCGCAAAAGTCCTGCACAAACGCAAAGTCCATTGACCGCGCAACCACGCGGTGTGTCACCGTCACGGGCGGCGGCGGCGGCGCATCGGGCAGCAACCAGCCAGGCGGCACATCGCCGCGGTCAATCACCCCGGAGCCCACCAGAAACCGCATGAGCACGTTGCGCGCCGCCTGCAGCGACGCCAGTTCCCAGTGCTGGCCGGCCTCCAGCAGCAGGGCAATGCGGTCGCCGTTTTCGTCGCCAAACGGCCCGTAGTCCCGCATGCGGACCCCGTCGGCGTGGCCGGCATCGACGACCACCTGGCCCGTCGTAGCCAGGCTTTGTGCAAAAGCAATATTGCGCGGCAGCATGCCCGTCACCAGCAAAGCGCCACCGGGTTCATGCATGGAATGCAGGTCCAGCAGATGGGTGGCGCGGTCAACAAACGGCCTGATTTCGCGGGCGCGCAGCAGCTCGGCGCTGCGCCTGGGGCCGTCCAGCAGCTCAGGGGACCATACGCGGTTGAAATCCTCGTCAACAAAACGGGAGGCGTCGGGCTTGCGAGTGTCAAACCGCATGAAGGCCTCGGTGTTGCAGAACACGGCCGTGATGCGCCCCCGCCGCGGTTGCAGCCCGCTGAGAAGAAACGCGTCCAGCGCCCAGGCGCCCGAATATTCGTTGCCATGCACCAGCGCCGACACCAGCACTTCCGGGCCGGCTTCGGTTGAAGTGCGCTCCTGCACATGCGCCACCCCTGTGGAGGAGGCCGCCCAGAATGACAACCCTGGCGGCTGAAGCTGCACCGCATGGGCTTTCCTGATCACTTCGCCAGACTTCGCTTGATCGCTTCCTGATCGTTTCATGTGTCAGTACCGCCAGAAGATTTTCTGCAACTCTTTGGTGTCCCTTGTTTTCGTCAAGGCCAAGGCCAGAAGAATTCGGGCCTTCTGGGGATTCTGGTCGTCAACAACGAGCCAGTCATTGACGTCATCCTTCACCGAATTGTTCCGAATCACCACACCGCTGCCGGTACGGGTTGCCCGAACGACAAACACCCCCTTGGCGCGAATCTCGTTAAGCGGGCCAGCTATGTACTCAGGAACGCTTCCCGCGCCGACACCCGCATGAATGATGCCCTTGGCCCCGGATGCGACCAGCGCGTCGTATGCCGCACGGTTCATGTTCTGATAGCCATAAGCAATGTCGACCTGCGGCAGAGTCTGTATCTTGTCAATGTCGAACTCACTCTGCACCGTATGCGGGCGAATCAACGCACGGTAGAACCTGGCCTGACCTTCGATCACGAGACCGAGGGGACCGTAGGGAGATTTAAAGGTGTCAACCCGGGTCGCATTGGTTTTAGTGACATCCCGGGCGCTGTGAATCTCGTCATTCATGACCACCAAAGTCCCTTTTCCCACCGCTTCTTTACTCCCGGCGACCGCCACCGCGTTGTAGAGGTTAAGCGGCCCATCTGCGCTGAGTGCCGTGCCGGGCCGCATTGACCCGAGCATCACGACCGGCTTGCTGCTTTTGACGGTGAGGTTGAGAAAGTACGAGGTCTCTTCCAGGGTATCGGTGCCGTGGGTGATCACGATGCCATCAACCTCGTCCGACCGAAGGAGTTCAGACACCCGCCGGGCCAGTTGGAGCAGGCGGTCGTTGGTGAGGTTGTGTGAGCCGACCTGAAAGATCTGCTCGCCCTTGACGTTGGCAATAGTCTGGATTTCCGGCACGGCGGCCATGATCTTGTCGACAGCAACCACAGCGGCCTGATAGGCGCCGATGTTGGTGCTCGATGCTCCGACGCCGGCAATCGTGCCGCCGGTGGCGATGAGCACCACGTTAGGTTTCTTCACTTCCTGGGCCAGCGCCGAAGCCGAAACAGCAAGCGGCAATAGCAGACCGCAGGCGAGCCCGCGCAACATTGATATGACAGATAAGTGCATGACAATTCCCTCCGTGTCGGGCTAAAAATATTGCTCGGCGTGCAGAGCCCCGCCAGTGCTCCGGAGGGGCCTGGCCAGCACGCTTCGCGATTAACAAATACAGATCATGGCGAGCCAGGGTCTTCTGTGGGCCTGCCGCCGTTGTCCCGGCCCGGCCCCCGCGTCTTCAGCTTCAACGGCACCGCATGGGTTTGGGTGAATTCCCGCTGACGACTTACGAGGTAGCGCCGGTCGCCACTGCCTTGTTGACCACGTTGCGCACGCGCTGGGTTTCAGCCCGGATAAAGGCCGTGAGCGCCTGTGGCGTGCCGCCGTCATTGGAGATGCCGGCTTTCTGGAGCTTTTGCCAAACGGCTTCTTCGCGCAGGATTTCGTTGAGCTCCCTGTTCAGGCGCGCCACCATGGGCGCCGGCAGCTTGGCGGGCCCGAAGAGGCCGAACCAGACGTTCATGTCGTAACCCTTGAGCTTGGGGTTCTCGCCGAGTGCAGGGATTTGTGGTGCAGCCCGCGAACGCGTCGGCGTGGTGACGCCCAAGGGGATCATCTTGCCGGACTCGATGTGTGGCAGCGCGGAGGAAAGCACAGAGACACTGAACTCGATATTGCCGCCCAGCAAGTCCTGCAGCTGCTGTCCTGCGCCGCGATACGGCACATGGCGGAAGGTGGTGCCAGCCATCAGGTTGATCAGCTCTCCCGACACATGCAGCGGCGTGCCTATGCCCGAAGAGGCAAAGCTCAGCTGGTTGCGTTCGCGTTTGGATTTGGCAATCGCTTCCTCCATGGTTTTGACGCCGGTCTTGGTGTTGGTCACAAAGACCATGGGCGTGACGCCTATCAGCCCGACCGGGCTCAAGTCGGTTTCACCGTTGTACTTGACCGCAGCGTTGAACAGTTTGGCAATCGAGATTTCGCTGCCCGAACCCAGCAGCAGCGTATAGCCGTCGGGCGCGGCACTGACCACTTTTTGGGCGCCTATGGTTCCACCGGCGCCGCCGATATTCTCGATCACCACGGGTGTGCCCAGGCGCTTGGCCAGCGGTTCGGCGATGATGCGCGCCACCAGGTCCACGCTTCCGCCGGCAGGGTAGCCCACCACCAGCGAAATGGGCTTGCCGGCAGGCCAGGCCTGGCCCCAGGCAGCCGGCAAACCCAACAGCCCTGCGGCGGCAAGGCAAAGTGTGCGGCTCACGCCGCGGCGATTGAGGGTAAACATTCCTGGCATGGCGCGCTCCTTGTTGATGGCGCCAGTCTAGGAGCCGCCCCTGCGCGGCCCATGCGTATCACGCATGGGCGCATGCGACCTGGATTCAGGAAGCAGCCGGCGTGCTGGCGGACCAGATGCGCTGCACCAATTCATTGCGCGGGCTGCGCGGCCGGTACAGGCGAATCTCAAACCGGACCGTCAGGCCCTTGCCGTCGGCCTCCACCAGCCTTCCGCTGCGCAGGTCACCTTCGACCAGTCCGCGCGGCAGCCAGGCCAGGCCCACGCCCTGCAAGGCCTGCTCATGCAGCGACTCGGCGAAGTCAGACTCGGTCACGGTATGCAGATGCAGCTCGCGCGCACTGCGGCTGAGCCCGTCCTGAAGGATCTGGCCCAGCGCGAGCGTGGGCGCATAACCCAGCACCGGCACCGGCTTGCGGGCCGTGCCGGGCAAGGCGTGCTGCGGCTGGCCATCGGCGCGCGGTGCGCTGACGGCCACGAGTTCGTCGGTGCCCAGCGCGAGTCCTTCGAACGTCTGTTCGTCCAGCAACAGCGGCAGCCGCGGATGCGTGAACGACAGCAGGAAGTCAGCAGCCCCCTGCTCCAGGGCGGTGGCGCCTTCATGGATGGAGCCTGTGAGAATGCGCAAGCGAAACTCCCCGGCTCCGCGCTTGGCGCGCGCGAGCCAGTCAGGCACGGCGCTGCGTGAGAGCGTGCGGCCTGTTGCCAACGTGACCCAGTCCAGCCCGCCCCGTGCATGGCGGATGCGGGAGCGCGCATCGTTAAGGCTCGCCGCCGCGCGGCGCGCCACCGGCAGCAGCTCTTCACCGGCGGCCGTCAGGGCCAGAGGCATCACCGCGCGATTGATCAGGTCGGCGCCCACCCACAGCTCCAGAGCGCGGATACGGCGCGAAAATTGCGGCTGCGTCACATGGCGAAGCTCCGCCGCACGCGAAAAGCTGCGCTCACGTGCCAGCGCGATGAAGTCTTCCAGCCATTTATGGTCCACGGCAGCACCTTGTCCAGGGATTTAATGCAATGGTATTCCTTGTTACCCCGGCCAGCGAGCTGCCAGGGGTCGGGCTACCATCAAGGCATGAAGACAGCCCGCAAAGCCAATCTCGATCTCCTCGCCATGTCCCTCTTGCTGGGATGCTGCCTGTTCTGGGGCCTGCAGCAGGTCTTGATCAAGGCCACGATCAGCGAAATACCGCCGATGTTCCAGGCCTCGCTGCGGCTGGTTGGCGCCACGGCGTTGCTCTGGCTCTGGTGCCTGTGGCGCAAGGTCCCGCTCTTCAGCCGCGACGATTCGCTGAAGGCCGGCCTGCTGGCGGGCGCGCTGTTCGGCGCAGAGTTCGCCTGCATTTATGTAGGCTTGCAATACACCAGCGCTTCCCGCCTCACGGTGTTTCTGTACACCTCGCCTTTCTGGGTCGCCCTGCTGGTACCGCTGTGGGTGAAGTCCGAACGCCTGCGCGGCGTGCAATGGCTGGGCCTGTTGTGCGCCTTCGCCTCCGTGGTGTTCGCGCTGCGTGAAGGTTTCACCGGTGATCATGCGTCGACGGCGCGGGGCGATCTGCTGGCACTGGCCGCCGGCATGCTGTGGGGCCTGACCACGGTGGTGATACGTGCCACCAAACTGGTCAGCATCTCCGCTGAAAAACTCCTGTTCTACCAATTGGCCGTTAGCGCCGCAGTGTTTCCGGCCCTGTCGCTCTACCTGGGCGAGCAATGGTCGTGGCATTTCAGCCCGTTTGCCATTACTTCCCTGCTGCTGCAGACCGTCATAGGCGCATTCGCCAGCTACCTGGCCTGGATGTGGATGCTGGGGCGCTACCCGGCAACCAAGATTTCGGTGTTCGTGTTTTTCACGCCGCTGTTCGCGCTGCTGTTCGGCGCGCTGTGGCTGAAAGAAAGTATCACCACCGGTCTGCTGGTGGCGCTGGCCATGGTCGCGGCGGGCATTGTGCTGGTCAATCGCAAGCCGGCAGGCGCATAATTTTTCAGCATGACGCCTCATAAACGCATCCCCGGCCATCGCTTCCTCCATTCACCTGGCCCCACGCGGGTACCTGACGAGGTCATGGATGCGATGCGGCGCCAGCCCATGGACCTGGCCGACCCGCGGCTTGATCGTGTGATCCAGGCCTGCGAGACCGGGCTCAAGGCGCTGCTGCAAACCACCGCGGCCGACGTCTTCCTGTATGCCTGCAACGGCCACGGCGCCTGGGAGGCCGTGATCGCCAACCTGCTGGCGCCCGGGCAGCAGGTGCTGATCGCCGGGACGGGGCACTTCTCCGAATCCTGGGCCATACAGGCCGAGGCCATGGGCGCAGCAGTCATCCGCACGCCCTGGCGCGAGGGTTACCCGATTGACGTGCCGGCCATAGAAGCCGCGCTGCGCGCCGACACTGCGCATGCCATCGTGGCGGTGTTTGTGGTTCATACCGACACTGCGAGCGGCATGACCAGTGACCCGGGCAAAGTCCGGCGGGTGCTGGAAGCCACGGCCCACCCCGCGCTACTGGTGGTAGATGTGGTCGCGTCGCTGGGCGCGTCGCCCTTTGCCATGGATGCGCTGGGCGCCAACGTCGTGCTGGGCGCCTCGCAAAAAGGCTTGATGGTGCCGCCCGGTCTGGCCTTTGTGGCTGCGGATGYCGCAGCGATGAAGGTAGCCGCTGCCAATCCCTCGCCGCGCTTTTACTGGGACTGGGCGCGGCGGCAAAGCCCGCTCAGCTACCGCAAGTTCTGCGGCACGCCGCCGCAAAGCCTGCTGTTCGGCCTGGAGGCTGCACTGGGGCTGATCTTTCATGAGGGCGTCGAAGAGGTCATCGCCCGCCACCAGCTGATCGCCAGTGCGGTGCACGCCGCTGTCGATGCCTGGAGTGAAGGCGGTGCTCTGGGCCTTTTTGTGCGCGAGCCTGCGGCGCGCTCGGTCTCCGTCACGACGGTGTCTGTCACTGCGGGCATTGATCCCGAAGCCTTGCGCACTGTTGCGCGCGAACGGTTTCAGGTGGCGATTGCAGGCGGTTTGGGCCCGCTGGCGGGAAGAACCTTTCGCATCGGCCACCTGGGTGACATGAACCCGGCCATGATCCTGGGTTGCCTGGCCGGCCTGGAAGCGGCCATGCAGGTGCAGGGCATTCCCATCGGCGGCGGCGTGCAGCATGCCGTTGCAGCCTTGGCAGGTAAACGCTAGTACCTACTGCGAGGCAGTGATGCCGCCGTCGAGGTAAAGCACCTGCCCGGTCACAAAGCGGGATGCGGGCGCCGCAAAAAAAACGGCCGCACCCGCCACGTCCTGCGGGTCGGCCACGCGACCCAGCGGAATGCGTTCCAACACCTGCTTGCGCGTCTCAGGATTTTCGAGCCAGTGGCGCGCCATCTCCGTCTGCACCACCGTAGGTGCGATGCCGTTGACAGTGATGCCGTACGGCGCCAGTTCACTCGCATGCTGGCGAATCAGCATGACCAGGCCGCCCTTGCTGCTGCTGTAGGCCGAATAACCCCGGCCGCGCAAACCGAGCTGCGCGCGCACCGACAGCAGATGCACCTGAGCGCCGCCCCTGCCGCCTTCAATCTGTTTTTTAGCCGCAGCCTGCGCAAGAAACATGGCGGCCTTGAGGTTGACCTGCAACACCTCGTCAAAGGCTTCTTCCGTCACCTCCAGCAAGGCCTGCTCACGCTGCATGCCGACGCAGTTCATCAAGATGTCGAGGGCTCCCCATTGCGCCGCAACCGCATCAACGGAAGCCTGCATCTGCGGCACCGAATGCGCGTCCATGGCCAGACCCATGGCCTCGTGCCCTGCCGCACGCAGCGCGGAGGCAACGGCCTCGGCCTTGGCTTCGTCGCGCCCCGAAACTGCCACCCGTGCGCCGGCCATCGCCAGGCCCCAGGCAACGGCCTCGCCAATACCACCATAGCCACCGGGCACGTAAGCGGTTTTGCCGCGCAGGTCAAAAAGGCCTGAAAGCGCGGTACTGAAATCAATCCGGGGTGTGATGCTCATGGATGGCGAAATTGTGGGCGCAAAGCCGGCTAGCGACGAAAGGGCTTTCCCTCAGTCCATCAATAGCCCGCCGTTCAGGTCGATGATCTCGCCCGTGATAAAACCCGACAGCGGCGAGGCCAGGAAGCGCACCACGTGAGCGAACTCCTCGGGCTCGCAGAAGCGGCCGACCGGGATGTCCTTGAGCAGCTTCTGGCGCTGCTCTTCATTGAGCTGTTCGGTGATCATGGGCGTTTTGACGTAAGCGGGCGCGACGGCATTGGCCGTGACGCCAAAGGGCGCGAGTTCGCGCGCCAGTGAAAAGGTCAGCGAACTCATCGCGCCCTTGGACACCGAATAGGCCGTGCCTGCTGTCAATCCACCTGTCTTGGCCGCCAGGGAGCTGGTGTTGATGATGCGGCCGAAGCGCCGCACCTTCATTGCCGGCACCACCTGCTGCGCAAGGTAAAAAGCGCCGTCGAGGTTGGCGCCCATCACGCGCCGCCATTCACCCGCTTCGGTGGCCTCGATCTTGTTGTTGGACAGGATGCCCGCGTTGTTGATCAGGATGTCGACTGGCCCGAAGGCCTTGACGATGAGCGCATGACCGTCGCTCACGGCGGCCGCATCGCTGATGTCAAACGAGAACGGCAGGACACGCGAGCCCAACTCATGTGCGAGCGCACGGTTGCGTTCATGGCTGACATCCACCATCGCGACCTTGCAGCCGTCCTCCAGCAACACCTTGACGACGGCCAGGCCCATGGTGCCCGCCGCGCCCGTGACGAGCGCGACTTTGTTTTCAAGCGGTTTCATTACTCAACTTTCATAGTCGTCAAAAAACTCTTTACCAGAACACCGCGGAACCGGCTTTGCCGGGCCGCTAGTGTTGCCCCCTGCAAGGGGGGATCCGGCTACACAAAGTGAGCCGAGACGGGGGTGTGCCGACTTCAAGCGTCCAGGACGCTCTTCTTGCCAAACAATCCACGTGAGCGGAATGTCACGACGGCAATGAACAAGAGGTACATGGACATCAACGACCATTCGGACGCATACGAACCCGTGAGCCCAACAACCATGCCGACCATCAGCCCGGCGATCACTGCACCCCAGAGCGAACCGACGCCGCCCAGCACAATGATCAGGAATGCCGGCACCACTGCGTCTACGCCCACATGCGGGCGGATACCCCAGATCGGCGCCATGACCACGCCGGCGATGGCGGCCAACGCCACGCCCAGACCAAATACGAAAAGGCGCAGGCGAGAAAGGTTGATGCCCAGGGCGCGCACCATTTCACTGTCGTGCGCGCCGGCCTTGATGATCGCGCCGTAAGGCGTCTTCTGCAAAAACACCCAGAGCAGCATGATCATCAGGATGGCGAATCCACTGGCGAAGAAGCGATACTTCGAATAGACCAGGTCACCCATCAGGAAAGCGCCAGAGATGACTTCAGGCAGCATCAACTGCTTTTCCGAGGAGCCCCACACCAGGCGTATGGTTTCCTCAATGACCAGCGCCGCACCGAAGGTCAGCAGCAGGCCATAGAGCGGGTCACGGCCATAAGTGCGCCGCATGCACAGCTCCAGCAACAAGCCGAAAATACCCACCAGGATGGGCGCAAGAATGAGTGCCGCCAGGTAACGCGTTCCCAGCGGCAAACTCATGTACCAGGCCTGCAGGTTCGGGAACATGCCCAGCTGCGGTGCGATCAGGAAAAGCGCGAAGTACATGCCCAGCGCAAACAGCGAGCCGTGCGCCAGGTTGATGGTTTCCATCACCCCCACGATGAGCATGAAGCCCAACGCGATGAGTGCGAACAACAGGCCCAGCGAGATGCCGTTGACGAGGTGCGGAATAAGCTGGAGCAGAAAATCCATGTCGGTCTTTGAAGATGGAGGGCCAGTCAGACTTCGTAGCTGGGGGTCGCGTCGTAGCTCTCAAGCTTGCAGGCGCCGCCGGCATCCTTGTCCGCCACATCCTTGGGATCGGCCTGTGTGAGGATCTTGAAGATGTCGTCTTTCTCGGCGGGCTGGTCGTTGTAGGTCGCCATGTAAATCGTCTGCTGGCACTGGTGGGTGACGGGATCCATCCACGCGTCGTAGTGCTGCAGGCGGTCGGCCGCGCTCATCTTGCGGCCTTCGAGCTTTTTGATCACGGCAATGTTGTTGGTGGTGCCGGCCTCTTCCACACAGCGCAGCAGCTCGCGCGTGGCCATATAACCGTTGTGATACACATTGCCCGGCACGCGAATCGCCATGCCAGGGAACTGCTTCTGGTATGCCGCCACAAACTCTTTGACGCCCGGCAGGCCCAGGCGCCAGTACCACGTGGTGCCGAAGACGCCGAAGATGGCCTCGGGGCCCAGACCGTAGACATCGGGCCAGTCCTGCTGGTTGTTGATCCACGCCATGGACTGGTTCATCTTGAGCTGCACAACTTGCTGGCGCAGCGCCTTGATGTCGTCACCGCCCACCGCCGTGGCCACCACATTGGGCTTGAGCTGTTGCAGCTTGAGCAGGTAGGACGAGAAGTCGCGGGTGTTTTGCGGCACCAGCAGCTCCTCAACGATGCGCCCGCCGTTGGCTTCCACGATCGCGCGTGTCGCCTTGGAGGTGGTGTGGCCCCACACATAGTCGTTGGTCAGCAGCACCCAGTTCTTGCCGCTGGCCTTGATGGCGTTCTTGACGATCGCGTTGGAAAAGTTGGTGCCGTTGCCGTCCCAGACGAACTTGGTGCGGTGGCAGTCCTTGCCGGCCTCGGTCGGGCTGCTGGAGTTGGTGTTAAAAAATACCGTGCCGTATTTCTGCGCAACCTGCGAGATGGCATTGGAGACGCCTGAGTGCACTGCACCGATCAGAAAGGAGGCCTCATTGCGCGTGATCATGCGTTCGGCCACGCGCGAGCCGGTGGCCGGTGTCGTTTCCGTGTCAATATGGATGGCCTCAATGCGCCGGCCCAGCACACCGCCCTTGTCGTTAAATTCCTTGATCGCCATCATGGCGCCCAGGCGCTCTTCGGCGCCCGAGGCTGCATACAGGCCCGAAGCGTCCATGGTCAGGCCAATGGTCAGCGGTTTCTTCTGGCCGGTCTGCGCCCAGGCGTGGTTGTGCTTCCACGGCCCCATGAAGGGCGCCGCGCCGTACAGGCCCGCCCCCACCAGCGCCAGGCTTGAGTGCTTGAGCAGCGCGCGGCGCGAGGTGGCCTTGCTGTCGGATTGGGATTCAGGTGTTGCGTGGTTGTTCTTGATGTCGCTCATGGTTTTGTCTCCTGCGTGTAAATGGGTCAAACGGGTTGGCTTAACGGGGAACGATCTTGACGTCGTTGAGTTTTTCCTGTGCTTCGAAAAGGGAGGCGATCAGCTTGTCGCCGTAACCAGCGTTGCTGGCCTGGATCAGGCTTTGGTGCGTGGCCTCACCCATGAAGCTGGTGACGGGCAGCATCTCGGCCAGATGGGTGTAGTAGCGCAAATCTTTTTGCGCATTGGCGATGCCGAACTTGAAGCCGGTGACATCGCCTTCCTTGAGCGTTTTCGTTGCCATCATCTGAAAGATGCCGCAGTTCACGCCCCCGGCCGAGATCACGTCATAGAGGCGGTTGAGGTCCAGTCCGCTTTTGGCCGCCACCGCAAAGGCCTCGGCAATCGAGGCCGCAAAGCTCATGGCCATCATGTTGTTGACCAGCTTGAGCACGTGGCCGTGGCCGGGCGGGCCGACGTGGAAGATGTTTTCGCAAAAGGCCTTGAGCACCGGCTCCAGCGCCTTGAAGTCCTCAGGCTCGGCGCCGACCATGGTGTTGAGCCTGCCTTCCTCGGCTTCCTTGGGCGTGCGCGCCAGCGGCGCATCGACCAGCTTGATGCCTTTGGCCGCGAGGTCGTTGCGGATGCGGGTGCTGGAAGCGGGCTCGGCGGTGGAGGTGTCGACCACGATCAGGCCTTTGCGGCCGCCGTCCAGCAAGCCGTCCTTGCCGTAGACAATCTCTTCGACCTGGGGCGAGCCCGTGACGCAGATGAACACGATATCGCTGGCCTGCGCGCATTCGGCGTTGGTCCTGGCCTCTTTCGCGCCGGCGGCAATCAGGTCGGCCAGGTTGTCCCTGTTGCGGTTGACCTTGAAGGTGAGGGCGAAGCCCTTGGCCAGCAGATTCCTGGCCATGCCGTGGCCCATCATGCCGATGCCGATGAATCCGATTTTGGGTATTGTCATGTTTGTCTCCGTTTTCTTTCCCGTTGTGGCTTGTCTGTTCTGTCTGTTGCGTTTGGCGGCTTAGTTCACGGCCTCAGTGGCGGCTACTGAAACAGTGGCCCCTGCGCCCGCCCTCGCCTGGTCCCACAGCGAGATCAGCCGCGCATAGCGCTCGGCAATGGCCTTGACCACCGCCGCGTCGTCCATGGCGCCTGAGAACCAGCCAGTTGCGGCATCGGCAAAGATCGAGCGCCCCACGGCAAAGCCGCGGCAGATGGCGTGCGGCGCTGCGATTCGAAAGCTCTGATCCAGTTTTTCCTCGCTGGCCTCCAGGCCCAGCACCAGCACACCGCGGCAATGCGGGTCGTGCTGCGCCACCACGGCCGCGATCTTTTCCCAGGCAGCCGCACTAACGGCTGGCGGCAGCTTCCACCAGTCGGGGAAGATGCCAGCCTGGTAGATTTGTTCGAGCGCCATCGGTACGGTGTCGCCATCCGCGGGCATGTCCTTGGGTGGGATCACCTCGATGAGGAACTCGTGAAAGCTGTCCACGCTGGCTCGCTGCAGGTCGGCCAATTTGGCCAGCTGGCTGTCGCGCAAGGCCGGCTTGTCATGCGGGTGGTAATACACCAGGCATTTGGCGACGTGCTCGCCGGGCCAGGTTCGCATGACCGCACCCAGGCCGGCGCCGGCTTCGAACTGCAGCGGTCGTGAACCCGGCAGCTCGACCGGCCTTGCGACCCACCAGCCTTTGCCGGTCACCGTTGGAAGCACCTCTTCACCAAAGCGTCCGTCAACGATCACGCCGACGCCACTGCGCTGGCCGGCTCCAAGCCGCGCACCTTCGGCGATCAGGGATTTGAAAAGGGGGATGCGTTCGCTAGGCGCGCCATGGCGTGCCGCTACCTCTTCCAGCTGCATGCGGTGGTCGAACGCCAGGATGACCAGTTCTTCCCAGCGGCGTGTGCGCGTGCTGACACGGTGCAGGTGTTCGAGCTGCGCGTCTTCGCGCAGGCGCCGAGTGGCCGAGCCATGCATCAAGAAAAACTGCAACTCTTCCCAGCTCGCCATGGCCGGCGCGCAGCCATGGCGCGACACCACCAGCGCGCCGCAGGCGTTGGCATAGGCGCAGCAGCGTGTGAGCGGCTCCCCCGGGATCCAGCCGCGCAGAAACCCCGACATGAACGCATCGCCGGCGCCCAATACGTTGTAGACGTCCACCGGAAAGCCGGGGCCTTGCAAACCTTTTTCCAGTGAATCGGGAATCGCACCGTCGAACACCACGCAGCCCATGGGCCCGCGTTTGACCACCAGCGTGGCCTGCGTCAACTCGCGCAAGCGGCGCAGGGCTGCGAGCGTGTCGGTGCTGCCCCCGGCGATGTGAACTTCTTCTTCAGTACCGACCACCAGATCGCAGTGACCGACGACGGTTTGCAGATGCGCGCTGACCTCGCCGGAAGGTACAAAGCGCTGCTCGCCCATGCCCGGGCTGGTCAGGCCCCATAGCACGGGTCGATAATCGATATCGAGCACCACGCGCGTGCCCGCGGCTTTGGCCATCATCATGGCGCGCTTGCAGCTTTCATAGGTGAGCGGCTGCGACAGGTGCGTGCCCGAAATCAGGAGCGCCTTGGCCGAAGCAATGAAGGCCGCATCGAAGTCGTCTGGACTGATCGCCATGTCGGCGCAGTTGTCGCGGTAGAACACCAGCGGAAAAGTGTCGCGGTCCTGGATTCCCAGAAACACCAGTGCCGTCAGGCGCTTGGGATCGGTGGCGACATGGCTCACGTCCACGCCTTCGGCCGCCAGGGTTTCGCGCACAAAACGGCCATTGTGCTCGTCACCCACACGGGTCAGCATGGCGGGCTTCAGACCCAGGCGCGCCACGCCCACCGCGGTGTTGGCCGGCGAGCCACCCAAATATTTGGTGAAGCTCTGCATGTCTTCAAGACGGCCCCCGATTTGCTCGCCATACAGATCCACCGCGGCGCGGCCGACACAGATCAGATCCAGCGGGCGGCTCATACGGCCCCCTTGCGAGTTGGCTTGGCTGCGGTCTTGCTGTTCCTGGTTTTGGCTTTCGCTGCGCTCTGCTCAGCCAGTTGATGACCGGTGCTGACCACCAGCGCCTGTGCCAGACACAGCGGTGCGACCAGCGAGCGGAACGGCTTGGAGGAATCGTCGGCCAGCTCCAGGCAAACCTTGGCATGCGCCTTGAGCGGCGAGAGGGGACCGTCGGTAATGGCAATTACCAGCGCTCCCAGTTTGGCGGCCTCTGCTGCAGCCGCGATGACTTCGGGCGAATAGTTGCGAAAGCTGGCGGCGATCAACACATCGCCGGGCGCAACGGAGCGCAGGCTTTCGCGCAGCATGCCGCCCGTTCCGTCGAGCAGGTGGGTGCGCAGTTCGAGCTGGCTCAACGCATAAGCGAGGTAGCCCGCCACCGGAAAAGCGCGGCGCTGGGCCAGCACATGGATGCGCGGCGCCGAGGCCATGAGCTTGACAGCCGCTTTCAGGTCGGCCTGGGCGATGCTTTCCTCGAGGTGGCCGAGTTCGGCCACCGATTCGCCCACCAACTGGTGCAGTACACCGGCCGGTGCGCGCTCGCCGTTGAGCTGCTTGCGCCGCATCTGGTCTATGCGTTCGCGGTAGCTGTCGGAACGCTCCAGCAGGTGGCCGCGGAACACCTGCTGCATTTCGGAGAAGCCGCCATAGCCCAGCGCGTTGGCGAAGCGGATCATGGCCGAAGGCTGCACCTCGGTGGCCTCGGCCACCGTCGCCACCGTGCCCAGCGCCAGGTCGTTGGGCTGCTCGAGCGCGAAGCGCGCGATGCGCTGCAGCTGCTTGGACATGTCCGGGTAAATCCGGCCAATCAGCGCCTTGAGTTCTTCGTAAGTCGTTGCAGAGTCCATATGTCGTTGCCGCCTCGGGAATGCGATGGACGGGCCGGGCCTGCGTCGCATCAAATTAGAATAGATATTCTTGCTTATTTAAATAATAGAACGTATATTCTGTTGTGTCCAGCCCATTTTCAGCACTTGTTTTTCTAGCTCCACTCATTCACCCAGAAAAACCGAAGAGACAAGGTCCCCATGCAACTCGCTTCCGGCCGCGCGCCGCTGATCCCTCTGCCGATGCTCGCCACATTGCTGGTGCTGCTGTCCACGCCGCTGTGGGTGGGCCGCGTCGGGCTGTACCAATACCTGGCCCTGGAAATCATGATCTGGGTGTTGTTTGCGATGGGCTACAACCTGCTCCTGGGTTTCACCGGCCTGCCCTCCTTCGGGCACGGTGCATTCTTTGGCGCGGGCGCCTACGCCTTCGGCCTGCTGCAACTCAAGGTCTGGCCCAACCTGTGGTTCGACCTGGCCGGCGCGGTGCTGGTCACAGCGGCGCTCGGCGCGCTGGTGGCGCTGTTCATCTCACACAGGCGCGGCATTTATTACGCCTTGCTCACCATCGCATTCGGCCAGGTGTTCTGGTTCATCGCCAACAAATGGCATACCGTCACGGGCGGTGAAGACGGGCTGCTGAACATCAAGCGCCTGCCGGCCGATTTTGGTTTTGTGTCTTTCAATCTCTCCGGCAACAACGCCCTCTTCTTCTTTTGCCTCGTGCTGTTCGGGTTGGTGCTGCTGGTGCTGTGGCGGCTGATCCATTCGCCATTGGGTCGCATCTTCAGTGCCATCAAGCAGAACGAGACCCGCGCCGCCTTTGTGGGCTACAACGTGTGGCTTTACAAGTGGCTGGCCTTCACGATCTCCACCGCGGTGGCGGGCCTGGCCGGTGCGCTGTTCGCCATGGCGCAGCAGTCGGCCTACCCCAACGTCATGAGCCTGCACAACTCGGGATTCGTCGTGATGATGGTGCTGATAGGCGGCGGCCTCGTAAGTTTTTGGGGCCCCATCATCGGCGCCACTTTCTTTATTCTGGCGCGTGACCTGCTGGGCGCCTACACCGAGACCTGGCTGCTCTGGTATGGCCTCGTCTTCATGGCGATGGTGCTGTTCAAGCCCGAAGGCATTGCCGGCGCGTGGCAAGCCTGGAAGGCACGGCCGCGGCGCACTGTGGTGGCCAAACCCGTGACAACCCCCGCCGGAGGTGCACTGTGAAGCTCTTCGAGGCCAGCGGCCTGTCCAAACGCTTTGGTGCCCAGGTGGTGCTGCAAGACATCACGCTCAGCTTCAGGGAAGGTGAGCTCAACGGCATCATGGGCCCCAACGGCGCGGGCAAAACCACCTGCTTCAATGTGCTGACGGGCCGCTACAAGCCCGACCGCGGCCGTGTGACCTTTGCCGGCGAGGACATCACCGGCCTCTCGCCGCGGGAGATTGCCCGCAAGGGCGTGTCGCGTTCCTTCCAGATCATGAATTTGTTCGACAGCTACACCGCGCTCGACAACGTGCTGGTGGCCACGCCGCATGTGCGCAGGCAGGGCTTCAACCCCTGGCGCGATCTGGGCGCCGACAGCACGGCCCAGCAACTGGCCGCGGCCATCCTCGAGCGCGTCGGCCTCAAGGGCAAGGAGCACGTGCTGGCCAGCAGCCTGTCTTACGGCGAGCGCCGCGCGCTGGAGATCGGTGTAGCACTCGCAGCCGAGCCACGCATGCTCTTCCTCGACGAACCCACCGCCGGCCTGGGTGCCGAAGGCACGGCGCGCCTGATGGAGCTGGTGAAAGAACTCAAGCGCCAGCTCACGATTGTGATCATCGAACACGACATGAATTTCCTCTTCAAGCTCGCCGACCAGATCTCCGTCATCCACTGGGGCCAGGTCATCAGCCATGGCACGCCTGACCAGTTGCGTGAAAACGAATGGGTGCGGCGGTCCAACCTGGGGGCGCTGGCATGAGCGCGGTCCTGAAGTCCGTCATCAAAACCGTGTCGCCGCAGGCCGACATGCTGGCGGTGAACCGCATAGACACCTACTACGGCGAAACGCAGGTGCTGTTCGACATATCGCTGAAAGTCGGCGCCGGCGAAGTGGTGGCACTGCTGGGCCCCAACGGCGCGGGCAAGACCACGCTGCTTCGCTCCGTGCTCGGCCTCACGCCGCCACGCAAGGGCAGCATTGCCTTCGACGCGTGCGACATCACCCGTATGCCCACGCACGAGATCGCCAAGGCCGGCATGGGCTGGGTGCCGGACGACCGCCGCATCTTCCCGACGCTGACGGTAGCGCGCAACCTGGCTATCGCCCGCAAGACCACGCGCTTTCGCCCCTGGCAGGAGAAGGAATGTTTTGAAATCTTCAGCGCGCTCGAATACCTGATGCACCGCGAGTGCGAAAACCTCTCGGGCGGCGAAATGCAGATGGTCGCAATCTCGCGCGCGCTGCTGGGCTCGCCCGGCCTGGTGCTGTTCGACGAACCCAGCCAGGGCCTGGCGCCCAAGGTGGTGCAGGACGTGATGAAAACCATCAGCCGGCTCAAGGCCGAAGGCATCGCGGTGCTGGTGGTCGAGCAAAACGTGCAGAGCGCACTACAGGTGGCCGACCGCGCCTATGTGATGAACCAGGGCGTGATCGTCCACGAGGGCCCTGCGGCCGATCTGCGCAACGACGCCGCCTTGTGCCGGCAGCTTTTGGGAGTCTGAGCCAGCATGAGCCATCCACTGTTACGCGTCGAGAACGTCGCCAAGCAATACCAGCGTGGCGTCTTCCGCAAGACGACCACCTTTTCACTGAACGCCGATTTCGAGGTGCACAAGCCCTGCGTGGTTGGTGTCATGGGCCCCAACGGTTCCGGGAAGACCACGCTGTTCGAACTGATCACCGGTAGCAACCTGCCGAGCGCGGGCCGCGTGCTGGTCAACGGCCAGGACATCCACCAGGTGCGCACACGCGAACGCGACCGGCTGGCGATCCACTACCACCAGTCATACCAGGTGCGGTCATTTCAAAAGACCAAACCCGACTTCATGCTGGCGCATGCGCAGAGCGATTCGCCGCTGGTGCACCTGTTCGACGAACCGCAGTTCAACACGCAGGATGGCTACATCGGCTTCATGCTGGACTTCTTCGCCAAACTCAGGGCCAACGGCCGCCTGGTGTTTTTATGCCTGCATCCCAACGAGCCCTACCACGTCGACATCCTGCGGCAATGCTGCGAGCGTTTCATCTTTGTACAAAAAGGTGCGGTCAGCGAAGCGCCTGACTTCGACACGCTGGCGCGCGACGAGAAGGTCAGGGCCTACCTGGGGGCGCTGGCGCCGGCAGCTTGATCCACGGCGCCGCGCGCGGTTCAAATCAGGCTGTGTTTTCTGGCGCGGTAAGCCAGCTTCGCCCGCGTGGTGTTGAGCCGCCGCGCCGCTGCCGAGAGATTCCCCTGGCAGGCGGAGATGGCGCGTTCCAGCATGTCGCGCTCGGTTTGCTCCAGGGACTGCTGCGAAGCGGCGGTGCCAGCCGGCATGGAATGCGCACCAGCCGGCGCCCCGTCGAA
Organism: Polaromonas sp. P1_F1; assembly: GCF_056405795.1. NCBI lineage: Bacteria > Pseudomonadati > Pseudomonadota > Betaproteobacteria > Burkholderiales > Comamonadaceae > Polaromonas > Polaromonas sp. P1_F1. The sequence continues at coordinate 180,957 of NZ_JBFUBJ010000007.1, forward strand.
GTTCAAGGTGCCTGAGCTGCCCTGCATCCGCAAGGTCATGACCTCGGTGCTCAAGGTCTCGCCGCCGGTGAACAGGTGGTGCACGTCGATCAAGCCGTCGGCATCGGCCATGATCACGGCGCGCTCGATCAGGTTTTGCAGTTCGCGGATGTTGCCGGGAAAGTCGTAGTTCAGCAGCGTGCGCACCGAGGCCTGCGTGAAGCCGCCGGTGTTGCAGCCGTGCTTGCGCCGGTAGTGGTTGAGGAAGTGGTTCATCAGCAGGGGAATGTCGTCGCGTCGCTCGCGCAGCGGCGGCAGGTGAATGGGAAACACATTGAGCCGGAAAAACAGGTCTTCGCGGAACCGGCCTTCGCGCACGGCCTGGCGCAAGTCCTCATTGGTGGCGGCCACCACACGCACGTCAACCGCAATGCCGCGCGTGCCGCCCACACGCTCGACCTCGCCCTCCTGCAGGGCGCGCAGCAGCTTGCCCTGGGCCACAAAACTCAGCATGCCGATTTCGTCCAGGAACAGGGTACCGCCGCTGGCCCGCTCAAAGCGGCCTGGCCGCGAATGGCTGGCCCCGGTGTAGGCGCCGCGCTCCACGCCGAACAACTCGGACTCGATCAGGGTTTCCGGGATGGCCGCGCAGTTCACCGCGATAAACGGCTGGTCTTTGCGCGGGCTGATCCTGTGCAGCATGCTGGCAAACTTTTCTTTGCCCACGCCCGACTCGCCCGTGAACAGCACGGTGGCGGTCGTGCGCGCCACCCGGCTCAATTGATGGCAGGCCGCGTTGAAGGCGGATGAGGCGCCCACCATCGCGTCGCCGGCCGGCACGTCGCTGGTCGCAAGGTCGGCCGGGACCGATTCGCTGCGCGCGTAGGCCGCGGTGTCGACAAACTCCCGGGCATTCAGGTAGCGCATGTCCTCTTCAATGTTGTCCCATTTGTCGGCGGACTTGCCGACCACCCGGCATTGCGCCTGGCCCATGGACCGGCACATGGTTTCCCGGAAAACGATGAGGCGGCCGAACAGCGTGCTGACGTAGCCCGTGGCGTAGCCCACCTGCATCCAGCAGGCCGGGGAGCCACCTATGCCGTAGGCGGCAATGTGTTCATCGTCCTCGCTGGAGTTGTGCCAGATGAATTCGCCTTCATAGCCGCTGGTGTCCGGGTCGTAGGTCACGCTGACCAGTTCGACCTTCACCACGCCCTCGAGCGCATGCAGGCGCGTGCCGGCCATGGCGGCAGCCGGCGGGTCGGCGTCGGGCCAGTGCTTGCGCACCAGCTGGGCATCACGGGCGCCGCTGACATAACCGGCGCGGGTGAACAGGCCGCGGGCTTTTTCGATGCCCAGGCTGTCGATCATTTCGCGGCGCATGGAACCGAGTGCCTCGGTGTGCAGCAACACCATGCGCTGGTCCTGCAGCCAGATGCGCCCGTCACCCGGTGAGAAGAACAGGCATTCGCTGATGTCCGCGATCGTCGGGTGCGTGTCGCCGCCGATGTGCGTGCTGGCAAACCCGCCCATGGCCTTGGCCACCGACGCGCTGTCGAAGCTGCCCAGCGCGACCCCGGTGGCCCGAGCCACCTCGGCCAGGGAAATGCGATCGGATGCGCGCATGGCTTTGCTCCTCGATTTGATTGATTTGATTTGATCAATTGGTGAAATTTGATTCAACTTTATAACTATTTGATGAAGAAAACATGGGTGGTTTCCATGTGCTGCACCGCAGCAAACATACCTAGGGTATGTCCCCGTTCTCCCAGTGAAAAAGCTTTGGGTGCAGCGCAGCAAGCGGGCCCTGGCACGCGGCGCTGGTACATGCATTGCGATACAGAAGCACGACGCGCCGATGTGGCGAGCTGATCAAACAACCGTAAGGACAAAAGCAAATGGGTGTATCCGACGCGATGGCATTTCTGGATTTCTCCGCGCTGGCGCAAGCGCCGCTGGGCGGCGGGAAGCGCGACGTTGTCGAGCCCGCGACCGGCAATGTGATGTGCACGGTGGGCATCGCCAACGCGGCGGATGTGGCCGCGGCCACGCGGGCGGCGGCCAATGCACAAAAGCCCTGGGCCGCCCTGCCCCCGCGCGAGAGGGCCGACGTCTTCCGCCGCGCCGGCGCGCTGTTCCAGCAGCACTTCGACGAACTCGCGCTGTATGCCACGCGGGAGACCGGCGGCATATTGCCCAAGGGGCAGCATGAGATACGCGAAGCCATCACCATCTGCCACCTGGCCGCCGCCATGCCGCTGCAGCCCCAGGGCCATGTGCTGCCCAGCGTGCCGGGGCGCACCAGCATCGCCCGCCGCGTGCCGCACGGCGTGGTGGGTGTCATCTCGCCCTTCAACTTTCCACTGATCCTGACGCTGCGCGCGGTGGCGCCGGCGCTGGCCGCGGGCAATGCGGTGGTGATCAAGCCCGACACCCGCACGCCGGTGACCGGAGGCCTCATGATCGCACGCATTTTTGCGGAGGCGGGCCTGCCCAAGGATTTGCTGCATGTGTTGCCCGGCGACGCCGAAGCCGGCGAAGCCTTGGTCACCGACCCGCTGGTGCCGATGATCGCCTTCACCGGCTCGCCCGCGGTGGGCAGGCGCATCGGCGAGCTCGCGGGCAAGCACCTCAAGAAGGTGTCGCTGGAACTCGGCGGCGCGAACTCGCTGATCATCCTGGACGATGCCGACCTGGACATTGCCGCGAGCAACGCCGCCTGGGCCGCCTACCTGCACCAGGGCCAGATCTGCATGGCCGCCAACCGCATCCTCGTTCACCAGAGCATCGCGGCCCCGCTGCTGCAGCGCCTGGTCGCCAAGGCCACGCACCTGCCGGTCGGCGACGGTGCCACCGGCCAGGTCGCGCTCGGGCCGCTGATCGATGCGCGCCAGCGTGATCGCGTGCATGCCATCGTGCAGGACAGCATCAAGGCCGGCGCCAAGCTGGAAGCCGGCGGAAGCTACGACGGCCTGTTCTACAAGCCGACGGTGCTGTCCGGCGTCAAGCCCGGCATGCGCGTGTTCGATGAAGAGACCTTCGGCCCGGTGGCCAACATCGTCACTTTCGGCAACGACGAGGAAGCGGTCGCGCTGGCCAACAACAACACCGGCAGCCTGGCCTGCGCCGTGATTTCGCGCTCGGTGGGCCGCGCCATGGCGGTGGGGCAGCAGCTCAAGGCCGGCATGGTTCACATCAACGACCAGACCGTCAACGACGACTGCGTCAACCCCTTCGGCGGCCCTGGCATCGCGGGCAACGGCACCAGCGTGGGCGGCCCGTCCGACTGGGAGGAATACACGCAATGGCAATGGATGACCGTCAAGGACACCGCGCCCATGTTCCCGTTCTGAACGGACCGCTTCAGCTTTTTCGATTTTTTTGGCTCACCACATCAAGGAGACCTTCATGAATCCGCACACCCGGGAGGCTTTATGAGCCTGCAAGGCAAAACCATTGTCATCACCGGCACCTCGTCCGGCATAGGCGCCGAGGTGGCCAGGCTGGCGCGCTTTCAGGGCGCCACGGTCATCGGCATGGACCGCAACGATCCCAGCCTGACGCTGGACGGCTTCATCAAGGCCGACCTCGGCACCGCCGCGGCCATCGATGCCGCCGTGGCCCAGTTGCCGGCGCAGGTTGACGCGCTGTGCAACATCGCCGGCGTACCCGGCACGGCAGACGGCGAGCTGGTGGCCCGCGTGAATTACCTGGGCCTGCGGCATCTGACGGAAAAGGTGCTGGCGCGCATGCCGCGCGGCGGCAGCATCGTCAACGTGGCGTCCATCCTGGGCGCCGAATGGCCGCAGCGGCTGGCCCTGCACAAAGAGCTGGCGGCAGCGAAGGGTTTCGAGGCCGGTGCCGCCTGGCTGCGCAGCCACCCTGTGCCGCAAGCCACCTGCTACCAGTACTTCAAGGAAGCCTTGATCGTCTGGAACGCCACGCAGTCGCAGGAGTGGTTCCTGGGCAAAGGTGTGCGCATGAACTGCGTGGCGCCCGGCCCGGTGTTCACGCCCATCCTGGGCGACTTCGTGGCGATGCTGGGCCAGGAGCGCGTTCAGGCCGATGCCCACCGCATGCTGCGCCCCGGCTTTGCCGACGAAATCGCACCCGTCATCGCATGGCTGTGCGGCGACGCCGCGCGCTGGGTCAGCGGCGCCAACATTCCTGTCGACGGCGGCCTGGCCTCCACCTATATCTAACTATATCTAACGCTGACACGCCGCGGGTGCGAGGGCACCCATCCCCCATTCACGTAACAACGACGACATAACGAGGAGACATTCGATGAACAAGGTATTCACACCCTTCAGGCCAGCCACGCTGGCCTTGGCCTGCGGCCTGGCTTGCGCACTGCCGGCTCACGCCCTGGAACTGGACAACGGCGACCCCGACACCAAAATCCGGCTGGACTTCACACCCAAGTACAGCCTGGCCTGGCGGCTGAAGGACCCGTCCGCACTGCTCACCTCGCCGGCCGCCCGCGGCGATGGCGGTGTGACCAATGAAAACGATGGCGACCTCAACTTCAAGAAGGGCCTGATCTCCAACCGCGCCGACCTGTTGACCGAATTTGACTACAGCCGCAGCAACTGGGGCCTGCGCATCAGCCACTCCGCCTGGTACGACTCGCAGTACCTGCGCGCCAATGCCAATGACGGCACGGCAGGCGTCAGCAACTTCGCCGGCCAGGCCGCCAACCAGTTCGTCCCGGCAACGCGGGACCAGCACGGCCGCGGTGACGAATTCCTCGACGCCTTTGTCTGGGGCAAGGGATCCATCGGCAGCATGCCGGCCTCGATACGCGTCGGCAAGCACGCGCTGCAGTACGGGGAGAGTGTGTTCTTCGGCCAGAACGGCATCGCCAACGCGCAGGGCCCGGTGGACATCGCCAAAATCGTCTCGGTGCCGAACTGGCAGTTCAAGGAAGTGCTGCTGCCGGTGGAGCAGATCTCCGGCACGCTGCAGGTGGCCGAGGGCGTGACACTGGGCGGCTACTACCAGCTCAAGTGGCGGCCCAGCAAAATCCCCGGCGTCGGCAGTTATTTCTCCAACCAGGACTACATAGGCGGCGGCCGGGTCTACCTCGGCGGGCCGGTGCTGCCCACCGACACCAGCCGCGACCAGAAGCCGGGCGACAGCGGCCAGTTCGGTGCCCAGTTGCGTTGGGCGCCGGCCGGAGGCAACTATGAGTTCGGCGTGTACGCGGCACGCTACAACGACAAGACCCCGGCTGTTCCGGTGTTTGACCTGATCAACGGCAATGTGCACAACGTCTATGCCAAGGGCATCAAGACTTTTGGTGCCAGCGTCACGTCATCGATAGGACAGCTCAACTGGGCACTGGAGGGCTCGGTGCGCACCGACGCGCCACTGGCCAGCGACCCCGCCGTGCTGGGCGGTGCACCCTTCATGCCACCGGCCAACTGCGACGGCTCTCCCTCCAACCCGTGCTATGCAACCGGCAAGACGGCGCACCTGAATCTGTCGGGCATTTACGTGCTCAACAAGTCCAGCCTGTGGGACGGCGGCGCCCTGGTGGCCGAACTGGCCTGGAACCGGCTCATGAGCGTGACCAAAAACCCCAGCGCCGTCGGCTTTGGCGGGCTGGATCCCAACGCAACGCGGAACGCCGCGGCGTTCCGCATGATCTTTGAGCCGCAGTACTTCCAGGTTTTGCCCGGCCTGGACCTGTCATTCCCGCTGGGTCTGGGCTACAACTTCGGCGGCCGTTCCGCAGCCGTTATCAACTTTGCCGGCGGGGCCAGCAAGGCGGGCGACGTGAGCATAGGCATCAAGGGCAAATACCAGAACGTCTGGAATTTCGCCTTGAACTACACCGCCTTCGTCGGCAAGGAAAACACCCTGACCGTCACGGACCCCAGCACCCCCACCCGCATGCTGTCCTACGGACAGACCCTGAAAGACCGCAACTTCGTTTCCTTCACCGCTTCCCGCACTTTCTGAAAAACATTACAGAGACAACCATCATGATGCAGACCGCAAAACACTCATTGCTCGTGGCCGCCCTGCTGGCCGGCGCCATGTCCGCCCAGGCCGCCGTCACCGCCGAAGAGGCCGCCAAACTCAGATCCTCGCTGACCCCGATGGGCGCCGAAAAAGCCGGCAACAAGGAAGGCACCATTCCGCCGTGGGAAGGGGGCCTCGCCAAGGCCACCCCGGGCTACAAGAACGGCGATGCCCGGCCCGACCTGTATCCCAACGAAAAACCCATCCTGTCGATCAACGCCAAAAACATGGCGCAGCACGCCGACAAGCTGACCGACGGCGTGCAGGCGCTGATGAAGAAGTACCCCGACTTCCGCATCGACGTCTACCCCACGCACCGCACCGCGGCGGCGCCGCAGTCGGTGTACGACAACACCTTCAGGAACGCCACCCGGGCCAAGACCATTGAAGGCGGCTACGGCATGGAAGGTGCTTTTGGCGGTACACCATTTCCGATTCCCAAAGACGGCTATGAAGCCATGTGGAACCAGCGCACAGCCTGGCGCGGCGGCAACTTTTCCATGCCGATGCGCGTGTGGGTGGTGACGTCCGATGGCAAGCGCACCATGGCCTCCGGCGGCACGCAAACCATACGCCAGGCCTTCTACGACAAGGACGGGAGCGCCGAAAAGTTCGACGGCTACTACCAGTACGGCAAGCTGGTGGTCAACGCACCGGGCTCCAAAGCGGGCGAAGCCATCCTGGCGCTCGACGGTGTTTCGGATGCCGCGCCGCGCGGCCTGTGGCAGTACCTGGTGGGCCAGCGCCGCGTGCGCAAAGCGCCTTCCGTGGCGTATGACACACCCGACTCGGTGACCTCCGGCATCGGTCTGTTCGACGAGGCCTTCACGCTGTTTGGCCCGATCGACAAACACGAATTCAAGCTGCTGGGCAAGAAGGAAATCTACATCCCCTATAACAACAACCGCGCAGCTTCCGCCAAGATCGAAGACCTGGTGACGCCCAACACGCTGAACCCGACCCAGGTGCGCTGGGAGTTGCACCGCGTGTGGGAAGTCGAGGCCACACTGGCTGCCGGCAAGCGCCATGTGGTGCCCAAACGCAAGTACTACATCGACGAAGACTCCTGGCAGATCGCACTGTTCGACGGCTGGGACGCCAAAGGTCAGCTCTGGCGCACCAACTACGCACTGATGCTGACGGCACCGGACGTCCCCGCCGTGACCAACGTCGTGCTGTGGGGCGGCTATGACATGCAGACCGGCGCCTACTACCTGAACATGGCCTCCAACGAGCTGCCCAAACAGTATGAAGTGCAGCCGCCGATCCCGCGCTCCTTCTTCAGCGCTGAATCGCTCGCCAGCGAAGGCGCTCGCTGATGACCGGAAGTGCCCAGCCTCGCGTTGCGCGGCGGACAGCCCTGATGGGGCTGCTCGGCTGGGTGGCCTCCGCTGCACTCCCCGCATGGGCTGCCAACGGGCCCGCCGTATTGTCACAGCCGGCGCTGGTCACGCCCAAGGCGTCAGGCGCGGCCACATTGGCCGTGACACGGGCCGGCACCCGGCTCGTGGCGGTGGGAGAGCGTGGCACGGTGTTGCTGTCGGATGACCATGGCGCCACCTGGCGACAGGCGCAGGTGCCTGTGCAAGCCACCTTGACGGCCGTGTGTTTCGCCGATGAACGCACCGGCTGGGCCGCAGGACATCTGGGCGTGATTTTGCGCAGCGTTGACGGCGGAGCCACCTGGGAAAAACAGCTTGACGGCATGCAGGCGGCCGAGCTGGTGAAGCAGGTAGCGCAGCGCAGCGGCGACAGCCAGGCCATGGCACAGGCGGAGCGCCTGGTGGAAGAAGGTGCGGACAAACCGTTCTTTGACCTGGAATTCGTGGATGCCCGGCGCGGCTTTGCCGTCGGTGCTTACAGCCTGATGTTTGCCACCGAAGACGGCGGCAAGACGTGGGCCGCATGGGGACTACGGCTGCCCAACCCGAAAGCCCTTCATCTGTACGGCGTGCGCGCCCACGGCCGCACGCTGGTGATCGCCGGTGAGCAGGGCTTGCTGCTGCGCTCAAGTGACGGCGGGGCCAGCTTTACCGCGTTGCAGTCACCGTACAAGGGCAGCTTTTTCGGCCTGCTGCGCACCCGAGGCGGCGCGCTGGTGGCCTACGGCCTGCGCGGCTCGGCCTACCGCTCGACAGACGAGGGCGTGCACTGGGACAAGCTCGACACCGGCGTGCCCATGGCGGTGGGAGCCGGCATGGCTTTGCCGGACGGCGGTTTTGTTCTGATGAGCCAGGCGGGTGACGCCCTGATGGGCACCGCAGGCGGGCCCGGCCTGCGGCGCATCCCGGCACGCGAGCCGGTCCCGGTTTCCGGCGTTGCCCTGGCGGCCGACGGCAGCCTGGTGCTGGCAAGCCTGCGTGGCATGCGGCACTTGCCCGCACTGCCGGCAAATTGAAAACAACGAAGAGACATGCGCCGCCAATGGCGAAACTTTATGCACGCCGATTCCTCCTCTTCCGATCTCCAGCCCGTCGTCGCACGGCTTGAAGACTTTGACACGCGTTCGGGCACGCTGCTTGAGCGCGCTTTTTTCAATCACCGGCTCTGGGTCATGGCGGTGTGCCTGCTGCTGACCCTCGTGCTGGGCTGGCAGGCCACCAAGCTGCAGCTCAACGCCAGTTTTGAAAAAACCATCCCGACGGGCCACCCCTACATCGTCAACTACCTGGCCCACAAGGCCGACCTCGGCGGCCAGGCCAATGCCTTGCGGCTGGTGGTGGAGGCCCGGCAGGGCACGATCTTCGACAAGGCCTACCTCGATGCGCTGCAGAAGATCAACGACGAAATCTTTCTGCTGCCCGGTGTGGACCGGCCCTTCATGAAGTCGCTGTGGACCTCCAACACCCGCTGGGTGGCCGTGACCGAGGAAGGCCTGGACGGCGGGCCAGTGATCCCTGATGCCTACGACGGCTCACCCGCCAGCCTTGCCGGGCTGCGCGCCAACGTCGAGCGCTCGGGCGAAATCGGCCAGCTGGTGGCGGGCGACTTCAAGTCCAGCATCGTGTTTGTTCCCTTGCTGGACCGTAATCCGGAAACCGGTAAGGCGCTGGACTATGGCGATTTGTCACGCCAGATCGAAGTCCTGCGCGCCAAGCACGGCAACGATGCGCTGCAGATTCGTGTGACCGGCTTCGCCAAGGTGGCTGGTGATCTGATCGAGGGCCTGCATCAGGTGCTGCTGTTCTTCCTGCTGGCTCTCGCCATCACCACCGCGGTGCTGTTTGCCTACACCCGCTGCGCCCGCAGCACAGCGCTTGTGGTGGCGTGTTCGGTGGTGGCGGTAGTCTGGCAGTTCGGCCTGCTGGCATTGCTGGGTTATGAGCTCGACCCTTATTCAGTTCTGGTGCCCTTCCTGGTGTTCGCCATCGGCATGAGCCACGGCGCGCAAAAGATGAACGGCATCATGCAGGACATCGGCCGCGGCACACACCGGGTGGTCGCAGCGCGCTACACCTTTCGGCGCCTGTTCGTCGCGGGCCTGACCGCGCTGCTCTGCGATGCCGTGGGCTTCGCAGTGCTGGTCATCATCCAGATCAAGGTTATCCAGGACCTGGCCCTGATTGCCAGCATCGGCGTGGCGGTTCTCATCTTCACCAACCTCGTGCTGCTGCCCATCCTGTTGTCTTACGTGGGCGTGGCCCCCACGGCGGCGGCACGCAGCCTGCGCCAGGAAGCATCGCAAGGGGCACAACGTTCATGGCTGTGGGCCTTGCTGGATCACTTCACGCAAAAGCGCTGGGCCACGGCAGCAGTGGTCGTTGCGGCGCTCATGGCCGCAGGCGGCTATGCCATCAGCCTGCATTTGAAAATCGGCGACCTCGACCCCGGCGCATCCGAACTACGGCCCAGTTCACGCTACAACCAGGACAACGCCTACCAGATTGCCCACTACGCAGCGAGTGCCGACATCCTGACCGTGATGGTGACCACGCCCGCGGATAAATGCACGGCCTATGGCACGCTGGCCAAGGTGGACGCCCTGGCCTGGCAGCTTGAGCAAGTGCCGGGTGTGGAATCCACCAACTCGATGGCCGCGCTGTCCAAGCTGGCCATGGTGGGCTACAACGAAGGCAACTTCAAGTGGTTTGAGCTGCTCCCCAACGAAGGCGCTTTGGGCGGCGTGCAGACGCGCGCACCCCGCGAGCTTTTCAACCAGAGCTGCTCTTTCCTCGCGCTGTACGTCTACCTGAAGGACCACAAAGCCGAAACCCTGGCACGCGTGGTGGCAGATGTGGACCGCTTCGCTGCGGTCAACAACACGCAGGACGTCACCTTCAAGCTGGCCGCGGGCAGCGCCGGCATTGATGCGGCGACCAATATCGTGGTGGGCAAGGCCATGCGCGAGATGCTGCTGTGGGTGTATGCAGCGGTGGTGATTTTGTGCTGGATCACCTTCCGCTCCTGGCGCGCAGTGGTGGTGGCGGTGCTGCCGCTGGTGTTGACCTCGATCCTGTGCGAGGCTCTGATGGTGGGCCTGGGCATGGGGGTCAAGGTCGCCACGCTGCCGGTGATTGCGCTTGGCGTGGGCATCGGCGTGGACTATGCCCTCTATGTGCTCAGCATCACGCTGGCCCGCATGCGCGAAGGTGCCAGCCTGTCCGAGGCCTACCACCATGCGCTGCAGTTCACCGGCCGCGTGGTTCTGCTCACCGGCATCACGCTGGCGCTGGCCATCGGCACCTGGGCTTTTTCACCGATCAAGTTCCAGGCCGACATGGGCATTTTGCTGGCCTTCATGTTTGTCTGGAACATGGTGGGGGCGCTGGTCCTGCTGCCCGCGCTTGGCTACTTCCTGCTGCGGCCGGCAGTGGCCCTGCCCACGCCGGTCAATGTACGAGTGCCGGTATGAGCCGGCGTGGCGACACACTGACCCGCCGCACGCGCAGGCTTCTTGCCACGGCGATGCTGCTGGGCGCGGCCGCGGCAAGCCATGCCGCGCCCGACGCCCTGGTCGTCGGCCAGTCTCTGCCGCTCACCGGCGCGGGCTTTCCGGTCGCCAACCGTGTGCTGGCCGGCGCCCGCGCGCATGTGGAGCGCGTCAACGTGTCAGGCGGAATCGCCGGGCGCCGCATCGAGCTGGTGACGCTGGATGACGGCGGCGACCCACGGCGCGTGGCGGCCAACCTGCGCATCCTGGTGGGCCAGCACAAGGCAGTGCTCATCGCCAATTGCCTCGGTGAACGGGCCTGCCTTGAGGCCGCCCAGGCCACGCGTGAACTTCGCGTGCCGCTGGTCGGCCCGATGTCGGGCGCGTCGGCTTTGCGTTCTCCCGATGTCCGCCATGTTTTCAGCCTGCGGCCGGATGATGCGCGAGAGGCCGATGCACTGGCGCGCCAGCTGGCATCCATCGGCGTCACCCGGGTGGCGGTGCTGGCCGACGGTTCCGAACCGGCGCGCACCGAGGCGCTGGTGGCAGCCTTGCAACGCGACGGCCGGCAGGTCACACGCATCACCGCCGACGCGCGGCTGTCGTCCATCGAAGCGGCATTCCGCGACGTGGCCAAGGCCGCGCCGCAGGCCCTGGTACTCAACCTGGGCAACGAGGTGCTGGATGCGCTGGGGCGGCTTCCGGCCGCAGCCTATGACAGTGTGCCGTCCACCATCGCCACTTTGTCGACGGCGGGGCTGACGCAGCTGACACGGCTGTTTCGCAACCGGCTGGTGGGCTACACCAGCGTGGTGCCGAATCCCGAGGTGGCCCGCCTGCCCATCGTGCGTGAGCTCGAGCGCGATGCAGACGATTTCATCGGCCCCGAGGCTATGACCTTCGAAGGCCTGGAGTCCTACCTGAACCTGCGTGTCTGCACGGAAGCCTTGCGCCGTGCCGGCCCGCGCACCGACAGCCAGCGCCTCGGCGAGGCGATTGAAAGCCTTGGAGCACTGGACCTGGGCGGCTTCAGGCTCTCGTTCGGTCGGGAGCGGCACCACGCTTCGGACCATGTCGAGATCGGCATGCGGGCGCGCGATGGAAAACTAATTCGGTGACACCCCCTAGGCGCCTGCGGCCCGGCAAAGCCGGTTCCGCGCTGACCCTTGTACTGCAACTGTGAACTGCCAAGGACTGCAATGACCATATCTACCATCCCCACCGTGCTCGAGACGGCTCCGCTGGACCCCGCCTTGGCCGGCTTTCTGGCGCAGGCGGCCGCGCAGGGCAACCCGCCCCTGGAAAGCCTGCCCCCCGCCATCGCGCGGCAGGTTTACCGCGAGCTGGCCGGCACCTTGGGCTTGCCGGCCCCAGCCATCGGGGAAGTGAACGACACCAGCTTCCCCGGCCCCAGCGGTCCGCTGCGCCTTCGTGTATACCGGCCCGAAGCTGCAGGCCCCTGGCCCGTGCTGCTGTATGCGCATGGCGGTGGTTTTGTGATCGGCGATCTGGAGACCCACGACAAGGTTTGCCGCACGCTGTGCCACCACAGCGGCATGCTGGTCGTGGCGGTGGACTACCGGCTGGCGCCGGAGCACCCCTTCCCCGCCGCACCGGACGACGTCGAGGCCGCCTTGCGCTGGGTACTCGCAAATGCCTCTGCGTTGGGCGGCGACGCAAACCGTATCGCGGTGGCCGGCGACAGCGCCGGCGCGCAGCTGGCACTGGTGGCATCACGGCGCGTGAACGCAAAAGCCGTTCGCGCGCTCGGCCTGATCTATCCGGTGGCACAGCACCCCAGCCAGCCCAGCGCCTCCTACCCGGAGAACGAAGGCAAATTTCTCAGCATGGGCGTGATGCAGTGGTTTATGGCCAGCTATCTCGGCAAGCAGACCGATGCGGACAAGCATCCTGACTTTGCTTTGCTGGACTCAGGGGGCCTGGCGAACCTTCCCGCCACATGGGTCGCCACCATGGGCCACGACCCGCTGCGCGACGAGGGCCACGCCCTCGCCCGGCGCATGGACTCTGCCGGGGTAGAGGTGACGCACCGCCACTACCCCAGTGCCATTCATGCCTGTATACATTTCACGGCGGTGTCGCCCATCGGCCTGCGGGTCGTGACGGACCTGGCGCGGTGGTTGCGCGAACAGACCTGACCGGCTTGCGGCCGGCATCATGACGTCACGCGGGGCGGTCTGTCTCCACCCGCCGGCTTTGCGCGAAGGCCACATACCAGTCCAGGCTGCCCGGGTTGGCCATGGCGTCTTTGTTGACGACTTTCTCCAACGGCTGGCCCAGCAGCAGTTTCTTGATCGGCAGCTCCTGCTTCTTGCCGGATAGCGTGCGTGGGATTTCAGGCACGACAAAAATCTCATTGGGCACAAAGCGCGGCGACAACGCCGTCTTGACGGCCTGGTTCAGGCGCACCTTCATCGCTTCGTCAAGCACATGGCCAGGCCGCAGCACCACAAAGAGCGGCATATAGCTTTCGCGACTCAGGTATTCGAGGTCGACCACCATGGAGTCCAGCACTTCGGGCAGCGCCTCAATCGCGCTGTAGAGCTCGCTGGTGCCCATGCGCAGGCCGTGGCGGTTGATAGTGGCATCGCTGCGGCCATAGATGATGCAGCTGCCCGAGGGCGTAACCTTGAGCCAGTCGCCATGCCGCCACACGCCGGGGTAGGTGTCGAAGTAGCTCGCGAGGTAGCGTTGGTTGTCCTTGTCGCCAACGAAGTACAGCGGCATGGACGGCAGCGGCTGCGTGCAGACCAGCTCACCGACTTCATCGACAACGGACTCGCCCTTGTCGTTCCAGGCCTCGACCGCGCAGCCGAGGATGCGGCATTGCATTTCGCCGGGAACCACGGGCAGTTCGCGGTTGCCGCCTATAAACGCACCGGCGAAATCAGTCCCGCCGGAGATATTGCACCACCAGATTGGTGCCCCCACGCTTTTCACTTCGTGTACCTCCGGCGTTACGCTGCCCCTTTCCCCTGAAATTGGGGCTGCCTGGCCTTGGGGCGGCCCGGCGGCCAGGCGTGTCCGGTTTTCCCGATCACGTAGCTTTGCGAACTGCGCGGTACCCCATCGCTGCGTGTCTTCGCTGAGCGGTGATCCAGTTGTGCCCAGCGTACGAAGCCGGCCCAGGTCACCACACTGCGCAATGTCAATCCCCGCCTTCATGCAGTTGGCAAAGAAGGCCGCACCCGCACCAAAGAAAGTAGCACGCGTGTTGGCGACAAAGCGCCACAGTGTGGTCCAGTCGGGCTTGTCCTTGTTCGTGCCCGCCGGGTTGCCGTCGTAGATGCAGCAGGTGGTACCGTTGAGCAGGCTGGCGGCCTGCACGTTCCACATGATCCAGCCGGTGGAGCTGTACCAGTGAAAGCGTTCCGGATTGGCCGGGTCGGCATAACTGGGTGCCAGGTCGTTGTGCAGGCGCAGCAGCGCCAGCCCCACCAAGGCCACGCCACCATGGCCGTGGACGATGGGTTTGGGCAGGCCGGTGGTGCCGCTGGAATAGACGATCCACAATGGATGGTCAAACGGCAGCCAGAGTGGCTCGAAGGCCGCTGTTTGTGCATCGTTTCGGGCTGTGGCGCTTTGCAGGTGTGCGCAATCAGCTATCAAATCAATAGCATTTGAATTGCCGGGCAGCACCTCGTGAAGGATCACGTGCGTGGCGCTTGGCAGCGCGGCGGCCAGCTCGGCCACCACGCTGCGGCGGTCGATGTCCTTGCCGCCGTAGTGCACGCCGTTGCAGGCGATCAGCACCTTGGGCTCAATCTGGCGAAAACGGTCCAGCACAGCGGGCGTGCCCATGTCGGGCGCGCACACACTCCACACGGCGCCTATGCTGACCGTCGCGAGGAAGGCGACCATGGTCTCGGGCGTGTTGGGCAGATAGGCGGCCACGCGGTCGCCGGGCTGTACGCCCTGCGCCTTCAGGTGCAGGGCCAGCGACGCCGACTGCCGGCGCATCTCGGCCCAGCCCAGTTCGCGCGCTGCTTCGCCGTTCGCCAGGCTGCCTTCACCGTGGCTGACGATGGCAGGCACGCCCGCCGCGTCGGCCGCGGCCGTGTGGCGGAACACCTGCTGCGCGTAGTTGCCCTGCGCACCGGGAAACCACTCGGCTCCCGGCATGCTGCGCCGGCCCAGCACGGCCGTGTGCGCAGTGGGCGACTGCAGTTCGAAGTAGTCCCAGATGCTTTGCCAGAAGGCGTCGAGGTCGGTGACCGACCAGCGCCACAGCGCGTCATAGTTGTCGAATGACAGGCCGCGCGTAGCCTGCAGCCAGTTTTGGTACTTGCGTATCTGGAACATGAACGCAACCATAAACCAAGAGCGGCGAATGCGACCGGGTGGTATCCCCGGCATGACTTATATTGATTGGCTCTGCTTAATCGGGCCGTCTCCCATGGGGCCGCCTGTGCCGCGCATCTGTCCGCCTGAAAGTATTCATTGAACAGCGAGCCCTGGGTCATCTACTGCGACGGCAGCGCCGTGCCGAACCCCGGCCGCATGGGTCTGGGCGCGCTTGTCATGGCGCCTGACGGGACCCGGCATCCGCTGTCTATTACCGCGGAAGGCCGGGGCTGCAACAACGAAGCGGAGCTGCGCGCGCTGATGGCGGCCATGCAATACGCCAGGCGGCAGGGTGCTACCCAATTGTTGATCCACTGCGACAACAGCGTGGTGGTGCAGCAGCTGGCGGGAACCGCCACTGAACCCTTCCTGCGCCTGGTTCCGCTGTTCGACGAGGTGCGCGCCGTGCTGCGGTCTTTCGAGTCGGCGCGGCTGGTGTGGATACCACGCCACCGCAACCAGGAAGCCGATGCCCTGGCCCGGGCGGCGGTGGGGCTGATGCCTAAAGGCCCCGCTCCAGCGGCCAGGCGCCGTCGTTAGCTGCACGTGTGAATGCTTCGTTCCCGCACGAAGCAACGAAGTGCCGTAGCCGCGTATATATGTGGATGTACCCGCATCACCCCGTACACCCGCCCAGGAGCAACGCATGGCCAAAGAGATTATTCGCGTCGAACCCCTTTCCACCTGGCTGCAGCGATGGAAGGCGCCCACCTCTGTCGTCACGCGTCATGGCGATACGGTCTATGTGGCCGGCTTGCCGCCGTTCGACCCCGCCACGGGTGAAGTTGTCCACGCATCTGTGGAACGCCAGACCGAACTGGTGTTGGAGCAAATGAAGCTCTGCCTGGAAACAGCAGGTTCATCGCTGGGCCAGGTGCTCAAATGCAACGTCTATTGCACCTCGGTCGAGAAGTTTGCAACGGTCAATGCCATTTACGCCCGCTACTTCCCCCAGGATCCACCGGCCCGGATTTTCATCTGCGTGCCGGCATGGCCAGGGCACTTTGACATTGAGATGGATTGCATCGCCGCCTGCTAGCGCGCGCGGAAGGCCCGAAAACCGTGACACGATGAGGGAGTTGCACTTTCGCACAATCGTGCTAATATTCGCTGCATGGACGCCAAAACCCAGAAAAGCGAAATGACCCGCGCCGCCATCATCGGCGCAGGCATCGACCTGGCTGCGGCGGAAGGTCTGGAGGCCATCACCTTGCAGGCTGTGGCAGACCGCATCGGCATCTCCAAGAGCGGCGTGTTTTCGCGCATCGGCTCACGCGAGGCTTTGCAGAAAGCCGTGATTGAAGAGTTCGGCCGGCGCTTTATTGCCGATGTGTTTGTGCCCGCCATGCAGCAGCCCAAGGGTTTGCCGCGGCTGGAGACGATTGTGCAGCGCTGGATTGTGCGCACGCGCGATGTCGAGGCCAAGTCGGGCTGTATTTACACTGCGGGCGCCTTTGAGCTGGACGACCGCGAAGGCGAGTTGCGCGACCTGCTGCTCGGCGAGGTCACCCGCTGGCGCGCCTCGTTGCGGCGCACCGTACTGCAGGCCATGGAGGCCGGTCAACTGAAGACCGACACCGATGCGGAGCAGCTGGTCATGGAAATCAGCAGCATTGCCATGGGGATGTTTCACGATGCCCGTTTTCTACGCGATGCACGCGCGGCTGAACGGGCCCAGGCAGCCTGGGAGCGCCTGATCAAGAGCTACCAGACCGAGGCAGTCACCAAAAAATAAGAGACAAACGGGGCGGAAAGGGCAGCCATGCCATTTTCGATGTGTTGGCAAGTTTTAATTTCGCACGATCGTGCGGAGAAATGAGGAAATCATGTTGATCCTGATCATTGGCTTTGGCATTTATTTTGGCGTTCGCGCCGTGATGGCGGTGCAGGCTTCGCTGCGCACACTGCCGCGCAGCAATGAAGACTGGGTCTGGTACTGAAAACCGCGGAGACAGCAGACCATGACACGCACATCGCTCCAGGCCACCGCAGCCTTTTACAACGCCAGCCCCCTGACACGCATTTTCCGCTGGGGGCTGGGCGCTTCGCAGCAGCTCTGGCCCGCGCTGGCTGTGCGGGCGGCTTACCGCTTGTTCGGCACACCGCTACCGCCCAAGTGGGTGAGCCGTCGCAGAAAGTGGAGCCCCGACTGGCACATTGAGCAATGGCCTTTTGAAGATGCCAGCGTGACGATGTACAGCCGCCCCGTCGCACCTGCCGGCCCGGTGGTGCTATTGGTGCACGGCTGGGGCGGACACGCCGGGCAGATGCTGGCGCTGGCGGAGGTCTTGGGTGCGCAAGGCCTGCGGCCGGTCATTCTTGAAATGCCGGCGCACGGGCGCAGCAGCGGCTCGGTCACAAACCTGCCTCAGTTCGCGCGTGTGCTCGAGTACGTGACCGCACGGCTGCAGCAGCAGGGCCATACGCTGCGCGCGGTGGTGGCGCATTCGCTGTCGGCGAACGCCGGCGCTTATGCAGCCAGCCGCGGGCTGGCGGCCGGCCGGCTGGTGCTGCTCGCACCACCTGCCTCGCCGCTGGAATACACGCGGCTGTTCGCCCACGTATTCGGCCTGCGCGAATCCACGCGCGCGGCCATGCAGCGGCGCATCGAGGCGCGCGAAGGCATTTTGATGCCGCAGTTCGAGCCGGCGATGGTCGGCCCGCGCATCGCCCTGCCCACGCTGGTGGTGCATGACCGGCAGGACAGCATCAACCGCTTTGCCGACGGCGTGGCTTACAGCGAGGCGATTGCCGGCGCGCGCCTGGTGGCCACCGAAGGCCTGGGCCACCGCAAAATCCTCAAGGACGATGAGGTGCTGCGCCAGGTTGCCGCTTTCCTGGCCTGAGCCAGGTACCTCTCCAGCGTGCCCGCCCTTGTGCGGCGCGCGCATTCCCCCTAGCATTGCCTCACTTTTATAAAGAGGAGACATGATGGGAATGCTGGACTGGACAGAAAAAAGCAGCGCGGTACTGCAGCAAGGCGGCGTCATCGGGCCCGACGAGCGCCTGCCGTGGCCACAGACCGCGGTGATGGGCGTGCAGCACGTGATCGCGATGTTCGGCGCCACGGTGCTGGCACCCATCCTCATGGGGTTTGACCCCAACATCGCCATCCTGATGAGCGGCATCGGCACACTGATCTTCTTCGTCATCACCGGCGGCAAGGTGCCCAGCTACCTCGGTTCGAGTTTTGCCTTCATCGGTGTGGTGATTGCGGCCACGGCCTATGCCGGCAAAGGGCCGAATGCCAACCTGGGCGTGGCGCTGGGCGGCATCATCGCCTGCGGCGTGGTGTACACGCTGATCGGCTTCATCGTGCAGTCCATCGGCACCGGCTGGATAGAACGTTTCATGCCGCCCGTGGTCACCGGCGCCGTGGTGGCGGTGATCGGCCTGAACCTGGCCAGCATTCCCATCAAGAACATGGCTGCCGGCAATTTCGATTCATGGATGCAGGTGGTGACGTTTGTGAGCGTGGCCCTGGTAGCCGTGATGACGCGCGGCATGGTGCAGCGGCTGCTGATCCTGGTCGGCCTGATCGTGGCGAGCGTGATTTATGCGGTGCTGACCAACGGACTGGGCCTTGGCAAGCCGATGGACCTGTCGGGCATCGCCAATGCCGCCTGGGTCGGCCTGCCGGGCTTCACGGCACCGGTGTTCAGCGCCAATGCCATGCTGCTGATTGCGCCCGTCGCCATCATTCTGGTGGCGGAAAACCTCGGCCACATCAAGGCGGTGACGGCCATGACCGGCAAGAACCTGGACGTCTACATGGGCCGCGCCTTCATCGGCGACGGCGTGGCGACCATCGTATCGGGTAGCGCGGGTGGCACAGGCGTAACGACCTATGCCGAAAACATCGGCGTGATGGCGGCGACCAAGATCTATTCCACCGCCGTCTTCGTGGTGGCGGCGCTGATCGCCGTGGTGCTGGGCTTCAGCCCCAAGTTCGGCGCGCTGATCCAGGCGATTCCGCTGCCGGTGATGGGCGGCGTGAGCATCGTGGTGTTCGGCCTCATTGCCGTGGCCGGCGCCAAGATCTGGGTGGACAACAAGGTGGACTTTTCAGACAACCGCAATTTGATTGTTGCCGCCATCACGCTGGTGCTCGGCACCGGTGACTTCACGCTGAAGTTCGGCCAGTTCGCACTGGGCGGCATCGGCACCGCGACCTTTGGTGCGATCCTGCTGTACGCCTTGCTGAGCCGCAAACCCTGATCAACGAATCGCTATCTATTTGATAGCTGCTTGCGCATGCCCTGATTGGGCTTTAGCTTCTTTTTAATGCCAAAAGCCCCCGCTGACCCAACAACCGGGGGTTTTTTCTGGCTGGCGGCAACAGGCGCTGCCAGCCAGGATCAATGGTCCATCAGCCCAGGAAACGTCCACCTGCGCCGAGCACGCCCAGTTCGACAAATTTCGAACCCGCGAACGGCGGCGCGGCATAGTCGACACTGAAACCGCCGAGGTCGAACTTCTGCAGGCCGGCCAGCGCGGTGCGCAGTTTGCCGCGCGTCACATCGCGGCCGGCGCGCTCCAGGCCCTCGGCCATCACGTGGGTGTTGATATAACTCTCCAGGCTGCCGAGCGAGAACTCCTGCTGGCCGATGGCGCGCATGGCGGCCTGGTAGTCACGCACCACCTGCAGCTTGGCGCGGTATGGGTCAGGGAACACCATGGTCAGCGCCAGGCCGGAACCGGCCGCGCCCAGGGCCTTGATGCCGTCGCCCGACAACGTCACGCTCAGGCCTGCGACAGGCAGCATCGGTGACGCTTTCTTCAGCGCGGTAATGAGGCCGACGGATGCCGAACCGGCGGTGCCAAGCAGCACGGCGCCGGGTTTGCCCGCGACGACCTGGTTCACGACCTCGTTGAGGTTCTTGCCGTCGACGGCCAGCGCCACCGGCGCGGCGACCTTGGCGCCCTGCACCTGCAGCGCGCGGTTGACATCGAGCACCACCTCCTTGCCGTAGTCGTTGTCCAGGTAGACGACGGCCAGGTCCTTGATGCCCATGCTCACGATTCTTTGCACCAGGCGCTGGGTTTCGTCGGTGAAGCTGGCGCGCACATGGAACACGTTGCGCATGCCGGGCTTGCGCAGCGAGGACGCACCCGAACGCGGCCCGACGTAAGGCAGGTTGGACTCTTCAATCACCGGCACGATGGCGGCGTTGTTGGGCGTGCCGACGCAGGACATCAGCGCAAAAATGCTGCCGTCGCCGATCATCTTCCTGACGTTGTCGGCGCTGCGCTGCGGCACATAGGCATCGTCCAGCATCTGGAACTGCAGCATACGGCCGTTCACGCCACCCTTGGCGTTGATCTGGCCCATGGCTGCGTCCACGCCCAGCTTGAGCTCGGCGCCCACACTGGCCAGCGGACCGCTGGTCGCACCGGTGCTGCCGATGGTGATGGCCTTGGCCGTCAGACCCTCCTGGGCATAGGCATTGCGAATGAAAGCGGGAGCGGCGGCAAGGGCAGCCATTTGAGGGGCAAACGAAAGGAAGCGGCGGCGAAGCATCGCAAATCTCCAAAAGGTGGGGTAGCCGTGAAGGCCAAAAGACAAGGCCGAGTGACCTTGCGGGGTAAAACCGCCCGCCAACCGGCGCACAGCAGCGCGCCAAAATGGCAGAGCAAATCATTTAAGGTTAAATGATTCTAGGGGTAAACCCTTACCAATTGATGACAGCACGCAGGCAACTGTGAAATGGCCGGGGCATGGCCCGGCTTGTCGCCGGCTAAGCCGGTTTCGCCGGGGGTTACTTACTTGGCCTGGGGTTGGCCGGTAGCCCTGGCAAGGGCTGCTTTGGTTCTGGCGAGTTCGCGTTCCAGGTCGGCACGCTCGCCGATTTCCTGTTCCAGGGTTTCATTGACCTGCGCGAGGTCTTCCGCGGATTCCTGGATGCGGGTTTCGAGGGCGTCGGTTTTCTGCAGGGCCTGGGCCACTTCGCCGGCCTGCACGTGCGGCGGGAGTTCCTGTTTGAGCACCGTGTTGATCACCATCAGCTCGGCGGCCGATTGCTCCACGGTGTCCTTGACGGCCTCGTTTTGCCCAAGCGCGCGCTCCAGGGGAGTCGATGCGGTGTTGGAAGCGGCAGACTGCTGCTGTGGCATATCGATGGCCTTATGGTCGGTTGATGCGGGTCGTTGAAACGTGGGGTATCCGCAAAAATGATGGTGTTGGCTTGCGCTGCTTCAGCGGGATTTTAACCACCTGTGGCAAATTCAGAGGGCCAGAAGCTCAGCATCGGATGGGGGTATTGACGGCAACCAGACCCACTGGGCGCCGTTGATGGATCGGGCCCTCAGCGCGATTTGGACGGTGCGGCAGGCGCCTTGCCGCTGCGCGCCGCACTGGCAGGCTGCGCCGGGCCCGGGCTGAAAATCTTGCCCAGCGTGGAGCCGATGCGGGCCCCAATGGCCGTGCCAACACCCGGCAGTACCGCGGTGCCCACCACAGCGCCCGCAATGGCACCGCCCGACACGGAAAATTTGACGTTGTCGAGCGGGCCGCTGACTGTCAGCGGGATGCCCACAATGCCGTCCACCAGGTCAACGGCAAACTCGCCCGCAATCTGCCGGTTGGCGATTTTGGCCTCACCCGATGCTGTGAGCACGCCCGAACTGGCCTTCACGCCGGTGTAGGTCACCACCATGCCCTCGGGCGTGTTCTGCGTGTCGAGCTGGCCCGTGATGGTGTCCAGCGGTGTCTGGCCGGCGTGTTCCTTGCCGGCCGTGCGCACGGCCTTTTCCAGGTCAAAGCGCAGCAGCGTGGACTTGCCCACCGTAAAGGGGGTTTTGGTGTGCAACGACTGCGCCAGCTCGGCCACCGTGTCGCCATTGGCCGAGAGCGTGGTTTCACCCGACGCTTTGCCTGCAACGACAGACCGGCGATTGAAAGCAGCCAACGCGCTTTCAACTTCGATATCGCGGGGCTGCAGGGTGCCTTCGAGATGCATGCGCCCGTTGGCACGAAACTCGAGCCGGACTTCCCCATCGGCCGTGCCGCCGCCCACGCGGATGCGTGTGTCCCAGCGGTCTTCCTGGCCCTGACGTGCCAGGCTCAGCTGGGTGGTGGGCTCGACATTGGGACGCCTCAGCACGGCCTTGCGCGGGCGCCACGCGGGGTCGAAATCAACCTCGCCGTCATACACTACAGAGATGCCGCGCCGCGAGATCCAGGTCACGTCGCGAAACACAAAACGCGCCAGCGGCAGTTCATCGCCGGCCATCTCGTCTTTTTTTTCTCGCTGTTTCCCCAGCCCGCGCAGCGACAGCTGGGGCACCACGGCGCCTTCCAGGTCGGCACGGTCAATTTTCACGCGGCGTTGCCACAGGGCGAAGAGGTCCGGGTAGACGGTGAGTTTTTTAATAAGGATCGGCTGGGGCTGTTCCGTGCGGGCCTCTTCAATCACCACCGCCGGCGAAGGCAGCAAACGCCAGTGCAATGCACCGACACGGACCTTGACGCCCAATTGCGCCTCCAGCTCGGTGGCGGCGCGCTGCGCGAGTTCCTCGTCACTCGGCAACAGCCGAAGTGCGGCAAACCACAGCAAGCCGAGGGCCAGTGCGACACCCAGCAGCCCTGCCAGCCATTTGTTCGAACGTGTCATCGGACCGATGGAGCCGGGCAGCCCCGGTTCCGGTAATCCAGGTTCATGTAGTCCGTGCAGTCCGTGTGCGTGTGGTCCGTGTGTCTCATACGGCCAGCTTAAGCCCGGCCGCCGCTGCAGCCTACGCGACAAGGTGCCCAAGCGCTGTAGGCCGCAACCTTATAGTGAGGGGTATCAGCCCTGTGAGAACCTTCATGCGCATCTGGAAACAGCCCATCTCCGTCGAACTGCTCACGCACCACAACGCCGACAGTGCGGTCACCCATCTGGGCATCGAATTCCTGGAGGTGGGTGACGACTTCATCCGCGCCCGCGTGCCGGTGGACCGCCGCACGGTACAACCCTATGGCTTGCTGCATGGCGGCGTATCGGTGGTGCTGGCGGAGACCCTGGGCTCTTGCGGCGCGGCCTTTGCGGCACCCGAAGGGCACCGCGCTGTCGGGCTGGACATCAATGCCAATCACCTCAAGGGCGTCACCAGCGGCTGGGTCACCGGTACCACGCGGCCCGTGCACATTGGACGCAGTACGCAGGTGTGGCAGATCGAGCTCACCAATGACGCGGGCGAACTGACCTGTGTCTCGCGCATCACGATGGCGATGCTGCGGCCGGGGTGATGGCGCATTGCCATTGATGGCTGTAACGGCTTCGTTACGAATAGCAACAATTTCTCTGCGCCAGATATTAGTCATGCAGTGGGCCTGAACCTGGTGCACTATCGCGGTCGTGGTCAGCGACGCTTTTCAGGCTTTTCACCGGGTTTTCGCCCGGAAAGCCGCGCTACAAGCCACATCCGGGTCTTGTCGGTCAACGCCAACTCCATATTTTTTTTATCTTAAGGCGTGCTCTGAATCGTATTTGATCTTATGTTGCCCCGTCCGTATTGTTCGCCACAACTAGGTTGAAAGCTAACAAATGGACACAAGTAATGTAAGTCGATGGGCCACAGCGCTGCTGGCAGCCGTCCTGTGCGGCGCAGGACACGCACAGATTTTGATCGGCCAGACAGCCGGTTTCACGGGTCCCGTGGCCGCGGGCGTCAAGGAAAACACCGAAGGTGCGCGCCTGTGGCTGGATGCGGTGAACGCCCGGGGCGGGATCGCAGGCCGGCAACTGGAGCTGGTGTCACTGGACGACAAGTTCGACCCCAAGCTCGCCGGCGAGAACGCGCAAAAGCTGGCCGAGCGCGGCGCCGTCGCCTTGTTCCTGACGCGCGGCACGCCCCCCACCGAAGCCGTGTTGCCCGTACTGTTAGCCAACCATATGCCGCTGGTCGGCCCCTCCACGGGCGCGATGATCCTGCACCAGCCGGTCAACCGCTATGTCTTCAATGTGCGCGCAACCTACCAGCGCGAGGCCGAGAAGGCCATCGAGCACCTGCACACGCTGGGCATCCAGCGTATCGCTGTGGTGCATGCGGACGACTCCTTCGGCCGTGACGGGCTGGAGGGAGCCAACAAGGGCTTTACGCAGGCGAAGCTGAAGCCCACCAATATCCTGAAAGCGGACCGCAGCAAGCCCGACTACAACCAGCTTGTTCCACCCATTCTGGCAAGCGATGCGCAAGCCGTGCTCTGGATCGGCTCGAGCAACGCCGTGGCGGATGGGGTGCGGGCCCTGCGCGCCGCCAAGTCGTCCGTGCGCGTGGTCACCTTGTCCAACAACGCATCGGCGGGCTTCATCAAGGCGCTGGGGGAGTATTCACGCGGCGTCATCGTCACGCAGGTCTACCCGGCGGAGCGCTCCTATGCCTACACGATGGTGCAGGAAGCCAACGACCTGGCCAAAGCCAAGGGGATAGCGCTGTCGCCGGCCATGCTGGAAGGCTATGCCGCTGCCAAGGTGCTGGTGGAGGGCCTGCGGCGCGCGGGCAAGAACCCGACGCGGGAGACGCTGCAGGCGGCCCTGGAAGGCATGAAACGCTTCGACCTGGGCGGGCTGGAGGTGAGCTTCAGCCCCGACGACCACACGGGGCTGGACTTCGCGGACCTCTCCATCGTGAGCCTCGAGGGCCGCTTCGTGCGTTGACATGCGCTGACGTCCAGCTGCATCGAGGCCCTCCACATGAGAAGACTGCCATGGCATGGATGAAGTCGCTGCACAGCCGGCCGCATGAAAGTGCGCTGGAGCCATCGACGCTGGACCTGGACCAGCTGCGCCATCAGCTCCACGATGCGCTGCAACGGTGCGAGGGGCCCATGTGCGAACGCATGCGCTGGCGTATCGACGAGGCGCACACCGCACAGCACCTTTGGCAGCTGCGGGGAGAGATATTCCAGCTGATAGCCCGCCAGTTCTATCAGGAAGAGGCAGCGCGGCGCATCAATGCGCTGCTGCCCGCCTTCTCCGGCTGGCTACCGGCGCACATGCTGACGCGGGTCTAGAAGCGCCATTTTTTTGGCCAGAACCCGACGGCAACTTGAGATCGAGGTGTTTTAGTGCTGCAACGCTTGATGATCGCGCGCAATTAGCTATCTTATTGATAGCAAAACCGCCGACTCCAACCGCACCCGAACGGGACCTGTTTACAGACAACGGCTGGCCGGCATGGCTGCAGTTCACGCGGGAACACCGCGCTGGCCGTTGTTGTTATTTCGTACCGGCGGCCTGTGCCATGCGTTCGCTCTTCCAGTACACGTCGTCACCGCCATTCATGCGGTTGAGCACGCGCGACAGAACGAAGAGCAGATCGCTCAGGCGGTTGAGGTAGTGGCGCGGCGACTCCTTGACCGGTTCGACCGCACCCAGCGCGACCACCGATCGTTCGGCACGGCGCGCCACCGTGCGGCACACATGCGCAAGCGACGCGGCACGCGAGCCCGCCGGCAAGATAAATTCCGCCAGGCGCGGCAGTTTCGCGTTGTGTTCGCCCAGTGCGTCGTCCAGCAGCGCCACGGCTTCGGGCTTGAGCAGTTCAAAGCCGGGAATGGAGAGTTCGCCGCCCAGGTTGAAGAGCTGGTGCTGCACCTCCACCAGCAGGTCGCGCACGCCCGGGGGCAGCTCTTCGCACAACAACACACCAATGTGCGAGTTCAATTCATCGACATCGCCCATGGCATGCACACGCAGGCTGTCCTTGGACACACGCGTGTTATCGCCCAGGCCGGTGGTGCCGTTATCGCCGGTGCGCGTTGCGATCTGTGAGAGTCTGTTGGCCATGGTCTGAGACGCGGTGAAGCGCGGTGAAAGTGCATGAAGCCCAAGCGTTACGCCGGGCAAGAAAATGTGTCGTCGTACGCCATCATGTGAGTGAGGAAACACCCTGCAAAACTGCTGGCCGCAACGGGCAGGCTGGGTTGCAATGGCTGCTTGTCCACTCTTTGAAAGACTCTTCGCATGACCATGCACACGACAGCAACACAGCATCCAAAACATTCTATTCCCGGCTTCGAGTTGCGCAGCGTGCTTTTGGTGGCGGCACTGGCTATGGGCGCTGCTGGCGCCGTGCGGGCCCAAACCGCTCCTCCCTCACCTGCAAGCCCCACCAGCCCGCCCTCCCAGATGGCGCCTTCCGGCACGCCGGGCGCCGTACCGCAAAACCGCACCACCAGCAAGGACGTCGAGGCGGCTTTCGGCCGTGCGGATACCAACAAGGACGGCAAGCTTGATCGCCAGGAAGCCGAGCACCTGCCGGCCGTGGCACAGCGTTTCGAGCAGATCGATACCAACCACGACACCTTTATCTCGCTGGCCGAGCTCACCAAGGCGGCCACCGGCTCCTGACAGTCCCTGATGGCCCCTTGAGGGGGCGGCCTGCTTTGTCTCCCCCGCTTCATGCGGGCGCTCCAGCGGTCATGGCTGGGCCTCCGGCCTCGTTGGCGCAAACGGCGCGCACGTCGTAAACTGTGCCACCGACCCGGAGACACCATGAACGCCCCCCTGCCCACGCACCTGCTTCCCGAAATCTGCCAGCGCGAAACTCCTGCCGCGCTGATTGACGCGCTGAAAGCCCGCTTTGCCGAGCGCTGCTCAACCGCCCTGGTAGTGCGCGAGCAGCATGGCCGCGACGAATCCTCCTTTGCCGCACCGCCGCCTTCGGCCGTGGTGTTTGCCGAAAGCACGCAGGACGTGGCAGATGCGGTCAAGCTCGCCGCCCAGTTCAACGTGCCCGTGATCCCCTTTGGTGTGGGCACGTCGCTTGAAGGCCATCTGCTGGCCGTGCAGGGCGGCATCAGCATCGACGTGAGCCGCATGAACAAGGTGCTGTCCATCAATGCCGAAGACCTGACCGTTACCGTGCAGGCGGGCGTGACGCGCAAGCAGCTCAATGAAGAGGTCAAAAGCACGGGCCTCTTCTTCCCCATCGACCCAGGCGCCGACGCGACCCTGGGCGGCATGAGCGCCACGCGCGCCAGCGGCACGAATGCGGTGCGCTACGGCACCATGCGCGAGAACGTGCTGGCACTGGAAGTCGTCACCGCAGACGGCAGCGTCATCCGCACCGGCACGCGCGCCAAGAAATCATCGGCGGGCTACGACCTCACGCGCCTGATGGTGGGCAGCGAAGGCACGCTGGGCGTGATCACCGAAGTCACCGTCAGGCTGTACCCCCTGCCTGAAGCCATCTCCGCTGCGGTGTGCTCCTTTCCGAGCATCGAAGCTGCCGTGCGCACCACCATCGAGATCATCCAGCTGGGGGTTCCGATTGCGCGCGTCGAGCTGATCGACCACAACACGGTGCGCATGGTCAATGCACACTCCAAGCTCACGCTGCGCGAAGAGCCCATGCTGCTGATGGAGTTTCACGGCTCACCCGCCAGCGTGAAAGAGCAGGCCGAGCTGGTGCAGGAGCTCGCCAGCGGCCACGGCGGCAACGCGTTTGAATGGGCCAGCACGCCGGAAGAGCGCACGCGCCTCTGGACCGCCCGTCACAACGCCTACTTCGCGGCCATCCAGTCGCGGCCCGGCTGCCGCGCGATTTCCACCGACACCTGCGTGCCGATTTCGCGCCTGGCCGATTGCCTGCTGGAGTCGGTGGCCGAAGTCGATGCCAGCGGCATTCCTTATTTCCTCGTCGGCCATGTGGGCGACGGCAATTTCCACTTCGGCTATTTGATCGACCCGACGATTCCCAAGGAGCGCGAAGTAGCCGAAGCACTGAACCACAAGCTGGTCACCCGCGCGCTGGCGCTTGAAGGCACCTGCACGGGCGAGCATGGCGTTGGCCTGCACAAGATGGATTTCCTGGTAACCGAAGCCGGTGACGGCGCGGTCGACATGATGCGCACCATCAAGCGTGCGCTCGACCCGAAGAACATCATGAACCCGGGCAAGATTTTCTCGCTGTGAAGCGAGCTCTACTGCGCGTTTGCAGTGCGATCTATAACCACCCCCGTCCGGGCTCACTTCGTGTAGCCCGTTCCCCCCTCGAGGGGGCGGCGCCTTGGGCCGGCGAAGCCGGACCCTCGGCCCCCACTGGTGAATACCCCCACTGAATACGCCCTGAATCTTCGAGCCAGCATGAGCCGCGGAACCGGCTTTGCCGGGCCGCAGGCACCGTCCCCTGCAAGAGGAAAAGGGCTACACGCAGTGAGCCCGATAGGGGTGTGCCAATTTTCGGCTTTGCCGGGCCGCAGGCGGGCGGCCCCGGAGGGGCTGGAGCCCGCGGCTCCAAGCCTGCCTGCGCAGGCTTGGACGGGCGACAGAGGCGAAGCGTCTCGCGAGCCGCGGCCTGCAAGGCCTCGGGAGCTACACGAAGTGAGCGACCGTGGGGGCTCAATTACTTCTGGATATCACTCATCTTGCAGCCCTTGGCCAGGAACATGCTGGTGAGATGTTCCTTGCGGCCCTGTGCCTGTTGGCCCTGCAATGCAACGGCCTGTTGCTGCGCGGTTGCGGCCTGCTGCTGGGCGACGCCGTTATTGGCGGCCTGTTGGGCCGTATTGCCTGCCAGCTGCTGCACGATGCCGCCAAACATGCCGCCCAGGCCGCCGCCGAATCCGCCAAAGCCGCCGGCGTTCTGCGCCGCTGCATTGGCCGCTGCGGAGGCCAGTGCAGTTTGCACCACCGCTCCTGCTACCTGACTCCCTGCATCTGCGGGGGCTACAGCGGCCGGTGCCGCGGTGTACTGGGCGGCGCGCGTGACCACGCTGTCCATCTGTCCGATCTCGCCATAGATCTGCTGACACGAGAGGTCGTTGTCCGTCATCTTTACGCGCTCGATGGTTTGCGCAGATGCGGCGGCAGCCACCAGGAAAAGCGCCAGTGCGGCGGCAAGGGAGTGTTGTTTCATGACCGGTCCTGCAATGGGTAAGGTTGATGGAGGTTGGGGGAAAACGCGGGTAAAAAATTTCGGGGCTACTTCTGCACTTCCGAGAGCTTGCAGCCCCTGGACAGGAACAAACCAGTCAGGTGGTCTTTGCGCGCCCTGGCCTGGACCCCCAGGCCGCCACCAGCCCCCTGAGCCGGCGCCGTGGCGGATACTGCAGCTGCGGCACCGGTGCCCGCCAGCAAGGAGCCCAGCATCCCTGCGCCCAGCGCACCGGCGATGCCGCTGGGCTGCGCGGGCGATGGCGCGGCGGAATTGCGCCCGTTTTGCTGGGCCGCTGCCATGTTGTTGGCGATTTGCTGCTGGTACTGGGCCGATAGCCCTTGCTGCGTGGCCAGCGCGGCGGTCGGCGCATGCATTTGCGCCAGCGTGAGCGCGCCACCGGGCATGGCGGCCGCGGGCGCTGCGCTGAGAACCGGCAGGCCCGGGCCAGCCAGGGCCATGGTGGTGTCCATCTGCTGCGCCTCGGCGTACATCTGCTGGCAGCTGAGGTCGTTGTCCGTGAGCTTGACGCGCTCAATGGTTTGCTGCGCCTTTGCGGCCTGAGGCGCCAGGGCCATCACCACCGCAAGGGTGGCGCAGGCGCCAAGGCCGGCAAACCCCTCTCGCCAGCCTGGCTTGAACCAGTCTGTTATGTCCGAGACGGTGGTAACGCCGAACCGGGCCAGGTGAGCGCTGCGGAAAGAACGGTTCGCCAGGTAATTCATACGCAAACACACAAATAATTACATGTAGTAACAATAAGCATGTGGGCGCCAGCCGTCACCCGCTTTCTGGAGAAAGCCGTGTAAGAGTCACAAAAGTCGTGAATTAGTTCACATCTTGAGTATCACCGACCGATTCACCGGCGAAAAATAACCCAAACAGTCTACTTGTTGCCGCGCAAGCGCTCGATCAATCCGTTGAGCTCGTCCATCGAAGCGAACTGGATGGCCACCTCGCCCATGTCTTCGCGCCGGCCGTTGCGCTTGACCTGCTTTTTGATGCGCACTTCCACATTGGCCATCAGCAGGTCGGCGAGTTCTTCTTCCACACGGCGTGTGTCGCGGGACTTTTCCTTGGTGGCTTTTTGCGGCTTTAGCGAAAACTCGGCGCTGAGTTTTTTGACCAGGCTTTCGGCCTCGCGCACCGACATTTTTTTGGCCGAGATCTGGTTGGCCGCGGTGATCTGCGCGGCACGGTCCAGGCCCAGCAAGGCCCGCGCATGGCCCATGTCCAGGTCGCCCGCCATCAGCATCGTTTGCACCGGATCAGCCAAATTCAAAAGCCGCAGCAGGTTGGAAGCAGCGCTGCGCGAGCGGCCGACGGCCTGCGCGGCGAGCTCGTGCGTGAGGCCGAATTCCTTGACCAGGCGCTGCAGGCCGTGGGCCTCTTCGAGTGGGTTGAGGTCTTCGCGCTGGATGTTTTCGATCAGCGACATCGCGGCGGCCGACTCGTCGGGCACGTCGCGCACCAGCACCGGCACCTCGTCCAGCCCGGCCAGCCTGGCCGCACGAAAGCGCCGTTCGCCGGCGATGATTTCGTACTTGCCGTCGTTGGCGCCGCTGGTCAGCCGGCGGACCAGGATGGGCTGCATGATGCCCTGCACCTTGATGGACTCGGCCAGCTCGTAGAGCGCGCCTTCGTCCATGCGGGTGCGCGGCTGGTACTGGCCGGCGACCATGTCACTGAGGCGCAGCGAGGCCGGCAGGCCCGGGCTGTTGGCTGTGCTGCTGGCGTTCTCCGCGTCCGTCGCGCTTTCGCTGACCTTGGGGCCGAGCAGTGCTTCGAGCCCGCGGCCCAGGCCTTTGGGTTTTTTGGTGACCATGGTTTTATCTTTCTTTCAATTCGTCATTGCGAGCCGGGCGTGAGGTCCCCGCCCAGAGATTGCAGCACGCCGCGCCAGAGGGCGTCGCGCTCTTCATAAGGTTGTGCATCCTGTTTGCCGCTGGCCTGTTCCCACACCGAGGTGAGCACCATCACAATGCCGGTGGACGGCTGCACATACACCGTCTGGCCGTGGATGCCCTGCATGGCAAAAGTGCGTGCCCGCAGCGGCATGAGCCAGAACTGGTAGCCATAACCAAAGTAAGGCGTGGCCTTGCGCGGCTTGAACGCAGGCGGCTGGCGCGCCGGATCCGTGGCGTCCAGCAGGTAGTCCAGCGGCAAGACCTGCAATGCGCCGGGTTTGCCGGTCGCCTTGTCGATGGCACGGCCGTCATTGGCCAGCAACTGGCCCAGCCGCGCCCAGTCGCGCAGGGTGGCGTTGAAGGCGCCGTAGGATTGCTCCTGCCCGTCGGCGGAGATGCGCCAGAAGGCATCATGTTCGGCGCCCATGGGCTTCCACAGCCACTCGGTGGTGAGCTCGGACATGTTCTTGCCGATGGCGGCCACCACCACGCGGCCCAACACGTCGGTCTCGGAGCCGGCATAAACGAATTTTTCACCGGCCGGCGAATGCCGGTCAGTGATGGACTTGAGCACATCCAGCGGCATGCCGGCGCCCGGCGTTCCGGCAGAAGCGCGGGCGAGCCGGGCAATATCGTCCTTGCCGTCATAGCGTTCGGTAAACGTCAGGCCCGAACTCATGCGCAGCAGCTGGCGAATTGTGGTGGCGCCATAGGGGCTGCCGGCAAGGTCTTTGGCGTATTTCTCGGCGGGGTCGTCAAGCGAAGCGATCAGCCCCAGCGAGAGCGCCTTGCCGACCAGCAGCGAGGTCACGCTCTTGGCCATGGAGAAGGACAAAAAGCGCGCGTCATCCTTGCGGCCGTAGCGGTAGTGCTCGGCGATGATCTCGCCGTTTTTCAGGATCAGCAGGCCGGTGGCGCGCTGGCGGTCCAGGTAGTCGGCCAGCGTGTAGTTCGTGTTTTTGTAGCGGTAGCTGACCGCCGCCGGGCTGGCTGCGCGCGGCAAGGGGCTGGCCTCGGCCGGGTGCCCGACCACGCGGGTCCGCACCCCGGGCACTTTGTCGAGCGCTGACCAGGAGCCAACGCGGTAAGGGTTGAGCTGCCAGTTGTTCACGTTGCCCAGCGGATAATTTTGCGATTTTCCAAGCAGCTCTTCATCCGGCTCGGCATGCAGAGAACCACTCGCCCATATCGCCAGCACTATCAGGGCGAGTTGCAGGTAGCGCGCGCGTTGGTAAAAAAATGAGGTCATGGGCCAGGGGTGATGCCGGGTGAAGGTTCAATGGCCGGTGAAGTCAGCTCCTTGAGCTGCAGCAGCCGCAGGTACGCTTCGGGCCAGCCGCCCAGGCCGCTCTCGGCATTCAGGTGCCCGCAAGGTCCGGCGTCCACAAAGGTAGAGCCCCACGCGGCCGCGAATTGCCGCGCCCGCTGGATCGCGCAGAAAGGATCGTCACTGCTGGCAAACAGCGCGCTCTCAAACGGCAGTTTGTTCAGCGGCGCTGGCGACCAGCTGGGCAGCAGCTCGCGCACGTCCTCGCGGTCAATGTCGGGTGGAGCCACCAGCAGCGCGGCTTTGACGCGGTGAATGTTCCTGGAGTGGCTGGCCCAGGCCGCCACCAGCATGCAGCCCAGGCTGTGCGCCACCAGCACCGCTGGTTCGTCGCAGGACAGTAGCACCTCTTCCAGGCGCGCCGTCCAGTCGCCGCGCAGCGGGTGCATCCAGCTGTGCTGCTCCACGCGGGTGTAGCCGTCGGCCTCCTCCCACAGCGTTTGCCAATGGCCGGGGCCGCTGTTTTTCCAGCCGGGAAGAATGAGGACGTTGTCGGGTTTCATGTCGAAAGAAGATTGTTTGCTATGATTTTTATAGCTGCTGGCGCAAGCCCCCATTGGGCCACAGGCACTATTGGCATATAAAACTGCACCCTGGCGCGGTCACATTGCCTTGATGCGGTCCACCATTTCTTCGGCAAACGTGACGAAAGCCTGCGCGCCCCTGGAGGCCGGGTCAAACACCACGCCGGGCAGGCCGTAGCTGGGTGCTTCGGCCAGGCGCACGTTGCGCGGGATCACCGTGTTGAACACCTTGTCGGAAAAGTGTTCCTTGAGCTGGTCGCTCACCTGCTGCTGCAATGTGATGCGTGGGTCGAACATTACGCGCAAGAGGCCGATGATCTGCAGGTCTTTGTTGAGGTTGGCGTGCACCTGCTTGATGGTGTTGACGAGATCGGTCAGGCCTTCGAGCGCAAAGTATTCACACTGCATCGGCACGATCACGCCGTGTGCGCAACACAGGCCGTTGAGCGTCAGCATGCTGAGCGACGGCGGGCAGTCGATCAGCACGAAGTCGTACTGGCTGTCGACCTCGGCCAGCGCCAGCTTGAGGCGCTTTTCGCGGCGCTCGACATCCACCAGTTCGACCTCGGCGCCGGCCAGTTCGCGATTCGCGCCCAACACGTCGTAGCCGCACTTTTCACTGTGCACGCGCGCCTCGACCACCGAAGCCGATTCCAGCAGCACGTCGTACACCGTCATTTCCAGCTTGCGTTTGTCGACGCCCGAACCCATGGTGGCATTGCCCTGCGGATCCAGGTCGATCATCAGCACACGCTGGCCGACTTTGGCCAGGCCCGCGGCCAGGTTCACCGTCGTTGTTGTCTTCCCTACCCCACCCTTTTGGTTGGCTACGCAGAATATTTTGGCCATGTGTGCTTTTAGTTTTTGTTCGAGAGAGGATGCGAAATGCGATGGCGGCTTATTTGGAGACCGCGAGCTTGAGGCCGAAGCCGATCAGGAAAACGCCGGCCAGCTTGTTGAGGACCGCCGTGATTTTCGGGTTGGCGCGTATGCGCTCCGCCAGGTGATAGGTGATCATGACCGAGGTCAGGCCATACAAGAAAGTCAGGGCCGCAATCGTGGCCGCCATCACGGCGAAAGTCTTCAGGCCCTGGTGCAGGGCCGGATCGACAAACAGCGGGAAGAAAGCCATATAGAACACGATGGCCTTGGGGTTCAGCAAGGTGATCATCATCGCCTGCTGAAAGTAGTGGCGCGGCTTGATATTGAGCAAGGGCGCGTCGCCGGGCTTGGCCATCAGCATCTTGATGCCCAGCCAGGCCAGGTAAACCGCACCCGCCCACTGGACGATATGAAAAGCCGTCGGGTAAGCCGCCATGATGGCCGACACCCCCGCGACCGCCGCCCAGAGCAAAACCTGGTCGCCAGCAATCACGCCGAAAGTCGCACCCAGGCCGCCCGCGATGCCGCCCTTGCTGGTCGAGGTGATCAGCGCCAGGTTGCCCGGGCCGGGAATCAGCAAAAACACAATGATGGCGACGACAAAAGCGCCGTAGTCGGCGATGCCAACGAATGAGCCCAACATGGAGGTTCTCCAGAAAGTAGAGAGAAGTGAGGCTGTGAGTTTACGACAGGGGTGTGCCGCAGAAATGCCAAACTGGCCCGATCAAGGCCGATTTGGCATTCGCGAAGGGTTCTTTTTGTGCCCGAACAACGGGCCGAGGCGCTCGGCCCCGGTTTTCAGGCCGGGCTGGCGGCGGCTTTCGCCTGCATCCAGACAATGCAGCGCTCAGCATCCAGCCCCGGAACCTGCAGTTGTTCCACGTGAAACACTTCAGCGCCGGCTGGCAGGGCGGCAATTTCGTCGGCCGGGTGCTTGCCCTTCATGGCCATCCACACACCTTGCGGTGCCAGCGCGTCGGTCGACCAGTTGGTGAAATCGACCAAGGACGCAAAGGCCCGGGAGCAAATCACATCAAAAGAGGTGGTGATGGTTTCGACCCGGGCGTGCAGGCCGGAGAGGTTGGGCAGCTTCAAAGCCAGCGCCGCTTGCTTGATAAACGCGGCTTTTTTGGCCACCGTATCCACGCAAGTCACCGCTACGTTGGGGCAGCAAATCGCGACGACGACGCCCGGCAGGCCTGCACCGGAACCCACGTCCAGCAACTTGGCGCCCTCCTCCAGTCCGGCTTTCTGCAAATGCCGCTTCAGCGGAAGCACCGCCGCCAGGCTGTCCAGCAAATGGTGGGTCAGCATTTCCGCCGGATCACGCACGGCCGTGAGGTTGTAAACCTTGGTCCATTTGCCGATCAGGTCCTGGTAATCCAGCAGCTGGCCGACTTGCGCATCGGTCAAATCCAGCTGCAGCGCCTTGAGGCCGGCGCGCAAATCCTGTTCACCGCCGCGCATCAGGCCTGGGCTTTTTCGGTGGAAGCCCCGGCCGCCTGGAGTGGCGTCGTGTTTTTCCAGAGGTTTTTCTTCAGGTGCACCAACAGCAAGGAGATGGTGGCAGGCGTGATGCCGGAGATCCGGGAGGCCAAGCCTAACGTTTCGGGGCGGTGTTTGGCCAGAGTCTGGCGCGCCTCAAAGCTCAGCGCCGACACCTGCAGGTAATCCAGGTCGGCGGGCAGCTTGAGGTTTTCGTAGTGTGATGCCCGCTCGACTTCAGTCTTTTGCAGGTCGATATACCCGGCGTACTTGGCCGTGATCTCGATCTGTTCGATCACGCTTTTGGCCATGTCGTCGCTGGCTGCCGCTTCGGCTGCCAGTTCGGGGTTGGCGTACTTGCCCTCTTCCAGCGACATCAGTCCGGCATAGTTCACATCCGGGCGACGCAGCAGGTCCAGCAGGTTGTACTCCCGTTCGATGGATTTACCCAGAACCCGCTCGGCTTCAGCCACCGGCAGGTTGTTGGGATTGACCCAGATTGCCCGAAGCCGGGCTGTTTCACGTGAAACAGTGTCGCGCTTGCGGTTGAAGGCATCCCAACGGGCGTCGTCTACCAGACCCAGTTCCCGGCCTTTTTCGGTCAGGCGCATGTCGGCGTTGTCCTCGCGCAGCATCAGGCGGAACTCGGCCCGGCTGGTGAACATGCGGTAAGGCTCAGTCACGCCCTTGGTGATCAGGTCGTCAACCAGTACGCCCAGGTAGGCTTCGTCGCGCCGCGGCAACCAGGCTTCCTTCTCCTGACACTGCAACGCAGCGTTGATACCGGCGAACATGCCCTGGGCCGCCGCCTCTTCGTACCCGGTGGTGCCGTTGATCTGGCCGGCAAAGAACAGACCGCCAATCGCCCGGGTTTCAAAGCTGGATTTCAGCGCCCGCGGGTCAAAGTAGTCGTACTCGATGGCGTAACCGGGCCGCAGGATATGGGCGTTTTCCATCCCCGCCATGGATCGGACCAGGTCGTACTGGATGTCAAAAGGCAGGCTGGTCGAGATGCCGTTGGGATAGATCTCGTGCGTGGTCAGGCCTTCCGGTTCCAGGAAAATCTGGTGGCTGTCCTTGTCGGCGAAGCGGTTGATCTTGTCTTCCACGCTGGGGCAATAGCGCGGACCGACGCCGTCGATCTTGCCGGTGAACATGGGGCTGCGGTCAAAACCGGATCGGATGATCTCGTGGGTTCGCTCGTTGGTGTGGGTAATCCAGCACGGCATCTGCCGCGGATGGGCTATGCCACCACCCATAAAGCTGAACACCGGCACCGGGCCTTCAGTACCGCCCGGCATGCCGTCGCCGGGTTGTTCGGTGCATTTGCTG
The DNA here is from genome assembly GCF_056405795.1 of Polaromonas sp. P1_F1. Taxonomy (NCBI): domain Bacteria; kingdom Pseudomonadati; phylum Pseudomonadota; class Betaproteobacteria; order Burkholderiales; family Comamonadaceae; genus Polaromonas; species Polaromonas sp. P1_F1. The sequence goes on from NZ_JBFUBJ010000007.1 coordinate 217,521, forward strand.
AAGTCGATGGTGCGGCCGTCGATGCGCGGGGGTGTGCCGGTTTTGAGCCGGCCTTGCGGCAGCTTGAGTTCCTTGAGCCGGGCCGAAAGCGATACCGCCGGCGGGTCGCCCGCCCTGCCCGCCGAATAGTTATTGAGCCCCACATGGATCTTGCCGTCCAGGAAAGTGCCGGCTGTCAGCACCACCGTGCGCGAACGAAAGCGAATGCCGACCTGCGTCACCGCCCCGACAACCCGGTCGCCCTCGACCATCAGGTCGTCGACCGCCTGCTGGAAGAGCCACAGGTTGGGCTGGTTCTCAAGCTTGCGGCGAATCGCCGCCTTGTACAGAATGCGGTCGGCCTGCGCGCGGGTGGCGCGCACGGCCGGGCCCTTGGAGCTGTTCAGGATGCGGAACTGGATGCCGCCTTCGTCGGTGGCCAGCGCCATCGCACCACCCATGGCGTCCACCTCCTTGACCAGGTGGCCCTTGCCGATCCCGCCGATGGACGGGTTGCAGCTCATCTGCCCCAGGGTCTCGATGTTGTGGGTCAGCAGCAAAGTCTTGCAGCCCATGCGTGCGGAAGCCAGCGCGGCCTCGGTGCCGGCATGGCCGCCACCGACCACGATCACGTCAAATTCTTGCGGGTAAACATAAGGCGAGTGCATCACGCCTCCTTCGGGTAAAGCGGCTTTCAGGCTGGGGCGCCTGCATGCCATGGAGCGGTCCGGTGTCGATGGTGGCCAGGCTTGCCGCAGCCGCACGGCGGCGCGGCAGCACACACATGCGCCGTGCAGGTGCCCCGGCCCATCGGTCCCCACAGGACGAAGGCATGATTTTATCAGGCGAGGCCCGATTTGTGCGGCCTGTCCGGGGGCATGGCCTTGCGTGGCTTCGGGGATTTGCTATCAATTCAATAGCTGCTTGTGCCCGTCCTTATTAGGCTGGGGCGTCAAAGTCCGTGCAAGACGGCTGTTGTGCGCGGCAGTCACGCCAAAAGCCGGCCGCCAGCGGCCACAATAGCGGGCATGAAACTACTCGTCTTTGCTGGCAGCATCCGCCAAAACTCCTTCAACCGCAAACTCGCCCAGGTGACCGCCACACTGGCGCGCGCCAGCGGCGCCGAAGTCACCCACATCGAGCTGGCCGACTTCGACATCCCCATGTACAACGCCGACCTCGAAGCCAAGGGCACGCCGCCCGACGTGATGAAACTCAAGCAGCTCATGTTTGAACACCCGGCCTGGATCATCTGCTCGCCCGAATACAACGGCAGCTACACCGCGCTGCTCAAGAACACCATCGACTGGGTGTCCAGCCCCGTCAAGAGCGACCCGGCCTGGCAGGAAGGCTTCAAGTCTTTCACCGGCAAGGTGGTGGGCGTGCTCAGCGCCTCACCCGGTGCGCTGGGCGGCCTGCGTTCGCAAAGCCATCTGGTGCCGCTGCTGCTCAACGCGCAATGCTGGGTTGCGCCCAAGGCTTTTGCCCTGGGCCGCGCCGGCAGCGCCTTCGACACCGAGGGCAACCTGCTCGATGAATCGCACCTCAAAAATGTGCAGGCGGTGATCGACCAGGTGCTGTTTGCTTCCCAACGCCTCACTGCATGACAGCGCGTCCAGGCCACTGGCTGTCGGGCCTGGCGGCCTTTTGCCTCGCGTCGTGCGCTTACGCCATGGACGTGGAGATCAGGGAGCCTTTTGTTTTTCTGTCAGGCAAGGTGACCGGCAATGAACAACGGATTTTGCAGGCCGCGATAGAGGAGCACCCGGGCATCACAACGGTGGTGCTCAAAAACTCCTCGGGCGGGGACGCCCGGTCCGGGTATGCGACTGGCGAATACATCCGTGAAAAAGGCCTGATGACCTTGCTTTCAGGCTATTGCCGTTCTTCGTGTTCGCGCATGTTTCTGGGCGGCACAACACGCGCCTACTCCGACGACCAGCCTCTCGAAAGAACGGTCGTGGGTTTCCATGGCAACTACACGCAGGACGGCAGCCTGCAACAGGCGCGCATGCCGGCACTGAAAGCCTGGATCATGAAATACAGCGACGGCAAAGCCAACCCCCAGCTGGTAGAGCAGTGGGTCAGCCTGCCCAACCACAACGGCTTCGCCTATTTCTACCACCCCCAGGTGCCTGGCATCGGCCCCGACGGCGTGATGCTGTGCCAGGGAAGCGAAGACCCGAAGCTGCGCAAGGAACTATGCGCAAAACCCCAACAGGGTGACGCGCTGGCCAACGGGATCGTGACCACACTGGAGATCGCCAAAATACCCCGGTGACCAACGCACTAATTTACGGCCAGCGCCCGTGCCTGCTCCACCGCACCGGCCTTGGTTGCCGCCAGTTCTTCGGGCGGCACCAGCGTCGGCGCAACGCTTATTTCCGCCGTCACCTCAATGTCCAGGAAACGCAGCCAGCGCCGCATGTACGGTTTCTGGAAATCGGATTCATCTTCCCCTGGCCGCAGCGGGTACGCGCCGGCACTTGAATACACCAGCGTCGCACTCTTGCCTGGCAGCAGCGCCTGGTAACCGGTTTGCCTTGACCATGCCCAGTTCTGCCCCGGCAAGGTCACCACGTCGATGAAATGCTTGAGCCGGTAAGGAATGCCGAAATTCCACATCGGCAAACTGAAGAGATACCGGTCTGCCGCATTGAAGCGCTGCGACACCGCGACCGCACGCGCCCACAACGCCTGCTGCGGCGCCGTCGCATTCTGCGCACGCAACACGGCAAACTTGGCGGCGATCATGTCGGCGTCAAACGGCGGCAGGTCGATGTCCCACACATTGATCGTGTCCACGGTGCCCTCGGGATGCGCCTGGCGATAGGCGTCCAGCCAGGCGGTGGCGACGGAAGTTGAAGTGGACGCGGCCTGCATCGGCGAAGCTTCGATATAAACCAGATGGGTCATGGGTTTCTCCACGGATGGGTTGATCAAACAGTGCCGTCCAGCAGGCGCAAGCCCACCATGCCGGCCACCACCAGCGCCACGCAGGTCAGACGCAGTGCCGAGGCGCTTTCGCCCATCCAGAGGATGCCGATCAGCGTCACGCCGACCGAACCTATCCCCGTCCAGATCGCGTAGGCCGTGCCCACCGGCAAAGTCTTGACGGCATGCGTCAAAAAGAAAATGCTGGCGCCGGCCGCGGCCACCCCCAGCACGCTGGGCCACAGGCGCGTCCAGCCTTCGGAAGATTTCAGGAACAAGGCCATTGCGATTTCGACAATGCTTGCGGCGAGTAAATAGAGCCAGGCCATCGGGAGTCTTTCTTTGGAATAACAGGGTTAAAGAGGGTTAAGGATTGATGCGCCTCCAGCTTAGGTTTACGATTACCCATAGGCAAGTACGCACCTTCTGGTAACCATGACAATTCCCGGCGACCCACCCACCGACGCTTCAAATGTGTTTAGCCAGGCCTGCCCGTCGCGGCAAGCGCTGGAGCTGGTGGCCAGCAAGTGGGCCTTGCTGGTGATCCCGGCGCTGGCCGATGGCCCGGTGCGCAACAACGAGCTGATGCGCAAGATCGAAGGCATCTCGCAAAAGATGCTGACGCAAACGCTCAAGGAGCTGGTGCGCAATGGCCTGGTGCTGCGCTTTGACCGCCAGACCGTGCCGCCGCATGTGGAATACCAGCTCAGCGCGCTGGGCCAGTCCCTCAGCGAAACCTTGATCCCGCTGGACAACTGGGCCGAGCGCAACCACCAGAACCTGAAGGCCGCGCGCGAACGTTTTGACGCATCCTTCATCTAGCGCATGGGGGTTAGCCTCATTAGCGGAATCACGTAGCGCCGCGCCTCATGTACGGTCCTATATTGGACCGACACGCCAGCGATGAAAACGACGGCGGCAACAACATGGAGACACATCAAATGAAACACCTCAACACGCGCCGCGGCGCATTGCAGTTCGGCCTCAAGGCCGGCGGCGCACTGGCAGCGGTTTCGGCCTTTCCCGGGCTGCTGCATGCACAGGCCGGCTGGCCCAGCAAACCCATACGCTTGCTGGTGCCCTTCGCGCCCGGCGGCAGCTCGGAGATCGTCGCACGCTCAGCGGCCAACGAACTCACCAAGAGCCTGGGCCAGACGGTGTTTGTGGAAAACAAGCCCGGCGCCAGCGGCAACATCGCCATGCAGGAATGCGCTGCCTCTACCGATGGCCACACCATCATCCTGGGCCACATCGGCACCATGGCGGTCAACCCCTTCATCTTCGACAAACTGCCCTTCGACACCAACAAGGACTTCAAGCCCATCTCGCTGCTGGCCAAGGTGCCCAGCCTGTATGTCGTCAATTCCAGCGTGCCCGCCAACAACCTGAAAGAATTCATCGCGCTGGCCAAGGCCAAGCCCGGCCAGCTCAATTACGGCTCAGCCGGCAATGGCAGCGCCGGCCATCTGGCGTTTGAATATTTGAAGATGGCGACCGGCATTTTTGTGCTGCACGTGCCCTACCGCGGCACCGGCCCGCAGCTGACCGACCTGCTGGCCGGGCGGCTCGAAGCGGCAAGCGTGGGCGCGCCGGCCATCCTCGCGCACATCAAGTCAGGCAAGCTGCGCTGCATTGCCACCGGCACCAAGGAGCGCCTGTCCCAACTGCCCGACGTGCCCACCGTGGCGGAAAGCGGCTACCCCGGTTTTGAAATGACGCAGTGGTACGGCCTTAATGCGCCGGCCAACATGCCGCAGGCCAACATCGACCGCATCGCCGAGGCTTGCAATAAGGCCATGCGCAATCCGCAGGCCACCGAACGCCTGCGCGGTGACACCGCCCAGCCGATCGGCGACACACCGGCGCAGTACGGTGCCTTCATCAAGACCGAGCAGGCGCGCTGRAAAGAAGTGGCGGCACGGGCAAAGATCAAACCCGACTGATTTTGCGCCACAAACGGTCCCACAGGCCTTTTTTAAGCACCAAATACGGCTCCAGCCCAATAGGAATCTGCGCGAGCAGCTATATTTTTCATAGCAGACCACCAACCATGAACTGCCGTCCCGGCTGCGGCGCCTGCTGCATCGCGCCCTCCATCAGCTCCGCCATACCCGGCATGCCCCACGGCAAGCCGGCGGGCGTGCGCTGCGTGCAGCTCGACACCGCCAACCGCTGCCTCATTTTTGGCCAGCCCGAACGGCCTGCGGTGTGCGGGCAGCTCATGGCGTCTGCCGAGATGTGTGGCGCCGACGCGGGAAGCGCGATGGTCTGGCTGGCCCGGCTGGAAAACGACACGCGGCCCGGCCGGCATTGAACCCGCCCTAGCGCGATACGTTGCCCAACGCCTCCAGCCGCGCAGGCGAAACAATTTCAATGCAGCGGTAACCGAGCGCGATGGCGCCACGCTGCACCATCACCTTGAGTTCGACCGACAGCGTTTGCCGGCTGATGCCCAGCATCATGGCCAGCGCCTCCTGCGAAACCCGCACCACCGGCCGCGCCTTCAATGCCATCGTGGCATCGCCGCGCGCCAGCAGCAGCAGGCGGCGCGCCACGCGGGCGCGGGTCGAACGCAAGGCGGCGTCTTCCACCATGCCGTAGAGCGAACGCACGCGCGCCGCCAGCAAGCCGGCAATGGCCCGCGCAAACGGCGCGCCCTGCATCAGCAAGGTAAAAGCCGCCTGCGGCACCACCAGTACCTCCACCGCAGACAAGGCCGTGGCATCGTGCGTGCGCGGCTCGCCATCCATCAGCGAGATCTCGCCGATCCAGTTGCCCGCTTCCAGCACCACCAGAATCGCCTCGCGCCCGTCCTCACGCAGCGAGGAGATTTTCAACAGGCCGCCGAGCAAGCCATAAAAACCGCCGGGCGCATCGCCCTGGCGAAACAGCATTTCACCGGGCCGCAGGCGCAGCACCTCGGCAGAGGCGAGCAGCGCCTGGCGGTCCATCGCCGGCAGCGCGCCAAACCACGGGTTGGCCGACATGCGGGCAAGCAAGGATGGCGGTGAGAGCGGTGAAAGGGGCGAAGGTGTCTTCGGAACGACAGGCATGCGACCAATTGTCAAATTTTTGACAGTTCCCCGTCAAGCACCCACGTATCGTGAGCAGTTCGTGCCGAGAGAGCACCTTTATTCATACACACCACGGAGACCATCCCCATGCATATCCCCTCCCTCAAGGAAGTCGTCAGCGCTGAAGAATGGCAACTGCGCTGCGACCTCGCCGCCTGCTACCGCCTCGTCGCCCTCTACGGCTGGAGCGATCTGGTCTTTACCCACATCAGCGCCAAGCTGCCCGAATCCATTTCCGGCGCGGGCAACCACCATTTCCTGATCAACCCCTACGGCCTGATGTTCGACGAGATCACGGCCTCCAGCCTGGTCAAGGTCGACGGCCAGTGCAACAAGGTCATTGATACGCCCTTCCCGGTGAACCCGGCAGGCTTTGTGATTCACAGCGCTGTGCATGAAGCGCGCGCCGATGCCGGCTGCGTGCTGCACACCCACACGCGCGCCGGGGTGGCCGTGAGCGCGCAAAAGTGCGGCGTGCTGCCCATCAGCCAGCAGTCCACTTTCGTGCTGGCGTCCCTCGCCTATCACGCGTATGAAGGCGTGGCCTTCCGCGACGATGAAAAACCACGCCTGCAGGCCGACCTGGGCAAGGCCAATTTCCTGATGCTGCGCAACCACGGCCTGCTGGTCGTCGGCAAAACGATTGCCGACGCTTTCCTCAGCATGTACACCTTCGAGAACACCTGTCGCATCCAGCTCGACGCGCAGGCCGGGGGCGAACTCACCGAGGTCAACCCGTTGATCGTCAAAGGTGTGGCCGAGGCCATGCGCGTGCAGACCGGCGGCCTGGGTGGTGCTTTTGTCTGGCCGTCACTGATACGCAAGCTCGACAAACTCGACGAAAGCTACAAGTCATGAACGGCTCACCTGTCGTCGCGCAGCTGCTGATCGCGGCGCTCGCGCTGGTCATGCTCGGCCTGGGCATGACCCTGAAGGTCGAGGACTTCACCCGCCTGCTCAAATACCCCAAGGCCGTGGCGGTGGCGCTGGTGCTGCAGGTCATCGTGCTACCAGTCGCCTGCTACGCGATCATCGTGCTGCTGAATGTGCCGCCGCTCTTTGCGGTGGGGCTGATGCTGCTGGCTGCCTCACCCGGTGGCATCTCGGCCAACCTGTTCAGCCACCTCTTCGGCGGCAACGTGGCGATGAACATCTCGCTGACCGCCATCAACACGCTGCTGTCCATCGTCACCATGCCGGTGATCGCGAACTGGGCGATCGACACCTTCGCCAAGACAGGCCAGGTCGTGCCGCTGCAGTTCGGCAAGGTGGTGGAAGTGATCGTCATCGTGCTGGTCCCGGTGGCCATTGGCATGTGGCTGCGCACACGCAAACCCGCCTGGGCCGCGCGTAGCGAAAACCCGACCAAGATTTTCAGCATCATCGTGCTGGCCGTGGTGGCCATAGGCGCAGTCGTCAAGGAGTGGCAGTCACTCACCACCACCTTCGCCGCGATCGGCCCGGCGGTATTGGCTTTCAACCTGGTGAGCCTGCTGGCCGGTTACTACGTCTCGCGGGCCACGGGCCTGGACAAACCCATCTCGACCGCCATCAGCTACGAGATCGGCATTCACAACGCAACGCTGGCCATCTTCATTGCGCTGGCCGTGCTGAACAACTTCCAGCTGGCCCTGCCGGCGGCGATTTACTCCTTCAGCATGTACATCACGGCCACGCTGTTCGGGCTGCTTGTGCTGAAGCGCCGCAACGCGGCAGTCATGGCGGCACCTGCGGGCTAAACCGTGACCACGGTCAGCGCGGGCGAATGCACCCCCGTTGAAACGCCAGGCAGGATGTCTCCCTCGGTGATCGAGAGTTCCTTGCGCAGCATCTGCACACCGCCAAAAATGGTGGCAAAGGCCACGTCCTTGGCGTCGCGGCCCGTGCCCACACGCACCAGGCGGTCGATAGGCGCCATGCGTGTCGGGTCAAAAATCACCCATCGCCCCTCCAGCCAGGCTTCAAACACGGCATGGAAATCTTCCGGCGGCTCGTCAAAGTGCACATACCCCACCACCAGCCGTGCGGGAATATTCAAGGCCCGGCACAGCGTGATGCCCAGGTGCGCAAAGTCACGGCAGACACCCGCGCGCTGCACAAACACCTCCTGCGCGGTCGTGGTGGAATTGCTAAAGCCCGGCAAGTAGCCAATCGAGTCGTGAATCCAGGCCTCGATGGCACGCACCCTGCCAATGCCCGGCGGCAAGTGGCCAAACAGCTGCTGCGCGGCACGGCTCATGACGTCGGATTCGCAATAGCGGCTGGGCATCAGGTAGCGCAGCACTTCGTCCGGCACCGCCGTCACAGGGGTTTCGTCCAGGTGCAGAGGCACCGGGGCCGGGTGCAGCTCCACGCGCGCATGGTAGTTCACCGAAAGCACGCCCTTGGGAGCATCCAGGCGGATAAAGCGGTTGCCGCTGCGCTCATCCGAAAAGTTCCGCACCTTCATGCTGGGCGTGATGGTCAGCCGCTCTTCCACAACATGGTGGCCTTCGTGAAAAGCCGCCTCGATGTGAAACAGGAAATGGGCGGGGTGAATGACCTCGTATTCCAGCAACAGATCAATAAGGGTGGTGTGCATAAGCCTGAACCGGTGAAAAGAAACCTTGTGGATGCGTGACGTGCAGTAGCGGCAGGGTTTGCAGGGGATGTGTGTCAGGCGGCCGCGCCGTTAGAGACGTGTGCGGTGGCTGACTTCCCGGTTCTCGGCCGGTGCAAACCAGTTTTTGCAGGTCACAAACACAATGCGGGCCGCGCGCTCCAGCACATCGGCAGACGGTGCAGCCGGCCGGCGCGCACGCAGGCGGTTGATCAGTAAAAACTCGGCAATGCTGGCCTGGAAACCCAGCGGCCGTTTGGGCGCCACACCGGCAGAAGGCGCAGGCAGGCGTGCAGCCTCATTGCCCGGCTGCCGCCACGGGTGGAACAGCCGCTGCCGGAACCGCGCGGCCATGGTGCCGGCCGGCATGTCGGTGCTCGCAGCCATCTACTTCAGTGCTTTCTTTGCAGCGCCTACACCCAGCGCAGCCAGCACGATGAAGATAACCGCGAGGATCAGGAACAGGCCGAACAGAATCTTGGCAATACCGGCAGCACCTGCTGCCACACCACCGAAACCGAGGGCAGCGGCAACCAATGAAATCAGCGCAAAAATAATCGCGTACTTGAGCATGATGGCCTCCAGAAAGTAGCCTCTTGCGCGAATGCGCAGGATGAGGCGTTACGGCGTTACGCACGTCATGGGCATCAAAGTGTGAGGTCAAGGTGAGTCAACGCAGCCCATGACCCATAAGCCGATGCTAAAAGCAGGCGGCGATTTTCCGAATCAGCAGCGCCCGCATGGCCCTGTAGGACAAGGGCGCAGCTCAGCGCAACTTCAGAACCGCCAAGGCTTTAAGGGCAAGTAAGCGCTCATTGACGCACCAACCGGGAAGGCGTCCGGCTTATTTGCCAAAGATGCCGCGCAGGCTTTTACCGACCTTTTCGCCCACACCAGCGCCGGCCCCGGTACCCACGCCAGGCAACAGCACGGTGCCGATGGCGGCCCCCAGCAGCGCCGCACGCGACAGCGTGACTTCCGGGTTGTCCAGCGTACCGCCCACCACCAGCGGCACACCCACAGCGCCACCAATGGCACTGCCGATCTTGCTGTCGCCGGCCAGGGTCACACTGACCTGCCCGCTCAGGGCCTTGGCGGACGAGACCGCCACATTGCCGGTGGCGCTCAAGGCCCCGGAGCTCGCCACCAGGTTGGTCAGCTGCGCCGACCGCCCCAGGGTGCTGACCTGCCCGGCCAAGGTATCCAGCCGGGTCTGGCCACCACGGCTCAGCCCCACCGTTTTGACCGCCTTGGCCAGGTCCAGCCCGTTCACCACCGCATCGCGCACCGTGAAGGTGGTGTGGCTCTGCAGCGCATCCACCAGCGCAGCCGTGGTGGCAGCGCGCGCATTGAGCGTGGTCGTGGCGTCAAGCTGGCCGGTCAGGGCCTTGGCGGGCGCCGTCAGCGCAGACACCTCGACACCGCTGGTTTTCAGTTGCCCCTGCAGCACCAGTTCTTCCGCCGAGCGCGCCACCGGCTGCGCCTTCGCGCCCGGCTTGGCGGCTGCCGTTGCTGCTGCGGCCGCCACAAAACCGCGCTGCAGGCCCAGGCGGCCTTCCAGCTTGCCGCCGCCCACCTTCACAAGCAAATCCCACTGGGCGGCACCGCCGGCCTCGCCGGCTTGCGCTTCCACGCGTTGCAGCGTTGCTTCCAGGCCCTGAAGGTTGCCTTCTGTCAATTTGAGCGAAGCGTTCTCCGGCAGGCCGTCGGCGCCCAGGCTGGCCTCGCCCTTGACCGTGGTACGTGCGCCGGTGGTGTTCACCCAGGTGACGTCGTCCAGCACCGTGCGGCGCGGCAACCAGTCAAGCCGGTTCATTTCCGGGCCCGTGTTGGCTGCAGATGCCGGCGCACCCGGCTTGGCGGGCGCGGCCTGCTTCTTCTTTTGCAGCAACAGGAGCAGCGCATCAATGCCCTGCTGCGGCAACACCGCCCGGCGCACCCGCAGGGTGGCCACTTCCAGGCGCCCCTGCAACAGCGGGCGCCACTCGGGCCGCACTTCCACGCGCTCCAGCGTCAGCGGCGGCTTGCTTTGCACGGAAATGCCGCTCAGCGCCACAGCGGGCAAAGGCCAGATGTCCACCGCCACCCGGTCCAGGGTCATGGGAACGCCCAGCGCGGCCGACGCCTCCCGCTCAACGCGCTGGCGGAAGTCGTCCGTGCTGACCCAGCGGTGCAAGGTGTAGGCCACCACGGCCAGAAGCACCATCAAGCCGAGGGCCAGGAACACCAGCCATTTGAAAAGTTTTGCCATGCGGCTATTGTGGCGCGCCGGCCAGCAATAATCCGCCGTTCCGGCTAGCATCAGGGGCTGTGCGACATTCCCGCCACACTCCCGCCGCACTTTGCTACCCCACAAAGGACAAGACACCATGAAACTTTACTACTCCCCCGGCACCTGCTCCCTGTCACCCCACATCACGCTGCACGAGTCGGGCCTGAAGTTCGAGCATGTGCTGGCGCCCACCAAAACCCACCAGCTGGAAGACGGCACCGACTACTACACCATCAACCCGCTGGGTTATGTCCCGCTGCTGGAGCTGGACGACGGCACGCGCATCGCCGAAGGCCCGGCCATCGTGCAGTACATCGCCGACCAGGTGCCGGAGAAGAAACTCGCACCCGCCAACGGCACGCTGGAGCGCTACAAGCTGCAGTCGTGGCTGACTTTTGTCGGCACCGAACTGCACAAGGGCTTCAGCCCGCTGTTCAATGCCGCCACACCGGCCGACTACAAGACTATCGTCATCGACAAGCTGCTGTCGCGCTTCAAGTGGGTGGACAGCCAGCTTGCCGGCAAGCAGTACCTGATGGGCGATGCCTTCAGCGTGGCCGACCCCTACCTCTTCACTGTGACCAACTGGGCGCCGCGGGTGGGGGTGGATATTTCGGGGTTTGCGAACATTGCTGCGTTTCGTGAGCGTGTGGCGGCACGCCCCTCTGTTCAGGCGGCGATGAAGCATGAGGGATTGCTGAAATAAGTGACGCCTCCCGGACGCTGATCGCAGTTTGCGTTCCGGGGCCGGGGTTGCCGGCGGCAACTCACTTTCTTTTGCTTCGCCAAAAGAAAGTAAGCAAAGAAAAGGTGACCCTGGTTCCTGCGTCCCTCCGCTTCGCTGCGGGCAACCTGCGGTGCTCGGTCCAGCCGGGGTCAAAAACAACTCGCTTCGCTCAGACAAGTTTTTGCCCTGATCCGTCTGGCCCTCCGCTCCTCGGCGCATCCACAAGGGGCGAGCGGAATCGGAAGCGGGGACAAGTAGTTGCAATAGCACGATTCAAGCAACCCGTGTTGGGCAAGCCAATCGAAACAGGGCCAAACTGGCCCTGTTTTCATTCAAGCCTCCATTCAGGATCTCTTCATGCCCACCCTATTCGACTCCAACAAAGCCGGTGACCTGGCCCTTGCCAACCGCATCGTGATGGCGCCGCTCACACGCAACCGCTCACCCAACGCCATCCCGACTGACATCGCGCAGATTTACTACGGCCAGCGCGCCAGCGCCGGGCTGCTGATCACCGAGGCCACGGCCGTCAGCCATCAGGGCCAGGGCTATGCCGACGTGCCGGGCCTGTACGGCAGCGAGCAGCTCGACGCCTGGAAGGAAGTGACCCGTGCAGTACATGCCAAGGGGGGCAAGATCGTTGTGCAGCTCTGGCATGTGGGCCGTGTGTCGCACACCAAGCTGCAGCCTGAGGGCGGCAAGCCGGTCGCGCCTTCGGCCATCACCGCCAAGACCAAGACGGTGCTGATCGAGGACGGCGTGCCGACCTTTGTTGAAACCTCTGAACCGCGCGCGCTCACGGCAGCAGAAATCCCTGGCATCGTGCACACCTTTGCGGCAGCGGCGCGTAACGCCGTCGAGACGGCCGGTTTTGACGGCGTCGAGATCCACGGCGCCAACGGCTACCTGCTCGACCAGTTCCTCAAAGACGGCAGCAACAAGCGCACCGACGACTACGGCGGCAGCATCGAAAACCGCGCCCGCCTGCTGCTGGAAATCACGCGAGCTGTCACGGACGCGGTAGGCGGCGGCAAAACCGGCATTCGCCTGTCGCCCGTCACACCCGCCAACGACGTGCATGACAGCAACCCGCAGCCGCTGTTTGACTACGTGGTCAAGCAGCTTGCCACACTCAATCTCGCCTACATCCACATCATCGAAGGCGCCACCGGCGGCCCGCGCGAAATCGACGACCGCCCGTTCGACTACAAGGCACTCAAGGCCGCCTACCGTCAGGCCGGCGGCAAGGGCGCATGGATGGTCAACAACGGCTACGACCAGGCCCTGGCTGAAAAAGCTGTCGCCAACGGCGCCGACCTGGTCGCCTTCGGCAAGCCCTACATAGCCAACCCGGACCTGGTGGAGCGGCTGCGCGCTGGCGCACCGCTCAATATCCCCGACAAGGCCACCTTCTACGGCGGCCGCGAAAAGGGCTACACAGACTATCCAGCGCTATCAAATTAATAGCTTCTCGCGCCCGTTCAGATTGCCTGAACGGGCCTTTTCATCCATGAACCCGATCTAGGCCCGGTTCGGTGCCGCCAGGCGCAGGCCGTGCAGCGCGGCTTCCTGCGGGTCGGCGGCCAGCGTCACCGCGCTCACCACAGCCACACCGCCCACGCCGCAGTCCATCACGCCGGCGATGCGGTCCAGCGAGATGCCGCCTATCGCCACCACCGGGTAGGGCGAGGCCCGCAGGGCCCAGTCGCGCAGCTGCTCCAGCCCCACCGGCTCATAAGGCATGACCTTGAGCGTCGTCGGGTAGACAGGGCCGATGGCCAGATAAGACGGCTGCACCGCATGCGCGCGCGCAAGTTCAGCCGGTGTGTGGGTGCTCAGGCCCAGCCGCACACCGCCGGTGCGCAGCGCATCCAGGTTGGCCGTGTCCAGGTCTTCCTGGCCCAGGTGCACCCCGTAGGCGCCGAAATCCAGGGCCAGCTTCCAGTGGTCGTTGATGAAAACCTGCGCGCCCTTGATGCCGCGCCCTGCTTCAATCGCCGCCTGTACTTCGGCAGCAATTTCCCCCGGCGTGTGGTCCGCCGCCTTGATGCGCAGCTGGACAGTGCGCACGCCCCAGCCCAGCAGACGTTTGATCCAGGCCGCATCGGGCACCACAGGGTAAAAACCAATCGGGCCGGTCAATGGGGCAAAGGCGGGTGTTTTCATCGGAAGTCCAGTCAGGGTGCGTGCCAGAAGGGTACGCCGACCGTCGGCGTGGAAGCCTGCGCGGCCGCGCGCTCCGGCATGGGGGTTGACTCATAGGCGGCGCGGCCGGCAGCCACGCCGTCGGCAAACGCCCGCGCCATACGCACCGGGTCGCCGGCCTGCGCCACCGCGGTGTTCAGCAGCACCGCATCAAAGCCCAGCTCCATCACCGCCGCGGCATGCGAAGGCCGGCCGATGCCGGCATCCACCACCAGCACCGCATCGGGCAGGCGGCGGCGCATGGTTTCCAGCGCATAAGGGTTCAACGGCCCGCGGCCCGTGCCGATGGGCGCGGCCCAGGGCATCACGGCCGCGCAGCCCGCGTCGCGCAGGCGCTGGGCTATCACCAGGTCATCCGTCGTGTAGGCAAAGACGGCGAAGCCCTCTTTGGCCAGCACCGTTGCGGCGTGCAGGGTGGCGTGCGTATCGGGCTGCAAGGTGTAGTCGTCGCCGATCACCTCCAGCTTGATCCAGGTCGTGCCAAAAATCTCGCGCGCCATCTGCGCCAGCGTGATCGCTTCCTCGGCGCTGTGGCAGCCCGCCGTATTGGGCAGGATGTGGCAACCCAGCGCCTGGATGCGCTGCCAGAAGCTGTTGCCCCCGCCGCTTTCCGGCTGCAGGCGGCGCAGGCCCACCGTCAGCACTTCGCACCCGCTGGCACGCACCGCGTCGCTCATCACCTGCGGCGAGGGGTAATGCGAAGTGCCAAGGAAGAAGCGGCTGGACAAAGTCTTGCCACCGACCGTCAGGGGCTGGCCGTGGGCAATAGAAGGTAACGCAGATGTTGTCATATCAAGCGTTCCGCAAAAGTATCGCGATGCCAGCAGACGCCGCGGAACTGGCTCCGCCAGGCCGCTGGTGTCGCCCCCTGCAAGGGGGGAAGGTGCTACACGCAGTGAGCATCCGACGGGGGTGTGCCATTTCTAGCCTCCGGTGATAGGCGTGACCACGTCGACGCGGTCGCCGTCTTGCAGCGCACGCTCCGGCCACTGCGGCCGCGGCACAAACCCGTTGTTGATGGCGCAGGCAAAGGCGCTCTTGAAGTCGTAGCCCCGCGCCTGCAGCAAAGCCTGCAGTGTTGACGCATCGGTTTCCATGCGTTCGCCGTTCAAAGAGATCTGCAATGTTGTCGTCGTCATGTCATTCATTCTCCGTACCCAGGAGTTTATGGACAAGCCCGTCCACCAGCGCGGGCGCACACAGATAACCATGCCGGTACAAGCCATTGATATGCCAGACACCGTTGCGCAGCGCAATCGCCGGCCGGTGGTCGTCCAGCGCGGGCCGCAGCGCAGCCGCCAGGCGCAGCACCCTGGCCTCGCCAAACGCCGGGTGCAGGCTGTGCAGCGCACTGGCGAGCTCGAGCGTGGAGCGCAAGGTCACCGGCCCGCTGTCTTCCGACTCCAGCTCGGTCGCGCCGACGACAAAGCGGTGGCCGGGCCGTGGCGCCACATACAGCTGGTAGCGCGGATGCATCAGACGCACCGGGCGCTGCAACGTCACGCCGGCGCATTCCACCGTCAGCACCTCGCCGCGCACGCCGCGCAGCTGCGGCCAGCCTTCCTTCGCACCCACACCGCGTGCGTCCACCGCAATATCCACACGATGAGTTTGCCCAGCGCAGACGATGCGCGCCTCTTCCACGGCGTTGACCGCCTGACCTTCGAGCCAGGTGCCGCCCAGCCTGTCGATCTCCACCGCCAGCGCGGCCATCCACTGGTCATTGGCCAGCTGGCCTTCGCCCTCCAGCAACAAGCCGCCGCCAAAGCGCCCGGCAAATGCCGGCTCGGCCCGGCCCAGCGCAGCGGCATCAAGCGCCTGTACCTGCGCGCGTGACGCATCAGGCAGCTTGTGCATCAGCAGGCGGGTGAAATGTTCCAGCGAACTCTGGTCGGGCGCATGGGCCACCACCAGCGTACCTTCGCGCCGGAAATACACCGGCAAGCCACTCGACTCCAGCTCGGCAATCCACTCCGGCCACAGCTGCATGGAGCGCTGGCCCAGGGCAAACACGGCCTCGTCCGCCACCGCCAGTTCCGCCAGCGGCGACAGCATGGCCGCCGCCGTCATCGAGGCCGTGGCCAGATCGTCACGCGCCCGCGCATCGAACAGGCTGACGCGGCAGCCTGCACGCAGCAGGCGCCAGGCCAGCGTGCGGCCGGCCAGGCCCGCGCCCGCAATACCGATGTGCAAAGTGCTCATGTCAGGGACGGCTCCGAAACAACTCAGGAATAGATCTCGCTCCCGCCTTCGCGGAACTCCTTGGCCTTTTCCTCAAAGCCGGTGGCGATCTGCTTGATGGGAATTGTCGTGGCGGCCGGCGCCAGCGTGGTGCTGGCCGGGTTGAGCCGCGCAAACTCGCGCACCTCCTGCGAGATTTTCATCGAGCAGAACTTGGGCCCGCACATCGAACAGAAATGCGCCACCTTGGCGTTCTCTTTGGGCAGCGTTTCGTCGTGATAAGCCATCGCCGTGTCGGGGTCGATCGCCAGGCGGAACTGGTCTTCCCAGCGGAACTCAAAGCGCGCTTTCGACACCGCGTTGTCCCACATCTGCGCGCCCGGGTAGCCCTTGGCCAGGTCGCCCGCATGCGCGGCGATCTTGTAGGCGATCAGGCCCTGCTTCACATCGTCGCGGTTCGGCAGGCCCAAATGCTCTTTCGGCGTCACGTAGCACAGCATGGCCGTGCCGTACCAGCCGATGTTGGCTGCGCCCATGGCAGAAGAGATGTGGTCATAACCCGGCGAGATGTCGGTGATCAGCGGGCCCAGCGTGTAGAAAGGCGCTTCAAAACAAGCTTCAAGCTGCTTGTCTACGTTTTCTTTCACCAGCTGCAGCGGCACGTGGCCCGGGCCTTCAATCATCACCTGCACATCGTGCTTCCAGGCGATCTGCGTGAGCTCGCCCAGCGTGTGCAGCTCGGCAAACTGCGCTTCGTCGTTCGCATCGGCAATCGAGCCGGGGCGCAAGCCATCACCCAGCGAGAAGCACACGTCATACGCCTTCATGATCTCGCAGATCTCGTCAAAGCGTTCGTACAAAAAGCTTTCCTTGTGATGCGACAAACACCACTTGGCCATGATGGAGCCGCCACGCGAGACGATGCCCGTCAGGCGATTCGCCGTGAGCGGCACATAGGCCAGGCGCACGCCGGCGTGGATGGTGAAGTAGTCAACGCCCTGCTCCGCCTGCTCGATCAGCGTGTCGCGGAAGATTTCCCAGGTCAGGTCTTCGGCCTTGCCGTTGACTTTTTCCAGCGCCTGGTAGATCGGCACCGTGCCGATGGGCACCGGCGAGTTGCGCAAAATCCATTCGCGCGTTTCATGGATGTTCTCACCCGTCGACAAGTCCATCACGGTGTCTGCGCCCCAGCGAATCGACCAGACCAGCTTGTCGACTTCTTCCTCAATGCTCGAGGTGACCGCCGAGTTGCCGATGTTGGCATTGACCTTGATCAGGAAGTTGCGACCGATGATCATCGGTTCGCTCTCGGGGTGGTTGATGTTGTTCGGGATGACGGCGCGGCCGCGCGCCACTTCGTCGCGCACAAACTCGGCCGTGATCTGCTCCGGAATCGCGGCGTTGAAGGAATGCCCTTTTTTCGGCATGCGTTCGGTGGCCAGGCGCTCGGCCAGTTGCGCGCGCACCAGGTTTTCGCGCACCGCGATGTATTCCATCTCGGGGGTGATGATGCCTTTGCGCGCGTAATGCATTTGCGACACATTGGCGCCGGCCTTGGCGCGGCGCGGCACGGGCGCATGCGCCATGCGCAGCGCGGCCAGGGCCGGGTCGTTCAGGCGCTCACGGCCGTAGGCGCTGCTGATGCCGGGCAGGGCTTCAGTGTCCTGGCGCTCGTTGATCCAGGCGCCGCGCAAAGGCGGCAGGCCACGCGTGATGTCGATCGGCGAAGCCGGGTCGGTGTAGACACCCGAGGCGTCATACAAACGCAGCGGCGGGTTGGCTTCGCGGCGCGGCTCCCCGGCGCCTTCGTGCACCAGCGTGTCGGTCAGCGTGACTTCACGGAACGGAACGCGAATGTCGGGGCGCGAGCCTTCGATGTAAATCTTGGCGGAGCCCGGAAATGGCGCGCGCGTGATGCGACTGGTGAGGTCTTGGGTGTCAACGGTGAGTCGGGTTTTGGCCATGTGGTTCTCCAGAAGGTGGGGTGCCTGCTGGGGAGCCGGGGGTCCATCGGTGGCACCTGGTGTGCCGCTGCGGAGTTCCGGAGCCAATTGCGTTGTTCCCTACGCGGGGATAATCCCGATCAGGTTCAGCGGGTCTCGCATACTGCGATCTCAGCCTCGAAAGCCTCCTCACGGAAACATCCTTGGCACCCCGACAAGCTGGTGCCATTGTAGGCACCCCGGACGGCGATGGCAATTGACCGCAGTCAAGAAGGAAGTCCCCCTGTTGGGGCTCACTGCGTGTAGCCCCCTCTCCCCCTGCGGGGGACGAGCGCCTCGCGGCCGGCAAAGCCGGACCGCGGCCCCCGCTTGAATCGCCTTTTGAGGCTACAGCTCCCTGCTCTGAAAGGCCAAGCCAACGGGGGCCGCGGAACTGGCTTTGCCAGGCCGCAGGCGCCGTCCCCTGCAAGGGGAAAAAGCACTACACGAAGTGAGGG
Organism: Polaromonas sp. P1_F1; assembly: GCF_056405795.1. Taxonomy (NCBI): domain Bacteria; kingdom Pseudomonadati; phylum Pseudomonadota; class Betaproteobacteria; order Burkholderiales; family Comamonadaceae; genus Polaromonas; species Polaromonas sp. P1_F1. Next base: position 235,932 of record NZ_JBFUBJ010000007.1, read on the forward strand.
CTGATAGGGGTGTATCCACGGCTTATCTTTACCTTTCGGCAACGGCAGGGAAACAGACGGCCCGCACACTTGCTTTCAACCTGAAGCCAAAAGCCGTATGTCACGACTCGATGGAACTCAGGCATCTTCTCCTGAAAGGAAGTTCCTCATGAAATTCGCATTCAACCGCTCCGCTTCCCTCAACAGCCTCGTACTCGCCGGCTTGCTGGCAACGGTAGGTGCCGGTGCCATGGCACAAACGCCTCCCGCACCACCCGCCGGATCGCCGCCCGCCGCAGGCAAGCCTGCCGGCCCCCATGGCGATCGCATGGGCCGCCACGACCCCGCCAAGATGCAGGCCATGATCGCCAAGCACCAGGCCGAGCTCAAAGCCAAACTCAAGCTCACGCCCGCCCAGGAAGGCGCGTGGACCGCTTACACCGCTTCCATGCAGCCGCCCGCCCACGGAGCACGCCCCACGCCGGAGCAACGCGCCGAGTTCGACAAGCTGACCACGCCCCAGCGCATCGACAAGATGAAGGAAATGCGCACCCAGCGCATGGCCGAGATGAACACGGCGATGGACAAGCGCGGTGAAGCCACCAAGACCTTCTACGCGGCGCTCACACCCGAGCAGCAAAAAACCTTTGATACCGAGCACAAAAAGCACGGCATGCGCCATGGCGGCCCTCGCGGTCAAGGTGGCCCCGCCCCGCAAAAGGGTTGATCCATAACCGCGACACGCTGAACTGAAGCGCGCCAGGCCCGCACGGCAGCCCCAACGGCTGCGTGCGGGCTTTTTTGCGGCCAGCCCACATTCCGCATTAGCTATTATTTTGATAGCTGCTTGCGCAGATTGCATATGGCTTAAAGGCCATTTTTACCAAAAAAAGCGGCTCGCCAGACGGTACCGAAAACCCGCGTAGGACGGCATCGAAACCCCCGGTTCAAGCCCTGCAGCGTCACTAGACTCGGCAGATGACCACGGTACGCAAAGGCCAGGCACCGGCCGTCCTCTCACGCGACGCGTTCCATGAACGCTTTATGCAATCTTTTGTCGACCCGGCCTTCCGGCAGGAAGACGAAGCCCTGGCCCGGATCGAAAGCGTGGCCTGGGACGCCTACCAGGAGGGCCGCAAGGCGCCCCACACACGCAAGGCCGGCGAGGAATTTGCCGACCCCGACTACGACCTGTCCGTCGAATGGCTGGAAACCCGCGAACGCCTGGCCAAAGCGCAGGCGGCCTGGAAAGACCCGGCCACACCCTCACGCGTGCTGCTGGTGTGCGGCTCCGCCCGCAACGACGGCACCTGCCCCGGTGAAATCTCCAAGACCTGGCGCCTGCTCAACAGCGCGAAGACCACACTCCAGGAAGCGGGCATGCATCCCGATGTGCTGGACCTCAGCCTGCTCACCTCCAGCTACAACCTTCACATCCACCCCTGCAAAGGCTGCGTGTCCACCGCCATGCCGCTGTGCCACTGGCCCTGCAGCTGCTACCCCAACCATTCATTGGGGCAAACCAGCGACTGGATGGCCGAGATCTACGAACGCTGGACGGCCGCGCATGCCGTCATCATCCTCACGCCCGTCTACTGGTACCAGTCACCCAGCCCGCTCAAGCTCATGATCGACCGCCTGGTGTGTGCCGACGGCGGCAACCCCGACCCCACCACCACCCACGGCAAAAAGCCCGAGGAAGCCAAGGCGCTGGAGATGAAAGGCTGGGACTATCCCAAGCACCTGGCAGGCCGCGCGTATGGCGTCGTGGTGCATGGCGACGTGGCCGGGATCGAAGGCACACGCCGCGGCCTGTGCGACTGGCTGGACTGGATGGGCCTGATTGATGCCGGCAGCCCGGCCCGGCTGGACCGCTACATCGGCTACTACGAACCCTATGCCACCAGCCACGACACGCTGGACGCAGACAAAGCCCTGATGGAAGAAGTCCGCAACGTGGCCAGGGCTGTAGCCACCGCAGTCACCGAACTCCGGGCCGGGAAGCTACCCCAGCCCGGCAGGGGCTTGCCGCAGCCCCGGCCCAAATAAACGCAGGCGTGAAAAAAAGCCGGGCGCAGGTAAAAACCTGTGCCCGGCTTTGTGGCGATGCAACCACCTTGCGGCAATTACACGCGCACCTTGCCCGCCTTTACTTCGAAGTGCCGCCGACGGCCGCATCACCCTGAACACTGCCCTGGACACGGGCACTGCCCGCAGCGTTATCCAGTTTGTTGTAGGTGCGCTTGGCGCCGCTCTTCACGGCGTTGCCGGTGCGGGCTACAGCCCGTCCGGTGCTGCGGGCGGTGTTGTCCACTGCAGCGGCGGCCCTGCTGCCTGCGGAGGTATCACCCTGGGCCGAGCCGGAAACATTGGCGCCGGCACCGAGCCTGCCGCTGGAAGATCCCGAGGGCCCGCTGGAGTCCGAGCTGGCGCCTGCCGCGGCATTCGCGCGAACGCCAGCGTCGATATTGGTGTTCTGGCCGGCCGAGACGCCGACCCCAACACCGGTGCCGACGCCCACACCGAGGCCCTGTGCAAAGGCGCCGGCAGAGCCGAACAACGCGGCTGCGGTCAACGCAGCGGCCGCAGGAATGGAACGCATAAAGTACTTGGACATATCAAACTCCTTCAAAAGGGTGATGGCAACGCGTCAGCGCACCTTCACACCGAAACTGTCATGGCGCCAAGGTAGCGCCTGGCCTTACTTGCTGGTACCGCCCGAATCCGTGGGGGCAGCGCCTGCAGTGGCGGCTTTGCTCTTGCGTGCAGCCCGTTTGGCTGCCTTGGCCTGCTTCTTGTCGGACTTCGCCGCCTGTTTTTCGGATTTGGCGGCGTCACGCTGCTCAGGCGTTTTGGCGGTTGCACCGGTGGAAACCGAGCCCGAGCTGTCGCTCGGTTTGCCCGCAGGATCGGTCTGCGCGTGTGCGGCTGCGCCAAACATCAGTGCGGCCGTCATGGCAGCTGCAAGGGAAAGGGTCTTCATGGAAGAGGGGGTTTTGAACATGGGAGTAGTTCCTTGGGTTGTGCTCGTAGGCTGGGTTGAAAAAACACGCCTGCCACTTCATCGGGCTAACGTTGAATTCAATCTAGCGGGCCGGGCCCGTCTGCCTTATCGGAGAGGCCCCCCGCGCCATGTAGGACACTGCGCCCGCGGGCTGTGGCCAAAGACACGTCCCAGGCGCTTGCGTACGCCGCGCCCTGCCGCAAATAAGTTACTGTCCTACAGTCACTCCCAGGGCGCAGAATAACAATGGGTGCCAAGGCCTGTCCTGCGCCCTTTCCGCCTGCCTGTCTGGGCCTACTCGCTTATCTCTCTATGCCGACTTCCACACCCGAATCCCCTTCGCCATCGCCTTCTTCAGCTTCGCGCCGCGGGCCCGACGCCCTGTCTGTCGCCGTACCCACCCGCTCTCCCGAAGCCGCAACGCCGATCGACATGGAAGCCGTCGAGGCCGACACGCAGACGGCGCTTGCAGCAGTCAGCGCCGACTCGTCGTTCTCGTTCAAGGTGCTCACGGTCAACATCCACAAGGGCTTTACCTTTTTCAACCGCAAATTCATCCTGCCCGAGCTGCGCGAAGCCGTTCGCGGCGTCGGGGCGGACGTGGTGTTCCTGCAGGAAGTGACGGGCAACCACGTCAAGCACCAGGACAAGTTCGACAACTACCCTGAAACCCCGCACTACGAATTCCTGGCCGACACCATCTGGCCGCAGTTCGCCTACGGCCGCAACGCGGTCTACACCAACGGGCACCACGGCAATGCCGTGTTGTCCAAGTTCCCCATCGTGCGTTTTGAAAACCTCGACGTGTCCATCAGCGGGCCCGAGCGCCGCGGGCTGCTGCATTGCGAACTGCAGATACCCGGCCGCAGCGTGAACGTGCACGCCGTCTGCGTGCACCTGGGCCTCATGGAAGCGCACCGCGAGCAGCAAATGGACATGCTGTGCGAACTGGTGCGCAACAACATTCCGCCGCATGCGCCCGTCGTGGTGGCCGGGGACTTCAACGACTGGCGGCACCGCGCCCATGCCCGGCTGGAAAAAGGCGCCGAGCTGCATGAGGTGTTTGTGCAGGCCAACGGCAAGGCGGCGCGCACCTTTCCCGCACGCCTGCCCCTGCTGCGGCTGGACCGCATCTATGTGCGCAACGCCATCGGCCACGCGCCGGTGGTGCTGCCGCTGCGGCCTTGGTCGCATTTGTCAGATCACGCGCCTCTCGCGGCAGAAATCGAGCTCTGAACATGAGTCGTTGGGTAAGCGGCAACCAGTTTCAGCTGCTTGAAAACGGCGAGGAGTTTTTCCCGCGCGTCTTTGAGTGCATTGCTGCGGCCAGGCGCGAGGTGGTGGTGGAGACCTTCATCCTGTTTGAAGACAAGGTCGGTGAAGAGCTGCACGCGGCCCTGCACCAGGCGGCGCGGCGCGGCGTGCAGATCGACCTGACGATTGACGGCTACGGCTCTCCGGACCTGTCACCTGAATTCATTTCGACCCTGACGCGGGCCGGCGTGCGCGTGCATGTGTTTGACCCGGGGCCCAGGCTGTGGGGCTGGCGCACCAACCTGTTTCGCCGCATGCACCGCAAGATTGTGGTCGTCGATGGCGAACGTGCTTTCGTCGGCGGCATCAACTATTCGGCGGACCACCTGGCCGACTTCGGCCCGCAGGCCAAGCAGGACTATGCCGTCGAGATCGAAGGCCCCCTCGTGGCCGACATCCACAGCTTTGTGCGCAGGGCCCTGGCGGCGGGCCAGCGCAATGCCGGCGCCGGCGGCGAAGCGCCCACGGGCTTGCGTGAACGGTTTTCCGAACGCGCCCGTTCCGTGGCCGGCACATGGCGCAGGGACGACGTGCCCGCGCCGGCGGGCGACGCCGCGGCGCTTTTTGTCACGCGCGACAACCGCAAACACACCAACGACATCGAGCGCCACTACCGCGCCGCCATCCGCACGGCGCGCCAGCGTGTCGTGATCGCCAACGCGTATTTTTTTCCCGGTTACCGGCTGCTCAGGGAAATGCGCCACGCCGCGCGGCGCGGTGTGGACGTGCACCTCATCCTGCAGGGCGAGCCCGACATGGCGATCGTCAAGACCGCCGCCAGCATGCTCTACCACCACCTGCTGGACGCGGGTGTGCGCATTTACGAATACTGCGACCGGCCCCTGCATGGCAAAGTGGCCGTGATCGACGACGAATGGGCCACTGTGGGCTCCAGCAACCTGGACCCACTCAGCCTGGCGCTCAACCTCGAGGCCAACGTCATGATCCGCGACCGCACCTTCAACAACGACCTGGGTTCGCGGCTGGACCACCTGATGCAGCACAGCTGCAAACAGATAGGCCGCCAGGACCTGGTGAAGCCCACGTGGTGGCGCACGCTGCGCAGCTACTTTGTCTTTCACCTGCTGCGCCGCTACCCCGCCTGGGCCGGCTGGCTGCCGGCGCACGCGCCGCGCATCACGCCCGCCCAAGCAGCCGCGCCAGAGGAACGCGAGCCGCCGCCCCAGGCCAAACCCATTTGAGCGCGTGATGGCCGAAAGCCGCACCTTGCCCACGCCCCATCCCCCCCGTCCGCCCGGCGAGGCGCGCAGCGGCAAGCCCCAGCCCGCCGCGCCGAAGAAAAAGGCCTGGTGGCCATGGCTCAGGCACGGTGCCACCGCCGCGTTCTTTCTGCTCATCGCCAGCCTGCTGTTCTCGCAGGCCCGCAAGATTGAATGGTCCCAGGTCCTCACCGCGCTGGAGGACTACCCCCTCACCGCCGCCTGGGGCGCCGTGCTGCTGGCCGTGGCCAGCTTCACGCTTTACAGCACCTTCGACCTGCTGGGCCGCCACTACACCCGCCACCCGCTACGCGCCCCCACCGTGATGGCGGTGACCTTCGTCAGCTACGCCTTCAACCTCAACCTCGGCTCCCTCGTGGGCGGCGTGGCTTTTCGTTACCGCCTTTACTCCCGCCTGGGCCTGGGCAACGGCGCCATCACCCGCATCATGTCGCTGAGCATGCTGACCAACTGGATGGGGTACCTGCTGCTCGCCGGCACGGTGTTTGCCTTGCAGCCGCCCACCCTGCCCCTGGACTGGCCTGTCACCACCAACTCCCTGCGTCTGATCGGTGCGGTGCTGCTGGCCGTTGTCGCGGGTTATCTCGGCATTTGCGCGTTTTCCCGCCGGCGCATGCTGCGGCTGCGCGGCCATGAGGTGGTGTTGCCCTCCGTGCGGCTGGCCGGCCTGCAGCTGCTGATGGGCGCCGGCAACTGGCTCATCATGTCCGGCATTATTTTCATCCTGCTGCAGCACCGCATCGAGTTTTCCGCCGTCGTCAGCGTGCTGCTGCTGGCGGCCATCGCCGGCGTGATCACCCACGTGCCGGCCGGCCTCGGCGTGCTGGAGGCCGTGTTCGTCGCCCTGCTGTCGCACGAGATGCCRCAGTACGAACTGCTGGCCGCGCTGGTGGCTTACCGCGTGATCTATTACCTGGTGCCGCTGACCGTGGCGGTTGTGGCGTATCTCGCCATGGAAACCCACGCCAAAAAGCTGCGGCGGGCCCACAAAAACCGCTGACGCCCCCCGTCCAGGTCAAAAAGCGCACGCTGCAGCACGTTTGGCACCGTTGCCGCCAGCCACGCCCTTTTGGGCTGATTTCAGCCTGATTTAGGCGACAAAGCCACAAAAGGCCCGGGATTTTTGCCTCACTTTCACACCTGAATCACCAAAACACTGTATATTAATACAGTGAATTCCGGCTTTCTGTCCTGGCAATGCGCCGCCCGCACCCAGGAAGACGGCTCTTTTGCCTACACCCGCCGCGGTGGCCGCCGCCGCACCATGGGTGCTTGAATCGTGAAGAAAGGATGTGTCCATGGGCGTGATGAATGACCTGCTGACGAACGACCTCTTTCCACAAGCCATGTTGCCTGTCACGCTGCAGGGGCAGACGGACCTTGAGGGCTTTCGCCGTGCCGCACGCGGCCTGCTGGCACAGAACATCCTGCCCGGGCAAGTCATCTGGCATTGCAGCACCACGCCCGCTGAAGGCGTGCCGCCCACCGGCACGGCGCAGAGCCCCGCACTCAGCGACGCACCCACCGTCGCCGTCCCACCCGAATTTCTTACCCTGTGCCAGGCCGTGATCCTGCACAACAACCCGCAGCGCTTCAGCCTGCTCTACCGCCTGCTGTGGCGCCTGGTGCATGAGCCCGAACTGCGGCACAACCAGCTCGACGCCGACATGGCGCTCGCCCGGCAGATGGCCGAAGAGGTGCGCCATGACATGCAGAAAATGAAAGCCCAGCTGCGCTTTCACTCGGTGCAGGACGACACCTTCAAAACCCGCCCGCAAGGCGGCCCGCTGCACGTGGCCTGGTTCGAGCCGGAACACCACATCGTTGAAGCCGTGGCGCCGCTGTTTGCCCGCCGCTTTGCCCACATGCGCTGGGCCATCCTCACGCCTCAATGCAGTGTCGAGTCCGACTACCTGGGCCCGCAGGCTTCCGGCCACGGCCGGCACGCTGCGCCGGTGTTGCCCCCGGAAGAAGTACGACCAGGCCACAAGCCGGCCGACGCCCCGGCGTCCCTGCGCTTTGGCCCCGCCGCCGACAGGCAGACAGCCCCCTCACCCGACGCCAGCGAACAGCGCTGGCTCACGCAGTACGAACAGGTCTTTCATCCCGCACGCCTGCGGCGCCGGATGATGCAGAAAGATTCGCCGCAGCGTTATTACCGCAAAAACCGCAGCTCGGCCGGCGCCCGCAAGGTGCGCACACCGAAGGCTGCCGCCGGTCAGTCACTATCAATTTAATAGCTGCTTGCGCTTATCCCTATTGGGTCAGGGCGGTATTTGGCATTCATCCTTGATGCCACGCCATACCGCTCACGGGCTATAAACAGGCAGAAAATCCGCCTCAGGGCCTGGCAAGCGGGGGCCGCGTTGGCGCATTCGGCGGGGGCAATACCACATCACGGCCGTCGTTGCCCGGTGGCGTCACCGGGCGGATGGTCGAGTCACGCGGATCCGGCGGTGGGAGCGGCGCTTCGGGTTCAGACGCCCGGCGCGCCGGGTTGCGGTTCAGCGGATTCCTCAAGGGCGCCGTCGGCACTGCGGTATCGGGTGCTTCAGCTGGCTGTGTGGTCTGCGATGTCTGCGCTACCGCCCGCGGCCCTGTGAAAAGCGTCAATGCCAGTGCCAACACAGCGCCCGGCAGGGCGACGGAAGCGACGGAAAAGCGTGGTTGTTTCAACATGAACATGCCTCCTTGATGGTGGGTGCTGGTAGGTTGCGTGCATGGTAGTGCGTTAACACCACTCTACGCCTGTCCTCCACGCCCGCCATGGCCATGACGCCAGCACGGCTGTCAGGGCCGGCCTACAGACGCAGCCCCTGCTTTCAAGACCAGGGCGTTGCCGGCTTCGCCACCAGCTCCTTGAAGCCGGTCCGAGTGTCATGCTCACGCGCAAACACCCAGCCCTGCAACGACACCAGCACAATTTCAGCGGTCGTCCGCACAATGCAACCCGGCATCACATGGCCTCCACACATTTCTCCCCGCGCATTGGCCACACTGGCATGCAGGTGCGCGCCGTCAGGGCTCAACGTGCCCGACAGCGTGATCAGTTCCAGCGGTTCCACCAACACCGTTCCCTGCGGCTCGGCCGCATAGCGCAGCACGGCACGGGAGAGGCTTCCCACCGCAGAGATGACGCAAGCCGCGCGGGTGTTCTGCTCGGCCTGCAGCTGGGCGAATGCTGCGTCCAGGGCTGTTCGCAGGTCGTCGCCTGGGTTCAGGCGGAGAGTTAGGGTTTGGGGCATGGGTGGAGGGTAGACGATGTTGCTGTTGTTGTTCAAGCGGGGCGGACTTTGCTGAGGGTGGCTGGCCGGGGGTTGCCCGGCATGCAAGTAACTTTCTTTTGCTTCGCCAAAAGAAAGTCGCCAAAGAAAAGGCGACCCTGCTGTCTGCGACCCTACGCTTCGCTACGGGCAACCTGCGGTGCTCGGTCCAGGCGGGGTCTCGCTCGAACTCGCCTTCGGCTCAGACAATCGCGATCCCTGATCCGCCTGAACCTGTGCTCCTCGGCGCAGACAGAAGGGGCTATCGGGAGCGGGGACCGAAGACAAAGACAAATACCAACTCCAATACCAACAAGGACACGCCATGGCGTGTCCTTGTTTCTTCCGGTATTCGGGGTCTTGTCTTCGGCTGTTTGGTATTCCTGTCTCCACCCCCCTTGTGGATGCGCCGAGGAGCGGAGGTCCAGACGGATCAGGGCAAAAACTTGTCTGAGCGAAGCGAGTTGTTTTTGACCCCGGCTGGACCGAGCACCGCAGGTTGCCCGCAGCGAAGCGAAGGGACGCAGGAACCAGGGTCGCCTTTCTTTTGCTTACTTTTCTTTGGCGAAGCAAAGAAAAGTGAGTTGCATGCCGGGCAACCCCCGGCCAGCAACACTCAGCAAAGTACGCACCCATCAAATCAACACAACCTCACCCAACCACCAACCTCAAAAAAGTAATCTCCGAAGGCGCCCCAAACCGTTTGGGCGGCCCCCAGTACCCCGTCCCGCGGCTCGTATAAACCCACAGGTTCTGCAGCTTGTGCAAGCCCGCCGTAAACGGCTGCTGAAACCGCACAAACAGGTTCCACGGATAAAACTGTCCGCCATGCGTATGGCCCGACAGCTGCAGGTCAAAGCCGGCTTTGGCTGCCGCCGCCGCACTGCGCGGCTGGTGCGCCAGCAGCACGCGCACAGCCTCCGCCGGCGCACCACGCAGAGCCGCCTCCGGGTCACTGCGATGAGCTGGGTCAAAATGCCCACCGCTGTAGTCCGTCACACCCGCCAGCACCAGCGGCGTGGCGTCCTGGCCTGCAGCAAGAAGAGGCGGGCGAATCACCACGTGCTGGTTCAGCAGCACCGTCAGGCCCAGCCGGCGCAGCTCGTCAATCCACGCATGCGCGCCCGAGTAGTACTCGTGGTTGCCCGTTACAAAATACGTGCCGTGGCGCGACTGCAGTTCTGCCAGCGGCGCGACGTGCGAGGCCAGCTCGCTCACCTTGCCGTCCACCAGGTCGCCCGTAATGGCCACCACATCGGCATCCAGTGCATTGACCTTGTCGACAATGCGGCGCAAATACGCCTGCTTGATGGTCGGCCCCACATGGATGTCGCTGATTTGCGCTACGGTAAACCCCTGCAGCGCAGCGGGCAGGCCCTTGATGGGCACGTCCACCTTCACCACGGCAGCCGTACGGCGCGCATTCAGAAAACCCAGCACGGTGATCAGCCCGCCCAGCAGCGGCACCGCCTCGGCCGACACCGTGCGCAGCCACGCCAGCGGCAGGTGGCCGGGCGCCACGGCATCGGCCAGCCACAGCACCAGCAGGGCCGCGTCACGCGCCACCGTCAACACCAGCAGCGAAGAAAACAGGCCCATGAAAAGCAGGCCCGCCCAGGTCAGCACATCGGCCAGAGGCTGCTTGGCCACACGGCCGGCCATCAGCCCCAGTGGCATAACCAGCGCCGACACCAGAAGGACCGCGGCAAACAGCCATTGCCCCGCGGGATACGCCCCCAGCCCGGGGAGAAGGCGTGCACCAATGTAAACATGGAGCAGCGCGGTTACAAGCGCCAGCGGCAGGAAGTTCATGAAATGTCCAGGGTAATGACGAGCTGATGAGCCCTGCACATGGGTACGGGCCGTGCGCATTCAATGCCGGGGGCCGCTTAAAGCAGGGCTGCCGCGCCGCACAACCGCAGCCACCCGCGCGCTACAAATTGCCGGCCAGCGTTTCATACGCTCACAAGTGCGACAAAGCGTGYGCGCGAATCAGCCCCTTCGCACGCTACCCTCGGCCATCTTTCTTCGCCCTCATTTTCCGCACCGGTCGCCCGTTGTCCTTCTGCCCATGACTTTCCACCCATGACTGTTGCCATACAGGCCACCACCCCCGCCACCTTCGAAATCAAAAGCGCCAACCTGCCCCTGGTGGCCTTGCTGCTCAAGTCCACCGACCTCGTCGCCCTGGCGCAAGAACTGCAAGCCCGCTTTGGCGACATTCCCGACTTTTTCGACCAGGACGCGCTGATGATCGACCTCTCGCCGCTGCAATCCGCCGCAGTGCGCAGCGGCCGCGCGGTGGGCGACATCGACTTCCCCGCCCTCATCACCCTGCTGGGCAGCTACCAGCTGGTGCCGCTTTCCGTGAAGGGCGGCAACCCCGCGCAAATGGCGGCCGCCCTGCAAGCCGGGCTGCTGCCCGTGCCCGACGCCCACCTGCTGCCCGACCGCCCCGCTGCGGCAGCACCGGTGCAGCAGCAACAGCCAGCACCGCCCGTGGTGGTGGCCGCGCCCGCCGCCGCCCCGCTGGGCGCCCTGGTGGTCGACAAACCCCTGCGCTCAGGCCAGCAGGTGTATGCACGCGGCCGCGACCTGGTGGTGCTGGCCATGGTCAACGCCGGCGCCGAAGTCATTGCCGACGGCCACATCCATGTGTATGCGCCGCTGCGCGGCAAGGCCATGGCCGGCGCGCGCGGCAACACCGAGGCACGCATTTTTTCGCTGGCGCTGGAAGCCGAGCTGATTTCGATTGCCGGCGTGTACCGCACCGCTGAACACCCGCTGCCCGAAGGCCTGGCAGGCCAGCCCACGCAGGTGCGGCTCGTTCCCGCAGAAGAAGGCCAGGAAGGCGACCGTCTCGTCATGAATGTGTTGGCCGCATAGACATGGCCCCCACTCTTTTCACTTCGCCTGCGGCCCGGCAAAGCCGGTTCCGCAGCCCCGGCTGAAATATCTATCGCTTTCAAAAGGACTTTTATCTGATGGCAAAAATCATTGTGGTCACCTCCGGCAAGGGCGGCGTGGGCAAAACCACCACCAGTGCCAGCTTTGCAACCGGCCTTGCCTTGCGCGGGCACAAAACCGCGGTCATCGACTTCGACGTGGGCCTGCGCAACCTCGACCTCATCATGGGCTGCGAGCGCCGCGTGGTGTACGACCTCATCAACGTTATTCAGGGTGAAGCCACGCTCAACCAGGCGCTCATCAAAGACAAACAGTGCCACAACCTCTTTGTGCTGGCCGCCTCGCAAACGCGCGACAAGGACGCCCTGACAAAAGCCGGCGTCGAGAAAGTGCTGAAAGACCTGGGCGAGATGGACTTCGAGTACATCGTCTGCGACTCCCCCGCCGGCATTGAAACCGGCGCGCTCATGGCCATGCACTTTGCCGACGAAGCCCTCATCGTCACCAACCCCGAGGTCTCCTCGGTGCGCGACTCCGACCGCATCCTCGGCATGCTTTCAAGCAAAACCAAACGCGCCATCGACGGCGGCGACGCCATCAAGGAGCATTTGCTCATCACCCGCTACAACCCCGGCCGCGTCGACCAGGGGCAGATGCTCTCGCTGGAAGACATCCAGGACATCCTGCGCATCAAGCTCATCGGCGTGATCCCCGAATCCGAATCCGTGCTGCAGGCCTCCAACCAGGGCGTGCCGGCCGTGCACATGAACGGCAGCGATGTGTCGGAAGCCTACAAGGACGTGGTCGACCGTTTCCTCGGCGACAAGGACAAGCCCATGCGTTTCATCGACGCGCAAAAACCCGGCCTCTTCAAGCGCTGGTTCGGGGGGAAATAAAACGATGGCGTCCTTCCTGTCCTTTTTTCTCGGCGAAAAGAAAAAAACTGCCAACGTCGCCAAGGAGCGGCTGCAGATCATCCTGGCGCACGAACGCACAGGGCGCGGCCATGAGCCCGACTACCTGCCCGCGCTGCAGCGCGACCTCATCGCCGTGATCGCCAAGTACATCCGCATCGACCCGCACGACATCAAGCTGCACCTGGAGCGCCAGGACAACCTGGACGTGCTGGAAGTGAAGATCGAGCTGCCCGACAAGAAGGAAAAATCCGGCGCCTCAGCCGCCGCAGCCCGCAAATAGAGCACGCCAGAAAACCCGCCGCGCCTGCCCTGCAATTGACAAAAGGCAAGCCCGCCAACACAACTCAGGGCTATCATCATTCGATGTTGATCGGGACCTTCGGCGCTGCGCGTGACATGACGCGCCTGGCAGAAATCGCCGGCGTGCTGGTTCGCCACGGCTTTGGCGACAGCGTGCGCCGTCTCGGCCTGGCCGACAGGCTTGAACGCGCGGGCCATGCGCTGCATTGGGACGGCGTGGCCGACCTCGCCCGCATCAGCCCCGCCGAGCAGGTGCGTCTGGCCATGGAAGAGCTGGGCCCCACCTTTGTCAAGCTCGGGCAAGTGCTCGCCGGGCGCGCGGATCTCTTCGGCCCCGAATGGATCACCGAGTTCGAAAAACTCCACAGCCACGTGCCGCCCGTGCCGCTGGCCCTCCTGCTGCCGCAGCTGCGCGAAGACCTGGGCGGCGAGCCCGAAACCGTCTTCGCCCGCTTTGACGCCACGCCGCTGGCGGCCGCCTCCATAGCGCAGGTGCATCGCGCGCAGCTGCACGACGGCACAGAAGTCATCGTCAAGATCCGCCGCCCCGGCATCACCGAAGTCATCGAAGCCGACCTGCGCCTGATGGAGCGTCTGGCCTCCATGGCCGAGGCAGAGCTGCCCGCACTCAAACCCTACCGGCCGCGCCAGCTGGTGCGCGAGCTCGCCAAGTCGCTGCACCGTGAGCTCGACCTGGCCGCCGAATGCCGCCATGCCGAGCGCATCGCCGTCAACATGGCGCCGCTGCCCTATGTCGTGATCCCGCGCGTGCACTGGGCCCACACCGGCCCGCGCGTCAATGTGCAAGACCTGGTCGAAGGCGTGCCCGGCAGCGCACTGGAGCAGCTCACGCCCGAGGCCGGTTTTGACCGCGGCGAACTGGCCCGCCGCGGCGCCCGCGCCGTGCTGAAAATGATTGTGGAAGACGGCCTCTTTCACGCCGACCCGCATCCCGGCAATGTGTTTTACCTGCCCGGCAACGGCATCGCCTTTATTGATTTCGGCATGGTCGGGCACTTGACCGCGCGGCGGCGGGAAGAGCTGCTGCAGCTGCTGCTGGGCCTGGTCGAGCGCCAGCCGCAAGCCGTGGCCGACGTGCTGCTCGACTGGACCGGCGACGAGCATGGCGTCAACCTGTCGCAGCTTGAGTCCGAAATCGAAACCTTCGTCGACCAGTACCACGGCACGCCGCTGGCCCAGCTCAGCCTGGGGCAAATGCTGTCCGATGTCACCGCCATCCTGCGCGAGCACCACCTGGGCCTGCCGCCTGACCTGGCGCTGCTGATCAAGGCCTTCATCTCGCTCGAAGGGATGGGCCGCGGGCTGGACCCGGGCTTTCACATGGCCACTGAAGCCACGCCACTGCTGCGGCAAGTGGTGCGCGCCCGCTACCAGCCCAAGGCCCTGGCCACCCGGAGCTGGCAAACCTTCAGCCGCGCGCTGGCCCTGGCCGGGCAGCTGCCGCATGATCTGTCGCGCCTGCTGCGCAACGCGCGCCGCGGCCGCGTGCACGTGGGCATAGAGCTGGCCCACCTTAAGCGCGTGGGCGACCAGTTGGACCGCGCCGCCAACCGGCTGGCTATGGCGCTGGTGATCGCCGCGCTCATCATCGGCTCGTCCATCGTCATGACGGTGAAGGGCGGGCCCACGCTGTTTGGCCTGCCGGCCTTCGGCTTTCTGGGTTTTACGGGCGCCATGGCCGGCGGCATATGGCTGGTGCGCGCTATCTGGCGCAGCAGCCGCAGCAGCAACGGCGTTGAAGAGGACTGAGGGCCCGGGCTGAAACTACAAACTACAGCTTGAGCTGCGCCGGCAAATACTTCGCCATCAAGTCGTCGTAATACGGCTTGAGTTCGGCCAGTACCGGCGGCCTGTCGTTCTTGGAATAGAGATCGTAGGGGTTGAACTTCTGCACCCATTCCAGGTGCGCCGCGTCCTGCGCGTCCGTCAGGTGGCCGTACTGGCCCTCACGGTGCCAGGCGTAGAAGGAGTGGTAGCGAATCATGTACAGCGCCGGCATCGGCAAATGCGACTTCAGCAGCTGGTACAGGTATTCGTCATGGCCCCAGGACATGTGCACCGCGTCCAGCCCGCAGCCGGGTGCATACACGCCGTACTCGCTGTTGTAACGCGCGTCACGGCTGTCGGGGTTCAGGTCAAAGTATTCGGGGTAAACGATGCGGTCTGAAAACCTGCAACCCACCGGAAAGGTGTCGCCCACCACGGCCCACTGCGGCTCGCCGAACAGGCACAGCACCTTGCCCAGGTCGTGAATAAAACCCGTCAGCACAAACCAGTCGGGGTGGCCGTCGGCGCGAATCGCCTCGGCGGTTTGCAGCAGGTGGCTGATTTGCGGCAGCTCGATGTCCGGGTCCGACTCATCGACCAGCGTGTTGAGAAATTCCAGCGCCGCCCAAGGCGTCATCTCGCGCTGCGAAAACGCCAGCCACTCGGCTTTTTTGCGCTGCACAAAATCGTAGGTCTGGTTCTGGTGGTTGTTGCGGTAGAAGGTGCGCACCCTGTCCAGGCCGGGTTGTGCGTAGTCGCGGTAAGCCGCGCGGTCAGGTTCACTGGCCAGCAAGGGTGTTGCCGGGGCGTTGGGGGTGGTTTGCGGCATGACGGCGTTCATCGTGCCATTGTAGGAAGCCCGGCCCCTGCGTGCAAACCCGGCTGTCGCGGCGGTTTGCCGGGGTTATATTGGGCCCGACCTCGATCCCCCGCCAGCCACCGCCCGAAAGGCTTTATGCGCCGCAGACATTTCCAGCACTTTGTTGCCACGGGCCTTCTTTTCGCGTCAGCCCTGCTGGCCGGCGCCGTCCACGCGCAAGACGGCAACCCCAAAATCGGCGTGCTGATGCTGCACGGCAAAAACCCCGGCAGCAACAACGACCCCAACATGAGCCGCATCAAGCCCGTGCTGGAAGGCGCAGGCATGCTGGTGCTGTTTCCCGACATGCCCTGGTCGCGCGGCCGCTATATCGACGGCAACTGGGACAAGGCCATGGCCGAGATGGCCGGTCACGTCAAAACCCTGCGCAGCCAGGGCGCCACGAAAATCGTGATTGCAGGCCACAGCCTGGGCGTGCCCGCCGCCATGAGTTTTGCCGCGCGCGGCGGCGACGTGCAGGCACTGGTGCTGCTGGCGCCCGGCCATGTGCCGGCGCGCTACTACGCATCGCCGCAAAGCAAGGTCGTGCGCGACAGCGTGAACGAAGCCCGCGCACTGGTTGCCGCAGGCAAGGGCGATTCGCGTGAACGCTTTTCCGACATCAACCAGGGCAAGCAGCTGAGCGTGACGGCCACCGCGAAAGACTACCTCAGCTATTTCGACCCCGAGTCCGATGCCGACATGGGCGTCACCGCCCCGCGCATCCCGGCCGGCACCCCCGTGCTGACAGTGGTGGGCGAAGACGACGGCATCAGCAAATACGCCCGTCCCTACTTTGCCGACAAGCTGCCCGCCAACCCCAAAAGCCAGTACCTCGAAGTCAAGGCCAACCACCTCACCACGCCAGTCGTGGCCAGCGAGGCGATGGTGCAGTGGATCAAAACCGCGACGGCACCATGACGCGCCGGCACGCCAGCAGCGTCAACCGCCAATGCTATTATTTTAATAGCTGCTCGCGCACGACCTGATTGGGTTTCGGCCCTGCTTTCTTTAAACAAATCCCGGAACGTCCTTACAGGAACCCCACCATGACACCGCATTCATCCGCACGGCGCCTATGGCTGCGCCACGCATTGCCGGCCTTCCTGTTGCTGAGCATGGCTATGGCCGGCAACGCCCAGGCGCAAGGTGCGCCCCGCGTGGTCGACATTCCCACCCGACCCGGCGTCACCCAGCGCTTTGTCTACATCGCGCCCACCGCCCCAAACGCCACGCCCAAGGCCTCCGTCATCCTGCTGGCCGGCGGCCATGGCGGGCTGCAGGTTAACGACAGCGGCGGCTACGGTTGGGGCGGCGGCAACTTCGTCGTGCGCACGCGCCAGCAGTTTGCCGACGCCGGTTTTGCGGTGGCGGTGATTGATGCGCCGTCAGACAAACAGTCGCCCCCGTTTCTGTCGGGCAACCGGCAAAAGCCCGAACACACCGCCGACGTGCTGGCCGTCATCGCCTGGCTGAAGCAGCAGTCGCCGGTGCCCGTCTGGCTGGTGGGCACCAGCCGCGGCACCCAGTCAGCCGGCTACATCGCCACCGAGGCGGCGCCGGCGCAGGGCGGCCCTGATGGCATCGTGCTCACGTCCACCATCCTGACCGACCCGAACGGCCGCGCTGTGCCCAAAATGCCGATGGAGAAACTGGCGATTCCGGTGCTGGTGGTGCACCACGAACAAGACGGCTGCAAGCTCTGCGCCTTCAGTGACATGCCGCAGCTGATGGAAAAACTGGCCAAGACGCCGAAGGCCGAGCTGCTGACCTTCACCGGCGGCCAAAGCCGGGGCGACCCCTGCGAAGCCATGGCGTACCACGGCTATAACGGGCTGGAGGCCGACGTGGTCGGCAAGATCGGCCGCTGGATGGCCGCGGCAAAGCCCTAGCGCGCTACGACCGCCTGGGCCGCATTCAAGCCTGTTCGGGCTTGTCCAGCAGCTTGTCGTTCGGGCAGTTGCCTGCGGCGGTGTGGTTGAGTGACAAGCTCACCCCCGCCCGCTTCTGCACGGTGTCTACCGCATCCGGGTCAGGCGCCACGCTCCAGGCCATGGCGGTGGTCAGCACCACCAACGAAGGAATGGCCCGCAAATAGCGCGGGTGAAACAGGAAGTCGGCGATCTTTTTCATGGCGGCCTTTCTTGGCGATGTCTGCAGGTGGTTGCCCCGCAGAAAAAAACAAGCGTTCATCCTGCGCCGCCAAACTTAGAGCCATGCGTCTGCCATGTTGCGGTTTGTAAGGAAATGCCTCAACGGCAGGTAAAGACGCGCACAGCGCCGCTGTCAAAAGCGTCAAGCGCTATGGTATTGATAGCTGCTCGCGCACGTTCTGCCAGGGCTGCAGCCACTTTTCGTGATGAAAATGGCCGTTATTTCATTCCAGAAACCGGTTCACGCACGCCATCACCCCTTCGGCCTGGTCCTTGTGCGCCTCATGGCCGGCAAACGGAATGTTCAGCAGCTTCGCGCCGGGCACCTGCTCCGCCAGCTCAAACACACTGGCACGCGACACCAGGTGGTCTTCGTCGCCGCGAATTGCCAGCAAGGGGCAATTGATCTGCCTGACGCATTCGCCCGGGTAGCCGCTGGGGCCGTCGTCCAGCCACATCGGCACGACGGCATCAATCAGCGCCGCAAAGTCGGGCTGCGGGTTGACCGCGTTGTACAGCGCCACCGACTCGGGGAATTTTTTCGTCCAGCTTTGCGCCGTAACGCCGCCCAGCAGCTTGCGCACCGGGTCGTCGGCCTTGAGCATCTTGTCGGTGCCAATCGCAACCAGCTTGTCGACGGGCGACCCGCCTTCTGCGGCCATGCGCAACGCCGTGATGCCGCCGTCGCTGAAACCCACCACGCTGCAGCGCTCAACGCCCAGGTGCTGCAGCACAGCGGCAGCGTCAAGCGCCAGCCGCTGGTAGGTTACGCCCGCCGTGCCCAAGGTTGACTTGCCATGGCCCCGGCTGTCGATGCCGATCACCCTGAAGCGCTTCTGCAGCAGCGGCAAGACGCTGTTGAAGTCCTTCATCGTGCCCAGCCCGCCGTGCAAAAACAGCAGCGGCGGGTCCGCGTTATCACCGTGAACCTCAAAGTAAATCTTCGCGCTGTCCAGCGTCAGGTGGTCGCCACTGTGGTGATCAAATTCGCCGGCCTTCACCCCCGCCGCGCGGCTGAACGTGCCGGCAGCCACGTCAACGCCCCGTCGTGCCGCGGCGCGACTGCAGCTGGTTGCTGCCGCCCACATGCGACTCCCGGTCACTGCGGCTATTGGCCGTGCGCTGGCCTTCGTTCTTCTGCGTGGGTTTTTGTTCACCCATCTGGTTGAAGTCGTTTTCAACCTTGCCGCCGTGGCCCGATGCTTTGGGTGTGCCGTCTTGCTCCATCGCGCCGCCGGCCTGGTTGCGCGCGTCATCGGGTGCGAGTTGTTTGTTCTGCTGGCCCTGTTTGTTTTTGGCGTTCTGTTTGTTCGGCATGGTCTGTCTCCAGATAAAGGGGTTGAACAAGGGCCAGCGTGCAAACAAGGCAACACCAACCCGCGTAACAACCATTCTGAAAACCCCGAATGCCCGCCCATGTCAGACAGCACCCCGTACCCAAGCGCGACAAGGCGAAGCGAAAGCAAACCGGCTTGCTATAAATTAAATAGCTGCTCGCGCAGGTTCTGCTTGGTCAAACGGCCTGTTTGGCTTAAGACCAGCGTTACATCAACCCGCAGATGTATCCGAAAACTGCGCCTCAATCTTGTGCCCATCCAGGTCCCGCACAAAGCAGCCGTAATACTGCGGCCCATACATAGGCCGCGGGCCCGGCGCACCATCGCCCTGCCCACCCAGCTCCAGCGCCTTGGCATAAAACGCATCCACCTGCGCCTTCGACACAGCCAGAAAACCAAAGTGCGACCCATTGCCCACATGCGCCTTGCCCCCATCGTGCGGCACACCCACCCAGAACTCTGGATACGCCCGCCCGAAAGCGATGGCCCCAGGGTGCTCCATGATCACCTTGATCTCCATCGCACCCAGCACAGCGGTGTAGAACGCCTTGGCGCGTGGGAAGTCGTTGGTGCCGATGGACACGTGGGACATGATGCTTTCGGGGAGGGATGGGGTGTTGGGCATGGGCTGTTTCCTTGTTAATTAAGAAGGAAAAGCTTAGCTGCGCTGATCTGCCTTGGCAATAAATTGACCCGCAATTTTGCGGGTCATGTCAGCCCATCACCCTCGACGCGAGCGGTTCGGCAAAATCCGTCGCACCTTGGTGGAATTGACACTAAGTTGACTCACCTCATGCCGCAACTTCGCTAACTGCAACTGAGAGATTTCATCCAACATCGGTTGAATTTCCCTATGCCACCTCATAAATCCCACCACCATGCCCAGCTGTTGAATTCCGTCGAAATCTGATCCATTTAGCGCAGTAATTTCCATCCAAAACTGACCCACGTAGGCACTACCCTGCTTGTTTTAAAAGCAGGGGGAAATTAGGAGTGATAGACGTGGCGACATTGAATGTCATCAGACGTTGGGCATTGCGGGATCAGATGTCCATTCGCGAGATCTCAAGGCGTACAGGCCTGGCTCGCAACACAATAAAGAAGCACCTGCGATCGGAA
>NZ_JBFUBJ010000008.1:0-150000 GCF_056405795.1 Polaromonas sp. P1_F1
GGCACGATTGGCCACGTGGACCATGGCAAGACGACGCTGACGGCGGCGATCACGACCGTTCTGGCATCCAAGTTCGGCGGCGAAGCCAAGGGCTACGACCAAATTGACGCGGCACCCGAAGAAAAGGCACGCGGCATCACCATCAACACCGCCCACGTCGAGTACGAAACGGCCAACCGCCACTACGCCCACGTCGACTGCCCCGGCCACGCCGACTATGTGAAGAACATGATCACCGGCGCTGCCCAGATGGACGGCGCCATTTTGGTGTGCTCCGCCGCTGACGGCCCCATGCCCCAGACCCGCGAGCACATCCTGCTGGCCCGCCAGGTGGGCGTGCCTTACATCATCGTGTTCCTGAACAAGTGCGACATGGTTGACGACGCCGAGCTGCTCGAGCTCGTCGAAATGGAAGTGCGCGAGTTGCTGGACAAGTACGACTTCCCCGGCGACAAGACCCCCATCATCCACGGCAGCGCCAAGCTCGCCATGGAAGGCGACAAGGGTCCCCTGGGCGAAGAAGCCATCATGAAGCTGGCCGAAGCGCTGGACACCTACATTCCCCTGCCAGAGCGCGCTGTTGACGGCGCCTTCCTGATGCCCGTGGAAGACGTGTTCTCCATCTCCGGCCGCGGCACCGTCGTGACCGGCCGTGTCGAGCGCGGTGTGATCAAGGTCGGCGAAGAAATCGAAATCGTCGGTATTGCCGACACGCAAAAGACCACCTGCACCGGCGTTGAAATGTTCCGCAAGCTGCTGGATCAAGGACAGGCCGGCGACAACGTCGGTATCCTCTTGCGCGGCACCAAGCGCGAAGACGTGCAGCGCGGCCAGGTGCTGTGCAAGCCCGGCTCCATCAAGCCGCACACGCACTTCACCGGCGAGATCTACGTTCTCTCCAAGGACGAAGGCGGCCGCCACACGCCATTCTTCAACAACTACCGCCCCCAGTTCTACTTCCGCACGACGGACGTGACCGGTGCGATCGAGTTGCCAGAAGGCAAGGAAATGGTCATGCCAGGCGATAACGTGTCGATCACCGTCAAGCTGATCAACCCGATCGCCATGGAAGAAGGCCTGCGCTTTGCCATCCGCGAAGGCGGCAAGACCGTCGGCGCCGGCGTCGTTGCCAAAATCATTGCGTAATTTGTAAGGTTTGATGGAGGGGTATAGCTCAATTGGCAGAGCGTCGGTCTCCAAAACCGAAGGTTGTAGGTTCGATTCCTACTGCCCCTGCCACCCGGCTTTGATGAGTGTCGATGCTGAGGGTGGTTTGAAAAGATAAAAAGCAAGCCCGCCAGGAGTCAAAAACTCCAGGTGGGCTTAAGCGTCTGCAGAGACGCATGAAGATTGAACAGGAAATCGGCGACCATGGCCTCTTCTCAAGTTGAAACCGTCAGTACCAACGCCGACAAGGCCAAGTTGGCTGTGGCTGTCGCGCTGGTGCTGGCCTCGCTGGTGGGCTTCTATTTCTTTGCCAAGCAGGGTCAATTAGCCCAGTGGGGTGCCTTGATTGCTGGTTTGGTGGCGGCGATTGCTGTGTTCATGACCTCGGAGTCGGGCAGGCAATTTGTGGCTTTTGGGCGTGACTCATGGCGCGAGGTCCGGAAAGTTGTCTGGCCGGCTCGTAAAGAAGCCATCCAGATGACGGCCTATGTATTCGGTTTTGTGGTGATCATGGCCTTGTTCTTGTGGCTTACGGACAAAACGCTCGAATGGGTGTTTTACGACCTGATCCTGGGATGGAAAAAATAATGAGCGATCTGAACGGCACGGTAGTCAGCGAAGTGGCGGCGGGAACGTCTCTCACGCCGACCCCAGGCATGCAGTGGTATGTCGTCCATGCCTATTCCGGCATGGAAAAAGCGGTCGAGCGCAACATCGTTGAGCGCATCAACCGCGCGGGCATGCAGTCCAAGTTTGGTCGTTTCCTGGTGCCCACTGAAGAGGTGGTTGAGATCAAGAACGGTCAGAAGAAGACGACCGAGCGCCGGTTTTTTCCGGGCTATGTGCTGGTTGAAATGGTCATGGATGATGAGACCTGGCATCTGGTGAAGCACACCAACAAGGTGACGGGTTTTGTCGGTGGCGCCAAGAATCGCCCGGCCCCGATCTCCGAGGAAGACGTTCAAAAGATCGTCAGCCAGATGCAGGTCGGTACCGAGAAGCCGCGCCACAAGGTCGAGTTTGAAACTGGCGAATACGTCCGCGTCAAGGATGGTCCTTTCACCGACTTCAACGGTACGGTGGAAGAGGTTAACTACGACAAAAACAAGGTGCGTGTGTCGGTCACGATCTTCGGGCGTGCCACACCGGTAGAGCTGGAATTCAGCCAGATCGAAAAAACGTAATTTCGATTCGGTAGATAATTTCGCGCCTTGCAACTCGGCGCGAAACGGTCCTTGCGGACTGTTTTTGAGTTGTGTAACCCCCGGGGAGCCCGGACCTGCCTTTGGCAGCGTTCAGGCGTTATGACCCGCAAGGAGAAAAGTATGGCGAAAAAAATCGTCGGCTTTATCAAGCTGCAAGTGCCAGCTGGTAAGGCTAACCCGTCCCCCCCGATCGGCCCTGCGCTCGGTCAGCGTGGCCTGAACATCATGGAATTCTGCAAGGCATTCAATGCGCAGACCCAGGGTGTTGAGCCAGGCTTGCCACTGCCTGTGGTGATCACAGCATTTGCTGACAAGAGTTTTACCTTCGTCATCAAGACGCCTCCGGCAGGCGTCCTGATCAAAAAAGCTATCAAGCTCGACAAGGGTTCGTCCACGCCGCACACGGTGAAGGTTGGCAAGATTTCCCGCGCGCAGCTTGAAGAAATCGCCAAGACCAAAATGAAAGACATGACGGCTGCTGACCTTGACGCTGCAGTTCGCACGATTGCCGGTACGGCCCGCTCCATGGGTGTGTCGGTGGAGGGTGTTGTATGAGCAAGCTGACCAAACGCCAGAAGACTATTGGCGACAAAATCGACAGCAACAAGCTGTACGCGATTTCCGATGCCCTCGGCCTCGTGAAGGAATTCGCTGTCGCCAAGTTCGATGAATCCATCGACGTGGCTGTCCAGCTCGGCATCGATGCCAAGAAATCCGACCAGGTCGTTCGCGGCGCTGTCGTGCTGCCAAACGGCACCGGCAAGACCAAGCGCGTGGCCGTGTTCGCCCAGGGTGCCAAGGCTGAAGAAGCCAAAGCCGCCGGCGCAGACATCGTCGGCATGGATGATCTTGCTGCTGAAATCAAGGCCGGCAAGATGGATTTCGACGTGGTGATTGCTTCCCCCGATGCGATGCGCATCGTGGGTACGCTGGGCCAGGTGCTCGGTCCCCGCGGCCTGATGCCTAACCCCAAGGTTGGCACCGTGACGCCTGACGTGGCGCAAGCCGTCAAGAACGCCAAAGCCGGCCAGGTTCAGTTCCGTGTCGACAAGGCCGGTATTGTTCATGGCACGATTGGCCGCCGCTCGTTCGACACCGCCAAGTTGCAAGGCAATCTGGCTGCACTGATCGACGCGTTGCAAAAAGCCAAACCGGCTTCGAGCAAGGGCGTGTATTTGAAGAAAGTTGCGGTTTCGTCAACGATGGGTGTGGGCGTTCGCGTCGACACGCAAACCATCGCAGCGTAATCGCAGAAATTTGGGCAACCCGCAGGGGTTGTTCAATGTGGTGGGCTGCCGGGGTTCGCTCCGGCAGGTCATCCAAGACCGTTGGCGTGGCAGGCTTTTTGGGCTTGCCGCTTAATCGAAAGACAGCCAACGCAGATGGCGGTCCCGCTGCAGATGGTTTTGCAAAGAATCTGAAACAGTTGGTCGCTGAACATGAGCGTGTTGAAGGGCGAGGGGGATGCAAGTCACCCGAACCTGACCACACATTTTTAAGGAGTAGACCTTGAGTCTCAACCGCAGTGAGAAACAAGCCGTCATTGATGAAGTGACTGGCCTCGCCGCTAAAGCTCAAACGCTCGTGATGGCGGAATACCGTGGTATCACGGTCGCTGACATGACCCGTCTGCGCAGCCAAGCCCGCGACAAAGGCGTGAACCTGAGTGTTCTGAAGAACACCCTGGCTCGCCGTGCCGTGGCAGGCAGTGCATTCGAAGTCGTGTCCGACCAGATGACCGGTCCGCTGATCTATGGCTTTTCCACGGATGCCGTGGCTGCTGCAAAAGTAGTCGCTGACTTCGCAAAAACCAATGACAAATTGGTGATTCGCGGTGGTGCATTTGGCGGTAAATCCCTGGACGTGAACGGCGTGAAGCAACTGGCCAACATTCCCTCCAAGGAAGTGTTGCTCGCCCAGTTGTGTGGCTTGCTGATGTCGCCTATGTCGCGTACGGCCGTTGTGCTGGGCGCCCTGGCGGCCAAAAAGGGCGGCGGCGCAGCCGATGCCCCCGCAGCAGCTGAAGCTGTAGCAGCGTAATTTGTACCCAACTTTTTAGGAAATTCAAAATGGCATTCGATAAAGACGCATTTTTGACCGCGCTGGATAGCATGACGGTCCTCGAACTCAACGAATTGGTGAAATCCATCGAAGAGAAATTTGGCGTGAGCGCAGCTGCGATGGCTGCTCCCGCTGCTGGCGGTGGCGGCGGTGCTGCTGCAGCTGCTGAAGAGAAGACCGACTTCAATGTCGTGCTGCTCGAAGCTGGCGCCAACAAGGTGTCGGTCATCAAGGCCGTTCGCGAAATCACCGGTCTGGGCCTGAAAGAAGCCAAGGACCTGGTTGACGGTGCTCCGAAGAACGTCAAGGAAGGCGCTCCAAAGGCTGACGCAGAAGCTGCGAAGAAGAAGCTCGAAGAAGCCGGCGCGAAAGTCGAACTCAAGTAATTCTTGGTGTTTGAGAAGGCTGGAAGACCGTAGTCGGGCTTCCAGCCTTTCGTGTTTCAAGGAACACACCGAAAAGCAGACTTAACCGTCTGCTTTCCAGTGTTTTCTGACCCCGACTGCAGAAAACGCCTTGGTTCGGGTGACGTGCAATGCGTCACCGTCCGCCATGGTTGGTAGTGGCCAACCACCAAGCTGCCTGAATACGTGGTGTATTCGGGCACGAGAGTCGCCAGAGCCCATCAACGCGGAGAACTCATGGCCTATTCCTACACCGAACGTAAACGCATCCGCAAAAGCTTCGGCAACCGCGAAAGCGTGTTGACTGTTCCCTATTTGCTGCAAATGCAGAAAGACGCGTACACAGCGTTCCTGCAAGCCGACCGTGCACCTCAAAAGCGCACCGTTGAAGGCCTGCAGGCAGCGTTTGAAAACGCTTTCCCCATCGTCTCGCACAATGGTTTTGTCGAGATGAAATTCATCGAGTACAACCTGGCCAAGCCGGCGTTTGACGTGCGTGAATGCCAGACCCGTGGACTCACTTTCGCCTCGGCCGTGCGCGCCAAGGTGCAGCTGATCATTTATGACCGCGAATCCTCCACATCGCAGTCCAAGGTGGTCAAGGAAGTCAAAGAGCAAGAGGTTTATATGGGCGAAGTGCCGCTCATGACCGACAAGGGCTCTTTTGTGATCAACGGGACCGAGCGCGTGATCGTGTCCCAGTTGCACCGTTCACCTGGCGTGTTTTTTGAACACGACAAGGGCAAGACCCACAGCTCGGGCAAACTCCTGTTTTCGGCCCGCATCATTCCCTACCGCGGTTCGTGGCTCGACTTCGAGTTCGACCCCAAAGACATCCTGTACTTCCGGGTTGACCGTCGTCGCAAGATGCCCGTCACGATTCTGCTCAAGGCCATTGGCCTGAACCCGGAATCCATCCTGGCCAATTTCTTTGTGTTCGACAATTTCCGCCTGATGGACAGCGGTGCACAGATGGAATTCGTGGCCGAGCGCATGCGCGGTGAAGTGGCCCGTTTCGACATTACCGACAAAAACGGCAAGGTCGTGGTCGCGAAAGACAAGCGCATCACCGTTCGCCATACCCGCGAGCTGGAGCAAAGTGGCACCACGACGATCAGCGTTCCCGAAGATTTCCTGATCGGCCGTGTGGTCGCCAAGAACATCGTTGATGCTGAGACCGGTGAGATCATCGCCAAGGCCAATGATGAACTGAGCGAAGTGCTGCTGAAAAAGCTGCGCGTTGCCGGTGTGCAGGATCTGCAGGTTTTGTATACCAATGAACTCGACCAGGGTTCGTACATTTCCCAGACCCTGCGCTCCGACGAAACCGCGGACGAATTTGCTGCGCGCGTCGCCATCTACCGCATGATGCGTCCCGGCGAGCCGCCCACCGAAGATGCCGTGCAGGCCCTGTTCCAGCGCTTGTTCTACAACCCGGATACCTACGATCTGTCCAAGGTCGGCCGCATGAAGTTCAACGCCCGCGTCGGCCGCGATTCTTCCACCGGCCCCATGGTCATGACCAACGAGGACATCCTTGCTGTCGTCAAAATCCTGGTGGATCTGCGCAACGGCAACGGCGAAGTCGATGACATTGACCACCTCGGCAACCGCCGCGTGCGTTGTGTCGGCGAACTCGCTGAAAACCAGTACCGTACTGGTCTGGCACGTATCGAAAAGGCCGTGAAAGAGCGCCTCGGCCAGGCCGAGCAAGAGCCGCTGATGCCGCACGACCTCATCAACAGCAAGCCGATTTCGGCTGCGCTGAAAGAGTTCTTCGGTGCATCGCAACTCTCGCAGTTCATGGACCAGACCAACCCGCTGGCCGAAATCACCCACAAGCGCCGTGTTTCGGCCCTTGGCCCGGGCGGTTTGACCCGCGAACGCGCCGGCTTTGAAGTGCGTGACGTGCACGTCACCCATTACGGACGCGTCTGCCCGATTGAAACGCCTGAAGGTCCGAACATCGGCCTGATCAACTCGCTGGCCCTGTATGCCCGCCTCAACGAATACGGTTTCATTGAAACGCCGTATCGCCGTGTGGTGGACGCCAAGATCACCGACCAGATCGACTACCTGTCGGCCATCGAAGAAGGCAAATACGTCATCGCCCAGGCCAACGCGGCTCTGGATGATGCAGGCAAGCTGACCGGTGACCTCGTGTCTGCCCGGGAAAACGGTGAGTCCGTCCTGGTGGGCGCAGAACGCGTCCAGTACATGGACGTGTCTCCTGCACAGATCGTCTCGGTGGCGGCTTCCCTGGTTCCGTTCCTGGAGCACGATGACGCCAACCGCGCTTTGATGGGCGCCAACATGTCCCGTCAGGCCGTGCCTGTACTTCGTCCCGAAAAGCCGCTGGTCGGCACGGGCATTGAGCGGGTTGCTGCGGTTGACTCCGGCACCGTGGTGACTGCCAACCGTGGCGGTGTGGTGGACTACGTTGATGCCACCCGCATCGTGGTGCGCGTGAATGATGCAGAAGCCCTCGCCGGCGAAGTCGGTGTGGACATCTACAATCTGATCAAGTACCAGCGTTCCAACCAGAACACCAACATCCACCAGCGTCCTATCGTCAAGATCGGCGACAAGCTGGCCAAGGGTGATGTGATTGCCGACGGTGCATCGACTGACCTGGGCGAAATCGCCATTGGCCAGAACATGCTGATCGCGTTCATGCCGTGGAACGGCTACAACTTCGAGGATTCGATCCTGATTTCCGAGCGCGTGGTGGCTGAAGACCGCTACACCTCGATTCACATCGAAGAACTCGTCGTGATGGCCCGTGACACCAAGCTGGGTGCCGAAGAAATCACGCGCGACATTCCCAACCTGTCCGAGCAACAGCTGAACCGCCTCGACGAATCCGGCATCATTTATGTCGGCGCTGAAGTCCAGCCGGGCGACACGCTGGTCGGCAAGGTCACGCCCAAGGGCGAGACCACGCTGACACCGGAAGAAAAGCTGCTACGCGCCATCTTCGGCGAAAAGGCCAGCGATGTGAAAGACACCTCGCTGCGCGTGAGCCAGGGCTCGCAAGGCACCGTGATCGACGTGCAGGTCTTCACCCGTGAAGGCATTGTGCGCGACAAGCGTGCCCAGCAGATCATCGACGACGAACTCAAGCGTTTCCGCCTGGACCTGAACGACCAGCTGCGCATTGTGGAAGCCGACGCCTTCGACCGCATCGAAAAGCTGTTGATCGGCAAGGTTGCCAATGGCGGTCCGAAGAAGCTGGCCAAGGGCACCAAGATCGACAAGGCCTATTTGGCCGATGTCGAGAAGTACCACTGGTTTGACATTCGTCCTGCCGATGACGAAGTGGCTGCGCAGCTCGAAAGCGTCAAGAACTCGATGGAGCAGACGCGCCACAGCTTTGACCTGTCTTTCGAAGAAAAGCGCAAGAAACTCACGCAGGGCGACGAATTGCCAGCGGGCGTGCTCAAGATGGTCAAGGTTTACCTTGCCGTCAAGCGCCGCCTGCAGCCTGGCGACAAGATGGCTGGCCGTCACGGCAACAAGGGTGTCGTGTCCAAGATCGTTCCGGTCGAAGATATGCCGCACATGGCCGATGGCACACCGTGCGACATCGTGCTGAACCCGCTGGGCGTGCCTTCGCGGATGAACGTGGGCCAGGTGCTTGAGGTGCATCTGGGCTGGGCCGCCAAGGGCCTGGGCCATCGCATTGGGGACATGCTGCAAGCCGAAGCCAAGGTGCAGGAAATCCGCAAGTTCATGGAAACGATCTACAACAAGTCAGGCCGCGCAGAGGACCTGGCGAAGTTGTCGGATACCGACATCATCGAGATGGCCGGCAACCTGACCACCGGCGTGCCTTTTGCCACTCCCGTGTTTGACGGTGCTTCCGAGGCCGAGATCATGGGCATGCTCCAGCTGGCTTATCCGGACGACATTGCCAAGGCCAAGGGCCTGACGGCGACACGTACCCAGGCTCAGTTGTATGACGGCCGCACGGGCGATGCGTTCGAGCGCACGACCACGGTGGGCTACATGCACTTCCTGAAACTTCACCATCTGGTGGACGACAAGATGCACGCGCGCTCGACCGGTCCTTACTCGCTCGTTACCCAGCAGCCGCTGGGCGGCAAGGCGCAGTTCGGTGGACAGCGTTTCGGCGAGATGGAGGTCTGGGCGCTGGAAGCGTACGGCGCCGCCTACACGCTGCAGGAAATGCTCACCGTCAAGTCCGACGACGTACAGGGCCGCACCAAGGTCTACGAAAGCATCGTCAAGGGCGAGCACGCGATCACGGCCGGCATGCCCGAGTCGTTCAACGTGCTGGTCAAGGAAATCCGCTCGCTCGGTATCGACATCGAACTCGAACGCAGCTAATCAACAGGAAAGAAAAGGATTTAACTCATGAAATCATTACTCGACCTGTTCAAGCAATTCACGCCGGATGAGCATTTCGATGCCATCAAGATCGGCATGGCTTCGCCCGAAAAGATCCGCTCGTGGTCTTTCGGCGAAGTGAAGAAGCCTGAAACCATCAACTACCGTACCTTCAAGCCGGAGCGCGACGGTCTTTTTTGCGCCAAGATCTTTGGCCCCATCAAGGACTACGAATGCCTGTGCGGCAAGTACAAGCGCCTGAAGCATCGCGGTGTCATCTGCGAAAAGTGCGGCGTTGAAGTCACGCAGACCAAGGTTCGCCGCGAGCGCATGGGTCACATCGACCTGGCCGCACCGTGTGCGCACATCTGGTTCCTGAAGTCGTTGCCGTCGCGCCTGGGCCTGGTGCTCGACATGACGCTGCGCGACATCGAACGCGTGCTGTACTTCGAAGCATATGTCGTTACCGATCCCGGCATGACCCCGCTGAAGAAATTCAGCATCATGTCGGAAGACGACTATGACGCCAAGCGCAAGGAATACGGTGATGAATACACCGCCAAGATGGGTGCCGAAGGCATCAAGGACCTGCTCGAAGGGCTGGATCTCGACGTTGAAATCGAGAAGCTGCGCAATGACCTGACCGGCTCCGAAATCAAGATCAAGAAAAACGCCAAGCGCTTGAAATTGATGGAAGCGTTCAAGAAGTCCGGCATCAAGCCGGGCTGGATGGTGCTGGACGTGCTGCCTGTACTGCCGCCGGACCTGCGTCCGCTGGTGCCGCTGGACGGCGGCCGTTTTGCGACCTCCGACCTGAACGACCTGTATCGCCGCGTGATCAACCGCAACAGCCGTCTGCGCCGTTTGCTGGAGCTGAAAGCGCCTGAAATCATTGCCCGCAATGAAAAGCGCATGCTGCAGGAAGCCGTCGACTCGCTGCTCGACAACGGCCGCCGTGGCAAGGCCATGACGGGCGCCAACAAGCGCGCACTGAAGTCGCTGGCCGACATGATCAAGGGCAAGTCAGGCCGTTTCCGCCAGAATTTGCTGGGCAAACGCGTCGACTACTCCGGCCGTTCCGTGATCACCGTGGGCCCAACACTCAAGCTGCACCAGTGCGGCTTGCCCAAGCTCATGGCGCTGGAACTGTTCAAGCCCTTCATCTTTGCGCAGCTTGAGTCGCGCGGCATCGCCACGACGATCAAGGCAGCCAAGAAGGAAGTCGAATCCGGCACGCCAGTGGTGTGGGATATCCTGGAAGAGGTGATCAAAGAGCACCCTGTGATGCTGAACCGTGCGCCTACGCTGCACCGTTTGGGCATTCAGGCCTTTGAACCCATCCTGATCGAGGGCAAAGCCATCCAGCTGCACCCGCTCGTCTGTTCGGCCTTCAATGCCGACTTCGACGGTGACCAAATGGCTGTCCACGTACCGCTGTCGGTAGAAGCACAGATGGAAGCCCGCACCCTGATGCTGGCTTCGAACAACATCCTGTTCCCTGCCAACGGTGAGCCCTCCATCGTCCCGTCGCAAGACGTGGTGCTGGGCCTGTACTACACGACCCGCGACCGTACCAACGGCAAGGGCGAAGGCCTGGTGTTCTCCGACACTGGCGAAGTGCGCCGCGCATTTGACGCAGGTGAGCTTGACCTGAACGCCCGCATCAGCGTGCGCCTGACCGAGTACACCAAAGACAAGGCCACAGGCGAATTTGTGCCGTCGACCAAGCTGTGGGAAACCACGGGCGGCCGTGCACTGCTGTCCGAGATCCTGCCCAAAGGTTTGCCTTTCTCCAACATCAACAAGGCGTTGAAGAAAAAGGAAATCTCCAAGCTGATCAACGTGTCTTTCCGCAAGTGCGGATTGAAAGAGACCGTGGTGTTTGCCGACAAGCTGCTGCAGTCGGGCTTCCGCCTGGCGACAAAAGCCGGCATCTCGATCTGCATCGACGACATGCTGATCCCCAAGGAAAAGCCCGCCATCATTGCGCGCGCACAAAAGGAAGTCAAAGAAATCGAGCAGCAGTATGTCTCGGGTCTCGTGACGTCCGGCGAGCGCTACAACAAGGTGGTCGATATCTGGGGCAAGTCCGGCGACGAAGTGTCCAAGGTCATGATGGCCCAGCTTTCGAAAGAAAAAGTGCTGGACCGCAATGGCAAGGAAGTCGAGCAGGAGTCCTTCAACTCCATCTACATGATGGCCGACTCCGGCGCCCGCGGCTCTGCTGCGCAGATTCGCCAGGTCGCCGGTATGCGCGGTTTGATGGCCAAGCCTGACGGCTCCATCATCGAAACGCCGATTACCGCCAACTTCCGTGAAGGCCTGAACGTGCTGGAGTACTTTATCTCCACCCACGGCGCCCGTAAGGGTCTGGCCGATACGGCGCTGAAAACGGCCAACTCCGGCTACCTGACCCGCCGCCTTTGCGACGTGGTTCAGGATCTGGTGGTCACCGAAGAAGACTGCGGCACGCAAGAGGGTTCACTCATGCGCGCCATCGTCGAGGGCGGTGAAGTCATTGAATCGCTGCGCGACCGTATCCTCGGCCGCACGGCGGTCGAAGACATCCTGCACCCGGAAAACCGCTCGGTGCTGGCCAAGGCCGGGATCATGCTGGACGAAGACCTGATCGAAGAGCTCGAAGCAGCCGGCGTGGACGAAGTGAAAGTGCGTACTGCGCTGACCTGCGAAACCCGTTTCGGCCTGTGCGCCAAGTGCTATGGCCGGGATCTGGGCCGCGGCGGCCTCATCAACATCGGTGAAGCGGTCGGTATCATCGCCGCGCAGTCGATCGGTGAGCCCGGCACGCAGCTGACGATGCGTACCTTCCACATCGGCGGCGCCGCATCGCGCGCAGCGATTGCCTCCAGCGTCGAAGCCAAGTCCAACGGCGTGATCGGCTTCAATGCGCCGATGCGCTATGTGACCAACAGCAAGGGCGAGCTGGTCGTGATCGCCCGTTCCGGCGAGATCATCATCCATGATGAGCACGGCCGCGAGCGTGAGCGCCACAAGGTGCCTTATGGCGCCACGTTGACCGTCAAGGCCGACCAGACCATCAAGGCCGGCGCCATTCTGGCCAACTGGGATCCGCTGACGCGCCCCATCATTACCGAGTTCGCCGGCAAGGTGGCCTTCGAGAATGTGGAAGAAGGCGTGACGGTTGCCAAGCAGGTCGACGATGTGACGGGTCTGTCCACCCTGGTGGTGATCGATCCGAAACGCCGCGGCGCCACGAAGGTGATCCGCCCGCAGGTCAAGCTGATTGACGCCTCCGGCCACGAAGTCAAGATCCCCGGCACCGATCACTCGGTGACGATTGGCTTCCAGGTGGGCGCGCTGGTCCAGGTGCGCGACGGCCAGGACGTGGGCCCCGGCGAAGTGCTGGCCCGTATCCCGATCGAAGGCCAGAAGACCCGCGACATTACCGGCGGTCTGCCGCGTGTTGCTGAGCTCTTCGAAGCCCGTACGCCGAAAGACAAGGGTACGCTGGCTGAAATGACCGGTACTGTGTCCTTCGGTAAAGAAACCAAAGGCAAGGTTCGCCTGCAGATCACCGACCCTGAAGGCAAGGTCTGGGAAGATCTCGTGCCCAAGGAGAAGAACATCCTGGTGCACGAAGGCCAGGTGGTCAACAAGGGCGAGTCGATTGTGGACGGCCCGGCCGACCCGCAAGACATCTTGCGCCTGCTGGGTATGGAAGAGCTGGCCCGCTACATCGTCGACGAAGTGCAGGATGTTTACCGTCTGCAGGGCGTGAAGATCAACGACAAGCACATTGAAGTGATTGTTCGCCAGATGCTGCGCCGCGTGGTCGTTGAAAACGTGGGTGATTCCAGCTACATCGCTGGTGAACAGGTCGAGCGTTCTGCCATGCTGGATGCCAACGACGCCTTGCGCGCTGACGGCAAGATTCCGGCAACGTTCAGCAACTTGCTGCTCGGTATCACCAAGGCTTCGCTGTCGACCGATTCGTTCATTTCCGCGGCTTCCTTCCAGGAAACCACCCGCGTGCTCACCGAGGCTGCCATCATGGGCAAGCGCGACGAGTTGCGTGGCCTGAAAGAAAACGTGATCGTCGGCCGCCTGATTCCTGCCGGTACCGGCATGGCCTACCACGAGGCACGCAAAGCCAAGGACCAGATGGACGATGCAGAGCGCCGTGCCATTGCTGAAGCCGAAGCGGCCGAGCTCGAAGCCATGCCCGCCGCAGCCGAAGCGGGTGGCGACAGTGCGGCTACCGAGTAAGCCAGACTGACTCCCGCGCCGCAAAAGGCGCAAGGCCCCACATCCCGCAAGGGTGTGGGGCTTTTTTTATGGGCAGGACGGCCGCCACGTGGCAATAATGCAGACGGGAATTTAAGCGAAATTTGGGTTTTGCGCATATCGGGTGTGCGTAACCAGCTATCAAAATCATAGCGTTTTCATGGTATTCAAAAGCAGCCTGCCAACTTGCCGTTTGAGCCCAAAAACAGTTAACCTCGCGGCAGTCGCCCGCCGAGCTGTCGGGTGAGTGTCAGCTCATGTCGCACCAAGGAATATCCATGCCTCTTAGCACGCTTGTTTTCGTCATTGTGTTTGCCTTGCTGGTTTTCTGGGCCGTAGGCGCCTACAACCGGCTGGTTCGGCTGAAAAACATCATTGCCAACGCTTTCGCCCAGATCGATGTGCAGCTCAAGCGCCGCTACGACCTGATTCCCAATCTGGTCGAAGCCGCCAAAAAATACCTGCAGCATGAGCAAAGCACGCTTGAGGCGGTGATGCTTGCGCGCAACCAGGCACGCGCGGCCAGCGATGCGGTGCGCAGCCGCCCTGCCAATGCCGGCGCCGTTGT
Organism: Polaromonas sp. P1_F1; assembly: GCF_056405795.1. NCBI lineage: Bacteria > Pseudomonadati > Pseudomonadota > Betaproteobacteria > Burkholderiales > Comamonadaceae > Polaromonas > Polaromonas sp. P1_F1. The sequence goes on from NZ_JBFUBJ010000008.1 coordinate 14,022, forward strand.
GGCGCTGGCCGCTGCCGAACAGTCGCTGGACGGCAGCCTGGGGCGGCTTTTTGCCGTAGCCGAGGCCTACCCCGAACTCAAGGCCGACCAGACCATTCGTGAACTCAGCGAAGAGCTCACCAGCACCGAAAACAAGGTTGGTTTTGCCAGGCAGGCTTATAACGATGCCGTGCTGGACTACAACAATGCGCAGGGGCAGTTTCCCGCGCTGCTGATTGCCCGCACGTTTGGGTTCGCGCCTTCAGCCATGCTGCGCGCAACCGAAACACCGGCCGAGCGCCAGGCTGTGCGTGTCCAGTTCTGAAAACGTGGCCCCCACGCTTGTCACTTCGTGTACCACGCGAGGCCTTGCAGGTCGCGGCTCGCGAGACGCTTCGCCTGCGGCCCGGCAAAGCCGGTTCCGCGGTCCTGGCTGGTTTGGATCCTCTGTAAGCTGCCTGCGTGCTCCTCGGGTATTGAAGGGTGAGATGACCCGAGGGGCTGTGAATGCGCTTTTTTGAGCGCCAGGAGACAGCGCGCGGGCAGACCACGCGGCTGCTAGTGCTGTTCGGCTTGACGGTGCTTGCGCTGGTTGTGGCCGTCAATGCCGCGCTGGCGCTCACCTGGCGTCTCGTGGCCTCCGGCTTCAGTGGCTACCCCGGCTACTTCTTTGCGGTCAACACGGGCATGACCCTGCTGTTCGTGTTTGGCGGCTGGTGGCTGGAAACCTCTGCGCTGAAGGGCGGCGGTGAGAAGCTGGCGCGCCGTGCGGGTGCCCGGGAAGCCTGGCCAGCCAGCCGGGAGGCCGAACAAAAGCTGTGCAACATCGTGAGTGAGCTGGCTATTGCCGCCAGCATGCGGCCGCCCCAGGCCATGGTGCTCGACCGGGAAGAGGGCATCAATGCGTTTGCCACCGGCTGGGATGAGGACGACTCGGTGGTGGCGGTAACGCGCGGTGCACTGGAGTACCTGACACGCGACGAGCTGCAGGGCTTGGTGGCGCATGAATTCAGCCATATACGCGAAGGCGATACGCGTCTGAACATGCGGCTGGCCGGTATGGTGTTCGGGCTTGAGATGGTCTTCAACCTCGGACGCAGCATGTGCGCGCAGAACGACAGCGGCGGGCGTTCTTTCCTTGCCTTGCCCGGCTTTGCCATCATGACCACAGGCTCGCTCGGATGGCTTGCGGGGCGTGCACTGAAGGCGGCGGTGTCGCGCCAGCGCGAGTTCCTGGCAGATGCGCGAGCCGTGCAGTTCACGCGCAGCAAGGATGGCCTGGGTGGCGTGCTGCGCAAGGTGGCAGGCCAGCAGGCGCAGGGGCTGATGCCGCGCAGCGTGCACCCGGCCGTGCAGCACATGCTGCTGGTGGGCCTCCGTGCAGATACCCATTGGTTTGCCAGCCATCCGCCGTTGGCTGAGCGCATCCGCCGCATCTATGGCCGGTCAATGGAGGCGCTTCCCACGCAGCGTGATGATGAAATGCCAACGCGACCGGACGCCATTTTCTAGATTCGCCATGGCAGCAATAACTTTCCAATAAGCACATCGCCATTAGGTTGAACGGCAGGGCCCCAGCTGCTGCCGAGTACTGGATACTCCCTATAGGGTGCAGAGGGCGCCACGTTAAATTGTCAGTTGAAAAGGCGGCTGCCCAAAACGATAGGAGAACCTATGAGAACGTTACGTCTTCCAATATCCAGGAGGCTCAAGCGCCTTGCGCTGCCTTTGCTCTGCCTTGCGCTCGCCCCCATGGCGCATGCGCAAGACGCCGGCACCAAAGAAACGCTTTACGCCAGGGGTCTGGCGGCAACCTGTGCAAACTGTCACGGTACCAATGGCAAAGTGGTTCAGGGTTCCGCGGTCACCTCACTTGCAGGCCTCGACAAGGGTTACATCGTTGCGCAGATGAATGCCTTCAAGGCCGGCACGCGGCCCGCCACGGTGATGCACCAGATCAGCAAGGGTTTCAATGATGCGCAGATCGAGTCGCTGGCCACCTACTTTGCTGCACAGAAGAAGTAAGGAAAAGACACCATGAATACGCCTCTTCACTCCCCTTCGTTAGCAGGCTTCAGGCGCCGCTCTTTCCTGCAGTCAACGGCAGCCCTGGGTTTGCTAGGGCTGGCCGGCGGCGCCAGCACCGCTGAACCGTCCAAGGCCAGGGTTGTGGTGATTGGCGGCGGCTACGGCGGCGCCACGGCTGCCAAATATGTGCGCCTGCTGTCGGACAACAAAATCGACGTGGTGCTGATCGAGCCGCAGGACGCCTTTATCTCCTGCCCCATCTCCAACCTCGTGCTCAGCGGCGGCAAGCAGATCGGCGACATTACGACGTCTTATGCAGGCCTGTCGCGCAACCACGGCATCACCGTGGTGAAAGACTACGCCAGCGCCATCGACACCGTGAAGAAAACCGTCACGCTGGCTCGCGGCGCCACCATCGCGTATGACAAGCTGGTGGTCTCGCCCGGTGTGGAGCTGATATTCGGCAGCATAGAGGGCCTGAAGGCCGCCAACGACTCGGGCCGGATCCTGCAGGCCTGGAAGGCCGGTGCGGAAACCCTCGCGCTGCGCCGGCAGCTGGAGGCCATGCCTAACGGTGGTGTATATGCCATCACCATTCCCGAAGCACCTTACCGCTGCCCACCCGGCCCGTACGAACGCGCCAGCGTCATTGCTGGCTATTTCAAGGCCGCCAAACCGCGCAGCAAGGTGCTCATCCTTGATGCCAATCCGGACGTCACATCCAAAGGGCCGCTCTTCAAGAAAGTATGGGCCGAGCAGTACAAAGGCATCATCGAATACCGCGGCCAGCACAAGGCCACCGCGGTTGACGCCAAAGCCGGGATCATCAAGTTCGATGTGCAGGACGATGTCAAGGCCAACGTGCTGAATGTGCTGCCTTCCATGCGTGCCGGCACGATTGCCGTGCAGGCGAGCCTCAACAACCAGGCCAACAACCGCTGGTGCGGCGTGAATTACCTGACGTTTGAATCCACTGCCGCAAAGGATGTGCATGTGCTCGGCGACTCCATTCAGGTCGCGCCCGCCATGCCCAAGAGCGGCCACATGGCCAACAACCACGGCAAGGTGGCGGCCGCCGCGATCGTGGCCCAGCTCTCGGGCTGGGACGTCAACCCCGCGCCCATGCTCACCAATACCTGCTACAGCTTTGTCGACAACAAGAATGTGATCCATGTGGCCAGCGTGCATGAGTATGTGGTGGCAGAGAAAACTTTCAAGGCGGTAGCCGGCTCCGGCGGCGTCAGCGCCGGGCCTACCGAACTTGAGGGCGTCTACGCGCTGAACTGGGCCAGCAATATCTGGGCAGATAGTCTCAGTTAGCCCCCACGGTCGTTCGCTTCGCGTAACTCCCTGCCCCCCGAGGGGGCCGCTGCGCCTGCGGTCCGGCAAAGCCGGTCCCGCGGCCCCAGCTTGCAATTCGGAGTGGCACAGCGGGGACTTGCTACTGGTCTAATACAGGTTGCCGTCCCCTTCGGGCGGTATCCGTGAGACAAATGCAAGACAACCCGACCCAAGTCCCCCTGTGGCGCCAGCTGCAAGGGGCTGCCTCCCTGCTAATGGCTGTTCGTGACGGCCAGTCCATGACCGCCGCGCTGGAAGATGTGGACGCCGCGTTGCGGCCCGGCGTTCAGGCGCTGGGTTTTCACACCCTGCGCTGGCTGGGCCGCGCCGAGGCCTTGCGCCAGCAACTGGCGCGCCGCCCGCCGCCGCCTGAGGCCGACGCCTTGCTATGCGTGGCGCTGGCATTGATCTGGACGGAACATGGCGCCCCCTACACCGCGCACACGCTCGTTGACCAGGCTGTGGAAGCCGCCAAGCATGGGGATGCCACGCAGCACCAGGCCAGTTTCATCAACGGCTGCCTGCGCCGGTTCTTGCGCGAACGCGAGGAGCTGGTGGCACGCACCGAGAAAAGCCCGCAGGCCGTGTGGAACCATCCCCAGTGGTGGATAGACCGGGTGCGCAAGGATCACCCCGGGGACTGGCAGGCCATACTGCAGGCCAACAATACCCAGGCACCGCTGATCTTGCGCATTAATGAGCGAAAAACGACTCAAGCCCAATACCAGCATGCGCTGGCAGCTATCAATATTGAAGCAACACCGGTCGGCAGGCATGGTGTCATCCTCGCCCGTGCGCAGGCCGTTAGCTCGTTGCCGGGCTTTGCGGAAGGGCATTTTTCGGTTCAGGACGCCGCGGCGCAGCTGGCTGCGCCTTTGCTTCTGGATGATTTGAAAGCCGAGGGCGGTGAAGCCGGGAGGTTGAAAGTGCTGGATGCCTGTGCTGCACCGGGCGGCAAAACCGCTCACCTGCTTGAACTGGCCGATTGCGACGTGACAGCGCTGGACATTGATGCGCGCCGCTGCGAGCGCGTGAAGCAGAATCTGCACCGCCTGGGTCTGCAGGCTGACATACGTGTCGGCGATGCCGGCCAGCCTGATTCCTGGTGGGATGGGCAGGCATTCGACGCGATCCTGCTGGACGCGCCCTGTACCGCTTCGGGCATCGTGCGGCGCCACCCGGATGTACGCTGGCTGCGCCGGCCCACGGACATCGCCCAATTGGCCGGCATCCAGGCGCATCTGCTGAAAACGCTCTGGCTTTTGCTCAAGCCCGGCGGGCGCCTGCTGTATTGCACCTGTTCAGTTTTTCGCGCGGAAGGCGACAACCAGATACAAACGTTTCTTACGCACCACACCGACGCCTTATTAAAGCCTTCGCCGGGGCATTTGCTCCCCCAAAGTGGCGTCGGAGCGACGGTCTTCCCGGACAATTTGATGCGTGAACACGACGGTTTCTATTACGCCCTCCTTGAAAAGCGCAGCCGCTGACAGCTGGCGGCGTGCGGTGGGCATCGTGGGGCGTTTTCTGCCGGGACTGTGCCTTTGCATCGCGATGGCCGCACCGGGATCGGCGTCGGCCACCGAGATCACGCAGCTGCGCGTGGAGCGCGGTGACGATGGTGTTCACCTGTCTGCGCAGGTCCGGTTTGAGCTTCCGGCGGTCGTGGAAGACGCCCTGCTCAAGGGGATCCCGATGTTTTTTGTGGTCGAAGCCGACATTTACCGCGACCGCTGGTACTGGACGGACCCGCGCGTGGCCAGTGCGGCCCGCACCGTTCGCCTGGCTTACCAGCCATTGACCCGCCGCTGGCGCGTCAACATTGCTTCGGGCCTCATCACCAGTTCGGCGGGCCTGCGCGCCACACTGAACCAGAATTACGAGACCCTTCCCGAGGCCCTGTCTGCCATCCAGCGCGTGGCGCGCTGGAAAATCGCCGATGCGGCCGAGGTTGACCCCGACGCCGCCCACAAGCTTGATTTCAGTTTCAGGCTCGACCTGACGCAGCTGCCGCGCCCCTTCCAGATCGGGGTAGCCGGGCAAAAAGACTGGAATATCTCCGCGCAGGTCAGGGAGCGGCTGAAACTGGAGCCCGCCACGCCTGTGGTCTCCAGCGCCGAGGGCGTCAAGTGAACCTGCAGGTCAGTGGCGGCTCCCTCAAGAGCAGCAAGGCTTTTCGCTGGACGGTCGGTGTCGGCGTGGGGGCCATCGCGGCGCTCGGCCTGGTGCTGATGTTCCTGCTGACGCAGGCCACCGGCAATCGCGAGCTGTACGAGCGCAATTACGCACTGCTCTTCGTGCTCAACGTGGCCGTTGCCGGCTTGCTGCTGCTGGTCATCGGATGGATCGTGGCGCGCCTTGCCCTGCGGCTGTACCGCGGCCGCTTCGGCAGCCGGCTGCTGGTCAAGCTGGCCGCCATCTTTGCGCTGGTCGGCCTCATGCCGGGGCTGATGATTTATGTGGTGTCCTACCAGTTTGTGTCGCGGTCCATTGAAAGCTGGTTTGATGTGGAAGTGGAGGGGGCGCTGGCGGCCGGGTTGAACCTGGGCCGGGCCACGCTGGACACCCTGGCCGCCGACCTTGGCAACAAGACACGGCAGGCCGCCACCCAGATTGCCGAGACGCCGGACGCCATGGCTGGCCTCGCACTTGAACGCCTGCGCGACCAGCTCCAGGCCAGCGATGTGGTGCTCTGGAGCCCCTCGGGCCAGGTGATAGCCAGCGCAGGTGAGTCGAGATTTCTGCTGAAACCCGAACGCCCCTCAGTACAGCAACTGCGCACGGCACGCACGCAGCGCGTCGTCACGCAGATTGAAGGCCTCGATGAGGTGGTGTCTGCCGGCAACGGCGAGCTGGCCGCAGGTGGGGCTGCCGGTACCGCGCCGGGGGCCGTTGCGCGGGTCAAGGCGATTGCCGTGGTGAACAACCCCAATGTGAACGTGCTGGGCGACGCGCGGTTTTTGCAGGTGACCCAGCTGCTGCCTGAGGGCCTGGTGGCCAATGCTGTCGCCGTCCAGGAAGCTAACCGCGAATACCAGGAGCGCGCGCTGGCACGCGGCGGCCTGCGCAAGATGTATATAGGCACACTCACGCTCAGCTTGTTCCTGGCCGTATTCGGTGCGGTACTGCTGGCCGTGGTGCTGGGCAACCAGCTGGCCAAGCCGCTGCTGGTGCTGGCGGAGGGCGTGCGCCAGGTGGCCCAGGGCGACTTGACACCCAAGGCCGCCCTGCAGGGCAAGGACGAGCTGGGCGGGCTCACGCGTTCTTTTGCCGACATGACACAGCAGCTGGCCGATGCCCGCTCGGCAGTGCAGCAAAGCATGAGCCAGGTTGATGCCGCGCGCGCCAACCTGCAGACCATTCTGGACAACCTCACCGCCGGCGTGATCGTGCTGGATGTGCATGGCCGCATCCAGTCCAGCAACCCTGGGGCTACCCGCATCCTGCGTGCGCCGCTGGCGGCGTACCACGGAAAATCGCTGGGCGAAGTGCCAGGCTTGGGCCTGTTTGCCAAAGATGTGCTGGCCCAGTTCACCGATTACCTCAGCGATGGTGCGCCGCACGGGCTTGAGCATTGGCAGCAGTCTTTTGAGCTCAACGCGGCCGTGCCCGGTGCGCCCGACAACGCCATCACGCTGATCGCCCGTGGCGCCAAGATGCCGGGCACCGAAGAGTTTTTGCTGGTGTTTGACGATGTTTCCGAAATGGTGTCGGCCCAACGCGCGCAGGCGTGGGGCGAGGTGGCGCGCCGCCTGGCCCACGAGATCAAGAACCCGCTCACGCCCATCCAGCTGTCGGCTGAGCGCCTCGAAATGAAGCTCACCGGCAAGGTCGGCGAACCTGAGCAACTGCTGCTCACCAAATCCGTCAAGACCATCGTTGACCAGGTCGACGCAATGAAGCGGCTGGTGAATGAGTTCCGCGACTACGCCCGCCTGCCGGCGGCCGAGCTCAAGCCTGTTGACCTCAATGCATTGATCAACGACGTGATGCAGCTCTACCTCAGCGACGGTCACAGTGAGCTGCGCAGCGGCAGTGCCGCGGTTCCGGTCGTCACAGAGCTGGACCCCAAGGCCCCGAAAATCCAGGGCGACGACCAGCAGCTGCGCCAGGTCATCCACAACCTGTTGCAGAATGCCCAGGATGCGCAGGAAGGCAAGGAGGACGGACGGGTTACGCTCAAGACCGAATACTCTGAAACGTCCAGGCGTGTGCGTCTGACGGTGCGCGACAACGGAACGGGCTTCCCCGAACATATCCTCAAACGCGCGTTCGAGCCCTACGTCACGACCAAGGTAAAGGGCACGGGTCTGGGGCTCGCGGTCGTCAAAAAAATTGCAGATGAACACGGAGCCCGCATCGATATTTCAAACCGCGTGGCAGACGGTTTGGTGCAAGGGGCACAAGTGTCGTTATCATTTGCAGTTGTGGCTTAACAACACATTCAGTAACACTTCGATATCCGCACGGCATTCGCAATAACAGGCAGGCAGCAATTCAATCATGGCAAATATTCTGGTGGTCGACGACGAGCTGGGCATACGCGACCTTCTCTCAGAAATTCTTAATGACGAAGGGCATCAGGTCGAGCTCGCCGAGAACGCCGCTCAGGCCCGTGCCGCCCGCGGACGTTCCAGGCCCGACCTGGTGCTGCTGGACATCTGGATGCCCGACACTGACGGCGTGACGCTGCTCAAGGAGTGGTCTTCCAGTGGCTTGCTGACCATGCCCGTCATCATGATGAGCGGCCACGCCACGATCGATACGGCAGTCGAGGCTACCAAGATCGGCGCCATGGCGTTTCTTGAGAAACCCATCACGCTGCAAAAACTCCTGAAGGCGGTGGAGCAGGGCCTCACCAAGGCAGCTCCCCGCAAACCCGCCGTAATGAACAGCAGCCCCGCGGCACACGCAGCCGACCTCACGGTAGAAGCCGTGATGACCGGCGGGACCTTGCCGACACCTGTTGACCTGGGACCGCAGGCCACGCAGAGTTTTCTGCTGGAAAAACCATTGCGCGACGCGCGTGACGAATTTGAAAAAGCCTATTTCGAATTTCATTTAGCCAAGGAAGGCGGCTCCATGACCCGTGTGGCGGAGAAAACCGGTCTTGAGCGTACCCACCTCTACCGAAAGCTCAAGCAACTCGGCGTGGATCTGACCCGCGGCAAACGCGGCGTCTGACCTTGAAGACCCAGGGGGCCGGACACCCCTTTCGGGTGATATATAATCTGAGGCTCAGGCCCGGTAGCTCAGTCGGTAGAGCAGAGGATTGAAAATCCTTGTGTCGGTGGTTCGATTCCGCCCCAGGCCACCAGATGCGCAAGCCCTTGATTCCTAACGTGTCAAGGAACCCATAAAGCCGCCACTAGTGCGGCTTTATGCTTTGTGGCGCGATTGTGCGAACTTATGCTTGGCCGATGACAATGTTGAGGCTTGCAGAGAAAATGCACCAACCAGGCGGCAAAAAGTCCCCGCTAAGGTCGCCAAAGTCCGCTAGAGGCACTTTTTAGGGGGATCGCAAGGCCACTGCCCCAGTATGTCCGTACAAAGGCTCTCAACGCATATGCAGCATTGCTGTTTAATTTCGCCTTGAAATTACATCGGATATCTTTATGCCTTTCTGCAGCTTTATGCGTCGTGAGGTAGGTAATTTACCGCTAGCCGCTATGTCCTGAATCGCAGATGCCAGCCTTCTGCTGCGCTCGGCAGCCGTTTTTAACGCGAGGTGTTGTACCGCGCTGGATCTCAATTTCACCAACGCCATGCATTCCTCTGGAAAATGGCGTTTGAGAAGGCTCCGACGTACGCCGACCTTCTGGGTGATCACTTCGATACTATCGGGCAGTGAGGTCGGGTCGGCCTTAGCCAATTTGATTGCATAGTTCAATGCCTCACGCGCTGCATCAAGCGTTTCAATGGCAGGGCGAATGTGAGGTGCGTCTAGGACCAATCGATCAACATAGCGCCAATAGATCGGGTCTGTCATCGGCAGATCGGACGTCGCGAGTTGAGTTGGGGGAATTTCCATGCGAAATCCCAGGTCAGCAATCGATGCCCAGCTGGGATGGGAGCCCCGATCGATCCAATTCTTCGGACCGGAACCTGCGACTCCAAGCTTCTTCGCAAACTGCTGGCGATTGCCATCGAAATGCTGGTTTATAAGCAATTGAATATTCTTGGCGAAGTTGTCTGCCGACAGTGGCGCACCGCTCTCAAGAGTTTCTATGAGGTGCATTGCGGCCCTTGCAAACCACAGTTCGTCGTTGAGCGTTCGACCGGTCTTCAATGGAGAACTGCCCTGCATAGCCATATCGGCTCCGCATCTCTCGCATAGATCAAGGAAAGGAAGTCTGGGAACGAATCGCTGAGAAGCACCACACTTTTCACATTCAACGCGAAGTACCGCCTGATGCCAAACACAAACAGTCGTTGTGTTGACGTAGGTGTATAGGGGGTCCCAAGCTGGTATATCGCGGGCCCTGGCTTCGCGGTAGCACTCGGGGCACCAAGGCCTCACGCGTCGCAAAACATGCTTTCCAACCGGATCGCAAAATGATTGCATACCGATAAGAGTCATGTTCTTGATATCTTTCCCGTGGCTGCAACTCTCTACTGTTTCAGATAAAAATTGGGCTACATCAAGGTAGCCATTTATAAGCTGCGATTCGTTAAATCGTACTCTCCTCCAGCGGAGGCTTAACCGCTGTGATGGCGGGATCAGCACCTTATGGAGGAGTGTGTAAGGTGAGCAACTGTGATGTTGTGAAAGTGCGATCAGGTGGCTGGAAAGCGCTTCAATCGATCCAGGCCCACGCCGACGTGGCTTGAGTGAGCTAAGGACCGGAATGCCAGATGAAGCCGGAATGATACTGACTTGTGTCACAGCGGCACCGGGTCGCGTGTCGGCCAACGTTCGCCCGGCTTGCGCTTTTTGGGGGTGGGAACTGGCATTGCATCTGATGAGGGAACTGGGAAGAGAAAAGTCTTTTTTTCCTGAATGTAAGCGTTGATCTCCCGTTCAAAAGTCTGAAAATTTACAAGCTCAGTCAAAATTCCATCGAGTTGCATCTCGTGGAGCTGTACTTCAGACATGATCGCCCATGTCAACTTTGATCTATTCTGGGCGAGGCACTTGATAAGAGCGCGCTCGAACCACTCATAAAGAATTCCGAAGATACCGAAGGTACGTTCAAAAAAATAATCAATTTTGGATCTCACATCAAAATCGATGGGAATGGGACATTTCTCAACAAGTGCAACTGCGGCCGCGGTGAATGCACGAGATTCCGAACGGCTATATGGCGATAGCCACACTGGATAGACTCGGCGACTAATTTGGCCGCTTTGCCTGAAGATGTCGCGCAGGTCGGTTGTGCCCAGCAGCACGAAATGGGTGTTGCATGAGTTGCTACGGCTCTTGATGCTGTTGTATTGACGAAATACTCCATCTTTGGACATAGGTCTGCGAAAGTGATCAGCCTCGTCTATTAAAAGCGCCATCGTGCGCGCTCGCTCTAAGGCGCTATACAAGAGCCTTCGATAGTCGCCAGTCGTCGCAGGATTTCTGGAGAAGACAGGCCGGCTGTTACCCGAAAGGATTTGCGCGCGGATATCTTCAATGTTTATTTTATTTCTCGCGCACGGCTCCTGAAGCTTCTCCAGTCCAGGCTTATAGAAATCTTCTTTCCAGTTGAAGGTTCCTACTTCGGGAGCGGACAACTCCATAGAAACTAACGTTGGACGTAGGTCTTCAGGGATTTCTAACGCGTGGGATTCGAACTGATACTCAAACTCACGCACCAAAGCGGTCTTTCCACTGCCAGTTGGACCAATCACGACAGTCATCGCTTGCCTGCCTCCAAACTGCACGCGCTCGGCGACCTCGTCCATACTGTTTTGGAAGCGCTCATGCAATACGGTGTCCTCACGAAATTCATTGACTCGTGGGTCAGAATGCTTCCCATGCTTGACCAGCCGCGCGACAGCGGAGTCAGCCATGGCGTGGCCTTTTGGAGATGGGAGCCGCTTGAATGGGCGAAGGAGGGAGCGCTGGAGTGCTGGGTTGTAGAGGATGATCTTCTGGATGCTTGATGTCGGGACCCTCAGCCGCATTTCCAACGCGATCTTCGTCGAGGCGTTTGTAAAAGCTTCCCAGACGTGCTTGGTACGCCCTGATGTCGTCCTTATTCGTGCTGTCTCGATTGAGAAAGATTCTTTCCGACAGATAGTATTTGAGGTCGGATGAGGGCAGGCGTTTTCTCTGTGAGTCAAGCAAATCGCATCGTGTCCATTGCGAACCCACACGGGCCTGGATATAGGTGGGGTCTTCAGGGTCGTAAAGTGGTAAATCTCTCATGGTCCTCCCGTTTCCGTCACCGACGAGCATTGGCGAGAAGTAGTTGTGACCATTAAGGCGGATTCCGTCGCGCTGCCGTACTAAACCACCGTGCTTATGCGGCGTTGCAAGTGTTTGAAACACAAGAAGGTCATCAAAATTGACTGGCACTCCCCATGACGTACCCTGCATAATGGCGGCTGACCGTCGCTTGCTGTCTGGAGATTCTCCCAGCCCGGAGTGTGGCCGCCCAGGGTACAAATCGAATAGAAGCTCCTCAAGCTTGGGCGCACTCGAGTTCATCGTCAGATAGGCAAGATTTCTGGGGTCGTGCGTTGCTGAACTCATCCGAGGCGTCTTGAATGCTTTGTTGCTGCCATACACGACCTGCGAGAAATGCATTGAAATGTCGAGATTCAAGCGCTCGACCGGATTGCCGAAGCGCGGATCACCGGCCGGTCGGTAGCCATGGCCACATCTGCGACTGGCCAGAAACTGTTTGACTCGCGTGCTGGAGAAATCTTTACCGCTATCGGTAATCGTGTAAAGAGGAAGCTTGCCATGACGTCTTACCATGTCTCGCAGTACCATTAAAACGGCAGCTGTGCTGGGAGCCAACATGGACAACCACCAACCCAGCACTAGTCGGGTGAATGCATCAATGGCGAGGCTCAGCCAGGGTTTTCCCAGTAGTACAGCGGAGTTTTCCCGCCGAGAGAAAAAATCTACCTGGGTATGGTCAACGTGTACCAGGTTGAACGGACTATCACCTTCGGGCGGCCCTTGGAGCGTCGATGCTGGATTGCTATGGCGAGGTGCCTTATGTGGGTAGGCAGCCCGCTTTCCTTCGCGCGTCAAGACTTCTTGATACTTATCGTTCTTGCCCCACAGCTTCATGAAGGAATTCTCTGACCGCGGAATGATTGCGGCATCGCTGCAGGACGCGACGTAGATCGCGTAGCCGGCGGCAGGCGGACGTGCCAGGTCGACCATCAGCCATTCGAATGCCTTCTGAACAAGAGCCTGCTCTTCCTCACTGGTGCGTGAGGTCGAATTTCCCTTCAGATCGTCCCGATCGATAAGACCGAGAAATCCATTTCCATACTTCTGCTCTGCCGCGCGAAATTTTGCGACCCAGTCGTATAGCGTTCGCCTTGCGACAACATTTCCAATGACATCCTCTCCCTTCCAATGACGCTCTAGAATTCCCAGCTTACGCAGCGCCTCCGTTTGGGCATCCGGTGTCGACAACTTGAGGATGTCCAAGCCCGCTTGTGTCAGCAGAGGTGCCGGAACGTTCGCCGTAATTGCATGAGTAGAAAGCAATCCCTCGAAGTCGGATTTGGAAATGGTGATCAGCGGACTAGTTCCTGTTTTTAGATAGACATTGGTCTTGCTACGATTTAGCAGCTGGAAAAGGCTGTCGTCCCAGCGCAAAAAAGCATGGTCCGGGATCGAATCCGCATCAAGTGACGGTGACAGCAATGGTTGGCTGCAGCGTCGGACAGCGCCGAAGGTTTCTTTTGAAAGCTTGTCGACATAAACATAAGTAGAGTCCGGATGCGCAAGAGGCTCGGTAATGAGATCAAGAAACCAATGACATGAAAAATGCCCCCAGTAGACTCGATCGGGATCGCCGAGAATATCTATGGCTTCTGAAAGGAGGATCCTTTTTTTTTCTATAAGCGTTCGCTTTAGATCATCGATTGATACTGCCGGGGCGCTTAATTGGCGCAGCATTCGTGGCCGAAGAAATTCAAGGTTCCTTACCAGCACATGCGGAATGTCACAATCCGAGAGAAGCTGGTAGTCAAGACCCAAGCTTCGACATGCCTCACGCGCCGGTGGTTGATCCCACTTCCAGTCGCCGATCTGTACAAAGCGTGTTGGTTGCTCGAATGTTAGTTTCCGCAATTCTTCGGAAGTCTTGAAGTCAACGAATCCGCAGAAATGTTTCCCTAGAAGCAGGTAATCCACTATCGTCCGAAGGCCGGTCCTCCGCCCAGACGCGAGCGCATAAGCAATTTTGAGTCGGTATGATTGATCCCAGAATTCGAAAACATCGGGATCAAACTCCCAGAGTACCGCCAATGCTCGCTCGCCAGACCATGATTCCCATTGAATGGTTTGTAGCATCTTGGAGTCGGCATGAGTGCCGGCCATATTGCCGCCTCTATTGCTTACGTTTCTAAGCGGGTCGCTGCTCCGCACTTGGAGGATGATCTCGCACGCTACTGGTGAAAGATTCATGGCGGCAAAATAGCGCTGCAGAGCTAGATCATCCAGCATGGCAGACCCGCGTCGATTGGTGCCAGTGCAGATGATCCACGCCATAACCTTCGCGAATCAAACACACCGGTTTGGCAAAGGTCATCTTGCCTGTTTGAGGCGATTTAGTATGGTGGCGGGTGCACAAGTCCCAAGGTAAGTATCCTTCCAACGCGCGTACCTCTGACGCGCGGGACGCTGGGTCATGGCGCGGTAACTGGTCGCGTTTCATGAGCAAAGCCTTTCCCTGCCAAGCGCCTTGCGCTTGGTCTGACAAAGTTTGACAAACGGGAGATTGACCGACCTGAAATGATCAGCTAGAGTTGATTTTCTAGAGCAACTATTTGGTCAATGTTGGATTCAAGGGGCGGACCGGCAAGTCCGCATCCCTTTGTCCTATGGCCGAAGCCATACGCAGAGGTGCCGTCTACTTGCGTAGTCGGCGTCGCACACATCCTGTTGGTTTCGTTCTATTTCATGCCCAGCTCCCGAGCGATGTTGTGGCTTTGGCCTCGCAAGCATTTGCGTCGGCCGGTCAAGATTTGGTAGACCAATGTAGGGTTGAAGCCGCGCGCTTCGGCCCAACTCTTCATCGAAATCCCATTGACCAGGAACACTTCCCGCTTGATCTCCGCAGGGATACGTTCGAGGTTTCTTGGTGATGAAGGTGCAGACATTTCCGGAGTGTATTCATTGACTTGATTTCTCGCAAGTCATTGATTTAAAAGGAAATTTGCGGAATACCTATTGCGCGAACTGAATTGAAATGCGCTTTGTATTTCGTCTCCCTGGCACGGGTACCCGCCACTAGACGACAGGCTTGTTGGGGCAAGCGCTTCTGGCTCAGGCAATGCCCTTGCTCCCCTTGTCAATATCGCCGGCAAGAATGATCACGTCCGCCTGGCGCACGGCGGCCGCGTCAGGGTAGAAGCCGAGAGCTCCAGTGCAGATCAGATAGGACGTGCAGTTTCATCTTTCGCCTCCTCCGGGCCAAGCCAGGGGAAATCTTGATGACTCTGCAGTTTTGCCTCACTGGCAATCTCGAATGCTCTCGGGTAGTGGCGCAGAATCACTGGAATTTGCCGTTTCATATGGTCTGGTAATGCTGCCGCAGCACTACTTCCCTGAAGCTCAAACAGGAATTCGCCGGCCCAGCGCAGCGCCCGTGTTCTTTCGTCTGGTGTGGTCATGCCGCGATCCCTCCGTGTTGTTTCATCTTCATGATCTGCACTCGGGCAGTGGAAAGCTCCGTGGATCTGGCCCATCCCCTGGATCGTCGAGGTCGATCACCAGCGATGGGTTAAACAACATGTTCTCGAACTCGTCTTTGAGCCAACCTACCGGGTAGCCGCGCGGATTGCAGATCACCCGAACAGCGCGCTTCGAGTCTCCGATCCGATAGTTGCAGCTGTCATGGGTATGTCCGTGAATCCAGAGTCTGGCCCCCAGAAGCACCTCGTTCGGAAGGTTCGACCCAAAGATCGCTGTGAGTGGCGCGTTCGACCACTGTGGCGCGCAACTGTTTCGATGCGGGAAGTGATGCGTGATCACCACTGTCCGATCTGGATCACCCTTTGGCAACTCGGCTTGCAACCAGGCCATGCTCGCCTGATGACGCGCCAGCGTGTGAACGGCCGTCAGTTTTCGGCTCCAGCGCACGGCGCCCTTTTTACCGTCGGCTGTCCCGAGGATTGCAGAGACCCGTTCCGGCTGGATCGTCTGCGCCTTGATGAGCCTGAAGTCATTGAGCTTTTCTTCGGCCTCGAGCATACAGGCCTGCCGCTTGTTGCGCCCGAAGTAGTCGAAGTCGGTCCACAGCGAGGCCCCCAGGAAGCGGATCCCGTTGATCGTCACCGCCTGGCTCTCCAGGAAATGGATGCCGAGCGTGTGGGCCTTGTGGCGCAAGTCATCCAGCAGTTGGTTCCAGTGGTGATGGTAGAACTCGTGATTGCCGGCCACGTAGACGATCTCGTGGTTTGGAAATGCCTCCCGTGCCCATGTCAGGCCCCGGGTGCCCTGGTCGATATCGCCGGCCAGCACGATCACATCCGCCGCAGCTGCCGCCTCCGGGTGCGCCTGATGCGGCACGAACTCGTTGTGCAGGTCAGACAGGATATGCAACTTCATCATGGTTCTCCCGAAACCGTATTGGCCTGTGCCACCATCCTGGCCAGATGGGCCCTGAACTCCGTCTCGTTATCCGGCATAAAGCCATCGTCGCAATCCACGATCATCAGGTGCGGGTTGTTCGAGCGGAACAGCCCGGCCCGGTCATCCAGCATCACGTAGGGCGTGGCCGGTGGGCGGTGTGTCCTGAGCCAATCCAGACATTCCCACTCTCGCAGGTATCCGGCAAGACCCTCGGGCGCTTGACTGGCAGGGGTCTGCCGATGATCCGGCGTGACGCCCACCACACGGTCCCTCAGCGCCAACGAGAAGTGCTCTTTCATCCCCGCGATCTGCGCACTCTCCTCCTGCCAGTCCAGGCGCCAGGTCGATGAGATCACGATCTGAACCTGCGGGAAGTCCATCAGAATCTCTTCAACCAGCGGCAGGCGGCAGAAGGCATGGCGGGACAGTGCGGGTTCGGGATGCAGCACACCGTCGATGTCCAGAAACAGGATCATGGGGACCTGATGTTGATACTCCAGTGCACGCGCCTCGTCGACGGCGGTCTTGACGTGCGCGGGCAGCAGGAGTGTGCAGTGGGAAGGGGCGCTGTCGTTGCGGGGGCGCGAAAGCGGGTGGTGGACAAATCCGGGTGGCGGCGGGGCGTCCTGCGGGTGGTCTGACATGGCGGGCTCCTGAAGACATGGAACATGTCAGGAGCCCGGGCGGCGTCGCCGCGGGAAGTCAGCGGCGACTGAAGAGGGATGCCCGAACTCCTGGACGGAATTCGTGAGAGAAAAGATGGAAGCGGGTGGACATGACGGGGGTCAAATTCGTATGGTGGTGTGTTTGATATTCATCCACACAGCGCCCGGGCGCACGGCATTGAGCACTGCGGGCGAGGGGCGTGAGCGCGAGGGATGAGAAAGACAGGGCATATCGAATCGGTGGGCTTGCATGATGAAGATCCTTTCAGACGTCCATCACAAGTTACCGGGAACCTGCGCGTGCTGCAAGTGAAATCTGAAGCCAGGTCGTCAATTTGTATTTGCCGATATTGCTTATTACCGGTTTTACTGCGAATCTGTCGCGTGCCGCATACACCGATCAGCGGCCCCGAAATACCAGTGAAACGCGGACTGAATTCGCGATGCGCGCTCTATTAATTTGCGCAATATCTTCGTTGTGAAATCTGGGCCCTAGTAGTTACGCAGACTAGAGCTCCAGAGACGTAGTCTCTGAAAGACTGACAAATTGCTCCATGATGTCCTGCTGGTGTTGTTCCAAATATTTCACCACACGCTTATTGCCAAGCAATTTAGTGACATACCCTTTCGCCAGCACCA
Source organism: Polaromonas sp. P1_F1 (assembly GCF_056405795.1). Lineage (NCBI taxonomy): Bacteria > Pseudomonadati > Pseudomonadota > Betaproteobacteria > Burkholderiales > Comamonadaceae > Polaromonas > Polaromonas sp. P1_F1. The sequence continues at coordinate 31,431 of NZ_JBFUBJ010000008.1, forward strand.
GATTCAAGACGTCTTCTCCATAACTCTGCTCCACCAGCTTGTACTGACCCTGCAGATTGGACATCTCTCTTTGCATACGAGCCATCTGCTCCTGGCTAATACCTGCAGGTTTCTTCGGTGATTTTTTGTCGATCAGCATGTCTGGGGGGGTTGCTACCAACAGCGCGCGCGCATAAGCCACAGTCAGATTGTTGGCGGCAACCATCAACTCTATGCATTCAATCTGGCGGGTTGATTTCATCTTGCGGACGATTTGTGAAATTTCCACCGAAAAATGACGATCCTTCAGCAACTCAGTCGCTTCGGCACAGATCCCATTGAGTAGGCCCATTTTCTTGATGATATGAGTTGAATCAACGCATAGGGTGTTGGCCAAGCGCTCCGGAGAAACGCCACGATCAACGGCCCGTTTGATCATCAAGTGTTCCTGGATGGTCGATAGCCGATTGATTCGATTGTTATAGGTATACGCTTCATCATCCGTGGCAACTAGGCACGGTGCCTCTGTGTATCCCAGTTCCCGCAGCGCCGCAAGGCGAAGATGCCCGTCCAGAAGCAGATGCTGTCCAGACCTTCGATCCACGGCTCCCACAGCAAGAGGCTCGATAAGGTCGATTTCTCGGATTGACGCAACTATTTGCTTGAACTTGGGAGAGGTGGCGAGGTTCAGCACGATCTTTCGTGACGGCAGAATATTGTCCACTGGTACCAAAAGCGGTTTTGGCAAAAACCCTAGGGCCACGCTCACGTCACACCCCCCGTCGCGGCAACGCGCTCGGAAAGATACTGGGGCATGGAGTCAAGCCCTTCTGCGCGGAGCAGGTTGAGGAAATTCTCATCCTGGAGCAGCTTTCGAAGTGCACTCGCGACAAACAGCAGGCTTTGCTGCGAAAACGATGCCTTCTTGATCATTATCTTCTGTCGCTGGACTTCCTTCTGATACGTCCGCACCAAACTGGAAGTGGTCACATCTGCGTGTTTGCGAGGTGACGACCGAGCCATTGAACGCCCCAGTAGCTTCCGCCGTTCAATCAGGCGTCGCGCATCCAGCAGCGGTTTTCCACGTAAGCTGCCCGTTTCGTAGGCTTCTTGTAGCGCTGCTTGTACCGCCTTGTCGTCGTCACCCGCGCCAACAATGGCCAGGGCCGCATTTAGAGGAATACTGCCCCGTTCGACTGCCACTAACAGGCGCTCTTCTCCATTTTCGAACAGCATCAAGATAGCCTGAATATATTGAAACGTCAGGCCAGTCTTCTCCGCGATGACTTTGGCGGTGTAGCCTTTGGTACGCAACTCGGATATCCCTGCGAGTAATTCCAGGGAGCGATACCGGCGCCGGGCAATATTCTCCGCAAGACTCATGATGAACGCGTCTTCGTCGTTTGCGGAAACCACCAGTGCAGGTATGCGGGTTTCGCCAAGAACTTGAAAAGCTTTAAGTCGCCCCTCTCCGCAGACCAACAAGTAGCGTTCAGCGCCATCGGCGCTGGGTCTCGGTGTTACCGTGACGGGCTTTTTCAAGCCAATCGCCTTGATATTTCCGACGATGTCATCAAAGACATCCTGATTTCGGTCTCGCGGATTGAGGACCTCTATGCGGTCGATGGGAATCATCCGTATGTCATTCAGTTTGGCGGTGGCATTCATGCAGCCCTCCGTAGCCTCAACTGGGCGGCCATCCCGTAAAGATAATCAAGCGTATTGAAGCGGTAGCTTTCCAGTTCGACTGCGTTCTGATCCGCGAGGTTGATACGTGGCTGCAAAAAATCCAGCCTCGGCAAGAGGTAATAGTCCAGCGGCACCTCATTGCCTGGCGCAAGCCGGATGGCCACCGTAATATCCGGCAGTAGGCTTGTATCAAAGCGCACCTTCCAGAGGTTGCGGCCGCTTGCCTGGCTGTGGCAGCGGGCAAGAACCAAAGAAAGGCTGAACTCTTGATTCACTTGCAGCAGGTCGGTCGCGGGGTCGCGCACAATGCGGCCACCCAGAACTGCGACCCTGGCTTCTGTTTGGGCAACGATTTTGGGGTGCAACTGCCGCAAGAACCGGTTGATCTCAAGGTAGCGGTAGTCCCGGCCCGGAGCGAAGCCCACCATCTGATACGCACGGATGAGGCTACCGAAACGGTGTGCATACACTGCCGATGAAGGCATCCCCTCGGACTCGTCGATCACAATGCCAGACAGAAACCCACGGTGCTGGTACAGGCCGCGGAGCCTGTCTATCAGTTCCTCGTCACTGTAACGACGTGATCGGGCCCGGATAATGCCTTGAGCGGTGTAGAAGAGATCACGAGCCACGATGGGTTCGAATGCATTCTCCTTGCGTATCCACATTTCAGGGGTATTGACTACCCGCAGCTTCTTCAGCTTGTAGGAGATTCGGTTGTAGACGTTGCTGCCGATATATTTTTCGTTGGTCAGAACCTGACGCACTGTGGCGCGAGTCCATTCCCGCCCCAGCTCTGTCCGGATCGCCTGCATATTGAGCCGGTCAGCAATCTCGGATTCGATCAAACCACCGTCGATGAACCATTGATAAATTTGGTTGACGGTGCGAATTTCCTCCTGCGGACCGGGCATCAAGATCACACGATCTGTTTGGAGGCTCTTGTGCTCACTGCGTGCCAGTTCGCCCTTGATGGAGCCGGCTTGGTCGACCAGCACCCGCCTTAAGCCATATCCTGCCGGGCCCCCTTGGCGAAATCCAAGTTCTATCAGTCGGCATTGCCCAGCAAACACCTTGGCCGAAAGTTCCCGGCTGTATTCTCCGGCCATGGCACGCTTCACGCCCTTGACTATCGTAGAAACGGGCGAGCCGTCGTTTTCAAACTGCTCGGCACAGTAGGCCACCTGGATGCCGGCGCGCCGGCAAATATATTCGTAGTAGGCGCTTTCGTCGGCGTCTTGGAATCGACCCCACCGGCTGACGTCGTAAACCAAAATGACCTTGAATTCAGCAGTCCCCGTCTCGACGTCCTGAATCAACTGCTGAAGCGCCCGCCGCCCATCGATCTTGAGGCCGCTTTTACCTTCGTCCGCATAGGTCTTGACGATGGCCAAGCCTCGCTGGGAGGCATATTCTCGGATTTTGCCGATCTGATTCTGTGTTGAGTACTGCTGGTGCTCTGTGGACATCCGTACATACTCTGCCGCGCGCAATTGGCCGGCATCGCTTTCCCGATCCAGGCTGTAGTGATCTTGGTACATGTTGCCATCCCAGCGAAAACTGTTCGACGCCTCGTGCCATTGCGATATCCCGACTACCGCACCCAACGCGCAGCATTCTGCATTCATCATGTCTGCTGAGGCGAGGGTCGGGCCTCAAGGTGCTTTCGAGAAAATTAACAGTTTTGCACCTTAATGGCTATCAAGTCCTCTCTTTGCAATGCAGTGCATCTATTCGTTTGCGACTGATAGCACAGTGATCTGCACGGTCCAGACGTTCATCTTTGCAATATTGGTTTCGCCGATGGGTGCCAGGCGATATATCCCTGTTGGGAGAGAAATACAGCCGAGGAACTCGTCCATCTTTGCAATAGCAGGGGACGCGGGAGACGGCTTCTTCTCGTTGCGTTCAACTTGAAGCTGTCGATTGCGCTCCGCGTAGTCGGGGTGCTCGGCTCGATAGGCACGCCAATAGTCTGGGTGCCTTCTACCCCAGGCCTTTTGAGCCTTTATTTGGTTGTCGAGGTAGTCCGGGTCGCTCCGCCTTCTTGCCTGCTGCCAAAGGCGCCGCCTCTCACGTTGACAGTCAGGATCGGGGCAGTAACTTTGTCGAGGGACCTTAGGACTTGGGCTGAAGACTTGTCCGCAAGCGGTACACCATCTGTTTTCCATGTGCTTCCCCGAGTAAGAAACTACTTTTCGCTACTGGTGCAAAGGTCGATGAGATTCTAGGAGCAAGCCTCAATTTCAGACTCGCAAACATTCGGGCCTAGGGTGCTTAGGAGCACGCATATCTGCAGCGGTTCATGGGGAACCTCGATAACTGTATTTATATACAGTATAATGAAGGTCGTGAACGTGCATATGCATGCCCGGGGCCTTAAATTTTGTGGTGCATGAGTATGCATGGTGGTGCAAAATAGCACCACCACCCACCCGGACAGGCATCTCATGGCTCGTAGCCCACTTGTCGCCCTTGACCGCAAGACAGTCAGAACCTCTGTGATGTTGCCAGAAGACGCGCATCTGCAGGTCCTGGCACTGGCCGACGCAAATCATGTGTCCTCTGCGTGGGTGATCCGAATGGCTGTTCAACGCTTTCTCGACGAAAACCAGGGCCAGCTGGAGCTGCCTTTGCGGCTGCCGTCACGACAAGGATCTAATTCGCAATGAGTAAAGACGCCATCTTTCGCAAGCTCGCCCGATTACAGGCAGCAGGAAAACCCCGTGTTCTCGACCTCTTCTCTGGTTGTGGGGGCATTTCAGTCGGATTCGAAGCCGCAGGTTTCGAGGTGCGAGGCGCGGTCGAGTTTGATCCCGAGGCTGCGCGGTCGCATGGTCTGAATTTCCATGGTGGTGCGGCCGCACACAGCGAACCGATTGATATCACCAAGACGAGCCCTGCTGATCTGTGCCAGAAACTAGACCTGGGCAAGGTGAAGGATGCTTTTGATGTGGTGGTGGGTGGGCCGCCGTGTCAGGCGTTTGCACGGGTTGGCCGGTCCAAGCTAAGGGAGATTGACGAGCATCCCGAAGCCTTTATTCACGACCCCAGGGCCCAGCTCTATAAAAAATATCTTGAGTACGTTGACGCGTTTGAGCCGCTGGCAGTGCTCATGGAAAATGTGCCCGATATCCTCAATCATGGGGGTCAGAATATTGCCGAAGAAACCTGCGAAATCCTTGAAGCCAAGGGCTATGTATGCGGTTACACGTTGTTGAACGCGGCCTTCTACGGGGTACCGCAGATGCGGGAACGGATGTTCCTGATCGCCTACCGGCGCGAACTGGCAGATAAAGTTTCTTTCCCAAAGCCGACAAACTGGCTTGTACTCCCTCCTGGCTATGAAGGCTCACGCTCGGTGGCACTCAAGACACTTCGCAGCCTTTTAAACGAGGCCCACTCGTATATCGAGCCTCCTGTCGCCAGCCGTGAACTGCCACCGGCAGTTACAGCGGAAGACGCGCTGGGCGATCTCCCCGCAATCAACGCGCGGGAATTGCTGGCCGCAGGCGCCATCTCCCGTGGTGCCCGTCGTTTTGACAAGCCTGTCAGCTACGGCCGCAAGAAGCCTTCTGCCTACGCAAGCCTTATGCGAAATTGGCCCAATCTCGAGGCGCCAAAGGATGGCCTTAAGGACCACGTGATTCGCTATCTCCCACGAGACTATGAACTGTTTGCCCGGCTTAATCCGGGGGATCAATATCCGCAGGCTTATGCTCATGCTGTCACAATGTTTGAGGAACGGCTGGCAGTTGAGCGCGCCAAAGGCACGAAGATCGCAGAGGGGTCGGTGAAATATAAAGCCCTTTGGGCATCGATCGTTCCGCCTTACGATGCCAGCAAATTTCCCAACAAATGGCGGAAAATGTGGAGAGATCAGCCAGCTCGCACCCTGATGGCGCATCTTGGTAAAGACGGCTACAGCCATATTCATTACGACAGCAAACAAGCCCGGACTATTTCTGTTCGTGAGGCCGCCAGGCTACAGTCGTTCCCGGACGGCTTCAAGTTTAGTGGCACCATGAATCCCGCGTTCAAGCAAATCGGCAATGCGGTGCCTCCTCTGCTGGCCAAGGCCGTTGCCACGCACATGCTGCAAGTGCTGAAGCAATCAGAAAAAGAAAGGCGGGAGACGTATGAACCTCGTAGAGCGGCAGCGGCAATTTCTTGACGCGGCGCAGCAGCACTTCGGAACATCAAGGGCGGTTCGCCCACGTGAGCTGTTCGGCGTTTCGAATAGCGCAAAAATAGTCGAAGGCGGGATTCAGCTTGGCGTCGTCAATCTGGACAACGTAAAAGAAGACGCTGAAGCCTTTATCTTCGCTTGCGTTATGCGGTTCCCTCCCGAGGACGAGGTTTATTTTTCCGTGTTGGTTCGCAAAGACAGGGCGAACTTCCTGACCCGGCTTTCCGAGATGAAAAGAATCGGGGCCGCGGCAAAGAGCGGCGGCGAAGACGCAGGCTTCTTCGCAGAGGCAACCGAAGAAGAACAAGCAGAAGAGCCCGGCGCGACGATTAAGTACAGCGCGCGCAACAACCTTGTTCCGATCTATCTTGCACGTGATGGGCGTCTCTGGTTGCGTAACGCGAAGTTCTGGAACAGCCTTGCTTTTGATCTGACACCATTTGGTCCATCGACTGAACCGGATCAGATTGTGGTTGCACTCTATCCACCTACGGCCTCAGCACGCCGAAGCCTGCTGGCTCGGGAATTCATCGGATGGGTTGGCAGCCTCGTTGGGCGCGAAAAGATTCATGAGTTACCGGTCTGGTCGGATACGGCCACGCTCGGTCCCGCCATGCGGCGTATGCCTTCGACTATCCCGATCGAGGACATCGAGGCAGCCGTCAAAGCCCTCGGCGGCCACTATCCCAACGGGGAGGTGCGGCGGTTCCATGCTGCACTGAATTTCCTCGAGCACAAGCATTTTGTCATCCTCTCGGGCCTGTCAGGGACCGGCAAAACGCAGCTCGCCTTGAAATATGCAAGGGCTGTTCATGGTTTGACGGCGAATACTTCGCCCGATCCGTTGCTTTTCGAATGCCCAGTCCGCCCTGAGTGGACCGATCCGACCGGCTTGACTGGCTATTACGACGTGCTGACGAACCGGTATGTCGTACCAACGTTTCTTGAGGCCGTCTTAGTCGCGACTGCCCACCGCGAGTCTCCCGTTTTTGTCATTCTCGATGAGATGAACTTGGCCAGAGTGGAGTATTACCTGTCCGATGTACTGTCCTGCATCGAGACGCAAGGCGCACTGCAGTTGCACTCCAATGGCGTGCCTCTGGAAGGAACAACAGGCACCAGCATTCGCGCTGAGCTGCCACTGCCATCGAATTTGTTCATCATTGGAACAATCAACGTCGACGAGACGACCAATCCTGTCAGTGACAAAGTACTCGATCGTGCGTCCGTTATTGACATGTCCACGGTTGATGTTCCCGGATTTCTGGCCTCGCTTGAGGCGCGATACCCGGACCTCAAAGCTGCGTGCGCTGCCGCTGGGCCAAAACTGTCTGAGACCCATGGTCTTCTGCAGCAGTACGGCCTTGGTTTTGGCTACCGCGTTATTGAAGAATTCGTGCGCTATCACGCCTTCGACGCACAGCATTTCAAAAATTTCGCGGACGATGTGAGTGACCAACTGCTTGTGCAGAAGGTCCTGGTTAAACTGCGCGGCGCCGAAAGGCAGCGCCCGCTTCTCAGCAACCTTGATAAGGCTAATGCTGGCTTGCCGCGGACGCAGACCTATGTTCGCAAGCTGCTAAATGATCTGGATGAATTCGGCTCGTTCCAGGCAATGCGGTGACCCGTGACAGCGCTATTCATCCAGGCCGAAAGCGGCGGACCAGCATGGCAGGTCTGGCCGATGCCGGAGGTGGTTCCTGCTGGAGCGATTCGGGAAGGCGCCTCCTACCTGTTTGAGTTGCGGGATAGCGAAGATGCACTGTCAGCCGACCTGCTTATTGACGATGTTCCGGTCGAGGCGCTGCGATCGCGGCAATCACGGGTGGCGCGCTGGCGCTGGGCCCCCGGGTTTCATGCCGGCGTTGTCGAAGCCGTCTTACGAGTCCCCGGCATTGGCATGCGCCGCTTCGAAATCACAACCGATCCGGACTTGCGCAAACTCACACGCAACGATTTCGATGAGATGGTGCGAGAGGTCCTGGAAGATACTTTCGCTCTGTTCTCGCTCAGTGCCTTCCGCAAAGGGATCGCCCGCCAGCCCGGTAACAAGCCGCCGCCATTGGCCCGCCTTGAATTCCTGAGATCTCGGGCGGAAGAGATTACAGCAACGATCGCGGCAATTGCTCGTTCGCCCCGTCACTTTCTACGGGCGGAAGAAGTGACTGTTCCGTCGCATCGCGCACAACGCGCAACCGGACCGGAAATCATAAAATCGTTCCGCTCTGGAGCAATACGTACGGAAATCGCTCGGCCTTCGCGCTTGCCAGTAGCGCTCCACGGACGGCTGCCTGCGCAGATTACGCTGCGGCAACGCCGGAATAGTGTGGATATTCCGGAACACCGGCAGATCAAGGCGTGCCTGCGATCGTGGGCTGCATGGTTGTCCGGTGTGGCCGACATACTTACACGGATTGGCGCCTCTGACGATCTCGAGGCTGTCTCAACCGCCGGCAGCTGGGCCATTCGCGCGCGACACGTTGCCCTGCGCCTCAATGAAGCGGCGGGAGCGGGCTTCATGGCCGAAGTCAGCGAGGGACCTGCACTGCTGCGCATGTCGTCGCTGTTCCGCAGCGACCCGGTCTATCACCGGTTTTATCGGCTATGGCAGGACATGAATCTTGGACTTGCCGCGTTGTTTGGTGACTTTCTGCAGATGCCGCTGGCCAGAACCTATGAGCTCTATGAACTCTGGTGTTTTCTGAGGTTGCTGCGTGCAGCCGTCGAGGAGTATGGCCCTGCTGGTGTTGATCTGAGCAAACTGTTCATCACCAGCGCCTCCGGTAGTGTGACTATCGCAGCCAGCGCCGTAACGGTGCCTGTTGGCGGGGGTAATCAACTTTGCTTTCAGCGGCAGTATCGTGAGTATTGGAATGAGCCTGACGGTGAGGGTAGTTTCAGTCGGACTATGGTGCCTGACATCGTCTTGTCGGGCACAGGCCTCGGCGGACTTGGCCGTCGCGTTATCGTGCTGGATGCCAAATACAGGATCAACGACGGGTTGAACGACGCCCTGAGCTCGATTCACACTTATCGCGATGCCCTGGTCCAGGAAACCAAAAACGGGCGGATTGAAAGGTTCGTCACTGCCGCATATCTGCTCACGCCGTACGTACCGATCTTAAGTGCCGACTTCCGCAGCACCCAATTACCTGGCCGCCTGTTCCATCCGCAATACCATGAGAAATTCCGCTTCGGCGCTGTTACGCTGCGTCCGGGCATGAGTACTGGCGACCTGAGGACCTGTTTGCAGGCCATCGTCGCTGATGCATAGGAGAGCAGATGGTCGATGTACTTACACCCGTGCAGCGTCAGCTCAATATGAGCCGTATCCGGGGACGGGATACAAAACCTGAAATTCTGGTCCGAAGTGGACTGCACGCGCGTGGCCTGCGTTTTCGCCTGCAGGTGCGGGATTTGCCGGGACGACCGGACCTCGTGTTTCCGCGATACCGGGCAGTGATTCTGGTGCACGGTTGCTTTTGGCATGGGCACGATTGCCCGATGTTTAGGATGCCGGCGACGCGGACGGAATTCTGGGCAGCAAAAATTGCAGCTAATCAGACGCGTGATGCATTGGCACAGACGGCGTTACTTGAACTCGGCTGGCGCGTTGCGATCGTGTGGGAGTGCAGCCTCAAAGGTCCCGCCCGCTGGCCAATCGAATCAGTTATCGACACATGCAGTGAATTCGTTTGGTCGAATGATCGGCAGCACATCGTCGAGGGGAACTGGTCGGCTCTCTGAGCCAACACGATTGATACTGCTTGTGATCCGCTTATATCCCCTGTGGATCAAATTCGGTGACGCACAGGGGCGCTCTGGCATATCAAAACATAGGTAGAGAGATCGGCCCAGCGATGCTCACTCTCGGCGATGTCATCAACCATTACATGAAGGAATTGCCCGACAACGACTTCCGGCGCAAGGTGCGGTGGTGTCCTCGGACTAAGCTAGAAAAAAAGCCCCGCACTAGCGGGGCCTTGATCGAGGCTATTACAGATCGGCGATGCTGATTTGCTTCTCGTGACGGGTAGGTAGCCCGAGTTCCTTGCGGAACATGTCACCAATAATCGGATAGATGTCATTGTGCTTGGCACCGAAGCGCATCACCTTAGCTGTGGGATCGAATGCGCCCAGGTCGCGGTTGTAGCCTTCGTTATCGGAAGGCAAATAGTCCTTGTAGTCCTCCACCCCAGCCCCCTGCCGCTCGGCAGATGAAAACTGGTAGTACCGCCACGCGGGATTTTCGTGCGAGTAGTCCAGAGCAGGAATGCCCTTCAGCAGGCGCTCCAGCAGTTTTTCAGCATCGACGGGCTTGCGTTTGCTGAACGCGTAGTCGAAGGTCAGTTTTGCGAGCGCCTTGAGGACGACAGGTTGCGCGGCAACGGTCTTCATCTTCGCTCCGGGCTGGCCGAAGTTCGGAATCGCGTTCACAGCCGTCCAGAAGGCCGTGGCGACATCCTTGCGACTCTCAACGTCCGCCGGGGTGGCGCCGCTGATATTGGTCTTATTCAGGAATAGATGTGCGTTGATCGCCACTATGTCCTTGAGCGTGAGTTGTCCCGTGTCGTCTTGCCAATTCACGATGTCCTTCTCGATCGGGTCCATCCCGAGAACATCATCGACCAGAACTTCCTTAATAAAGCGGTTGACCGGGTTGGAGCTATCGAATTGGAGTGCGAGGCTCTTCTCGATCTTCTTGCCCAGGTTGTTCAGGTCATGGAAAAGCTGACGCTCTTGATCAACGTTCAACCCGAGATGCGCTTCCACGGTGACAGTGCAGAACCCTCGCGCAACTTCCAGGCACTCCGCCCAGACGGTGAGATCTTCCTTCGAGATGTCCAGGGTGTCGGAGGCGAACAGGCTCCCCTTTTTCGGATAACGGTGCGACGACTGGATGCCGTGCAAAAACTCGAAAACGAGGTCCATCGCCTTGCGGCGATGTTGTCCGTCAACGACCCAGAGGATGTCACGCTGGGACAGCATCACCTTGAAGCAGGCGGTTTCTTCATCCTTCGTGACCATCCGCGAGCCGGGCAGGTTGGCGCCACGCGGATCACTCGTGCGGATGTTGGCGACGATAGGTTGCAAGGCGAGGTATGGTTGTCCTCCCATGCGGTCCAACACGGAGTTCAGCCCGGAAAACTCCGGCTTCTTCGTGATGATCCGGCGCTCGATAGCGGCAGAGACCAGCCCCTTAAGGATGAATTGCGCGAGTTTCGTCGCGTGGACTTCATCCAGCTTCCGTTGTGCTACCGGCTCGCCGTTAACTCCGCGCTCGTTTGCAACGGCGGACATGGAGTGGAAATCATGCATGGGGATGGAAAGCAGGAATGCACGGTTACCCAGGTTATGCGCGATGAATACCTTGTGCGGCTTTGCCGAGGTGTCGCCCTCTTCCAGGAGGCTGTCGAGCGTGCCAATGGGCGTGGGAAGTGAGTCTTGTGCTGGGTGCATTTTTTATTTCTTTCTCCTGGGGAGTTGATATATTATTTCCAGGGATGTATTAATTGTCATGCCTGGATAAATTAATGTCAAATAAAAATCGCAAATTACACATTCCAGGATGTTTTATTTCTATTTTCCGGTTGTTTGTACGCGAAAACGACCTTTCGGATGGCCCTACGGGGTGAAAACCCTCGCAATCTCCCGATTGCACCGTGCGGCAGGCCATCGCGGTTCTCACGGTAGGCTTTAAGCCGGCGCCTGCAGATCTGATAGCGCGCATTCCCCCCTCTAAATAGAGGATGGACACATTCCAGACCATCGGAAAAGATGTCCAACAAGGAACTTCTGGCGGGTATGAGGCCGGCCAGGAAAGAAAATCATGAGCACCGAACCCACGCCGCATGTCCTGGAGAGCCTCCGCAGACTACGGCTGCATAATGTTACAAACGCTGGAGGTCGTAGATGAAGAGAGGGACCGATTTTTGTAGGTGTGTGATCTTGGGGCTGAGCCTTGGATGTCCCCTCCGAGTCCGTTCGCTCTGCAGTCGGCAATGAGAGCGGCGATGGCCAGAGTAAAAGATGTCGAGGGTGCCTGATGGCCCCGGGAGGGTTCCCGTTCTCACTGTCGCCTTGAGCGCGCAGCAGCGCTCGGTCATAGAGGCGTCTCCTGATGATTGGCTTCTCGTGGTCGCGGGCCCAGGCACCGGCAAGACCCAGGTCGCCTCGATGCGTTTGGTGCATCTACTTCGCTCGGGCTTACATCCCTCGCAGATCTTGGTTTTGAGTTTTTCGCGCAGCGCGGTGGCGACTCTGACGCGGCGAATCAAGAATCTCGATCTGAAAGACGAGGCATTGCTTGAGGACCTGAGGCATCTTTCCATCCGGACATTCGACTCCTGGGCATTCCGCATGCTTCGGCAGTCAGGCTCGCTTCCCGCTGAATTGCTGCGAAGAACGCATGACGAAACTATTGCGGAGGTCTCCGAACGACTGGCAGACCCTGCCGATGATGCCCTGGCAAGCCGGCTGGAGAGCGTGCGCCATGTGATCGTTGACGAATTTCAGGATCTGCCTGGCGTGCGCGCCAGAATGGTGACTGAACTACTTAGCAGGCTGAACGGTGGTGGGAAGACAAAGATCGGATTCACGGTGCTGGGGGATCCAGCGCAGGCGATATTCCGATTTGCGGAGAGAGTCCAGGATGGCGCACCGCCGACAGACCCCTGGGAGGACCTGAAGAAGCGCATGGGTATTGGGCTGATCGAGATCAGTCTGGAGAAGAACTACAGATCCACCGAGCAGCTGGCAACTCTCGCTGGAAGCATGCGAAAAATCTTGCGTAGCAACTTGCTCGATCCGGCAAGAAAACTGAAAGCCATGCGAGACTTGCTCGATCGACTGCCTGTATCGCCGACGGGAGAACGGATTGATTCCGAGTGGATGTCGCATCTGCCGCAAGGCTCAGTTGCGATCCTGACGCGGACAAATGGCGAAGCGATGAGAGTCGCCACAATGCTTCTTGGTCAGGCGGAGGGCCTCCCTGCGGTGAATTTTCGTCTCAAACTCTCCGGCGACGGTGTCCATGCGCCAGCGTGGATTGCTGCACTTCTCTCCCAATATAAGTTGCCTACCATCGCGCGGACAGTGTTTCCGATGCTGCATGCACATGCGGAGGCTAACCTTGATATTTCCGTACGTGCCGTGATCGCAATACCAAGCGTTGAGCAGGCTTGGCGAAGACTTGCGCACGCAGCGGGACAGTCGGACACGGCAGCTTCGATTGATATGGGGGACGTTCGTCAGCGCCTCGAATGGCCCGATTCATTTCCGGATGACGAGAATCAGGCCGCAACGCAGGTGCTGGTGACCACCATCCATCAAGCCAAGGGCATGGAGTTCGACAACGTCGAGTTGCTCGAGTCGCGACCGCGCAAAGACGACGATTCGCCGGCCGATCCACTCGAAGAGGCCAATATTGGCTTCGTGGCCATTACCCGCGCCGGGCTTCAGATCCGGCGCCTGCCTGCGGAGAGCATCTACAGGGCGCTCAACGACACGTCCTTTCTTCACGGAAGGTCCAGACAGGTCGGCTGGGGAAAAATGCTGAACCTCCAGATCGGGCTGCGGGGCGATATCGATGCGACGAGCTTTGTGGACGAGGAAATCCTCGGCGGTGAGGCGAAAGTCCACGAAGTGCAGCAGACGCTGCTTCGGCAAGCATCTGCATTGCGGGGATATAAGGTGGCACTTCGGCGCGCGACTGCCGTCCCGGAGTCAGGAAGGCACAGGGATGCCCGTTACGAGCTAGTACTGCAGGGTGGTGAACTGGACGGACTGGTGCTGGGCCGGACCGCTTGGCAGCTGACGGAGGATCTGCTGAATGTGCTGTGGAATCGGGGTTACGGGATGCCCAAAAACATCTACAACCTCCGCGTTGGGGAGGTTGTCACGCTGACATCAACTCGTGACGAGCATCGTGCTATCCCAGACCCTTGGCGTTCGAGCCTTATCTGGCTCGGAGTGACCTTGTTCGGTACGGGAGACTTCAAGCTCTGGAAGCGCTAGGGACAATGAAATGACGCTCGAAGAAACCAGACAGTCGTTGGTGCAATTGGCCGGAGCACTTCTGGTTGGCCCACTTGTGGCCGACGAAGTACTCCAGTCGGCACCGGCAGATACATATCTCACTGGCATCCTTTGGCCGCAGGACGCCCCAGTCGATGGGGCCGATGATGATGGAGAGCTTGGTGGCCAGGGGGACGCCGAGGCTGGCGAAGAATCTGCGGTGCCTGGTTACCGGGCGATTCGACCCTGCTCGATTGGCCTCACGTTCGCGGTCGAGAAAGGCGCGACTGTCCTTGTGACGCTCGGTGATACTGCTCGCTATGAGCCGCTCGACGTCAGTCCGTCTGATAGCGCAGGACAAGAAGGAGAGACGGCTGCCAACAAGGCCGGGGCAGCCAGCGAGTCATCTACCTCGAGTTCACGACGCGAATGGAAGCGCCTTCCGGTTGGCTACAAGATCGAGCTTCCCCCTACGGCTGCCTCTGGAGTCAGGCGGTTGAGCAGATTCCAGCGTATCAGCGACGGGACTGAAGTCGAGGATTCACGATTGTCCTTGCACGTGAAGTGCCGGGTCGGTTCCGTACAGGACATGTACACCGTTACGCTCATCAACGAGCAGTTCGACGAACGCGGCGCGAGTGGTCGGGATGCGCGATGCCTATTCCAGGCAGAGCTGGTGATTACTGCTTTGACTGAGGGCCGCGGGGGCATCCGACCTCGACCGGCTGTTGACATTGAACAAGAGGCAGACGACGACGCTCGTTCGAACGCACTTCTCTACCGAGACGTGCATGAGTTTGCCGTCGGGCATGGCGTGGCGGCAGATTGGGCGCCATCAAACGGGGATCGCGTCGAGCAAATTCGGACAGCATGGTTGCCACTTCGGCGAGTCCCGGGCACGACGTCTGCAGGGCATCGGATGCTCGTTGATTTCCGGACGAAATGGCCAGATGCGCTCACTGCGCGCTTTCTCTCTGACGAGGCTCGACGAGGCCCGGTAACCGATTCGTTGATGGCATTCGCCGACTGCTACCGACAATGGATCAAGGAGACGTTGGAGCCGCGACTGGGCAACTTTCACCCACCTCTCGCCGCTGCGGCGCAGAGTAATCTTGATCGGTGTTTGTCCACCGCAGACCGGATTGAGGATGGCGTGAAATTCCTGCGCGGAAACGACGAGGCATGGGCGGCGTTCACGCTGGCGAACTCCGCGATGGATCGTCAGGCTACCTACCCAGCCAAGGGGAAGAACGTCCCACCATTGGTCTGGCGACCTTTCCAGCTCGCATATGTGCTGTTGGTACTTCCGGGGTTGACCGATCCCGAGCTCGACGATCGAGAGTTCATGGATTTACTCTGGTTTCCCACCGGAGGCGGCAAGACCGAAGCGTACCTCGCACTGACTGCCTATCAGATATTTCTCAGAAGGCTCACTGACACGCAGCGGCGCGAACAGGGCGGGGTAGATGTCTTGATGCGGTACACGCTGCGCCTCCTTACTGTGCAGCAGTTTCAACGCGCGGCCGCCCTGATCTCCGCATGCGATGCAATCCGCCGTGAAGACACGAGGCTGGGTGCTGCGACAATCAGTATCGGGTTGTATGTGGGCAAGGAGGCGACACCGAATTCGATGAAGGACGCGCTCAAGGCGTTGGAGGAAGAGCGTGCCAGGCAGAACCCCAGGTCCACACCGCGCCAGCTTCTGCGTTGCCCTGTATGCGGATCGGATTTGGCCGCCACAGCTTACCGACCGCATGCCACCCATGCACGAATCGACATTGTTTGCGAGGCAAAGGAATGCGCGACCCGTGGTCATCCCTTGCCAGTGCTGACTGTCGACGAAGTCATCTACGCCAACCCCCCATCGCTACTGATCGGAACGGTGGATAAGTTTGCCCAGATCCCTCGTCGAGGCGATCTGCGCTCCATTTTCGGTCTGGATGGTGGCTTGCCGCCCGGACTGATCATCCAGGATGAATTGCACCTCATTTCCGGACCACTTGGCTCGATGGCAGGGTTATACGAGGCGGCCATCGACCTGTTGTGTTCGAGGGGGCCGGTTCGGCCAAAGATCATCGGATCTACGGCGACGATCGGAAGAGCGGCAAGCCAGGTAAGAGCACTCTTTGACCGGAGCGTTCTCCAGTTCCCGCCTCCAGGCTTCGATGCAGGCGACTCCTTCTTTGCTGTCCGCGATTCCGTTGGGCCGGATCGCCTGTATGTGGGCATATCGACTGCCGGTCGAAGCCCCAAGTTCGCGTTGCAGGCTCTCGTAGCGGCGCTTTCGCAAAGCATCGCCGCTCTGACCGAACGTGAGCATCTTGACGACGCAACACGGGATGCGTATTGGACATGTGTGTGCTATTTCAACAGCTTGCGTGAACTCGGGGGCGCCGATGTCTTGGTGCAGGATGACGTGCCACGACAAATGCGCTTCCTTGCCGGCCGCTTGAGCGTCGCTAGGCGAGACTTTCGGGAGCCACCGATGGAGCTCAGTAGCAGGCGGTCGTCCAGAGAACTCCCGCAGTTGCTGCAACAAGTCTCGACCACTCTGGCTCAGTTCCATGCAGATCCGTTCCAATATGCACCTCCACCGGACAACGTACTGGCGTCGAACATGATCTCCGTCGGGGTCGACGTTCCGCGGCTGGGTCTTATGGTGGTGAACGGGCAGCCCAAGTCGACTGCCGAATATATCCAGGCGAGCAGTCGGGTGGGGCGTGGCATCCCGGGCTTGGTGTTCACTTTGTACAACTTTGGGAGACCGAGAGATGTTTCTCATTTCGAGCACTTCCAGCCATATCACGATGCGCTGTACCGGAACGTCGAGGCAACGAGCGTGACTCCCTGGGCTCCGCGCGCGCGCGACAAGGCACTCCACGCTGCAGTGATATCTGCGGTGCGCCACTTGGTGCCGGGCATGTCCGGCGATGATGACGCGATTCGATTCCACGCGGATGATCCAGGTGTCGTCGCCCTGCTAGGCAGCATCGCTCAACGAGTGCGCGATGCGGTTGGCGACGCGGAGGGTGAGGAAACCGAAGAAGACATTCGTGCAATCGTCTCGGAGTGGGCGCGACGCAGTCATGAGGCGAGAACGACCGGGATGCGTCTCCGATACTGGGAGCGCAGGGCGCCTTTCGGCAAGACCGCGCCGCATCTGATGAGTTCTGCCGAAGACGGTGGCAGGGTGGGAACGCTATCGTGGCCGACACCGAACACGATGCGGGAGGTCGAGCCCTCTTCGGCGTTCGTTCTGAAAACGATCTCCAAGAAGAAGGAGGTGCCAGATGGCGACACACAGTAAGAAGTACTCGGCGCGATCCCCAAGTGCTTCCGCGCCCGTCGGCGTGGAGCCACTGGGAAAAGTTCGCCGATCGCAGCTGATCTCCACTTATGGAATCGGCGCGATCGTTGATCTGGAAAAAGGGTCATTCATGCCGATGGGGCTGGATGATCTGGACGCTGCCACGCGATCACCTTCCCTGATCGTTCACGAGGCCAGGCTCGCTGCGCAGCTGGGAGTCGAACACTTCAGATTGCCACCTGTGGCTGCAGAACTTGCGGGAGGGCAAGTGGAAGCGCGCAGTTCGATGCCTGCGATTCGGTTTCCTCAGTGGCATGAATGTCCCCAATGTCACCGTATCGGAACACAGGGCGAGCCATTCGAGCTTTCCCCCGATGGAAACCGGCTTGAGTGCAAAGCACATGGCAAGGGTGTTCCGACGACTCCGGTGCGTTTTGTACTCGCTTGTCGGAACGGTCACATCGACGAGTTCCCGTGGGTCTGGTGGGCTCACCGTAAGCGGGATGGTGGGGCGTGCGGTCGGCCCTTGCTCGAGCTCACGTCTCTCGGGAAGTCGGCGGCACTCGCAGATCTCCACGTGCATTGCAAGACTTGCAATTCCTCGGCATCCCTGGGAGATGCCTTCGGGCCAGAGATCCTCCGTGGCCAGAAATGTCGAGGCGTCAGGCCTTGGTTGCATGATCGGGAAGAGGGTTGTGATCAGACTCCACGCGTACTCCAGCGCGGTGCCTCGAATGCGCACTTCGCAGTAGTGGTGTCGGCGCTCTCGATCCCGCCCGTCTCGGAAGGGAACTTCCAGATCATCGAAAGCCAATGGCTGACTCTTGCAGCGCTGCCGGCGGAGGCCGTTACGCCGGTGCTCAATGGGCTGGCGGCCAGCTTCGGGGTTCCTGTCGAAGCGCTGCTTGCTGCGTTCAAAGAAAAGCAGAAGATCGAAGGAGTCACCGAAGGTCGCACAGATGCGGGAGCCAGAGCCGAGGAGTATGCAGCCCTGTCTGCGGACCGTGACGATCCTGTCGTGGGAGGAATTCCCCCGAACTTCTGCAACGCAGTCAGCAAGCCGCCACCGGGTCTCGCCAGCTGGTTCGACCTGGTGGGCGCAGTCTCGCGTCTGCGAGAGGTTCGCGCGCTCGCGGGTTTCACTCGAATCGATCCGTTTCCGGTGAGCGGCGAGCGCGTCGCAGAGGCAGTGCGCGACGGCCACATTTCCCCTCTGTCCAAGCGTGAGTACAACTGGCTGCCCGCGGCCGAGATTCGCGGGGAAGGAGTCTTTCTGAGATTCCGCACAGACGCCATAGATAGGTGGATCGAGGCCAGTCCGGGGTTGCAACCGCGGATTGCTACCCTTGAGCAGCGATCACACAGCGTGGCCGAACAGCGTGGCTACGAGCGGGACTACCGCATCACCGCTAGGCTCTTGCTTGTGCACTCGTTCGCGCACGCGCTGATACGAACAATCTCCATTGACTGCGGTTATTCCGCCTCAGCTTTGCGCGAACGTCTCTATATCCGTGAGGCTGACGCCAATGGCCCCGCAATGAATGGCGTGCTCATATACACCGGCTCCCCGGATTCGGAAGGAAGTCTAGGTGGGCTGGTACGTTTGACACGACCGGAGCACATCAGCAGGATCGTGATGCAGGCAGTCCGCACCGCACACTGGTGCGGCAGCGATCCGGTCTGTCTTGAAACGGATTCGGCGCAACACGGGGACAGGATCAGCGGTGCTGCCTGCCACACCTGTCTTCTCGTACCGGAAACCGCCTGCGAGAAATTCAACAGGGAACTTGACCGGACGACGCTCGTCGGATCGGCGGAAGAGATGGATGGTCCCGGCTGGAAGGGCTTTTTTCATTTGCATGGAGACTGACCGGCATGGCGATCCTGATCCCTGAGCAGCCCAAAGAATGCACGTATGGTGAACGCAGGGTATATGAAAAGCTCGGACGCGACCTCGAGCAGGACTGCGTTGTACTGCACTCCCTCGGGCTTCACAGGCACGCCTCCAAGATCTGGGGCGAAGCAGATATCGTGGTCATCTCCATGCGCGGTATCTTCGCCCTGGAAGTTAAGGGCGGAAGGGTCTCATGCGACAAGGGCGTCTGGATATTCGGCGATCCGGGTTCGCCTTCGTACACAAAGCGTGAAGACCCGTGGAGTCAGGCCAAGACTGCAATGTTCGCGATCCAGAAGCAACTGGTCGAAGGTGACCTTGCTTTCAGAGATATTCTCTTCGGATTCGGTGTCGTCATGCCGACGGAGACATTCACGGCCACGGGTGCTGAAATCGAGCAGAAGGTTCTGCTGGATCATCGAGAGTTCCGCCACGACGTGCGTCAGTTCATTGGCCGACTTCAGCGCCACTGGACAGAGGAGTATCTCCGAAAGCATGGGCGAGCGCCGCGCCTTCCGACCAAGGCCGAGGTCCAGCTCGCAAGAAGACTGCTGCGGCCGGACGTGGAGTCTTGCTTCAATCTTGGAAGCTATCTCACCGGCGTGGAAAACACGATCATTCATCTCACGAATGATCAGATACGTGCCTCTAGGCGAATGGCCGCAAATCCGCGGACCATTGTCCGCGGAAGAGCGGGCACCGGCAAGACCGTCATTGCGGTTGACCGGGCCCGGCAGCTTGCGGCTCAGGGATGCCGCGTGCTCTACCTCTGCTTCAATCAACTTCTCGCCCGGCACTTGACACTGGCGCTCGGCGCAGATCCCGCGGCTAAGGCGATCGAAGTTCGCCATGTGCACGCCCTGTACAAGGAGGTAATTGATCGTGCGGGACTCGCAGATAGATTGAACGCCAAGGTCAGCGACGAGGAACTCTTCGCTGAAGTCTTTCCACGCACGTTTGTCGAAGCGGCGATTCAATGCGATCTCAAGCCCTGGGACGCACTAGTGATCGACGAGGCGCAGGACCTTCTTACTCCGGACAATATAGATGCCTTCGATCTGATGCTTGGCGCGCCAGGTGTCAATCGCGGTCGTTGGCACATATTCTTCGACCGCTATCAGAACATCTATGACACCGAAATCCAGGACCAAGTCGAGAAGCGTCTGCGCGAAGCCCAACCGGCATACGACGACTTGTTCGAGAACTGTCGCAATACCCGTCAGGTAGCGATTCAAGCGTCAATTCTTTCGGGAATCGACTTAGCCATCGAAGGTGCGCCGAGCGGACCAGAATGTCACAATATTTACGCCAAGAGCCGCAAGGCCATGATTTCCGAACTCGAGTCCGCAGTGGCGATGCTGACGAAGAGGGGAGTCAAACCCGGCGACATCGCGGTCCTGTCAACAAGACGGCGTGCGCATTCCCTGGTAGCCGAGATCGCTTCGCTCTCGAATGTGCCCCTGGTTGATGTCGGCGACGCCGGAGCTGGGGACATGCTTTTTTCGACTATGCATTCGTTCAAGGGACTGGAAAGATCGGTAGTGCTCGCTATCGACATGGAAGGCATGGGGAAGCCTGAATGCTCCATGTTGCACTACGCGGGTCTTTCTCGCGCCAGAGGGTTGCTCCATGTCTTCCTTTCATCTGATCAAAAGGCGGCCTATGACAAGCAGGCCAGCGCTTTTGCGCAACGAATGGCGGCAGCTTCCGGGAGTGAGCATGTCGGTTGACGACTTCTCCAGCGAACCAAAGTGTGGGTGCGCGTATCACTCCTCAATCCCCCCCTGCTTTAAACCAAGCAGGGTAGTGCCACGTGGGTCGGATGTGGACGGAATTCAACAATATTGAAAAGCTGCGATATGAAAAAGGCATTTTGTACGAATGGACTAAGAAAAATATGGTTCCGTGAGCGTTAAACGGTGAGAACTTCAGCGAGTTGTTAACAGGGAGAACAAAGTGAGAGAGCTTTTCGAGAAATGGGAAAAGGATGGGCCTCCTGATCTGAGGGAGTTCGTGAAGCAATTTGGCCAATTGAATGCCGACCTCGAGGAGTTGCAGAACTTGCTTGATGTTGCCAACAAAAAAAAGTGGCCCGCAGAGATCATTGCTGTCATTAAGGCTGCCGTGGGCCAGCTTGATTTCAAAAAACGCATCAAGGCTAAAGATCAGAGCGAAGAAATTGCCAAGGTTGCCAAAATTAGGGCCGACTCGCTGGATGCCAAACGAGTGAAATACAAACCTTAAATTGAAAACCGTTTGTCTTGAGTTGGGGCGATAACGCCCACGCAGGACCGGTGGCAAGGCGGCGTGCAGCGCAAACACCGATCAAGCATCCATCCGGGCGAACTGGTTTCCAGTTTTTTGGCAAGCGTTGTAATGTCACTCTGAATAACCGCCATACTTAGGGCTCCAAACGAAAGCCGCATCACTGAGGGACACCCATGCAGAATGAGTCATCACTACCGGAACAGGTTGAACTTGACGCAACTTTGGCGTCGACGGCAATCGAAGAAGAAGATCTCGGCCAAGCGAACACTGAGGCTGTTCCTTGGGATCCGAGCAAAATTCGGATAACCACGAAGTACTTTTCTCTGCGCGAAGCAGTGGCGCAGATCCAAGTCGGTGATATTGATCTTTCCCCCGACTTCCAGCGCGACTATGTGTGGAAACAACGCCAGCGCACGAAACTCATTGAGTCGATCTTGCTTGGCATCCCCTTGCCCGCATTTTATTTCAATCAAGATGATGATGGTAGGTTCCAAGTGGTGGACGGCGTCCAGCGACTATCCACGGTTTCGCTATTCATGGATAACGGGCACGTTCTTGATAAGGGCGATCTGGAATACCTAAAACACCTTCACGGCGCCACTTTTTCCATGCTGGAGCCGGCTGACTTGCGCCGAGTTCAAACCGCACAGATTGTGGTTCACGTTATCGAGCCGCAGACCCCAGATGAAGTGAAGTACGACATTTTCGGACGCGTAAATACGCTGGGTGAACCTCTCTCGACCCAGGAAATCCGACATGCGATGAGTAAGTCAAGGTCCCGCCTCTTTTTGAAAGACCTGTCAGAGTTGCAGGTCTTCGATACGGCTACCGGGTGGAGCTACTGGGGCCTAGATGTGAACGGCATGCGAGTCAGAAATACCGCTCGGATGGCGAATCGAGAACTGGTACTGCGCTTCTGCGCACTTAGACATTACACGGACGAGGAGTACCGAAAGCACAACGGCTTGAACTCATTCTTGGTTGACTACACTAGGCGTCTCGATAGCCTACCGGCAAAAGGCCCGCCAATTACTGACGACGAGCTTCACACCTTGCGCCTGGATTTCGAACAAGCTATGAACAACGCGCACGTTATTCTTGAAAACCAGGCGTTTCGTCGTCTCTCATCAAAGGCAAAGCGGCGCAGTCCAATCAGTCGGGCTGTTTTCGAGTGCCAGGCGGTCGCTTTTGCGGACTACCGGCTTAGAGAGTTGTTCCCCAAAGCAGAGGCCATTCGCGCGGCGTTCTGGTCCGCGTTTGAGGACCCCGAATACGTGAGATCGGTGACAGTCGGGACTGGTGACCCCAGAGCCGTGCAAGGAAGGATTGAACGCACACGGGCAGTTTTGGCTGGGGCACTTAAGTGATCTCGGAAGTAACTATTCACGGCTTCAAGCGGTTCCATCATCAGCAATTTGATGTGTGTCCGCTAACCATACTGACTGGTCTGAACGGATCCGGTAAAACATCATTTATTCACGCCCTCTTACTGGTCAAAAGAGCCTCGGCATACCCGCTAAAAACGGAAGTGGGCCTGAAGGATTTGTTTGGAGTGGACCTCGGAACTGCTGCAAGCGTTCGCAATTGGACGTCTACTGAAATCATTGAAATCAGCATGCGCGCTGATTCCAATATCACCTGCACATGGAAATTTGGCGTGCCTGCTGATGAGGCTCTGTATTTGTCGGTGCAGAATGCCCCCAACGAGCTGCCTACAGCCTATGTTGAGGAGCCAAGGGCATTTACATACCTATGTGCCGAGCGACTCGGCCCCCGGTTGGTACTCGCTGATTCCCCGCACTCCTCCGAATCTTTGGAGGTCGGTGTGCGTGGAGAGTTTTGTGCGCAGATACTGGGATCACTGGGAAGTAAACCGCTCGAAGACAAGCAACGCATACACCCTGAAAAAGATGAGGACAGACCCAGTTTTTTGAAATATGAAGTCGAGCGCTGGTTGGGGCAGATCGCTCGCCCGATCGAGATTGATCCGGTGTTCTATCCAGGTTCGGCTTTTACCGCGCTTCAGTTCCGTAGCCCTGGAGGGGAATGGGTTCGCGCTCCCAACATGGGGTTTGGCGTGTCTTATGCTCTGCCTATTATTCTTGCAGGTCTTACGGCGCGGCCTGGTGGTCTCCTCGTCGTTGAAAATCCGGAAGCTCACCTACATCCCGCTGGTCAATCGCGTATGGGCGTTTTTTTGGCATGGCTCGCTGGGCGGGGCGTTCAGGTCATCTTGGAAACTCATTCGGATCATGTACTCAATGGTGTTAGAAGAGCTATCGCTGAATATGCTTATCTGTCTCATGAGAAGGCACTTGTTCATTTTTTTGATCCCGTCGGTGATCACGCGTCTGCTGTACAACATCTTAAATTTTCCGCGGTAGGGTCGGTCTCCGACTGGCCGCGCGGTTTTTTTGATCAATATCAAATCGATGTCTCCACACTTGGACGCCTTCGGCGGCCAGCAGTTGCCGTACCAGTTTCAATAGCTCCAGAGGGGGGCTGAATGTGGCCTTTGTCGTAGATAGCTCTGAATGGAGTTTTGATGGTTGGAGTGAAGCCGAAGTAATCGAGGCAATTGAGAGTCTTCTAGATCGACTCTTTCAGGCTCGCGCACGAGCAGAAATCGTTTGGATAGGAAGAGAGCTTCAAACGCGAGCTATGTTAGAGACAATAGATCTCTGGAGTCTTAGTTCGCCTGACTCACCGATGAGGCTTACCCCAGAGATTTGGCAGGAACTCACGGCCTGGCTGACTAATCCTCCTTATTACGATGAGGCAGAAGAGCCGGATGGCGCCGAGACCGTTCTTGTGAAAATAGATGAGGGGATGCCGGCAGCGAATCCAGATGTCGCATGGGCGCACCATTGCGTTAGAACGGGGCGTCCGACAGGATGCTTGGGACTTCGTCGAAGTGGCCAGCATCTGACAACTACCGCACATGGAAGCGCTACTGTCCACTGGGTCACCGATGAAATTCAGCATCGAAATTTCTGGCGTGACTCAATCGAAATTTTGGGGGGAGGTAGGGATGTGCTTCAAAGTCAGGCACCTCATGCCTATCCCGATCTTTATTTTCCCACCACGGCGTGGGGCGGATTGAACGACCTTAGTTCATATATTGCCCTGCGTAGAACTGTCTATAAATACTTAGCTGCACTTGATGACCACGCACACTGGGTGTTTACTTTTCCTCCACCAGCCTTAGTCCGAGGCGAGCCAGCAGGGGACGACATGAATGCCACCCCATCCCATCAGATTATCGAGCGGCGCTTCCACAATTTGGGACTAGTTATGGCACCGGAGAAACCAAACGTCTTCGACAAGAAGGAGTCTAGAGAGGCTCGTGAAGTAGTGATCAGGGGTAAAACCATATATTGTGAATGGCACGCCAAGCTGCAGCCGCACATGGATAGGATTCATATCCATGCACCGGTGCCGCAGTCAAACCAAAAGGTAGTCGTGGCGATCTTTCATAGGCATTTGCCCTTGCCCTGAACCACTTTCTCTGCGGCCTCTTAAGATCGTCTGTGCCGCCTCTTATTCGGAAGACCATTTGTTCGTTGCGTTCTGGTGCTTCTTCGCGGTGTTGCGAGCCAGGTCCGTGCGCTTTGAAGTCTTGCGGATAAATCAGAGAAATCGGGGCGCCTCAACGAGCGGTTGTTCTAAATATTCCGGAAATACTTTAGAAATCCGAAAGACAGCCCCGAAGTATTAATTTCTGTGGTCGTGGATTTATCTAGATGATGTGGCGCGGGCATCTGCAGTTGATCGCATGGACACCTCTATACATTTCTTACGGTCCAATCGCGCTGCACCAAATTCACTTAGCCTTACTCAAAACGGTTGAAACGCTCTATTGCTCCTCTAATTAGAGGGTGGGTCACTTCGCCTGGATATCGCCGTCCCGAATGATCAGCTCCTGCGTTCTGAGCTTGAGCAATAGCGCGCGCAAATAAGTAGGCTTGCCATTTTTGAGAAAATATGGCCCGAACAGGATGTGGATTATGTAAATAATGCCAATTGTCACCTCTATATACAAATAGTATAAGGAGCAAAAAGGGGGGCGCAATGTTCTCACGGGGCTTTTGGCGCATTCATTGCGCCCGGATAGGTGCGTGCTTGAGCGCAGCTTGTCTGAGTTCTGCCGCCATCGCGCAGCTAAACATTCCCGAACCCGGCGCGCACGTAGAAGCAGGAGCTGGAATTTCAAGTGTTTCTGAATACAGAGACGTCGTTCTAGGGCGCAGTGCTTCCGCACACGCTTTCGCCGGGATTTCTTATTACGGGTTCAGCGCCTCGGCATGGACTTCGTCAGGCACCTTTGGTTGGCATGAACTCGCGCTTGCGTACAGCCACAAGTTTCCGCTGGTCGACATCCACCTCTCTTACGTCAACACACGGCTGGGCAACGGCATTAACTGGGGGCGCGACACGGCCCGGCTGTCCGTCTCCAACAATCTCAGCACCGGCACACATCTCCTTGTCTTTGTCGAACAACCGCTAGGTCGCAACGGGCGACATGGTTACTCCGCCGTACTTACTCAGCGCCTGGGCACCGTAGGCCCCGTGGACATCGCGTTCAGGGCAAGTACCAGTGCCGTGCGCACGCCCGTTCTACGTTCCGAGGGCGCTTCGTTGAAATTGCTGGCTAGTGGGGCAGCGGGAAGTAACGTCCGTTGGGACGCGCATTTTGCAGTTAACCGGTCGGTTCAAAACGCGAACACCGCCGAGCGCAAGTCGGCGGCTTTCGTCGGACTGAGCTTTACCAAGAACTTCTAGGAAACCCATGACTCGATCGATATTTGCATCGATGGCCCGGGCACTGGTTCTCCTTACATTTGCGATAGCGGGACATGTGCTGGCGGCAAACCGGGTTATCGTTGGCTCAACGGACGGGAACCTCAGCGTCACGCAGGACGGTGGCGCTGCCTATTCCATCCCTATCAAGCTGCCGCCCGGAACGTCCGGGATGGAACCGAAGATTGCTCTCACCTACAGCAGCCGCGCTGGAAAGTCACCGTATGGCTTCGGATGGAACCTCACGGGGCTGACTCTTATTCAGCGCAGCACTAGGAATCTGGCCGACGATGGGATAGTGCGCGGCGTGGCTTTCAATGAACATGACGGTCTCATGCTGGACGGCGAGCGCCTGGTCATGGTTGTGGACAACCGCAAGAGCGCCAAACCGGCTGATCGCTTTGTGGAGTTCCGCACTAGGACAGATTCATACACGCGGATTCGGGCGTACGATTGGACGCCGGCGGGGCCGCTCAAGTTCGTGGCAAACACGCGTCCAGGCCTGACGCTTTCCTTTGGTTCGACGGCCAACTCGCGCGTGGCCGGCAAAGGGGGGGCCGGCGTACCCATGATGTGGCTGTGTGACAGGGTAGAGGACCAAGCCGGCAACTACATGGTGTTTTCCTATCTCGCCGAAGCGGCGACGATGGATTACCAGATTAAGAAGATCGAGTACACGGGCAACCTCAAAGCCGCCATGCTGCCGTATGCGGCGGTCGATTTCGAATACGAGGACTTGGCGACGCCCTATGAAGTGCGCTTCCTCGAAGGAGAGGCCATTCCTGCGCGCAAGCGCCTGAAGCGCATTCATTCGCGCTATGGCATGCAGTACCTGCGAACCTACACGCCCACCTATGATGCGGCTACGGAGCTGGGTTCCAATTTCTTTTTCTTAAAGGCTTTGACCGAAACGGGCTACGAAACAGGGGCGACACCCGCGCAGGGTTCGAGTACCTCCTTCCGCCCGCTGAATTTTTCTTATACGCACGCCGTGCCCCAGTGGGCGCAGAGGCCGTGGCTGGGCGATGATTTCGCAGACCTGCCCAGCCTGGGGCGCTTGGCGGAGGGCTTTCGTGCCGTTCGTGTAAACAAAGGGGGGAAGTCGTACCAAGCCGTTGTCTATCGGCTGGCCGTAGGCGGGAAGGAAATCGCAGGCGCCTACTATTTCGACCCGGCCAATGGTCGCTGGGATCGCCTAGCCGGAGCCAATGGCAAGACTTACGCGCCACCGGTGATTACGGCTGACCAGGAGGGCATGGCTTCTCCGGTGGCGTGGGCGGATATCAACGGGGACGGCATGGAGGACATGTTGGTCAGCGGCCTGTCGCCCGCCCTGGATGGGACCTACATTAGTTCGGATGGTGGGTGGGAACGAGTGGCCGCGCTGCCGATTGCCATTCGCGGAGGATCGCTTGCTTCCAGCGGCATCGCTTTAATAAAGCGTGACGGCGCGATTTCGCTGGGTTGGCACCGTCAAGTCGGCGCGGGTGCGCCTCTTTCCGGCATGGTGACGCTAGCGGGCGCTGCTTGGCAGAAGAGCAAACTGCCCGCTCCGCCGCATCCGCTTCGGGGAGACGCGTCGGCGCCGGACCTGGACAGGGTCTATGCGCTGGACGTGGATTGCGACGGCAACAGTGAACTCGTTTACCTGCATCCCGGGAGCGCGGGTGGTGTCGCCGTCTATGCGCCGACCGCGGCCAAGTGGGAAAAGATGGCCGCGTCTTTTGTGCCAACCTTCGGAACCGTACCCGCGCATGAGGCCGTACAGGCAGTAGGGACCGATGGCCAATGCCAGCGCTTGATGGCCGCGTACCAGACCTTTGGGCAGGCGCCGTTTCGCAGCGGCCTGATCGCTTCCGCCAACGGATGGCAATCCGATGCTGCTGTACCTCCCGTTTTGTTCTGGCGGACCAAGAGCGACGTCGGCGAGCAGGTGGCTTCTGTGGCCGACGTCGACGGGGATGGTCAACCGGACATCTTCGCGCATGGCCGCAGCGCGACCGAGCGTTATGCTTATCTGAACCAGGGTGCGAGCTGGGTTTCCGACCCGAGTTTTGCCCCGCCAGTCACTCTGTTGGGCGACCCCAAGCGCAGGAGGGGTGTGTTCCAAACCTTGACCGTGGCCAACAGCATGGGCACGGCGCAGCGCCGCCTGATGATGTTCGCCGGCGGAGGGGCCAAGTTAAGCACGCCGCTCATCTTCGCGC
The DNA here is from genome assembly GCF_056405795.1 of Polaromonas sp. P1_F1. Classification (NCBI taxonomy): domain Bacteria; kingdom Pseudomonadati; phylum Pseudomonadota; class Betaproteobacteria; order Burkholderiales; family Comamonadaceae; genus Polaromonas; species Polaromonas sp. P1_F1. The sequence goes on from NZ_JBFUBJ010000008.1 coordinate 59,780, forward strand.
GGGCTTCCGGTGGCAAATGGGAAGAGATCGGGGACTATCGGTTGCCCGCGACCATCAACATCGCCGCCTTCGATAAGATCGATCTGGGTATCCGCTTCGTCGATATAAACGGGGACGGTTACCCTGACATTGTGTCGGCGGTCAGGAAAGTTTCGGGTATTGAGTCAAAAGCCTGGATTTTTGACCCCAAGGGCTCAACTAAATGGACTGAAAAGCCTGAATTTGCGTTGCCCGAACCGCTGTCGGCCGAAGACTTCAGCGACACGGGTGCCTTGCTGATCGATGTCAATGGCGATGGATTGACGGATTTGCTGGTGTCGCGTGAAAAGGTACAGATTCGCTACGGCATGGCGCCGATCGTGACGCTGGAGAGCGCAGCGTATATCAACTGTACGAAGATGAAGCAAGCCCCTTGCCAAACGGGCAAGGGAATTTGGCAGAAGAACGTCCTGCCCGGGCTGGTGCCCACCTTGCCTTTTTCTAGGGAGGGATTTGGTCCCTACGGTGTGCGGGCTATCGATGTCAACGGCGATGGTTTGACCGACCTCGTCTATTCCAGCCTGGTCGAGCGTGAGGCCGCTGTGCAGCCGGTGCCCCCCCCCGGCGGCAATCCGCAAGATCCGCCACCGCCGCCGCCGTCCCCGTATGAACTGATGGCGACGACCTTCCTGAATGACGGCGGGAAAACCTGGAAAGCCGACGCCGCCTACGCACTGACGCAGCCTATTGCGCGCCAAGTCCTTTGCCCGAAGAAGCCGGGGTTCGACTTCGGTCCGCCGCCAAACCCCTTGCCGCCCAATCCGCTCTGCGGCAATTTCCAAGACGACGAGACATTCCAGAACGTGCAGACCATGGACACTAGGTTGGAGTTTCTAGACATAAATGCCGATCGACTTCCGGACATCCTCTACCACTACCGCACATTCGAACAAGTGCTGATGGACGATGTTTGGCAGATTCGGGAAAAGATCGCCTCCGGCGCCTTGATCAATACCGGAAGCGGATGGGTGGATGATGCGCGGTTTACGCCACCCGCGCGGATTGACTCCGAAGTGACGTTCCTCGACGTCAACGCCAAGCAAGTTTTCTTCATCGACCTCAATGCTGACGGGATTCCTGACTTTATCTATGCGCTCAAAGGCTCGTCCCGGGTCTTCCTCGGCACGGGGGCGGGGTGGACCCCAGCCAATAAATGGTTCGCACTCCCCGACATCGCGGTTGGCGGCGGCAGGGGTGACCTGGGCCTGAGATTTTTTGATGTCAATGGCGATGGGCTGCTCGACCTAGTCTACAGCCGCACCGGCGGCGCGCACGCCGGCTCGGGCGTCTATACCAACACAGGCACGAGTTGGGCCGAAGGAGCGCCAAACATGATTCCCCCGGTGGCGTTTACCGAAGATGGCCTGGGGGACATTGGCGTGCGGCCGCTGGACGTGAACGGCGATGGCCTGGTTGACCTGATCCAGTTCTTCGCGCGTAGCGGCGGTGTCAATGATAGAAGTGTCTTTGTGAACGAAGCAGGCAAGCCCGGCTTGCTGAACCGTGTCGTAAATGGGCTGGGCTTAGTCACCACCGTGTCGTTCCAGTCTTATCTCTCCTACGATGGCCTGCAGGCAGCCAAGACCGCTGAGTCCGGCGCGGCCGAGGCCATCGTCTGCAAGTTGCCACACTCTTTTGTCGGGTGCGAATCCAGCTACCCAGTGATCCATGCTCTGCTGCCCGGCTACGTGGTTACCAACCTAGAAACCACCGGTGCGGGTGTCGAGCGGCGAACTCGCGCTTACACGTACTCGGGTTACCGGGTGAATGTGCAGTCCGGAAGGTCGCTGGGATTTTCGATTCAGGAGACGCTCGACACCCAGCGCCAGCGGATCATCAGGAACGAATTTTCCCAAACCGAGGGATTGGTAGGGCAACTTATGTCCAGCCTGACCTTGCAGCTTTATGAGGGGAAAGACGTCGCCATCGCGTCGTCCGTTTCGGGCTGGGCCGTGGAGCAAACCGGTGGACTGCCCCATCCGGATGGCAATCCGGGTTTCAGACCGGCGATCCTGCGGGCCTTGCTCAAAGACCGCAGGGTGACGTCTGCCGATCTCTTAGGCAAGACGCTGAACGACCAAGTAGACAGACTAGGCTATGACAGGTTCGGCAATACGGTCTTATTGGAGAGCCGATATGCGGACGAGTCGGGGATGCGGACGGAAACGAGTTTCGGACAGGAAAGTGAGGTGCGGTGGATTTTCGGGCGACCGACAGCCAGTACTGTCACCTACTTCGCCAAGGGGACGCCGGCCATTTCGAGAAGCTCTGAGTTCGGTTATGACCCCGTGACCGCGCTGCAGACCCGCGAGGTCTCGTTCAAAGGAACGCAGCACCAGTTGGTCACGGGCATCGAGCGCGACGTGTTCGGCAACAAGACAAAAGTGATGGTTGCCAGCCGAGAGGACGGTACACGCGTTCAGGCGAGCGAATATGACACACGAGGCCGGTTCATCCGCACGGCTCGCGACGCTCTCGATCACGCGTCCTCGTTCGTATACCACGAACCTTCCGGCGTTGTCCTACGCAAGACCGATCCTAACGGCGCGGTGGTCGTTGCGTCCTTCGACGGGTTGCAGGTAGCGGACAGCAACATGTCGGCCGCCGGTTTGGCTACAACATACAAGTCTGGCAACGTGAACTCCGTGGATGCACAGGAATATTCCTACTGGTCGATCAAGCAGGTCGGCGACATGCAGGCTCAGCTGTCGCTGATGGATTCATTGGGACGCACACGCCGCAAGATCTATTTCGTGGAAAGTACACCGGGCCAGGCTCGGACGGACTGCGACCAATATTCCAGATACGCGTCATCGAGCAATGGATTGCGCGCGGTCGTCAGCGACATCCGCTACGACCGTTTGGGCCGCGTGAGCCACACCACTTCCCCCCGGTTTTGTGACAGCAACGCACCGGTCACCGTCAAGCGGTTTTCCTATGACGACTTGGACCGAGTCACCCTCACCCGTAATCCGGACGGCGCTGAGCAACAGACTGTGTACAGCGGCCGCGAGATGACTACGATCGACGCGGCCGGGCGGCGCTCGACGGTCACCAAGGATGCGAGGGGTAGGGTCCTGCTCGCCCGAGATGCCATGGGTGGCCAAGTTCATTACACCTACGACGCGTACGGCAACGCACTGGTCCTGACCGATCCTTCCGGTCAGAAAATCATCAACTTCTATGACCAAGCCGGCAATAAGTCCAGCACCACCGATCCGGCCAGTGGCCTCTGGAAATTCAAGTCTTCGGCATTCGGTGAACTGCTCTCCCAGACAGACCCCCGAGGTAGTGAAGTAAAGATGTCCTTCGATTCGGCCGGACGCATTCGCACGCGCCAGGCTGCGAACGCTACGTACACATGGGTCTACGATAACTGCGAATTTGGCAAGGGCCGCCTTTGTTCGGTCGTGACGGCGGGAGGAGAGTCGCGTTCGTATCGCTACGACGAGACCGGTAACCGCGTCCGGACGACTGTTCGTGTGGACAAGGACGCCGTGTCAACAGATGTCACGTTTGACAGGCACGGCCGCGCGGTCAATATTGCCTACTCAACCGGCATTTCCGTCGAAAATTTTTATAACCAAGTTGGGGCGCTTAAGAAGGTTTCCATGAGCGAAGCCGGTGCCGGCAAAGTATTGGCCGAAGCGCTGGAGTTCGATGAGGTGGGCCGTGTGCGCGCTGAGTTGCTGGGCAACGGCATGCGGCGATCCACAGAATACACGACCGACTCCAATCGCCTCAAGTCCGTTTCCGTGATGTCGCACGGTGAAGTGGTTCAAGACCTCAGGCTCTCGCACGACGCGGTGGGCAACATCACTTCCCGCACGGACAAGCCTTCCATGCTGGATGAGACGTTTGGCTATGACGAATTGAGCCGACTGACATCTGTGTCTACGCAGGGACACGAGAAAATGGCCGTTGCCTTTGATGCGTCCGGAAATATCCGGAACAAGAGCGGCGTGGGCAACTACGAATACTGCAAGCAGGCTGAAGCCACTAGGCTGTGTGCTGTCGGTGAAGGGCCGGCTGCCAAGTCGCTGGCATATGACCCGTCCGGCAATGTTGTGAGCTATGGTGACAGAACGCTTGAGTTCAATGCAGAGAACAGGGTTTCGGCCATCGAGCGCAAGCGCAACGCTGGTGTGAGGCTGAACTATTCCGAATTTGTCTACGGCGCCGATGGTCAATTGGTTCAACATGAAAGCCGACAGGGTGCGGTGAAATTCAAAGCGTCGTACCTCGGCGAGGTGGAACTCTTGCGAGAGGAATTCGCTCCTCCATTCCTAAGGACGCCGGAGCGCACTCGTGTCAGGCACCATGTTGCGGGACCGAGCGGCGTCATCGGGTTCTTCGAAAAGACATTCCTGCACCATCCCATGCAGTTCTCGTCGCCGTTCTATGCGAATCTCCTGCGCATCACGCCCGAGCGAACGACCGCGCAGAAAGACGGCGGGTTCAGCTATTTCATCAAAGACCATCTGAGCTCGCTCACCGCGCTAGCCGATGGCGCAGGCAAGGTAGTAGAACGGTTCGCGTACGACGCTTGGGGCAAGAGGATCAAGGCCGGAGGCGGCGGCCCTTACAGTTCGGTGCGCACGGGCTTCTCCTCTCATGAGCAATTGGACGACCTGGAACTCGTCCATATGCAGGGCCGGATATACAGCCCCGAACTGGGCCGATTCATGAGCCCCGACGTGGTCGTCCAGTTCCCGCTTAACACCCAGTCCTTCAACCGCTATGCCTATGTTCTCAATAATCCGCTGAGATTTATCGACCCCTCCGGCTTCGACCTCTGGGGCGATATCGTTGGCGGATTAGGCGATGTCTTGGGTGGGGTTCTTGACGTGGCCGACGCGATCTTCGGGAAACCAATGAGATGGGTCGGTGAACAGCTTAGTCAGGCAGGTCAGTGGATAGAGAAAAACTGGCGAGTGATCGTTGTCATCGCAGTGGCCATCGCCGCGCCCTACCTACTTCCCGCGATGAGTGCGATCGCCTTGGGTGCCGTCACGGGAGCGATCGTCGGTGGTTTGAGTGCGGCACTGTATGGCGGAAACATTGATGACGTTTTGCGAGGGGCTGCCCTCGGCGCGATCACGGGTGCGATCACGGGTGGGGTCGCCCAGCACTACGGCCCAACCTACTCGTTCGGGCGCGTTGTGTCAGAGGGGGCTGCGGGGGGCATCAGTGCGCAAATCCGAGGGGGCAACTTCTCCGAGGGCTTCAACTTTGCCTTCGCAATGGCAGCCGTCACGTACGCCAATCAGGAAATGCGCAACGACCAAATCAAGGGCTCCTCCCAGCCCAGAAGTGCCGACGACTCAAGGACAAATTTGTCGCCTCGCGGCAAATACAGCAAAGGAATGTTTGGCGATGGCCAAAAGCTGGGAGGAACGCGACTGGAGCCGAATACCCTGGACTGCTCTGGTGGAACATTTGGAGGTTGTCAGATGGACGAGGGCATGATCGGGAAATGGAAATACGAAAAAGGAAGCTTCCAGGATTCAGTCGTCGAGTCTTTCGCGGGACCGCATGACTGGCTGATCGACAAAACCGGCGGCTACTACGACAACGGTTTTGGCAAGAGATTCGGTAACTTCTTCGGCGACACGGCCTATCCCGGCATTATGCTTGTGCCTGCCGCTTACTTTGCTGCTCCTGCCTTTGTACCGGTCCAGGCAAGGGAAGAGATGCAGCGCCGATGCACCAATGCGTACGGTTGGTGTATGTGATCGGAGAGTTAGTCAAGGGAGCCTCGCTATGGCCTGCCTCTCGCCCCCCTGACGATCCACATCCCACTTCTTGGGTTCGGTACGGCCGAACTTGGGCAGTCGAACGACGTTGCCGTTGCCTGGGTCGAGGCCTATAGTCTCGAGAGCGTAAAGGTGTTGAAATCACTTCGGCTGCAAGACCAATCTAGCTGCGGGGCGTTCGTTCCGCCTTGTTGACTTTGAATGGGGGAATCATGGGGCCATCGACGAAGAAGAACGTGGCATCCCGCGCGTCAGGGGAATCCCCGGTTCGCAAAAAGTCCCCTCCGGCGAGGAGTCACCTCAGCCAGATACCTGTAACCAATCCCGGGCAAAAGGAGTCCCGGGTATCCAAGGTCAGCATCGAGCGATTCGTGAAGATTGTTCGCCTTGCGCGCAGGAAAAATGGCGTGACCATGAGCGACCTCGGTGTCGAACTCGGTGTCTCAACAGCTTCCGTCAAGCGTGATATCGACTATCTGAAAGACCGACTGAACTGCCCCATCGAGTGGGACAGTCGCAAGCGCGCACACATGCTGCGGGATGACCCTGCGACTGGCGAGCGCTTTGAACTCCCAGGTCTCTGGTTCGATGCATCGGAGCTCTTCGCGATGCTGATGATGCTACACCTGGTCGAGGGCGTGCAGCCGGGACTACTTGAAGAGCACGTCGCCCCAATGAAGGAGCGCGTGCGCTCAATGCTGGCAGCAGGTGGAAAGTCGGCGAAACAGATTGAGCGGAAGGTCAAGCTGATTCACTTCGCACCGCGCAGGATTGAACCTAAGCACTTTAAGGTGCTAGCGACCGCCCTGCTGGAAGGTAAGAAACTCCAATTGCAGTATCTGCGCCGTGACAAAAACGAAACGACTGAGCGCGTTATTTCTCCACTGCAGTTGGTCCATTACCGGGAAAATTGGGTTTTGGACGCGTGGTGCCATCTGCGTAATGAGCTGCGATCCTTCGCCCCTGAAGCTATCGAAGACGTCAAGATCCTGCCCGAATCCGCCATTGAGGTTAGCCAAGAAGAAATGAGAACGCACTTTCAGAGCGGATACGGAATTTTTTCTGGAAAGGCGACTAATCGGGCTATCCTGAAGTTCACTCATGACCGCGCCCAATGGATTGCCTTGGAGACTTGGCATCCTGACCAGAGTGACAGATGGCTGAGCGACGGCAGCTACATTTTGGAAGTCCCATATTCGAACGATCAGGAGCTCGTAATGGACGTGTTGCGCTACGGGCCCGAGGTCGAAGTCCTAGGGCCGCCCGAGTTGCGCCAGAGGATTCAAGAGCGTTTGTGCGCTGCAGCAAAACATTACGGCGACGAGCCCGCTGAGTAGCGCACTATTTGAGCTACCACTCCAACCACAATCGTCTCCATCATCGGGAATGGTCCCGGTCTGGGGTCGTTGATGCCGTTGCATGTTTTGGCACTTTCCGGTGGCGGGTTCCGCGGCCTTTACACCGCGACTGTCCTTAAGGTTCTCGAGGAGCAGTTTGGCACGCCACTGGCTAACCGGTTCGACCTGATTTGCGGGACGTCTGCCGGAGGTCTGCTTGCAATGGGGTTGGCCGCCGAGGTACCCGCAGCGAAGCTGCAGGCGATGTTCGAGCAAGATGGCGGCCGCATCTTCAATTCTCAGGACCTGAAACGCAAGGCGTTCGGCCCGTGGTTCCAGGCAAAGCACGCGTCTGACGGGCTGCGCACCGTGCTCACAGAACAACTGGGCGACTTGACCATCGGTGACCTTAAGCATCGCGTTCTGATTCCTACGGTGAATTACTCTAAGGGCTCCGGCCAGTTCTTCAAAACGCCGCACGCCGAAAATTTTTACACCGACCACAGGCACAAACTCGTTGACGTGGGTCTGGCCACCGCTGCCGCGCCTACCTATTTCCCGCTCCACCAGATGGGTGACGAAGGTGTGTTCGCCGACGGCGGCCTTGTTGGCAACTCCCCCGGATTTTTCGGGCTTCATGAGGCGCATCAGGTCCTTGGTGCGTCACGTGAGCCTGGTGCTGTACGTGTGCTGGCCATCGGCACGATGACCTTGGGCGCCACGAAACGGGGTGGCTCCGGCCTCGACTGGGGCTACAAGCAGTGGGGTGCCAAGCTCTTCGACTTGGTCATCTCGACGCAGGAGCGGTCCACCGACACCCTGCTTGGCCATTTACTCGGCAACGACTACATGCGCATCGACGATCCGGCTACACCCGATCAGAGCCGGGACATCGAGAAACTTGACTTGGTGACGCCAGCCGCCATCGAGGTTCTGAAAACCCGGGGCACCCAAGCCGCCAGAACAGCTCTCGGTGACTCCCGATTCGCTCCCTTCCGCAGCCACGTTGCGGCCAGCCCGGTGTTCTTCCACGGGCCCAACAAAAACTCAGGTAACTGATCATGCTCAATCTCAGCGCACTTTTCCACACCGAGGTCGAGGACTCGAACCTACTGAAAAACATCACCCTTGGCGACGCCGAGTGCGAGTTCATCCTCGAAGCGAAGGAGGCCGTTCGAAAGCAGTTGCGCATTGGGCTTCCGCGGCTGATGAAGGAAGCTGGGTACGAAAAAGAGGCTGTGCCTCCCAGATTCTTCACGCAGGGCTCGTGGGCCTACAAAACCATCAATGCGCCGTGCCATCTGCCGCCCCAGCAAGCGGATATCGACGACGGCGCGTACCTGCCCCTGAGCTTTATGACGGAAACAGGTCGCCCTAGGGCCGCGAGCCAGGTCTTCTTCAAGGCTGCCGAAACCGCGCTGGAACCACTGGTGAAAGAACGAGGCTGGAAGCTGGTTACAGACAAGGCGACGTGCATTCGCATCGTGATTTCTAGGGGCGCGCACATCGACGTACCACTCTACGCCATTCCAGACGAGCAGTTTGAAGAACTGCGCAAGGCCGCGATGAATAGGTACGACTTTGGCGCCCAGGACGAGGCGGTTATCAAAGCGGAGCGCGACGCGTGGACCGCCCTGCCGCGCGACAAAGTGTTGCTCGCGCATCGTGAAGAAGGCTGGAAGCCGTCCGACCCTCGGCCGGTCAAGAAGTGGTTCATCGAGGAGGTCGACCGTCTCGGTGAGCAGTTCCGCCGTAGCGTGCGGTACCTGAAAGCGTTCCGTGACTGGCAGTGGCCTACCGGGGGGCCTTCGTCCATCCTGCTGATGGCGGCCGCGGCGCCGGTGTTCGACTCTCGGGACCGGCGTGACGACCTCGCTCTGCTTGACTTGGTCGAGGCCATGCAAGAGCGGCTCAGCAAAGGCGTCTGTAACCCCACCGACGAGACCGAGTCGCTCACCGACCGGCTGGGCAAAGACGGGGTCGAGGATGCCATCCGCAAGCTCAAGCAGTTGGAAGACAACTTGCGCGGTGCCATCAACGCCAGCAACGCGGATCAGGCCTGCCAGTGGCTTATCAACCAGTTCGGATCTCGGTTCCCGGACGCACCCGAACGCGTGAAGCCGACGACTGCGACTGCGACGGTGCAGGCTGTGCCTGCAGCGGCGGTTGCCAGCCCGTTGGTCGGCCGCTCGCAGGCTGGATGACTTCCGACCACACGCCGTTCACGCTGCTGCGCGCCGCGCTCCAGGCGCTCGGCTTCGAGTACCGGCGCCGACGGGCAAACGGCTTTTGGGAGTTCCACGGAGCGCTCCATGCCGCCAAGGGCAATCACGCCGCGGTGGTATCTGTCGACCCCAAGGGCATAAAGCTCCCTCTGGTGAGCGTTTCCCTACCCCCAACCTCACCAAAGGTCTTGGCGCACATCGGGGCCGGTGGCCAGATCTGCTACGCGGGCAAGGGCAGCGTGGTACCCGACGTCTTCGACATTGCCGGCCAAACGGTCGCTCACCTGCAGCGCGCTGCCGAGGTGCTGGACCTTTCCCTGCGCGGAGAGATGAAGAAGGACCTCGAGGACGAGTTTTTTGCCTTCTGGCACGGCACCCCCTGCTTTGTCGATGTCGAAAGGGACGGTCCATCGGAACTCACTGTGATGTTCGCTGGCTATGCTGCCGACAGAACCAGCATGCTCTTTGTCGGCAACCAGCCCGCAGGTACACGATTGAAGCTGCAGGCCATGGGCCTGGAAGAGGCTCCCGACACTGGTGCAGTGGCGGTGAAGGTCCAAAGTTCTGCGAATCCACGCCCGCTTACCGAAGACTGGCCACCTAAGACAATTGCAGCGCTCCTCGCCTGGCAGGGGATGCTCGACCCTGCGGCGCGGCGCAACATGGAGCGAAAGCTCCTGGTGGCCTGCGGGAAGGGGCGGCAGGCAGCCCTATGTGTTGTAGCGGCTCCCGTAACGCAGTACGCCATCTTCGTCAACTTTCCGGACCCTGACCCGAAAGAAGCTAAGACCACCGAATCCTTGCGCAAACGCCTGTATGCCTCTGAAGTGCTGCCGATGTCGCTCTTTCGGTTCGATGACGCCTATGTGAGTCAGCGCAATACCCCACAGCAGCCGACCTTGGCACACAGGCGCATCGTTTTGGTGGGATGTGGCACGATTGGCGGATTCCTTGCGGAGCTGCTGGTCAAAAATGGAGCTGGCCTAGGCCGCGGAGAATTGCTCCTCGTTGACCCCGATATCCTAGCTCCGCAGAACGTCGGCCGTCACCGGCTCGGGATGAACTACGTTTGGAAGAACAAGGCGACCGCCCTGACGCTTGAGCTCCGTCTTGGAGCACCGACCGCCAACATACGCGACCTTCCCGTCGCCATGGAGCAGGGGGAGCTGGGCAAAGCTGACCTCGTCATCAACGCCACCGGTGAAGAGGCTCTCGCGCATCTGCTGACACGAGAGTGGAAAAAGCAGCAGTTGTTCATCCCGACGTTGACGGTCTGGGTTGAGGGCGCAGGGGTCGCCGCCCGGGCATTGCTCCGCGAAGCTCCGGATCAGGCATGCACCAGATGCATGTCCGACCTGCAGCGCAAACCGCTCTTCCCCGCGGTAACGGAGCCCATCCCGGTGGAGCTTGCTGGTCACGGCTGCGAAAGTCTCTACGTACCCTTTCCTGCGACTGCATCGGTGCATGCGGCCTGCTTGGCAGCCGAAATGGTCGTGGACTGGAATCGAGGTGCTCCGTCGCCCCGGCTGCGCACCCGGGTCCTACGCTCAGGCTTCTCGCCGGCCTCGGGCGATGTAGACGTGCCAAGACTGCCGCAATGCCCAGCGTGCAGTTCGTAAGCGAATGGGTAACGCCTGACCGGAAGCGGCTCGTGGTGTTCGCTCCAGCAACCATCCAGGTCTTCATGAGGCACCGACAGCGGTTTCCGTGGCAGACAGAGGCTGGCGGCATTCTCCTCGGTAAGCGACGAGGGAATCATCTTGAAGTGCTGTTCGTAACTGAGCCAATGACTACAGACAGGCGCCGACCGTTCTTCTTTGAACGCGAGGCTCATGGCCATGCAACTGCGGCCATGGAGGCGTGGGCTGCTAGCGGCGGAACAATCGACTATCTCGGCGAATGGCACACACACCCTCAACGGGTTCCTGTGCCTTCGGACATCGACCGGACGGAGTGGCGGAAGCTTTTTGCGGGCCGAGCCAAGCACTTGCCTCTCGCTGCAGTCATAGTGGGGACTGCCTGCCTCCACGTTGAGCTCCTGCGCGTTGAAGCGCAGATTGACCTCAGGCCAGTGGTGGACGGCTGATTCAAACCAAGCCCCCCCACCGCCAGCTTGTAGCCCATAAAAAAGGGGGCCGAAGCCCCCTGGTATTACGTAATCAGGTAAACGTAATGGTGAAAACGTCCTGTAAGCAACAGTTTTGCGCAGTCGCTGTTTACGAAATCATGACCGAAATGCTCGATTTTGATAATCATTTTTGAGTCCTCCTTTCTCGCCACTATCTAAGTGGCTCTGCTATTTATGCAGCAGTGCCTCAAAAAGGCAAAAAAAGCGAAAAATGGAAAAAGAGGGACGCGTAAACGGTGGTTAGGTCATTGGATTGTGCGAACTTATGGTGCCAGAACTCTCGATTGTGCAAACTTATGCCGAGGTGGAGAACAACTGGGAGCTGCTGAAGCCGGCTTTAGTCTGTTTGGATGCTTTCCAAAACCCCCAAAGGTGAGTTTTTGTGCGAACTTATGACCTGATGACGGGCGACGATATGGTTTGCCCGGCATAACGGATTCAAGGGCTTTTTCAATTCTGGGGCGTCGCTATCCTCCTGGTAGGGCCGCCCTTGTCAGATTTCGATGGAATTCAATATCCTTCGGGTGGCCCATCGATCATGTCCACCCTCCATCGACAACCAAATCCTGCGCCGTCATCATCTCGCTGTCGTCGGAAGCCAGGAACAGCGCCGCCTTCGCAATGTGTTCAGGCATCAAATCCCCCGGCAGGCATTGCGCACGGGCCAGGTCTGCCTTGGACTCGGGTGTGACCCACAGCCGCAACTGTTTTTCCGTCATGGTCCAACCCGGCACCAGGGTGTTCACTCGAATGCGGAAGGGTCCGAAGTCTCGCGCCAGGCTCCTGGTGAGCCCTTGCACGGCTGCCTTGCAGGTGGTGTAAACCGGCATGCCGCCTTGCTTGAGCATCCAGCTGACCGAGCCGAAGTTGACGATGGAGCCGCCGCCCAGCGCTTTCATGTCTGGCGCGACTTCCTGCGCCGCGAAGAACTGGTGCTTGAGGTTCACGGCGACGCCCGCGTCCCAGTATTGCGGTGTCGTGTCCTCGATCAGGTGTCGCTCGTCGTTGGCCGCGTTGTTCAGCAACACCCGGATCGGCCCGATCTGGGTGCGAAGCGCTTTGATCGCCTGGCGCATTTCGTCAGTGTCGGTGACGTCGCTGCGCATGAAATGCACGCGCTTGCCGAGCTCCTTCGCCACACTTGCCTGAAGGGCGAGCGCGTTGTCCACGTCGATGTCGATGAACCCGACCTTCGCATCTTGCGCTGCGAACTGCCGCACCAGGGTGGCACCGATGCCGGTCGACCCCCCGGTGATGAGGACGGACCGGTCTTTCAGGCTGGGATAGTGGGTTTGCATGTTCATGTGAATCGTCTCCTAAATTGCGATGTGCAGCGGCGGGGGGTACGCGCGATGCTAGGCTCGGCTCGGGCCCGGCACCAATTCAATTTCCGGCGCGAGCGATAGCAATCTGCGCATCGTGCGCTCGTGGATGCACGCCTCAGGGGACGGGGTCAGTCCCCCACCCAACGCAGCTCGGAGGCGCGCAGATGGGCGAGCATGGCAGCCTGTGCGGCTATCGGATCGCGTGCATCCAGAGCGCTGAGAATAGCTTCATGTTCCTTCAGCGCAGCCTTCCAGGTGCGTGGGTTCTCGTATTTCGAAGACAGCTTGGCCGAGATCGGGCTGTGCCGTTCATCGAACAACTCGGCGATGATGCGGGCCATCACGGAATTACCACTCATCTGCGTAAGCGTCATGTGAAAGCGTCGATCAAGATCCAGCGGGGCGCGGTTGCGATCCGTTTCAGCCCTCATTCTCGTGACGATCGTCCTAAGCTGCTTGAGCTGCTCAGGGGTGCCGCGCGCGCAGGCAAGGATCACCACCGCGCTCTCCAGGGCGGAGCGCGTCTGCATCAGTTCCCTTGGGCTCTCGCCGAGTGCGGGTGTGGCCTTCCCGGAAGTGCGTTTGGGTTGCGGGCAGACGTAGACACCCGAGCCGCCACGGATCTCGACACTGCTCTGGACGTCCAGGGCGATCAATGCCTCGCGCAGCGAAGGGCGGGACACGCCCAGGAGCAATGCCAGCTCGCGCTCGGCCGGCAGACGGTCGCCGACCTGGAACGATCCTTTGGCGATCAGTTCCCTGATCTGATCGGCGATCTGCTGATACAGGCGACGGGGTTCGGCAGGCTTGGTAACTCTCATGGCGGGGAAGGTGTAACGAAAGGATCATACCGTCGGGCGGTGCCCCTGCGTGGCCATGGCCGGTAAGTTGTGGTGGAAAAACCTTGTCTGGTCAGACCAAAATTGGTACATTCAAAAAAATTGGCATGACCAAATTTATCAACCTTCAACGCTTCGACCTCGCTTCGATCCGGCTCGTGGTGCTTTGCGCCGAGTCCGGTTCATTGTCGGAAGCTGCGCGCCGCTGTCACTTGTCCCTGTCGGGCGCCAGCCACCGGCTGAAGGCTTTCGAGGATGCGGTGGGGGAGCCCGTCTTCCAGCGCCACCGCCGGGGGTTGCGCATCACCATCCGTGGGCGCCACGTGGTGTACTGCGGCATGCAGCTTCTGAACTGGGTCGACCGCCTGGCCGGGCCGGCCTTGTTTGATGGCGAGATGCCGGAACTAATTTTGAACGGAGTATCAGAGGCTGCGAAAGTACCGCTTCCGCTGCTGGGGGTCTCCCCAGGTTTTCCGAGATTCGAAAGTTGGCCGCCGAGAGTGGTCAGTCCAAATTAGCAGATATATAGTTACCCGTCTGACCGCTGCGCAGGGCCAATCATGCTGACGTGATCTGTGCAGGAACGCGGATTCCAGTTTATCGCCCACGGTGGCAAGTACGTCCTCGTTTCCATCGTCCGCGACAGCATTACTTTCTCCGATCCTGAGTTCCACAAGCGCGAAGCCACGTTACTTGGCGGCCGCAACGCGACGATCGAGGACTTCCGGATTGTCATGTCGCCCCGCTCCTGGAGCTCGCCGTCGGTGTTGGTGTCGCAGGCAGGCTGACCCGCCTGCGGCGCCTTGGGGCCTGAGGGGGCGACGCAGCCTTCGAAGCGGCGCAAGTCAAGGGAAAGCCCTGATGCGGTCCGATATGGCCAGACCAAAAATGAATTGATCAAGTTTTGCCCTGGCCAAATGCTTCGCGCAATCCTGCGCCGTTGTCAGCTCGCCGGCTTCAGAGACCGGCACACTCTAAACAGGAGACAAGCATGCAAACGAGACGAGATATTCTGGCCGCGGGCGCGGCCGCAACACTGGCCGGCCTGGGCGCGCCGGCGTTGGCCCAAACCTACGAGCCGGCCTGCTTCAAGCCGTTCTCCGGCAACACGAAGACCATCCAGTATCCGGCCAAGAAGGGACCGTACCGCATCGCATTGGCCAATGGTTATGCCGGCAACAGCTGGCGCATCCAGATGATCAAGTCGCTGAAGGCTTATGCAGCAACGCCGGAGATGAAGCCGCACATCAAGGAGCTGAAGGTCGTGTCCACCGGTACGGACGTGGCTGCGCAGCTGGGCGCCATCGACAACTTCATCAACGCGGGCTTCGACGCCATCCTCACGATCGCGGTGTCGCCCACCTCGTTCAAGCCGGTGATCAAGCGCGCCAAAGAGGCTGGCGTCGTGCTGATCCCGTTCGACAATGTGCTCGACACCGACGAGGTGATCCAGGTGAACGAAGACCAGCTGGAAATGGGCCGCCTGATGGGCCGCTGGCTGGAGAAGAACGGCGTGACCAGCGGCAAGGTTCTGGAGATTCGCGGCTTGCCGGGCAACTCGGTGGACCGCGACCGCCATCTCGGTTTCCGCGAGATCATGGACAAGCACAAGCAGGTCCAGATTATCGAAGTGGTGGGCAACTGGGACGACGGCACTTCGCAGAAGGTAGCGGCCGACGCGATTGCCGTGCATGGCCGCTTCAACGGCATCTACACGCAGGCTGGATCCAACGGCACCATTCGTGCGCTGATCGAGGCCAAGCACCCGTTCGTGCCCATCGGTGCGGAAGGGGAAAATGGCTTTCGCAAGATGGTCCATCAGTACCATAAGGACGGCCTCAAAGGCGCTTCGGCCGCGCAGTCGCCTGGCCTGGTCTCGGTGGCCCTGAAGGCGGCCATCGCCGCACTGCAAGGCCAAAAGCTGCCGCAGTACATCTCGGTGCCCATTCCCTACGTCGAATACCAGAACATGGCACCGGGAAAGAACTTCTACCCGGATTTACCCGACACCTTCTACGTGGCCAACGAGTTTCCGCCTTGCAACATCAACCTGACGGCGCCGGACATCATGAAGCAGAGCGAGGGAAATACCTGAGATCAGCCTTGGAGTTTTAACGCCGGGCTGTGTGGCCGCGCCCGGCATTTTTCCTGTTTGGAGGCTTTTCTTTCCGTGACCCAGAAACCCTTGCTCGAACTCCAGGGCATCACCAAGCGCTACGGCGGCGTATGTGCGCTTGACAGCGCGGACTTCGCTTGTACGGCAGGTGAAATTCACGCTGTTCTGGGCGAGAACGGTGCCGGCAAGTCGACCTTGATCAAGATCATCGCCGGCGTCGTTCAGCCCGACGCGGGCCGTATCCTGCTGGACGGCAAGGAACTGCGGCTGGACTCTCCGAACTCCGCGCGCGAGCGCGGTATCGTTTGTGTGTTCCAGGAGCTGTCGCTGGTCCCGGACTTGTCCGTGTGCGACAACATTTTCCTGTCCAGGCCCCCGGTGAAGTACGGCCTGATCGACGCCAAGACTCAACAAGAGCGAGCTACCGAGCTGCTTTCCCTGCTGGGTTGCAGCGACATCCATCCCATGGACCGCGTGCGCGACCTGCCGCTATCCCGCCGGCAGGTCGTCGAAATTGCCAAGGCGCTAGGCGCGCAGCCGCGCCTGCTCATCCTGGACGAGGCGACCTCCGCCCTCAGCAGCGAAGACGTGGAACGCCTGTACCGCCTGCTCTTCAGTCTGCGAGACCAGGGCGTCGCAGCGCTGTTCATCTCGCACCGCATGCACGAGGTCAAGGCGCTCGCCGGTACCTGTTCGGTTTTTCGCAGTGGTCGCCGCGTCGACACGTTTGCCAACGGCACGCGGACCGACGCTGAAGTGGTGCAACTCATGATCGGTCGTGACGTCGCCAAGTCGTACCCGCCCAAGACCGGTCCGGCCACGGATGCGCGACCGGCTGTCACGGTCAAGTCCTTGAGCTGGGAGCCCAGCCTCCGGGACATTTCGCTGGAGATTCTGCGAGGCGAGATTGTCGGCTTGGGAGGGCTGGACGGACAGGGGCAGCGCGAATTGCTGCTGGCGCTTTTCGGCGTGCTTAAGGGTGTGCACGGCGAAATCGAGGTTTTTGGTCAACCGGTCACCAATCTGGCGCCACACATATGCAAGCAACCCGGACTGGGGATCGCCCTCATCCCGGAGGATCGCAAGACCGAAGGGTTGGTCTTGCCCATGAGTATCCGTGAGAATGCGAGCCTTGCCCAGCTGGAGGCGCTCACGCGCTACGGCTTGCTGAGCCCGGGGGGCGAGCAGGCGGCCGTGGCGCAGATGGTGGACAAGTTGCGCATCAAGATCGGTTCCGTGGAAGACCCGGTGCAGACCTTGTCCGGGGGCAACCAGCAGAAGGTGGTGATCGCCAAGTGGCTGATGACCCAGCCGCGCGTGCTCCTGCTGAACGATCCCACACGCGGCATCGATGTGGCCACCAAGCAGGAAATCTATGTCCTGCTGCGCCAGCTTGCTTCCCAGGGCGTGGCCATCCTGCTCTACTCCACCGACTACGAAGAACTGATCGGCCTGGCGGACCGCATCCTGATCATGTACGAAGGACGCATCGTGCGCACGCTTGTCGGGGAGGAGATCACCGAGCAGGCGATTGTGGCCTCATCCCTCAACGTATCCCTCGCTTCAACCGAACCGGAGGCCGTCACATGAACAGGGAAGAATGGCTGCGAGGGCTGCGCCGCAACAGTGGTCCGCTGAGTGCGCTGGTGGTGTTCATCCTGATGTTTTCGCTGTACCTGCTGGAGCATCCGCGCTCGATATCGGTCGGCATCGTCACCACGGCCTCGAACAAGGCGGCGCTGCTGGCCATCGTTGCGATGGCCCAGACCCTGCCTGTCATCACGCGCGGCCTGGACCTCTCCGTGGGGATGGTGATGGTGCTCACCAGTTGCCTGGCCTCCGTCGTGGTGAACGGTGCGCCTTGGCAAGTGGCACTCGGGGTGGTGCTGGTATTGGCCTCCGGGGCGGCGGCCGGTGCCCTGAATGGTGCAATCGTCGTATTCGGGCGCCTGCAGCCGATCATCGTCACGCTCGCCACGGGCGCAGTGTTCTTCGGCCTGGCCTTGCTGCTGCGTCCTGCGCCGGGCGGGGAGGTCAGCGAGGGCTTGTCAGACGCGCTGACCGGTCGTCTCTTCGGCACGATTCCCACAACGCTGGTGTTGCTGGCCGCGGTCATCGTGCTGGGCTGGATGCCCTTCAGGCGCACGGTCATCGGCCGCGCCTGTTATGCCGTGGGGTCGTCCGAGCAGGCGGCTTATCTTTCGGGCGTTCCGTCGCAGCGGGCCAAATTCATCGCGTACACCGCCGCGGGACTGCTTTCCGGGCTTGCCGGGTTGCTGCTGTCGCTGATCTCCCTGTCGGGCGAGGCCAGCTCGCCGCAGGCGGGCCTGTACACCCTCAATTCCATCGCGGCGGTCGTGATCGGCGGAACCTCGCTCTATGGGGGCGCAGGGGGCATGGTGGGATCGGTGTTGGGTGCCTTCGTGTTGCGCACCATTGGCGACCTGCTGTTCGTGTTCAATGCGCCTGCGCTTTGGCAGCCGCTGTTCGAAGGACTCATCCTCCTGGCGGCTGTATGCGTCGGCGCGCTGCACGTGCTTCGCCTGCGAAACCGCCTGGACCTGTTCTGATGACCAGCCTCTCCGTTGACACTCCGCGCTCCTCCGCCACCAGCAAGCGTGTGTTTCAGAGACTGCTGTTGAATCCGCCGGCCATGGTGGCCCTGTGTTCGCTGGCCCTTCTGCTGGCCGCCAGCGTCGTCAACAGCAACTTCCTGATGCCGGGCTACCTGCTGCTGCAACTGCAGATCGCCGCCTTCCTTGGCATCACAGCCGCCGGGCTCATGGCCGTCATCCTGTTGGGCCACATTGACCTGTCGGTGCCCTGGACCATCACCACCGGGGCAATGATGGCCGCCGCCGCGGGCGCCACCTATGGCGCCGGCTGGGCGATCCCCGCAGGCATCGCCTGCGGCGCGCTGATCGGCCTGGTCAATGGGTTGGGGGTGGCGATCCTGCGCATCCCTTCGATGATTTTCACGCTGGGCGCGAACGCTGTGCTGCAGGGCCTGATGGTCCTTTACTCGGGCGGGCATGCACCGGTGCACGGCGCTACCGAGCTGATGCGTGCACTGGGCGTCGGCAGGACGTTTGGCGTGCCCAATGCCGTGTGGACCTGGGTGGCCGTCTCATTGCTGTTCTACCTGGTGCTGACGCGCACTGCCATCGGCCGCTACGTGTACATCATCGGCAACACCGAGCGCGCCGCCTACCTGTCCGGCGTGCGCACCGGCAAAGTCATCGTGCTGTGCTTCGTGGCCTGCGGGGCTCTGGCAGCGCTCGCCGGCATACTGCTCGCCGGCTACTCGGCTAACGCCTACCAGGCCATGGGTGATCCCTACGTACTGCCCGCGATCGCCGCGGTCGTGCTGGGCGGCACCAACATCCTGGGCGGCCGCGGCAGCTACCTGGGCACTGTTGCAGGCGTAGTGTTCATCGTGCTGCTGCAAAGCGTGCTTGCGGTTCTGCAGATGCCCGAGGCGGGCCGCCAGATCATCTATGGCGCGCTGATCCTGTGCATGCTGCTGCTGTATGGCCGTTCGGCCAGGGTGAGGTGATCTTGGCTGACCGCTATGGCATCCGGGGCGATTTCCTGCTGCACGATGTGCGTTTTCGCGGACTGGTTCCGCCGAACGGGTTTGTAGAAAAGCTCTTCACCGGCACGCGTTGGGCAGAGGGCCCCGTGTATTTTCCGGCCGGCGACTTCCTGCTGTTCAGCGACATCCCCAACAACCGCGTCCTGCGGTGGGTGCCCGACGGCGCAGGCGAGGGCAACGTAGTAGAGTTTCGCAGGCCCTCCAACTTCGCCAACGGCCATACGCGTGATGGCGAAGGCCGCCTGATCAGCTGCGAGCATGGCACGCGCTGCGTCAGCCGCACCGAGCTCGATGGCCGGCGCATCGTGATCGCAAGCGCCTTTGAAGGCAAGCGGCTGAACTCGCCGAATGACGCCGTTGTCGCGCCCGATGGCGCCGTGTGGTTCTCCGACCCGACCTACGGGATCCTGTCCGATTACGAGGGTTATGCGGCCGAGCCCGAGTACGGTGGCCGCTACGTGTTCCGGGTCGACGCCGGTAGCGGGCGAGTGGAAGTTGCCGCCACGGACTTCGTGCAGCCCAATGGATTGGCGTTTTCTCCGGACGGCACCCTGCTGTATGTGGCGGATTCCGGGGCATCACATGATCCGCAGGGGCCGCGACACATTCGAGTGTTTGACGTGGCAGCCGGCGGCCGGCTGCGAGGCGGCGAAGTCTTCGCCACCGTGGATGCTGGGATACCGGACGGCCTTCGCGTGGACCTGCGCGGCAATGTGTGGACCAGCGCCGGAGACGGCGTGCATTGCTTCTCGCCGCAGGGCGAACTGCTTGGCCGGATCCTCGTTCCCGAGCCGGTGGCCAATGTAGAGTTCGGCGGGCCGCGAGGTAACCGCCTTTTCATCACGGCCACGACGTCGCTGTACGCCTGCTATCTCACGACGTCTGGTGTCTGGGCACACAGCCTGGTGTAGCTCACGGCATCGCGGCGACTCTGAGAATGATGAGCCACAGCTGGGCCCGCCGCCGTGGCTTGCAGCGGGGCCCGACTGTCAGTGTCAATACTTGCGGTTCGGGAATTCCTTGGCGGCTACTTCGGCCGGGAACACACCCTCGATCGACTTGATCCAGCGCGGCAGCGTTTGCCCCGAGGCGGCTTTGGCTGCCGCTTCCATCAGCTGGGGGCCAAGCAGGGGGTTGCACTCCACGCTGACATTCATCTTGCCGGCGATCATCGCCTCGAAGGCGCCCTTGACCGCATCCACGCCGATTACGAGGATATCCTTGCCCGGCTTCAGGCCTGCTTCCTCGATGGCCTGAATCGCGCCGATGGCCATGTCGTCGTTGTGTGCGTACAGCACGTTGACCTTCTTGCCTTCAGCCTTGAGGAAGGCTTCCATGACTTCCTTGCCCTTGGCGCGGGTGAAGTCGGCGGTCTGCGAGCGGATGATCTTGTAGCGAGGATTTGCTTTGAGCCCTTCCTCGAAGCCTTTCTTCCGTTCGATCGCGGGATCGGAGCCCACGGTGCCCTGCAATTCGACGATGTTCACGTCGCCGGTGGTGTTCTTGGTGTTATCAAGCAACCACTGCGCGGCGCGCCGGCCTTCCTCGACGAAGTCCGAACCCACGAAGGTGGTCCAGGTGGAGGGATCTTTCACCACCACACTGCGGCTTTCCAGAATGACGGGGATCTTGGCGGACTTGGCCTCCCGCAGCACGGTATCCCAGCCCGTCGTGACGAGCGGTGCGAGGATGATGACGTCCACCTTCTGGGCGATGAAGGACCGGATTGCCTTGATCTGGTTCTCCTGCTTCTGCTGTGCGTCTGAGAACTTCAGTTCATAGCCGGCCGCGCTGGCAGCGGCCTTGACGGAGTCCGTATTGGCTGTGCGCCACTCGCTTTCGGCGCCGGTCTGCGCGAAGCCGATCACCAGCTTCTTACCTTTCGCCTGGCTCCAGGCCGGTGTCGCCCAGGCGTATGCCAGGCCGGCGGCCGCCATGATGGCGGCAAAGCTGCGTCGTTTCATCGGGGTCATCTTGTGTCTCCTGTCTTCGTATCTGTTCGATCGGGTGCAGCACTCTTGCCTTACTGACCGCCCGGTGCTGTAGCGGGCGGCTGAACTCAGCCGGGATACCAGACCATGCGAGGATCGTCGGGTGCTCGTTGGTACGTCCACGCGGACTCGACCATCCGGGCCATGTCGAACTGGGGGTGCCAGCCCAGCAGGAACTTCGCCTTGGTGTTGTCCAGCCACGTGGAGCGGTAGGGTGTGCGGACTGGCACGAGCGGCAGGCCCCGCGTGCGTGCCAGGTATGTGCCAAGCTCGCCATAGTCGAGCGGCTCGTCCATGCACACGTTCATCAGTTGCTGCCGGGCGCGTGGTGCGTCCAGGGCCAGCAAGATGGCATCCACAAGATCGCACACATGGACGAAGTTGCGCTTCACTGGTTGACCATCCGGATCAAGCATCACCGGGACGGCGCCGCTGCGAACGTGGTCGCGCGCTTCGCTCTCTGTCACCAGGTCCCGCCAGCGCGGGCCTCCGAACACGTCGTCGCCGAAAGACAAAGTGAAGCGGAAATCGTCTTTCTCCATGATCCAGGGTGCACGCAGGCAGCAGCCGTTCAGGTCATACTGGACCTGGTACTGCTGGAGCATTACTTCTTCCAGTACTTTGGACAGGGCATAGCATCCAGGGTAGGCGGTATGCGGCTGGCTTTCTACCACCGGTACGGGGTGCGCGTAGTGGAAATGCCCGACAGCGGCGTCGCCGCCGACCAGCACGAATTGCCGGAAGGTGGTGCTTGTCCGGCAGCCCTCGAGCAACCAGAACATGCCCTTGACGGCGACATCCATCACCTCGTCCGGCGTTTCCTTGCTTGTGGCCAGGTGCAGCACGTGTGTCACGCTTTCGAGCGCGCGCTGCACGTCCGCGCGATCCTGAATGGAACCCCGCACGCACTCCAGGCGTTCGCGAGGCTGCAACACACGGTTGTGGCAGAGCGCCCGCACGCGGAAGCGATCAAGACTGGCGTCCTCCAGTACTCGCTGGATGAACGCGCGGCCCACTTTGCCGGTGGCACCCGTGACGAGAAGGAGTCCGGAGGAAGGTGGTTGCATTCGGGCCCTCTGAATGGCGCGGATGATAGCAAGCCGGCCCTGCTTTGGCGATCATGTTTTGGGCTTGATCCATACACGAATTCATATGGGTTGCAACCTATATCGATTCCGGAGTTGTCCTCCTGGCTGTGCGCTTCAGAGGAGAAAAGACTTTGCTGCAAACGACATGGCGAAGCCGGCAGGAAAGAAAGTGGACTTGGCCCCGGGCGCGAGCCTTCACCGATTAGAGAGGGTGGCGGCTCTCTACGACGCCGGCGCCGTCCCTGTTTCTCGCCGGGTCACTGCGTTCGGGCGCTTGCACCGAGTGAAAACCACTTGCCGGGGAGGTGCCGGTTATTTCTGATCCATCGTTGCTTCTCTGTGGGCTTCGCGGGTCTGCGGTGTTGATTGGTCAGGCCAATATTGACACATATGTAATATTGGTCTTACCCTGATCCGCGATCCTGCCGGAGGCGTGCCGCCGTCCAATAGCGCCTCGATCTGCATCAACAATGTGTCAGTTACCACTGACTTACCGTATGACAGGGTTCGTTCCGGAACACCCATCAACCCGACAAGGAGAAGACCATGAAGGAGACAGTAAGCAAAGGCCTGAGGCACTGCGCGGCAGCAGCGGCGGCGCTGGCATGACGTGGCTCGCAGCGGCGCGCGGGGGGCGTGGTGCCGTCGATCAGGCGCTGCTGGCTGCGATCGAATCCGCCGAACGCAACGCCCCGCCCGGCAAACGGCCCATCGTCGAGACGCATATTCACTTCTGGCAGGTGACCCGGTCCGGCGGTGTGCCATGGCCCACAGCGGCGGAGGGGCCGATCTTCCGCGACGTGCTGCCGCCGGAGTACAGCGCATTCGCCAGGTCCCAGGGCGTGGTGGCGGCCGGGATCGTGGAAGCGAGCGGCATTGTTCAGGACAACCAGTGGGTCCTCGACCTCATCAAGAACGATCCGTTTTACGCGTTCTTCGTCGGGAACATCGAGGTAGGCGCGCCGAACTTTTCCACCGATCTCGCGCGGTTCGCAACGGACCCGCGCTTCGTGGGAATCCGCGGCTATCTCACCGGCCCGGCTGAGGGCATCACGCTCAGCGCGGCACAGCTCACCAGCCTGCGCGACCTGGCAGCGCGCGGTATGACGCTCGACATCATCAGCCGGGGGACCAGGAATCCGAAGAGCCAGGTGCAGGCGCTTTGTACCGCGGTGCCCAATCTGCGCATCATCATCGACCATTTGGGTGGCGCAACCGGGCCGGCGGTGGACCCCACCTGGGCGTCCGACGTTCGCCGCCTCGCCAGCGACTGCCCGAATCTGTACATGAAGTTTTCGTCGTTCTATGACATGTACGCTCCAGGTGACGTGGTTTTTCCGTCTCCCACTGACCTCGCTTCGTACAAGCCGCACTTCGACGTACTGATGTCCGCGTTCGGCAAGGACCGCCTGATCTGGGGCAGCAACTGGCCGGTAATCACCCTGCACGGGACTTTCGAAGCCCAGATTGCCATCGCCGAGGCGTATCTGGCCCCGTTCGGCGCCGGCGTGCGCGACAAAGTGATGTTCAAGAACGCCCTCGCGTTTTATCGCCGGCACAAGGCGTAGCGGACCAGAGAAACTGCCGGCTCAGCTCCGGCGGCTTTCCCGCCACGAAGCCGGCGTTGCCCCCAGCTCCCGCTTGAACACTGTATTGAGGTACTGGACGGAACGAAAGCCGCTCGCCCGCGCGATGTCATCGATGCCCATTTGTGTGTTGCTGAGCAACTGAAAGCAACGCTGCAACTTGTACAGCAGGATTTCGTCATGGACGGAGCGCTTCAACTCGCGGCGAAAGTACATCTCCAGCGATGAGCGTGAAAGCCCCACCGTTTCGGCAACCTGCTCCGTCTTGATGCCCTGGCAGGCGTATTGACGGATGTAATGGAGAGCGCGCATCACGGTCGCGCTGTGTTCGACGTCGCGCGCGGTGGACGCGCGCGAATGCACGCCGGCCGGAGGCACGACCACACGCACGTCGTTCACCGGCGAGCCGCTCAGGGCCTGGTGCAACAGGTGCGCCGCGCGATGGCCCATTTCGTGGGTTCCCTGGCTGACCGAGCTGAGCTGGATTCTCGTCAGGTGCTGGCCCAGTGTGTCGTTATCGATCCCGATGATGGCGACTTCGTCGGGAACTGCGATTGCGCCGACGATGCACGCCTGCAGCACCTGCCGTGCACGCGCGTCCGTGACGGCGACTATGCCAACGGGCTTGGGCAGGCTTTGCAGCCAGGAGAGCAGTTTCCTTGTCGCGCTTCCCCATGTGGGCGCGCTGGTTGCCAGGCCCCGGTGGATCTCACCAGCCAACCCGTCGCGGGCAAGCCGGGCGGTGAACGCTTTTTCGCGCTCCTGGGCCCAACGGTTGAGCGGCGATTCCGGCAGGCTGTAGCAGGCAAAACGGGAAAGCCCGGACTCCACCAGGTGGGTCAGCGCATGCGCGACCAGTTCGCGGTTGTCCGTCGCAACGTACGGCACATTGACGGGGTAGCACGCGGGATCCTCGTAGGAGCCCCCGACGGCAACGACAGGTACGCGTACCCCTGTGAGAGCGTGCGCCACGGCCGGATCGTCGTAGTCCGCGATGATCCCGTCGCCGTCCCAGTCGTGGATGCCGTCAAGCCGAAAGCGGAAATCCTCTTCAAGGAAGAGATCCCAGGCGACCCGCGTGTGGTTCACATAGTCGCCGATGCCCGTGATGATCTCGCGGTCATACACCTTGCTCGCATGGAAGAGCAATGCCACGCGCAGCACGGTAGGGCCACTTTGACGTAATGACGATTTCATGGTCGGGTCGGTTGATCATGAGGATACCGGCATATCGGACGGATTGCTGCGCTGCAGAAAGCAATTTCGCAAGCTGTCCTCGCAAATTTCGCAATCGCGGGCGGAGGCCGGCGGTTCTAGGATGGTGCCACTGAAAGCAGTTACCCACCACAAACATGAACTTTCTCGAATCCATCGCACCCGTACGCTATGAAGGCCCTCAGGCCACGACGCCCCTGGCCTACCGTCACTATGACGCCAGTGCCGTCGTGCTGGGCAAGCCGATGGCACAGCACCTGCGGCTCGCCGTCTGCTACTGGCACACCTTCGTGTGGCCCGGCAGCGATGTCTTCGGACAAGGCACGTTTGCGCGGCCCTGGCATGCCGGTGGAGACGAGTTGACGATGGCGAGGAAGAAAGCGGATGCAGCCTTTGGCCTGATTTCCCGGCTCGATGTCCCGTTCTACACTTTCCATGACACCGATGTGGCGCCGGAAGGCGCGAACCTGGCCGAGTACCGCAGCAATCTGTCCGCGATGGTGGACGTGCTCGCCCAGAAGCAGAAAGAAACCGGTATTTCGCTGCTATGGGGGACCGCCAACCTGTTCAGCCATCCCCGCTACGCAGCCGGCGCGGCGAGTAACCCCGACCCCGACGTCTTCGCGTACGCGGCGACGCAGGTTTTCAGCGCGCTCAATGCCACCCAGCAGCTTGGCGGTGCCAACTACGTGATGTGGGGTGGGCGCGAAGGCTATGACACCCTGCTCAATACCGATTTGCAGCGCGAGCGCCAGCAGCTGGGCCGATTCATGCAATTGGTGGTGAACCACAAACACAAGATCGGTTTCAAAGGGCAACTGCTTATCGAGCCCAAGCCGCTGGAGCCGACCAAACACCAATACGACTTCGACAGCGCCACTGTGTATGGCTTCCTGAAGGAGTTCGGCCTGGAAAAGGAGATCAAGCTCAACATCGAGGCCAACCACGCCACGTTGGCGGGCCACAGTTTCCAGCACGAGATCGCAACCGCCGCCTCCCTCGGAATCTTCGGCAGCATCGATGCCAACCGTGGCGACCCACAGAACGGATGGGACACCGACCAGTTTCCCAACAGTGTGGAGGACCTTACGCTGGCGCTCTACGAAGTCCTCCGCGCCGGCGGAATCGGCAGCGGCGGGTTCAACTTCGACGCGAAAGTGCGGCGCCAAAGCATGGATCCGGTTGACATTCTGCACGGGCATGTGGGTGCGATCGATGCGCTGGCGCTGGCGCTCAAGAGCGCCGCGCGTTTGATGGAGTCCCGCGAGCTTGAGCAGTTCCGCCAGCAGCGCTACGCGAACTGGGACGGTGAACTGGGGCGGCGCATCATCACGGGCGACATGAGCCTCAGCCAGCTCGCCGAACATGCCTTCGTCAACGATCTTCGGCCCAAGCCTGTGAGCGGCCGTCAGGAGTGGCTGGAAAACCGGGTCAATGCCGCGATCTTCGCCGGCGCGGCCTGAAGAACCGAACGCAGGAGCACTCAGTGAGTTTGACGGTCGGCTTCAAAGACGTGAGCAAGAGCTTCGGCCCCGTGCAGGTACTGCATGGGGTCAGTTTTGAACTCGCACCTGGCCGGGTGTACGGGGTGCTTGGAGAAAACGGCGCCGGCAAGTCGACGCTGATGAAAATCCTGGCCGGCTACGAGGCCGCCAGCGAAGGCGTGGTGGAGGTGGGCGGGCATGTCGTACGTTTCAAGGGGCCGCGCGAGGCCGAAGCGGCCGGTGTGGTGATGATCCATCAGGAATTCAACCTTGCTGATGACCTCACCATTGCGCAGAACATATTCCTCGGCCATGAGCGCAAGCGCTACGGGCTGCTGGACGAAGACCTGATGGCCAGGGAGGCGGGCGCCGCATTGCGTCAGGTTGGCCTGAATTGCAGCCCCGCGCGCCGCGTGGGCGACCTCATCGTGGCAGAGAAACAGCTGGTGGAGATCGCACGCGCGCTCAGCCGGCGCGCGCGCGTACTGGTGATGGACGAGCCCACCGCCACATTGACGCCCTCCGAGACCGAGCGCCTGTTTTCCCTCATCGGGCAACTGAGAGCGGCAGGCTCCACCATCCTTTATATTTCCCACAAGCTGGACGAAGTCGAACGCATCACCGACGAGGTGGTTGTCATGCGCGACGGGCGATTCGTGGCTCGCCGGTCCACGCAGAGCGTGACACGCCAGCAGATGGCCAGCCTGATGGTGGGGCGCGAACTGGCCGATCTCTTTCCGGGCAGGCTTCCCGTGGCGGCCGGCGCGCCCGTCCTGCTGGACGTGAAAGGACTGACCGTACCCGGGTGGTGCCACGACGCAAGCTTCCAGGTGCGCGCCGGGGAGGTGCTTGGCTTTGCAGGGCTGGTCGGTGCGGGCCGGACCGAGCTGTTTGAAGGGCTCCTGGGGTTGCGCCCCTCCAGCGCGGAATCTGTGCAGGTAACAGACAAAACCTGGATGCGGCGCAATCCGCGTTCGGCCGCACGGCTGGGTCTCACATATCTCAGCGAGGACCGCAAGACGCGTGGCCTGCACCTGCGCATGGGGCTGGCGCAGAACCTCACGCTGATGGCGCTGGAGCGTTATGCGAAGCCGCTGCTCGATCCGCAGCGGGAACAGGCAGCCCTCGTGGCCGCGACCACGGCATTTGGCATCCGCACGCAACGCTCCGACATACCGGCTTCCGCACTGTCCGGCGGCAACCAGCAGAAGCTGGCGCTCGCGCGGGTGTTACAGCCTGATCCCAAAGTCGTGGTGCTGGACGAACCGACGCGAGGAGTTGACGTCGGCGCCAAGCGCGATATCTATTTCCTGATCCAGCGGCTGGCCAGCGAAGGCCGCGGGATCATCGTCGTGTCCTCCGAGCTGCTCGAGCTGATCGGGTTATGTCATCGCGTCCTTGTGATGCGCCAGGGAAGGCTCGCTGCCGAGCTCGCGCAGGATCAGCTGTCCGAAGAACTGTTGATTGCCCATGCAACTGGAACCCACTGATACCGCCGCCGCTCCAGCGCCTGTCGCCAGACCGGCACTGCGAAAATGGCCCTCTTTTACGGGAGCCGGGCCACTGGCCGGGTTGGCACTTATGTGCATCGCGGGTGCGATTCTCAACGAGAACTTCGCCAGCCTCGACAATGCGATGAACGTGCTCACCCGCACGGCTTTCATCGGAATCATCGCGGTGGGGATGTGCTTCGTCATCATCTCCGGCGGCATCGATCTCTCGGTGGGATCCATGGCCGCGCTGATTGCGGGCAGCACGATCCTGCTGATGAATGCGACAGCAGGCGCCGGCTGGAACCCCATGGCGGCCGTGGTGACCGGCATGGCCTTCGCCGTCGTACTTGGCGCACTGTTCGGCCTGGGCCACGGGCTGCTCATCAGCAAGGGCCGCATCGAGCCTTTCATCGTGACGCTGGGAACGCTGGGCATCTTCCGCGCGTACCTGACCTACTTCTCCAACGGCGGCGCCATCACGCTCGACAGTGCACTGGTCGATGTCTACAGCCCGGTGTATTACGGCAGCTGGCTGGGGGTGCCGGTGCCCGTGTGGGTATTCGCCGCTGTCGCATTGCTGGGCGGCCTCGTTCTCAACCGCACTGCCTTTGGCCGGTACGTTCAGGCCATCGGTTCCAACGAGCAGGTTGCGCGCTACGCGGCCGTCGAGGTGGACCGCGTCAAGGTTCTCACATACATGTTGCTGGGCATCTGCGTGGGCATTGCCACCGTGCTCTATGTGCCGCGCCTGGGTTCGGCCTCGCCGAGTACCGGGCTGCTGTGGGAGCTGGAAGCCATCGCTGCGGTCATCGTCGGAGGCACTGCCTTGCGTGGCGGTGCCGGCGGCATCACCGGCACCGTAATCGGTGCTGTGCTGCTCTCGGTGATCGGCAACATCCTCAACCTGACCAGCATCATCAGTGTGTACCTGAACGCGGCGGTGCAGGGCTTCGTGATCATCGCCGTCGCGTTCTTCCAGCGCGGGCGCAAGTAACCGGTTCCCCACAGGTGGCAAGGCTGCCGTTTCTCACAACATAAGGAGACAAACCATGAAATCATTGATAAGTCTGATGGCCGCAGGCGCCACAGTTCTCGCGGCGCTGGGTGCGGCACCCTCCGCCATGGCCCAGGGCAAGCCACACATCGGCGTATCGATACCGGCCGCCACGCACGGCTGGACAGGCGGGGTCGTGTACTGGGCCAACCGGACCAAGTCCGAACTGGAAAAGCAGTACCCGGGCCTGAAAGTCACCATCAAGACGGCCGGGTCTGCTGCGGAACAGGCGAACCAGGTACAGGACTTGCAAACGGCCAACAAGATCGACACCCTCGTGATCCTGCCATTCGAGTCGGCGCCGCTCACGCAACCGGTCGCGCAGGTCAAGGGCAAAGGCGTGTACGTCACGGTTGTCGACCGCGGCCTGACGGATGCAAATGCGCAGGACGCCTACGTTGCCGGCGACAACCCCGGCTTCGGCAAGGTATCGGCGGAGTACATGGCCAAAGCCCTGGGCGGCAAGGGTAATGTCGTAGTACTGCGGGGCATTCCCACGGTCATCGACAACCAGCGCGTGGACGCGTTCACGGCTGTGATGAAGAACTATCCAGACATCAAGGTTCTGGATGCCAAGCACGGCAACTGGAACCGCGACGATGCCTTCAAAGTGATGCAGGACTACCTGACCCGTTTCAAGCAGATCGACGCCGTCTGGGCCTCGGACGACGACATGGCGGTTGGCGTGCAAAAGGCAATCGCGCAGGCCAAGCGAACCGATGTCAAGCTCGTGCTGGGCGGCGCGGGTTCCAAGGACTACATCAAGAAAGTCATGGACGGCGACAAGATCGTGACGGCCGACGTCACCTACTCGCCCGCCATGATTGCCGACGCGATGAAGCTCACGGCCGCCGCACGTGTGAAGGGCGAGAAGCTGCCGGCCACCACCATCATCCCGTCGGTGCTGGTGACCAGGGAAAACGCCAAGCAGTACTACTTCCCCGACTCCCCGTTCTGAGGCAGCCATGGCAAGACCTGTCACTCTTTTTACCGGGCAATGGGCGGACCTGCCTCTCAAGGAGCTGGCACCCCTGGCACGCAGCATGGGCTACGACGGCCTGGAACTGGCATGTTGGGGCGACCATTTCGATGTGCAGGAGGCCCTGGCGAGCGATCGCTACGTGCAGGACCGGCGCGATCTGCTGGAACAGCACGGCTTGCGCTGTTTTGCGATCGGCAGCCATCTGGTGGGCCAGGCGGTCTGCGACCTCATCGACGAGCGGCATAAGGCCATCCTGTCGCCGCAAGTCTGGGGGGACGGCGATCCGGAAGGCGTGCGGCAGCGCGCCGCGCGGGAAATGCAGGACACCGCGCGTGCCGCCGCCAAGCTGGGCGTGAAGGTGGTGACGGGCTTCACCGGCTCGTCCATCTGGCATTCGCTGTACGCGTTTCCGCCCACTTCGCAGGAGTATTGGGACAAGGGCTTCGTCGACTTTGCCAACCGGTGGAAACCCATCCTCGATGTGTTCGAGCAGTGTGGCGTGAATTTCGGGCTGGAAGTGCACCCCACGGAAATCGCCTTCGACATCGCTTCGGCGCAGCGCGCCATCGAAGCCGTGGGAGGTCACAAGCGTTTCGGTTTCAACTTCGACCCCAGCCACCTGGGCTACCAGGGCGTGGACTATGTCAAGTTCATCCGGACATTCGGCGACCGCATCTATCACGTGCACATGAAGGACGTGTGGTGGGGCCGGGGCGACGGCACTGTGGGGGTCTTCGGCGGGCACACCAATTTCGGTGACGCGCGCCGCCACTGGGACTTTCGCAGTGTCGGGCGCGGGCAGATCGACTTCGAATCCATCATCGTTGCGCTCAACGACGTGAGCTATAACGGACCGCTGAGCGTCGAGTGGGAGGACAGCCGCATGGACCGCGTGCACGGCGCTACTGAAAGCGCGGCCTACAGCAAGCGGCTGGACTTCAAGCCGGCCGCGGGAGCGTTCGACGCCGTGTTCGACAAGGCCAAGCAGGGCGGGATGGCGGGCTCATGAGAAAACTGCGCTATGCGATGGTGGGCGGCGGGCAGGGTGCTTTCATCGGTGCTGTACACCGCAAGGCCATGGCGCTGGATGGGCAGATGGAGCTGGTGGCCGGTGCACTGTCGTCCGATGCCGAGCGCGCGCGCGCGTCAGGCCGCGACCTCGGCCTGCGGGATGAACGCAACCACGGTCGCTGGGAAGACCTGCTGGAAGGCGAACTGCGGCGCAACAAGGACGAGCGCATCGATTTCGTTTCCATCGTCACGCCCAACCATGTGCATTTCCCCGTCGCCCGCGCGTTCGCCGAGGCGGGCATCCATGTGGTGTGTGACAAGCCGCTGGTCCATACCAGCGAGGAGGCAGCCGAGCTCGTTCGGGTTGTCAAGCGCAGCGGCTCCATCTTCGGTGTCACGTACAACTACACGGGCTATCCCATGGTGCGCGAGGCGCGTGACATGGTTGCGCGCGGCGCGATCGGCGTGGTGCGCAAGGTCATCGTCGAATACAACCAGGGCTGGCTTGCCACCCACCTGGAGGCAAGCGGGCAGAAGCAGGCCGACTGGCGGACGGACCCGGCGCGCAGCGGCGTGGCCGGCGCCATCGGCGACATCGGCTCGCACGCGGAGAACCTGGTGGCGACGGTGACGGGCCTGGAGCTGGAAAGCATCTGCGCGGACCTCACCATCTTCGTGCCGGGCCGGCGCCTTGACGACGACGGCAATGTCCTGCTGCGGTTCAAGAACGGCGCCAGGGGCGTGCTGATCGCGTCGCAGATCGAGGTGGGTTGCGAAAACGACCTGCGGCTGCGCGTGTTCGGCACCACCGGTACGCTGGATTGGCGCCAGGAGGAGCCCAACCGGCTGCTGCATGCTCCCATCGACGGCCCGGCCCGCATGCTGACGCGGGGCTCGCCGTGGCTCGGTGAGGCAGCCCGCCGAGCGACACGCTTGCCCACGGGGCACCCCGAGGCCTTTATCGAAGCCTTTGCCAATGTCTACCTGGGAGTGGCTGCGCACATCCGCGCGCTGCAATCTGGCAATACACCGGATCCGCTGGACGCCGACTATCCCCGCCTCGAAGATGGCGCCCGCGGTGTGCGGTTCATCGAGAAGGTGGTGCAGTCTGCGGCCAGCACGGCCAAGTGGACGCCGTTCGAGGATTGACCGATGTTCATGGGCATTGATCTGGGCACCTCCAGTGTCAAGGCGGTCGTGCTGGACCGCGGCCACCGCCTGGTGGCCAGCGGCTCCGCGCCGCTGTCGGTGGATGCACCCCGGCCCTTGTGGCGCGAGCAGCATCCTTCGGAATGGTGGCGTGCGTGCGATGCAGCCGTGGGTGCCGCGTTGCAGGAATTGCGGCGCGGTGGCCACGCAGGCGGCGAGATCGAGGCCGTCGGCCTGACCGGGCAGATGCACGGCGCGACCCTGCTGGATGGGCGCGGTGAGGTTCTGCGGCCGGCCATCCTCTGGAACGACGGCCGGGCGGCGGCGGAATGCGCGGAACTGGAGCGGGCGGTGCCGCGGTCACGTCAGATCACCGGCAACCTGATGATGCCGGGTTTCACGGCGCCCAAGCTGCTTTGGGTATCCAAACACGAGCCCGGCGTGTTCGACCGGGTGCGGCAAGTACTGCTGCCCAAGGACTGGTTGCGCTGGCGTCTGACCGGCGACTATGCGACCGACCTGTCCGACGCGTCCGGCACGCTGTGGCTGGATGTGGGCAGGCGCGCATGGAGTGACGAACTCCTGGCCGCTTGCGGCCTGTCTACCGCGCACATGCCCAGGTTGCACGAAGGCCCGGAGGTCACCGGCACTCTGCTGCCAGAGGTCGCGCAGCATTGGGGCTTGCGCGAAGTGCCGGTGGTAGCCGGTGCCAGCGATAACGCAGCAGGCGCCCTGGGCGCTGGTGTGGTGAACCCGGGTGAAGCGATGC
Organism: Polaromonas sp. P1_F1; assembly: GCF_056405795.1. Lineage (NCBI taxonomy): Bacteria > Pseudomonadati > Pseudomonadota > Betaproteobacteria > Burkholderiales > Comamonadaceae > Polaromonas > Polaromonas sp. P1_F1. The sequence goes on from NZ_JBFUBJ010000008.1 coordinate 92,962, forward strand.
TGTCCCTGGGAACGTCCGGTGTGGTGTTCGTGGCCACCGGCTCTTTTGTCGCCAATCCACAGCAGGCGGTGCACAGCTTCTGCCACGCGTTGCCAGAGGCCTGGCACCTGATGTCCGTGATGCTGTCGGCCGCCTCGTGCCTCGAGTTCACAGCGGGGCTGCTGGGAGAGCGCGACGTGGCCGTGCTGCTTGCGCAGGCAGAGCAGCGCGGCCTGCGCGAAGACACCCCGTTGTTCCTGCCTTATCTGAACGGCGAACGCACGCCGCACAACAATCCGCATGCCAAAGCCGTGTTCTTCGGCATGCACGCAGGCACGCAGCGCGAAGACATTGTGAATGCCACCCTCGAGGGTGTGTGCCTGGGCATGGCGCAGGGGATTGCCGCGCTGCAGTCGGTTCAGCCTGGCCTTGCGCGCGTCAGCCTGATCGGCGGCGGCTCGCGCAATGCCTATTGGGCTCAGATGCTGGCCGACGCTACCGGCCTGCAGGTGGTCCGGCACGCGGATGCCGAGGTTGGCCCATCGCTGGGCGCAGCCCGGCTGGCCTGGCTGGCCTGCGACCCGGGCGAAGCGGCGAAAATATTTTGTGCACCAGAGGTGACTGACGTATTCGAGGTGCGAGCGGCCGAGAGGACGCGGATGCAGAACCGCGCCGCCCGGCTGGCAGGGTTATACAACAGCCTCGTACCTCACTTCCAGCCATAGAAAGTGGAGTCGCCACCCGCGTGTTGGCGTGGCAATGGCATCTGTCACAACCTGCTGGCGCAGATGGTCCGGCCAGATTTCGAAGTCAGGATGCCTGCGGAAGGTAGCTGGGCCTGGCCGCCGTCATCCCGGCTTTGACATGTTGGGTGATTTCATCGGCCAGCACTTCATCAACCCCCAATTCGAGTCCGTCGAGCGCACGCTTGACGATGTCTTCAGGGCTGGACTTCGGAACCTCGAAGCCGCGCGTGAGGTCGGTATCGACATAGGCCATGTGCAGCCCCAGCACCTGCGTCTTTTGCGCCGCGAGTTCACTGCGCAAGGCATTGGTGAGCGACCAGGCCGCCGACTTGCTGGCCGAATAAGCTGCCAGCTCACCGCCGTTCACCCACGAGGCCACCGACAACACATTGAGAAGGGCACCGCCGCCGTTGCCTTTGAGAACCGGCGCGAAGGCCTTGCTCATGCGCAGTACGCCGTAGACGTTGGTCTCGAAGATGCGCCGGGTGGTGTCTTCACTGTCGGCCGCCAGAAAGCCACCCGGCTGGGCAATGCCGGCATTGTTGATTACCAGCGTGACATCCGGCGCCAGCGCTGCGGCGGCCGCTACGTCTTCAGGCTTGGTGACGTCGAGCTTTAAAGCCTGAACACCGGGCAGGGTGATGGTGGCGGGGTCGCGAGCGGCCGCGTAGACCTTGCGGGCACCGCGGGCGAGCAGCTCGCGCGCGAATGCCAGGCCGATGCCGCGATTGGCGCCGGTGACGAGAACAACAGCGTTTTTGATTTGCATGAGAAAACTCCAGTGGGTGGGAAAAGCAGATTAGGGAAAACAGGTTCACTTGACCTTGATGACGACCTTGCCTTTTGCATGGCCCGCCTCGACGTAGGCCAAGGCCTCGTTGGTTGCCTCGAACGGAAAGACCCGGTCCATCACCGGACGGATAGCACCAGCATCGAAGAGCCGCGTGATCTCGCGCAGTTGGCTGCCACTTGCCTTCATGAAGAGAAACGCGTAGTCAACTTCGCGGCTCTTTGCCCTGCGCCGGATGCCTGAACTCAGCATGCGCATCACGAGCTTTACGAATGCAGGAGCACTGCTTTCCTTGCCGAATGCGGGATCGGGTGGGCCGGAGATGGAGATGAGTTTCCCGCCGGGCTTAAGCACGCGCAGTGACTTCTTCAACGTCTTGCCGTCCTGGCTGTTCAGCACCACGTCGTAGTCGCGCAAGACGGCCTCGAAAGCCTGCGTCTTGTAGTCGATCACGACGTCCGCGCCCAGACTCTTCACAAGCGCGACATTACCCGTGCTGGTCGTCGTGGCGACGGTGGCGCCCAGGTGCTTGGCCAACTGAATGGCAAAACTGCCTACGCCGCCGGAGCCCGCCTGAATGAAGACCTTTTGCCCCTTTTTCAGCTGGGCCTTTTCAACCAACGCCTGCCAGGCCGTCAAAGCCACCAGGGGAATGGAAGCGGCTTCTTCCATCGTGAGCCCCGCAGGCTTGAGCGCCAGGGATGCCTCCTTGACCGGGACGAATTCAGCGAAGGTACCGATCCGGAAATCATCCGGCCGGGCGTAGACCTCATCGCCCGGCTTGAACTGCCGCACGCCTGGGCCGACCTTGACGACCACCCCAGCGACGTCGTGGCCCAGAATGAGAGGCAGGCGATAGGGCAGTATGAGTTTGAACTCGCCGTCGCGGATTTTGAAGTCCAGCTGGTTCACACCAGCGGCATGCACCTGGACCATGACCTCGTCATCGCGCAGCTCCGGGCTCGGCATGTCCGTCAACCGCAAACTGCTTTTTTTTCCATAACGTTCAACGATGAATGCTTTCATGATGTTTTCACTGTTGGCATCACGTCGAGCCGCAGATCTTTTCGAATCCCGGCATCCACCAGACCAGCAGGCGCAAATGTCCGGAGGAATCGCAGGCGACTCGCGAGTCCGCCTGCGGTGTATCGGAGTTTGGGGCGAGCGGCACTGGCAGCTTTCAGCACGACGTCCGCCACGACGCCCGGCTGTTCCGCAGTCGCCATCACTTCCTTCACGCGCTGGCTCACGGCGGCGCGAACCTCGCGGTACTCCTCGAGCTTGGTGTCGGGTTCCAGGAAGTTCGCGTCGAACGGCGTCTTCGTGTATGCGGGCTCGATGACCGAGACCCGGATGCCCCTCGTGCGTAGCTCATGGTCGAGCGACTCGGAGTAGCCTTCGATCGCATGCTTCGTCGCCGCATACAGTGCCCCGTACGGCATTGGCAGGAAACCAAGCACCGAGCCGATATTGATGATGCGTCCCGCGCCCTGTCGGCGCATGTGCGGCACGACGGCGCGCGTCATCCGGACGATCCCGAAGAAGTTGGTGTCAAAGATCGCCTGGGCCTGCGCGATCGAACTTTCCTCCGCACCGGCCGGGGCGACCCCGAAGCCCGCGTTGTTGACCAGCAGGTCGATGCGGCCTTCAAGCTGAATCAGCTGTTGCACCGCGGCTTCAACCGACGCGTCCTGGGTCACATCCAGTGGCAGTATCTCGAAGGGCTGACCACCTGCCCGGCCGCCGCGCCGGCTGGTGCCGTAGACCTTGTAGCCGGCCTGCGAAAGCCGCAGCGCAACCGCTTCGCCTATACCTGAGGAGGCGCCTGTCACCAGGACAACTTTGTAGTGGGGGTTCATGGTGTTGTTCTTTCAGCGTGAAGTGAATTTGGAATGATGATCGTCATACATAATTGCGAGGAAAAAAGCAGGCATGGCTCAAAAAGAGAATTCAGTGGGAGACCGGTACCAGCTGCTTCAGCGCGGCTTCGCAAAAGCTGTCCGCCAGCGCGGGCTCGTCGACCACGCGCGCCAGCAGCAAGGTGCCGACCATGGTGGCGACCGTCGCCAGCGCGCGCTCGTGGGCGCCGGGCTGGCCCCAATCGGGTGACTGGCGGGCGACGAAATCCACCATTTCCTTGATGTGGCGGGTGGTCGCGCGGCGCACTTCAGGCGCCTGGCGCGGTGTCTCCGAACCCAGCGCGGCCAAGGGACAGCCCATCTCGATCTGCTCCCGGTGCTCCGGCGAGAGGTAGGCGCGCAGCATGGCCGCCATGGCCTGTTCAGGCGGCGAGCCGGCCGCAACACCCGCCACCACGGCAGCCGATTCGGCACAGGCCCGCGTTGCGGCTTCGGCCAGCATGGCCTCGCGCGACGCGAAGTGGGCGTAAAACGCACCATGGGTCAGGCCGGCCTCTTTCATGATGTCGGCCACGCCGGTGCCGCTATAGCCGCTGCGGCGTATTGCCCGCGCGGCCACGGAGACGATGCGTTCGTGGGAGGCCTCCTTGGCAGCCGTTCTGGCGTTGATTTTGGTGTTTCGCATGATGAGTATCATACATTATTTGGCAACTATGCGTGCCCAGGCAATTTTGATCGCTGACTTGTTGCGTGTCCCTCACGCAACGCCAGGATGGACAACAGGGAAGGAAGGGACGGTGCTGCGCGCAGGCCAACGTCCAGAAAGCCGGAGGCTTCCTGGACGTCGCAATGCGGTTTAACGAGAGATGCACACGCCGGCTGGCGGTGCGGCGGCGCTGCTTAACCCGCAGTATTTGCCCTGCCGTGTGCGGCAGGTACGTTGAAGTCGCTGGGGTAGGAGTTGTCAACGCTCAGCTTGTAGCCTTCGTGCTGTGCCTGCTCCAGTTCAGCGCGGACTTCTGCGCGGGTCTTGGTACCTGCAACGGGGGTGGCATCAGTGCCAGGATAGCTGCTGTCGCTGTTGACCTGGTATGACGCGCGCGGTGATTGCAGCAACTCTGCGCGGACATCGGCGCGGCTCAAGGTGCTGGCGGCGCTCACTTCATTGCCGGGGTAGTTGCTGTCCTGGGCAAAGCTGTTCGCCGAGGCGAGCGCTGCAAGGGCAAGAACGGATGCGGAAACAAGTTTCGTCGATTTCATGGTGAATTTCCTTTAAGAACAAGTGTGAAAACAGGCGGGACGGGCGTTGTGCCCGTGAGGCCTTCATCGCTGAGTCGCGTTTTGAACAGGTGGCTCACCGATGTATCAAACCTTGTTCCGCGGCGCAGATACACAAGTGCGTATTGGCAGAACATTCAATTGTCGAAACCGGAACAATAACGGCGTGTAGTCCTGGAACTTTTTGGCGTTCAAAAAATTCGCCCACGTTTCTTTGCGATTTGTGAGGCGTGTTTTACGAAGGGTGAAATGCCATGAACTACGACAGCACCCAGGGAGGCTGCCACTGTTATGTGGGGCCGCAAGCCCGCTTTTCCACACCGGCCGCCCGGGTGAGTGCTTTTGCCGTGCCCCGGCGCAGGTTTTAGTCCTGCCGGGCTTCCATCTTCCTGATCACAGCGCGCGTGTACTCGGTCATGAATTCCAGAAACACACTGGTGCGTGCCGGAATGAATTTGCGGCTGGGCAGCGCTGCATAGAGCGTGTTGGTGCCGGTGGTCCAGGGCGACAAAATACGTTGCAGCGCGCCGCTGTTGAGGTGGTTGGCCACCAGGTCGATGGACTGGCTCATGATGCCCGCACCGTCCACACAGGCGCGTATCAGCGTGTCCGAATGGTTCACCAGCATGCTGGGCTCGATTTGCACCTCCACTTCCCGATTGTTTTCCTTCGGGTTGAACAGGCGCCAGCTGCGGTGGCGGTTGGCCTGTGCCTTGATGCGCATGCATTGATGATGGGGCAGGTCTTCAGGTTGTGCGGGTGTGCCGTGGCGGCGCAGGTAGTCTGGCGAGGCGCAGAGAATACCGGCGGAAGACGCAATAGGCCGGGCGATGATGTTGGCGTCAAAGGTGTCGGCAGCGCCCAGCAGGGTGAGGTCGTAGTCTTCCACGGGCGGCATCAAGGGAGAGTCCACATAGATATCCAGCACGACCTTGGGGTAGCGCCGCGCGAACTCCGCCACCAGGGGCGCAATCACGTGCACGGCAAATACCGGCGGGGTCAGAATGCGGATGACGCCGGACATTTCCTGCGCATGGGCCTGGGCGGCGGCATGCGCTTCGTCGATGTCATCGAGGATGTGGCGCACCCGTGCCAGGTAGGCCTCGCCGGCATCCGTCAGGGCCAGGCGGCGGGTGGTGCGCTGCAGCAGCCGCACGCCCAGGTGATCTTCCAGGTCGCCGACCAGCCGCGTCACCACGGCGGAAGACATGTCGAATTTGCGCGCTGCGGCCGCAAAACTCCCGTCATCCACCACCTGCTGAAAAACGCGCATTGATTGAAGCCGGTCCATGGTTTACCCCTAAGTTAAGCCATCATTGTTGCTGATTCAACAGTAATGTATTGTTGAAATTGCTATTTTTTGATCGATTTGAATGGAATAAAGTTCATACATCGATGAGCCGAAGCCCACTACAAGGCGACTCACCGAGGCTGGACAGACGGGAAGATGAGCCCGCCATGCCCGGAACGTCACTTAACTTTGAGAGGATATTCATCATGAAATCGAACTTTATCGCCGCTTCCGTTGTTGCTGTTGCCGCCCTGACTTCCGTGGCTGCTTCTGCCCAAACCTTCAACTCCTATTTGTTTGACCAGATGCAGGCACCTGCGACCAAAACCCGTGCTGAAGTCAAAAGCGAGGTGCTGCAGGCACAAAACGCCGGCTCCGCTTCGAGCTACAACGGCGCCACCGCCCAGCAAAACCTGGGCGCTCCCCGCGCCGAGAAGGCCGGTGCAGCACCCCAGGCTGCTGCTGAAGCTGTGAAGACCAGCCAGCAATAAGCCAGTACGGCGCCGGCGCCTGGCCGGTCCCGACGCTTTTCGCCCCGGCAGCCTTTGGCTGCCGGGGCGATTGCATTTGGGCCTGCGGGATTCACGCAGGCCGTATACGACAGTATCCGGCCGCACTCTAGAATTCCCCTCATCTTGAGAACCTCCAACGCACCTTACGCCTTTGCCTTTGTCGCCGCGCAGCTGTTGGCCCTGCCGGGCCTGGGTCTGGCGCTTTACCTGTACACCGTTGGCAGGATGGCGGGCAGTGGTGGCTGGCTGATTGGAGTGTTCGAGCTGCTGTTTTCAGGCGTGGTGGTGCTGCCCGCGGTGCTGCTGTGCACGGTGCTCCTGCTGATTGCAGGCTTGTTCTCCCGGGGGCGGCCATGGGCTTGCCTCGTGCTGTTGCTGGTCAATGCGGCCGTGCTGGCTGTTGGCTGGGCGATCAGTCCAGCCACCGAAGCCGCGGAGCTGCTGGTCTGGGTCGCCACAGCGCTTTCGGCCGCGGCTGCTGCTGCGCTGGCGTGGCAGGCGTTCTCGCCGGTGACGAGGCCTGAGCGGAACATGCTGTGGGGACAGCTCCTGCTGGTTGTCGGGCTTGGGATTGGATTGGGGCTGGCAGGCGGCGGCAGTGTCCCTGCTCCGTCGCCTGCCGAGCCGGACCCCATGGCAGCGATACCGCCGGAGCGCGTATTCAAGGGACTTCTGGGTGGCAAGCCGGTGCACCTCGCGGTGCATGACTGCAAGGTCTACCGCGCCATACCCAAGTCGTCCAAGGAGCCCGGCGAGAACGGCTGGCAGATGGTGCTTGAACCCGATCTCTATCCCTTCTTCACGTATTGCGAGCGGCAGTCGCTGCAGGCAGACAATGGCGTCGTCACCGTCACCCTCGGGCGCATCGCCTTCGGTGCAGGGGGCTGCTGCGCCACGGGTGGCACTTACCGTTCCAGGGACGGTGAGCTGTGGAAGAAGCTGTGAAGTCTGCCGAATAGGGCGCCGAACAAGCTGCGTTCGAATCCTCAGGGCATCAGGTTGCTATAAAAATAATAGCTGCTTGCGCAGGATCTGCTTGGGTCAAAGCCGGTTTTCGCTTTGAAAATAACCGTTTTTAGTTGTCCGGGGACGGCAAAAATCCGGAAAAATCCCTGCCGGCATGCGGTTTCAGGGCCTTTTTTGTGTGCCAAATGTGCCGGTAGCCCAATAACAACGCGCGCGACCAGCTATCAAAAAGATAGCGATTTGCCGATGCCCTCAGTCAACCCAACCGTTATCTAACCCGCAAGCGGCGCCCAGTGGTTGTCCAGCCGCATATTTTTGAGCGCCGGCAAAGCTGTGCGGCCTGCGCCGTCGCGTGTCATTGCGGCGAGCCGCCCCCCGGCCCACAGCATGGTGTCAGCCTGGCCCTCCGCCGGAGCCGACGTGACGGCGCAGGCCTCTTCCAGCGGGAAAAAACCTGTCCAGCGCCCATCGGCCTGCCATATGGCCACGCCGTTGGCGCGCGGGCAGCTCACGGCAAAACCGCCCGCCGCCCAAGTGATGTCGCCGCCGTAGCCAGCCAGTACGCGTCCGTCGGCGGCGCAGGCTTGCAACTTCTGGCCGTCAAAAAGCGCCAACACGGGCGCGGCGGTTTTGGTTGCCGTGTCGTCATGCTCGGCCTGCAGCGCGATGCCCAGGACACGCGCCCCGCCTGCCGCCGGTGCGCGGCCCCAGGCCATGTGCCGCAGGCTCAGGCGTTTGTCGGCCAGTCGCCACTGTCCCAGCAGCGCGCCGCGTCGTGTGTCCAGCCGCACCAGCGAGGCATCCATGCGGTCCATGTGAATTTTCAGCCGGCCGGTTTCAGGCAGCGCGGGGATGCCGCCGTTCGCCACGACCAAACTGCCGTCGTCATCCAGCAAAAGTTCATGCGGGTCCATGCCGTGGGTCGGCCATTCGCCAAATTTCTCCAGCGTGGCGGCATCACGCAGGCCGATCAGGCCTTCACCGGTTTCGAGATTCGTTTCGGTGGTGTAGAGCGTTTTGCCGTCGGGGCTGGCGATCACGTGGCCGTTGAAGGCGCGGTCGGGCTCGGCCCAACCCCAGGCGATGGCCTGGCCGGTGCCGTCGCCTTCGGGCTTCCAGCGCAGCAGCCAGTCGCCCGGCCGGCGGGCCACCGCCAGCAGCGTGCCGCTGCGCTCAACCCACACACCATGGGCGCGCGTCGGTACGTCGAGTGCGGCGCTGACCCGGAGCGCGGCGCTGCGATACGCCAGCACACCGACCTGGTAGCCGTGCGCGGCCTCCCAGGCGGCGGCCAGCTGCTGCGGCCGAGTAGTGGCGGTGACGGCAGCTGCCAGGGCGGGACTGAGCCAGGCGCTGGTGCCGGCCGCTGCCAGCACCAGCCATTGCCGGCGCCGCAGTGTTGTCAGGGCCTCAGCCTTATTCATGCAAATTCCTAGTCGCCGTCGGCGTCTGAAAAGCCGATGCTCACTTCCAGCGCTGGCGCGATGTCGGCTTCCGCGAGTTTTTTCAGGTCGGCCAGTGAACGCCCGGCGCTGCCCATGCCGGTCTTGTTGACGGGCGATGCGCTTTGCATGGCTTTGTCGGCTTTGTTCACCGCTTGCGCGAGCTGGTTGGCCGGCTCGTTGCGGCCGAGCCCGCGCAAATAGGTTTCCAGCGGTGCCAGGCCGGCACCGGGTAGCGGTGCTTCACGCGCCTGTGACGCGCCCAGTGTGCGCAGCGCCTGCCATTGCGCGGCCCAGCGCGCTGCAGTCTGGCCGCTGGCGCTGCGCGCATAAGCGGCGTTGCGGTTACCTTGCGCCCCGGCCATGCGGGGCTTTTCCATCTCGGCCCAGCGCAGGCGTTCCAGCGAGCCGGTCCACTGGTTGACCAGCTCGCTCATCGCCGGCCCATTGCTTTCTTCCGATTCGCCGGGTTGGCGCGCTGCCAGCTCGCCGAAGGCTTTGGCCAGCGTGTCAGCTTCGCGCTGGATATCGGCAGCCACCTGCACGGCGTAGCGGCACGCCGGCATGTCGGGTACTGACGACGAAACAGGCTGGCTCCACAGCAGCCATTCGAGCGCCGGCAAGCCCTTGGCCGGCGTGCCTATGCTTTCCATCGCGGCGGCATCTTGCGGCGCTGACTGAATCGCCCGCTTGATGAGCTCGGGCCGCGTCGGCGAAAAGTCGATCTGCCGCGCGGAGCGCCGCTGCACCAGCGGGCCGATTTGCACGCCGCTCAAGCGGTCCCAGGCGAGCGCGGTGGTTTTCCAGCGATCGCGGGCCTGCTCCAGTCGGGCAGCGGCAGTGTCTGCATTCGCATCGCACACCGCAGAGACCGCTGACGGCAAGGCACCGGCCTGTTCGGCAAACGCAGCGGCCTGCGGCGCGTACCAAAAGCGATAGACGCCGCGCATGAAATCACCCGCCGTATAGAACGGCACGGCAACGTTGGGCGCGACGGTTTGCGCGTGCAGGGCGCCGCAGGCCAGCAGGGAAAGCACGCCAGCTACAGCCAGCAGGGCAGGCCGGCATGGAGGGCGAAGCGTATTCATGAGGCTCATAACGACTCGAGAAATTTCACCAGCGCGGCGCGTTCCTGCGCATTCATCCGCAGGACTTTGTCCTTGCTGGCTTTGGCTTCGCCGTCGTGCCACAGCACGGCTTCCAGCGCGCCGCGCGCGCGGCCGTCGTGCAGAAGACGGTTGTGGCCGTTCACGTCGGGCACCAGGCCGATGCCCCACAGCGGCGGCGTGCGCCACTGGCGGCCATCGGCCAGGAAGTCGGGCCGGCCGTCGGCCAGGCCTTCGCCCATGTCGTGCAGCAGCAGGTCGGTGTAGGGCCAGATGGTCTGGCCTTGCACGGCCTTGCTGCCCAGCCGCGGAAACGGGCTTTCGCCGGTGACGTAGCTCGGGCGGTGGCAGGCGGCACACTGCGCTTGGGCAAACAGTTTCTGGCCGCGCACCACCTGGGCATCGCGCGGATTGCGGCGTGCCGCCGGTGCCAGCGTGGTTTCATAAAACACCACGTCATTGAATGTTTTTTCGTCAATCTCGCTCGCCTTGCCCTGTGCGCCGCGCGGCGCCGCCAGGCAGTCTTTCTGGGCGGCCGTGCATGTCTCTTTCGGAAAGACCGGCGAGGTGATGCCCATGTCGCCGAGGAAGGCGCCGGCGGTCTGGTGCGCCAGCGTGGCGACGTTGGCCTTCCAGCCGAAGCGGCCTGTGCGCATCTGCTGCGTCGGCGCGTCCCACACCTGGTTGACGACGCCACGCACCGGACTGTCGGAGGCGGCCTGCTCGCGCGCATTGCGCAGGATTTCCGCTTCAGGAATCGCTTCGAGCAAACCCACGCCGGCCATCTGCGGCGCGATGCGCGGGCTCACCATCACATCTTTGGCCATCGGGCCGTAGTTGAGTTTGCTGAAACCGTAGCGGGGCTTTTGCAGCTGGTAGGGTGTGCCGTCGGCGAACTTGCCGCGCACCACGTCGTAGCGCAGGGATATCTGCCCCTCGGGCATCACGCCCTGCACCGCGAAATTGGAAAACTGGTCGCCGTATACCGGGTCCGGCAGCGGCCCGCCGTGCGCGTCCTTGCCCGGCACCGACAGGCGCAGCAGCAGGCCGACCGGCTGGTCGGCCAGGCCGCGGTTGAAGTCGGGCGGTGCGCCGCGCCCGTCCTGCACATGGCAGCCGCCACAGGAGCGGGCGATGAAGTGCGGGCCGAGGCCGTCACGCGCGGTGGTGGAGGAGGGCGCCTGCACCCAGTTGCGCTTGAAGAAAGAATTGCCGATGACAAAACGCGTGCGTTCCTCGTCGCCCAGGTTGGCCAGCGGAAATGAAAACGCGTTGTGGCCGGTGGCAAACACCGTGGTGTCGCCGCCGGTTTTCTCGTCGTCGGGCGCCGTGCCGGCTTGCGCACCCGGCCCTGCCGACGCCCAGAAGGCCAGCCCTGCCAGTCCCGCTGCGGCCATGCAGGCAAGCACTACACGCGCAGGGCGCGCGACCATCCGGGACGAAGCAGCGTCGGCCATTTAAGGTTTGACCAGGGTCAGCTTGGTGATGCCGGCGGCGTTGGCGGCTTCCACCAGGTCCTTGCTTTGCTGCACCAGGCTGTCGACGGTTTTTTGCACGCGCAGCCGGCCGGGTGCGTCTTTGGCGCCGACGATTTCGCGGTCAAACGGTGCCTGAATGCCTTCGGCGGTGGCGACGGATGCTGCGATCTGCTTGCTGGTGCGGTCTGCCAGTGCCGGGTTTTTCACCGCCACCAGGTCACGCAGCGACGGGCCGGCCAGCGTCGTGCCGTCGGCGCGCTTGTACTGGCCCAGCCAGGCGTTCTGGATGCCTTTGGCGTTGTTCACCACATCGCGGTGCGTGTTGTCGGAAAAGCATGAGTGCTCATCTTCCTGGTCCTGGCTGGCCAGGGCGACTTCGAGGCGTTCACCGGCGAGTTCACCGCGCGAAAGCGAGCCCAGGCCGACAAACATCTTGCGCACCGACTCCATGCCGCCGCGCTCGAACTTCGCGCGGTAGGAGGTCGACGTGGGCGCCCAGGCTTTGGTGAGGATTCCGAGGTCATCGACCAGCAGTTCGGTCACCACCTTGAGGTATTGGCGGCGGCGGTCGGCGTTGGGTTTCTTGCCGTCCACAAAATCTTCAAACGAACGGTTGCCTGGGCCGGTGGTGCTCAGGTCCTGGCCCCACAGCAAAAATTCAATCGCGTGCCAGCCGGTGGCGATGTTTTCTTCGCCGTTGCGCTCGTTCAGGCTGGCCAGCCGCTTTTTGTTGATCACGGCCTTGCGGTTGTTGATGATGCCGGCGTTGGGCGCGTCCTTCACGTAGTCGACATAGGACTCGTCCATGGGCCAGGCATTGATGCGGCCTTCGGGGCCGTTCTTGTCATCGATCGGGCCGCCGTAAAAACGGAAGGCCTCGGTCTGGCCGTAATACTCGCGCGCGTCCAGCCAGGCCTTGCGCGCCGCCTTGAGGCCATCGTCCGACGGTGCGTCGGTAAAAGCCTGCACCGCTTTTTGCAGGATGAGCGTGCTGGCCAGCGTGTCGTCATAGTTTGATTGCACCAGGTGGGCATAATGCTTTGCCACGGCGGCCGCCGTGGTGGCTGGTGCCGCCACTGTGCCAGGCTCGGTACCAGCCGCTGCCGTTGCTGCGGGCTGGGCCATGGCCGGCACGGCAAGCAGGGCCACCAGGGCGGCAAGGATGGCGGGTTTGATTGCTGGTTTCACGACGACTCCTGTGTCTTTGTTAATCGGTCAAAGTGTGATTATACAAATGAGAATCGTTATCGTTATCAATAACGTGACATTCTGTGAGGCTGTGCGGACGCCCGCCGGACCGCTTGTTCAGGGCCTGCGGCGTTTGCCCGGTTTGCGCGCCTCATAGCGTTTCATCAGCGGCGTGACAGAAATGCCATGGGCAATCACCGAGGCGACGACCACCGCGAGCGTGATGGAAAGCAGCCGCTGCGCGAGCGCGGGCGGGAGGTGGTGGTTGATGGCGTAGAGCAGGTAATACAGCGAGCCGATGCCGCGAATGCCGAACCAGGCCATCAGGCGGCGCTGCGAACCCCTGACCGGCGTTCCCAGCAGTCCGATAAAAACCGCCGCCGGCCGGATCACCAGGAACAGCGCCGGGATAAACCACAGCACTTCAGGGCGAAAGCGTGTGGTGGCGACCAGCACCCCCACGGCCAGCACGATGGCGACTTCCACAAAACTTTCCAGCTGGCTGTTAAAGCGCTCTACTGCGCGCATCATGTGGGCGGGCGCTTCCGCGCCCGAGGCTTCCTGGTCATCGGGGCTCAGCGTTTCGTCGGGCGCGGCCGCAGCCTGGGGCGCGGGCCGCGCATCGGGCTCGTCGATGCGGCGCAGCGCCAGGCCCGCCGTAAACACCGCCAGGAAGCCGTAGGTGTGAAAGAGCAGCGCCAGGCCGTACGTCAACCCGATGAGCCCCAGCGCGATGAATTCGTCGGAGCCCAGCGCTTCGCGGTGGCGCATGCGCAGGTAAAGAATGGCGCGGCCCACCAGCGTGCCGAGCAGCCAGCCCAGGGCCAGGCCGCCGGCCACGGCCCACAGCACATCGACGGCCCACCAGCGCCAGCCGCCTTCGCCGAGTTCGTGCAGGCCCAGCAGGCCCAGCCCAAGCATCACAAACGGAAATGCGGTGCCGTCGTTCAGGCCGCCTTCACCGGTGAGACCGAAACGCAGGCGGTCGCGGTCGCCCGGGTTGGCCACCTGCACGTCGGAGGCCAGCACCGGGTCGGTCGGTGCGAGGATGGCGCCCAGCAGCACAGCGGCGCCCACGGGCAGATCCAGCACATAAACGCCCAGTGCGGTGATGGCGGCCACGGTGACCACCATCGACACGGTTGCGAGTTGCACCGGAATGCGCCAGCGCCCATCCCGCACGCGGAACTCGAGCTTCATGCCGGCGGTGAACAGTGAGATCAGCACGGCCACCTCCGTGAGGCGCTCCAGCAGCACCGTGTTCTTGAGGGCGTCGAGTTTGAGCAGCCCCAGCCCGACGGGACTGACCGCCAGGCCGACGCCGAGGTACAGCATGGCGGCGCTCAGCGGAAGCCGCGCAATGAAAGAGCCGCCCAGAGTCATGGCAATCAGCAGCGCACCGGCCACGATGCAGGCCAGCGTGAAGGTGGTGGGCTCGGCAAAAGTCATCGCCCCACCTTACGGCAAGCGGGGGCGTTGCGGTATCAGCCGACGCGCCGTTGCCGTGGTGCCTGGATGCGCCTGGCAGACACGTTTGCGCCCCATTCCTCAAGCGAAAAGCGCTCCGGGGCTAATAAATACCAGCGCAAACAGCTATAAAAACCATAGCAAGCCGCGGAATGTCGTTCCAGCGCCTACCAGTCCACCAGGCTCAGGCCGATGCTCAGAACATTGCGCTTTCGGTTGTAGTCCACAAGGCTGTCACCGTAGCCGCTGAAAAGCTGCACGTGATAACGCAGGCCGGTGTAGTTGGGCGACGAGGCCGGCGCCATCATCCAGTCAAACCGGGCCGAGCCGCGGGCTTCCTTGCGCAGCGAGTGGCGCAGCGTGACGCCCACGGTGTTGGCCTTGTTGATCTGCCAGCTGCCCGTGACTTCTGCGCGGCCCACATAGTTTTCGATGCCGGGGTTGTCGTCATTGCCCGAGGACTCCTTGAGCCGGTCCCAGATGCGCCCCTGCAGGATCAGGCCTGAGTCCTGGCCCAGTGTTTTCTCGGCGGCGCCCATCAGGTAGACGCGGTTCCAGCTGCGTGATAGCGGCAGCGACTGGCCATTGGACTGGTGCACCAGCCCCAGGCCCGAGAGCCGGTAGTTCCAGCCACCGGCCAGCGGAATCTGGTGCGGGTAGATGTAGATCACCTCGGGCTCGTGGTCGGTGGTGCGAAACGGCCGCGAGATGCTGCCGTTGAACAGCTGCCAATAGCTTTGCTGCGTGTAGCCGAACCAGACCGAGTCATGGTCGTCGTCGTCGTTGTCGCCGCTTTTCAGCAGGCCTTTGGCGACCTTGGTGCGCACCGACAGCTGGATTTTGTTTTCAGTGCGCATATAGGGCACGGAGGTCAGCGCGGTATGCCCTGCGGAGGGTGATGAGGGCTGTGTGTTCACGCTGTCGGCGGTGGAGACGGCCAGCGTGATTGGCCGGTAACCGCGCAGCGAGAAGGTGTCGCAGTCGGTGCCGCGCTGCAGTTCCCAGAAGCGGGACAGTTCCGAGTACCTGGTGTTTTTGCAGCCGATCGGCTTGCCGTCCGGCGCTTCGGTGTTCAGTGATGGCAGCAGCAGCACCGGGGTGGCCGGCTGGCCGGTCTGGACATTGGCCGGCGCTGTGGTCAGGCTGGGCGCCGGTGTGTTGGCGGGCGTTTGCGCATCGGCCCATTGCTGGAAGCAGGTGAGCTGCGCCGCAGGGTCGCCCTTCATGGCCTGACAGGTTTGCCAGCCTGTGCTGGATGGGCGGTTTGCCAGCGTGGCCTGTGCATGTGCCGCAGCCGTGGTGCCAAGACCCAGGAGGGCCGGAAGCACCGTGCAAAGCGATGCAGCAGCAGGATTGAGAGATTTCAGTGGCATGGTCGGTCTTGAAAATTGCGCTGTTCAGGGCAGCCGGGTCAGCGTAAAAGGCACATCGGGTGCATTGTCCGGGGCGCTGCTGCTGGTGTCTTTCCAGGTGCCCTTGAAGGCCTTGCCGCAAGAACCTTCGACCATTTCGCCGTTCCAGGTGCCGGTGATGCTGACATTGTCGGAGGACTCGTCGAGCAGCAACATGCCGCCCTCCAGGTCACCGGCCAGTGCTGCCTTGGCCGCATGTCCGGCAATGGCTTTGGAACCGGCGGCCGGCCCCAGATCGCGGCTCACGATGCCGGCCAGGCTTTCGGCGAATTCGGCATGCCGTTCCAGCAGCATGGTGGCGCGGGCCGGCAAGCCGGCAGGTGGGCGGTCAAAGCGCACGGCCCACAGGCCATGGAGTTGCGCGGCTTTCATCTCCGTGGCGGCCGGGCACGTGGCGTCAGGTTTCGTTTGGGCCGTAGCGCTAGCGGATACTGCGCAAGCGGCGATTAAAAAAAGAGCGGGTCGAAGAAAAAGCAAAGTCATGAACAAGTGAGTGCACGGCCTGGCCGTGCAGTACGGGCTGTAGCAACGCAGCAAGGCGGACGGAGCGGCCAAGGCTGCAGTGCAGGGGGTGAAACGGAAAACTCGGGCACGCGAGTGCGGGGTTGATGCAACGCGCAGGCCGTGGAGCTTGCGCACTATCTCATGAATAGATCTCAATCAGGTAAAGCACCGGTAAAAACCCGCGGCCTGAAACTGTTTGTAACCACAGCACTGAAAACGCCTTCATGCGGCCCGGCACCTGATCTCGCGCCGTTAACCACGGAACAGGGCTGCGCTAGCGCGTCTCTGCCGCCGCTGCTGCCGCCGCAATCCCGTCCGCTGACTTCTTCGCAAATTCCGCGCGCAAGGCCTTGAGCTTTTCTCGCGGGTCTTCTTTCACCGTGGCTTTGTCCAGTGCCATCTCGGCGATGAAGCGGCTGGGTGCGCCGGGAATCATGTCGCGGCCCTTCTTGCGTTTGCGCAGCCAGTTCACAGCCAGCGTGCGCTGCGCGCGGGTGATGCCCACATACATCAGGCGGCGCTCTTCCTGCAGGCGCAACGCGATGCTGTCGGTATTGACTCCGTCATCGTCTTCCAGCTTGAAGGGCAGCAGGCCTTCGTTCACGCCGGCCAGCACCACGTGCGGCCACTCCAGGCCCTTGGCGGCATGCAGGGTAGAGAGCGTCACCACGTTCTGGTCGCCTTCGCGTTCGCTGATGGTGGAGAGCAGCGCAATGGTTTGCACCACTTCGAGCATGGTTTTGGTTTCGGCGGCCACCACGGCGCCTGAGGCGTCATCGATCTGCCCGCCGCAGCGCTGGGCCACCCAGTCGCAAAAATCCATCACGTTGGTCCAGCGCGCGGCTGCGAGTTTTTCGCTGTCTTCGCCGTCGTAGAGGTGCTTCTCGTAGTCGATTTCCTTGAGCCAGTCGTTCAGGAAAACGCGCGCGTCTTCCGCACCCACAGTGCGCTTGGCGCGGTACTCAAGATCGTTGAGGTAGCGGCCAAACTCGTGCAGCGAGCCCACCGCCTTGGCCGGCAGCACCGAGCCCAGCGAGTTACTGAAGAGTGCCTCAAACAGGCTTTGCTTTGACTGGCTCGCGAAGGTGCCGAGTGCGCCCAGCGTGGTGTGGCCGATGCCGCGCTTGGGTGTGGTCACCGCGCGCATGAATGCCGGGTCGTCATTGTTGTTGACCAGCAGCCGCATCCAGCAGCACAGGTCCTTGATTTCGGCACGGTCAAAAAAACTTTGACCGCCCGAGACCTTGTACGGAATGTTGGCTTTGCGAAAGGCCTTCTCGAAAGGCTTGGCCAGGTGGTTGGCACGGTACAGCACGCAAAAATCTTTCCACTCCTTGTACTGCCCGCCTTCTGCCTGCAAGCTGCCTTCGGCGCGCAGGCTCTGGATGCGGGCCACCACGCGCTCGGCTTCGTGCTCTTCGCTGTCGCAATCGATCACGCGCACCGGCTCGCCTTCGCCGAGCTCGCTGAACAGCGTCTTGGGAAACAGCTTGGGGTTGGGGCCGATCACGTTGTTGGCCGCGCGCAGGATGGCGCTGGTGGAGCGGTAGTTCTGCTCGAGCTTCACAACCTTGAGGTTGGGATAGTCCTGCGGCAGCTTTTTCAGGTTGTCCAGCGTGGCACCGCGCCAGCCGTAAATCGACTGGTCATCGTCGCCCACCGCGGTGAAGCGGCCGCGCGGGCCGACGAGCAGCTTGAGCATCTCGTACTGCGTGGCGTTGGTGTCCTGATATTCGTCGACCAGCACATGGCCCAGCGATTGCTGCCATTTTTCGCGCACGTTGTCGTGCTCGCGCAGCAGCTTGAGCGGCAGGCCGACCAGGTCGTCGAAGTCGACGCTCTGGTAGGCGGTCAGGCGCTCTTCGTAGTGCGCCATGACGCGGGCAATGGCGCGCTCTTCGTCGCCATTGGCCTGCGCCAGGGCTTCGGCTGCGTTGAGGCCCATGTTCTTCCACAGGCTGATGGTCCATTGCCATTGCCGCGCCGTGGCCGCATCGGTGCTGCCGCCGGCGTCCTTGATGATGCTGGTCACGTCGTCGCTGTCGAGAATCGAGAACTGGGGTTTGAGGCCCAGCGCCGCGCCGTCCTGGCGCAGCATGCGCACGCCCAGCGCGTGGAAGGTACAGACCAGCACGCCTTTGGCGCTTTTGCCGATCAGCGCCTTGGCCCGCTCGCGCATTTCGGCGGCGGCTTTGTTGGTGAAGGTGATCGCGGCAATCTGTTCGGGCTTGAGGCCGGACTGGATCAGCCGGCCTATCTTGTGCGTGATAACCCGCGTCTTGCCGGAACCTGCGCCCGCCAGTACCAGGCAGGGACCATGCAGGTAGTTCACGGCTTCTTGTTGGGCGAGGTTCAGGCCGTGGGTCATGAAAAGAATCGGTTCCAGGGGAAAAATGCGCGGGACCGGCCTTGTCAGGTACTGCCGGTGAACGGCAAATCATAGCGGCTGCCCCCTTTGGGGCAGGCAACGTGGCTTGGCCCAGGCTGCCGGTTTCATGCCGGGCGCTTTGGCTGGATGAAAAAAGACCGCGCCCGCACGGAACCACCCCAAGCCCCGGATTCAAGCAATAAATGCTTGCGGCGCAATGCTGGTCTGCGCAAGCAGCTATCGAATCAATAGCATACGAGCAAGCACGGCTTCATGCGTTCCGGCTCGCCGGGGCGAACCCACCTTGCGTCAACGACAGTGCCTGGGCTGCCTGCTGCAGTAGCAGGCGCACGGTTTTCTGGTCGGGGCCGACGTGGCGGTCTATGCGCCGCACGTAAGGGCAGGTCAACGCGGCCAGGGCGCTGTGGTCGGGCCCGAAGATGGGGCAGGAGATATCGGCCACGCCGAAAGACTGCAGGCTGTCGCGCTCGAAATAGCCTTGCTCCCGGATGACACCGAGGGCGGCAGCCAATGCATCGGACCCGATCGGCACTTCGCCTTCGAGTGCGGTGTGCTGGGCCAGCATTTGCTGAGCCTGGCTGGCATCTGCGAAAGCCAGCAACACCCGGCCCGAGGCGGTATCGACCAGCCCGACATGCACGCCCACGCGGATCGTCATGCTCCAGGTGCCGGGGCCGTTGACCTGCGCGGTGATCAGCACATTGCCCTGGTCGTAAACGCCCATGTGGCAGGCCTGCTCAGCCTTGTGCGCAAAGGCCTCCATGATGGGAATGGCCTGGGTCACCAGCCGGTTGAGCGGTGGATGCATGTGCGCCAGCGTGAAGAGTTTCAGGCTCAGCGAATAGCGGTCGCCCGAGAGCGAACGCATGACATATTGCCGTGCCACCAACCGCTCCAGCATGCGGTAGATCTCGCTCGCGTTGCGGTCCATTTCCTTGACGATCTCCGCGCGCGTCAGGCCCTGCGGCTGGCGAGCCAGCAACTCAAGGATGTCAAGGCCCTTATCAAGCGCCGGTGCCCGGTAGCGGTCGTCGGCAAGAGGCGGGGGTGCGGTGGCGCCGGCGTCGTTCGTGTTCTGGTCATTCGTCGGGAGAACGGAATATTTTTGTGTCATGGCGGCAGGGTGGGTGAGGTCGAAGGCATTGCAATTTTGATATGTAACGCAGCGCTCTTGATATGGCACGCGGCGCTCGCGAAGACTTTCGCCTTCATTGTTTTGGATTTATTTACTTTTGCACTTAATGTTCATCAATAAATTAAATCCTGACTTAGGGAAAGTCCGGAGCTTGGAAAGATGAGCAAATTTCTATGATTCACACCGCTTCGATCCATAAGTGAATAGATTGTTCATCAATGAACCATTTGTAACAATAAGTTTCCTGATTTTGGTGCCTTCGCCTCATTGAACGGTTCCTTCAACGCAAAAAGGTTTTTTGTCATGCACCCAGGAAGTTTGGAAGGAAAAACAGTATCGATCTGCGCGGCCGCCCAAGGCGTCGGCCAGGCCCGTACGCCGGTTTGCCTGGCCCCGGGTGATTCCGGGCGTTGCTGCAGCGCCTGGTTGGGGCGCACTCCGGGCCAGTCGATGGGCCGTCTGGCCACGGTCAACGACATCGCGCCGATCTGAGCGAGCACCGCGCCTGTCCGGAACCGCCCATGACACCTCTTGTGAGCATCAGCAACCTGTGCAAATCCTTTCCGGGAGTGCGCGCGTTGCACAACGCCAGGCTTGAGGTTGCCGCAGGCGAGGTGCATGCGCTGATGGGCGAGAACGGCGCCGGGAAATCGACCCTGATGAAAGTGCTGGCCGGGGTCTACCAGAAGGATGCGGGCGAGATCAGCATCGACGGTCAGGCGGTCGAGATTGCCAGCCCGCGCGCTGCGCAGGCGCTGGGCATCGGCATCATCCACCAGGAACTCAACCTGATGAGCCATCTGAGCGTGGCGCAGAACATCTTCATCGGACGCGAGCCGCTCGGGCGGCTTGGGCTGTTCATCGATACCGAGAAGATGGCCCGCGACACGAAAGCGATTTTCGACCGCCTGAACCTGAACCTGGAACCGCACACGCTGGTTTGCGACCTGACGGTGGCGCGCCAGCAAATGGTCGAGATCGCCAAGGCGCTGTCATTTGACTCGCGCGTGCTGATCATGGATGAGCCCACTGCCGCGCTGAACAATGCCGAAATCGACGACTTGTTCCGCATCATCGGCCAGCTCAAGCGCCACGGCGTTGGCATCGTGTACATCTCGCACAAGATGGACGAGCTCAAGCGCATCTCGGACCGCGTGACAGTGATGCGCGACGGCCAGTACATCGGCACCGTGCCGACTGCCACCACCAGCATGGACACCATCATCGGCATGATGGTCGGGCGCGCCCTGCTTGAAGACGAGAGGCCGCCGGCAACCGATCAGGGCCGGGAGACCGTGCTGGAGGTGCGCGGGCTTAATCGCGGCCGTACGATCAAGGATGTCAGCTTCACCGTGCGCAAGGGCGAAATCCTCGGGTTTGCCGGCCTGATGGGAGCGGGCCGGACCGAAGTGGCGCGTGCCGTGTTCGGCGCCGACAAAAGGGATTCAGGGGAGATCTGGGTCAGGGGCCGCCAGGTCGGGGTGCATAGCCCGGCCGACGCGGTTGAGCACGGCATCGGCTACCTGTCGGAAGACCGCAAGCACTTCGGTCTGGCCACCGGCATGGATGTGCAGACCAACATTGTGCTGTCGAGCTTGCGGCGGTTCTTGAGCTTCGGGTTCCTTCTCAGGCCCGCTGCCATACAGGACACGGCTGCGAAGCTGATCGCGCAACTGGGCATCAAGACCCCAAGCGCGCTGCAGAAAGTGGCGCTGCTGTCGGGGGGTAACCAGCAAAAAATCGTCGTCGCCAAATGGCTGGTGCGCGACTGCGAGATCCTGTTTTTTGACGAGCCTACGCGCGGCATTGACGTGGGCGCCAAGAGCGAAATCTACAAGCTGCTCAATGCGCTGGCGGCCCAGGGCCGTGCCATCGTGATGATCTCCTCCGAACTGCCCGAGGTGCTGCGGCTGAGCCACCGCATCGTGGTGATGTGCGAGGGCCGCATCACCGGCGAGCTGGTCGCACGGGACGCGACCCAGGAAAAAATCATGCAGCTCGCCACCCAGCGCGAAGCCCCGGCTGCCGTTTCCGGCATGGTTGCCGCTGCTGCTTTTTAAAAAAACGCCGGAACCATCACCCATGACCGTCTCCAAGTTGCTGCAAGGTTTCAAAACTGCAGCTTTTAGCAGCAACACCCGTCAAAAGCTGTTGGCATTTGCCAGCTTGCTGGGGTTGCTGATTTTCTTCAGCATGGCCTCGTCCAGCTTCATGCAGACCGACAACATGGTGGGCATTTTGCAGGCCACTGCGGTTAACGGCGTGCTGGCCATCGCCTGCACCTTTGTCATCATCACCTCGGGCATCGACCTGTCGGTGGGCACCTTGATGACCTTTTGCGCCGTCATGGCCGGGGTGGTGCTGACCTATTGGGGCCTGCCCTTCTACCTGGGCGTGCTGGCTGCCATTTTCTTCGGTGCGTTCTCTGGCTTCACCTCGGGCATGCTGATTGCCAAGCTGAAGATCCCGCCGTTCATTGCCACGCTGGGCATGATGCTCATGCTCAAAGGCCTGTCGCTGGTCATCACCCAATCCAAGCCAATCTATTTCAACGACACGCCGGAGTTCTCGGTCATTTCCCAGGAGTCGTTGATCGGTTATTTCCTGCCCGATCTGCCCATCCCCAATGCGGTGCTGATCCTGTTTGTGGTGGCGGTGGTATCCAGCCTGATCCTGAACAAGACAGTGCTGGGGACCTACACCTTCGCACTGGGCAGCAACGAAGAGGCGGTACGCCTGTCGGGCGTGAATGTGGACCGCTGGAAGATCATTGTCTACACGCTCAGCGGCGCGATTTGCGGCGTGGCCGGGCTGCTCATCGCTTCGCGCCTGAATTCCGCGCAGCCGGCGCTGGGCCAGGGCTACGAGCTGGATGCGATTGCCGCCGTCGTGATCGGAGGCACTTCGCTCAGCGGCGGGGCCGGCACGATTCTGGGCACCATCATCGGCGCCTTCATCATGAGTGTGCTGACCAACGGGCTGCGCATCATGTCGGTGGCACAGGAGTGGCAGACGGTGGTGACGGGCCTGATCATCATCGTGGCGGTGTATGCCGATATTTTGCGAAAGCGCAAGTAAATGAAAGCAAGTGCAGTTTTTATCAAAGAGAAGCCCAAATCCCACCCATGCCAACGTCTGATTTTTGATACCCCATAGCAAACCCCATAACGATCGGAGACAAACATGATTTTGAAACGCACACTTTTGAGCCTCGCACTGGGCCTTGGCCTGGCTTCTACCTTGAGCACGACGGCGCTGGCTGCCGACGAGATCTACATTCCCATGATCTCCAAGGGCTTTCAGCACCAGTTCTGGCAAGCCGTCAAGGCCGGCGCCGAGCAGGCCGGCAAGGACTACAAGGTCAAGGTGACCTTCGAAGGCCCCGAGAGCGAGAGCATGGTGGACAAGCAGATCGACATGTTCGCGGCGGCGCTGGCCAAAAAGCCGTCGGCCATCGGCTTTGCCGCGCTGGACAGCAAGGCATCGATCCCGCTGCTGAAAAAGGCCCAGGCCGCCAAGATCCCGGTCATCGCATTTGACTCGGGCGTGGACAGCGATATTCCGGTGACCACGACCACCACCAACAACGTGGCCGCCGCAGCCCTCGCCGCCGACAAGATGGCCGAGCTGATCGGTAAAAGCGGCGATGTCGCCCTCGTGGTGCATGACCAGACCAGCCGCACCGGCATCGATCGCACCGACGGATTTGTCAACCGTATCAAGTCAACCTATCCCAACATCAAGATCGTCAGCGTGCAGTACGGCGGCGGCGACCAGCTCAAATCGACCGAGATCACCAAGTCCATCCTGCAGGCCAACCCTAACCTCAAGGGAATTTTCGGCGCCAACGAAGGCTCGGCCATCGGTGCACTGAATGGCGCCAGGGAGATGAAGCGCAAGGTGGTGATCATCGGCTACGACTCCGGCAAGCAGCAAAAGGCCGCCATCATGGACGGCTCAATGGCCGGCGCCATTACCCAGAACCCGGTCGGCATTGGCTACAAGACGGTGGAGGCGGCGGTCAAGTCCCTCAAGGGCGAAAAGCTGCCCAAGGTCATCGACACCGGCTTTTACTACTACGACAAGACCACCATCAATGATCCCAAGATCGCTGCGGTTCTGTATGACTGATGGGTGCGGCGGCCTCAGGGCTACCACGCGCTGAAGCGCTTCTTCACCAGGCAAACAGCAATCCCCAGGCAATCCTTCATGAGCACTATCCAATCCATGCGTGTCGTCGATGTGCGCTTTCCCACGTCGCGGCATCTCGACGGCTCGGACGCGATGAATCCGGACCCGGACTATTCGGCCGCCTATGTGGTGCTGGAAACCGGTGAGCCGGGGCTTGAAGGCCATGGCCTGACCTTCACCATCGGCCGCGGCAATGAAATCTGCTGTGCCGCCATCGAAGCCATGCGCCACCTGGTGGTCGGTCTCGACATGGACTGGGTGACCGAAGACATGGGCCGCTTCTGGCGTTACATCACCTCGGACAGCCAGCTGCGATGGATCGGCCCCGACAAGGGCGCGATCCACCTGGCGACTGCCGCCGTGGTCAATGCCGTGTGGGACCTGTGGGCCAAGCAGGAGGGCGTGCCGGTGTGGAAGCTGGTGGCCCGCATGAGCCCGGAAGAGATCGTCAGGCTGATCGACTTCCGCTACATCACCGACTGCATCACGCCGGCCGAAGCGCTGGCGCTGTTGACGCGCCAGGCCGCCGGCAAGGACGCGCGCCTGAAGACGCTCGAGCAGGAAGGCTACGCCTGCTACACCACTTCCGCCGGCTGGCTGGGCTATGACGACGAAAAGCTCAGGCGCCTGGCCCAGGAGGCGGTGGACGCCGGCTTTTCGCACATCAAGCTCAAGGTGGGCCGCGACCTGCAGGACGACATCCGGCGGGTGCGCGTCGCCCGCGAGGTGCTCGGCCCCGACCGCACCCTGATGATCGACGCCAACCAGGTGTGGGATGTCAACGAGGCGATTGAGTGGCTGGGCCACCTGGGCTTTGCCAAGCCCTGGTTCATCGAAGAGCCGACCAGCCCCGACGACATCGAGGGTCACCGCCGCATCCGCGAGGCGGTGAAGGGCGACATGCAGGTCGCCACCGGCGAGATGTGCCAGAACCGCGTCATGTTCAAGCAGCTCATCATGCAGGGCGCCATTGACGTGGTGCAGATCGACGCCTGCCGCCTGGGCGGGGTCAACGAGGTGCTGGCCGTGATGTTGATGGCGGCCAAATATGGGCTCAAGGTTTGTCCGCATGCCGGCGGGGTCGGCTTGTGCGAATACGTGCAGCACCTGTCGATGATCGATTACCTCTGCATCGCCGGTACCAAGGAAGGCCGGGTGATCGAATACGTGGACCACCTGCACGAGCATTTCGTGGACCCCTGCGTGATTCGCCATGCCGCCTACATGCCGCCGCAACGGCCAGGTTATTCGATTGAGATGAAGCGCGAGTCGCTGGCGCAGTACGCCTTCAAGGGCTGATGGCCGCTACACACCCTCGGCTGAGCCTGACCATAACCAACATCTGACACCGGAGCCCTTGATGAATTTGCACCTTCAAAACAAGATTGTCATTGTCACCGGCGGGGGCGCCGGAATTGGCGGGGCCATCAGCCTGCAGCTGGCGCGGGAGGGCGCCGTGCCGGTGATCTTCGGCCGCAGCCCCTTGTTGCCGGAATTTTCCGCGGCCTTGCGGGAGCTCGGTGCACGCCACGGGTTTTTCCAGCTCGACCTTGAAAGCGAATCGGCCTGCCGGACCGCGGTGCAGGGTGCCGTGGCCGAATTCGGCGGCATTGATGCGCTGGTCAACAACGCCGGCGTCAACGACAGCGTCGGCCTGGAGGCCGGCCCCGAGGCCTTCGAGCGCTCGCTGCAGTCCAACCTGATGCATTACTACCTGATGGCGCACCTGTGCCTGGACCAGCTAAAGGCCAGGCGCGGCGCCATCGTCAACATTTCCTCCAAGACGGCGCTCACCGGGCAGGGCAACACCAGCGGCTACGTCGCGGCCAAGGCGGCCCAGCTGGGGCTGACACGCGAATGGGCTGCCGCCCTGGCGCCACATGGCGTGCGGGTCAATGCGGTGCTGCCGGCCGAAGTCATGACGCCGCTCTATGAAACGTGGCTTAAGACCTTTGCCGACCCGGCAGCGGCGCTGGCCGACATCACGGCCCGGATCCCCCTGGGTCAGCGCATGACGACCGACCGCGAAATTGCCGACACGGTGGTGTTCCTGCTGTCCGATCGCGCCTCACACACGACGGGCCAGTGGATTCATCCCGATGGCGGTTATGTGCATCTGGACCGCGCCTTGCCTGTCGGCTGACCGCCATGAACAGACATCCATACGGCCAAAACGCCATGCGGCGCTGCCAGCTACCGAGCCCTGAAAAGCACGATGAAGCTCGCCGCAGATTTTCCCCGCCCGAACCGGGTTCGCTCTGGGCAGCCATGCCGGCGGATGGGCATATCCGGACTTTTTAACTGACTCAACCTAACCATAGCAAAGAGAGACAAATCATGAAAGCTGCTTTCCGTAGTGTGTACCTCGGTGTGGCCTGCGCGGCCGCGCTGGCGCCACAGTTGGCCTCGGCCCAGTCCAGTGTCACCATGTACGGACGTGCCGTATCAGGCCTGGCGTATATCGACCATGTGTATGACCCGGTGGCCAATGCCAGCTTCTCCAAAACCATGGTGGCCAGCAACCAGTGGGGCACCAGCATGTGGGGCATGAAGGGCAAGGAAGACCTGGGCGGCGGGCTGGCGGCCAACTTCCTTCTCGAAAGCGGGTTTGAACTGAAAAACGGCTCGGTCGGCTCGGCATTGTTCAACCGCCGCGCCTATGTCGGTCTGTCCAACGCCAGCTGGGGCAGCTTCCGTCTTGGCAAGAACCTGTTCATCAGCAACGACGTGTGGGACCTGGACCCGACCGGCCAACAGTGGGTGGGCAGCGCCACCCTGGTCAGGGGCCGCAGCTGGCCCGGTGCCAGCAACGTGGTCGAGTATTCAACGCCTGATATGGGCGGCTTCAGCGCCACCGGGCAAATCTCGTTTGGCGAACAGGCTGGAAACAGCAAGGCCAACCGCGGCGAGGGCATATCGATGACCTATGCGAACCAGGACCTGATGCTGCGCGCCATCTATTCAGAGCGCCGTAATGCTGCCGCCACCTTCACGGATGTTTTCAGCACCTCCAAGGAAACCATCATAGGCGGCACATACAAGTTCGGCCCGGCCAAGCTCTATGCGGCCTACGACTACATCACCGCACCCGACGCGGCCCTCACAGCCGCGTCCAAGCTCAAGCATGCCTGGGTTGGCGTTCGTTACGATGTGACGCCAGCGCTCACGCTGATCGGTTCGGTCTTCCACGTGAAGTCTGACCGGGTGGCCGGCAAGGCCACGCTGGGCATGGTGGGTGCGGACTACAGCATGTCCAAGCGCACGTTGCTGTACGCATCATTCGGCAGCGTCAGCAACTCCAGTGGTGCCAACTTCGGGGTGGACGGGGGCATCTCGGGAAATCCGAATGTCAACCAGGGGCAAAGAACCATTTACGCGGGCATTGCGCACAGCTTTTAAAGGGCAACGCCGCCGGGGGAGCTAGGCGCTCGGCGGCAGGCTGGCTGGGTCAGATCGGTATCACCTGACGCGGACCCGCTGGCCAACCATTTTTTGCTATTAAAAACATAGCTGCTCGCGCAGGCGCTGCCTGCGCCGCAGCTATTTTTTATGCTCAATCGATGTGCAAGCGGGACCGTGCTGCTCACTCGCACGCAAGGGCGTGGGCGACAATCAGTGCCGTGCTCCGCATTCTTTTCGTCACTTTCCCTTTTTTCGCCCTGGTGCTGTGCGGCTACCTTGCTGCACGCCGGGGCCTGCTCCCGCAGCTGGCCATTCCTGGCCTCAATACCTTCGTGTTGTATTTCGCATTGCCCTGCATGCTGTACCGCTTTGGCGCCGGCACGCCGATTGCGCAGCTGCTGGACGCGAGCCTGGTGGCGGTCTACCTGG
Organism: Polaromonas sp. P1_F1; assembly: GCF_056405795.1. Taxonomy (NCBI): domain Bacteria; kingdom Pseudomonadati; phylum Pseudomonadota; class Betaproteobacteria; order Burkholderiales; family Comamonadaceae; genus Polaromonas; species Polaromonas sp. P1_F1. Next base: position 120,526 of record NZ_JBFUBJ010000008.1, read on the forward strand.
TGTGCGCGTTGCTGATGGTGGCTTTCACCGTGATGCTCACGCGCAAGGGCCGTATTGCCTGGAACGATGCGTCTTTCGGTGCGCTGGTGGCGGCTTTCCCCAATACGGGCTTCATGGGCGTGCCGCTGCTGGTGGCACTGCTGGGCGCTCAGGCCGCCGGCCCGGCCATCGTCACCATCCTGGTTGACTTGCTCGTGACAAGCTCGCTGTGCATCGCGCTGTCGCGGCTGGACTCGGCCGACATTCATGGCGCAGAGGTTGCTGCGCAAAAAGCGCTCAAGGGCGTGGCGCTCAATCCCATGCCGTGGGCGATTGTGCTGGGCGCGCTATCGTCCGGGCTGGGTGTGATGTTGCCAGGGCCGGTGATGCAGACCGTCGGGCTGCTGGCCGATGCGGCCTCGCCTGTGGCGCTGTTCACCATTGGCGCGGTGCTGGCGCGCTCGCAGATGAACAGTACGGCTGCCACACCCCTGAAGGAGTATGTGCCGGTTGCGCTCATCAAACTGGTGGTGCACCCGGTATTGGTGGGCCTCGTCGGGTTGGGTGCCATCGCTGTGGGCGTGCCGCTGCAACCCTTCGCACTCACGGTCATCGTACTGGTGGCGGCGTTGCCCAGCGCCAGCAATGTGGCGCTGCTGGCCGAGCGCTTTGGCGCGGACAACGGCCGCATCGCGCGCATCATCCTGTTGTCGACGGTGCTGGCTTTTTTCAGCTTTTCGGCAGCAGTGACCCTGCTGACCTGAGCCAGGTACCAGGCCTTTTCGGCCGTCGTTACAAAAAAACCTGAAAAAAATGGTCCCGCGTTGTCGATTTCGCGCTTTCCGTTCGTCGTACCGGTAAGAGCAGGATTTTTCTGCCCGGGTTGTCCGGGCTCTCCGCTCCCAACGCAAACCTAACGCAACACCAAGGAGTCCGAAATGAAATTCATGGTCCTCATCAAAGCCGACAAACACAGCGAAGCCGGCGAAATGCCCAGCGAACAACTGCTGGCCGACATGGGCAAGTTCAACGAATCGCTGGTCAAGGCTGGCGTGATGCTGGCGGGCGAAGGCTTGCACCCCAGCGCCAAAGGCGCGCGCGTCAGGTTTTCCGGCAGCAAGCGCACCGTGATCGACGGGCCTTTCCCCGAAACCAAAGAGTTGGTCGCCGGTTTCTGGATGCTGCAAGTCTCGTCGAAAGAAGAGGCGATTGAGTGGATCAAACGCTGCCCCTTGCCGCCTGAGAGCGAGGCCGAAATCGAAATCCGCCAGGTGTTTTCGGCTGAAGACTTCGGCGCCGAATTCACGCCTGAACTTCGCGAAGCCGAAGAGCGCTTGCGCCAGCAGGTCGAAGCACAGACTGCCGCGAAGTCCTGAAAGCGGGCGCCTGGCTGCCGGGCCCGTGTTTGAGGTAAAAACCGGGTTCCAAGGAGACTTCACGCATGCAATACATGATCCTGCGCAAATCCGACGCGAGCACTGAAGCCGGCGAGCTGCCCAGCCCCGCACTGCTGGCCGCCATGGGCGCCTACAACGAAGAACTGGCCAAGGCCGGCATGCTGCTGGGCGGCGAGGGCCTGCAGGCAAGCTCAAAGGGCGCGCTCATCCGGTTTTCCGGTGGCAAGCCCACGGTCATCGATGGCCCCTTCACCGAAGCCAAAGAGCTGATCGCCGGTTTCACCATGATTGAGGCGGCTTCCAGGGGTGACGCACTGGAATGGCTTAAACGCTGGCCTCAAGAGGATGCGGATGGCAACACCTCGCTGGAAATCCGCGAGGGCGGTTGCCCCGGCGGCCTGCGCGGCGTCGCCGGGGAAGGCGCGCCGCCGCTGCCCGAGGGGTTCCGCCGCTTCATGATTTTGCTCAAGGCCAATGACCGCGCCGAAGCCGGCATCGTGCCCGACAGCCAGTGGCTGGGGCGCATGGCCCAACACAACGACGAAGCCGTCAAGGCTGGCGTGCTGCTCATGGGTGAAGGGCTCAAGCCCAGCGCCAGCGCGTCGCGCATGAAGTTCACCCGGGGCAAACCCAGCGTGATGGACGGGCCCTTCGCCGAAGCCAAGGAATTGCTGGCCGGTTTCTGGATCATCCAGGCGCGTTCGCTGCAGGCTGCGGTGGACTGGGCCTTGGCCTATCCCTTCCCGTTTCGCGATACGGAAGAGGTTGAGGTGGAAATCCGGCTGTTGTATGAAGCTGCCGATTTCGCACAGGCCTAGCGTTCTTGGCTTGGGTCAAAAAATAATTGAAATTTTTCGACCCGGCCTGTCGATTTCGGGTTTTTCGTTCGTCGTACCGGTGAGCAGACGCTTTTTGGAGGCCGGAAAGGGCCTGTGAATCCGGCGCTCGACCATTTACGAAGTGAACAAACACCAACTTAAAGGGATACAAACATGTTCAAGACCATCGCCATCATTGCGGCCGTCGCCATCGTGGTTTTCATCGTGGCCGTGCTGATACTGGCCTCCAACAAGCCAGACACCTTCCGCGTACAACGCCAGACCACCATCCAGGCGCCGCCCGAGAAAATCTTCCCGCTGATCAATGACTACAAACAGTGGGCCGCCTGGTCGCCCTGGGAGAAAAAGGACGCGGCCATGAAGCGCAGCTTCAGCGGTCCGGCCACCGGCAAGGACTCGGCCTACGCCTGGGAAAGCAAGGAAGTCGGCACGGGTGACATGCTGATCACCGAGTCCGTACCGTTTTCGCTCGTCAGGATAGACCTGAACTTCAGCAAGCCTTTTGAGGCCCATAACAAGGTGGTTTTTACCATCCAGCCGCAAGCCGGTGGCAGCGTCGTGAGCTGGGAGATGGCGGGCCCCGCGCCCCTGATGGCCAGGGTCATGCATGTCTTCTTCGATATGGACAAGATGGTGGGCAAGGATTTCGAAGCAGGCCTGGCCGACCTGAAGGCTGCTGCAGAAAAGTAAGCCCGGCTCACCCGCCCCACACTCAAGGAGTATTCAAATGCGATTCATGATGCTGATGATCCCCAAAGGCTACGAAACTGCCGACGCAGGCACCATGCCCAGCGCCGACGCCGTCGCCGCGATGATGAAATACAACGAGGAGCTGCAAAAAGCCGGCGTGCTGCTCGCGCTGGACGGCCTGCACCCACCCTCCATGGGCGCCCGCGTAACCTTTCCCGGTGGCAAGGCCCATGTCAAGGACGGCCCTTTTGCCGAAGCCCGTGAAGTGCTGGGCGGCTACTGGATGATCAACGTGGCCTCGCGCGAGGAAGCCATCAAGTGGGCAACGCGCTGCCCGGGCGGCGAGAACGAAATCATCGAAGTGCGGCAGGTGCAGGAGATGTCTGACTTTCCGCCTGACGTACAGGAGGCTGCCGCCGGTTTCGTCGAGATGCAACAAGCGCCGAGCGGGAAGAGCGCAAAAGGCAAGGGCGCCTGAAGCCGCATGGCGACGCATGAAACCCATCGCGCCATCGACGCCGTCTGGCGCATCGAGTCGGCCAAGGTCATCGCCAAGGTTGCACGCATGGTGCAGGAGGTGGGCCTGGCCGAAGAGATCGCGCAGGACGCGCTGGTCACGGCGCTGGAGCGCTGGCCGAAGATCGGCGTGCCGGACAACCCGGGCGCCTGGCTTATGGCCGTCGCCAAGCACCGGGCCATCGACTACCTGCGGCGGCGCAAGCTGCTGGCGCTCAAGCATGAAGAGCTGGGCCATGAACTCGAGCTGGAGCAGGAAATGGCTTTCGCCGATGTAGACGATCCCGGCTCTGGCGACGACGGCGCCGACGACTACGGCGACGACCTGTTGCGCCTGATCTTCACCGCCTGTCACCCGGTGCTGTCCACCGAGGCGCGCATTGCGCTCACGCTGCGGCTGCTGGGCGGCCTGAGCACCGACGAGATCGCGCGCGCCTTCCTGGTGCCTGAGCCCACGGTGGCCCAGCGCATCGTGCGTGCCAAGCGCACCCTGGCCGAGGCGCGCGTGCCCTTTGAAGTGCCTGGCCCTGAAGAGCGCGGCGCCCGGCTGGCTTCGGTGCTGGAAGTTATTTACCTGATCTTCAATGAAGGCTACTCAGCCACTTCGGGCGGCGACTGGATGCGGCCCGCGCTGTGCGACCAGGCCTTGCGACTGGGGCGCGTGCTGGCCGAACTCGCGACGCAGGAGCCTGAGGTTCACGGCCTGGTGGCGCTGATGGAAATCCAGGCCTCGCGCGCCAGGGCGCGCACCGGGCCTTCGGGTGAGCCCATCTTGCTGCTGGAGCAAAACCGGGCAAGCTGGGACCACATCCTGATACGCCGCGGCCTTGCGGCGCTGGCGCGTGCCGAGGCGCTGGGCGGTGCGCTGGGGCCGTATGCGCTGCAGGCCGCGATTGCCGCGTGCCATGCGCGTGCGCCCACGGGCGCCGACACCGACTGGCATCGCATCGCCGCGCTTTACGATGCGCTGGCGCAGCTCATGCCGTCACCGGTGGTGGAACTCAACCGCGCCGTCGCGCTGGCGATGGCTTTCGGCCCGGCGACGGGGCTGGAGGTGGCCGATGCGCTGCTGGCCGAACCCTTGATGAAAAACTACCATCTGCTGCCCAGCGTACGCGCCGACTTTTTGTTCAAGCTCGGCCGGCTCGAAGAAGCCCATGCGGAGTTCGAGCGCGCCGCGTCGCTCACCCGCAACCTGCGCGAGCGCGAACTGTTGCTGGCGCGCGCCRCAGCCTGCGCGCCGGGCTCCACACCGCGCCTTTCCTGACGCGTGTTTACGGTGCCGGCCTGCGGCCGCCCAGCATGCAGGCGATGGCCGCCAGCTGCAACAGCACGGTCGCGCCGAAGTAAAGGCCTGTGCCCGCACCGAGGTGCGCCGGACTCCCGCCGGCTGTGACCAGCAGCAGGCCAAACGTGGCCGGCGCCAGCGCCCACAGACCCTGCGACATGGCCACGATCAACGCGATCACCCGCGGAACATCGCCCTTGACGAACTCCACCTGTGCCACCAGCGGCGGCAGCGAAGTGGTGTTGCCGATACCGACGCCGAACAGCACCACGCCTGCAAGAATCAGCACGGTCTGGTGTTCCGCCGCACAAGCCAGCAGCAGTGAGCCGGTGATCTGCACCGCGTAGCTCACGCTGGCGACCAGTCGCCGGTCGGTATCCACCGGCATGCATTTGGCGACGATGGTGCGGCCGCCGATGGCGCAAGCGGTGGCCAACGCCATCGCCAGGCCCGCGCCTTGGGTGCTGAGCGCTGACACCAGCAGCGAATACAAATGCGTGATCAAGCCGGCCTGGGCAAACATGCTCAGCGCCATCGCCGCGGCCAGCGTACGAAAGCTGCGGTCTCGCCACAGCAGGCGGCCCGGCAAGGGTTTGGCATGCGCAGAGGTGACGGTGCGCAAGGGTGTGCCCGGTGCATCACCGTCAGGCTGCTGGCCCATGCGTTCCGGCGTTTGCGTGATGACGTAAAAACACAGGCAGACCACCACGGCCAGCATGGCCGCGCCCACCAGCAAGGTGGCGGCGGTAAAACCCAACGCGGCGATCAGCGCGCCCCATAGCGGTGAGAAAATCACACCGCCCAGGCTGGCGCCGTTGTAGGCCTTGGCCAGTGCCAGGGGCCGGCCACGCATAAACCAGGGCGAGATGATGGCGTTGATCCCCGCCGCGCCCATGGTGACCCAGCCGCCGCCCGTCAGCATGGCAGCCGCAAACAGTTGCCAGGGCTGTGCAGCCAGCGCCCAGCCCAGAAGTCCCAGTGCCAGCGCGGCGGCGCCCGCAGCGGTAGTGGCGGCGACGCCCAGCCGGGCGTGGATGCGCGGCAGGCAGGCCACCACGCCCGCGCCGAATAAAAAGTGAAAGGTCACGGCGCTTGATACCAGTGGCAACGCCCAGCCGGTGCGGGCGATCACCGCATGCAGAAAAATCGCCGGACTGTAAAAGCCTATGCCCCAACCGAAGATGGCCAACACAAAGGCGGCCCATACGACAGTGGTTCCGTAGAAGGCGCGCGGCGCCGGTGGCTGCAGGGTTGGGGTCATTGGCACTTTTATGGATTCTCCGTGTGAGAAGGCAGCGGCTGCTGCATGCCTCCATGGTGCGGCGAAGAGGCTGCGCGATGCTTCGCCCTGGAGCGAAGCATGGGGTTTGCGATGCTGCTAAGGTTGGTACCAGAAGGTCTTAAACCATGATGAATACCAACCAAATCGCGCACATCGCCTCGTTGGTCGGCGAGCCGGCCCGCACCGCCATGCTGATGGAGCTGTTGGACGGCCGCTCGCTCACAGCCCACGAACTGGCCGGCGTCGGCAACGTGTCGCCGCAAACCGCCAGCCGCCACCTCGCCCTGATGGTCGAAGGCGGCCTGCTGCGCGTGGAGCAACACGGCCGCCACCGTTACCACCGCCTGGCCTCGGTGGAGGTGGCGCGCGTGCTCGAAGGCATCACGCAGCTCGCCTCACAAAACGCGCCCGCGCCGCGCCGCGCCGTAGTGCCCGGCCCCAAAGACGCCGCCATGCGCATGGCCCGCAGCTGCTACGACCACATCGCCGGCCGCCTCGGCGTGGCCATTGCCCATCACCTGCTGGAAGACGGCGCCATCACCTTTGACGGCGAAGCCGGCCACGTCACCCCCAAGGCCAATGCCGTGCTGGCGCGCCTGGGCATTGAGCTGTCAACGTCGCCAACCAGCATCAACACCAAACGGCCTTACTGCCGCCCGTGCCTGGACTGGAGCGAGCGCCGCTTCCACATCGCCGGCCAACTCGGCACGCTGATCTGCAATCACAGCCTCGAGCGCGGCTGGCTGTTGCATCGCCAGGGTATGCGCGCGCTGGAGATCACACCTAAAGGCGCGGTGGCGCTGCGCGACTGGATGGGGCAGGAGGACTGGCGGCAAGTGACGGAGGGAGAGACCTTCCCAGCGCGGCAAAGCCCGGTGTTACGTGTTGCTTAAATCGCAATCGGATCCACATCAATCGCCCAGCGAATCAGGCTTTTGAATTCAGCCTGCTGTCGCGTTTCAAACAGCGTTGGTTGCCAGGCCGCGAGAAAACGTTGAAGCGCTGCGCGCGAGGGGCTTTCGACCAGCATCTGCGCGCGCTCGATATTGGCGACGCGCTGTATCGTCATCGGCACGGCCGGGTAAGCGGTGACCTGTTCGTGCCCTGTGAGTTGTTGCGCCTCGGCCTGGGCCGCTGCTGCGTTCAGAAATCCTTGTGCCACATCCTGCGCACGCGCCTCGGCGCGCACCAGCGCTGAAAAACCGAAGGGTGACATGCCCGCCGCTTCGCGCTCGGCCAACTGCTGCGTCGCAAAACCCGGATAGTCGTGCTTTTTAAGTGCTTCAAAAAGCGGATGGGCGGGGTGAAAGGTTTGCACCCACATCTCGCTGGCCTCGCTGTGTCGCGCGTCACGGCCGGCGCGGCCTCCCGCCTGCATTAAAAGGCTGAAGAGGCGCTCGGGTGCGCGGAAGTCGCTGGAGAACAGCGCCCCGTCAGGGTTGATGGCCGCCACCAGCGTGATGTGCCGGAAGTCGTGCCCCTTGGCGATCATCTGCGTGCCGACCAGCACGTCGACCTCGCCCGCATGCACGCTGGCCAGCTGCGATTCGAGCGCCCCTTTGAGCCGCGTCGTGTCAGCGTCGATACGGGCAATGCGCGGCGGCTCGCCGTCTGGCCGCTTCACGCCGGCCAGTAATTCGGCCAAATGTTCTTCCAGTCGTTCGGTGCCGCGTCCCACGGGCGCGATGTCGATGTTGCCGCAGCTCGGGCAGGCGCTCGGCACGCGTTCGGTGAAGCCGCAGTGGTGGCAGCGCAGGGTGCGGTCTATCTTGTGGAAGACGCGGTAGGCGCTGCAGTGCGGGCACTCGCTTTTCCAGCCGCAGTCATGGCAGGCCAGCACAGGCGCATAGCCGCGCCGGTTTAAAAAGATCAACGACTGCTCGCCACGGGCTACGCGCTGGGCGATGGCATCCAGCAGCGGCGGCGCAATCACGCAGTGCTTGGGCTGGTGGTTCATGTCTACACGCCGAACAAGCGGTAGGCCCCCACGCTCGCTCACTGCGTGTAGCTCGCTGCCCCCCGAGGGGGTTAATTTTCCTAGGGGCGGCCCGTCGGAAAATTGCAGCGCTTCCGTGCCCGTCACTAGAGGGCCGCCGATGCGTTCACTCATGGTCAGGCGTTGGTAGCGGCCTGTGAGGGTGGCCTGCCAGCTTTCCAGCGACGGTGTTGCCGAGCCTAGCAGCACACGACAAGGGCCGTGGGTATGCGTGGCGTCTTCGGTTTCGACCTTGGCGCGGTAGACCGCCAGGTCGCGGGCCGAATAGCGGGCGCCTTCCTGCTGCTTGTAGCTTGGGTCATGTTCCTCGTCGACCACCAGCAGGCGCAGATTCGGCATGGAGGCGAACACCGCCATGCGCGTGCCCAGCACCAGGCGCGCATGGCCGGCGTGGGCTGCCAGCCAGCTTTTCAGGCGCTGGGCTGGGGTCAGGCCGCTGTGCAAGGCCACCACGCGCTCTTTGCCCAGGTGGGCAAACCGTTCTTCAAAGCGCGACTGCAGTTGGGGCGTGAGGTTGATCTCGGGCACCATCACCAGCACCTGTGCCGTCGGGTCTTGCTCCAGCACGCGGGCCGCGGCGCGCAGGTAGACCTCGGTTTTGCCGCTGCCGGTGGCGCCGAACAGCAGCGCGGGCCGGGTATCGTTGTCAAATTCAGCCAGGGCAAGAGCCTGCTGCGCACTGAGCGGCATCAGCGCCGCGGTGTCCTGCGGGCCGCTGGTGTCAGCCACCGGGCGCTTGAGCCGCCGCGCCAGCTGAACATTGCTCAGGTCGCGCAGTTGCGGCGGCAATGCCGCCAGCGCCACCTCGCCCAGGGAGCGCTGGTAATAAGCCGCGGTGAACGTCACCAGTTTTCGCCAGGTCGCCGAAAGAGGCAGCAGCCCATCCAGCTCGCCGGTGACGTGGCGCGTCTGTATTTCCAGCAGCGTTCCACTGTCAGGCACCGCTTCCCACACGACCCCAAGGACTTCGCGCTTACCTAGCGGCACCCGCACCAGGGAGCCGACAGCAAGTGGCAATTCACTCTGGTAGGTCAGTGGCCCGGCGATGGAACTGTGCGCGGGCGCGGCAACGGCAACTTGAAGCCAATAGCTCATTTGGAGTAACTAAATGTGTTTACTTCTTGAGAAGTACATCCAGATAGTGCGCTAAGTCCTTGATTTACCATCGCTTTACAGATTTCCAGATTTTCTGTGGATAACTTTGTTGATAGCTTGCCTTGGCGCGTCGCGAAGCCTTGTAAATCAAGGCTTTTCTTAAACTGCCCGGAAAAAAAGCAATTTAAAGTCTCTATATAAATCAACAACTTACGTCCGCTATTGCTTTGATAGCGAAGCATGCCGCCTGCGTTCACCATTGCGGCACCGCAACACGAATTTTGTGCATAAGTCCGGGCGCCATCGCCCGGTTTTGTGCTAGCCATGGTTGAAATCATTCATCCCGTGGCCTTTTCTGGACGTAGGCGGAAAGTTTAGGTACCAGCGGCGCGCATGCTGCGAGAGTGAGCGTGTACTGCGCGCACCAGCACTTCCACACTTTCGGGGGGCGTGTGCTGGCTGATGCCATGCCCCAGGTTGAAAATATGGGCCGGTCCAGGCTCGCTGGCATCAATATGGGGCTTGCCAAAGCTGTCCAGCACGCTTTTCACTTCGGCTTCTATCTGGGTCGGGTTGGCAAACAGCACGTTAGGGTCCAGGTTGCCCTGCAGCGTTTTGGCCTGGGGGCCATTTTCCCCCACCAGAGCCCGCGCCCTGGCCAGGTTGACCGTCCAGTCCAGTCCCAGCACCTCGCAATCGAGCTGCGCCATGGCTTCGAGCCACTGGCCGCCGCCTTTGGTGAAGACGAGGCGGGGGATCTTGACGCCCTCGTGCTCGCGTTTGAGCTGGGCCAGCACGCGGGCCGTGTAGGCCAGGCTGAAGGTTTTGAAGGCCGCGTCGGCCAGCACGCCGCCCCAGCTGTCAAAAATCATCACGGCTTGGGCCCCGGCCTCAATCTGTGCGTTCAGATAGGAGGCAACCGCGTCGGCGTTCACGGCAAGCATTTTGTGCATCAGGTCCGGGCGCTGGTACAGCATGGTCTTGACCAGGCGGTAGTCGTCGGAGCCCGCGCCTTCGACCATGTAGCAGGCCAGCGTCCAGGGACTGCCCGAAAAGCCGATCAGCGGCACGCGGCCGTTCAGGGCTTTGCGGATTGACGTCACGGCGTCAAACACATAGCGCAGCTTGTTCATGTCGGGCACCTCAAGCTTCGCCACTGCCGCCTCATCGCGCACCGGCGTGGCAAAGCGCGGGCCTTCGCCCAGCGCGAAGGACAGGCCCAGGCCCATGGCATCGGGCACGGTCAGGATGTCGCTGAACAGGATGGCGGCATCCAGCGGGTAACGCTCAAGCGGCTGCAGCGTGACTTCGGTGGCGTAGTCGGTGTTGGTGGCCAGGCCCATGAAACTGCCGGCCTGGGCGCGCGTGGCGCGGTACTCAGGCAAATAGCGGCCGGCCTGGCGCATCAGCCAGACGGGAGTGTGGGTGGTGGCCTGGCGCAGGCAGGCGCGCAAAAAGGTGTCGTTTTGAAGGGGTGCGAACATGCCCTGATTGTCTCAGGTGTGAGGCGGGCCCTCCCATCGCGGGATATCCGCAGGGGTGGCACTTGAGCGGGTTCGGATTTACCATGGCCTCATGGGCCCCGCCGGGTCCGAAAGAGGTGTTTCATGCGCATGAACGACCAGGAGTATTTCCGCAGTTGCATCGCCAAGGAGAGGCACCTTGCGCAACTGCTGGGTCATGCGCACATCGAGGAATGCTACGAAAGCGCAGGCACCCTCTGGGACAGCAATCAGGCTTTGCCGCAATGGACGCGCGACTGGCGTGCCTGCGGCCCGCTGATGACGGCCTACGGCATCACGGTGAGCTATGACGCCGGGGGCGCGACGCTCGGGTCCACGACGGTGCATTTCACGGACCACCCTGGCCGCGACCGCGCGGTGATGTATGGCATCGTCAAGGAGGTGATCTTCCGGCTGGAACACCACAAGGCCTCGCCTTTGCCTGCCGTCACCCTTAAATCCGAAGTGTCTTGATGAAGGCTTCGAGCTCGTCGATGGGCAGGGGCTTGCAGAACAGATAGCCCTGGTAGCAGTCGCAACCGTGGCGCGACAGGAAGTCGCGCTGGGCTTCGGTCTCAACGCCTTCCGCCACCACGCCCAGCCCCAGGCTTTGCGCCAGGCCAATGATGGTGCGTGCGATGGCGGCGTCGTTAGGGTCGCGCAGGATGTCTTCCACAAAAGACTTGTCGATTTTCAATTGGTCCAGCGGCAAGCGCTTCAGGCATGAGAGTGAGGAATAGCCCATGCCGAAATCGTCAATGGAAAGGGTCACGCCCATCTTCTTGAGCCGGGCCATTTTGGTGATGGTGACCTCCATGTTCTCCGCCAGCAGGCTTTCGGTCAGCTCCAGCTTGAGCTTGTGCGGGCTGACTTTCGTTTCCTTGAGTGCGGCCATGACAAGGTCCACGAACTCCGGGTGGCGGAACTGCCGCACACTCACGTTGACGGCCACACTGAAGGCTGCGGTCTCGGGGCGGTGGGCCCACGCCGCCAGCTGGCGGCAAGCCGTCTCAAGCGCCCATTGGCCCAGCGGCAGTATCAGCCCGGCCTCCTCAGCCGCCGGAATGAACTCGGACGGCTGCACCAGGCCGCGCCCGCCGTGCTGCCAGCGCAGGAGTGCCTCGACGCCCGTCATGCGCCCGTCGCGCCCTACCTGTGGCTGGTAGTACAGAAGGAACTGCTTTTCGCGCAGGCCCTGGCGCAGGTCCGATTGCAGTGCGGCACTGGCGGTGACGGCGGCCTGCATCGCCGGGTTGAAAAAGCAGATGGTGTTGCGCCCGGCCATCTTGGCCTGGTACATGGCCAGGTCGGCCTGCTTGAGCAGGTCTCCAATGTTGTCCAGGGTCTGGTTGAACGAAGTGATGCCGATACTGCAGGTGCTGTAGTGCTGGTAGCCCGCCAGGCTGTAGGGTTCGCTCAGCGCTGCAAGAATCCGCGCACCCACCGCTTCGGCTTTTGCGGCCGCTGCTTGAGGGTCCTGGCCCAGGTCCTCCAGCATGACCACAAATTCATCCCCGCCCAGGCGCGCCACCGTGTCGGGCGGCTCCAGGCAGGCCGCAAGGCGCTTGGCAACCTGCTGCAGCAACAGGTCGCCTTTCTGGTGGCCCATGGTGTCGTTGAGTGTCTTGAAATTGTCCAGGTCAATGAACATCAGCGCCGCTTCGCGCGGATGCCGGTAGTTGTGGGTAAGCGCCTTCTGGAGCCTGTCCATCAGCAACTGGCGGTTGGGCAATTGTGTGAGCGGATCGTAGAAGGCGAGATGCTTGATTTCGCTCTCCGCCACCTTGCGGCGCGTGATGTCCCGCCCCACGGCAACCCAATGGGTAAAGAACACACCGGCGTCATCGGCGACCGGCACGATGTCGACTTCCATCCAGAAGTGCCTGCCGTTTTTTTTGTAGGTGATGAGCTCGGCCTGAACGGGTTCGCCCTTCTGGAAGGCGGCGCTGATGCGCTGCAGCTCGCTGCGTTGGGTCAACGGCCCGCATAGAAGGCGCGGTGAATGACCCATGGCCTCTTGCGGGCTATAGCCGGTATGGTGTTCGAAGGCATTGTTGACAAAGATGATGCGCAAGCCCGGCTTCCCGGAGGGGACCGCTTCCGCGATGAGCACGATATCGTTGAGGCGGGAGATGCTCGTTTCCAGCAGCATGAGCTGCTCCCTGGCCTTGCGCCGTTCGCTGACGTCACGAAAGTAGATGGCGACCCCATCCGGAAACGGGTAGGCGCGGATCTCGAACCATTTGTCCAGCGGTGCATACAGGGCCTCAAATTCCACCTGGTAGTTGCCCGCAACCGCGGCCCGGACCTGCTCGGAAAACGAGGTATTGATGGCGCCCGGAAATTCCTTCCAGATGCTTTTTCCCAGCAAGTCTTTGCTGGGGCGGCCGAGCAGCCGGGCACCCTCCCGGTTGAGATAGGTAAAGCGCCACTGCGTATCCAGCGTATAAAACCCTTCGGTGATGCTCTCCAGGGTGATGCCCAGGCGAGTGGCCAGCCGCTGGGCCTCTTCTTCAGTCTGCTGCGTGGCCTGCAGTGCGTGGCTGTGCTGCGCGACCAGTTGCCCGGCAGCAAGGCCCGCCAGCGTTTCGAGATCCTCTTCCTGGTCGGCGCTGAGGCTTCGTGCGATCTTGTCCATGACCGCAAGCGCGCCCAGCAGCGTGCCGTCTTCCCGCGTCAGCGGCAAGCCCCGATAAAACAGGATGTCGGGCGCGCTGCGGGCCGGCAACTGCGGCTGGCGGGGTGGTGTGTCCAGTGTGGCTTCACACAGAGCGACCAGCCCTTCGCGCTCTTGCGGTGAAAAACCGGTGCCGGAACTGAGCGCCGCCTGGCCGCCGTCCAGGGCCACCACGATGGCGATGGGGGCGTCGCAAGTGCGCGCGGCCAGCCGGGCGAGGCGGTCGGCGCCGGAATGAGGCAGGACATGGAGCGCGAGCGCAGGATCAATGACGGGAACGGAAACGGACACGGGCAAACACCTGCTTTTCAGACATTCAATAGACGATGCTGACGCATAGCGGCATTTCTTTTACGCAAGATTTGCAAGCATTGGGCATAAAGCGTTGCAAAACGTTCCGTCACTTACCTGCACAGGATTTTGTCCTACGCTTCAGGCACGCGGCCCCCCACGCCGGGTTACTGCGTCACCCTTCATCCTGCAGCACTCCCCGGTTATCTCCCGTTTTTTGTATTGTTTCCGTTGTTCTATTTCACGCAAGGATCCATGAGCCCACTCGAACTCGACCAGCTTCAGCAATGCCCCGACATCCCTGCTTTGCGGAAGGCTCTGAAAAACATGTGCGAGCGCTTCGGCTCGGTCACGCAGCTCAACATCCTGCCGGCCGCCCATGCCGGCAAGCAGCAGGCCCTGTGCTTTTTGCGCATGGCTTCCGACGAGGAGGAGCAAAAGCTCATGAGCGGCCTGGGCATAGGCCGGTTCGGCGGCGAGCTGGTGGTCGTTGTGGATCTGCTTGTGGCCGAGTCGCCCCAAACTGAGAGTGCGTGGGGCTCTCTCGCCTGAGAGCCTCAAAATCCTCCGGCTCTTATTTCGCGGCTGTGGCTTCGGCCGAGGGGTGCCTGAGCAGAAGCCGATCCAGGGCGCTGAGAACGTCGAACGACTCGGCGAAGTCGCCAAACAGAACGGCATTGTCAGGCGCAGCCGCTTTGCCCTGCCAGGCCGCGCGGAATTGGTCGAATATTTCGCCAAAGGTTTTTTCCCCATCTATCAACGCGAGAATTTTTGCGCCGTACTTGCCGGGATTCACCATCACCGAGGCGCCTGAGTGCTGATGCCTGAGCATGAAGGGCTGGCCCTTGTTGCTGCCAAACACCTGCGCGGCAAGTTCGCCGGTCAAGGGCTCATGGTAGAAGAAAGGCACGTACTCCGGATCGCCGTAGGGGGCCTTGCAACGGTCGTTGCGTGTGACGTATAGGGAATGGGTAATAAGGGTGCCGGCCATCAGCTCGGCCATTTCATATTGCTTCCTGCGCGGCAGCCTGCGCAATGCCGCGGCCATGGCCGGCGGCTTGCTTCCCAGCACCATGTGCGGTAAATAAGGCGAAAGGCCGCGCTGTACATCGGTGAACTCCAGGTGCATGCCGTGTCCGCTCCTTGCGCCATGCGCTTCGTCGCCCAGCCAGTCAAACAGCTCGCCCACGCTGTATGAGCGGTCCTGCGAATGCAGCAGCAGGTCGTAGATGCCTGCGTCGCCCATCTTGTGGTCGTGGTGCAGGTCTTCGCTGCGCTTGAACCAGTTGGTGGCGGGCAGGCTGGCCAGCAAGTCGCGCGTGTTGGCGATTTTCCGCTGCGCATCCGCCTCGTCGCCGTTGACCAGGCGCATGAGATCCTGCATCTGGTACACCCCGGTGCGGCCCGTGGTGGCATACACCATGAGTCCGATGGCGCCATCGTCTTTGAGTACACTGCGCAACGCCTTGAATCCCAGATCGGGATCGGCCAGATGGTGAAGTACGCCGCTGCAATTGATGTAGTCGAAGGCGCCGAGCTCTGCCGCCAGGGCGGGCAGGTTCAGCAATGAATCATGAACCCAGGCGATGTTTGCCAGCCCGCGAATCTGTGCGCGCTCCTTCGCCAGTGCGATGCTGGCTCCGCTCATGTCGAGATGCACGATTTGTGCGTCGGTATGGCGCAACTGCTCGGCCAGGAAAATGGTGGCGTCGCCGGTGCCACCGCCTGCCACCAGCGCACGAAAGCCATTCTGGAACGACTGCTTCCCCGCAAAGCAGTAGTGGTTGATCATGGGCAGGTCTTCGAGCCAGGTCCGTACCAGGCGCTTGTGGTCGTCCTGCGGATTGCAGGGCGGATAAGGCAGCGCCTCATACTGGTTTCTGACTTCGGGCAAATAGTTGTCGGGCATGGCGGCTTCCGGAAAAACGATTGGCAAAAGCCTATTGTCTCCGCCCAGGATCGCCCCGCGCCGGAAACCTCTCTCCCATCCAGTGGCCGCGGCGGCCGACCCCTGAGGGGGGATCCGGCCACACGAAGTGGGCCGAGAAGGGGGTGGCTTGATTCAGCGTGGAACCCGGCTTCGCCCGGCCACAGCGGTCGCCCCCTGCAAGGGGGGATCCGGCTACACGGAGTGAGCCGAGACGGGGGTGTGCCTAATTTTGCAGTTCCTACCTCACAGGTAGGAACTGCAAAAACGTTCCGCCCAGTAGATTTTGAACATAGGTGATCACCGCGCGGCGGTACTTCTCGGTCAGAACGGAGGCCAGCAGATCGAGCCGTCCAATGATTTTGCCGAACTCGCGTTCAAAGCTCAGGTTGCGCTCGCGCTCGGTGATTTCGTCGGCCAGCAGCAAGGGCTGGCCTGCGGCATTGCGCCGGTTGGACAGCATCCATACGGCGATTTCAATGTTGCGGGCGGCGTTGTAGATGTATTGTGCGTCCAGGCTGTCGGTCAGGTAATACGCTGTTTTCCCGCCGTGGGCCGTGACCACCATGTCGGCGCTGGCATAAATGAACGCCGCCACGCGATCGCCCTTGAAGTCGGGGCCCAGCGCCAGCGACAGCGCGGCGATATCGCGCTTGCCCTGCAGCTCGGGCCAGGGTGTGCGGGTATCGACCGCCACGCGCAACTGGGCAAGGGCCGCGTCGCGCCCGAGCGTGCTGGTTTTTCGCCATTCCGCCGGGTTGCGCCGGTACAGCTTGTCGGCCAGGCGCAGCAAACCCTCCAGGTTGTCACGCATGCCCAGGGTGGCCATGCGGTTCACGTCCGACTGGCCGATCTCGCTGGCGGCCATCGGGGCGGCCTGTGCTTCGCCCTTGTGCGTGGGCGCCTGGCTGGCGCAGCCGGCCAATGCAGCCAGGGCCAGCAACAGGGGAGGGCGGAAGAATGAAAAAATGGAAGGAGAAATGGCTGGTGCGGGAAGGGAGATGGGTGCCGTGCGCAGGGACATGGGGCATTTTCAGCGGCTGCGCCGCGCCGCGCAAGCATGGCTTTCCCGGGCTGCCGCCGGCCGCAGGGGCAAGCTCAGGCGGAAGCCGCGCCCACTTGGGCAATCGGGTGCAACAGTCCGCGGGATAGCAGCACGCGGTGGTCAATCTTGAGGCAGTGGTCCTGTACCACCAGCAAGCCTGCGGCTTCTGCCTTGGCGGCGGCTGCCGGATTGGAAATTCCGAGCTGCATCCACACGGCCTTGGCGCCTATCGCAATGGCTTCATCGACCACTGGCGGAATATCTTCGCTGTTGCGAAAGCAGTTCACCAGGTCGATCTTTTCGTGCTGGGCGGCTTCGGTCAGCGTCGAATAGGCCTTTTCACCAAGCACCTCGGCGGCGTTGGGGTTGACCGGGATGATGCGGTAGCCATTGGCCTGCATGTAGCGCGCCACATCAAAGCTGGCGCGGTGAGGCTTGGGCGACAAGCCCACTACCGCGATGGTGCGGCAGTGGTTGAGGATGTGCGGCATGCGCTCTGCAGGTGGCAAGGGGTTCATGACTGGTTCATGCCTTGTATTTGACGGAGCAGCCATAAGCCCGGCTGGTCGCTACGCTCAAGGGCTTGCCGCCCAGCGCTTCGGTCAGGCCCTGGCGCACGTAATTGGTGGCGGTCTTGATATCGTCAACGCGGGCAGAAGGGATGCTGTCAATACCGCCTGCGTAAATCAGCTGGCCCTGCGGACTGATGATGTACATGTGCGGTGTCGTCTTGGCGCCGTAAAGCTGGCCGATCCTGCCTGACTCGTCCATCAGTGTCGCAGTCGGCTGGCCCTGTTTCTCGGCCATCCAGCCGGCCAGTTTGGCCGGCGCCAGGTAGTCGCCGCTTTCGGCCTCCGTGGAGTTGATGGACAGCCACACCACGCCTTTGGCGGTGAACTCCTTTTGCAGGCCTTGCATGTTGCCGCTGTAGTGCTTGCGCACAAAAGGGCAGCCCGGATTGGTCCATTCCAGCACCACCAGCTTGCCCTTGTAATCGCCCAGGTTGCGGGTCTTGCCGGCCGTGTCGGGGGCCGAAAAGTCAGGGGCTGCCTGGCCGACACTTGCTGTGGCCGCCTGCGTGGAAAAAGCGGCCGACGCCAGCCAGGGGGCGGCAACGAGAGCGCCAGAAAAGTTGCGGCGGGTAAGTGCCCGGACGGGCTGCAGAGGGGTATTCAACATGGCTTGAACTCCTTCAGGAGACATCAACAACACGACAACAGGTTCTTTTACAGCTTGGCCAGTTCGGCCCTCACGTCGTCAACCGACAGAATCTCCGACAGCACGACCGGCGCGCGGCCGGGCTTGTAAATCACATACACCGGCACGCCATTGCGGCCCAGTTGCTTCAGTGCCGCTGTCACTGCCGGGTCGCGCCGCGTCCAGTCGGCACGCAACAGCGCCACGTTCTTCGTTTCGATGTCGGCCAGTACCGACGCATTCGAGAGGGTGGTCTTTTTGTTGTACTGGCAGGTCACGCACCAGGCGGCGGTGAAATCCACGAACACACTTTGCCCTTGCGCGGTGAGCTGGTCAACCCGGCCCGGCTCCCAGGCCTGCCAACCGCCTGCTGTCGGTGTTGCCGACACCAAGGCCGCGGGTCTGGTGATGTTCGGGCCAATGGCCCACAGCCCCAACGCGCCCAACGCCACGGAAAAGGTTGCCAAGAGCGTGCGTGCCGTGCCGCGCAGGGTAAAGGCCCAGATCGCCAGTGCCATCAACACCAGCAAGGCCAGTAGTGCACCCGCGCCGTCGATGCCGCTTTGCTGGCCCAGTACCCAGACCAGCCAGGCGACCGTGGCAAACATCGGGAAAGCCATCAGCTGCTTGAAGGTCACCATCCAGGGGCCGGGACGCGGCAGCATTCTTGCCACGGCCGGTATGGCGCTCGCCGCCAGATAAGGCGATGCCATACCCATACCGATGGCCGCGAAAATCGCGAGCGCTTCAAGTGCAGGGAGACCCACCGCATAGCCCAGCGAGGCGCCCATGAAAGGAGCGGTGCAGGGCGATGCAATGGCGGTGGCCAGCACACCCGACAAAAATGCGTTGACGGTGGGGTTTTTCGCCTGCCAGCCCGCAAGCCGGCCCGGCAGGACATTGCCGAATTCAAACAGGCCCGCCAGGTTCAACCCCAGCAAGGTGAACAGTGCCGCCAGCAGCGCCACTACCGCCGGGTTTTGCAGCTGAAAGCCCCAGCCGAGCTGCTCACCCGCTGCGCGCAAACCCAGCAGCAGCGCACCCAGCGCCAGGAAAGACACCACCACGCCCACGGTGTAAGCCAGGCCGGTGGTCAGGCGCGTGGCCTGGTCCTTCACCTGCACAAAACCCACCACCTTGATGGCCAGCACCGGAAACACACAGGGCATGAGGTTGAGGATCAGCCCGCCGAGCAATGCGCCCAGCATGGCGGCGATGAGTCCGACCGGTGGTGCGCTGGTTTGCACGGGGGCCGCACCGGCCGACGCGTTGGCGCGCAAGGCCGCTTCAAGTGCGGGCGGCACGACGGTGGCAGCCGCTGGCGCAGGCCAGGGGCCTTTGACCGGCGCGTCAATGCGATAGGCAGTGTTCTCCAGGGCCACCACCAGCGGCATGCTGGCCGGGCTCTCGGTGCGCTGGCCCGACAGGGGCACCTGTGCCGTCCACACCGCGCCTTGCCAAGCCTGTTGCCAGGGGGCGGCGGGCTCGATCACGCTACCGGTTTCGGGGTACAGCGCCAGTGTTTTTCCTTGCAGGGCGGCGGGCAAGCCGGCCAGGGAAATGCTGATCGCCTTGCCTTCGACGGCCACCTGGCTGGCGCCGGCCGCCAGTGCTTTGGGCGTGGCAGCGAACGTGTCCTGAAACAGTTGGCCGCTGGCCGCGGTCGAGCTTCGCACCGGGATGCTCAGTGAAAAGTCGCCCTCTTGCGGAATGCATTCCTTGCGGCACACCAGCCAGGACGCCTTGAGTTTGACGTCCAGCTGCCTGGCGGCGAAACCGGGCGCCACGGTCAAAGGCACGGGCAGCAGCACCGCCTTTTCATAGCCGTAGTTGGCCAGCGTGCCAATCGGGATTTTTTTGGGCGTCGGCCAGGCGATATCGCCTGCAGTAATGCCGGCGGGCAGTTGCCAGTCGAGCTGCGTCGGCAGCCCGGAGTCACCGGAGTTTTTCCAGTAGGTATGCCATTCGGGCTGGTGCGTGAGCCGCAGCCCCACCCAGACCGGCTTGCCGGGCTCCACGCCTTCCGGCGCCCAGGCCAGCAGTTCGGCACTGACCTGCTCCGTTGTGACCACCGCACCGGTTGTGCCCGGGGTGCCCTTGCTCAGAATGTCGCTAAAGGCTTTTTGAGCGCTGGCGGGCACGGGGATTGCGCAAGCAGCTATCAAAAATGTAGCGGCTAGCTTGGCAAACGGAAAACGCAGGGCATTCATTGTGCAAGTGTGAGCGGGTGGCGCAGAGATTAGTTCCTGGAAGGCCAGGGGGCAAGACAGCGTGCGGGCATTGCTCGATGATGGTTAGTCGATTTTCACGCTGCCTTATTACAGCCGTTTTCAGAGTCAGCCCAGATAATAGGGGCATGCCGCGCATTGTCCTCGCCACCCTCAACGCGAAGTACATCCACGCTTCGCTGGGCCTGCGGTACCTGCTGGCCAATATGGACCTGCATGGCGGCCCCGGCCTTCGTGCGCAAACGTTGCTGCGCGAATTTGTGATCCAGCAACGGCCCATGCAGATCGTCGAGGAGTTGCTGGCGCTCGATCCTGAAGTCATCGGCCTAGGCATCTATATATGGAACGTGGTGGAAACCACCCAGGTCGTGCGCCTGCTCAAAACCCTGAGGCCCGGCATCAAGGTGGTGCTGGGCGGGCCCGAGGTCAGCTATGAAACGGATCAGCAGGAAATCTGCCGCCTGGCCGACCATGTGGTCACCGGCTGGGGCGATGTGAGTTTTCCCAAGCTCTGCCGTGCCTTGCTCGATGGCCCGCAACCGCTGATGAAGGTCGTTGCAGGGGAGCAGCCGGCACTGGAGGCGCTGGCCTTGCCTTATGGCGAATACACCGACGAAGACCTGGCCAAACGGTTGCTGTATGTCGAAGCCTCGCGCGGCTGCCCCTTCAAGTGCGAGTTCTGCCTGAGCTCGCTCGACAAGACCGCCTGGGCGTTTGACCTGGATGCGTTTATGGCCGAGATGGACGCGCTGTACCGGCGCGGCGCACGCAACTTCAAGTTTGTGGACCGCACCTTCAACCTGAAGGTCGAGAACTCGGTGCGCATCCTGCAGTTTTTCCTGGACCGGATGGCGCCAGACCTGTTTGTGCATTTTGAAGTGGTGCCCGACAGCCTGCCCGACCGGCTCAAGGCGCTGATTGCGCAGTTCCCGGCAGGTTCGCTGCAGTTTGAAGTCGGTATCCAGAGCTTCAACCCCGAGGTGCAGCAGCGCATTTCGCGCAAGCAGGACAACGCCAGGACCGCCGACAACCTGCGCTGGCTGGTGACTGAAAGCCATGCCCATGTGCACGCCGACCTGATCTTCGGCTTGCCCGGCGAGACGCTGGAGAGCTTTGCCGAGGGTTTTGACCGCCTGTATGAGTTGGCGCCGCATGAAATCCAGTTCGGCATCCTGAAGCGCCTGCGCGGCACTCCGATTACCCGGCACACGGCGGAGTTTGCCATGGCGTATGACCCGCAGACGCCGTACACGATTCTGCAGAACTCCACGATTGACTTTGTCACCATGCAACGCATCAACCGTTTTGCGCGGTACTGGGAAATGCTGGCCAACTCAGGGCGTTTTGCGCGGGGGCTCCGGCTGCTGCTGGCCCCCGGCTCGGCGTTCGGCCATTTTCTGCATTTCAGCGACTGGCTCTGGGCCAGCACCGGTAAAACCCATGAGTTCGCACCTGAGAAACTGGTGGATTTGCTGTTTGAGCACCTCACATCGGTGCGGGGTCTGGCCGGCGCAGATGTGCGCAGCGCCCTGCTGGCCGACTATCTGGCCAGCGGCGCACGTGGCCGACCCCATTGCCTGGCCGATTTGCTGGGTGCCGCCAAGCCGGTTGCACCCGTGCGTTCCAGCCGACAAGGCGCAGCGCGGCAAGGGCGCCATGTGAGCCAACAATCCGGTCTTCAGGACGAGGTGGGCGCCCACCGGGAAGCTATTCAGAAAGCTGCTGCAGCGGCTTGACGGGGCCAAAGGCCCTGTCTTTAAAGCATTTCGTCCGGTGCAAAGGGCCCGATCAGCTTGAGCATCAGTTGCAGTCCCCAACTCGCGTCGGGCTCGATCATGGAGTCTTTCAGTGGCGAACCTTGCGGCGCACGCCAGACCAGCCGACCGTTTTCCAGCTCGACACGGTAGGCGCCGGAAGCCAGCGTGGGCTCGATCAGCCGCGTGGCCTCGGCCGAGATGGCTCGGTTGCGGATGACTATGGCCACTTCGCTGTTTTGCAGTTGCGAACGCAGGTCCAGGTTCATGGAGCCCACGACCAGCAGGCGGTCGTCCATGACGACGACCTTGGAATGCAGGCTGGCACGTGAGCCGCCGGTGGAACCGCCCGTGGATCCCCCCGCGATCGCTGCCGAGCCGAAGCTGCTGAAAGAGCCTTCCTGCTCGGCGCGCATTTCGTAAATCTCGATGCCCATCTCCAGCAAGGCCTTGCGGTAGCGGGCGTAACCGACGTGGGCAGCCGGCGCGTCGTTGGATGCCAGTGAGTTGGTGAGCACCCGCACACGAATGCCGCGTTGCCGGAGGTCGGCAAACTGCTTCATCATGCGTTCGCCGGGCACGAAGTAAGGCGAAACGATCAGCAGGTTGTTTTTGGCCTGCGACATCAGTTGAAGCAGCCCGTCGACCGTAGTGTCCTGCGATTCTTCAGTGGTGTCGGCGTCGGCGGCGATCTTGGACGCCTTGTCCACCAGCAGCGCCGAGGGCGCCCAGGTCCAGGTTAAGAGCCGCAGGTCGGTCGAATCCGGCAGCGTCGGCAATGGAGAGGTCACCCGTTCCGGCCGGGTTGAGGGGGGTACCGCGCCGTCACCAGCCTGGAGGGTAGCGGCCTGTGCTGTGCCTGCGGGAGAAGAAAGGTTTTCCGGGGCCTGCGGCTTGCGCTTGAGTGCGTCGATTTCCTTTTCGGTCATCAGCGACTGCACCGGGTAGGCCAGCGGGTTGTTCCAGTACTGGTCAAAGCTGCGCGACAGATCTTGCGCGATGCGGCCCGCTGCCAGCACGTCGATGTCGACAAAGTTGGTGCCGGTGCTCTGGCCGAAGTAGGTTTCGCCCAGGTTGCGTCCGCCGGTAATGGCCACGGCGTTGTCCGCCACAAAAATCTTGTTGTGCATGCGCCGCTGCATGCGCGCCGTGTCCTTGAGGTTGCCCAGGATTCGGAACATCAGCGAGCCACGGCCGCCCGGCAGGGGGTTGAAGAGGCGCAGCTCGATGTTTTTTTCAAACGCCAGCTTCAGCACCTGCGCGTTTTTTCCCGAGGTGTTGAAGTCGTCCAGCAGGATGCGGATGCGCACGCCGCGGCCCGCTGCTTCGCGCAGCGCGTCAAACATGCGTTCGGTGGTTTCGTCGGCAAAGATCGCGTAGTACTGGATATCCAGTGTCTTTTGCGCTGCCTTGATCAGCGTCATGCGGCTGGTGAAAGCCAGCTCGGCGTCACCCACCAGCGCGAACCCCGAGTCGTTGCGTGTTCCCGCCTTGGCCGCACGGGCTGCCACCAGACTGCCCAGGCGCGTTTCGGCCGGGTTGGCCAGTGCCGTGGAAACCGGGCGGTCAACCTCGCTGGGCAGCGAGGCGCAACCCGCAATCCAGAGAGCGGCGAAGGCCATGGCCAGCCCCTGCAACGCGCGCCAGCCTGTATGCGGGATCAAGCGGGTGCCGGAAAGAGTACTGGAAGTGGTCTGCATGGTGCAGGCCACTTTAGCGTAAGGAGATGTATTTGGTGCCGCCGGGCCCTGCGTTCGCACCTATTCTTCTTGTAGGCGCCCGGCTTGACTGCTCTTCCCGGCAGTAGCCGGGCCGCATGCAGGGGGCCAGCGGGCACGGTTATGACGACAGGATTTCCCAGCGCTGCAGCGCGGTCATCAGCTCTTCCTCGATTTTGCTGTTGCGCGCGTTGAGTTCCGCGGCGCGCTTGGCATTCGTGGTGTAAAGCGTTCCGTCATAGAGCTCCTGCTCGATGGCTTTTTGCTGCGACTCCAGCTGCTGGATCAGCGCCGGCAGGCCGTCGAGCTCGCGCTGCTCCTTGTAGCTCAGCTTCTTTTTTGATAGCTGCTCACGCTCGTCCTTATTGGGTTGCGGGCTTGTTTTGCTTGAAATTTTGCTGCCGGCGGGGCTGCTGGCGGGCTTGTTGGCACCGGTAATCTGCGCTGCGCGCTTGGATTGCGTGATCCAGTCGGTCACGCCGCCCTCGTATTCGCGCCAGAAGCCGGGGTTCTCGGGCGTGCCCTCATAGGCGATGGTGCTGGTGACCACGTTGTCCAGGAAGCGCCTGTCGTGGCTGACCAGGAACACCGTGCCTTCGTAGTTTTGCAACAGGTCTTCCAGCAATTCGAGCGTGTCGATGTCCAGGTCGTTGGTCGGCTCGTCCAGCACCAACACATTGGCCGGCCGCGCGAACAGGCGCGCCAGCAGCAGCCGGTTGCGCTCGCCGCCTGACAAGGTGCGCACGGGCGAGTTCGCGCGCTGGGGCGAGAACAGGAAGTCCGTCAAATAGCTCTTGACGTGTTTCTTCTGGCCGTTGATTTCGACCCACTCGCTGCCGGGGCTGATGAAATCTTCCAGCGTGGCGTCCAGGTCCAGGCTGTCGCGCATCTGGTCAAAGTACGCGACCTGCAGGTTGGCACCCTGGCGGATTTTGCCGGGCGGATTCGTCACATCGGGCTGCAGTTCACCCAGAATCAGCTTGAGCAGCGTGGTCTTGCCGGCGCCGTTGGGCCCCAGCAGGCCGACCTTGTCGCCGCGCAGCAGTGTGCCGGTGAATTTGTTGACGATGATTTTTTCCGATCCGGGATGGCCAAAGCTTTTGCTCACATCCGTCAGTTCGGCCACGATCTTGCCACTCTTCTCGCCGCTGGAGACGTCCAGGTTGACGCGGCCCACCGCATCACGCCGTGCCGCACGGTTGTCGCGCAGGGCTTCGAGGCGTCCAATGCGGGCCACGCTGCGGGTGCGGCGCGCCTCCACGCCCTTGCGGATCCACACCTCTTCCTGCGCCAGCAGCTTGTCGGCCTTGGCATTGATGACGGCTTCCTGGGCCATCTGTTCTTCTTTTTGCACCAGGTACTGGGCAAAATTGCCAGGGTAGCTGTTCAGTTTGCCGCGGTCGAGCTCGACGATGACGGTGGCGACCTGGTCCAGGAAGGCCCGGTCATGCGTGATGGTGATGATGCTGCCGTTGAAATTGACAAGCAGGTCCTCCAGCCAGGCGATGGAATCGAGGTCCAGGTGGTTGGTCGGCTCGTCGAGCAACAGCACGTCGGGTTTGGCGACCAGCGCCTGGGCCAGCGCCACGCGTTTTTTGGTGCCGCCCGAGAGCGAACCGACGATGGCGTCCTTGTCCAGGTGCAGGCGGTGCAGGGTTTCCTCGACGCGCTGCTCCCAGGTCCAGCCGTCCAGCGCCTCGATTTCCGACTGCAGGGCGTCCAGGTCGGTGTTTTCGTCGGCCGCAAGATACTGCTCAACTACGTGCCTGGTGCGCGCCAATCCTGCGCTGGCAGCTATAAAAACCGTAGCATGCGGGTCCAGGCTGGGCTCTTGCGGCACATAGGCGATGCGCAGGTTCTGCTGCAGCTGCAGCGTGCCGTCATCGGGTTTTTCGAGGCCGGCGAGAATTTTCAGCAGGGACGACTTGCCCGTGCCGTTGCGCCCGATCAGGCCGATGCGCTGGTTGGTTTCAAGGGAAAAATCTGCGTGGTCCAGCAGTGCGACATGCCCAAAAGCGAGTTGGGCGTCCAGTAAGGTAATAAGTGCCATAAGGGGGCAGATTATCCGCCCCTGCCGCGAGGCGGTTTCTATATAGGCTCTTCATCGGCCCTGCAGGGCCCGCCTTTGGCCATATGACGCCACATATGTGCCATCCCTTAAATACAAGTTATTACTGAGTGGCCGATGTCGCATCTGCGCCCTATCGCTTGCCAGGCCTCGCCGATATAGTCGTTCGTTCCGGCGATTCGATCGCTGAAGGAGGGACCTTGGAACTGCAAATCAATGGACGGGCCGTTCAGGCCGACGCCGACCCCGGCATGCCCTTGCTCTGGCTGCTGCGCGACGTGCTGAACATGACGGGCACCAAGTTCGGATGCGGCGTGGCCGCGTGTGGCGCTTGCACGGTGCGGGTGGACGGCGAAGCGGTGCGGTCCTGCGTCGTCCCGGTGTCCGCCGTGGTGGGCAAGCGCATTCAGACCATTGAAGCGCTGGGTGCGACGGACAAGCCACACGCCCTGCAGGCCGCCTGGATTGCCGAGCAGGTGCCCCAATGCGGCTATTGCCAGTCGGGCATGCTGATGGCGGCCGCCGCCCTGCTCGACAAAATCCCCAAGCCGACAGATGCGGACATCGATGCCACCATGACCAATATCTGCCGCTGCGGCACTTACCAGCGGATCCGGGTGGCCATCAAGCGCGCGGCCGGCATGGCGCCCGGCGGCAAGGGCCCAACACCTAAGGCTCAATTTTCCGCCGGGCCGCCCCAAGGAAACGAGCCCCGGAATATGCAAAAAAGGGGCAGCGCATTACGCGAAGCGAAAAGCGTGGGGGCCACGTCCTCATGAAGAGAAGGGCCTGGCTGCTCAGTGCAACCGGTGCGGCAGGCGCATTGCTGGTGGGCTGGAGCCTGTTGCCGGCGCGCTCCCGGCTGGGCAGCCCGGCCAAGCCCTGGCCTGCGAGCATTCCCGAGCTTGATGGCGCGGTGTTCAATGGCTGGATCAAGATCCGGGCGGACGGCGGTGTGGTGCTGGCCATGCCGCGCAGCGAAATGGGTCAGGGCGTGCACACGGCGCTGGCCATGCTGGTGGCCGAAGAGCTTGACGTGCCGCTGCAGCGGGTGACCGTGGCGCAGGCGGGTTCTGATGCCATTTACGGTAATGTCGCGATGCTGGTGGGCAGCCTGCCCTTTCATCCACTGGACGTCGATGACTTTGCCAAAGAAGGCGCCCCCAGGGTTCGCCCCACCCCGGTCAGGATCGGCGAGTGGATGATGGGCAAGGTTGCCCGTGAGCTCGGCATCAACGCGACAGGGGGTTCCTCAAGCCTGGCGGATGCCTGGGACGTGGTGCGCCTGGCCGCTGCCACGGCCCGGGCATCCCTGCTGGGGGCCGCCTCGCTGGACTGGAAATTGCCGGTGGATGAGCTCACAGTCAAAAACGGCGTGATTTCGCACCCCTCAGGCCCCTCATCCCACTACGGTGAACTGGCGAAATTTGCCGCAGCGACTCCGCCGGGGGACGTGACTCTCAAAAGCCGCGGGGACTGGAAGCTGATAGGGCGGGGTGCCCAGCGCCTGGATTTACCTGCCAAGGTTAATGGCACGGCCGTTTTTGGCCTCGATGTCCGGTTGCCGGGCATGGTGTATGCGGCGATCCGGCTTTGTCCCATGTTGGGCGGTTCAGCGGGTGCGATTCAGGTGAATACGGCGCTGGCCTTACCTGGCGTGGAGCGCCTGGTGCGGCTGCCGGCCTATGCGGGCTCTACTGCCGGCTTTGCCGTGGTGGGTAAAACCTGGTGGCAGGCCCAGCAGGCGGCCTTGATGGTGCCGGTCGAATGGCAGCAGCGACCCGCTGGCGCGCTGGACACCCGCGCGATTGAACAATCGCTGGAAACCGCTCTGGCACGTGAAG
This sequence comes from Polaromonas sp. P1_F1, assembly GCF_056405795.1. Lineage (NCBI taxonomy): Bacteria > Pseudomonadati > Pseudomonadota > Betaproteobacteria > Burkholderiales > Comamonadaceae > Polaromonas > Polaromonas sp. P1_F1. The sequence continues at coordinate 147,859 of NZ_JBFUBJ010000008.1, forward strand.
AAGGCCATGTCTTTTATGAAAAAGGCGATGCCGGCAAGGCCGAGGCATCCGCTGTGCGGAAAATCGAGGCACTTTATCGTGCACCCTACCTGGCCCACGCCACGCTTGAGCCCATGAACTGCACCGCGCAAGTCATGGGCGGCAAGGTATGGCTCTGGGCGCCCACCCAGGTGCCGCAGATGGCTGTGGCCGTTGCCGCACGGGTGGCCGGGGTGGCTCAGGAAGATGTCCATGTCACTGTCACCTTGCTGGGGGGCGGCTTTGGCCGCCGGCTGGAGGTCGACTGTGTGGCGCAGGCAGTGCGCATTGCCGTGGAGTGTGGTGGCCGGCCTGTGCAATTGATCTGGTCGCGCGAAGAAGACACCACGCACGACTTTTACCGGCCCATGCAGGTAGCCAGGCTGAGGGCCTCCATGGACGAAACGGGCGACGTCACCTGCCTGTCCATCAAGTCTGCCGGCGACGCCATTACGCCTAGATGGCTCGAACGCAACCTGCCGGCCCTGTCCGGGCCCTTTGATACCCCCGATAAAAGTGCTGCGGAAGGTTTGTTCGACCTGCCTTATGGCTTTGCCAGCCAGTCCATGTCGCATGTGGCCACGCGCTCGGGCGTGCCTGTCGGCTATTGGCGCTCGGTGGGGCATTCGCATAACGCGTTCTTTTCTGAAAGCTTCGTGGACGAGCTGGCCTGGGCGGCTGGACAGGATCCTCTCGCTTTCCGGCGTTCCCTGCTGGGCGAAGCACCGCGGCATCTGGCCGTGCTGGATCTGGCTGCACTCAAGGCTGGCTGGGGCAGCGCTCTTCCCGAGGGGCGGGCCCGCGGCATCGCCTTGCATGAATCGTTTGGGTCCATCGTGGCGCAGGTCGCGGAGGTGTCATTGCTCAATGGCATGCTGCGCGTTCACCGCGTGGTGTGTGCTGTGGATTGCGGTACGGCTGTGAACCCGGGCATCGTGGCACAGCAAATGGAGGGGAGCGTTATCTTTGCGCTGACCGCGGCGCTGCATGGCCGCATAGATATAGAGGACGGTGTTGTGCGCCAGAAGAATTTCCCCCAGTACGCCATGGTGGGAATGGCGCAGGCGCCCGTTGTGCAGACTCATATTGTCCCCAGCGAGAGAACACCTGGCGGCGCAGGCGAACCAGGTGTGCCGCCATTGGCGCCTGCATTGGGAAATGCCCTGTACGCACTGACAGGGAAGCGCTTGCGCTCACTGCCTCTTATGGTGAACAACGCGTAAGTTGAGAAAGTTTTTTAAGCGGTGCTTGAAAAGCGCAAAACAACCGTGCTATAGTCGATGGCTCTGCTGAACACAGCGAACAAATTCTTCGGGATTTGCAGCTACCGCGAAACCGAAAAGTTCAGTAGAAAAAAGATCTTGAAAAGTTGACCGGGACTCAAAAACCGGTATAGAATTCAAGGCTCTGCTGAAAACGAAAGTTCTGACCGCCAAGCGGTCAGACAGCAGAAAAAAGAGTCAAAAAAGTTTGACTGGTGATCAAAAACCGGTATATAATTTGAGGCTCTGCTGATTACAGCGAGGCAAGCGAAATTCTCTGAATTGAGTTTGTCAAGCGAGAAAGGCAAATAACCCTCGGGTTGACTGGGAATTAAAATCCAGTATATAATTCGAGGCTCAGCTGATTACAGCGAGACGACAAAAGCAAGGTGCTAAATGCGCTAAGCAAGTAGTCAGGATCATTAAAAATTTACAGCCGATAAGTATGGGCGTTTGAAGGCGATTGCCAGGTTACTTGTAACCAGGTCTTCTGACCTTAAACGCTCATAGAGATAGAAAATGTGAAATCGTCAAGATTTCTCATCAATTCCGTTTTTATGAGTTTCTTCTTGCAGTCAAATGCAAGGAGTTGAAAATTATTGCAGTGATTAAACTATAGAGTTTGATCCTGGCTCAGATTGAACGCTGGCGGCATGCCTTACACATGCAAGTCGAACGGTAGAGTAGCAATACTCGAGAGTGGCGAACGGGTGAGTAATATATCGGAACGTGCCCAATCGTGGGGGATAACGTAGAGAAATTTACGCTAATACCGCATACGATCTAAGGATGAAAGCGGGGGATCGCAAGACCTCGCGCGATTGGAGCGGCTGATATCAGATTAGGTTGTTGGTGAGGTAAA
>NZ_JBFUBJ010000008.1:152500-223789 GCF_056405795.1 Polaromonas sp. P1_F1
CGAATAGGGTAGCCGTAGAGAAATCGAGTCCGAATAGGGCGATCAGTCGCTGGGTGTAGACCCGAAACCAAGTGAGCTATCCATGGCCAGGATGAAGGTGCGGTAACACGCACTGGAGGTCCGAACCGACTAGTGTTGCAAAACTAGCGGATGAGCTGTGGATAGGGGTGAAAGGCTAAACAAACTTGGAAATAGCTGGTTCTCTCCGAAAACTATTTAGGTAGTGCCTCAAGTATTACCATCGGGGGTAGAGCACTGTTTTGGCTAGGGGGTCATGGCGACTTACCAAACCAATGCAAACTCCGAATACCGATGAGTACAGCTTGGGAGACAGAGCACCGGGTGCTAACGTCCGGACTCAAGAGGGAAACAACCCAGACCGCCAGCTAAGGTCCCTAAAATTGGCTAAGTGGGAAACGAAGTGGGAAGGCTATAACAGTCAGGATGTTGGCTTAGAAGCAGCCATCATTTAAAGAAAGCGTAATAGCTCACTGATCGAGTCGTCCTGCGCGGAAGATGTAACGGGGCTAAGCCAGTTACCGAAGCTGCGGATTTGCAATTTATTGCAAGTGGTAGGAGAGCGTTCTGTAAGCCTGTGAAGGTGGTGGTGTAAACCCTGCTGGAGGTATCAGAAGTGCGAATGCTGACATGAGTAGCGTTAAAGGGGGTGAAAAGCCCCCTCGCCGTAAGCGCAAGGTTTTCTACGCAACGTTCATCGGCGTAGAGTGAGTCGGCCCCTAAGGCGAGGCAGAGATGCGTAGCTGATGGGAAACAGGTCAATATTCCTGTACCGATGTGTAGTGCGATGTGGGGACGGAGAAGGTTAACTCAGCCAACTGTTGGATATGTTGGTTCAAGCCTGTAGTCGTGCCTGGTAGGTAAATCCGCCGGGCTTAGATGAGGGGTGATAACGAGTCTGCTTGCAGACGAAGTGAGTGATACCCTGCTTCCAGGAAAAGCCACTAAGCTTCAGCTACACACGACCGTACCGCAAACCGACACTGGTGCGCGAGATGAGTATTCTAAGGCGCTTGAGAGAACTCAGGAGAAGGAACTCGGCAAATTGACACCGTAACTTCGGAAGAAGGTGTGCCTTTAGTAGGTGAACCATTTACTTGGGGAGCCCAATGAGGCTGCAAAAAATCGGTGGCTGCAACTGTTTATTAAAAACACAGCACTCTGCTAAGACGAAAGTCGACGTATAGGGTGTGACGCCTGCCCGGTGCTGGAAGATTAAATGATGGGGTGCAAGCTCTTGATTGAAGTCCCAGTAAACGGCGGCCGTAACTATAACGGTCCTAAGGTAGCGAAATTCCTTGTCGGGTAAGTTCCGACCTGCACGAATGGCGTAATGATGGCCACACTGTCTCCTCCTGAGACTCAGCGAAGTTGAAATGTTTGTGATGATGCAATCTCCCCGCGGAAAGACGGAAAGACCCCATGAACCTTTACTGTAGCTTTGTATTGGACTTTGAACAGATCTGTGTAGGATAGGTGGGAGGCTTTGAAGTGTGGTCGCTAGATCGCATGGAGCCAACGTTGAAATACCACCCTGGTGTGTTTGAGGTTCTAACCTAGGTCCATTATCTGGATCGGGGACAGTGCATGGTAGGCAGTTTGACTGGGGCGGTCTCCTCCCAAAGTGTAACGGAGGAGTTCGAAGGTACGCTAGTTACGGTCGGACATCGTGATAATAGTGCAATGGCATAAGCGTGCTTAACTGCGAGACTGACAAGTCGAGCAGATGCGAAAGCAGGACATAGTGATCCGGTGGTTCTGTATGGAAGGGCCATCGCTCAACGGATAAAAGGTACTCTGGGGATAACAGGCTGATACCGCCCAAGAGTTCATATCGACGGCGGTGTTTGGCACCTCGATGTCGGCTCATCTCATCCTGGGGCTGTAGCCGGTCCCAAGGGTATGGCTGTTCGCCATTTAAAGAGGTACGTGAGCTGGGTTTAAAACGTCGTGAGACAGTTTGGTCCCTATCTTCCGTGGGCGCTGCAGATTTGAGGAAGCCTGCTCCTAGTACGAGAGGACCGGAGTGGACGAACCTCTGGTGTATCGGTTGTCACGCCAGTGGCATTGCCGAGTAGCTAAGTTCGGAAGAGATAACCGCTGAAAGCATCTAAGCGGGAAACTCGTTTCAAGATTAGATCTGCCGGGGCCTTGAGCCCCCTAAAGAGTCGTTCAAGACCAGGACGTTGATAGGTCAGGTGTGGAAGCGCAGTAATGCGTTAAGCTAACTGATACTAATTGCTCGTGCGGCTTGACCCTATAACTTTGATTAATTCGAAGTTGTTATGCCAAGTTGACGCATTCAAAAAGCATAGCTCAGCAGCTGTGCGAATCTAAATACAAGCTGATTTACTCTATGAATTCGATGGATTGTTCTTTGGACAATCTGTCAACAAGTTATGCCTGATGACCATAGCAAGTTGGTACCACTCCTTCCCATCCCGAACAGGACAGTGAAACGACTTAGCGCCGATGATAGTGCGGATTCCCGTGTGAAAGTAGGACATCGTCAGGCTCTTACAGCAAGGAACGCCCGGTTGATTTTTTTTCAACCGGGCGTTTTCTTTTGTGCGCTTGGTTATTGACCAGGCCACAGAGTTTAAAAAGCCCGCATGAATTCATGCGGGCTTTTGTTTTTGTATTTGTGCCGCGTACTTAAAGCAGGCGTCTAGATGCTCGCCAAGAGGCGATCGGCACAGCAGCGATAAAAATGAATGTCAAAACTCGCAGGGCCGCAGTGATTCAGGTATTCACGATATGCGTACCGTCTCTGTTGGCCACGCCGGCAGTCACGAGTTCGTTGCCCAATTGCTCAATCCACGCGCGGGCAGGGATGTCCGCGAAAAATTTGGCTTTGATCTGCATGAAATAAGGCGTTGCCAGGGCCCATTTTGCAAAGTCATCGAAATCCTGGCGTTGAATTTCGAGTAATTTGAATTTCAGCAGAACCTTAGCAGCATGGTGCGCATGCCTGGGCGGATTGCTTACAAATGAATTCAACCGCTGACGTGCTAGCGTTAGCACCTCGGAGGTATAGGCAAAGACACGGCCGTGCCCGGGAATGACGATTTTGGGGTTCAATTGCTCAATCAAATCCAGAGTCGCGGCGACCTCAGTGAATGCATCGGCACCTTCCAGCTCGGGAAACACCACGCCGAAGCCGTTCTCCCACAAAGCATCGGCAGAAATAAGCACACGACTTTGGGGTTCAAAGAAAATCAGCGAGTGCGGGTCATGCCCAGGTGCCGCATGAATCTGCCACATCTCGGACCCGAACCGCATGGACCCACCCGGCTTCATCGCATCAGTGAAGGTGAACCGTGGGCACAGCTGACCGGTCGGAAAATAAGTCAGCGCCACGGGATCCCAGTCGGCTACTTGTTGTGCATGGCCAGGAGGAATAAGGGTATGCAAATCGGGATAACGCGCCTGCAAGGCAGCATTGCCGCCGCAGTGATCGCTGTGCAGGTGCGTGTTGACGAGAATATCGAGAGGACGGAACCCGAGGACGGACTCGATCAACGACAGCGTTTGCGGCGCGTGCGTGCAATAACCACTGTCAACCAGCAAGGTTTTTCCACCGCCGGTGAAAAGAATATTGTTTGCAGAGAGCCAGCCGCGCTCAAAAACCTGCATTCCTGCGGGTAAATCAGGCTTGGCCATCAGAAGCTAGCAAACCCTGCAGCGCTTCAGGCCGCCGTTCGCAGTTCACGCCTGAGGATTTTTCCAACGTTGGTTTTGGGCAAGTCATCGCGAAATTCAATGTATTTGGGGCGTTTGTACCCAGTAAGGTGCTGTTTGCAATAGGCGCTCACATCGTCTTCGGTCAGTGTAGGGTCATTTTTCACCACAAAAACCTTGATAGCTTCGCCCTGCTTTTCGTCGGCAATGCCAATGGCTGCGCACTCAACAACGCCTGGGCACAGGGAAATGACGTTCTCAAGTTCATTGGGGAACACATTGAATCCCGAAACAATGATCATGTCCTTCTTGCGATCGATGATTTTGGTGTAACCGCGCTCGTCCATGATGCCAATATCACCGGTGCGCATGAAGCCATCGGAGGTGAACGCCTTTTTGTTCTCTTCAGGCTGCTGGTAATAGCCCGTCATGACTTGCGGACCCTTGATACAGATCTCGCCGGATTCGCCAAGTGCGAGCGATAGGCCATCGTCATCCTTGATGGCGATTTCGATGCTGGGCAACGGCAGGCCGATGGTGCCGGTGAACTCCTTGTTCATCACCGGATTGTTGGTGCCGATGGCGCAAGTCTCGCTCATGCCCCAGCCTTCAATCATGGGGCAACCTGTAACCTGCAACCAGTGTTTCGCCGTACCTTCGGACGCGGCCATGCCACCCGCCTGCGAAACACAAAGGGCGGAGAAATCTACCGTCTTGAACTGAGGGTGCTGAAGCAACGCATTAAAAAGCGTGTTGACGGCCGGCAACATGTGAAACGGACGCTTCTTGAGCACCGCGATGAATTTACCGAAGTCACGCGGATTCGGAATGAGTGTCAGATGAGCTCCCCAACGAATCGAGAGCAGGCATAGCGTCAGCGCGAAGATGTGATACAGCGGCAAAGCAGCGATATTGTTTGTCTTGCTGACATCGCCTATCCGCTCTAGAGCCGGCGTGAACCATTCTTCAGCCTGAAGAATGGCCGCAACGATATTGCGATGCGTGAGTACGGCGCCTTTTGACAATCCGGTTGTGCCGCCGGTGTATTGCAAAAAGGCGATTGAATCCAGTGTGGTCTGCGCAGGCCTGAGAGGCAGGCGGCTACCTTCGGCAATTGCGCGATTGAAGGCTGTCACGGTGCGCCCGTTTGCAAGCGGCAATTTGTAGGCGGGCACCAGCTTGGCCAGGTGGCGAACTGCGAAGTTGATCCATTGGCCATACCAGAAGCCCAGCAAATCACCCATGGACGCCATGACGACGTTCTTCACTGGTGTGCGCTCAATCACTTCCGCCAGTGTGGCAGCGAAGTTCTCCAGAATGACGATGGTAGTGGCCCCGGAGTCGCGTAACTGGTGTTCCAGTTCACGGGCGGTGTACAGCGGATTGACGTTGACGCAGGTATAGCCTGCCCGCAGGATGGCCGACATGGTGACTGCAAACTGCGGAACATTTGGCAGCATGATCGCAACCCGCGCCCCGCTCTCAAGACCCAAGCTTTGCAGCCAGGCACCTAAAGCCGACGACAGCTCATCGAGCTGTCCGTACGTCATCCAGCGATCCATGCAAACCGAAAAAGGTTTGGCCGCGTTTTTCTTGAACGAGTCCTCCAGCAGATGATTCAACGAGCGGAACTGCTCGGTGTCGATCTCGTGTGAGACGCCTGCGGGATAACTTTTGAGCCAATGCTTGTTCATACACACTCCTTGCGGCCCATTGTGAAAGCCGCGCAGTGGAATCCTTATGGGGCTTGTCCTAATGCCGGCGTGGCATTACGGTCCGGCAGCCAGCAAATGGCCCAATCTGGTCTCGCAGGTGACAGCATCGTCCGCGAACAGGGTATGAATCCAGGCCGTTTCGCGGTCCTTGATCAAGCGCAGGAACTCGTCGGCTCCGCGCATGTTGGCAAAGGCGTCAAAGCCGGTTTCCAGAAAGTGCTGCAGGGAGTTCAACCCCGCCGCGGCAGCTGGCCCTCTCATCATCTTGAGCAGCGTGCGAAGGCCGAACGTCCGCGTCAGGCGGTTGAGTTCGTCCCCAAGGTGCAGGACAACTTCAAGCTGCCGGGTGCGTGCGGCTACATCCCCGACCCGGCGCCAGCACCGGATGTATCTCCCACAGTCGCCGCTTTCCGGGATGGCTGCGGTGTCCGCCAGCCATTCCCGCGCCATGAGGTCGTCGAGTTTCTCCGTCAGCGCGTGCACTTCCGCCAGCGCGGCAGCCGTGCTGACAACAGGTTGCGGGAAAAGTTTGGCGATGGTGCTTGCGATACGCGCAAACTGCTGGTCGCGTTCGGCGTAGTCTTTGTCGCTGTACAGCTCCTGCAGGAAGAAGGTGGCGGCAGTTTTATACCGCGGGCTGTGCAGCAGGTCCGAGTAAGTGGCCTGAAAACGGCGCGCCTGAAACCGTTTGACCTCCGCGCTCGCCCTGGCCAGCGGTGGGTCTGCCGCGTGCTGCTGCCGAAGCTGCGCAACGGTTTGCAGTGCGTGATGAATTTGTTGTGCGGATGCGTCCATACAAACCCGGAGTTTATCTAGGTACGGCCCCCTATAGAAACCTAAATGCGCATGAGAAACTTCCCGGATGCAAAGAAGAACGCTTCTCAAGCTCGGTGCCGCGTCGGCGGCCGTGCTGGTTGTCGCCGGCGGCGCTGCTGCTTTGCTGCAGCCTGGCCTGACCGGGGGAGTCTTGACTCACTCGGGGCGTGAGATTTTTTCCGCCGTGGGCCGCGCCGTTCTGGATACGACGCTGCCTGCAGACGCCGGCCCACGCGAAATTGCGCTGCAGGGCTTGCTCAGCCGGATCGACATCCTGGTTCAATCCCTTCCGCCTCATGCGCAGGCGGAGTTGTCCCAGCTGCTGGCGTTGCTGGCCAGTGCTGGCGGCCGGCATGCGCTGGCCCGCTTGAGCCGGCCTTGGCCCGAAGCCTCTGTTGCAGATATCCAGCAGGCGCTTCAGGATATGCGCCTGTCAAGCTTCGCGCTGCGCCAGCAGGCGTACGCCGCCCTGCACGACATCACGGCCGGCGCGTATTTTTCCGAGCCGTCCAGCTGGCCAATGTTGGGCTATCCCGGTCCCGTCAAAATCTGAAGCCATCGAAAGCAGCATGAGTCAACTGAAAGACCCGATCCGCGAAGGTATTGCGCGCGGCTGGAAAGTCATGGGTGGCGCGCTCGGCCCGGTACCTGAAAAAATCACCTGTGACGTCGCCATTATCGGCAGCGGCGCAGGCGCCGGAGTCACGGCCGAGCTGTTGGCCAAGGCCGGCTTGCAGGTGGTGCTCGTTGAAGAAGGCCCGCTTAGAAGCAGCTCGGATTTCAACCAGAAAGAGTCAGAGGCCTATCCTTCGCTTTACCAGGAAAGCGCCGCCCGCAAAACAGAAGACAAAGCCATCAACATCCTGCAGGGGCGCTGCGTGGGTGGCTCCACCACGGTGAACTGGACCAGCTCTTTCCGAACACCCGCTTCCACGCTTCAATTCTGGCAGGACAGGTTTGGGCTGGGGGGCTACACCGTGGAAGCGCTTGCACCGTATTTCGCGCAGGCCGAGCAGCGGCTGAACATCACGCCCTGGCTGGTGCCGCCGAACGAGAACAACGACCTGTTGCGAAGAGGCGCCGCCAAACTGGGCATTCCCGCTTCGGCGATCTCCCGCAACGTCAAGGGTTGCTGGAACCTGGGCTCGTGCGGATTGGGTTGCCCCACCAATGCCAAGCAGTCCATGTTGGTCACCACCATTCCCGCCGCGCTCGACCGCGGGGCGCAACTGCTCACTGAAACCCGCGCAGAAAGCCTTGAACTGGCCAATGGCAGGGTCACCGCGCTGATATGCCGGGGTGTAGAGCCAAATGGGGCGCTGGCCCAATCAGGACATGCGCAACCAGCTATCAAAATAAGAGCAAAACACTATGTGCTGGCCGGTGGTGCCATCAACTCGCCGGCCGTCCTGCTGCGCTCCCAGGCCCCCGACCCGCACGGCGTGCTGGGCGCCCGGACATTCCTGCACCCGGTCGTGATGTCCTCCAGTGTGTTTGCCCAGAAGGTGGAGGCCTGGAGCGGTGCGCCGCAAACTATCTACTCTGACCATTTCCTGGAAACCCAGGCGATTGACGGACCGATTGGCTACAAGCTGGAAGCCCCACCTCTGCACCCGATCATTTTTGCGTCGACAGTCCCGGGCTTCGGTCAGAGTCAGCACGACCTGCTCAAGTCTTTTCCCTACAACCACACGCTGCTGGCCTTGCTTCGCGATGGTTTTCATGATGAGTCGCCTGGCGGCCAGGTGAAGCTGCGCAGTGACAACTCCGCCGTGCTGGACTATCCGCTGACGGACTACGTCATGGAGGGTGGGCGCAGGGCTCTGCTGTCAATGATGGAAATCCAGTTTGCAGCGGGTGCCAAACAGGTTTTGCCGCTGCACGAAATGGCCAGGCCCTATACCTCTTGGGCCGAGGCGCGTGATGCGGTCAATGCCTTGCCCATGAAGCCGATGCTCACGCGGGTGGTGAGCGCCCATGTCATGGGCGGCTGCAGCCTTGCGGGCGCTGAACGACAGGGCGTTACCCGGCCCGACGGCGTGCATTGGCAACTCGAAAATCTTTCGATTCACGACGGGTCGCTTTTCCCCACCAGCATTGGCGCCAATCCGCAACTTTCCATCTACGGCGCCGTGAATCGCCTGGCGCAAGGCCTCGCCAAAAAAATGTCGGGCAAGGATGTCACACTGGCCTGAGATACTGCGGGTTTGATCTCGCGCCGATTCATTCATGCTGGCTCAACTGCAAAGATTCATCACCCTGACCCTGGTCGCCGCGGCTTTCGGCTGGCTGTTCTGGTTCCGCAGCAGCTCTCCCATGCTGGCCGTCACCGGCTTCCTGCTGATTGCACTGGGGTACACCGGTTTCCTCGCCCTTGAGTTTTTACTCCTTCGGTACATCAACAAGGCAGATCCGGCGCCCCAGCCCACCTGGACAGAACTTCTGCGCGCATGGCTGGGTGAGACATTGACGGCTCCTCGCGTGTTCTGCTGGCGCCAGCCCTTTCGCTCCAATGCTGTCCCGGACAGGGTCCTGCCGGCCGAGACAGCCCAAGGTCGCCGCGGCGTGGTGTTTGTGCACGGGTTCTTCTGCAATCGTGGCCTGTGGACACCCTGGCTCAAGCGGGTTCGAGGCAGCGGACGCGCCTTTGTCGCTGTCAATCTCGAGCCCCTGTTCGGCTCCATAGACGGCTACGCCCCCCAAATTGACGACGCAGTGGTGCGGGTCACCCAAGCCACAGGCCTTGCCCCCTTGCTGGTATGCCACAGCATGGGCGGGTTGGCTGCCAGAGCCTGGCTCAAGCGCATGAAGGCCGAAGCCCGGGTACATCATGTCGTCACCATCGGCACACCGCACCGCGGAACCTGGCTGGCCCGGTTTGGGCATGGCCACAATGGGCGCCAGATGCGCCTCCTGTCCGACTGGCAGACCCAACTGGACCATGAGATGCCTGCACACCGGCATACACTGTTTACCTGCTGGTACTCCAACTGCGACAACATCGTGTTTCCGACCTCCACGGCCACCTTGCCTGGCGCCGACAATCGCCTGGTTCGCGGCGCGGCCCATGTGCAGATGGCATTTTTGCCGGGCGTCATGAACGCTACCCTGGCCATGCTGGACAGTGATCCGGCTTGAACCAGCGTATCGACGCTTGCCGTCAGCCCCTTAAGCCTCCCCCGTCGGCAACCGGCGATGTGAATTTCTCACAAAAAAGACCCGGCATATTCACTATCTACATTGACCCGGGCTTTTTATGCTCATCTATTTGTAGGATGGAGCAAGCCCTTGACACTCTATGCAATGCCCAATACCAGCCTGTTAGAGGCTGTCCGACCTCTGCCGCCTCTGCTGGAACCCGAGTCTGATTCCACGCCTGCGCTGCTGGCCCTGCTGGTCGATGAGCTGGCGCACGGGGTGTTCGTTGTCAGCGCCCAGGGGCGGATTTTGCACGCGAATCAAATCGCGCGGCGCGAACTTGAGCGCTCTGTTGTGTTGGGGGTGGACAGGGGAGAGCTGAAGGTCCTCATGCAGGCAGATGCCAAGGCCTTCCAGATTGCCATGGGCAAAGCAGTTGCCGGAAAACGCAGCCTGATCAGGTTGGTGGCCAACGGCGTGGACTTTACCCTTGCCGTGGTGCCATTGCATCGTCAGGCAGGCAGCCCCTGTGAGCGCATTGCCCTCTTTTTGTCTCGAGTGGGCGTGAGCGAGTCGGGTGTTTTTGGCTCCTTTGCCCGCAGTCACGGTCTCACGCATACGGAGGAGCAGGTGCTGGTTTTCCTGTGCCGCTGCTTGAGCACGCCGGAAATCGCTCTCCAGATGAAAGTTGCGGTTTCCACCGTGCGCAGCCATGTGCGCAGCCTTTGCGCCAAGACCGCCTCCAGCGGCGTTCGTGAACTGGTCAATCGCGTGGCGATTTTGCCGCCTATTGCCCCCCTGCCGCTCGGACAAATCCACTGATAGATGCCCCGTACGTCCCGGCGACGTGCTAGATTACGGGTGATCATGAGTTCACCACCACCTTCCGATGAGGGGCTGTATGCCCATTTGATTCCCGAATTGCGCACGCTCGCCCTGCGAGGCGTGGTGCGAACTTATCCCAAAAAAGCCGTTGTCATCAACGAAGGGGAAATCGGCGACAACCTGTTTGTTCTGCTCAAGGGCAGTGTCAAGGTGTTCGCCATGGACGAAAGCGGCCGGGAAATCACCTACGGCAGGATTCATTCGGGCGACTATTTTGGGGAAATGTCGCTGGACGGCGGACCCCGTTCGGCTTCAGTTATTACCCTTGAGCCTTGCACCTGTGCGGTGCTCAGTCGTACCGATGTGAGCGAACACTTGGGTGATGAGCCAGGATTCGCAATCAATCTCGTGGTTCAGGTGATTCGCAGGGCGCGTGCTGCTACAGAAGCGGCGCGCAACATGGCGCTGCTCGATGTGTACGGACGGCTGATTGCCGTGCTTGAAGGACATGGCGATGCGGTGGAGCGCGACCCTGCCAATGAGGCTGTCACTCTTGAATCAATCACCCATCAGGAGATTGCCAGCCGCGTCGGCGCCTCCCGCGAAATGGTCAGCCGCCTCTTAAAGGACCTGGAAAAAGGCGGGTACATCGAAATGGGCACCAAACGCATCACGCTGCTCAAAAAGCTGCCGAGCCGTTGGTGAGTCCTTACCGAGAGCCTAGCGTTCGTTAAAAATCCGGCGAGCCTCTTGCGGCGACGCATCGCTCGTACCCTGCAAGCGCACCACGGCACTGCTACGCGTCCCTGCGGCACTGACACCCAGCGTGGCCGGGTTTTCGTCGCTGGAGGCGGCTGCATCCGGGATTTTGACGACGCCGGGTCGCTGCGGCCGCGCTGCATCGGGGTCTGGTTTTTGCGGGGAATAGTGCGCCCATTTCGACCCCGTGATACGGGTGCCGCCGACCGACACAGTTTTACTGCCCGTGGCAATGCTGTTGAAGCTGCCGCTGCGCCGGATCAGGCTTGGATTGTTGGGGTGATCGACAAAGGAGCCGGGGTTGCCGCTGGTGTCGTACCACTCGTCCTCAAAGTGCGATTGGCGCGCTCCGGTATGGGTGCCGATGACCACATCGTCTCGCTCCACGTAGGCATCCACCGTGACCGATTTTGTGGCGGTGTTCGTCAGCTTGATTTGCCATACTCCGCTGGGAGCTGTGACGTCTTTCTTCTCGAAGCTGAAGGTGGGTGACACCGCCAGCAGGGCGCAGGTGCCACGCCGGCCAGTGGCCACCGTCTTTGGATAAATCAGCGCGCAAAGGGGCTGCTTGTCGCTGTTGGCCCACATTCGGGACTGGCCAAACTTCAATGCTGGCAAGGCCGCTTGCCCTGGCGGCGTAATTTCAATCTCCAGGCCTTCGCGGTTCTCTTCAATCCAGAGCTCCACAAAGCTTTGCGTTGTATCGTCGGGCAGTGCGCACCAATGCAGCGTGGCGGACTTGTTTTTCGCCAGCGTTGTATTGGCATGCATGCGCAGTTGGTAGCCATTGCCAGCAGCCACAACAATCTGCAGGCGGCCATGAAGGAGGGTGATCAGCTGGTCCATGGCTGCCTCAAGCAGCGACGTTCCGTCATGCGGCCCGGCCAGCGTGCCAAAACTCACGTTCACCGTCACCTTGGCCGTGGGGGTGCAGCGAGAGAGGATGTACATAAACCCGTCCAGCACATGCACATTCATCGAGCCGCCCGAGGTGTCTTGCACGGTGTCGTAGTCGAGTTGCACTGCAACCAGCGGCGCGCGGCTGGCATCGTCGTTGGCCAGCGCCCAGCTAGGCGGCGCGTCATACGCAGGCGGCAAGTTGGCCACCTGGGCCAGCAGCTTGCGCGGCCCCACTGCCAGATCCATGACATGTGAGCCGTGACTGATCGACGTGTCCAGCGCGTGAAAAAAGCGCTCGGTCTTGGGCTGTTTCTGGCCCAGGGTAGAAAGCCCCAGTGCGACATAAACGGCGCTTTCATCCACCAAGCCGTTATAGACATTGGCCTGCATGGCTGCATTGATGTCTGCGGCGGTTAGCTCGTGTCCATAGCCCAACCCGGTGGGTGTGCGGCCCTTGCCTCGTGCGTCTTGCCGCCAGAAGTAGCGGGTACGGGCCTTGCCCTGATGGAGAAAATTCGCATGGGCCAATGCCAGGCTATCGTCAATCAGTCCGAACACCTTGCCCGAAAGCAGGCGCTCAGCACTGGCTTCAGCTTGGTACGCTTCGCCGCGCGAATGTGGAGGTGGATTGGTGTGCGAGCTCCCCACCGGATCGTCAGCGTATTCAGCTGCAGGCAGCCCCAGCTCAAGCCGTAGTACCAGCGGGTGAAGGCTGCCACCCGGCTGAATTGCCTTGAAAAACGCAGGCCTGACCCGCGCGGTGCAAAACCTCAGGCCAGCCGGCGCGACCGTGCCGGCATACACAGGTGGCACATGGAGCCACTTGGGGGAGGCCGCGGCAATAAGCTGGGACACCGTGGTACCCCGCGTCAGCTCAATAGCGATGGGCAACCACTTGGGCTGTGTGTCGCCATAGCCGGCAAAACTGTCGGTTTCGGCCCAGACCAGGTAAGGGTCAAAACCATTGGTGGCATTGGGCAACGCCCAGTCAATACCGGTAAATTCGCCCTTGGGCAATTTGCTCCAGTTCATGGCCGACCTATTTGAGAGGCAGCCATTCGGCTGCCGCTTTAGCCCACATAAAAGCAAGTATTGGTGATTTTTGTATCGCTTGCCTGGTGGTCTTGTATCGATAGTAGCCACTGAGGTTGTCTGTCATGGAGACGCGCATGTCAAAGTCGACGGGCTCGCCCTTTTTTCCTTGGAATTTCCGTCCATCGAAGCCCCATACAGCTGAACTTTTGGCGCCTTGGCAACGTGCGATAAAAAATTCTGCGAGAGCGGTTCCGAGCAAACGGCCAGCGGCGCTGTCTACGGGATAGTGAACGCCGGCTACTGTGCGGTTGACTGCAATACGGGCCGCGAGCCGTTCCAATTGTTCTTTGTATTTGTGGCCTGACGGCAGTAGTGTGAGCAACACCGTGATAATTATGAAGGCTTCAGTCGCATGCCCGCTTGGCCAACTTGCGTGCCCAGGCGTAGGAATCATGGGTTGTATTTGTGGCGAAAGCTCCACAGGGCGTGGACAAGCGAAAGCGTGCTTGAGGCGCATTTCTACGTCAATTGCCAAGGCAAGCATTAGCGTCACGAGCTCCATCGTCCATTTGTGCCGGTGATCGGTTAGTCCTACGACTGAGCCCCAGAAGGGAGTTAAGCTGGACATTTGCGCCAGAATTTCCACCCCTCTGTCCTCCCGCAGTTGGGCGTAATTTTCAACCAATTGAAGTTGTTGCCGGAAGACTGCCACGTCGGGCCTGACGAAGGTGGCAAGCTTCATGTTGGATAGCGGCTTTTGCGTCAGGTCTACAAATTCGACTGCGATTTCTTTTGCAGACTGATTGACCTGAAAGTGCAAACCCGACACCAGTTCCAAGCCGCAAACTTGCAATCTGGGCATCACATCCCACTGGACGAGGCGCTCTGGTTTGTCCAGCGGCACCGGAAGGTCAATCGGGAATACGGCACCCTTGAATGGGCCGACCAGCGCTGCCCGACTCCTGATGAGAGCGTCCGAAAGCAGGGGGCTGGGGCCCGTGCCACCCGTACCTCCGGTCCCGCCAGTACCACCTGTGCCACCTGTGCCGCCAGTGCCGCCAGTGCCGCCCGTACCACCTGTGCCGCCGGTACCGCCAAGCAAACTAAAAATACTCATAAAAAACCCCCTGAAGTAGTGTTGTTAATATGGCAGGCCAGCTTTTTGAAGGGCTGCGGACCAAGTTTTCCCTATCTCATACTGACTGCTTGGGCTGCGTGCTAAATAGCTGCGCACTGTTAAAGCGGGTTCTAATCTCAGCAGCTCGGCAACGGTCTTTTCTGCTTGGTCAAGCTGCCCTAAGTTCACCTGGGCAACTGCCAAGGTTCGCAGGCTGGACGTATGCGTGCGGTTGGCTCGAAGCGATAGAGTGATTAGTTCTAGAGCCTTGGCGTATTGACCCGCTGAATTGGCGGCGGTGGCCGCCAAGGAGAAGTAAAAATACCGAAGTGGATCAAGCGGTGAAAGCTTTAGGGCTCTTTCGGTCCCCACAACGGCCATATCTCCTTCTCCTTTAAACGCGTGCATTGTCCCCTTGAGCAGCCACGCTAGCGAATCATTAGGATTGATGCTAAGCGCCTGTTCGTAGCGTTGAGAGCCTGCGTCTAGCTGTCGTAGAAGGTTCGTGTATATGAATCCTTCTACGGTGAGGGCGAAAGCACAGTCCGGCTCACTATCCATGGCCTGCTTGGTGCAATTCAACGCGAGTTGAGCCTCTTTCGCAGAGTCTGTGGACCACCCCTGTTGCACGCGAAGTACATGCCACTTGGCTAACCATGCGTGCGGCATTGGATGCCGACGGCTACGGTCAATCAGATGCTCCAGCATCTGCCGGGCTCGCTCGAAATCTGAGGGGGAGTTTCTATGCATGAGTGCGACAGCACCGAGTAACAGCGTATATCCTTCAAGATTGGGTAAAGATTGCCTTCGTGCTTTCTCAAGTTGTTGCGCCATGACTGACGAGCTAATGGCAGAAACCAATCGTGCGATCAGTTCATCGTCTGCCGCAAATAAGCCGTGTACTTGACCCTTCAGACTGTCCGCCCAGAGGATGTGACCTGTCTTTGCTTCGATCAACTCAACGAACAACGCCAACTGTGTTCCGGCGCTGCGGCATGTGCCAGACAAGATATACGTAGCGCCCAAGTGGGTCCGTATGTCTTCCATTGCCTCCGGACGTTCCCTAAACACAGTGGTCGAAAGACGCGAGATCACATGAAGTTCGGAGGTGCGGGACAAAGCGGCAATCACTTCGTCGGCCAAGGCCTCGCCAAGGAGTTCATGTCCCGGCTCGCTGCTGCGCATCGCGAAAGGGATCACCGCGATAGTCGGCCGCAAGTTCAGCTGGACTGCGGTGCCGGACGGTATTACCGGTGCATTGCCTGGCGGCCCGATCCGGTACGCCCTGATCGGCTCTTTGACGTGTTTGAGGTGGCATTCCCCCAAGTCTTCAACATCTGCGTCCAGCACGGACGAGACTTGATCACGTAGATCGGACGTCACGACTATCTCACCGGGCCCCGCCAAAGTACAGACGCGCGCTGTCAAATTCACGTCTGTGCCGTAAATGTCATGCTGGTCGGTCACAAAGCTCGCCAAATGGCCGCCCATGCGCAGATGCATCTGTTGCTCTGGGCGGAAGGCAGCATTGGCCCGTTGGCAGAAGTGCTGAATAGCGAAGGCTGCTTTGACAGACCCTTGGGCGCCGGCAAATTCCAGCATTAAACCGTCCCCCAGGCTTTTGACGATGCGCCCGCCATGCAGCGGCAGAATTTGCTGCTCAATCTGCTGTACCAGTTCTTGCCACCGCCGCACAAAACCATCTTGATCCTGCTCCATGATCCTGACGGACTCCACCACATCCATGACCAGCAGCACCTTCGTGCTTCGGTTCATGTGTGCCGGTAATTCCATTAGGGAGTGCATCGTAAGCGGTGTAACAATTTTTTACCTCCTCATTTTGTAGGAGGAAGTGCGCGTAATAAACACCTGATGTGCTACGGGCTCCTCTGTTGCCTCGCAGTGTTGTATCAGTGTTGAATTGTCGGTCATTCAGAGGAGTGAACATCAATCAATAGTTCACAAAAACCTCGCGTTGTGAGAATAGGGGCTGGTAGGTCGGATGCCGCAAGGCGGCGCGGCATTGTTGGTCCTTCGCGTGCGAAAACGCCTCGCAGCGACACGACAGGATGCAAGCTGCCGTTGTAGCCGGCTGCGTGCTCATGCCGGTCAAGTCTAATCTTTTGGTTAGCCGCACATCATAGAAACCACCGGTGACCACTTTTGATCAGGTGATCAGGGGCTGTGTCAGGCGGCTTACTCAGAGAGTGCAGATAGTGCCGGGCCGGCTCAAGCAAGGCTGAGAGTCTTTTGCTGTGCAGCCTGTTGCGCCAGCGTCTTGTAAAACGGCGTGAAGTCCGGCTCCGTCAGCCGCAGCAGCGCTTCAAAACTGTCGATCACAAAATACTGCTGCTGGAAGCTGTCGATCTTGTAGGTCGACGACATGCAGCGCAGCAGGTCGGCATTGTCCCGCAGCGCGATGCGCCTGGGCTCTGCAGACTCCACGCTCCAGGCCAGTTCGCCGGGGCTGCTGAGAATGCCGGCGCCGTAGGCGCGGACTTCATCGTTGCCTTGTTTGTCGCGCATCAGGCCAAATTCGATGGTGTACCAATACAGGCGCGACAGCATTTCGACCGCGCCGGGAATCGGCTGGGCGCCGTGCTCCAACGCATGCGCTTTCAGCGCGCCCTTGCCATAGGCCTGGATGTGATCGGCGTAGCTCGGGTCGAACAGCAGCGGCACGTGGCCGAACAAATCGTGAAAGATGTCGGGCTCGACGATGTAGTCGAATTCGGCCGGCGTGCGTATCCAGTCCGTCACCGGAAACTTGCGATTCGCCAGCAACGTGAAAAAGGGCACCTCGGGAATCAGCCCCGGCACACCCACCAGCTGCCAGCCAGTGGCTTTGAAGAGCCGCTCGTTCACGTCTTCAAACCGCGGGATGGCATCACTTGCGCCCAGGCTGGGCAGGGCTTTGATAAATGCGCTGCAGGCCCGGCCCGCCAGAAGCGCCGTCTGCCGCGTGTAGAGGCGCCGGTAGGTGTCGTGGTCTTGCGCGGTATAGGCCGCGTAGTTTTGGGGGCAGGTGTAGTCCGCATTGACCTGGCCGCCACGTGCGTAGTCACCCCGCGGCGGGCGGTCAGACTGGCCGTAGACTGCCGGCGGTGGCGTGTTGCTCTCTACTTCAGCCATTGGCTCTCCACGCGCTGGTAGTCACCGCTGGCTTTGGCCAGGTGCAGCCACTGGTCCACGTAAGCTTTGAACGTCACGTCCCCGCGCGGCAACAGGTAAGCCATTTCGCCGTACTGCAGCGGTTTGTCGGGGTTGATCGCGCACAGGCCCGGCTTCAGCCTCTGCTGGGTGATCGCCTCGGCCGATTCGGTGACGAAGACATCGGCGCGGTTGGCCAGGATTTCGTCAAAGATCGTCAGGTTCTCGGGGTTGAGCCGCATCTGCGCCTGCTTGAAGTTGGCGCGGGCAAAACGCTCGTTGCTGCCGCCCGGATTGAAGATGACGCGCGTGGCGGGCTTGTCGATGTCGGCCACGGTCTGGTATTTGGCCACATCGGCGCAGCGCGCAATTGGCGTCTTGCCGTTGACCATGTAGGGCGTGCTGAAGAAGGCGCGCTTTTGCCGCTCGGTGGTTACCGAGATGCCGCCAACAGCCATGTCACATTTGCCGCCCGCCATGTCGGGCATCAGGTTGGACCAGCTGGTCTTGACCCACTCAGGCTTCACACCCAGGCTGGCCGTGAGGGAGGCCATCAGGTCCACGTCGATACCTTCAAACGTGCCGTCGGGCTTCTGGAAGCTGAAGGGCTTGTAGTCGCCCGGCGTGCAGATGCGCAGCACGCCGGCTTTTTGCACGCTGTCCAGGCTGGAGGCCGGAGCGACGCTGACCGCCGTCTGGGCATATGCCCCCGTCACCGCAAAAAATGCAGCGGTGGCGACACCCAATGCGGCCAGGCGATGGGGCAGTTGCGGGCAAAGTGACATGGCAATCTCCGTGAGGTTGGGGGATGGAAAAACTTTATTGTGCGCTTGCCTTGGCGCCCGACAAAACCCCGCGGCGCATCTGGTCCAGCTCGATGCTTTCAAACAGCGCCTTGAAATTGCCTTCGCCGAAACCGTCGTCGCCCTTGCGCTGGATGAACTCGAAGAAGATCGGGCCGAGCTGGTTTTCACTGAAGATCTGCAGCAGCAACGCGCCCTTTTTTCCATCCACCAGGATCTTGCGCTTCTTCAAATCGGCCACGCTCTCGCCGTGTCCGGGGATGCGTTTGTCGACCAGCTCGTAATAGGTGTCGATCGTGTCCAGCAGCTTCACGCCGCTGCTGCGCAATGCATCCACCGTAGTGAACAGGTCGTTGCTGCCCATGGCGATGTGCTGGATGCCTTCGCCCTGGTAGCGGTCCAGGTACTCCTGAATCTGGCCGGCTTTTTCGTTGCCCTCTTCGTTGATCGGGATGCGGATCTTGCCGCAGGGGCTGGTCATGGCCTTGCTCTTCACGCCGGTGACCTGGCCTTCGATGTCGAAGTAGCGGATTTCGCGGAAATTGAAGAGCCGTTCGTAAAAGCCGGCCCATTCGTCCATGCGGCCGCGGTGCACGTTGTGCGTCAGGTGGTCGATATACGTCAGGCCGTGGCCGGCGGGGTTCAGCGCGTCACCCTGCACGCCGGGCAAGGCTTCAAAGTCCACGTCGTAAAAGCCGATGTTGCCGATGTCGCCGGGTTGCGCGCCGTTCTTGCCGCGCCATTTGTCGATGAAGTAGATGATCGAATCGCCAATACCCTTGATGGCCGGAATGTTCAGCTCACCAGGCGCCGATGTGTGGGCATACCCCCAGGCGCCCAGTGAGATTGCGCGTTCATAGGCGGCCTTGGCGTCCTGCACGCGAAAAGCGATGGCGCAGACGCTGGGGCCGTGCTGGCGCGCAAAGCGCTGGGCAAACGAGTCGGGCTCAGCATTGAGGATGAAGTTGATGCCGCCCTGGCGGTACAGCGTGACATTCTTGTGGCGGTGTTTGGCAATCGGCGTGAAGCCCATGCGCTCGAACAACGCACCCATGGCGACAGGGTCGGGTGCCGCATATTCAATGAACTCAAAACCGTCGGTGCCCATGGGGTTGTCCCAGGCCGCGCCCTGTTCAAAGTTCAGGGCGGTGTCGTCGCGTGCATTCATGCGTGTCTCCAGATAGGTGTGCGTATAAAGTAACTTTAGCGGCGCTGGCGGTCAGTTTTACTGCGAAATGGGGCGTTTGTATTGCTATTGGCGCAGTAAAACTGCAAAATAATCCGCATGGAAGCACTTGACAAGCTTGATCGGCACATTTTGCGCAGCCTGCAGGCCGATGGTCGCGCTACCTTCGATCTGCTCGCCGAGCAGGTGGGGCTTTCACCCAGTGCGGTTCTGCGGCGCGTGAAGCGGCTTGAAGAAAGCGGCGTCATCGACCGCTATGTGGCGCTCGTCAAGCCCGAGGCTGTGGGGCTGGGGCTCACGGCTTACATCAACGTACGGCTGGAAAAGCACACCGAAAGCCACAAGCGCAACCCCATGGACCTGTTCCGGGCCAGCGTGCAGACCTGGCCTGAAGTAGCCGAGTGCGCAGCGCTGACTGGTGAGATGGACTACCTGCTGCGCGTGCTGGTGCAGGACATGGCGCATTACAGCCGTTTCATCATGGACACCCTGCTCAAACATCCCAGCGTGCAGGACTGCAAAACGAGTTTTGTGCTGGACCGGGTCAAGGCGACGACGGCCGTTCCTTTGTGAGCTGAACCGGGGGCGAAGCCGGGGAACCGGCATTTCCATGTGCCTGACTTGCCCGGATGTGCGCGAAAAGTGTTGCTGTATCACAACAATCCACGCGCCGGAGCAACTGAAAGTGTCAGTTTGCTATATTTTTAATAGCTGCCTGCGCCCGTATTTATTGGGAAAAATCCACATAAGGGTGTTTTTTTGAAGCGACCCTCTATTGACGCTGATTCAGAAGCCCCTAGACTGTTGATTCTAGGGAAAACCCTTATATTGAGATCATGGTTACACCCAGCACCCTTTTAAGAGCATCCTATAACGCAGGCAAGGAATTCTTCCGGCCTCCCGTGGAAGAGCGCGCCTCCGCGGCACCTCCAGCGCGTCACGTCCAGCCCGTCATGGTTCCCATCCGCTCGATCGGCCCCAGCCACGGGGAACGCATCGCCACCCATTTGCTGGCCCTGAGCCCCCACGACCGTTACCTGCGCTTTGGCTATTCGGCCAACGATGAGCAGATTCACCGCTATGTGGACGGGCTCAACTTCGAGCGCGACGAGATTTTCGGCATCTACAACCGCAAGCTCGAACTGATCGCCATGGCCCACCTTGCGCATAGCACCGACCCCAACCTGAAAAGCTGCGCCGAGTTCGGCGTGTCTGTATTGGCCCAGGCGCGTGGCCGCGGCTACGGCTCGCGTCTTTTTGACCGCGCCGTCATGCACGCCCGAAACAACGGTGTCGACATGATGTTCATCCACGCGCTGAGCGAAAACACCGCCATGCTCAACATCGCACGCAAGGCCGGCGCCACGATCGAACGCGACGGCTCTGAAAGCGAGGCCTACCTGAAGCTGCCGCCGGCCGACCTGGACTCGCGCATGACCGAAATGGTCGAAGAGCAGATCGCCCAGACCGACTACCGCCTCAAGGTTCAGGCCAAGCAGTTCTGGGACCTGCTGGCGATGGTTCAGGAAGTGCGGCAGGGCGTGCGTGATGGACGGGACCGCATGCCGATGTGATGGCTTCAGCCTGGGGCCCGCGCGGGGTCGGCGCAAGAGCCGGCTGCGTGCCGGCTCAACCCAGGCAGCAGCTGCCGTAAAGACGTGCTTGGCGCTATCAATTCAATAGCTGCTCGCGCTCATTTCCATTGGCTACGCGCCAAAAATCATCCAAACCTCCGCCACGTGTCCCTGAATGGACACAAACCCAAACAGGAAATACAAAAGCCAACCGCTTCGGCACGCGGCGGCCAATTACGCCTGCGCACCGTCAAGGATTTCAGCTATCCTTAGCCCCTTCACAACTACCGACCGCCCATCACGTGTCCGACGTTCCCCCCAGTCGGTCTTCCAGGCCAGAAGACAAACGCGGCTTTTTGCAGAAGCTCGCTGAAATGCTCCACCCAGGCCCCGACTCGAAGGACGAGTTGATCGAGACCCTGGTGGAAGCCCAGGACAATGACGTCATCGGAGCCCAGAGCCGCGAGATGCTCGAGGGGGTCATCCGCATGGCCGACATGACGGCGGGCGATGTCATGGTGGCAGCCCCGCGCATGGACGTGATCAACATCGACGCGCCGTTCGACGAACTGCTGCACCTGGTGATCGACACCGCCCACTCGCGCTTTCCCGTCTACGAAGGCGAAAAGGAAAACATCCTCGGCATCCTGATGGCCAAGGATCTGCTCAAGCTGCAGCGCGCGCCCGAACTCAACATCAAGGCCCTGCTCCGGCCCGCCGTCTTTGTGCCGGAGAGCAAGGGGCTGAACGACCTGCTGCGTGAATTCCGCGGCAACCGCAACCACCTTGCCATCGTCATTGACGAATTCGGCCGCGTGGCCGGCCTCATCACCATTGAAGATGTGCTCGAGCAGATCGTCGGCGAGATCGAGGACGAATTCGACATTGCCGAAGACGAGGGCGACATCTTCGGCCTCAGCGACCATACCTACCGCGTCAGCGGCGACACCTCCATCGAGCGTGTCAACGAAGCTTTTGGTGTGACGCTGCCCGAAACCGACTTCGATACGATCGGGGGGCTGGTGGCGCATGAGATGGGCCATGTTCCCAAGCGCGGCGAGCATTACGCGCTGGCCGGCCTGCAGTTCACCGTACTGCACACCAAAGGTGGGGCCGTGCGCTGGTTCAAGGTGTCGCCGGTCAGCGCCGGCGTCTGACAACGAATTCACGAAAAAAAGGGCGGGCTGACTATGGGACGGGATTCGATTCAAAGCATGATGTCCCATCTCCCGACCTTGCCTGCGTTGCTTGAGCACGCGCGCAACCCGCCGCCGCGCAAAGGCATTTCGCCGTTCCAGATTGCTATTATTTTGATAGCTGGTTGCGCCCATGCAGCAAGCATGGCCTGGCCTTTTGATTTTGGTTTTGCACAGGGCCAGCCGCTGTGGTGGCTGCAACTGCTGGCGCTTTTCCTGTTTGCCGCGCAACTTGACAGCTGCCGCTCCTGGAAGCGCGCCGCCTGGATGGGCGGTCTTTTCGGCACGGCGATGTTGTGCAGCACCTTCTGGTGGCTGTTCATTTCCATGCACTACTACGGCGGGCTGGCAGCGCCCCTGACCGTACTGGCCATCGTGCTGCTCGCCGCCTTTCTGGGGCTCTACTACGCAGCGGCCTGCGCATTTTTCGTGAAGCTGGCGCCCAGGCGCAGGCTGCCACGTGCCACGGTGTTTGCAGCCCTCTGGCTGCTGGCAGAGCTGGCCCGGGTCGAATTCTTTACCGGCTTTCCCTGGGGCGAGGGCGGTTATGCCCACGTCGACGGCTGGGCCAGGCCGCTGGCCGCGTGGGTGGGCGTGCATGGGCTGACTTTCCTGGCCGCGCTGGTTGCAGCATGGCTGGCGATGACCCTGCGCTCATCCCATGTGCAATGGCTGAACGTGACCGGCATCCTGGTTGTCTGCATAGTGGCGGGTTATCTGCCGGTGCAAAGCGCCTGGCCCGGCGATACCCCGGTCCAGCCCGCCGAGCCGCTGGGTGTCTCGCTGCTGCAGGGCAACATTCCCCAGAACGAAAAATTCCAGCCCGGCACAGGTGTGGCCACGGCGCTGCGCTGGTACGGCCAGCAGCTGCGCGATGCGAAAGCGCCGCTGGTGGTGGCGCCTGAAACCGCCATCCCCGTGCTGCCCCAGCAATTGCCGGAAGGCTACTGGCAAGCGCTGCAGGCAAGGTTTGCCGCCGGCAACCAGGCGGCATTGATCGGCCTGCCGATTGGCAGCTCCCAGGCCGGGTACGCCAACTCTGTGCTGGGCTTCAAGCCCGGGCAAGCAGAGCCTTACCGTTTCGACAAGCATCACCTGGTGCCGTTCGGCGAGTTCATACCGACGGGTTTCAGGTGGTTCATCGACATGATGCACATCCCGCTGGGCGACTTCAACCGGGGTGCGGTCGGGCAGGCTTCCTTCGAATGGAAAGGCCAGCGGCTGGCGCCCAACATCTGCTACGAAGACCTTTTTGGCGAAGAGCTGGGCGCACGCTTCATCGATCCTGCGCTCGCCCCGACCATCTTTGTCAATGTCAGCAACATCGCCTGGTTCGGCAACACCGTGGCGATTGACCAGCACCTGCAAATTTCGCGCATGCGCGCGCTGGAATTCAGCCGACCGATGATCCGCGCCACCAACACCGGTGCCACGGTCATCATCGACCATCAGGGCAAAGTCACGCATTCGCTGGAGCGCCACACCCGCGGCGTGCTGAACGGCGACGTCCAGGGCCGCAACGGCATCACGCCGTATGCCCACTGGGTGTCCCGCTACGGCCTGTGGCCGCTGTGGGGGCTGGGGCTGGGCGTTGCGGTCCTGGCTGGGGCGTTCCGCCGCCGTCGCTAGACTGGCCCACCCCGTCGGACGCTCACTGCGTGTAGCGCCTTCCCCCTTCCAGGGGCGGCGCCTGCGGCCTGGCAAAGCCAGTTCCGCGGCCCCTGCTGGTTTGGGGGCTGCGATGAGTCGGGTGTGCTTAGTACGTTGCAGCCATCACGCCGTGTAAAAGTTCTGGCAGCATCTCCAGCATGCGCAGCGCATCCTGACCAGGTGGTGTGCTGCTCGCAAAATACATCTGGAGTGGCGCCTGGGCAAAGTCATGCAGCGGCACCGCTGTCAATGATTGCGGGTCCAGGTTGCTGGCCGTCAGGAAGTCCACCACCGTCCAGCCCATGCCGCGCTTGACCAGCTCCAGCGCCAGCCGCGAGGTGTGCACCTGCAAACCTTCGGGGGCGGTCAGGCCCAGGTGGCGCGCCAGGTCGTCGATCGACTGACACATCGGGTCCTCACCCACCAGCCGTATCAGCGGCATGCTGGCCAGGAAAGACATCGGGTTCTGGCGCCTGGCCTTCACGGCCCGCTGCCAGATGTCGCGTGTGACGGCCAGGTAGAGCGGGCCGCTCACCAGCGTCGAACTGGTCAGCAACGGGTGCGGGTGTTCATAAAAACCAAGGGCAAAGTCCACGCTGCGCGTCAACAGTGCCTGCACCATCTGGTCCTGGTGCAGGGTGCGCACCTCGACGCGAACGCGCGGGTAGCGCGCCATGTGCCTTTCCAGCACCAGCGGGAGAAACTCATGGCTGACGGACGGAATGGCCGCAAGCCGTACCTGGCCGCCGGCCGACTGCCGCAGGTTGACGGCAATGCGCTTGAGCCCGTCCAGCTTCTGGTGGATTTGCGAGGATTCTTCAAACAGCACGCGCGCTTCGGGCGTGGGGGCCAGCGTGCCCTTGCCGCGGGTAAAAAGTTTGTAGCCCAGTTGCAATTCCGTGTGCGCAATCGTCTTGCTGACGGCCGAGGGCGTGATGCAGATCAGCCGCGCCGCGGCGCTCATGTTGCCGGTCTGCATCACCGCCTGGAAGACTTCAAGTTGCCTGAGGTTCATGTCGCTGCGGGTATGTCGCTGCCGGGTCGCCGGAGACGCATGGGGCCATGCTGCTGAGGGGTGTGAGTTTTAGTCATACCCCTCGTTACATTATGCATCGCTGGGGACTGCCAGCGTCGCTACGATGAGCCACCTTTGGCCGCAAGGCCAGGGAAATCGCCGCACAGGCAGGTGAAACCGCTTGTTTTGCTCGCTGTGCGCAAAAAATCAGACAAATTCCATTTCCTTGGAGACATACATGCAAATAACCTCAACATTTCGTCACATGGGCGCCGCGCTTGGCCTGGTGGCGTTTACCACGCTCGGCGCGCCCGCGCTGGCGCAAACCGCCGCCAAACCCAATGTCGTGATCCTGGCCACCGGCGGCACCATTGCCGGCGCCGGCGCTTCGGCCCTGAACAGCGCGACCTACGCTGCCGCCAAGGTGCCGGTCGACAAGTTGCTGGCCGGGTTGCCGGAATTGGCCAACGTGGCCAACGTCAAGGGCGAGCAGGTCTCGCAAATTGCTTCCGAAAGTTTCACTAACGACAACCTGGTGAAATTGGGCAAGCGCATCTCGGCGCTGGTCAAGCAGTCCGACGTGGACGGCATCGTGGTGACCCACGGTACCGACACCCTGGAAGAAACCGCCTACTTCCTGAATCTCGTGATCCGCACCAGCAAGCCCATCGTGGTGGTCGGCTCCATGCGCCCGGGTACGGCGCTGTCGGCCGATGGTGCGCTCAACCTGTTTAACGCCGTCAGCGTGGCCGCCAGCAAGGATGCCGCCGGCAAAGGCGTGCTGGTCACGATGAACGACGAACTCCAGAGCGGCCGTGATGTCACCAAAACCATCAACATCAAGACCGAGGCCTTCAAGAGCCAGTGGGGCCCGCTCGGCATGGTGGTGGAAGGCCAGAATTACTGGTTCCGCGCGCCCGTGAAGCGCCACACCGCGCAGTCCGAATTCAACATTGATGATTTCGAGGCGCTGGCGCCGGTCGATATCGTCTATGGCTACGGCAACGTGCCGCGCTCCGCGGTGGACTCTGTCGGCAAGACTGGTATCAAGGCCCTGATCCACGGCGGCACCGGCAACGGCTCCGTGGCCGACCGTGTGGTTCCTGCGCTGCAGGAAGTTCGCGCCAAAGGCATCCAGGTCGTGCGCTCCTCGCGTGTGCCCGAAGGCTTTGTGCTGCGCAACGCCGAGCAGCCTGACGACAAGTACGACTGGGTGGTCGCGCATGACCTGAACCCGCAAAAGGCCCGCATCCTGGCCGCCGTGGCCTTGACCAAGAACATTGACAGCAAGGAACTGCAGCGCATCTTCTGGCAATACTGAGTTTTTGCGCAACCAAAAAAGGAGGGCGATGCCGGCAACGGCATCGCCCTCTTTTGTTTGCGCGGCGAGCGCGGGAAGTGCTTACAGCTGGCTCATGCCGCCGTCGACGATCAGCTCGGTGCCGACAATAAAAGCCGCATCAGGCGATGACAAATACACCACGGCGCTGGCCACTTCGTCGGGCGTGCCGAAGCGTTTCAGCGGCACTTGCGCCTGGATGCCGGCGGCCAGCGCATCGAGCTGGTCTGCAGGCACGCCAAGCTTGCCGTACAGCGGCGTCGTAACCGGGCCGGGGCTCACCACATTGACGCGGATGCCACGCGCCACCAGCTCACCCGACAGCGTTTTTGCCAGCGAAATCAACGCGGCCTTGCTGGCGGCGTAAACGCTGGAGTTGGGCATGCCGATGTGGGCATTGATCGATCCGTTCAGGATGATGGCGGCGCCCGTGTTCAGCAGCGGCGACAGCGCCTGGATCGCAAAGAATGCGCCTTTCACGTTGACGTTGAAGGTGTCGTCCCAGAGTGCTTCGTCTACGCTTTCCAGCGGGGCGAACTTGGCCAGGCCTGCGTTGATGAACACGGCATCCAGCGTAATGCCTTCGGCAACCAGCGCGGCGGCCAATGCCTTGGCCGAGCCGCTGGCCCCTGCGTCGTTGCGCAGGGCGATGGCGCCTGTGCCCAGTTGGGCTTTGGCTTGGTCCAGTGACACCTGGTCCCGGCCGGTGATGACGACCCGCGCGCCTTGCCCGGCGAATTGCAAGGCGGTGGCCAGGCCGATGCCGCTGTTGCCACCCGTGACCAGCACGGTCTTGTTGGCGAAGCGGGGTGTGAATGAAGTGGTTTGCGTGGTCATGTCGATTTCCTTTGTCTTGGGTGGAGGTTCCTGGTTCGGTGGGCTTCCTGCCTGCCGATGAGTCCAATGTAAGTTTCATCTTCTATTGGAGGAAGGCCGTAAAACTGATTTAATCATTCATCTTTTATGAATGATGGGGGTTGAAATGGACCGGCTGCGTGCGTTTGAGATGTTTGTCACCGTGGTGGGCCGCGGCAGTTTCACGCGTGCGGCCGATGCGCTGGACACCTCGCCGGCCAACGTCACCCGCTATATCAATGAGCTGGAAGCCCACCTCGGCACGCGCCTGCTCAACCGCAGCTCCCGCAAGCTCTCGCTCACCGAAAGCGGCGAAGCGCTGTATGAGCGCAGCAAGTCGATTCTTGAAGAGGTTGCCGACGCGGAGGCGCTGGCCTCGTCGGCAACCCTGCAGCCGCGCGGGCGCCTGCGCATCAATGCGCCTGTGAGCTTTGGCATCCGTCACCTGGCGCCGCTGTGGCCGCGCTTCATGCAAAGCTATCCGGAGGTGGAACTCGACATTGCCCTCAGTGACCGCGTGGTGGACATCGTGGAAGAAGGCTACGACCTCGCCATACGCATCTCGCGCACGGGGCCGGCCACCCATGCAGCCCGCAAGCTCGCGACTTCCTGCAACATCCTCTGTGCCGCGCCGGCCTATCTGAAAAAGCACGGTCACCCTGCTGTGCCCGCCGACCTCGCGGGCCATCGCTGCCTGGGCTACACCTATGCCGCCACCGCCAACGAATGGCATTTCATCGACGGCGAGGGGCGCCCCCATGTGGTCAAGGTCAACTACATCATGCACGCCAACAATGGCGATACCGCCCGCGAAGCGGCCGTGGCCGGGCTGGGCATCATCTGGCAGCCGGCCTTCCTCGTCGGGGAAGACCTGCGCGAAGGCCGGCTGGTGCCCCTGCTGCCGGGCTACCGCATGCCTGAAATCGATGTGCTGGCGGTCTACCCCAGCCGCCGGCACCTGAGCGCCAAGGTCCGTGTGATGGTGGATTTTCTGGTCGAGGCCTTCAAGACCGGGCCCGGCTGGTATGTGCCGCCCACCCAGATGCCGCCAGTGATGCCGACCGGTAAGGCGCTCACCAAGGCGCCCGCGCGCCGCCGCGTAAAATGACCGGCTTGGCGGCCGCCACCTGAGGCGCCGCTCCCCGGGCCTGCAATCCAGGTGCCCCGCGTTTGGCAAAACTCCACTCTTATGCTTACTTTCCAGCAAATTATTTTGAAGCTGCAGTCCTATTGGGCTGACCAGGGTTGCGCGCTGCTGCAGCCCTACGACATGGAAGTCGGCGCAGGCACTTCGCACACTGCGACGTTTCTGCGTGCGTTGGGCCCCGAGCCCTGGAAAGCCGCCTATGTGCAGCCCAGCCGCCGCCCCAAGGACGGCCGTTACGGCGAGAACCCCAACCGCCTGCAGCACTACTACCAGTACCAGGTCGTGCTCAAGCCGGCACCGGCCAATATCCTCGAGCTCTACCTCGGCTCTCTGGAAGCGCTGGGCTTTGACCTGAAGAAAAACGACATCCGTTTTGTCGAAGACGATTGGGAAAACCCGACGCTGGGCGCCTGGGGCCTGGGCTGGGAAGTCTGGCTCAACGGCATGGAAGTCACGCAGTTCACCTATTTCCAGCAGGTCGGCGGCATCGACTGCAAACCCGCCACCGGCGAAATCACCTACGGCCTGGAACGCCTGGCCATGTATTTGCAAGGCGTGGACAACGTCTACAACCTGACCTGGACCGAAGGGCCCGACGGTTCAAAGCTCAGCTATGGCGACGTTTACAAGCAAAACGAGGTCGAGCAGTCCACCTACAACTTCGAGCACAGCGACGCCGACTTCCTGTTCACCGCCTTCACCGCGCACGAAAAGCAGGCCAAGCACCTGATCGACGTGCAATTGGCCCTGCCGGCCTATGAGCAAGTGCTGAAAGCTGCCCACAGCTTCAATCTGCTGGACGCCCGCGGCGCCATCAGCGTGACCGAGCGCGCCGCCTACATCGGCCGCATCCGCAACCTGGCCCGCGCCGTGGCGCAAAGCTATTACGAAAGCCGTGAGCGCCTGGGTTTTCCGATGGCACCGCGCGAATGGGTGGAGCAGATGGCGAAGAAGGCCGCCTGATGATTCTGGAAATCGCCCAGTTGCAGGTCAAGCCCGGCGAAGCATCCGCTTTCGAGGCGGCTTTTGCCCAGGCGCAGGCCATCATCGCGTCAATGGGTGGCTACCAGGGCCACGAGTTGCAGCGCTGCCTGGAAAACGACCATCACTACATGCTGCTGGTGCGCTGGAACACCCTGGAAGACCACACCGTGGGTTTCCGCCAGTCAGAGCCCTACCAGGCATGGCGCAAGCTGCTTCACCATTTTTACGATCCGTTTCCCACGGTGTTGCACTACGCCGATGCCACGCCAAAACGGTGAGCTGATCTTCGATGCCCACCATCTTTTCCCACATCGCCGTTCCCGTTGCTGCTGCGGTGGCCCTCGGTAGCAAGCGGATACCGCCTTCCATGCTGGCGGCGGGCATGGTCGCGGCCATCCTCCCCGACTTTGACGGCATCGCCTTCAAGCTCGGCATCCATTACGGCGGGATCTGGGGGCATCGCGGCTTTACCCACACCCTGGGCTTTGCGCTCGTTGTGGGCCTCATCGGCTGGTGGCTGGCGCGGCACTGGAAACTGGCGCCATGGCAGGGCTATGCGTGGATAGCGCTTTGCGTGTTCTCGCATCCCTTGCTGGACACCCTGACCAATGGCGGCGTGGCCATTCCCCTCTACTGGCCGTTTTCCGACCAGCGCTTTTTCAGCCCCTGGCGGCCCGTTGAGGTGTCGCCGGTCTCCTTTTCCCGGTTCTTCACGCAACGCGGCGCCGACGTGTTGCTCAATGAGATCCAAACCATCTGGCTGCCGCTGATGGTTGCAGCCCTGGCCATTTTTGCGCTCCGACATTCCCGAAAAAACCAATGAACGCCTCCCAAAATCTTCTCGTTGAACTGTTTGTCGAAGAGCTGCCGCCCAAGGCGCTCAAGATGCTCGGTGATGCATTTACCGATGTGCTATTCAACATCCTTGAAAAGCATCATCTTGTTCTGCGCTCCGAGATCATCAACTCAAAGTCTTTTGCGACACCTCGACGGCTAGCAGCGTACATTCCCAACGTGCTATCACAGGCGCCGGATCGAGCCGTTTCGCAAAAACTCATGCCGGTGGCCGTGGGGCTGGATCCCTCCGGCAATGCCACGCCTGCGTTGCTCAAAAAGCTGCAGGCACTGGGCGCTGATGCTTCGGCTGTGGCTGGTCTCAAGCACGAGTTCGACGGCAAAGCCGAGGTGCTGTTCTACGACAGCACTGTCAAAGGTGCGACCCTCGCCGAGGGCCTGCAAAAGGCCTTGCTCGAGTCCATCGCCAAATTGCCCATCCCCAAAGTCATGACCTACCAGCTGGCCGATGGCTGGAGCGATGTGAAGTTTGTGCGCCCGGCCCACGGCCTGGTTGCGCTGCACGGCGGCGATGTGGTTGCCGTCGAGGCGTTGGGCCTGAAGGCCGGCAACATCACGCACGGCCACCGCTTTGAAGCGGCCGTCGACCCGGTGGTGCTCAAGGATGCCGACAGCTACGCCGCCACGCTGCAAAAAGACGGCGCCGTGATCGCCAGTTTTGCCGCGCGCAAAGCCGAAATCATCAAGCAGCTTGCTGCAGCCGCAGCCAAAGTTGGCGGCGGCGCCAGGGCGATTGAAGACGACGCGCTGCTCGACGAAGTGACCGCACTGGTCGAGCGCCCCAATGTGTTGATTTGCGAATTCGAAAAAGAATTCCTGGGCGTGCCGCAGGAATGCCTGATCCTCACGATGAAGGCCAACCAGAAGTACTTCCCGCTGCTCGATGCGTCGGGCAAGCTCACCAACAAGTTTCTGGTCGTCAGCAATATCAGCCCGACGGATGCCAGCGCAGTGATTGGCGGCAACGAACGCGTCGTGCGCCCGCGCCTGGCGGATGCCAAGTTTTTCTTTGACCAGGACCGCAAGAAGACGCTGGCTTCGCGCGTTGAAGGCCTGGGCAAAGTGGTGTATCACAACAAGCTGGGCACGCAGGGCGAACGCACGCAGCGCGTACGCGCCATCGCCGAGGCGATCGCCAATCGCCTGAATGCCAATGTGGCCGATGTGCAGCGCGCTGCCGAACTGGCCAAGACCGACCTGGTGACCGACATGGTCGGCGAGTTCCCCGAGTTGCAAGGCACCATGGGCCGTTACTACGCGCTCAACGACGGCCTCAACGCCGACGTGTCCGACGCGATTGAAGACCATTACAAGCCGCGTTTTGCCGGCGACGAACTGCCACGCAACACCGTCGGCGTGATCGTCGCGCTGGCCGACAAGCTGGAAACGCTGGTCGGCATGTTCGGCATCGGCAATCTGCCGACCGGCGACAAGGACCCGTTCGCGCTGCGCCGCCACGCGCTGGGCGTGATCCGCATGCTGGTCGAGAAAGACCTGCCTTTGGGCCTGCTGGAACTGGTGCAGGGCGCCCAGCCGGTGTTCGGTGACAAGATCCAGGACGCATCCGTCGCATTGGTCGATTTCATCTACGACCGCCTCGCCGGCTCCCTGCGTGAGCAAGGCTACAGTGCGCAAGAGGTCGATGCCGTGCTGGCGCTCAAGCCCCAGCGCCTGGGCGATGTGGCCAAGCGCCTGGCGGCCGTGCGGGCCTTTGCCGCACTGCCCGAGGCACCGGCTCTCGCTGCGGCCAACAAGCGCGTCGGCAACATCCTGAAGAAGGCTGAAGGCACGGTCGAAGCTGCCGTCAAACCTGAGCTGCTGCTGGAAGCCGCCGAGAAATCTCTCGCTGATGCATTGAAGACCGTGGGGCCCAAAGCCGAAGCTGCTTTTGCCTCCGGCGACTACGCCGCTTCGCTGCAGGCGTTGGCCGCCCTGAAAGCGCCGGTCGATGCATTCTTCGACGGCGTGATGGTCAACGCCGAAGACCCGGCGCTGCGCGCCAACCGGCTCGGGCTGCTCGCAACCCTGCATCAATCGATGAACCGGGTGGCTGACCTCTCCAAACTAGCCACCTGAACTTTTTTCAAGGCAAACACGATGAAACTCGTCATCCTCGACCGCGACGGCACCATCAACAGCGACAGCGACGACTTCGTCAAGGCGCCGGACGAGTGGTTGCCGCTGCCGGGTTCGCTGGAGGCCATTGCGCGCCTGAACCATGCCGGCTGGCACGTCGTCATTGCGTCCAACCAGTCGGGGCTGGGGCGCGGCCTCTTCGACGTGGCGGCGCTCAACGCCATGCACGCCAAGATGCACAAGCTGCTGGCCGCGGTCGGCGGGCGCATTGATGCGGTGTTTTACTGCCCGCATGCCCCCGAGGAAAGCTGCACCTGCCGCAAGCCGCTGCCTGGCCTTTTTGAGCAGATCGGTGCGCGTTTCGGCGTGCCGCTCAAAGGCGTGCCCACCGCAGGGGATTCGCTGCGCGACCTGCAGGCCGGCGCAGCTGCGGGGTGTGAACCGCACCTGGTGCTGACGGGCAAGTCGGCACGGTACCGCAGCGGCGGGCGGCCTGAAGGCTTGCCCGAAGGCACGCAGTTGCATACCGATTTATCGGCATTTGCCGATTTCATCCTCGAACGCAGTGCCCGGCCCCTGCAAGTGGCCTTGTAGGCGATGCTATAAAAATGCTAGCTACCTGCGCTGACCAGATAAGGGTTAGAGCCTTAAAACATCGTGAAAACTGCTGTACACCAGCATCCACAACCTGCCAGATACCGGAAACCTTGACATGCGCCTGATTCGATCAATTCTTCATCTGCTGTGGATGGCCGTCACGGTGATCCCCTGGGCGACCTTTGTGGTGATTGCCTCCCTCTTTGTCAGCAGCAACACCATGTACTGGATGTGCGCGGGCTGGCTGCGCGTGGCGGTCAGCGGCGGCACCTTCATCCTGGGCATCAAGAACCGGGTGACCGGCATGGAAAACTTGCCCACGGGCCAGACCAGCGCCGCTGTTCTGCTGCTCAAGCACCAGAGCACCTGGGAGACCCTGTGCATGCCTACGCTGATGCCACACCCCCTGGCCTACGTTTTCAAGAAGGAGCTCTTGTACGTACCGTTCTTCGGCTGGGCGATGGCGCGCATGGACATGATCCACATCGACCGCAGCCAGCGCTCACAGGCTTTCAACAAGGTCGTCGTGCAGGGCAAGCGCCTGATGGCACAGGGCACCTGGGTCATCATGTTTCCCGAAGGCACACGCATCCCGCGTGGCCAGAAGGGTACTTACAAATCCGGCGGCACGCGCCTGGCCATTGAAACCGGCGCTCCCGTGATCCCGATTGCCGTGACCTCGGCCAAATGCTGGCCGCGCAAGGCCTTCATCAAAACCCCGGGCATCGTTGACATCTCCATCGGCAAGCCCATCGACAGCGCGGGCCGGCAGCCCGACGAGTTGATGCGCGAGGTGGAAACCTGGATCGAAGCCGAAATGCGGCGCCTTGACCCCGAGGCTTATGCCGGAGAAGTGGTCGCCGCGCCCGCCACATCCGTCGCGCCCAATACCTGAGCGGCCAGCCTGCCCATGCTGTCAAGCTAAACTGCCATGATGCAACGGCTTCTTCAGTTCACGCTCGACCTGTTTGATTCCGCGCCGGCGCCGCTTGCTGGCGTTCCCAGCGGCTCCAAAGCCAGAAAAATCAAGCCAAAAAGGCCTGAGACGACCGATAACAGTGCGCAACCAGCTATCGAAAATATAGCGGCGGCAGATTTCGTCGGCCCCCATCTTCCCGCACAAACCATCCAGCAGGCGCTGGCCCCGGCTACTTTCCGCCACCCCCGCGCCAGCCGTGAGACCGTCCTGGGCGGTGTGCTGGTGGCCTACGAATTTCGCCGCAGCAAACGCAAGACCATCGGCTTTTCTGCCGGCGCCGACGGCCTCACGGTCAGTGCGCCCAAATGGGTGCCGCTGTATGAAATCGACAAGGCCGTGTTGGAAAAGTCCGGTTGGATCCTGGCCAAGCTGCAGGAAACCCGCTCCCGCCATGAGCGCCTGGAGTCCGCACGCATTGACTGGAAGGACGGCACTACGCTGCCTTTCCTGGGTGACCAGGTCATTGTGGTGATCGATCCGCGGCACGCTTTCGGCGGCGTCGGCGCCGAACTCAAAACCGGCCCCGCCGCCGCCGAAGTCTTGTTGCAGGGCAACGGCGATGCGGCCAACGGCACCTTGCCCGGCGTGGCGCAGCTCACGCTGCACGTGGGCCTGCCCCACCATGCCACGCCCGAGCAGATCCGCGATGCCGTGCAGGCCTGGCTGATGCGCCAGGCCAAGCGCATCTTTACCGAGCGGCTCAACCATTTCGCGCCGCACCTGGGCGTGCAGTGGCGCAAGCTCAGCCTTTCCAGCGCCGGCACCCGCTGGGGCAGCGCCAGCGCCGATGGTTCCATCCGGCTGAACTGGCGCTTGATCCATTTCAAGCAGTCGGTGATCGACTACGTGGTGGTTCATGAATTGAGCCATTTGCGTGTCATGGACCACAGCCCGCGTTTTTGGGACACCGTGCGCGCGGTGGTGCCCGACTACGCAGAGCTGCGCGGCCAGCTCAAGGACGAAGCAATTCCCCGCTGGTAGGCCGGCGCTGCTGCGTTTGGCATGCCCCGTTGAGCGACGTCAAAGGGGGTACAAATCACAGTACTGCGGCGTTTCTTTACTTGGTAATATGAGAAAACACCAAAAAAAGCAGAAAACGACAGGGATTGACTCCGCGCACCTGAAGTCCACATGAACGACAAACTCATACTCGTAGTTGAAGACAACCCGGACCACCTGGAACTGACCGTTCTGACGCTGGAGGAGCAGGGCGTCACGGCCGAGATTGCCGTCGCCCGGGACGGTGTGCAGGCGCTGGACTTTCTATTCGGCCAGGGTGCCCATGCGGGGCGCGACACGCAAAGGCAGCCGGCTTTCATCCTGCTGGACATGAAGTTGCCCAAGCTCTCCGGCCTGGACGTACTGCGCAGCGTGCGGGCCAATCCCCTGACCGCGCTGGTGCCGGTCGTCATGCTGACATCTTCCAGCGAGCGGTCCGACATCGTGGCGTGTTACCAGAGCGGGGCCAACGGGTTTGTCCGTAAACCTGTCGATTTTGGGGGGCTGACCGAAAAGCTCAACCGCCTGCAGGCCTACTGGCTGGGCGTCAATGAATCCATCGCTGCCGGCTGACATCCCGTGACGCACCGGTGGCCCAGAAACACCCGGTGCCGGTACCTGCGGCGCTGATGCCATGAAGCTTCATATCACGCTGCGGACCCGCCTTGTCATGCTCGTGCTGGTGGCGATAGTGCCGATGTTTGGCCTGTCCATTTTCAAGGCCGTCTACAACGCCGACGCCGCCGTCGAGCGCGCCCAAACCGACCTGCAATTCGCCGCATCGCTGGCCGCATCCAGCCAGCAGCGCCTGGCGGAATCGGCCCGGCAGATACTGACGGCGATTGTTCATGTGCCCGGCCTGCGGGACGGCAACGCCGACCGCTGCAACCGCTACCTTGTAGAGCTCAACAAGCTGTTTCCGCTTTACGCCAATTTCGGTATTGTGGGAACGGACGGCTATGCGCTGTGCAACGGGCAGGAAGGCGTGCGGCTCGGCTACCTGGGCGACCGTGCCTATTTCCGCAATGCCGTTGAGCAGCGCAGCTTTGTGGTGGGTGAATACATTGTGGGGCGTGCCACGGGCCGGCCTTCCATCACATTTGCGTTGCCGCTGCTGGACAAGGACGGGCGCGTTGACATTGTGGCTTTTGCGTCGGTTGACCTGGCCGAGATGGCGAAATCCACCATCGACGTCCAGCTGCCGCCCGGCGGCGCGCTGGGCATACACGACCGCGGCGGCGTGCTGCTGGCGGGCAAACCCGACCTTCCCATACGAATCGGGCAGGTGGCCAGAAGCCCCGTGCTGAAGGCGGCCGTGCAGCAGATGCGTAACGGAACCAGCGATGGGCCGGACGGCACCGGGCAACGCCGCCTGTGGGCTTTCATGCCCAGCAGCCCCGACGTACACGCCGCTTTTTTTGTGGCGGTCAGCCTGGACCGCGAACTGGTCGTCGGCGCCAGCCGGGAACAGCTGTGGCTGGAACTGGTGGTGTTGTTGCTGGTGGCATTTGTGGGCGGCGGCATCGCCTGGGTCATCGGCGGGCGCGCCATCGTGGAGCCCACCCGAAACATCCTTGAGGCCATCCGGCAGCTCCAGAACGGCCGGCTGGATGTGCGGATACCACCAGGCCGGCCTGACGATTTCGGGGAGTTTGCGAGGATATCCACGGGCTTTAACCGCATGGCCGAGTCGCTTGAGCAACATCGGAGTGTCCTGGAGGCCGAACTGGCAAACAGCGAAGCCATCCAGCAGAAACTGCGGGACGCCCAGCGCCTGGGCCGCATCGGCTACTGGCAGCTGGACACCGGCACCGATGAAAGCTGGTGGTCCGATGAGGTTTACGAGGTGCTCGGTGTTGACCGCGCGACCTTCGACAGGAGCCATGGCAGATTCATGCAGCTGGTCCATCCCGGGGACCGCCAGGCCTTCAAGGAACGGCGCGATCTGTCCGTTCGGACCAACCAGCCGCTGGACATTGAATTTCGCATCGTTACATCCGCTGGCGAGATTCGATGGGTCCACCTGTTTGGCCGCGCTGACGAAGCGCAGCCCGGGGACACCGGGCAGGAGGGGCAAGGCGCGGGCCGCGGCCCGTCGGGGCGCCGCCGCTCCGGCGTGATCCAGGAAATTACCGACCGCAAGCGCGCGGAACTGGTGGTGGCCCGCAGCACGGAGCTGCTGAACCGCACCGGCGCGCTGGGGAAAGTCGGTGGATGGGAGGTCGCTGTCGACACCATGACGCCTTACTGGTCTGAAGAAATTTACCGCATCCACGAACTCGATCCGGCGGCCGGCCTGGGGGTTGAGGAGGCGCTCGACTTTTATGCACCCGAAGCGCGGCGCACCATCCGCTCGGTCGCCCTGGCTGCCCTGAAGCAGGCAACGCCATGGGACCTGGAGCTGCCCCTCATCACGGCAAAGGGCCGGCGCATCTGGGTGCGCACGCAGGGCCGGGCTTTGCAGCGGGACGGCAAGGTTGTGAGCCTGGTCGGCGTGCTGCAGGACATCACGGAACAGCACGAAGCGCAGGCGCACCTGCGCCTTCTGGAAACCGCCGTATCCCGGCTCAACGACATTGTGCTCATCACCGAGGCCGCACCCATCGATGGCGCCGGCCCGCGCATCATCTTTGTCAACGATGCTTTTGAGCGCCGTACGGGTTACACGCGTGAGGAGGTGCTGGGAAAAACACCACGCCTGATGCAGGGCCCCAAAACGCAGCGGGACGAGCTCGACCGCATCAAGGCCGCACTGGAAAAATGGCAGCCGGTACGCGCGGAGCTCATCAACTACACCAAGAGCGGCGAGGAAGTCTGGCTGGAGCTCGACATTGTTCCGATCACCGACACCAAAGGCCACTACACCCACTGGGTCGCGGTGCAGCGCGACATCACCCAGCGCAAGCTGGCAGAGCAGGCACTGGTAGAAAGCGAGCACCGCTACTCGGCTCTCTTTGAAATGGCGCCGATCCCGATGTGGGTTTTTGACGCCGAGACCTATCGCTTCCTCATGGTCAACGAAGCCGCCGTTAAGAGCTATGGCTATACGATGGAAGAGTTTCTGTCGATGACGATCTACGACATTCGCAGCGAAGCAGAAGCTCAAAACCTCCGGACCCAGCACGCCGCCTCGCCTTTGATCGTCAAGGAACGCTGGGAGCATCGCCGCAAAGACGGGTCATTTTTCACCGCCCGTCCTTTTTCAACCTCGGTGCGGTATGCCGGCCGCCCGGCGCGTTTTGTCCTGGCGCTGGATATCTCGGCCCAGGTCAAGGTTGAAAATGAGGTCCAGGAACACCTGTACACCTTGCAGCGCGCCGCCGACGCAGCCCAGGCCATCACCTGGCATCAGACGCTTGAAAGCACCATGCACGAGGTGGCCGAGCAGGCCCGGGGGGTGATAGGCGCGCACCAGGCGATCGTCAGCCTCACCGTGAACAGCGACTGGGGGCAGGCCATCAACGCCCTGTCGCTTTCCGAAAAATATGCGAAATACCGGGACATGATCGAGCCGCCCGACGGCACCGGCATTTACGCCCTGGTCTGCCAGACCAACCGGTCCATGCGCATGACCCAGGCCGAGCTGGAGGCGCATCCGCGCTGGCACGGCTTCGGCAGTTACGCCGACAAGCATCCAGCCATGCGCGGCTGGCTGGCCGTGCCGCTGACGGGCCGCGACGGCAAAAACATCGGGCTGCTCCAGCTGTCCGACAAATACGAGGGTGAGTTCACGCAGGAGGACGAATATGTGGCGCTCGAACTGGCCCAGCTCGCGTCCATCGCCATCCAGAACTCTCGCCTGATCGAGGAGGTCAGCCAGCTCAACACCGGACTGGAGCAGAAAGTCGCCGAGCGCACACTGGCGCTGGAGCGGCAAGAGGCGCTCTTCCGGGCGCTGGCCGAACAGGCGCCCCAGGTGGTATGGACCAGCGACCCGGACGGCGCGGCCACCTACTTCAACCGAGCCTGGTTTGACCTGGCGGGCGGCAAGATGGAGGACTGGACCGGCACGCAGTGGTTTACGGCCATTCATCCGGACGACCTCCCCGATATCAGGGCCCGCTGGCAGGTCGCCCGGGAGACGCGGTCGCAATACTCGGGCATACGCCGCGTGCTGGCCAGGGACGGCGTGCACACCATGTCCTACCGCGCATCGCCCGTGCTGGACGAACGCGGTGAAGTGGCCTTTTGGGTAGGCATCGACGCGGACATCACCGAGATCAAGGCCATTGAAGCCGCCCTGCGCCTGTCCAACCAGGAACTCGAAGCGTTTTCATACTCCGTGTCGCACGACCTTCGCTCGCCGCTGAACACCGTGGACGGCTTCAGCCGCCTGCTGGGCAAACACCTGGGGGCCGATGCCGGCGAGAAAGTGACGCACTACCTGGCACGTATCCAGGCCGGCGTGGCGCAGATGGGGCAACTGATTGAAGACCTGCTGTCGCTGGCGCAGGTGTCGCGCACCCCCCTGAACAACAAGGTGGTGGACCTGTCGGAGCTTGCCCGCATCATCCTGGACGAATGGCGGGTGCGCGACCCCGAGCGCAAGGTTGCGGTGAACATCGAAAAAGGCCTGAAGGCGCACGGCGACAGCCGGCTGGTCCGGGTGGTGATGGAAAACCTGATCGGCAACGCCTGGAAGTTCAGTGCCCAGCAACCCCTCAGCGAAATCACCGTAGGCTGCCAGCTTGATGCAGCGGGGCTGCCGGAGTTTTTCGTCAGGGACAACGGTGCCGGCTTCGACATGGCTTATGCCGACAAGCTCTTCAAGCCGTTTCAGCGCCTGCATGCTGTCGCGGAGTTTCCGGGCACGGGCATCGGGCTGGCCACCGTCAGCCGCGTGATCAAGCGGCACGGCGGCAGGTTGTGGGCCGAGGCGGCGCCCGGCAAGGGGGCAACGTTCTTCTTCACCCTGCCCACCGCACCGCTGTCTCCCTGACGCCGGCAGCGCTAACTGGCGTTAGTTGATGCTTACTATCATTTTCTATGAAGCGATTGAGTCGAATTGATTAAAATGCCCAAAATGAAACACTCCAATCCCCGTTCGGTCTGCCATGGCGCGTGAACCCAAGTCCTTCGAGGCCGCGATCACGGCTGCGGATTTCTCCAGCGAGGATTACTGCGGCACCAGCTATGCAGCCAAGCTTCTGGGGCTCTCCGTTGCGACGGTGCAGTCCCTGGTTGAAAAAGGGGAAATCGAGGCGTGGAAGACGCTGGGTGGGCACCGCCGCATTGCGCTGCAGTCCATCAACGCCTACCTGGCCAAAAACAGCCCACAGCTGTCCCGTGTCGACACCGACCCCAAAAGCCGCCTGCGGGTGCTGATGGTGGAAGACGACGAAGACACCCGCGAGCTGTACCGCTGCCAGTTTGAAGACTGGGACCTGCCGGTTGACTGCACCTGGATGCCATCTGCCCTGGAGGCCATGATGGATATCGCCAGCATGCGGCCCGACCTGCTGATCACGGACCTGTCCATGCCCGGCGTGGACGGCATTGAGATGCTCAAGACACTCAAACGCAACGTGCAACTGGCCGACATGCAGATCGTTGTCATCAGCGGCTTGCCTCCCGACGCCATTGCGGCACGCGGAGGCTTGCCCCAGCACGCCCACCTGCTGAAAAAACCTGTCAACTTTGAATGGCTGCACGGCTACCTCACCGCTTTGGTGACGGCTAACCGGAAGTGGAGGGCTTGAGCCCCCACGCTTTTCAGTTCGCCTTCGGCTTCGTGTAATGCGCTGCCCCCCGAGGGGGCGCTGCGCCTGCGGTCTGGCAAAGTCAGTCCCGCGGCCCCTGCTGGTAAAGAAGGGGCCCCACAGCCATCCATTGCATTCTTATGTGCCTAGTCGGACTGCGGACCAATCCTGGCGAGCGCGAGAAGCTACTAAAAACATAGCGCGTGTCTTGACCCCGCTTACGGACTAACGCTACTGAAACGGTAAATCCCGTCGGCGTCCAGCCGCCGCGTGAGCTTTTCTCCAAACCACAGTGCGTGCAAGTGCGCCACGGCTTCGCCCATGGCGAAGGTGGTCTGGTGCAGGTCCAGCTTGCGGGGGAACATGATGGGCAGGATGTCGGCGGCACTACAGGGCGCGGCGGTGCAGGCCGTCATCACTTCGGCCAGGCGGTCGCGGTGGTGGTCGTGCAGCTGGCCTATGCGTGTGTGCAGGCCGCGAAAGGGTTTGCCGTGGGAGGGCAGCACCAACGTGTCTTCAGGCAGCGGCAGGAATTTGTCGATGGACTCAAGAAACAGCGTGAGCGCGTTCGATTCCGGCTCCATGTCGTAAACGCTGACATTGGTTGAAATGCGCGGCAACACCATGTCGCCGCTGATGAGGGTGTCCAGCGCTTCGCAGTGCAGCGCGATGTGTTCGGGCGCATGGCCGTAGCCGCTGATGCAGCGCCAGTCGCGCCCGCCGATACGCACCGTCATGCCGTCCATGATGCGGACGTAGCTGGCCGGCACGGCCGGGACCATGCCGGGGTAGTAGCTGGCCCGGCCGCGGATTTTCTCGACGGATTCCGGATCCACCAGTCCGTGCGCGGCAAAAAAGCGCGCGGCGCTTTCCCCGCCGAAACCCGTGGTGCTTTGTGAGCCGATGCGGGCCGAAAGATAGTCGGTGGCGCTGATCCACAACATGCACACCCGTTTGGGCGTGGTCCAGCGTTCGCAGAGCCAGTGCGCCAGCCCGATATGGTCGGGGTGCATGTGCGTCACGATGACACGCAGCACCGGCATGCCTTCCAGCTGGGTGGCAAAAATCGCCTCCCACTGCGCTTTGGACTCTTCCCGGCTGATGCAGCAGTCCACGATGGTCCAGCCCTGTATCTTCGCGCCCGCCCGGTCCGGGTCGTCCATCTCGTCGCGCAGCAGCCACAGGTTGATGTGGTTCAGCGCGAAGGGCAGGGCCATGCGTATCCACTTGACGTCCGGCGCCACCTC
Source organism: Polaromonas sp. P1_F1 (assembly GCF_056405795.1). Taxonomy (NCBI): domain Bacteria; kingdom Pseudomonadati; phylum Pseudomonadota; class Betaproteobacteria; order Burkholderiales; family Comamonadaceae; genus Polaromonas; species Polaromonas sp. P1_F1. Next base: position 193,856 of record NZ_JBFUBJ010000008.1, read on the forward strand.
CATGGCCATGCCCGACTCGGGCAGGGTGTCTCCAAAGGGGTAATCCAGTTGCTGCTCAAGGAGGTTCATGTCATCATTCGCGGTATATTTGACGTTTACGTAAACGTCATACACAACCATTGTAGGGACCGCGCCTGTTTCGCGCTGTCGCCCGCGTTTGCAAAGACCACATCATGGCCACTACCTACACCATCAGCGACCTGGCAAAAGAGTTTGACCTGACGACGCGCGCCATGCGTTTTTACGAAGACATGGGCTTGCTGCAGCCCCAGCGCGAAGGGGCGGGCGGACGCAACCGCGTGTACACCGCGCGTGACCGTACCCGGCTCAAGCTTACCCTGCGCGCCAAGCGTTTGGGCCTGTCGCTGACCGAGGCCAAGGACATCATCGACATGTACGACAGCCCGCGCGACACCGGGCCGCAGCTGCGCAAGTTCCTCGCCATCCTGGCGCAGCACCGCGCACAGCTGGAGGAGCAGATGACCGAACTGCAGGGCAACCTCGAAGAGGTGAAAACGCACGAGCGCGAGGCCAAGGCGCTGCTGGCGAAACTTGAGAAAGCGAAGCAGGCGGCGTAGCGGTGACCTGCTTTGCGACTAGCCCCATGACGATCGATTCCCTGCGCCGCGCGGCCCTGGTCCTGTTCGCGGTGGGCCTGCCCGCCCTCGCGGCGGCCCAACAGGGATGCACCGGTTCATTCCTCAACCCCCAGCAGCGATTTCCGTTCAATGAAGCGCGGGCGGCCGGTGCGCCGGCGGTGTTCGGCCATGGCCTGCCATTGGAGGATGTGACGTATCGCGTTACCGGGGATCCGCAAGCCCATTCGCTCGAGGAGTACCTGACCCGTTTCTGCACGACGGGGTTTCTCGTCCTGCATGAGGACCGGATCGTCTATGAGCGATACCTGCAGGGAACCGGCGCCCAGGACGCGCTGCTCTCGGCGTCCATGTCGAAGACGATCCTGTCGCTGCTGGTCGGCGTGGCAGTCGCGGAAGGCAAGCTGGCGCTGGGCACCACCGTCAGGCAGGTCTTGCCCGGCTTCGGAGCCAGCGCATTTGCCGACGACACGGTGGAGGATCTGCTGCGGATGGCCACCTCGGCCAAGCTTCATGCCGCCTACGAGGCGGGCGCGATATCGGACAACCGCGCGACCGACCCCACCGTCTCGCCGCGCCAGAGCATGCGGCGCTACCTGCAGGAGAGGACGGATCGATCCCCCGCCGGCAAGACCTTCAGCTACAACGGCGCGGTGAGCGCGTTGCTCGGCCTCATGCTGAGCGAACGTACGGGCGTGAGCAACACCGCATATCTGGAGGACAGGATGTGGTCGCGCCTCGGGGCCGAGGGCAGCGGCTTCTGGATCAAGAATTTCCATGGCGAGGAGGGTGTTCAAGGCCAGTTCGCCGCGCGCCTGCGCGACTACGGCCGGCTGGGGACGCTGGTGCTGAACCGGGGGCAGGCGGCAGGCGGGCAGGTCGTGCCCGCCGCATGGATCGACGAGATGGTCATGCTACGGCCGGACAAGCCGCAGCCCAAGGGGGCCCCGTTCTATGGGTTGCACGTCTGGATTCCACAGGCGGCCGGCGGCCGGTCCTTTTTCTGGGGTGTCGGCGGCCAGAATATCTTTGTCGATCCCGTCGCCCGCATGGTGATTGTCCATACGGGCAATTCACGGGAAGCGCAATTTGCCGGCGATGCGCATCTCTTTCCCCTTCGGGACGCGATCGCACGGACGCTCAGGTCGCGCGCGAAGCTTTCACCGCCCTTGGACAGCGCTTCCGCCAGCAGGCATAATTGACGTTTACGTAAACGTCAACTAAAACAAGAGCCGCCTTTTATCCGTTCAAAGGGTCTTCCATGGATGCAACCGCCGCACCGTCCACACTGTTTCGCCGCATTGAAGCCAGCTTTTTGCGCCAGGGCCTGATGCAGCACCTCGGTGCGCGCCTGCTGCGCGTGGAGCCCGGCCTGTGCGAGGTGGCCCTGCCGTATTCGGAGCACGTCACGCAGCAACAAGGCACTTTCCACGGCGGCGCCATGGGCGCGCTGGCCGATATCGCCGGTGGTTACGCCGCGCTGACCATGGCTGCGGAAGATTCCGAGGTCACCACGGTCGAATACAAGATCAACTTCATGGCCGGTTTCAGGGACGGCGAGCTGCGCGCCCTGGGCCGCGTCGTCAAGGCCGGCAAGCGCATCATCGTCACGACCGCTGAAGTCACGCACGTCGGCGCAGCGGGCAAGGAAAGCGCCTGCGCGCTGATGCAGCAGACGCTGGTGCCCGTGCCCAAGACCTACTAATCCAATCCCGTCATACGACTTCAGAAAGCCCACCATGACCAACATGCCCGGACTCAACTTCATGCTCGGTGAAGACATCGACGCCCTGCGCGACGCCGTGCGCGAATTCGCGCAGGCCGAAATCGCCCCGCGCGCCGCCGAGATCGACCGCAACGACCAGTTCCCGATGGACCTGTGGAAAAAAATGGGCTCGCTCGGCGTGCTCGGCATCACCGTGGGTGAGGAATACGGCGGCGCCAACATGGGCTACCTGGCCCACATGATCGCCATGGAAGAAATCAGCCGCGCCAGCGCCTCGGTGGGCTTGTCCTACGGCGCGCACAGCAACCTCTGCGTCAACCAGATCAAGCGCAACGGCACCGATGAGCAGCGCAAAAAATATTTGCCCAAGCTCATCACGGGCGAGCACGTGGGTGCGCTGGCCATGAGCGAACCCGGCGCCGGCAGCGACGTCATCAGCATGAAGCTCAAGGCCGAAGACAAGGGCGGCTACTACCTGCTCAACGGCAGCAAGATGTGGATCACCAACGGCCCCGATGCCGACACCCTGGTGGTCTATGCCAAGACCGAACCCGAGCTTGGCGCGCGCGGCGTGACCGCCTTCCTGATTGAAAAAGGCATGAAGGGCTTTTCCGTCGCGCAAAAGCTCGACAAGCTCGGCATGCGCGGCAGCCACACCGGCGAGCTCGTCTTCAACAACGTCGAAGTGCCGGCCAGCCAGATCCTCGGCGGCCTCAACAGCGGGGCGAAAGTGCTGATGAGCGGGCTCGACTACGAACGTGCCGTGCTCACCGGCGGGCCACTGGGCATCATGCAGTCCGTCATGGACAACGTCGTGCCCTACATCCACGACCGCAAGCAATTCGGCCAGAGCATCGGCGAGTTCCAGCTCATCCAGGGCAAGGTCGCCGACATGTACACCGTGCTGCAGGCCGGCCGCTCGTTTGCCTACACCGTGGCCAAAAACCTCGACATGCTCGGCACCGACCACGTGCGCCAGGTCCGCAAGGACTGCGCCTCCGTCATCCTCTGGTGCGCCGAAAAAGCCACCTGGATGGCCGGCGAGGGTGTGCAGATCTACGGCGGCAACGGCTACATCAACGAATACCCGCTGGGCCGCCTCTGGCGCGACGCCAAACTCTATGAAATCGGTGCCGGCACCAGCGAAATCCGCCGCATGCTGATTGGACGCGAATTGTTCGCCGAGACCATGTAAGGCCGGTACCCATGCCAGTGATACATCAGACGGCGAGATGGCTCCTTGTGCTCGTGCTTGCCGCGCTTCTCGGTGCGTGCGAAAAAGATGAGCCCCCGCCCTACGCGGCAGTGCCGCAAGCCGACGCTACGTTCGAATGCGGCGTCCCCGAATCTCTGCGGGGAAAGGCCGTGAACGTCTTTCTGGATGCCTCAAGGGTGGGGGAGGTCTCCGAGGAAGCTATGCTCGCCCTGAAGGGCCGTTTCGCGGCCTACGCCGTCGGCCTCACCCTGCGGGACGGCACCACCGTCAGCATCGACCTTGACGAACCCATGGGTTTTACCGCCAAGGGCCTGGCGCATCACACGGGATGTGAGCAGTTCAAGTGGGCAAGCATGGGAAACCTCACGCTGTTTGAATACGCCCATGGCGCCGGAAATCCTTATCCCGCCCAGCAGTTGATGTATTCGCTCGGCCCAACGCCTGACTTCAAGAACCTGCGCCCACTCCTGGCGGGAGGCAAGGGCGTATTCTATGAACGCGAAGGAGACCGCTGCCTGACCGGACTGGTCCAGGGTGACGGTGAAGTGGACAGGTGGTGCTACCAGAGTGGCAAGCTGTACCAGACCCGGAAGATGCTGACCGCCTCGCTCACCGACGGCAAATACCGTTTTGTCTGTGATTTTTCCGGGGAAGGACCTTTGCTGGTCGACGCATCCATCGTGAAAGTCGGGCCGAACCCCGCACCCTCGAACCCGTTCAGCGACAAAGAGCTCGCCACCCTGACCGATAAATGCCTGGGCGAAAAAGCGCTGTTGAAGGCGAGAGCGATCGATGAAACATGACTTTCTGCCGCTTGCCGGACGGCATCCCCGCGGGCAGGTGAAAATACGACCATGACCACATCGCTCCAAGACCTCTTCGCCCATAACCGCGCCTGGGCCGCGCAGATGGAAGCCGAGCGCCCAGGCTTCTTCACCAGCCTTGTCAAGCAGCAGACGCCCAGGTATATGTGGATAGGCTGCTCTGACAGCCGGGTGCCCGCCAACCAGATCACCGGCCTGGAGCCCGGCGAGGTGTTCGTTCACCGCAACGTCGCCAACATCGTCGTGCACTCTGACCTCAACGCACTCTCGGCCATCCAGTTCGCGGTCGAGCGGCTCAAGGTCAAGGACATCATGGTGGTCGGGCACTACGGCTGCTCGGGCGTGCAGGCCGCGCTGGAAGGCGCGCGCATCGGCCTGGCCGACAACTGGCTTCGCCACATTCAGGATGTGCGCCACCGCCACCGCCAGCTCCTTGACAGCCTGCCCGAAGAGGTGCGCGCCAAAGCCCTTTGCGATATCAACGTCATCGAGCAGGTGGTCAATGTTTCCGTCAGCACCGTGATGGTTGATGCCTGGGCGCGCGGCCAGGAGGTCACCGTGCACGGCTGGGCCTTCGGTGTGCATGACGGTCTGCTGCAGGACCTGCAGATGAGCGTGTCGGCGCCCGACGAGCTCAACAAGTTCTACGGCAAGGCCATCGACCGTGTGTGGGATACCTGGAACGCCCGCGTCGGCGGCGGTGAACAGCAGCAGCTGGTCTGAACGGCGCACAGCAAGCCATGTTCCCCCAGCGCCTGGACTCGAGCATTGCCTACGACATCGCCAAGGCGATGATGGACGGCTTTAACCGCCACTACCAACTGTTCCGAACCGAGTCCGCGCGCGCCAAGCACCGCTTTGAAACGGCAGACTGGCACGGCCAGCAGCGCGCGCAGCGCGAACGCATCGAGTTCTACGACCTGCGCGTGCGCGAAGCGTCCATGCGCCTGGAGCGCGAGTTCAAGGCCGGCGACCAGCCCATGGACGTCTGGCAGCAGGTCAAGCTCCATTACATCGGCCTGCTGGTCAATCACCACCAGCCCGAGCTGGCCGAAACGTTTTTCAATTCGGTCACCACCAAGATCCTGCACCGCAGCTACTTCCAGAACGACTTCATCTTCGTGCGGCCCGCCGTCAGCACCGAATACATCGAGAACGACGAGCTGGTGTCGCAGCCGACCTACCGCGCCTACTACCCCACCCGCGACAACATGCGCGAGGTGCTGCTGCAGCTGGTGCGCGACTTCGACCTGCGCCTGCCGTTTGACAACCTCGAGCGCGACGCGGGTTATGTGCTTGAAGCCATCAGCGGGCGGCTCACCGACGTCAAGCTGCGCGCCAACTTCCAGATCCAGGTACTCACCAGCCTGTTTTTCCGCAACAAGGGCGCGTACGTTGTGGGCAAGATCATCAACGGCTTCAACGAAGTGCCGTTTGCACTGCCGGTGCTGCACAACAAGGCCGGTAAATTGGTCATCGACGCCGCGCTGTTTGGTGAAGATGATTTGCTCATCCTGTTCAGCTTTGCCCGCGCCTACTTCATGGTCGACATGGGCATCCCGTCAGCCTACGTGCAGTTTTTGCGCAGCATGATGCCGCACATGCCGCGCGCTGAAATCTACAACGCGCTGGGCCTGGCCAAGCAGGGCAAGACGCTTTTCTACCGCGACTTTCTGTACCACCTGCGGCACTCCACCGACAAGTTCCGCATTGCGCCCGGCATCAAGGGCATGGTCATGCTGGTGTTCGACTTGCCCTCGTTCCCCTACGTGTTCAAGGTCATCAAGGACTACTACCCGCCGCAAAAAGACACCACGCGCGAGCAGATCAAGGGCAAGTACCTGCTGGTCAAGCAGCATGATCGCGTGGGCCGCATGGCCGACACGCAGGAATACAGCGAAGTGGCCTTTCCGCGCGAACGTTTCAGCGACGAGCTGATCGCCGAGATCGAAAAGTTCGCGCCCAGCCAGCTTGAGATCAGCGACCGCGACGGCGACGGTGCCACCGAAGTCATCATCAAGCATGTCTACATCGAGCGGCGCATGATCCCGCTCAACATCTATTTGCAGGAAGCCTTTGACGCCGGCGTGAAAGAGCCGGCAGCCCAGGACCAGATCGAGCGTGCCGTCGTCGAATACGGCAACGCCATCAAGGACCTGGTGGCCGCCAACATCTTCCCCGGCGACATGCTCTGGAAGAACTTTGGCATCACGCGCCACGGCAAGGTCGTGTTCTACGACTACGACGAGATCGAATACATCACCGACTGCAACTTCCGCAAGGTGCCCGCCGCGCGCAACGAGGAAGAAGAGATGAGCGGCGAGGTCTGGTATACCGTCGGCCCCAAGGACGTGTTCCCCGAAACTTTCGGCCCCTTCCTGCTCGGCAATGACGCGGTGCGCGAAGTCTTCATGAAGCACCACGGCGACCTGCTCGACGCCCATTTCTGGCAAAGCCACCAGGCACGCATCCAGGCCGGCCACGTGCACGACGTATTTCCTTATGAGCGCGAGAAACGCTTTGTCGCGCTGCACAGCCCCGGTGCTCCCCACGATGAAGTCCTCATGCAACTGCCGCCCGAGCCCGTGCTCACAGGCCTGAGCGGCCTGACGCCCTAGAAGATGTTGGCCCCCACGCTTTTCACTTCGCCTTCGGCTCCGTGTAATGCGCGAGGCCTTGCAGGCCGCGGCTCGCGAGACGCTTCGCCTCTGTCGCCCGTCCAAGCCTGCGCAGGCAGGCTTGGAGCCGCGGGCTCCAGCCCCTCGGTGGCGCTGCGGCTGCGGCCCGGCAAAGCCGGTTCCGCGGCCCTGGCTGGCTGGGAGCGCGCTCCACCTTGGCTTTGCTACTTATCCTGCGTCCGTCGCGGCTTGTTGACAGATGCCTCCCGAATTTTTCTTACCTGTTGAAAGGACCTCCTCATGTCTGAATCCATCGTTATCCTTGGCGCAGCCCGCACCCCCATGGGCGGCTTCCAGGGCGACTTCGCCAGCCTGTCGGCCCATGACCTGGGCGGCTACGCCATCAAGGCCGCCATCGAACGTTCCGGCATTGCGCCTGAAAAGGTCGATGAAGTGCTGTTCGGCAACTGTCTGATGGCCGGCCAGGGCCAGGCGCCGGCACGCCAGGCCGGTTTCAAGGGCGGCCTGCCCGCCAGCGTGGGCGCCGTCACGCTGTCCAAAATGTGCGGCTCCGGCATGGAAGCCACCATGCTCGCGCACGACCAGCTCATCGCCGGCAGCCGCGACGTGATGGTTTCCGGCGGCATGGAAAGCATGACCAACGCACCCCACCTGCTGCTCAAGGGCCGCAGCGGCATCCGCATCGGGCACGACCGCATTTATGACCACATGATGCTCGACGGCCTGGAAGACGCTTATGAACCCGGCCGCGCCATGGGCACCTTCGGCGAGCAGTGCGCCGACAAGTACAAGTTCACCCGCGAAGCGCAGGACGCCTTTGCCACCGCCAGCGTGAACCGCGCCAAGGCCGCCACCGAATCCGGTGCCTTCAAGGCCGAAATCACGCCCATCACCGTCAAGGGCCGCAGCGGCGAAACGGTGATCTCTATCGACGAAGGCCCGGGCAAGGTCAAGCTCGACAAGATTCCCACACTCAAGCCTGCCTTCAAGAAAGACGGCACCATCACCGCCGCCTCCAGCTCGTCCATCAACGACGGCGCCGCCGCCCTGGTGCTGGCGCGTGAATCCACCGCCAAAGAACTGGGCGCCACGCCCATCGCGCGCATCCTCGGCCACGCCACGTTTGCGCAAGACCCTGAATGGTTTACCACCGCCCCGGTCGGCGCGGTCAACAAGCTGCTCAAGAAGATCGGCTGGAGCGCCAAAGACGTGGACCTGTGGGAAGTCAATGAAGCTTTCGCCGTGGTGCCCATGGCCGCGATGAAAGAACTCGGCATCAGCCACGACATCGTCAACGTCAACGGCGGCGCCTGCGCGCTGGGCCACCCCATCGGCGCGTCCGGCGCCCGCATCCTGGTCACGCTGATCCACGCGCTCAAGGCCCGCGGCCTGAAGAAAGGCGTTGCCACCTTGTGCATCGGCGGCGGTGAAGGCACGGCCATGGCGATCGAGCTGGTATGACGCAAGAAGCACCACAAACGCTTTCACCCGCTGAGCTCGCCCAGCGCATCGATGCGTTCTGGCTGAAATTCCAGGAGGGCGAGGCGGAGCTTGTCCGCCAGCCGGTACGCGACCAGGTCGAGAGCATCAATGAAGTTCTCGAGGAGTACCTGGAAGGGCTGGCGCTGGAAATGTCGGCTGACGACGGCGACCAGCAGGTCGAACTGATCGCCACCGCGCACGGCAGTACCGAAACCTTTCCGCTGCTGCTGGATTTCGTCAAGCGCGCGCCGCCGCTGAAGCATTACAGCCTCACTGCCTTTCGCGCCCGCACGGAAAGCCCCGACTTCCCCATGCGGATGGACAACTTTGAACTGGCCACCTCCGACGTGCTGATCGGCCACGTCGCCGATGAAGGGCAGGTGGGCATCGAAGTCATGTTTGCGCGTGAACTGCCCAGCGACATGCAGGACCATGCGCGCAACATGACCTTCATCATGCTCGACCATGTGCTGGGCGAGTACGACTTCGCGGTCAAGGTGGGCTTTGTGGATTTCGTCGACGCGTTTTCGGACGAGGTGGCCGGCTCCACGACGCTCGACAAGTTTGGCGCTGTACTCGACGCGTTCTGGACGAATGAACTGGGGCACACAGGCTTGTTCCCGAGCGGCGAACACCGGTGGTCTGTCATGACGGTCGTCTTTGGCAACAACCAGGACGGCGACGAAGAGGGCGACGACGAAGAAGACGACCAGGAGGGTGACAAGGCGATCGTGGCGGTCAACCAGAGCGCCAATGCGATTGCAGCGCGGCCTGACCTGGGCCACGCGATCGAGCTGCGCCTGCCCGTGGATGACCATGCGGCACTGGAGCGTGCCCGCGAAGTCCAGGAGCAGATCGCCACCCGCCTGGAGCTTCAGCATGCCGGCATCCTGTCCCACACCGTGGTCAGGAACGGCCGGCGCCTGGCCAACTATTACGTGGGCGACCTGCCTGCCGCACTCGGCGTGATTGACACCAGCTTGCGCGGCGCATCGTTCGCCGACGTTGAGCTGAGCAATGCGTTCGACCCGTCATGGTCGAAGTACTTCAACTTCGCGGGCTAATCCATGAAAGTCCTCGTCATCGGCGCATCACGCGGCATAGGCCTTGAATTCGTCAGCCAGTACCTGGCGGACGGTGCCAACGTCATAGCCACCGCACGCAACGACGAAGGCCTGCAGCGCCTCAAGGCCCTGGGCGCCAAGGCCTTGCGGCTGGACGTGGCCCAGCCTGCCAGCATCAGCGGCCTGGCCTGGCTGCTGGACGGCGAAGAGATCGACATCGCCCTCTACGTGGCCGGCGTCTTTCCGCAGGGCGATGCACTGACGCCGCCGACGCGCGAGGCGTTTGACCACACCCTGCACACCAATGTGCTGGGCGCCATGCAGGCCATTCCGCAAGTCGCGCCCATGGTCGAGGCCTCCCGGCTTGGTGGTGGCGGCAAGGGACGCTTTGCCTTCATCACCAGCGGCATGGGTTGCATTGGCGAGGTCCCGTCCAGCAGCAGCTGGACCTACCGCGTCAGCAAGGCTGCGCTGAACATGGCCGTGGCGTCCGCCCAGCATGACTACCCGCGCGCCATCATGGTGGCCCTGTCGCCCGGCTGGGTTCAAACCGACATGGGCGGCCTGGACGCGCCGCTCACCACGGTTCAAAGTGTCACGGCCATGCGCAAGACCCTGGCCGGGCTGACCGCCGCGCACAAGGGCTCCTTTCTTGACTACGACGGCCGCCGCTTCAGCACATGGTGAGCCCTGCACTCCACTGAAAGATTTCGATGATCCTGACCCAAGACCAAACGATGATCCGCGACGCGGTGCGCGACTTTGCGCAGGCCGAGCTCTGGCCCCACGCCGCGCGCTGGGACAAGGAACACCACTTCTCGGTCGAGGCGCACAAGGGCCTGGCTGCACTCGGCGCCTACGGCATCTGCGTGCCTGAAGAGTTCGGCGGCGCGAACCTTGACTACCTCACGCTTGCGCTGGTGCTCGAAGAAATCGCCGCGGGCGACGGCGGCACCAGTACCGCGATCAGTGTTACCAACTGCCCGGTCAATGCCATCCTCATGCGCTACGGCAATGCGCAGCAGAAAAAGCAGTGGCTGACAAAACTCGCGCAGGGCGAAATGCTCGGCGTCTTTTGCCTGACCGAGCCGCATGTGGGCAGCGATGCCTCTTCACTGCGAACCACGGCCGTCAAAGACGGCGACGAATACGTGATCAATGGCGTCAAGCAATTCATCACCAGCGGCAAGAACGGCCATGCGGCCATCGTCATCGCCGTTACCGATAAGGGCGCCGGAAAAAAAGGCATGAGTGCCTTCATCGTGCCCACCAGCGCACCCGGCTATGTGGTGGCGCGGCTTGAAGACAAGCTGGGGCAGCATTCCAGCGACACCGCACAAATCAATTTTGACAACTGCCGCATCCCGGCCGACAACCTGATCGGCAACGAAGGCGAAGGCTACAAGATCGCGCTGGGCGCACTCGAAGGCGGGCGCATCGGCATCGCCGCGCAAAGTGTGGGCATGGCGCGCAGCGCGTTTGAGTTTGCCCTGAGTTACGCCAAAGAGCGCCAGAGCTTTGGCACCGCCATCTTTAACCACCAGGCAGTAGGCTTTCGCCTGGCTGATTGCGCAACGAAGATTGAAGCGGCCCGCCAGCTCATCTGGCACGCTGCCAGCCTGCGCGACGCTGGCCTGCCCTGCCTGAAAGAAGCCGCCATGGCCAAGCTTTTTGCCAGCGAAATGGCCGAAGAGGTTTGCAGCGCCGCCATCCAGACGCTGGGCGGTTATGGCTATGTCAGCGACTTTCCGGTGGAACGTATCTACCGCGATGTGCGCGTGTGCCAGATTTACGAAGGCACTTCCGACGTTCAAAAGATCATCATCCAAAGATCTCTTTAGCCCCCACGGTCGCGCACTTCGTGTCGCTCCCTGCCCCCCGAGGGGGCCGCTGCGCCTGCGGCCCGGCAAAGCCGGTTCCGCGGCCCCTGCTGGGTTTTGGTCAGGGGTCTGGTTCAACTGCGTGCAGCAAACCGTAAACTTGCCGATCCACAGCAGGAGACAGAGCATGCCCATCACCAAAGGATTCCGCGCACTGGTCGACGAGGCCATGGCGCAAGTCAAAACCTATTCCGTGGCAGATGCCAGGTCAAAACTCGGCGACCCCAAGGTACAGATCGTCGACATCCGCGATGTGCGCGAGCTGACAGCCGGCACCGTGGTGGACAGCTTCCACGCGCCGCGCGGCATGCTTGAATTCTGGGTAGACCCCGAGTCGCCGTACCACAAGCCGCTGTTTTCCGATGAGGGCAAGGAGTTCATCCTCTTTTGCGGGGCCGGCTGGCGCAGCGCACTGGCCACCAAAACCCTGCAGGACATGGGCATGCGCAATGTGGCCCATATCGATGGTGGTTATGCCGAATGGGTGAAGCAGGGCGCGCCCACCGAAACGCTGGAAGAGCGCAAGGCCCGCGCAAACAACAACTCCTGCGGCTGATGCGCGGGTGATGCCTAACCCATCGCCATCTCAGCCATGCCCCTGCGGCCGCACAGGCCCGGCCAAAAAGCCGTTGCTGTTCGCAAATTGCTGTGGCCGCTACCTTGGTCACTTCGACACCGTGCCCGCGCCCGACGCCGAGTCCCTCATGCGTTCGCGCTACACCGCCTTTGTGGCTGGGCGTGCCGACTACCTGCTCGCTACCTGGCATACCAGCCATCGGCCGGCATCGGTTGAATTCGATCCCGATGTGAAATGGCTGGGCCTGGAAGTGCGCAGCCATCGCCAGATCGATGACACCCACGCCGAGGTCGAATTCGTCGCCCGCCAGAAAACCCCCGGCAGCCCGGCCGTGCGCCTGCACGAACGCAGCCGCTTTGTTCGCGAGTTAGGCCGTTGGTACTACGTCGACGGCGACCACCTGTGATGAGCTATAAAAGGTGCTTTAAGCCTTTAATTGACGGGTTCTCGTTGCTCCTGTATTAATAGCATCTCGGGTAAAGAATGGATTTCATGAAAGAACAGCGCGCAACCCGTTCGGCTTCGTGGCGGCAGTGCAATCCGCTGCTCTGGACCGGTGTGTTGGGGCTGGTGTTTCTGCTCGGGCTGAATTCCCCGCCCGCCGCTGCCGGCAGTCCGGCGTCCTACCCCGCCCCGCTGCAGGTGCTCGAAGGCTTGCCCGCAAGCGCCACCGTTGCGCAGGTTGCGGCCATGGATGCCGCGCTCTTCAAGCCCCTGGTGAGCGGCAAGCGTTATGCAGTGAGTGCGGCCTCGCCGCTTTGGCTGCGCATGACGCTGGCGCCGGGGGGTGTGGTGAATGGCACCGATTGGCTGCTGGAATTTCCCACCGTGATCGTGGATCGGTATGAGTTCTTTCAGCGCGATGCGGGCGGTGCATGGCGCATGGCTGTGGCCGGGGACTTTGTGGCGCATGTGCGGTGGCCTGTCGATTCGCTGCGGCCGCGTTTTCCGTTGCCGCAGCCCGGCGCGGACGCGCAGGACATTTTTGTCCGCGTGGTACATCGCTTGCCCGTCAATCTGAGTCCCGTGCTGGTAGGTACGGCAGAGGCGTCCCGGCGAGATGTGGTGCAGATGTTGTGGGTGGGCCTGCAGCTGGGGGTGATCATCACGCTGGCTCTCTTCTGCGCCCAGATGGCGCTGGCCTATCGCGACCGCACCTATGCCTGGTATGCCGGCTACCTTGTGTTTACCGTCATGGCCACCCTCTGCTACACCGGCGCGGCCCAGCGTTACCTGTGGCCCCACGCCACAACCTTTGCCAGCCACGCGATTGTGTTGTCTGTGATGGGCGCCCTGGCCTTCAACCTCCAGTTCACCCGGTCCATCTTCGGCGGGCTGCAGGGACGGAACTTTCACCGCATGGCGCGCGCGCTGGTTGCGCTGTGCCTCGTGTACATGACGGCCAGCCCCTTCGTTGAGCAGTATGACCGCATGGTGCCGATGTTTCACGCCATCACACTCAGCGTTTTTGCCTTCACCATCACCTGCGCATGGCGTGCCTGGCGGCGTGGTGTGGCCTTCGGCGGCTACTGGCTGCTGGTGTACCTGCCCTACCTTGTTTGCGTGGCCCTCGCCCTTGCCGAAAGCTCGGGGCTTATCAACGCGCCCTGGTTGCCCGGCGAAACTCCGGTCGCCGCTGCCCTGGTGGAGGTGGTGGTCATGATGCTGTGCATCAACGCCTGGAGCCGTCTGCGCCACGCCGATACAGTGCGCGAGCAGGCGGCCAAAGAGCACGATCCGCTCACCGGTTTCCTTAACAGGAAAACCTTTCGCGACCGCGCGGCCCGCATCTGGAACGCCGCGCCGGAGCTGAAGCGTGACCTGGCCATCATCTATGTTTCTGTGGAGCCGGCCGACCCGGACAGGCTGAACATCGTTGAGGCCGAAGAACTGCTGGCCCGCAGCGTGCGGCTGGTACGCACCATCACGCGCGACTTCGACACTGTGGGGCGGCTTGGCCGCAACATGCTGGGCATCGTGATGGAGGGCGTGATGCCGGGTGAAGCGTTCAGGGCTCGTCTGTCCCGGCTGGTGGCCCTGGGGCTGATGCGTGATACCGACGACCCCACCTCCATGGCGCTGCGGTTCACCGTGGCGGTGGGTAGCCGCCGTAGCGAGGTCGCAGACTTTGCGGCGCTCGACGCAGCGTTGCAGGGCCTGATGGTGGAGGATGACCAGGCCCAGCGCGCGATCCGTTTCCTGAGTCCGCCCGAAGCCGATGGCGACTCCATTCCCGTGCGCCGTTTCGGCTCCACACCTGGCCAGTTGCAATGAACCGCCCGCCAGGAGCTCCGGCTCCGTTTGCACGGCGGACCGTTGGTACCATGTGAGCGGTAGCCTTAACTGGGCGGGGAGCACCAATGTTCAATCAAACCGTGCGCGGCATGTATTGCCTGCGCTGCAGCAGCCGCAAGGTGGTGCGCGGAAATTTCGAAGCGGAGCGGTTCTATCCCTTGCGTGGCTTGCTGCGCTCCCTTGTCGGCAAGCCGGTGCTTTTGCAGAACCAGCATTCACATGCCTGCATGGACTGCGGCCTGGCCTGGAACGAAGTCGATGCCACCGAGCTGCGCAAAAACCTGCGCGCTTACGGCCTGGCGCCACACAGCACCGGCGTGATGGAGGCCGTGAACGAAGCGGGTGTTGATGTCCGTTTATGAGCGCCTGGTAAAACTGCAAAGGTCTTGTTGGGCCTGCGTTCTGGTTCCGGTGATTTTGTTGCTGGGCACATGGGTCGTCATCATCGAACCGCGCTGGGTCGCGCACCGCGAGATCAGTGAAACCGTTCCGGACTGGAAAGGGCCGCCCGGCCTGAAAGTGGCCATTGCGTCCGACTGGCACTTCACCAAACGCCCGCTGTGGCGCGTCATGACGGTAGAGCGTGCGCGTGACATCGTGGCGCAGATCAATGCCGCCCAACCCGACGTCGTGCTGTTGCCCGGCGACTTCATTGCCGACCGCGACTACAAGCCCGACACCGCCGCCACACCCGAAGACGAGATCGCCCAGGTGCTGGGCGGGCTGAAAGCCCGGCTGGGTGTCTACGCCGTCATGGGCAACCACGACTGGTGGCACGACGGCGAAAAATTCACCGCGGCATTCACCCGTGCGGGCATCACGGTGCTCGAGAACGACGCCGTGCCTCTGCCCGTGCCACCTGGGGCATCCGCAACGCCCGTCTGGGTGGTGGGCGTGGGTGACGACTACACCGGCCACTCCCAGCCGGCCAAGGCGATGAGCAAGGTGCCCAAGGGCGCGCAGGCGCTGGTCTTCATGCACGAGCCGGCCAGCCTGTTTGACTTGCCGCCGGTGCGCGGCCTGATCGTGGCCGCCCACACCCACGGCGGCCAGGTCAGCATTCCCTTCTACGGCCCGCCCGTGGTGCCCGGTGCCGGCCCGCGCGAATGGGCCCACGGCTGGGTGGCGCACGGCGACAATCGCATGTACATCACCAGCGGGCTCGGCGTCAGTATCCTGCCGGTGCGTTTTAATATGCGGCCTGAATGGGTGCTGTTCACCCTGGGTGGCACAAGCCCGCAAGCGGGCCATGAAAGAGAACCATGAAATTCGAGGCGGTGTTATTCGACTGTGATGGCGTGCTGGTCGACAGCGAGCCACTGACCAACGGCGTGCTCCGCGACATGCTCGAAGAGCTCGGCTGGAAGCTCGGCTCGGCCGAATGCATGGCCATGTTTGTCGGCAAGGCCGTCAAGGACGAAGCCGCCACCATCGAAGCCCACACCGGCAAGCCGCTGACCGAAGCGTGGATGCTGGAGTTTCGCGCCCGCCGCAACGAAGCCCTGGTCGAGTCGCTGCTGGCTGTGCATGGCGCAGTCGAGGCCGTCAGCCAGATCCACACGGCCTACCAGGGCCGCATCGCCTGCGCGTCCGGCGCCGACCGTTTCAAGGTCGAGCTGCAGCTGGAAAAGTGCGGCCTGATGCCATTCTTTGAGGGCAACATCTTCAGCGGGCACGAGCTGCCACGCTCCAAGCCTTTCCCGGATGTCTACCTGGCCGCCGCCGCCGCGCTGGGGGTAGACCCGAAGCGCTGCGCCGTGGTCGAAGACACCGTCACCGGCGTCACGGCCGGCGTGGCGGCCGGTTGCACGGTGTTTGGCTACAGCCCGCCCGAGCTGGGCCACGACGCGCCCGCAGCCCTGCGCGCTGCCGGTGCGGTGCATGTGTTCACGGCCATGGCCGATCTGCCCGCGCTGCTGGCCTGAAGCGCCGCAGTTTTTTTGCCAAAAAAGATGTCGATTCCGGTCGATTCCGGTCGAAGCCATTCGTCGTAGAGGTGTCAGCAACCACTTTTTGAAGGAAACACCGTGAAATACCTTTGCCTCGCCTATTACAACCCCGCCGAATTCGCCGCCATGCCGCCCGCCGACATGCAGGCCCTGGTCAGCCAGTGCCCGCCCAAAGACGCCCAGCTCAAGGCCACCGGCCAGCTGCGCGTCAGCGCCTCGCTGGGCGAACCCGCCATTCGCCTGCAGCCGCGCGGCAGCAAGACGCAGAAGATCGACGGCCCGTTCACCGAAGCCAAGGAGCTGGTGGGCGGCTTTTTCATCATAGACGCTGCCAACCCGGACGAAGCCGTGAAAACCGCCTCGCTGCACCCTGCCGCCACGCTGGGCGAGCAGGCCGGCTGGCGCATCGACATGCACCCCATCGATTTCTTTGAGCAGTACGACGGCAAGGCCTGACGCGGCTGGCTGGCGCCTGGCCGGCCTTTTTGGGCCATTTTCAGGCACAAAAAAGGCCTCTGACCCAATAACAACGGGCGCAAGCAGCTATTGTTTTGATAGCGTTTTCTTGTGAACTGAAAACCGGCTGAGTGCCTTTTGAGCGCCAAAAAGCGCCAAAAACAGGTGTTTTCAAGCATCAAAAGTGCCTGCAGCCCAATGGGAATCTGCGCGACCAGCTATTAAATTGATAGTGCCATCCATCGCTCCCGCAGGCCACCGACGCGCCACGCGGGCGACGGCCGACCCCGCTCAGCTCAAATCTGCACCCGCGTTCCCAGCTCAATCACGCAGTTGTTGGGCAGCCTGAAAAACCCTGCCACGCTGCCTGCGTTGCGCGACATCAGGGCGAACAGCGCCTCGCGCCAGTGCACCATGCCCGAGCCGCGCGTGGGCACCACGATCTCGCGGCTCAAAAAGTACGAGGTCTCGAACAGGTTGATGGGCAGGCCCTGGGCCTTGCACAGCTCCAGCGCTTTCGGAATGTCGGGCGTGTTCTTGAAGCCGTAGTTCACCTCTACCCGCCAGAAACCCGGTGCCAGCGGCTGCACCTGCACGCGCTCGGTAAACGGTATCCACGGCACTTCATGAAACACCACCGTCAGGATCAGGTTGCGTTCATGCAGCACCTGGTTGTGCTTGAGGTTGTGCATCAGCGCCTGCGGCACCGTGTCGGGGTTGGCCACCGCATACACCGCGGTGCGCTGCACGCGGTTCACGCTGTCGCCCGACAGCGCCGTCACAAAGGGCAACAGCTCCGGGTCGTCGTGGCGGATGCTTTCTACCAGCAGCTCGCGCCCGCGCCGCCACGTCGCCATCACGGTGAAGATCGCCACACCCAGCACCAGCGGAAACCAGCCGCCTTGCATGAACTTCAGCATGCACGACACCACCAGCAGCAGGTCAACCGCCACAAAAGTCACTGTCGCCGCAATCGCCAGCGGCAAGGGGTAGCGCCAGCCCTGGCGTATGACAAAGAAGGTCAGCAAGGTGGTGATCAGCATGGTGATCGTCACCGCAATGCCGTAAGCCGCGGCCATGGCCGACGAACTGCCAAAGCCGAGCACCGTGGCCAGCACGGCGGCCAGCAGCAGCCAGTTCACGCCCGGCATGTAGATTTGACCGGCCTCGCGCGCCGAGGTGTGCAGCACGCTCATGCGCGGCAGCAGGCCCAGCTGTATGGCCTGCCGCGTCATTGAATAAGCCCCCGAAATGACAGCCTGCGATGCAATCACCGTGGCCAGCGTGGCCAGCACCACGGCGGGAATCAGCCACGCTTCGGCAAACATGCGATAAAACGGGTTTTCCAGCGCGGCCGGGTCGCGCATCAGCAGCGCGCCCTGACCCATGTAGTTAATCGCCAGCGCCGGCAGCACCAGGCCGCCCCAGGCAAACTGGATGGGCCGCTTGCCGAAGTGGCCCATGTCGGCGTACAGCGCCTCCGCGCCGGTAAAGGCCAGTACGATGGCGCCCACCGCCACAAACATGTGCCAGCCCTGCGCGCTTAAAAAGCGAATGGCGTTCAGCGGGTTCAGCGCGGCCAATATGCCGGGTTGCTGCGCAATCTCAATCGCGCCGGTAAAGGCCAGCACACCAAACCACAGCACGATGACCGGGCCAAACAGCTTGCCGACCAGGCCCGTGCCATAACGCTGCACCGCAAACAGCCCCACCAGCACCGCCATGCACACCGGCAGCACATAGGGCTTGAGCGCGGGCGTCACCACCTCCAGGCCTTCGACCGCGCTGAGCACCGAGATCGCCGGCGTGATGACGCTGTCGCCGTAAAACAGCGAAGCGCCCAGCACGCCCGTCAGCAGCAGGGCGGTGCGCGCCTTCGGGTTGTGGCCTGCCGCCTTGGCCGCCAGCGCGGTCAGCGCCATGATGCCGCCTTCGCCGTTGTTGTCGGCCCGCAAGATCAGCAGGATGTACTTGAGCGTGACGATCATCATCAGGCCCCAGAAGATCACCGACACCGCGCCTATGAGGTGCGCCGCATCCAGCGGCACGCCCGTGGCGGGGCTGAAGATTTCCTTCATGGTGTAAAGCGGGCTGGTGCCGATGTCACCGTACACCACACCCAGCGCGCCCAGCGTCAGCGCCGCCACGCCTTCGCGGTGGCCTTTTTTACGTGTTGTGTTGTTGGCGGCTGTGGCCTGGCCCTCTGCAGCAGCATTCGCAGTCGTTGCGACATTTCCCATACATTCCATCCCTCAGTGAACAAGGTTTCACTGTCGGCGGGACAGCATCAGGAAAGCATAAGTGGGCTTAAGCAGGGGCTTTCAGTCCGTCGCCAGCCGGTAACCCACGCCGGTTTCGGTCAGTAAATGCCGGGGCTCGGCCGGTTCCTGCTCAATCTTGGCGCGCAGCTGCGCCATGTACAGCCGCAGGTAATGCACGTGCTCGGTGTATTCGGGCCCCCACACGTCGGCCAGCAGCTGCCGGTGCGTCACCACGCGGCCCGCACTGCGCACCAGCCGCGCCAGCAGCTTGAACTCGGTGGGCGTCAGGTGCAGGGTCTCGCCGTGCAGCTGCGCGGTGTGCAGCGTCAGGTCCACACGCAAACCATCAAGTTCATGCACCGTTACGGCCGCGGCCAGGGCCGTGCCGCGGTGGCGCAGCGCCACGCGTATGCGCGCCAGCAGCTCGCTCACGCTGAAGGGCTTGGTCAGGTAGTCGTCGGCGCCCGCGTCCAGCAGCTTGATTTTTTGCGCCTCCTGGTGGCGGGCCGACACCACGAGGATGGGCAGCGAATGCTTGCGCCGCACTTCCTGCACCAGCTCAGCGCCATCACCGTCGGGCAGGCCCAGGTCCAGCACAATCACGTCGGGCGGGTCGTTGCGCACCAGCGCGGCGGCTTCGCTCAGCGACACGGCCGTCTGTACCTCAAAGCCTTCCACCGACAGCGACGCGCGCATCAGCTCGCGCAGGTCGCGGTCGTCTTCCACCACCAGAAGGCGCAGGCTCATGGCTGCATCCCGGCGGGTTGCTGGGCCTCAATCGGCAGCGTCAGGGTAAAGACATTGCCTTCACCCGATTCGCCAACATCACGGCGCGACGATAAAAAGAGCCGGCCCTGGTGCGCCTCTGCAATGGCGCGGCACAGCGCCAGGCCCAGGCCCGCGCCACGCGGGCCAGACTGGTCGCCGCGCGCATAGGGCGCAAAGATGGCCTCGTACTTGTCTTTTGCAATCTGCGGGCCGCTGTCCTTTACCGCCAGCCGCAGCGTGTTGCCCTTGGCCTCCACCGACAGCGCAATCGCGCCGGTGCTGTACTTGAGCGCGTTGTCCAGCAGGTTGTCTACCAGCTGCGCCAGCAGCACAGGGTCGGCCTTGATCAGCGGCAGCCCGGCCTGCACGGTCGAGGTGATGCGGCGCTCCGGGTCACGCTTGCGCACACGCGCCAGCACGGTGCCCACAATTTCTTCCGGAGACTCCCATTGCCGCGCCGGCGGCTGCGCGGTGTTGGAAAGCTGCACCAGTTGCAGCGTGTTCTCCGTCACGGTCGAAAGGTAAGAGGCCTCGCTCACAATGCTGGCCAGCAGCCGCGCCTGCTCGGCGGCGGCCAGCTTGTCGCCCTGCGTCTGCAGCGCTGATGCCGCGCCCACCACTGTTGCCAACGGCGTGCGCAGGTCGTGCGAAATGGCCGCCAGAAAGGTGCTTTGCACCTGCTGGCGTTGTGCCTCGCCCTGCGCCGCCTGCATTGAGGTGCTGAGCTGCAGCCGCCAC
The DNA here is from genome assembly GCF_056405795.1 of Polaromonas sp. P1_F1. Lineage (NCBI taxonomy): Bacteria > Pseudomonadati > Pseudomonadota > Betaproteobacteria > Burkholderiales > Comamonadaceae > Polaromonas > Polaromonas sp. P1_F1. The sequence goes on from NZ_JBFUBJ010000008.1 coordinate 214,327, forward strand.
AACGCCTGCCCCAGCAGCGCGCACAGTGCTTCGGCATGTTCGCGCCCGCCGGTGTCGTGTGCCGGTGCGGGCTCTACCCGCGCGGCGCCGTGCATCTGCACCTTGTCGCCCAGCGGCAGGTACCAGGCGTTCAGTCCTGGCCAGCGCCCGGTGCCGGGGCCCAGCGTGGCCGCTTCGCGCATGCAGCACTTCATGCCGTCCAGCACCGAAGACTCCAGCACCGCCGCGTTCGACAGCTCGCCCCCGGCCTGCAGCGTGCCCAGCAGGCAGGGGCCTTCAAAGGCTTCGTCCAGCGCCGCCTGGCCCAGGGTGGCAATGTCGTGTGCCGTTGCCGCGGTGGAAAGCTGCGTGGCCAGGCCTTGCAGCTGGCGCGCGCGCTGTTCGTTCAGCTGCGCCACGGCCGTCTCGCGCCGCAGCCGCGCAGACAGGTGGCTGATGGCCAGCGCCACCAGCAGCATGCTGAAAATCGCAATCAGGTGATCCCGGCTCTCCACTTCAAAGGTAAAACGCGGCGGCACAAAAAAGAAGTTCAGCGCCGTCACGGCCACCAGCGCCGAGGCCACCGATTCCTTCCAGCCCATGGTGTAAGACACCACCACCACGACCAGCACATACAGCATGGCCTGGCTGGCAATCGTGACCTGCCTGTCAAGCAGCAGCCCGCCGACGGTGGCGGCCGCCAGCAGCAGCGCCACGATGGCCCAGTGGCGCAAACTTGTGCCGGTGGCGGGTGTGGGTTCAGCAGCTTTCATCATCAGAAGCCCAGCGTACCATCGGCCGCATCAGGATTGCATCAGGAAGGCTTGGCGAGGTGTGCAGGCGGGTATGGCGTGTCCAGGGGCATCAAAAACCCCGGAATTCTTGACTTGTATCAACTTTTGCCTATAAAAAGTGCCTGCAGCCCAATAGGAACCTGCGTAAGCAGCTATGAAATTAATAGCGGATAGACCCCCGCAGTACAGCCTTTCCGCTCCTTGTTGCCTCCCGCGACCACACATAACCCCACTGCCAAAATCGCCTCATCCTGTTAAGCTGGCTGCCCGACTTTTAATAACGATTTGAGAGACAACACCATGCCCGGACTCCTCCCCAACGTTGACCCTGACGGCCTGCTCGAGTTTTCGGTGGTCTACACCGACCGCGCCCTCAACCACATGTCAAAAAGCTTCCAGGGCGTGATGAGCGACATCTCGCGCATCCTCAAAGACGTGTACAAGGCGCACGCCGTGGCCCTGGTGCCCGGCAGCGGCACCTACGGCATGGAAGCCGTGGCCCGCCAGTTTGCGGGAGGCAAGCATGTCATGGTCATCCGCAACGGCTGGTTCAGCTACCGCTGGACGCAAATCTTTGACATGGGCCACATCCCCGCGTCGCACACCGTGCTCAAGGCCAAACAGACCGGCCCCGGCGCGCAAGCTCCCTGGGCACCCGCACCCATTGCCGATGTGGTCGCCGCCATCGCCAAGGAAAAGCCCGCACTCGTTTTTGCCCCGCACGTCGAAACCGCCTCCGGCATGATCCTGCCCGACAGCTACCTGCAGGCCGTGGCCGCGGCGGTGCATGCCGTGGGCGGCCTCTTTGTGCTCGACTGCATTGCCTCCGGCGCGATGTGGGTCGACATGAAGGCCACCGGCGTTGACCTGCTCATCTCTGCCCCGCAAAAAGGCTGGAGCAGCTCACCCTGCTGCGCCATGGTCATGCTCAGCGAACGCGCCCGCGCCGCGATAGACGGCACCGCCAGCTCCAGCTTTGCGTGCGACCTGAAGAAGTGGATGCAGATCATGGAAACGTATGAAAACGGCGGCCATGCCTACCACGCCACTTTGCCCACAGACGCCCTCACGCGCCTGCGCGCCGCCATGAAAGAAACGCAAGACTACGGCTTTGCCAAAGTGAAGGCCGAGCAGGAAGCCTTGGGCGCCAAGGTGCGCAAACTGTTTGAAAGCCGCGGCCTGCCCAGCGTGGCCGCCGAAGGCTTCAAGGCCCCGGGCGTGGTCGTCAGCTACACCACAGACCCCGACATCCAGTCAGGCAAAAAATTTCTTGCGCAAGGTTTGCAAACCGCCGCCGGCGTGCCGCTGCAGTGTGACGAGGGCGCAGACTTCAAGACCTTCCGCGTCGGCCTGTTTGGCCTCGAGAAGTGGCACCAGTCTGACCGCACCGTCGGCCAGCTTGCCGCTGCGCTCGACCAGATCGGCCTGACCGAGAAGGCGCGCCAGGCTGTCGCGGCCTGAGCGGCTGTTTCTCATCGGGAGCTTCGGCTCCCTTTTTTATTTCTTCCTTCCGTTCTATCAATCCATTTATTCCTGAAGAGACGTATCAATGAAATGCGCTTTGGTCGGTTCCCGTTTTTTCGCAGCCTCGGTGTTTGAGGCGCTTCGCAAAGAAGAAGGCATTGAGTTCACCAGCATCGTCGCCCCCGCCGAGGACGACCGGCTGGCGATTGCCGGCCGCGCCGCCGGCATCCCCGTGCACGTGCTGGCCAACCCCAAGATCGTGCCCGGCGAGGCGATTGCCGAAGGCACCGAACTCATCATCGCCGCGCACACGCATGCCCGCGTAAGCGACGACGCACTCGCACGCTCCCGCCTGGGCGGCATCGGCTACCACCCCTCGCTGCTGCCACGCCACCGCGGCATTGCAGCCGTTGAATGGACCATTCTGGAAGGCGACCCGATTGCCGGCGGCTCCGTTTACCACCTGGCCGACGGCTGGGACGCCGGCGCCATCGCCGCGCAAGACTGGTGCTTTGTCAAAAAAGGCGAAACCGCCCGCGAACTGTGGGAGCGTGCCCTGGCGCCCATGGGCCTGGCGCTGCTCAGCAAAGTCGTGCACCACGCCCGTCTGCAAGGCAGCCTGCCCGCCGACGTGCAAGACCCGGCCTTCGCCACCCGCGCCCCCATGCTGCGCAAGGCCGTGGTGCTGACCGAAGAGATCTCATCCGCCAACACATCGTTGGTCGTCTCCATCGTCGGCACTGATCGGCAAGGCATCGTCAGCGCATTGGCCGACAAAGCCCAACGCTTCGGCGCCAACTGGGCCGCCAGCCGCATGACACGCCTGGCCGGTGAATTCGCCGGCATGGTCCACTTCGAAGTCCCGCGCGAAAACGCCGACAACCTCGCCAACTCACTGCGCGGCCTGCAGTCCAGCGGCCTGCAAGTGGTCGTCGCCAAAAGCGACGGCGCCAACACCCCCGCGGCCCTGCGCGTGTTTGAACTCGAACTGGTAGGCGAAGACCGCCTGGGCATCGTCAGCAACCTGACGAAAATGCTCGCCGAGCGCGGCATCAGCATTGAAAGCATTCACACCGACATCGTGCGCAGCGGCGTCTCAGGTAAACAGACCTTCAAGGTCGAGGCGCATTTGCTGGTGCCGGCCAAGTTGTCGGTGGAGGCATTGCAGAAAGAGCTGGGCACGCTGGCCAGCGAGATGATGCTGGATATTGCGCTGGGGGAGCGGCAGGTTTCCGGCAAGTGAGCTGAGATTCGGTTTGTCCGGCGTGGTGGCTGAGAGTGGTGGCAGTAACGGCGAAGGCAAGTTCCGTCGCCACATCAAATTGGCATCAGTTGAAGACATCACGGGCAAGCATGTTCATGACTATCTTGCTTTGGCGTTCAAGATGTCGGCGAAGACGTGAGGAGGCCAATTGCGTGCCCATTTGAAACAGAAAATAATCGATGTTTGCGAAAACAAAATCAAAGAGAAAGGCGAAAACGTCGGCCTGTCTTTCTACGCGTTTTTTGCCAACAAGAATGACAACCCGGAGCTCCTGATGGAGGCCGCAAAATGGTGGATCCAAACGCACCGGCTGGACCACTTTGAGAAAGCGTTGAAGATCAGGCGTCTGGTTGAGCAGGAAGCAGTCGATTGAGAAAACCGTGCCTTGATGCAAGTCATCCTCCAGGGCCATGTCCGCCCCCAGGCACCATCTCTTTTTTCAGGCGAACCCCAAGACGGCTGACAAGCCGCCTTCAAGGATGCCAGCGCGAAACCGCCCGCGGCGTATGGGCCGACTTGCTTCCGGCGAGCGCATACGACAGCTGGTTCGCCGCGCGGATGACACTCTTTGCGTGCTTCATCAGTTTGGTTTTTGACAGCCGCGCACTCGGGCCCGAGATGCAGATGGACCCCAGCAATCGCCAGTTAAGGCCGAACACCGGCGCCGCCACACTGGCCACTTCGGCTTCGCGTTCGCCCATCGAGATCTGGTACCCCTGCTCACGGATCGACTCGTAGGGTTCTCCTGCTGCGCCACTGAAGGCCAAAATCACACGCCCCGGCGCGCCCTTGTTCAACGGCAGCCGTTCCCCGACACGCACGTGGTGCCGCACTGATTGTGGTCCTTCGACACGCGCCACGCAGGCGCGAATGTCGCCTTCGCGCACGTAGAACGACGCGCTCTCACCGCTTGCCTCGACGAGCTCGTGCAGCGTGGGCTCGACGATACGGTTGACATCGAACCCGGCCTGGTAGCGCGCACCCAGCCAGCCGGCGGCCGGCCCCAGCCGCCACTGGCCGTCGTCGGCCTGCACCATGTATTGCGACAGGGCCAGCGTGCGCGCCAGGCGCAGCACCGTGGTCTTGTGCATGTGTGAGCGCCGGCTCAATTCCGCCAGCGAAAGCGTTGACTCGCCCACCTCAAAAGCTTCCATCAGCGAGAGCGCCCGCGTCACCGCGATGACGCCGCCGCCCGTCTCAACTGGCTCATTTGCTGGATCGTTGCGCATGCCGCACCATGGTTCACTGTATGAAACGGTATTGTATGGCGTGCAACGCGCGCCTACAGTCCCACCCATACCGCAGTTATTGTTTTAAGCGGAGCCTTGGAGACATACATGAAACTTTCCCGCCGTTACGCGCTGGCCGCTGCCATCGCGTGTTCCCTGGCCACCAGCGCCTTTGCGCAGGCCTGGCCCACCAAACCCATTCGCCTCGTCGTGCCGTTCCCGGCCGGCGGCGGCACCGACATCATCGCCCGCGAAGTCACGAACAAGCTCATGGGCCCGGGCTACACCTTCATCGTCGACAACAAGCCGGGCTCTGGCGGCAACCTTGGCGTGGACGCCGTGGCGAAGTCACCGGCAGACGGCTACACGCTGGTGCTGGGCCAGACCAGCAACCTGGCGATCAACACCAGCCTGTACGCCAAACTTCCGTATGACCCCGTGAAGGACCTTACCCCCGTGAGCCTCGTGGCGAGCGCGCCGCTGGTCATCGTCGTCGCGGCGGACTCGCCTTATAAAACGCTTGCAGACATCGTTGCGGCGTCCAAGGCCAAACCCGGCTCCCTGAACTACGCGACCTCCGGCAACGGCACCGTCGCGCACCTCGCGACCGAATCCTTCCAGAAGGCCGCAGACGTCAAGCTGACGCACGTGCCGTACAAGGGTGCGGCACAGGGCGCCACCGACCTGATTGGTGGGCAGGTGCAGCTTTATGTGTCTTCCATCCCCACGCTCATCGGCCACATCAAGAACGGAAAGATGCGCGCCATCGCCGTCACCTCGGCCAAACGCACCGAAGACCTGCCGCAGGTGCCCACCATTGCCGAGTCCGGCTACAAGGGCTTTGAGGCCGTGACCTGGTTCGGTATTGCCGGGCCCGCGAACCTGCCGAAAGATGTCGTTGCCAAACTCAACGCCGACATCAACAAGGCGTTGCAGGCGGCCGACCTGCGCAAGAAGCTGCGCGACCAGGGCGCCGACGTGGAAGGGAGCACGCCGGAGCAATTCAGCAAACTGATCCGGGAAGACATCACCCGCTGGGGCAAGATCGTCAAAGAATCCGGTGCGAAAGTAGATTGACATGACACAAGACATCATCCGCAAATTTGACCGCGTGCCGGCCGCCGTTGTGCGCGAGGCTGCTGCATTCCAGCCCGCCATCCTGGCCGACGTGGCCGGCCGCCGGGGCGCCATGCACGGGCGCATCAAGGCATTGCGCCCCCGTATGAAATTTGCCGGTACGGCCCTCACTGTTGAAGTTCGCCCTGGCGACAACCTGATGATTCACGCGGCCATGTCGCTGGCGCAGCCGGGTGATGTGTTGGTCATTGACGGCAAGGGTGACCTCACCGCCGCGCTGATGGGCACCATCATGATGACCGCCTGCAAACAGCTGGGTATCGTCGGTGTTGTCATTGACGGCGCAGTGCGGGACACCCTTGAAATCGACGAAATGGATTTCCCTGTCTTTGCGGCCGGGTACAACCCGAACGGCCCCACCAAAACCTGCCCGGGCCGCATCGGCCACCCGGTAACGGCAGGCGGCGTCACCGTGCACGCGGGCGACTTCGTGATGGGCGACGCGGACGGCGTTGTCGTCGTTGAGCGCGAGAAGATCGAATCCCTGCTGCCGCTAGCTGCGAAGAAGGTGGCCGACGAAAACGCACGGATAGCGGCGATCAAAAAAGGCGACACAGCGGCCAAATGGCTGGAGTCAGCGCTGCGCAGCGCCGGTGTGCTGAAAGAAGGCGAGTCGCTGTGAGCAACGGGCAACCTGCTGTAAAGCCCGCCATGAAACCCGTCATTCTTGTCACTGCGGCAGACCTTGCACCCGAAGCGCTGGCACTTCTGCAGAGCTACGAAGTCATCTACGCCGGCAAGACGCCAACGGAAGAAGACATCGTCGCCCTCTGCCACCGACACGACCCGGTGGGCATCATCGTGCGCTACAGCAAGGTGGGTGCTGCCGCCATCGCAGCGGCGCCATCCCTGCGCGTGATCTCCAAACACGGCAGCGGCACCGACACCATCGACAAGGTGGCCGCCGCGGCGCGGAGTATCGAAGTGCGTGCCGCGGCCGGCGCCAACGCCAATGCCGTCGCCGAGCAGGCCCTGGCGTTGATGCTCGCCTGCGCAAAATCGGTTCCCGTGCTGGACGCGCGTATGCGCGCCGGCCACTGGGACAAGGCCACCCACAAAAGCGTGGAACTGTATGGCAAGACTGTCGGGCTTGTGGGTCTGGGTGCCATCGGGCTGCGCTTTGCACGCATGGCGAGTGCACTGGGCATGGAGGTCTTGGGCTATGACCCTTACGCCAAAGAGCTGCCGGAATTCATGACACGGGTCGAGCTCGAAACGCTTTGGCAGAACGCCGACGTGATTTCACTGCATTGCCCGTTGACTGACGAGAACCGCAACCTGCTGAATGGCACCACGCTGGCAAAGTGCAAGAAAGGTGTGATCATCGTCAACACGGCGCGCGGTGGGCTGGTAGACGAGGCCGCTTTGCTCGAAGGCCTTCGCAGCGGACAAGTCCATTCCGCGGGCCTCGACAGCTTCAGCGTGGAACCCATGCTGCCAGGGCACCCCTTCCAGAACGAGCCGGGCATCATCCTGAGCCCCCACATCGGCGGTGTCACGAGCAACGCCTACGTGAACATGGGCGTTGCGGCTGCGCGCAACGCGCGAAGCGTGATCGAAGGCGTTACCGCTGGGGCTTTGGTTTAGCTTCGATCGACGGCTCCCTGGGGCATGCGCCCCACGCCAGCGCCTTCGCTTTTACTGCGGCACCAGGCCGGCGGCTTTCACCAGGTCGGCGTGGATGCGAATCTCTTCTGATATCACCTGCGCCAGGGGCTTGGCCTCGTCGGGCGCCGGCTCCATGCCGATTTCCAGCAGTTTGGTTTTGGCATCGCCCCTCAAAAACGCCTTCGCGGATTTGCTGAGCTTGTCGATCACGGGCTGCGGGGTTTTGGCGGGAACCAGCAGGCCGATCCACGCTGACAGCACCACATTGTTCACGCCGCCTTCACGCAGCGTGGGAATGTCCGGCGCGGAAACGGCACGTTTCTCACTCAGCACACCCACCGCATGCAGCTTGCCCGACTTGATATGCGGCAGCGCCTCCGGCAGCGGGGCAAAGGCCATGTCCACCACGCCTCCAATCAGGTCGGTAATGGCCGGCGCACCACCCTTGTAGGGAACGTGCAGCAGCTTCGCGCCAGTCTGGCTTTCAAACATCAGCCCCGCCAGGTGCTGCGGGCTGCCGTCACCTGAAGAGGCATACGTCAGCTTGCCCGGGTTGGCCTTGGCTGCCGCCAGAATGCTGGCCGGCGTTCCGTACTTCGCCTTGTCGTTCACCACTAGCACCATGGCCTGGTTGACCAGCTTGGTCACGGCCACAAAGTCGGTTTCCGGGTTGTAGGGAAGTACCTTAAAAATGCTCTTGTTCGTGGTCAGAAAGGAAGCCGGCGACACCATGATGGTGTAGCCATCCGGCGCCGCCTTGGCCACCACAGGCACCCCAATCTGCCCCGAGCCCCCGGCCCGGTTGTCCACCACAAAGGGCTGGCCCAGGTCGGTGGTCAGCTGCTGGCTGACCTGGCGCGCCACCATGTCTACACTGCCGCCGGCCGGCAGCGCGACGATGACCTTGACCGGGTGGCTGGGGTAGGGCTCTTGCGCGAAGGAGGGAGCGGCGAGCGTCAGGCCGGACGCAGCGTAAAGCGCCAGGCAGGCGGTGCGGGTGAATGACATGGGGCGCTTTCAGAGTTGGAGGGGCAGGGGCGTCGCCAGTTCGCGCTCTGCAAACTTGCTCCGCCGCAGGCGTGGAATGCAAGTTGTATGCCTGCAAGCAGGGTTTGGAGCTGGAACTGGTAGGCGAAGACCGCCTGGGCAGCGTCAGCAATCTGACCAGGATGCTGGCCGAGCGCGGTATCAGCATTGAGGGTATTTACATCGACATCGTGCGCAGTGACGTCTCAGGCAAGCAGACCTTTAAGGTGGACACGCATTTGCTGGTGCCAGCTATTTTGTCTGCGGAGGCGTTGCAGAAGGAACTGAGGAGGCCCCAGTACCAAAGCGATGACCTGCAATACCGCTGGCTTGGTATGTAGCCATTTAGCAAATTTGTGAGGATCTACTGTCGCTCTAAGCGAGCCGTCACTAGTATAGAGGCTCAGGTTGTAAGAGGCCCGGCGGTGGCGAATCTAACGTTGACGTGGCATGCCTGGGTTGCCGACCTGTTCTTGAACCACCAAACGAAATCCTTCTCAAGGGCGCAGTGAGCCTAGCATCCACCGTGAATATCTTCCTCCAAAGTCAGTTTCTCAGTAGTATGTGAATCACATCGCCTCGCAAGCACCGTTTTAATTGTGCGATGACTAGAAATCAGGAGGAAGTATGACTCGACCGGTATTTTTCTCGATGGGAGGAGATCAGGACGCCGCGTTTGCCAGGAAGGTGAAAGATCTCCTGCCGGACGCAATGGTGTTGAATTGCACCGAAGTCTGACCCGAGTTTTCCATCGAATTTTGACCCACACTCTTTGTGAGCAGAAGGTGCTCACGATGTGGATAAGTTCTTGGTTTTCTCCTTTTTGGGCTGAGTCTGTGTGGATCTGCCTCAAAGTGCGCCGCTGTTTCCGCGATTTTGTTGCCTCGATTCCCAGCCAGGTGGCCAGCTTCTCAGCGTAGGGATCGAGCTTAGTTGAGCTGACCCGCCTTGGGTACTTGGGC
>NZ_JBFUBJ010000009.1:0-190687 GCF_056405795.1 Polaromonas sp. P1_F1
CTGACTTGAAGGATGCAGCCGCCACATCGATCCAGCTGGTTCCTTTCAAGGATTCAACCACGGCACTTGTCAACACCGATGTCGGTTCAACCATCTTCAAATGGATTTGTGGTCCTACCACGTCAACTCCAACACCTACTAAATACCTGCCAGGTTCTTGCAGGGGTTAATTGCTGCGCTGCTGCCTGAAACAGCAGTTCGGTATTGCATGTAAAGCGGCGCGTCATTCGACGCGCCGCTTTTATTTTTGGGTATGAAGATAAATAAATCGTCGGAGTCCATAACTTGATTTCGGAAACTTTGATGCGGCAGAGGGCATTTACCTGGTTGTCAGTTTTGGCGTTTCTTGCGTATCTATTGCCAAACCACTATTCCCCATGGGTTACCGCCCATCAGGAATGGGCGATGGCCTTGGCATTCCTGCCTTTGGGCTTGTGGGCTGCTATTCATGGCGTGCCAAGTGTGCCGTTATTGGCGTGGGCTGCTTGGGCTTTGGCGATAGTGCCCATGTTGCAGCTGGGCTTTGGGTTGATCGTTTTCAGGGGTGATGCCTTGATGGCGTTTTTGTACCCGGCGGGCTTTGGACTCGCCGTTTTCTTGGGGGCCCGCTATGTGAAGCCCGACGACAATCTGCCGGCGGATCTGACGCGTATCACTGGTTTGTGGCTCGCCATTTCGATGGCGTCAATTGTCTCCATGGGCGTTGCGTTCCATCAGTGGCTGGATTTAGGGAAGCTGGCGATTTTTGTGATTGACCTTGAGCCGGGTGGACGAGTCTTCGCCAATCTGGCTCAGCCGAATCAATTTGCCACACTACTGCTACTCGGCCTGACCGGGCTTTTATTTCTATTTGAGACAAGAAAAATACATGTTTGGGTAGGGCTAAGCGCGGCTCTTTGGTTGGTATTCGGGCTTGTCATGACAGGCTCCCGCTCCGTCCTGTTGGCATGGTGTTGGCTCCTGGTTTTATATGTCCCGCTGCGCAAACGGTGCCAGCTGCGTGTGAGTGGGAGCGCAATTGCCGCCATCGGTGCCTTCTACTTCGCCGTCACGCTCGCGTGGCCTTTGATTAATCAATGGCTATTGCTTGGAGCCGAAGCGGGAAGCATTGTTGGCCGTATGACTCCCGGAATTAGAACCATTTATTGGCAATCAATGATGGAGGCGATTTCGCTGGCCCCGTGGCAGGGTTACGGATGGACGCAGATAGCAGCGGCACAACAAGCCACTGCACTTGCCTATCCCCCTACCTACACATTCTTTGAAAGTGCCCACAATCTCTTTCTTGACCTGATGTTGTGGAACGGTTTGCCAGTCGGGCTTGCGGCCACTTTACTGGTTTCCGCATGGTTCTTGTGGCAATACCGTATTGTTCGCGATTCTTTATCCTGGTGTCTGCTGCTCGGCACGGGTTTCGTGTTCAGCCATGCCATGGTTGAGTTCCCTCTGCATTACGCCTATTTCCTGCTGCCCGTGGGGCTTTGGATGGGCGCTTTAAGCGCCAAACCGGGGGCATTCTTGGGTTTATGGCGAATTTCCCGAGAGGGTTTTTTGCTCCGATCTGTTGTGCCCGTTGTCACCGCCATCACAGTCCTGCTCTTTATTCTCGTGTCGAAGGAATATCCTGCATTTGAAGAAGATTGGCAGGCAATGCGCTTCGAAGAGCGGCGCATCGGTATTGATACAAAACACGTACCTCCGCGTGCATTTTTGCTAGACCAGCTCGAAGCGCTGCTTCTGTTCACCCGTACCGAGGCCAGCCCAAATATGACGGCAGAGCAACTTCACTGGATGCGTTTGGTATCCACGCGATACCCTTACTCTTCCGCTCTTTTTCGCTATGCCACCGCGGCTGGTCTGAATGGCGCAGACAGCGATGCCGTTCAAGCCCTGCGTCTCCTCTGCAGTTTGCATGAGCCGCGGAAGTGTGTAGAGGCCAGGGAGGCGTGGGCAGAACTGTCCAGAAAAAAATGGCCGGAACTGTCCAAAATCCCATTTCCCGGTATGCCAGCCAGTAACAATACAGCGTTAACCCGGAAATAGAGTGGACGCCTCTCTACAGCTGGCCGGTCGGCGGAGCTGCGCGAGCCGTAAGCCCATACACTTGCTGCATCGCTAAGCACCGGTTTATTGTTGATATCTCCGTGCGGTGTACATGCAATCCAAAGAATGAAATTTTCTGCTGATACCTGGGCGGTGCCGGTCACCTTGCTTGTCCTGTTGCCTTGGCTGAATCCATTCGCCTTCGGCCCATCGCCCAATGTTGTTCCGTTATTGATAAGTCTCGCCGCCGTCGTTGGCCTTATTCTTCTTCAAGCCATCTTGCCGAGTATCGACAAAGCGGCAAGCGGCGCCCCGTTCGGCCGATACTGGGTCACCCCGGTTTCCTGGGCATGGATTTTGGCGGGAACGATCAGCAGTATTTTTGCGTTGTTGCAATATTCCGGTCATGCGGATGCTCTCACTCCCTGGGTGGCCAAGGCGGGCTTGGGGGAGGCCTTCGCAAATCTGCGCCAGCGCAATCAATTTGCCACCCTTATCAACATTGCCTTGGCCGCGGTGATCTGGTGTGCGGTGAAGGACTCTGAGCGTTCGACGGTGAAGGCTGGCGGTGGGCGGGCATTTGCATTCGTGGCGTGTGCTTGTGTGCTCGCGCTGGGTAATGCTGCTTCCTCCTCCCGTACGGGTATGGTGCAGTTGATTTTTGTCGCCGGATTGTGGTGGTATTGGGGGGCATCACGTCTGTCTTCTGCTCGCCGGTTGTTATGGGTATCTGCCGTTGTCTATGCACTCGGCACACTCCTCCTGCCATGGCTTGCTGGATTGGATCCGTCGCTGTATGGTGCCGCAGCCCGGTTTCTGGCTGGCGATGAACTCTGCGTTAGCCGTTTGACGCTCTGGTCAAATGTGTTGAGCCTTATTGCCCAAAAGCCTTGGCTTGGCTGGGGCTGGGGTGAGCTGGATTACGCACATTACATTACCCTCTACAGGGGTCCGCGGTTCTGCCAAATACTCGACAACGCCCACAATTTGCCTTTGCAACTTGCCGTAGAGCTAGGGTTACCTGCTTCGCTGTTTGCCTGTGGCGCGTTTCTATACTGGGTGTTTCGGCGTGCGCCATGGCGCGAGACTCAACCGACGCGTCAGCTCGCATGGACAGTCCTTCTTGTGATTCTGCTCCACAGCATGCTCGAATATCCGCTTTGGTATGGTCCATTTCAGATGGCCTTCTGCCTTTGCATCGCAATGCTCTGGAGGCGGGAGAATGCGGTCCCGATTGTGACGAACCCGTCGAAATCACTATTAATTGACCGCATATCAGCCATAGGCATGACCCTGCTCGGGGGCGTCCTTGCAATAGCTGTTATCTATGCTGCATGGGACTACCGCCGCGTCAGCCAGATCTATCTTCCTGTAGATGAGCGAGCTGCCACCTATCGCAGCGACACGCTTGCCAAAATTGAAGGCTCGTGGCTATTCACCGATCAAGTGCGATTTGCCGAAATCTCTCTTACCCCGCTGACCCCTGCAAACGCCCGGTGGACATTTAATACCGCGAGCGCATTGCTGCACTACTCGCCGGAACCGCGAGTCATCGAAAAGCTCATCGAAAGTGCAGTGATGCTCGGCTCTGATGATGTGGCTGTCGAGCATCTGGCGCGCTACAGGGCCGCTTTCCCGACGGAATATGCACAATGGACGCGGCAAAACAGCAAATTTGTACCGGGACAGGCTCCTTCGACGGGAGCGGCAGCCAGATGAAGACGGTACTACAAGGTTTCGTGGACGAAACTGCCTGATTTGCCGCCGTGTTTTTCAAGCACGTGTATATCGGTGATGGTCATGCTTCGATCTACTGCCTTGCACATGTCATAGATGGTCAACAGCGAGATTTGCACTGCAGTCAATGCTTCCATTTCGACGCCCGTTGGGCCAACGGTTTCTACTGTTGCGGAACAGGCGATGCAGGAGCTTTTCTCATCCGGTGTGAACTCAATGGCTACCCGTGTCAAAGCTAAAGGATGGCACAGCGGGATCAAATCGCTGGTTTTTTTTGCAGCCATGATCCCGGCAACGCGTGCAATGCCCAGTACATCCCCCTTTTTTGCACTACCGGCAAGGATGATGGACAGGGTCGTGAAATTCATTACTATACGGCCCTGCGCGATGGCCACACGGTGTGTGGCAGTCTTGCCGGATACATCCACCATGTGGGCTTGGCCTTGGGCGTCAAAATGAGTGAGTGTTGAGTCGGACATCATGCAGCAAGAACCTTTACATGTATCCATCATCATAAGACCATGTTCAGAAACCCAGAGTTTTGGAGGAGCCGATTTAAGGCTTCCGGCATTCATTTAGGCATTAGCCTGGCAATAGCCTTGTGCGCGGCTTTGCTGGTTTTTATCATTTGGTATCCCTATCCCTATCGCGAGATATCTGGGGGGCGCGAGCTATTCATACTAATTATTGCGGTAGATGTGATCATGGGGCCGCTCCTGACCTTTGCTGTATTTGACGTCGCGAAGCCGCGTAAGGTGTTACGGCTCGACTTGTGTGTGATTGGAGTGTTGCAGCTTGTAGCACTTACTTATGGCATTTGGACGGTGGCTGCGGCCCGGCCCGTTCATCTGGTTTTTGAAATTGACCGTTTCCGCGTGGTTCATGCCATTGAAATTGAGCCGGAGCGTCTCTCGCTTGCGCCTGTGGGGCTGCGGCAACTGCCGCTGACTGGGCCTACGCTATTGTCAGTGCGGGAGTTCAAGGACGCCAAGGAAAGTTTTGACGCGACCATGGCGGCACTTGACGGCGCCCCTCTTGGRGCCCGTCCCGATTTATGGCAAAGCTATGAAGCAGCCAAGCCCCAGGTCCTGAAACAGGCCAAGCCTCTTGCTGAACTCAAAACCCGTTTTCCGGCGGACGTTGTTAATATCGATAACGCATTGGCATCAGCGTTGGCATCGGGTCGCAAGAGCAGCGATATTGGCTATATCCCGATGATCGGGCGCAAGACTTTCTGGACTGTTCTCATTGACACCAAAACGGCAGAGGTAATTGCATTTGTACCCATTGACTCCTTCTAGGCGAACTGTGTACGTGAAGCCGCGTCCGGCCCTGAACCGCCTTGCCCTAGCCTGCATTGTGTTCATGGCTTTGGGCGGTTCCTCGCTGGCCCAGGCTCCCGTCGGTACGACAGGAGGCTCGACGGGTTCATTGCCATCGCTGGGTGAAACTTCCGACCTCGCAGCGGCAGCAGAGCGCCGTATCGGAGACCGCATCGCCGTCAGCATCTACCGCGACCCTGACTACATTGATGATCCGGTGCTCGGCGATTACCTCCAGAGTATCTGGTTGCCGCTGGTTGCCGCCGCAAGGGCCCGGGGTGAGCTCAATGCCGAACTTGAGGAGCGTTTTGCCTGGCAGGTTTTCCTGATCCGGGACCGCAGCATCAATGCCTTTGCATTGCCCGGGGGCTACTTTGGCGTGCACTTGGGCCTGCTGGCCGCGGTAAGCAGTTCCGATGAGGTGGCCGCAGTGATGGGCCATGAACTCAGCCATGTGACCCAGCGGCACATTGCGCGCATGCTGACGCAGCAGTCGCGCCAGACCCCCTGGATGATTGCCGCCATGATTCTTGGCGTGCTGGCTGCCGGGAAGAGCAGCAATGCCGGCAGCGCCGCCGTGGTCGGCGGGCAGGCAGTCGCGATGCAGAACCAGCTCAACTTTTCCAGGGACATGGAGCGGGAGGCAGATCGCGTGGGTTTCGGGGTCATGACCGATGCGGGTTTTGAAAGCCGGGGTGTTTCGGCCATGTTCGAAAAGCTGCAGCAGGCCTCGCGCCTGAACGACAACGGCTCCTTTCCCTATTTGAGATCCCATCCGCTGACGACCGAGCGAATTGCCGAAGCGCGGGCGCGCGTGCAACTGTCTTCAGCGGACGCGGCAAAACCCTCGCGCGAAAAAGAAGCCGAGGCCGGCAGGGCCCGCGTGTTACACGCCATGATGGCATCGCGGGCACGCATCCTGGCAGCCCCGGGGGTTGATGCGCTGCGCTCCATGGTGGCGGAGGCCCAGCGCCAGACCGGCCCTGTTGCCGCACTGCAACCGCTTCCCACGGCCGACAATGTGCGTGATGCTGGAGTTTTGTATGGTGGCGCTTTTGCGGCGGCCCGGCTGCGCGACTTCACCACGGCGAAGGGATTGCTGGAACGGTTGAAACCGCTTTCTGCGGGTGCGCCGCATGCCGCCAATGCGGTGGATCTGCTGGCCGTTGAAATCGACCTGATGGCCGGCTTGGTTCCCCCCACAGCGGCATCTGCCGACATTTCCAGGGCGACATCTCGCGCTGAGGTACTGCTGCAGTCCCAGTCGTTGATGGCCGCGAACCGTGCGCAGGACGTTTCGGGCCGGCTACAAAGCTGGGTGACGCTGCATCCCAAGGACGCGATGGCCTGGCAGCTGCTTGCGGTCGCGTACGGCAAGCAAAACAAGCAGGTTCAGGCGATTCGCGCTGATGCGGAAAGCCGTGCCGCCCAGCTGGACTACCCGGCAGCGCTGGACCGCTTCAAGGCGGCGCAGGGCTTGATGCGCAGCAGCCCCGGCAGCGCAGACTATGTGGAGGGTTCGATCATCGACACACGAACCCGCCAGACGGAACTACTTGTTAAAGAGCAGGCGCTCCAGGACAAAGTCGATCGCTAGCTGCAGCACCGAATAAATCAGTGAGCCTATCAGCGCTGCGGCAAAACCCGTGACGTTCAGACTGCTGATCAGGCTGGCCGCGGCCCAGAACATCAGCGCGTTGATGACAAACAGGAACAAGCCCAGCGTCACCAGCGTGACGGGCAGCGTCAGCAGAACCAGGATCGGGCGCACCACCATGTTGAGCGCACCGAGCACCGCCGCGGCAATTAGCGCGCCGGTGAAGCTGGTCACCACGACCCCGGGGTAGAGATAGGCAACGGCCAGCAAGGCCGCTGCGCTTAAAAGCCATTTGAGGATAAGTTTCATGGGCAAAGAATACCACCGGCCTGCCCGATTCGGCCCCCTTATCCCTCAGGCGAGTAGAGGCGGCACCCCAAGGTGGCACCGGCCTTTTCAGTCCGTGTGCAACCCGAATTCAGCGAACCGATCCGGGGAGGCACCATCCCGGGATTCCAGCACGAGGTGAAAGCCGTCAGTCGCTTGCGACCAGCAGCCCGGCACCTGCCAGTGCCGTGGCATAACCCAGGATGCCGTGGCTTTCCTGGGCCTGCGTTGCCGTGACCGGTTGCATGTCCTGGCCGAATTTCGGGCGCCGGGCATCCAGCACGCGTGCGACGCCATACTGCTTGATGAGGCCCTCGGTCTGGGTGACCAAGGTGGCCTGCGCCAGCTGGGTCAACACGGTGTTGCCCTCTTTCTGAAGAAGGGGCGTCAGCTGCGCGAATACCTTCTCGGCCCATTTGCCGCGCCAGCTTTCGCGCGCACTGTGTGTCACCCATTTGCTGACGCGGTGCGTCACGCGGGGTGCGCAGCCGACCACGATCCAGCGAGTAGGGCTGTCGGCCTCGCCGGCAGGCAGCATGGGTTGCAGCATCTGCAGGGCATATGCGGCATCGTCAATGTACACAATGATGTTGTCCATAAAGTTCTCCTTGAGTTGTCGTCGTTTTAGAAGCTTGCTGGCTGAAAGAGGGGCATACGCCCCCCACGGGTTGCTGGTTTCAATGTGGGATCAGGTCGGCATCCTGCGCGGAGCGTGAGCGTCGTGTGGTCCACCACCCAGCGCCCAGAACGCCTGCCACTGCAAGGGCGTAGGTTGCCCACTGCGCGGCAAGGTGCAGGGTTTCAGCCGAAGGCATGGTGCCCGGGCCGCCGTAGATCGGGTCGAGCAGCTGCTCGCTCACAATCATCTTCGCGGCGGTAAAGGCCAGAACAGCAGCGCCGACATTGATGATGATGGGGAAACGTTCCACCAGCTTGAGCACCATGGTGCTGCCAAACACCACGATCGGGATGCTGACCAGCAGGCCGATGACCACGAGGTCAAACGAGCCGTGCGCGGCGCCGGCCACACCCAGCACGTTGTCGATGCCCATCAGGGCGTCGGCCACCACGATGGTTTTCATGGCGCCCCAAAAGGTGTGGGCAACCGGGCCGTCGTGCTCCTTGTCACCCTGGTCGGCCAGCAGCTTGTAGGCAATCCACAGCAGCCCCAGGCCGCCCACCAGCATCAGGCCGGGAATTTTCAGCAGCCACACCACGCCAACCGTCATGGCAGAGCGGACCACAATGGCGCCGACCGTACCCCAGACGATGGCTTTTTTCTGCAGGTGGGACGGCAGGTTGCGCGCGGCCAGTGCAATCACGATGGCGTTGTCGCCGGCGAGCACCAGGTCGATGAGGATGATCGCCAGCAGGGCGGACCACCAGGGGGCAGTAAATAGTTCCACGTCACACTCCATGTCAAGTTTCGACTTGGAAATCCGCGTGACGGCGCACGACGGATTTCCGGCTTCGTGAAACCGGAACGGGTGTGATGGGTGGCTGGAGTCGGCGCCGTGGACGCCGCAGATACCTCGATCAAACCTGTTCAGGTTTCAATCGAAGGTCTGGCTCGACATGCAGTGTCGCTGCATGCCCAACAAGCCGGAAGTGTCAACTTCGTAATGACGACTTGTTGTTAGCGATTTTGCTGTGGTGTCTGTTTTCGTATATTGCAGCAAAACGAGGGAGTTACTCCCCTTCGTCTGGGTATTTGACAATAAAAAAAGATTTTTTGCAACCCGGCCTTGCCGCGCAGCGGCGCGATGCGGGGACATTGCCCCATTTCCCCCATAGACGGCTGGCCCGCCCATCTGGCTGATAATGAACGGCCCGGCGCTGCCACTTCGCTTCCTCGCCTTTCTTCGCCTCCTTGCGCTCGCTTCATCCGCTCAGCGGCAGCCCTTAGACCCACCGTTCCATGCCCGGCATCCACATCACCGATATTGAAGCCGCCATCAATTACTGGCGCGACAAAAAACCTTCGCCTGACGGCGTGACGCTGGCGCCCGAGTTGCGTGCGCTCGCCGAGGTCTACGCGCTCCTGGTTTTCTACCACGAGGACGAGGCCGACGAAAAAAGCTTTCCGCCCAAGGCGCTGGCGGCGTGGCGGACCTGGTACGACACGACCGCCGATACGCCCTGCATTGCCATTTGCTCAACCAGCCAGGGGGACGCCTTGTGCAAGGGCTGCGGCCGCACGTTTGACGAAGTGCAGCACTGGCCCGAGATGACGCCCGCCGAGAAGCGTGGTACCTGGCGGCGCATTACGCAGGAAGCAACTGCATGGCGGTTTGGCCGCTACGCTGACCGCGCCCTTGAGAACCGGGACAAGGATGTGCAGAATGACGCGGCGCCCGCCCCTGTTGCCACGCCAAAAATCTAGGCCTTTTGGGCTTGCGGCCCATATATGGAAAGCGCAGGCAGCTATGAATTTGATAGTGATCCCGCTACACTGACGGCATGCTCAGACTGACGCGTGCCCCCAATATCGCCATCGCGGCGCTGTGGGTCGATGTGCTGCAACAAGCCGGCATTGCCGCCAGCGTGCAACGCTATTTTCTGGGCAGCGTCGCCGGGGAACTCCCGCCCGACCAATGCCAGCCCGAAGTCTGGCTCACCCACCATGAAGAAGAACCCCGCGCACGGGAGTTGCTCGACAACCTGCAGAACATGCCGCAGCGGCGATGGCTGTGCGTCTGCGGCGAAGTCGTCGAGGGCGGGTTTGAGCAGTGTTGGAGTTGTGGACTAGCCCCCGCAGTGGGGTAGAGCCCACTGCCGCTCATTGCTTGAAGCTCCCCGTGCCCGAGGGGCCGTCCGCCCTCCGACCCGGCAAAGCCGGTTCGGGGGCTCATGTTGGATTGAGGAGTTCAGTGGGGCACAACCAAGGGTGCCGCGGGACTGGCTTTGCCAGACCGCAGGCGCCGCCCCCTTGCAAGGGGGGAACAGGCTACACGCAGTGAGCCTGGACGGGGGTTAGACCCTCTTCGCCAGTTCGGCCGCCATGCCGACATAGCTGCCAGGCGTCATCTTCAGCAGACGCTCTTTTTCCGTGTCGGGAATTTCCAGCGAACGGATCAGCGCGTGCAGGTCTTCGGCCTTCACGGTTTTGCCGCGCGTGACTTCCTTCAGCTTTTCGTAAGCGCCCTGCACACCGTAACGGCGCATCACCGTCTGGATCGGTTCGGCCAGCACTTCCCAGGAGGCATTCAGGTCGTCGCCCAGCGCTTCGCGGTTGAGTTCGAGCTTGTTCAGACCCACGCCCATCGAGTTATAGGCGAGCACGGCGTAGCCGAGCGCCACGCCCATGTTGCGCAGCACGGTCGAGTCGGTCAGGTCGCGCTGCCAGCGGGAAATCGGCAGCTTTTCGCTCAGGTGGCGCAGCAGCGCATTGGCCAGGCCCAGGTTGCCTTCGGCGTTTTCGAAGTCAATCGGGTTGACTTTGTGCGGCATGGTCGAGGAACCGATCTCGCCGTCTTTCAGGCGCTGCTTGAAGTAGCCCACGCTCACGTAGCCCCAGATGTCGCGCGCCAGGTCGATCAGGATGGTGTTGGTGCGGGCTACCGCGTCAAACAGCTCGGCCATGTAGTCGTGCGGTTCGATCTGGATGCTGTAGGGCTGGAAGGTCAGGCCCAGGCC
The DNA here is from genome assembly GCF_056405795.1 of Polaromonas sp. P1_F1. Taxonomy (NCBI): domain Bacteria; kingdom Pseudomonadati; phylum Pseudomonadota; class Betaproteobacteria; order Burkholderiales; family Comamonadaceae; genus Polaromonas; species Polaromonas sp. P1_F1. Next base: position 10,663 of record NZ_JBFUBJ010000009.1, read on the forward strand.
CAGCGGTTCCGGCGTTTCGATCACGTTGCGGCTGAAGGCCTCCCAGTCGAAGTCGGGCCAGGCCGAGAGATGCGCGTTGTAGTTGCCCACCGCGCCGTTCATCTTGGCCATCAGCTTGACGCCCGCGATCTTGTCACGCGCATTGGCCAGGCGCACCACCACGTTGGCGATTTCCTTGCCGACCGTGGTCGGGCTGGCTGTCTGGCCGTGCGTGCGGCTCAGCATGGGTTCTTCGGCATAGATGTGGGCCATTTCGCGCAGCTGCGCAATGACCTTGTCCAGCGCCGGCAGCACCACCAGGTCGCGGCTGCTTTTAAGCTGCAGCGCGTGGCTGGTGTTGTTGATGTCTTCGCTGGTGCAGGCAAAGTGCACAAATTCGCTGGCGCCCTGCAGCTCCGGCCGGGCCTCGAATTTCGACTTGATCCAGTATTCGACGGCTTTCACGTCGTGGTTGGTGGTCTTTTCGATTTCCTTGATGGCCGACGCATCGGCCTCCGAGAAGTTTTTGACCAGACCCAGCAAATAAGTGCGGGCGCCCGGGCTCAGCGGCTTGAATTCGGCGAATTTGGCATCGGACAGCGCGATGAACCACGCCACTTCGACCTGAACGCGGCGGTGCATATAGCCCTGCTCGGACATCAGGGGACGTAACTGGTTCAGTTTGTTCGCGTAGCGGCCGTCCAGTGGGGACAGGGCGTTGATCGTGGAAAAAGGGGGAGAGGAGCTCATGGCCCAATTGTAGGCCGGGTGCCTGCCGCGCCCGCCGCGCCGGAAGCCGCTGCCGCAAGCCCGAAAAGATGTGCATATTTGCGAATCTTCTTGCCCGGCACGTTACACCCCCGTCAGCCTGGCTGCCGGCTTACTCGATAGAATGCTCTTCCCCCGGACCACGATCTCACACCATCATGAAACTCATCGGATCCGCTACCAGCCCCTATGTGCGTAAAGTGCGCATAGTGATGGCCGAGAAAAAGCTCGACTACCAGTTCGTCCTGGAAGATGTCTGGGCAGCCAACACCACCATCCAGGCTTCCAACCCGCTCGGCAAGGTGCCCTGCCTGGTCATGGAAGGCGGCGAAGCCGTATTTGATTCCCGTGTCATCGTCGAATACCTCGACACCCTGTCACCTGTCGGCAAGCTTATCCCCAGCCAGGGCCGTGAGCGCGCTGAAGTCAAAACCTGGGAGGCCCTGGCCGACGGCCTGATCGACGCCGCCATCCTGGCGCGCCTCGAAGCCACCTGGGCCGGCCGCAGCGTCAAGCAGCGCAGCGACGCCTGGATCGACCGCCAGATGGGCAAGATCGAAGCCACCCTCAAGGCCATGAGCACCGGCCTGGGCGACAAGTCGTTCTGCAGCGGCATCCACTTCAGCCTGTCCGACGTCGCGGTCGGCTGCGCGCTCGGCTACCTCGACCTGCGTTTTGCGCAAATCAACTGGCGTGAGATGTATCCGAACCTGACCAAGCTGCAGGACAAGCTGATGCAGCGGCCCAGCTTTGCGGAAAGCATTCCGCCGGGCTGATGCGGGTACTGAATGGTGGAGGAGGCGGCTCTTCTCGCCGATGTTCTCGCTGATGCCAAATCACCAAATCGCATACAAACTCAAGACGCCGCCGGCTATTTGCTATGCATTTGGTAGCTGCTTGCGCCCGTCTTTATTGGGCCCTGGCTACTATTCGCGTTTGAAATTGGTTCAAAAACAGGCTCAAGGCCTCTTTCAACGCCTCTTGGGCAGCCCTTTTCAGGTGTTTTGAGGTCGAGACAGCCTGATTTCAGGCGTCAAAATGGCCTCCGACCTAATCAGAGCGAGCGCAAGCGGCTATCAAAATAATAGCGGTTGCGGGGCTTTACGGGTTTCCCGGTCATCACGATGGAAGTTCACCAGGCCATCGGCGGTGAACTTCAGGCGGGCACAACGCATCTGCTGGCCCTGGCCCGGCAAAGGGCCGGAATATAAAAATGCTGCGAAGCGCCCCGGCGCGAACGAGGGAGGGAGGGAGGAGGAGGAGCGCCCCGGGATTGCAGCTGAACCTGGACGGCTCAGAAGGCTTCGCAACAATGAAACTGTTCTCTTGCCAGCGCTACCGGTGAAGGCAAATCGCGCTTGCAGAAGTATGAGAGCACAAGTGCGGGGTAGTTCCCGCAAATAAAAGATCCCTCAGGTAAATTTTTGTTAACGGGTCGCGGGCTTGATGGCCAGCTGTTTTTCGATTTCTTTGACCAGCGCGCCGCCGGCCGGGTCGGCCATGGAGTTGAAGCTGGTGACGCCGACACCATCGCGTGCAATGACGTATTTGTAAAAATTCCAGCGCGGCGTGGTGCCTGTTGTGGCCGCCAGCTTCTGGAACAGGGGATTGGCGTCTTTTCCGGTCACGCTGGTTTTGGTGAACATGGGGAACTTCACGCCGAAGGTGTTTTCGCAGAAGTCCGCGATCTCCTTGTTGCTGCCTGTTTCCTGCGAAAAATCATTGGATGGAAAACCCAGCACCACCAGGCCCCGGTCTTTGTATTTGGCGTAGAGCGCTTCAAGCCCCTGGTACTGCGGGGTAAAGCCGCAGAAGCTGGCAGTGTTGACCACGACCACCACTTGTCCGCTGTATTGGCAGAGCGTCTGCGGCCTTTCGTCTTGCAACCGTAAAAACGTCTGCTGCAGCAGCGCGGGGCAGGTTGCCGGTGCGGGGCCGGCGGACGCTACGGCAGGTGCCGGTGGCGCTGCCAGCGCGCCGCCGGAGGCCAGCAGCGCAGGGGCAGCCAGCATGATCAGCAAAAGGAACTGGGCCGCCCGGCGGGGGGCGCAAGAGATGGCAGTGGCGGTCATTGGCTAAACTCGCGGGCTGGTGATCGGGCTGATTCAGGTTTATTCTGGCGCTGTCATACATGTTTCACAACATGCCCTGACGATACGCCCGTATCGCGGTGAATGGATTCAGCGGGAATTCAGCCCCGGACTATCCAGGGTCTGCATGGCTTTATTTGGCACAATGCAGTCCGAAAAAGAGCACTTGTGTGGTCCAACACGCCGGAATGGGGTCCGAATTACCCTGATTTGCCGGTAAATAGCGCATAAGTCGCCCGTTGTCACATTAGCCGCCTAAAATCGTTACAAGTACCCAGGATGCTCCCGCAGGACATCCGAGGCAGATATATCTGCATATCCCTTGCGAAGGAGTTCTCATGCTTTATCCCGAACTGTTCAAACAACTTGAATCCGTCCGCTGGGACATGGACAAGGACATTCCATGGGCAAGTTTTGACGCGTCCAAGCTGACCGACGAGCAGGCCCAGACCATCAAGATGAATGCCATCACGGAATGGTCTGCGCTGCCCGCCACGGAAATGTTCCTGCGCGACAACAAGGACGACAGCGATTTCTCGGCCTTCATGTCCATCTGGTTTTTTGAAGAGCAAAAACACTCGCTGGTGTTGATGGAATACCTCAAGCGCTTCCGCCCGGACCTCGCTCCCACGGAAAAAGAATTGCACGAAGTGCGTTTCGAGTTCGAACCCGCACCCGCGCTGGAAACGCTGATGCTGCATTTCTGCGGCGAGATCCGCCTGAACCACTGGTACCGCCGCGCCAGCGAATGGCATACCGAACCTGTCATCAAGCAGATTTATACCCAGCTGAGCCAGGACGAAGCCCGCCATGGTGGCGCTTACCTGCGCTACATGAAGCGCGCCATCAACAACTTCGGCAATGAAGCCAAGTCCGCCTTCACCAAGGTGGGCGTGCTGATGGCCAGCGCACGCCGTACCGCCCAGGCGCTGCACCCGACCAACCTGCATGTGAACAAAAGCCTTTTTCCGCGCGACACCATCCAGAGCCGCCTGCCCAACCCCGAGTGGCTGGAGCACTGGCTCGACACGCAGATCAAGTTTGACGCGGTGTGGGAGGGCAAGGTGGTCGAACGCATCCTGCACAACCTGAGTCTGCTGTTGAACCAGAGCTTCAAGACCGTGCAGGAACTGAACCGCTACCGCAAGGAAATTGCCAAGGAACTGGCGGAGTCCATCGCCGCCAAGCCGGCACCTGCCGGCGCCTGATGCACGACGTCCGCTGGCCGGGTGCCTCGGGCGGCAGAAGCCGGGTGGTAACCCGGGCCTTCCGTTAAAGTGGCGGGATGCCCAGCGAGCCCCCTACCCCCTCCTCTACCCACTTCCTGCAAAAAATAGTCCCCCGCGAAGAAGCGCGGCAGCGGCTTGCTTCAATGCCACATCCCATTGTCTTTACCAATGGGGTGTTTGATGTCTTGCACCGCGGGCATGCCACCTACCTGGCCGACGCACGCGCGCTGGGCGCAAGCCTGGTGGTGGCGCTGAACACCGATGCCTCGGCACGGCGGCTGGGCAAGGGCCCTGACCGGCCGCTCAACAACGAACACGACCGCGCCGCCATGATGGCTGCGCTGGAGTCGGTGAGCCTGGTCACCTGGTTTGACGAAGACACGCCGCTGGAGCTGATCCGTGAGCTCCAGCCGGATCTGCTGGTGAAGGGCGGAGACTACGACATGGACAAGCTGGCAGAGACCGCGGTGGTCAAGGCGTATGGCGGCAGCGCCCGGGCGATCCCGTTTGTGGATGGCTATTCGACGACGGCCCTGGTGAAAAAAATCCGCGCTGCGAGTTGATCCACTGATATCCGCCGGTATTGGGTATTGGGTATTGGGTATTGGGTATTGGGTATTGGGTATTGGGTATTGGGTATTGGGGGAGCCCGGCCGGCTTTTCTTCGGAGGGTGGTCGCCCTCAGGCGGACTTCGCCACCAGCACGGCGTTGGAGCCGCCAAAGGCAAACGAGTTGGACATCACCGCGCGCAGGCCCTTGGCATCGCGTGCCGCCAGCGGTATGTAGTCCAGGTCACAACGCGGGTCTGGGTTCACCAGGAAGGCCGTTGGCGGCAGTTGCCCCGCGCGCAGTGCCATCACACTCGCAATGAATTCCATCGCCCCCGCAGCGCCCATGGCGTGCCCGTGCACCCCTTTGCTGGAGCTGATGGGCAGGCGCCCGGCCAGGTCCTTGAAGGCCAGCTTGATGGCGCTGGTTTCGATGACATCACCGACATCGGTGGCGGTTCCGTGGGCATTGAGGTAACCGATGTCGGCGGCCTGCAGTCCCGCGTCTTTCAGCGCCAGCGTCATGGCGAGTGATTGCCCCTGGGCGTCGGGCTGCGTCAGGTGATGGGCGTCGGTGGTGGATGCGTAGCCGCAAAGTTCGGCCAGGATATTGGCGCCGCGCCGTTTGGCGCTTTCCCATTCTTCCAGGACCAACATGGCGGCGCCTTCGGCCAGCACCAGACCGGAGCGGTCAACCGAAAATGGACGGCACGAGGTTTCGGCGCCGTCGGCATGGGGCTTGGCCAGCGTGTGCATGGCTTGCCAGGCCTTGATGGTGCCGCGGTTCAGCAATGCCTCGGAACCCCCGGCCAGCATGGCGTCTGCATAACCGTGGCGGATCTGCCGGAAAGCTTCTCCAATGGAGGTGGCCGACGATGCGCAGGCATTGGAAACCGTGCTGCTGGGGCCCTTCAGCCCGAACTCCATGGACACATGGGCGGCAATGGCGTTGTGCATGGCCAGCACGACCGTCATGGGGCGCAGCCGCGCCACTTTTTGCTCCAGCAATGCCGTGTAAGCCACATCCGTGGATCCTGCGCCGCCGCTGCCTGTGCCCAGCGAGACGCCGAAACGCTCGGGTGCGAAGCCACCCTCAGGGCCCCATCCAGCCTGCGCCATGGCTTCGCGGCCAGCCACCACCGCGAGCTGGCTGACCCGGTCCATGGTCAGGAGACGGGCGCGGGGGAAATGCTGGTCCGGGTCGAACTGGACGGCGCCGGCCAGCACGCTTTCGCTGCCGGTGGGAAAGCCAATGTCAATGCCCCGGATGCCGGAGCGGGCGGAAAGCAGGGACTCGAAGAATGCGGGAGTGCCGGTTCCAACGGCGGAAACAACGCCAAGACCCGTGATGGCTACGCGACGCATGGGCGGTCTGGCGGGCCCGGCAGGGCTCAGGCGGCGGGCTTGCCTGATGGCAGCAGGGGTTCAATCAGCTGGACCATTTCGGCGAGGGTGCGCGGCGGGCTGGCCTGGTCCGGAATCTGAATGCCAAACTGGTCTTCAATCTGGAACAGAAATTCGATGACGGCGAGGGAGTCGAGGCCCAGGCTCTCCAGCGTGGCATCCGGCAGCAGTTTTTCTTCGCTGATGCCAAATGTCTCGGCAAAAAGATTAATCAAATCAGAATTCATCACGAACCAGTAAATATGTAATGCGAACCGCCATTGTCCCACCATCGATATGACGGCCGGCCTCTTCGGGCCTGTAGGGGCATTTTACAAAAGCAGCCGCGTTGTTTTCGTACCTCAGGGCGTGTACATCTGCCTGACGGCGTCCGACAGGCTGAAGGTCCCCAATAATTCACCCAGATAACTAATGGGCGCAGGCGCGACAGCTGCCGCGCCAATTTCCGCCCGCAGGCGCGCATTGCTGAACACCGCATCTGCCGTCAGGAAAGGCAAATATGGCTGCAATGCTTCAAACATCCAGCGTTGGCGGGCAAACTTCGGCGTGGGCACGAAGTCCCTGCCGCGCATCACCATCTTGCCGATGCCGGGCATGCTGGCTTTCAATTCTTCGGCCAGCGCTGCGAAGGTCATGGAGTCTTCGCCCGTAGACACGTGGTAGCAATCGTGCCGGAGCTCGTCCTTGAGCAGCATTTCGGCAAAGGCGCCCGCGATGAAATCCACCGGCGCGAAATCGAGTTTGCCCAAGGGATCCAGCGGCACATCACCAAGTTCGGCCATGACCGGGATGGACCACAACATGTTGCGGGCCAGTTTGGCGTCGTCAATCCCGCGCGACAGCACAATGCCCGGGCGCAAACTCACAAAAGGATGGCCTTTGCCGCGCAGCAGTGTTTCGGCATCGCGTTTGGACCTGATGTAGTCGTTGGCATAGCCGGCAAACGGCATGTCTTCGGTAATCACGCCGCGCGGCTCGGTGGTCACTGCCGCCGTTCCAACAAAAAAACCGCGTTGTGAGGGCCGCAGGTCTTTCAGGATGCCGGAAAAATGCTCGGCGGCCTTGAGATTGATGGGATAGACCCCGGCACCGGGCTTGAACGAGGTACTGGCCGCCGAATGCAGGATGACGTCGGCCGATTGGAGAACTGCAGCGCTGAGGCCAAAACCGGGCTCGACCACATCGCCGGCCTCGGCAGACACCATGTCGGCAAATTCGGGCTTCCAGAGGACGCTCTTTTTCAGGCGATCCAGCAGACGGTCACGGGCCTGGTTCGAATCGGCAGCGCGCACCACAGCAGTGCTGTAAACGCCGCGCGCAGCCAAAAGAAGCATTAATTCGCCGCCAATCAGGCCTGTTGCGCCCGAAAGCAGTACGCGTTTTGACATGTTAAGAAATGTAAAGCTGAACCTGCAAGTATAAGCGAGGGGTATTGGACGGTCAGCCCTAATTCACTCGGACGGACCTGTCCAAATCAGCAAAATTACACGTCTGATCCGCCTTTTACAAAGCGGTACGCGGCTGTATGTGCATTATTTTGCAGCTTATGGGGCGCCTGATTCAGCGGCGGGCTGGCCGTTTTCAGGCTTTTCACTGCCGTGGCCGCGCAATCTTGCCGCCATGCGCTTGATCAGCCGCTCCAGGTCATCGATGTAGGTAAACACGGCAGGCACCACCAGCAGGCTGAGCACGGTGGAGGTGATCAGGCCGCCGATCACCGCGATCGACATCGGTGAGCGAAAGCTGGAGTCGGCCGCGCCGAAGCCCAGGGCAATCGGCATCATGCCCGCACCCATGGCCAGCGTGGTCATGATGATGGGCCGTGCCCGCTTGTGGCAGGCGTCCAGCAGCGCATCCCAGCGCGACATATTGTGGTCGCGCCGCGCGACGATGGCGTATTCGACCAACAAGATGGAGTTCTTGGTCGCGATTCCCATCAGCATGACGAGACCGATCAGCGAGGGCATGGAAAAGCTCTTCTGTGCGATCAACAGGCCGACAAAGGCGCCGCCTAGCGACAGCGGCAGGGCGGCCAGGATGGTCACCGGGTGCAGGAAATCCTTGAACAGAAGCACCAGCACGATATAGATGCACAGAACGCCGGTCGCCATGGCCAGGATGAAGCTGCCAAACAGTTCGCCCATGACCTCGGCATCGCCGACTTCCACCACCTTGACGCCGGCCGGCAGATTCTTGACGGACGGCAGCAGTTTCACGGCTTCGGTGATGTCCCCCAGCGCCCGGCCCGACAGTTCAATCTCGAACTTGACGTTGCGGGAGCGGTCGTAGCGGTCAATCACGGCCGGGCCGGCCGTGATCTCCAGGCTCGCCACTTGTCCCAACATGACGGGGCCGACGCCCGGCTTGACGCTGGGAACTGCAAGACGCTCCAGCACGCTGAGGTCCTTGCGCGCCGCTTCATCCAGCTTGACGACGATGGGCACCTGCCTCTGCGAAAGGTTGAGCTTGGGCAGCGACTCTTCGTAGTCGCCAACCGTGGCGATACGCAGGGTTTCACCCATGGCTGAACTGGTCACGCCCAGGTCTGCTGCCCGGGCGAAATCCGGCTTGATGGCAATCTCGGGGCGCACCAGGCTGGCGCTGGACGAGATATTGCCCAGACCGGGAATGGTTCGCAGGTCTTTTTCAATCGCCAGCGCCGCGGTTTGCAGGGCATTGGCATCTTCAGCAGTCAGCATGAGGATGTAAGCCTCTCCCGAGCCGCCCAGCCCCACCTTGCTGCGCACGCCCGGCAGGGCTTCCAGCGCTGTGCGCATCTTGCTTTCAATCCCCTGCTTGCGCGGCCGTTCGCTGCGCTCGTCCAGCAGCACGGTGAGTGTGGCCTTGCGGGTTTCCGCTGCGCCCTGCATCGCGAACGGGTCGGTGCCGGCCGACCCGCCGCCGATGGTGGTGTACACGCTCTTGACGTGCTTGACCTTGCTGATCAGCAATCGCGCATGTTCGGCCGAGGCCCGGGTTTGCGCCAGTGTTGCGCCGGGCGGCAGTTCCAGGTAGACCTGTGTCTGCGAGTTGTCGTCGGGCGGAATGAAACCCGTGGACAACAGCGGGATCAAGGCCACCGAGCCAAAGAAGAACAGCGTGGCCAGGATCATGGTCTTCAGGCGGTGATGCAGGCACCAGGTCGTGGCACGCATGTACCACTTCATCCAGCCTGGGTCGGAGTGCGTGCCCACCACGGGCTTGAGGATGTAGGCCGCCATCATGGGAGTCAGCACGCGCGCCACCACCAGCGAGGCAAACACCGCCAGGGAGGCCGTCCAGCCGAATTGCTTGAAGAATTTTCCCGCCACGCCGCTCATGAAGGCGGTGGGAAGGAACACGGCGATCAACGTGAACGTGGTGGCCACCACGGCCAGGCCGATTTCGTCGGCTGCCTCCATGGCGGCTTCGTACGGCGACTTGCCCATGCGCAGGTGCCGCACGATGTTTTCGACCTCGACGATGGCATCGTCGACCAGGATACCGATCACCAGCGACAGCGCGAGCAGGGTGATGACGTTGATCGAAAAGCCGAGCAGGTGCATGCCGATGAAAGCCGGGATCACCGACAGCGGCAACGCCACGGCCGACACAAAGGTGGCGCGCCAGTCGCGCAGGAACAGCCACACCACCAGCACCGCCAGGATGCCGCCTTCGTACAGCAGGTGCATGGAGCCGTCGTACTCTTCCTGCACCGGCGTGACGAAGTTGAAGGCTTCGTGGACTTCCACTTCGGGGTATTGCTGCTTCAGCTCGGCCAGCGCCGCCTGCACGGCGGCGCCGACCGCCACTTCGCTTTCGCCCCGGCTGCGGGACACCTCAAAGCCGACGACAGGCTTGCCGTCGAGCAGCGCGGCGGCGCGCGGTTCTGCGGTCGTGTCGCTCACGGCGGCGACCTCGCTGAGGCGGATACGCCGTCCGTCGCTGAGCGCCAGCTCAAGCTGCGCCAGCTCCTGTGCGGACTTCACCGTCGCCAGCGTCCGCATGGGCTGCTCGCTGCCGCCCAGGTCGGCGCGTCCACCCGCGCTTTCGGTTTGCACCTGCCGCAACTGGCGGGAAATGTCGGAAGCTGTCGCGCCCAGGGCCTGCAGCTTCGAGGGATCCAGCGCGATGCGGACTTCTCGCGAGACGCCGCCCACGCGGTTCACCGCACCGACGCCGCGTACGGCCAGCAGCTTGCGGGAGATGTCGTTGTCGACAAACCAGGACAGCGCTTCCTCGTCCATGCGCGGCGAGCGGATGGTGAAGGCCAGCACCGGCTGGCTGGCCAGGTCCATCTTGCTGACCACCGGATCGCGCACATCGCCGGGCAATTCGCTGCGCACTTTCGACACGGCCGCGCGCACATCGTCCACGGCTTCCTGTACCGGCTTTTCCAGCCGGAATTCGGCGGTCACGCTCACACCGCCGTCCTGCACCTTGGTGTAGATGTGCTTGAGGCCCTGTACGGTGGCAATGGAGTTTTCAAGCTTGCGGGCTACTTCCGTCTCAAGCTGGGCGGGCGCGGCGCCCGGCAGCGATGCCGAGACCGTCACGGTCGGCAGGTCGATGTCGGGAAAGTTTTGCACCTTCATCGCCTTGAACGACAGCATGCCGGCGAACGTCAGCAGCACAAACAGCATGACGGCAGGGATCGGGTTCTTGATTGACCAGGAGGAGACGTTCATCGAGTCGCTCCTTATTTGATAGCTGCTTGCGCACGACTGGCGGGCGCTATAGCCGGATTTGCCGTAATTCCAGGGGTGGCGTCGCTGACCCGGACCAGGTCGCCGTCGTTGAGGAAGCCCGCCCCGCTGACGATCACCCGTGTATCGGCAGCAAGGCCGGAGGTAATTTCGACCCGGTCGCCGGCGAGCCGGCCGGTCTGCACCTTGAGCTGGCTGATGCGGTTGTCCGGGTTGAGGCGAAAGACGTAGTTGAACCCGTCGCGCACGACCAGCGCAGGTTGCGGGACGGTCAGCGCGGACGTGCTGCCCAGATCGAATTCGCCGCGGGCAAACATGCCGGCCTTGGCCGGGGAAGCCATGCCGGCCGAAACGGGAAGGTCCACATAGACCAGCGCCGCGCGGGTCTGCGGGTCCACGCTCGGGGCGATCATGCGCACCCGGCCCTTGAGTTCGGCGCCGCTGGCCGCCACCACGCTGGCGACCGTGCCGGCCTTGATCCGGCCCAGCTCGGCCGAGGTGACTTCCGCGCGCCATTCGAGGCGGCCGCCCCGGATCAGGCGGAACAGCTCGGTGCCTGCCGGCACTACCGAGCCTACCGTTGCGGTGCGTGCGGAGATCACGCCGTTGTCGGGCGCCAGCACCTGCGTGTTTTTACCGCGTACCTGCTGCACCTCAAGGAGAGCCCTGGCCGCCTCGACACGCGCCCTGGCCGTTTGCTCGGCGGTGTTGTACTGGTTGATCTGCTGCTCGCTTAAAGCGCCCGAATTCGCCAGCGTGCGCGCGCGCGCAGCGTTGTCTGCCGCGTCGGCCGCGTTGGCCTGGGCTTCGATCAGGCTGGCTTTGGCCTGGGCCGTGTCCGCCTGCACGCTGTCACCCGAGAACACCGCCAGCACCTGCCCGGCCTTGACCTGGTCGCCCACATTGGCCTGCACCTGCACCAGCCGCAAGCCGTTCGATTCGGAGCCGATCACGGCCTCCTGCCAGGCGGTGATATTGCCGTTGGCGCTCAGTTTCACCGGCAAAGTCACTTGAGACGGCAGCGCGGTGGCGACAGTCAGTGCCGGCTTTGCGGTGACTGCCTTGTCTTCTTTTGCGTTGGCCTTCAGAAGAAAAAAAGCTGCGGCCCCGGCAACGAGCACGGCCCCGGCGATCACAGCGAGAGCGACGGGTTTTAGTTTGAAGTTTGGCATGGTGTTCAAAGGATCTGTCATAAGGTGTGGCAGGGTCGGCAAACCGCGCCTCAGGGGGCGGTGAGGGCAGCAGGGGTGAAAGGTGCCGGCACATCGGAGACCAGCGGCGGCACAGGCGGTTCGGCGGTAGTCCAGCCTCCGCCGAGCGCCCGGTACAGCGCAACCCAGGCGCTGCGCCGGTCACGTTGCAGCGTGACCAGGGCGCTTTGTGCGGCCAGCAGTGTGCGACGGGCGTCTTCAAGTTCGACCAGGCTCGCCAGCCCGCTCTTGTAGCGGGCTTCGGTGCCGACGAACGACGCGCGGTAGCCTTGTGTGGCGATCAATGCATCCTGGCTGCGTTCAGCCGTGCTTTGCAGGTTCACCAGCGCTTCTTCGACTTCCCGTACGGCTTTTCGCACGCTGCCGCGGTATTGGGCTGCGGCATCTTCGTAGCGCGCCTTGGCGGCTTCTACATTGGCTTCGCTGGCGCCGCCGTCAAAGATCGGGATGGTCAGCTGCAGCGGCCCGACGGTCCAGGTGTCAAAGCGCTGCGTGGTACTGGCGGTGTACGACTTGGAGGTCGCAACCGAGCCGCTCAGGTTGAGTCTTGGAAAGCGCTGAGCGCGTGCGCTGCCGACTTCCAGGTGGGCGGCGTCCACTTCGCGTGCCGCATTGAAGATATCGGGCCGCTGGGCCAGCACTTCCGCCGGCACGCTGATGACAGGCGCTACCGATTCCTGTGTCAGGTCGGCCGGTGTGCTGGCCAGTTTTTGCCGCAGTGCGGGCTCATCGATGGCAGTCAGGGCCACCAGTGCCTTGACATCCAGGTCGCACAGTGCGCGCTGCTGGATGGCATTGCTGTTGCCTTCGGCCGCGCTGGCCCTGGCCAATGCAGCGGTGGCGGGCGCCTGAAAACCTGCCCTGGTGCTGAGTTCCGCCAAACGTGCAGTTTCACCCCGGGATGCGGCATCGGAGCGCGCAACCTCGAGCAGCTTTTCGCAAGCGCGCAGGCTGTAGTACTGGGTGGCCACCTCGGCGGCAATCGATACCCGCGCCGAATGCCACAGCGCCTGGGAGCCCTCCAGCCGCTGCTGATCGGCATCCCGGCTCGCGGCGTACTGACCGAAGAGGTCGATCTCCCAGGAGGTCTGCAAACCCACCTGGGCGGTTGTGGCAATCGGTGGCGCTGTACGGTTCACGGGTGCCGAGCGTCCGCGGCTGACGCTGGCGGTGCCATCAAGGGTAGGCAGCATGGCTGCGCCCGAGGCCACGCGTGAAGCCCGCGCCTGCTCAATGTTGGAGCGCGCGGTGGAAACGGTCGGGCTGACCGATTCCGCCGCCATGATCAGTTCCACCAGCAAGGGGTCATTTTGTTGCTGCCACCATTGCGACAGCCCTTTCAGGCTGCCGCCGTGAGGCAATGCTGCTGTGGTGCCCGCCGCCGGCAAAGGCGTTTGCCATTGCGCGGGAATCGAGACGGAAGGTGGTGTGTGCGGATTGTCGGAAGCGCAGCCGCCCAGCAACAGCGCGCATGCGCCGAACAGCGGCGCCGCTGTCAGCAAGCGCAAGCGATCGCGTCCGGAGTCAGTTTTTTTCATGGTGTGCTGTGTTCAATCGCGGCGCCGCGGCCACGGGGTAATCGGAAAGGTGATTTCGGCGTGCCATTTCGACGCCTACCATGGCTTCGGCATACGCCACCAGGCTGACGGCCCACTGTTCCAGGGCTTCAGGTGTTCCGAACAGCTGGGGCCGGATCGCCTCCACGACTTCGCGGCTGAGGAACATCTGAAGTGCCAGCCCGGTGATGGAAAACGCCAGCCTGTGCACCTCGTCGTCGGCTTTGGTGACGTCTAAATGGCGGCAAAGCACAATAACCAGCGCGGTATGCGCCGGCTTGATCCCCTGGTCGATTTCTTCGGCCCACAGGCCTGTGGGTTCCAGCATCTCGCGAAAGTGGAGCTTCATGCACAACTGCACCAGTTCACCTTGGCGTAAAGGTTCGAGGAAGCTCGAAAAAAAGCCTTCAAGGGACTGCCGCAAGGTGAAATGGGGCTGGTTGTACAGCGCAATGTCATCGCGCGCGCTGCCCAGCGGTTCGGTGAAAACGGCCCGGTACAAGCCGGCCTTGTCGCCAAAGTAATAGCTGATCGCCGCCACGTTGGCTCCCGCAGCATGGGCGATATCGCGAATCGAGGTTTTGGCAAACCCTTTTTCGGAAAACAGCCTGAGTGCCGCGAGCAACAGGTGCGCCCTTGCGTGGGCGCCGTCGGAGCGCTGTTTTCGGCTTTCGCCTTCAGGCTTGGCTGAGCGCGACGGTGTTTGAGAGGGCAGGTCGGGTGTCATGTGCCCGGATTAGAGCACACTAATCAAACAATCGATTGAATTAAATCAATTGTTTGATTTGAAAGTGGCGACCCACAGTTGCTGGATCGCGCCGCGCTCTGCCTCAAGCGCAGGCGGGTTGACCTGGGTGGGTTCTTCGTTGAGGCGTGCGCGGTGCTGGACACGCCGCAGTTCGCGGTAGGCGCTTGCCGCCCGCTGGCCGACGCCGGCCGGCAGCAGGCCGGCCGTTTCTGCGCGTTGCAGGAGCGAGATGTTGCCGACGTTGTCCCTCAATTCCGGGTGCCGGGCTGATTGGGAAAGCACCAGGAACTGCACGGCGAACTCGGCGTCCACCATGCCGCCCGCACTGTGCTTGACGTCAAATTTTTCAGCCTTGAGCGGAGGCGGGCCTGAGACGGATCCGCCTGTGGGGCTTGGCGTTGCGTGGAGGCTCTTGATCGGATGGGCGTCGCGAACCTTTTCGCGCATGGCCACAATTTCGTTGCGCAGCGCAACGATGTCGCGCGGAGCGGTGATGACGGTCTGCCGGACTTCGTCAAACCGCAGGCGCAGCGACTCGTCACCCAACACGAAGCGCGCACGTGTCATGGCCTGGTGTTCCCAGGTCCAGGCGGTATTGCTGCCGCGCTGCTGCTGGTAGCGGGTATAGGCCTCAAAACTGGTGACCAGCAAGCCTGAATTGCCGTTGGGGCGCAAAGCGGTATCGATTTCAAACAGGTCGCCTTCGCCGGTCTTGATGGTCAACCAGTTGATCAGCTTGCGCACAAATGCCGCATAGACTTCGGGGGCCCGCTCGTCATCGTCCTCATAGACGAACACGATGTCGAGATCGCTGCCGTAACCCAGTTCTTTGCCGCCCAGTTTGCCGTAGGCAATGATGGCGAACTGCGGTGTTTCACGGTGCCGGTTCTTCAGGCGCTGCCAGCACCAGTCGGTGGTGATGCTCAGCACCGCTTCGGCGAGAGCCGTCAGATCATCGGCCACCTGCTCGACGGTGAGTACGTCTTCCAGATCGCGCGCCAGGGTGCGGAACACTTCCGCATGATGGGCGCGGCGCAGCAGGTTCAGGCAGGTTTCCTCGTCGTCCTCGCCGGTGCTCCTGAGCGCGGCCAGGCGCTGTTGCAGGTCCCGCGCGAAGGCCGTGCCGTCAAAGCGTTCCTTGAGCAGCTCGTCGCTGGCCAGTTCATCAATGACGCCGGGGTGCTGTAGCAGGTAGCGCGCGGGCCATTTGGCGGCCCCCAGCAGGCGCAGCAGGCGCTCATGCACCGCGGGCCGTTCCAGCAGCAGCGCCAGGTAGCTCTCCCGCCTCAGGAGCGGCTCTATCCAGTCGATGATGCGCACAGCCGCTTCCTCGGTGACCGTGCCTTCCGCCAGCCAGGCGGCGGTGCGCTGCACCAGCCGCGCCAGGCGGGCGCGGGAATCTTCGCGCAGGGCCAGCACCCTGGGGTGCTGGCGCCACAGCGCCAGGCGGGCGCGAAACTGTTCCGGCCATTGTTCCGACAATTGCTCCAGCACGTCTTCGAGCTGCTGCGGCGCCGCCTTGGCCGTTTTGCCGCAGCCTTTGCAGTCGGGCTTGCCGCCCAGCAGTTTGTCGAATTCCCCGGCCACCAGCTCCCGGTGGGTGTCGAGTTCGCTGAGGAAGAAGCAGCAATTGCTGTAGCCCAGCGTTTCTGCGATCCACGCCAGGTCGTCATCACGCGTGGGCAGGACATGGGTCTGCTGGTCATCGAGGTACTGGATGCGATGCTCCACGCGGCGAAGAAAATCATAGGCGCGTGCCAGCGCATCGGCGGTTTCCTGCAGCATCAGGCCCGCGCGTGCCACGCGCTGCAAGGCGTCGACCGTGGGACGGGTACGCAGCTCGGGAAACTGTCCGCCGCGCACCACCTGGAGCAATTGCACGGTGAATTCAATTTCGCGAATGCCGCCGCGCGACATCTTCACGTCGTTGGCCCGCTCCGGGTGGCCGGCGCAGCGCTTGGCGGCATGCTCGCGGATTTGCCGGTGCAAGGTGCGCAGCGCATCGAAGACGTTGTAGTCAAGGTAGCGCCTGAACACGAAGGGCAGCACGGAGCCGCGCAGGGCCTGCGCCGAGCCGTCCTGCACGCATTCAAGCGGCGCCACCACCCGGCTCTTGAGCCAGGCAAAGCGTTCCCATTCACGACCCTGTGCCTGGAAATACTCCTCAAGCGCGCTCAGTGAAGTGGCCGCCGGCCCGGAGCTTCCGTTGGGCCGGAGCGCCAGGTCCACCCGAAACACAAAACCATGCTCCGTGGCATCACCAATCAGGCTGAAGACGGCTTTGACCTGGTGCGCGAAGTACTCGTGGTTGGATATCTGCCCGCGGCCATCGCTGCGCCCCCGGGTTTCGCCGTCGTGGTCGTAGACATAGATGAGGTCGATGTCGCTGGAAACGTTGAGTTCACGCGCACCCAGCTTGCCCATGCCCACAACCCACATCCGGGCACGCTCCCCGTCGGGGCCTTGCGGTGCGCCATGCAGCCCGTCAAGTTCGGCTCCCGACTCGCGCATGGCGACATCCAGGGCCAGCTCGGCCAGCTCGGTCATGGCGCAGGTCACTACGGCAAGCGGGGCCTGGCTTTCGAGGGCGCCGTCACAGTCGAGCACCACCAGCCTTTCCATGACCAGCTGGCGAAGCACCCGAAGCGCCGCGCCTGTCGCCATGCCCTGCGCCAGCAGCGCGTCCAGCGCGACCTGCATGGCGGCGCGCACGGGGGCGCCCGCAGGCAGGAGGAGGAGTTGATCAGCGTAGCGGCGGCGGATGCGCTGAACGAACCGTGAATAGTCCGACGCGGCCGGCCCAGCGGCGAGTAAGGTATCAGGGCAGGCGGTTTGAGCGACGGTCATCACACTACTTCACAAAACTTCATGGTTCACTGCCGGGCGAACGCTGGCCCCGGCGGTCATAATTCTCATGTCAATGGAGCCAACGATCCCCAGCCTGCCTACCCCGCCGCCGCAACGACTGCGATGGCTTGCTCTTACCCTGCGCGTGTTGCTGTGGCTTGTTGCCACGGCCTGGGTGCTCTTTGGCCTGACCTGGTTCGTGCTGCATGGCTGGATTGTGCCGCGAATCGGGGAGTTTCGTCCGCGCCTGGAAATAGAGGCCAGCAAGGCTTTGGGGGTGCCTGTTCGCATTGGTGGAATCACCGCACATTCCCAAGGGATGATTCCGTCGTTCGAGTTGCGCGACGTGACCCTGCTCGACGCCCAGGGGCGCGAGGCCCTGCGGCTGCCGGTGATTCTCGGCGCCCTGTCCGCCTCTTCGATCTGGGGGTTGGGCTTCGAGCAGCTTTACATCGACAAGCCCGAGCTGGACATACGGCGAACCGCTGACGGAAAGATCTATGTCGGCGGCCTCGATGTTTCGCAGGACCGGGCGGCCGGCGAGAGCGCCGCTGCCGACTGGTTCTTCTCGCAGACCGAGTTTGTCATGCGAGGCGGCACCGTGCGCTGGACAGATGAAATGAATCCGGCACCACCCCTGGCGTTGACGCAGGTTGACTGGGTGATGCGCAATACGCGGCGGCGCCACCTCATGCGCCTGGATGCCACACCCCCTGCAGAATGGGGTGACCGTTTCACTGTCAGGGGCATATTCCGCCAATCGCTGCTGTCAAGCAGCGCCGGTGATTTTGATGCCTGGACAGGCCAGCTATTTGCCGGGTTCGACCGGGTGGATGCGTCCCGCATCAAACCGTACCTCAACCTGGACGCACTGGGCATTGAGCTGACACGCGGGAATGGCGCGCTTCGCGCTTGGGCAGATATTTCCCAGGGCCGGGTGACTGGCGGCACGGCCGATGTGGCGTTGCAGGATGTAGACGCCCGTCTGGGTGCCAAGCTGCAGCCTTTGGCCTTTGATTTTGTCGCCGGGCGTGTGGGTGGCGGTCAGCGTACCAATGGTTTTGATTTCAATACCGAAGGCCTGCGCTTTCGTACCCGCGACGGCCTGCAGTGGCCAGGCGGCAACGTGGCGCTGGTGCACACAGGGGACGAGGCCGGCGTTGCGCAGCACACCGAACTCAAGGCAGACAAGCTCGATCTTGCAGCGCTCGCACAGATTGCCAATCGCCTGCCGCTTGATGCTCCCGTCCATGGGCTGATCGCTTCATTTGCCCCGAAGGGACTGGTCGAAAGCGTTGAGGCTCGCTGGCAGGGACCGCTGGATGCCCCTGCCGCCTACGCCGCAAAAGGACGCGTCGCCGGGCTGAGTATTGCTGCCCTGCCCGCACCGCCCAGCCCAGCGTCAGTGCATCCCAAGCCTGGCAGGCCGGGAATCAGCGGCGCCACCATTGACTTTGACCTGACGCAAGCGGGTGGACGGGCCGGGGTCAAGATACTCAACGGCTCGCTCGACCTGCCGGGCGTGTTTGAGGATTCGCTGGTGCCGTTTGACCAGCTTTCCGCCGAGACGCAATGGAAGTTTGCGGGCCGGAAAATCGAAGCGCAGCTGAACAACCTGCGATTTGCCAATGCCGACGCGCAGGGAGAAGCGCAAGCCGCATGGCATACCGACGATGTGGTTTCCGGCAAGCCGCCTGCCGGAGATGCAGCAGATCCCCGATTCCCGGGTGTGCTGGATCTGCAGGGCGTTTTGAGCCGCGGTGATGGCGAGCGGGTACACCGTTATTTGCCGCTGGTATTGCCGGACCGGGTGCGCCACTATGTGCGTGACGCGGTCGTGCAAGGCCAGGTCAGCGACGTGAAGTTCAAGGTCAAGGGACCGCTGGCGCAATTGCCTTTCACCAACCCGGCGCAAGGGGACTTCCGGGTGACCGCCAAGGTGCGGAATGGGCACTATGCCTATGTGCCCAAATCCATACAGCCGGCCGGAGCGGCGGGGTGGCCGGCCTTGACTGAACTCAACGGCGAACTGGTGTTTAACCATGCGGCACTTGAGGTCAACGACGTCACCGGCAAGGTCAATGGCCTGCCGGGTTTGCAGCTGGTCAAGGGTAATGCACGTATCCCTGACCTGACCCATGACACCACTGTCGAGGTGAACACACACCTCAAGGGGCCGCTTGCTGATGCGCTGGGGTTCGTCAACCAGTCCCCGGTTGCCGGCATGACCAATCATGTGCTGGCCAAGGCGGTTGCGGCCGGAACGGGCGAATACCGGTTCCGGCTGGACTTGCCTATCCACACGATCGATAAATCCCGGGTGGAAGGAACCGTCACTCTGCCCGGCAATGACCTGCAATTTGGCCTGGATACCCCAGCGCTGACAAAACTCAAGGGCGTTGTGACCGTGAGCGAACGCGGTTTCACCGTGACAGGCGCCCAGGCACGGCTGCTTGGCGGCGACGTCCGTTTTGACGGTGGCACGCGGGTGCAGGCGCGATCGCCCGGCAATGCAGAGCCGGAAAGCCTGGTGGCATTCAAGGCGCAAGGCGTTGTCACCGCTGAAGGGTTGCGTCAGGCCAGGGAGCTCGGCGCGCTTTCGCGCATGGCCCAAAATGCCACGGGCAGCACGGCTTACACCGCCTCGTTGGGTTTTCGCCGTGGCGTGCCTGAGCTGGTTGTCGCCAGCAGCCTGCAAGGCATGGCGCTCAACCTGCCCGCGCCCCTGAGCAAGACCGCAGAAGCGGCATTGCCGCTGCGGTTTGAGAATTCGCTTGTGCCGACCTCCATGGGGCCGGGGCAAAAGCTGGAGGACCAGCTTTCGGTAACCATTGGCCGTGTGGCGTCCGTCATGTATGTGCGCGACGTCAGCGGCAGCGAACCTCGTGTGATGCGGGGCGGAATCGGCGTCGGGCTGGAGCCGGGGGAGACAGTGCCCGTGCAGGAAGCCGGTGTGGCGGCCAATATCAACCTGGCCCACGTGGACCTCGATGCCTGGCAAAAAATACTGGCAGATTCTTCTTCCGGCAGCGCGCTCCAGACACCTCCGCCGGTGGCTGCCACTGCGGCGACCAACCGGGCCGCCGCGAACGCGTCCCTGACTTATCTGCCGACCTCCATGGCCATTCGCGCAAAGGAGCTGGTGATTGAAGGGCGCAAGCTGAACAACGTGGTGGTGGGAGGCTCCCGTGAAGGCCTGACATGGCGTGCAAATATCGACGCGTCGGAGCTCAATGGATATGTCGAATTCCGGCAGCCTGGCGGCATAGGGGCCGGGCGGGTCTATGCGCGGCTTTCCCGTTTGAGCCTGGCGCCAGGTACGGCCAGTGACGTGGAAGCGATCCTGAACGAGCAGCCCGCCAGCATCCCTGCCCTGGACATCGTGGTGGAAGACCTGGAGCTGCGCGGAAAAAAGCTGGGGCGGGTCGAGATCGACGCCGTCAACCGCGGAGCGTCTGCCGCGGCCCGCGAGGGCGTGCGCGAATGGCGCCTGAACAAGTTCAATGTGATCCTTCCCGAGGCGGTGCTGACGGCAACGGGCAACTGGGTGGCGATCAATGCCCAGAGCGTTGCGACAAATGCGCCGCGTGCCGCGCGCGCGGCTGCCGAGCGCCGCCGCACCGTGATGAATTTCAAGCTGGACATCGCCGATTCGGGTGAGCTGCTCAAGCGCTTTGGCATGGGTGAGGTCATTCGCCGTGGCAAGGGCAAACTGGAGGGGCAGGTCGCGTGGATGGGGTCACCTCTCAGCCTGGACTATCCCAGCATGAGCGGACAGTTCAACGTCAATGTGGAGTCGGGGCAGTTTGTCAAGGCTGACCCGGGCATCACAAAACTGCTGGGTGTGCTGAGCCTGCAGTCTTTGCCCAGGCGGCTGACCCTGGATTTCCGGGACGTTTTTTCCGAAGGCTTTGCCTTTGACTTTGTCCGCGGCGACATCAATATCAACCAGGGCGTCGCCTATACCAACAACCTGCAGATGAAGGGCGTGAATGCGGCCGTGCTGATGGAGGGTAGTGCCGATATTGCCAAGGAGACGCAGAACATCAAGGCGGTCGTGGTGCCGGAAATCAATGCCGGTACGGCTTCCCTGATCGCCACAGTCATCAATCCGGCCATCGGCCTGGGCAGCTTCCTTGCCCAGATGTTCCTGCGCCGGCCTTTGATGCAGGCGGCGACCCAGGAATTCCACATTGAAGGAACCTGGTCTGACCCGAAAATCATCAAGGTGGATCGCAAGGCACAGGCTGCAGCAGAGCCTGTTCAGGAGGTTCGTTAACCATGAAGATAGCTGCCATCCAGATGGTCTCAGGTACGCGCGTGCAGGACAACCTTGCCGCAGCCCGCAGCCTGCTTGAGCAGGCTGCGGCGCAGGGCGCCGAACTGGCCGTGCTGCCGGAATATTTCTGCATCATGGGCTTCAAGGACACCGACAAGCTGAAAGTCCAGGAGAGCGTCGGAACGGGCTTGATACAGGACTTCCTGAGCCGGTCGGCGCGTGAGCTCGGCTTGTGGATCGTGGGCGGCACGCTGCCCATGGCCACGTCTGATCCGGCGCGCGCGCGCAACTGTTCGCTGGCCTATGCGCCGACGGGCCAATGCATCGCGCGGTACGACAAGATCCATCTTTTTCGCTTTGCGCAGGGAAAGGAAGACTATGACGAAACGCGTGTGCTGGAGCCCGGCGCGCAGCCCGTCGGGTTTGATCTGGTTTCCCGCGATGGCCATGTCTACGCTGTCGGCATGAGCATTTGTTATGACCTGCGCTTCCCGGAGCTTTACCGCGCGTTGAAGGCCGATGTGCTGCTGGTGCCCAGCGCGTTTACCTACACCACCGGGCAGGCGCATTGGGAAGTGCTGCTGCGTGCACGCGCCATTGAAAACCAGGCCTATGTCATTGCGGCGGCGCAGGGCGGCACGCATGAAAACGGCCGTCGTACCTGGGGCCACAGCATGCTGGTGGATCCCTGGGGTGAGGTGCTGGCCCAGCAGGCCGAAGGCGCAGGCGTTGTTCTGGGTGAAATCTCCAGCACTCACACGGAAGGTGTGCGAAGCCGTTTGCCTGCATTGAACCATCGTTTCCTATGAGGCCGGCCGCGTGAGGTTTCCGTTTGCCAACGGCGTCAGCCGCGCCAGCAAGCGCTGGTCCCTGTGGGCGCTGCTGGTGGCGCTGCTGGTGGCGTTGCTGGGCATTCTGGTGTGGCTGGCGGGACGGTACGAGTCCAGCATGGTGCAAAGCCGGCTGGAGCATGACGCAGCGGAAGCCGTGACCGACATCCGCTCGGGACTGACGCGCAATATCCAGACCTTGCAGGCACTTCAGTCCAGCGACCGCACGCCGGAGTCGTGGCATTCGTCCGCCGCCGAGCTGCTTCGCGAGCGCCGTGAAATCATGCGGCTTGAATGGCGCAGCGAAGCGCTCGATGTGCTCGGGTTTGTGGAGACGCCCTATCGCACTTCGGTGTTCGAGCGGCTCGGGCGGGGCAGTTTGCAAACCGACGTGGGCCTGACCTGCACCACGGCCCGGCGCCTGAGCGGCGCGGCCTACTCCACCAGTTATTTCATGCCGCAGCGCGATGGCCTGGGTCTGGAGGTGCTCGACATGTGCCTGCCCATCACGGTGTCGGGGCGCCTCACGGGGTATAGCGTGGTCACCTATTCGCTGCAGGACATTCTGGGGGAACTGGTCGGCCGCCAGCTCGCACGGGGCATCGGCCTGTCTTTTACCGAAGCGGACGGCACGCGCCTGGCCCTGCAAGGCGTGCCTTCGCGCGGCAGCCGGATTTATATTGCGCAACAGCTGCTGGACCTGCCCGGCAATACGCTGGTGGTCAGGATGGAAAGCCGGCTGGGCACGCCGGCCCTTTTTCCCAACGTGCTCACCGCACTGGTAACCGCCATGTCACTGGCGCTGCTTGCCGTGTTGTACCTCCTCGCAAGGGATATGCGCCGCAGGCTGAAAGTCGAGCATGACCTCGGCGAGGCCCTGGCTTTCCGCAAGGCCATGGAGGACTCCGTGCTGACCGGCCTGCGCGCGCGCGACCTGCACGGGCGCATCACTTACGTGAATCCGGCGTTTTGCAAGATGGTTGGCGTGGACGCCAAGGACCTGCTCAACCAGAGCTTTCCCTCGCCCTACTGGCCACCCGAACTGGCCGGCGTTTATCAGCAGCGCCAGGAAATCCGGCTGGCGGGCAACAGCCTGCCCAGGGAGGGTCACGAATCGGTGTTCATGCGGCGCGATGGCACGCGGTTCCCCGTGTTGATCATGGAAGCTCCGCTGATCAATGCCGTGGGCAAGCACACCGGCTGGATGAGTGCGATTCTGGACGTCAGTGAACAGCGACGGGTGGAAGAGCTTTCCCGTGCCAGCCAGGACCGTCTGCAGGCCACCGCACGATTGGCGATGGTTGGCGAGATGGCCTCGCTGCTCAGCCACGAACTCAACCAGCCGCTGGCCGCCATTTCAAGCTACGCCACCGGCTCACTCAACCTGCTGCAGGATGGCATGGACCATGACAAGCCGCTGGCAGCGAACGCCAGCTCAGCCATGGCACCGTTGTCGGAAGATTTGCAGCTGGCCATGCGCCGCATTGCCGAGCAGGCCGAACGCGCGGGAAAGGTCATCAAGAGCGTGCATGATTTTGTGAGGCGGCGCGATCAGGTGCGCGAAGCCGTGCAGCCTCGCGCCCTGCTGGACGCCATCATGCCGCTGGTGACCCTTCAGGCACGCAAGCTCGGCGTGCGCGTGGTGATCGAGGTCGACGAGACCTGCACGCCCGTGCTGTGTGACCGCACCATGGTTGAGCAAGTGCTTCTCAACCTCTCGCGCAACGGCATGCAGGCCATGCAGGCTGCGGCCCACGAAGGAGGGGCGGCGGAGGCGGCCCCGCGGGAAAAGGTGCTGACGCTGCGTATCCGTCCGGCCGCATCGAACGCACAGAGCCGCTGGGTGGAATTTTCGGTGACGGATTGCGGTGAAGGCATTTCCAGTGAAGTGGCCGAGCAGCTCTTCACGCCTTTTTTCACTACCAAGGAAGAGGGTATGGGGCTGGGCCTGAGCCTGTGCCGCACGGTGATTGAGCAGCACGGCGGCTTCCTGGGGTTTGAGCCCGGCCAGCCGCGGGGTACGATTTTCAGTTTCACCTTGCCGGCGGCCCTGCCGCATGATGCAGGGGCGCATACAGCCTGAAGGACACAGCATGGAACCCATTCAAAATGCCACGGTTTATATCGTCGACGACGATGCCAGCGTGCGCGACGCGCTGGCCTGGCTGCTGCGCTCGCGCCGCCTGCTGAGCGAAACCTTCGACAGTGCAGAGGCGTTTGATGCGCGCGTATCCCAGCAATTCGCGGTCAAGTCGCCTTCATGTGTGTTGCTGGATGTACGCATGGCGGGCCTGAGCGGTCTGGCCATGTTCGAGAAGCTGATTGCCTACGGCTTGCTGCCCACGTTGCCGGTGATCTTTTTGACGGGCCATGCGGACGTTCCCACGGCGGTCGACGCGGTCAAGCGCGGCGCTTTTGATTTTTGCGAAAAACCCTTTTCAGACAACGCATTGGTAGACCGCATTGAACAGGCGCTGAACCATTCTGCCGGGGCACTGGCGCAGCACAGCGAGTCGACGGGCCTGCAGGCCCGTCTCGACGGCCTGACAGACCGTGAGCGTGATGTGATGAAGCTGGTGGTGGGTGGGTTGCCCAACAAGCTGGTGGCGGACCAGCTTGACATCAGTGTGCGCACGGTGGAGGTCCACCGTGCCAGGGTTTTTGACAAAATGGGTGTCAAGTCGGCGGTGGAGCTGGCCAACCTGCTGCGTAACCTGTAATTGCAGCGCTGTGCCGGGCTTATTTTTTTTCGGGCTCTGCCGGGATCTCTGAGTGGACCGATTCCTTCAATTCGCCATTTTTACGGCCCGAAAACATCGTCCACCACACAATGAACACCAGCAGCAGCAATGCCCCCAGGGCTTCGAGCAAAAGTAGGGCCATGACATTTCCTTGGATTTCAAAAGAGGCTTCGATGCCTGTGCTGCCGTCAATGCGTTCCATGCGGCTTGTCCCAATTATCGCCATGGCGGCGCTGCTTGCTTCCTGCGCAAGCCCGCCCCGGCCGCCTTCGACCGTCCCGGCGGGCGAGCCCACAGCCCCGGGCGTGCGCGCCGGCGATACCGGCCCATTGCCTGCGCCCATGGTGCAGGGGAAAAGCCGCTGGGTCGCGGTCCGCTGGGCCGAGTTGCCCGGCTTCGAGGAAGACGCGCTGTTTGAGGCCTGGAACGCCTGGCTCAAAAGCTGCGAGCGTCCCGGCCCGGGTTTTGCGCCGCTATGCGGCGAGATCCGGCGCCTTAGCATTGCGTCTGCCGATGAGCAGCGCAACTGGATGGTCAGGCGGCTGCAGCCCTATCGGGTGGAGAGCCTGCAAGGCGTAACCGAGGGGCTGTTGACCAGTTACTACGAGCCTGTGCTCAGGGCCAGCCGGCAGCCCGTTGCGGGTTACGAGGTGCCGCTGTACCGTCCTCCCGCATCGCTGGGCAGCCGCAAACCGTGGTTCTCCCGGCAGGAAATCGACACCCTTGCTGAAGCCAAAGCGGCGCTGCGCGGCCGCGAGATCGCCTGGCTGGCCGACCCGGTTGAGGCGATGTCGCTGCACATACAAGGCTCGGGCCGCCTGAACATCACCGAAGCCGATGGCTCACAGCGTGTCGTGCGTGTGGCCTATGCCGGCTCGAACGAGCAGCCGTTTCGCAGCGTGACCCAGTGGCTGCTGGAGCAGGGCGAAGGCCRCATGACGGCGCCCTGGGTGGAGTCCACCAAGGCATGGGTTGCAAAAAATCCGCAGCGCGCGCAGCAAATGCTCTGGAGCAACCCGCGCTACACTTTTTTCCAGGAGCAGCCGCTGAGTGAACTGGATACCGCCTTTGGACCCAAAGGTGCGCAGGGCGTGGCGCTGACACCGGGCCGTTCCATTGCAGTTGACCCGGGAAGCATTCCCTACGGCACGCCGGTGTGGCTGGCGTCCCGTGGCGGTGCGGCCAACCTGCAGAAGCTGGTGCTGGCGCAGGACACCGGCAGCGCCATCGTGGGTGCGGTCAGGGCCGATTACTTTGCCGGAACCGGCCCCGAAGCCGGCCTGCTGGCGGCACGTGTCAACCAGCCGCTGCGGCTCTGGGTGCTCTGGCCGAAGTGAGTGCTCGAAACGTTGGGCAAGCCTGAAGGAGATTCCATGAAACAACTGTCGGCCCGAACCGGGATGGCCTTGGTGGGGGTGACCGGAGCGCTTGTGCTGGCAGCCTGCGCGGCGGGTGGCGGGCCTTCGTCTACCGCGCAGTACCGCTGCGAACACGGCGCTGACTTCAAGGTGAAATTTGTGGACGACACCGCCGTGCTGGATAGCGCCGGCGGCTCGGACCTGCTGTTTCGTGACGCAGGCGGCCAGGGTGCGCAGCAGACGGTGTACAGCAATCCGCGGATGCGCGCCGAGTTTGGCCTGGGCGCCAGCGGCCGTGAGGCGGTGCTGCGTTATTCCTTGCTGCCGCTGACGTCACGCTGCGTGCGCGACTGATTCCCTGGAAAACCTCTTTGCGTTGTTGTGCGGACCTGCCGTGCCACAATCGTTTCACCGCGATTTGTGGGCGGCTTCTTCTAGCGCACGGAGAGGCGGACTTCTACCCTCATGCCGTCCCGACGGGTCGATTGCCGGCTGTCGGCGATGCCGCTGCTGCTGCCGGCGCTCGCATCGTCCGATTCGGCCACGGTGACCCATTCCCCGAGGCGAACGGTTAGCGAGGTGCTGGTGGACGATGAGGACAGGGGAGCCTGCGGCGACGAGCCTGTGCGGCTGGCCTGCCCCGCGGCCAGTTCCAGCTCCACGCTGTCGCCGCCGTACCAGGTGGGCCTGGCTGAAAAGCCGCTGTTGGCCTCGATGAACACGGTGCCGGCCTGGCGCGCCTGTACCAGCCGCAGCGGCTGGCTGTTGCCCAGGTTGATGTTGGCGTTGCGGCCATTGAGCACCAGCACGCGCTGCACCAGGTCGCGTGAATCGCTGCGCTGGCTGTCCTGGGCTGTGATCTGCGCATTGAGGCCCGAACGGCCCGGTTGCAGCACAACACCGCCTTGTGCGCCGAGGGCGCTCTGGGAGCGCAGGCTGCTGCCGGCCTGCCGCACTTCGATCTGCAGGTTGCGCATGGGTAGTGGCTCTGGATTTGCTCCTGAATTGATAGCGGGTTGCGCTTGCAGGACGGGCGCCAGAGCCATAAAAAGCATAAAGGCCAAAGAGGCGGGGCTGGAAAATGGTTTCATGCGGGGCTCCTTGAAGCGTTGTCTTGCAGGTGTTTCATGCGCTGGCCATTGTGCACAGTGGGAGAGCTTGATGCTATTAAATCAATAGCTGATTGCGCCCGTCGGAAAAGGGTTGCAAGCACTATTTTCTTGAATTTTAGGCTGTAGCTCGCGTCAGATGCCCCAACGGCAGCGCGCTGCTGGCTTTGACTTCGCCCAGCGAAAAACTGGTGTGCAAGTCTTTCACATTGGGCAGGTTGATCAGGTTTTGCAGCGCAAACTTGCTGAAGGCTTCCAGGTCTTGCGCCACCACCTGCAGCTCAAAGGTGCCGGTGCCGCTGATGTAGTGGCAAGAGACGATCTCCGGCAGCTTCTTGATGGCCTCTTCCAGCTGGCGCGTTGCGTCGCCACTGTTGCGGTCAGCGTCCAGCCGGACAAAAGCCAGCACGCCCAGCCCGATCTTGTGACGGTTGATCTCGGCCCGGTAGCCGGTGATGAAGCCGCTTTCTTCCAGCGCCCGCACGCGCCGCCAGCAGGGCGCGGCCGACAGGCCCACGCGGGAGGCGAGTTCCGTGTTCGTCAACCGGGCGTCGAGTTGCAACTCATTCAGGATGGCGATATCAAACTTATCTAATGTTTCCATATTCACAACTTTACAGCAAGATTCTTTCTGGAAGTGCCCTAAATTGGGCAAACAAAGCAAAGACATATCACGGCTGGCGGCATACACTTTGCATGCAACTAGAGGGCGCCCCCTATCCGGGTGTGGCCCTTCTGCCAGCCTGCCCACAAAGCGGTACTAACAAACAGTCCTGGAGACCCACGAACATGAACGCGCCCCTACCTGAACACATCCGCAAAGCGCTAGAGACCGTCACGCTTGACGATAAATATTCTTTAGGCCACGGCCGCGCCTTCATGAGCGGCGTCCAGGCGCTGGTTCGCCTGCCCATGCTGCAGCGCACGCGCGATGCGATCGAGGGGCTGAACACGGCGGGTTTTATCAGCGGCTACCGCGGCTCGCCGCTGGGCGGTTATGACCAGGCCCTGTGGGCTGCCAAAAAGCACCTGGCTGCGCAAAACATCGTGTTCCAGCCCGGCGTCAATGAAGAACTGGGCGCTACGGCAGTCTGGGGCACCCAGCAACTCGACCTGTACCCGCAAAGCAAAAAATTCGACGGCGTATTCGGCATCTGGTACGGCAAGGGCCCGGGCGTGGACCGCTGCTCCGACGTTTTCAAACACGCCAACATGGCCGGCACGGCCAAACACGGCGGCGTGATCGCCATCGCCGGCGATGACCATGTGTCCAAGAGCTCCACCGCCGCGCACCAGAGTGACCACATCTTCAAGGCCTGCGGCCTGCCGGTGTTCTTTCCGTCCAATGTGCAGGACATCCTGGACATGGGCTTGCACGCGTTTGCCATGAGCCGGTTTTCCGGCGTCTGGTCGGGCATGAAAACCATCCAGGAAGTGGTCGAGTCTTCGAGCTCCATCCTGGTCGACCCCGATCGCGTGAAGATCATCATCCCCGAAGATTTCGAGATGCCGCCTGGCGGACTGCACATCCGCTGGCCGGATGCTCCGCTGGAGCAGGAAGCCCGGCTGATGGACTACAAATGGTATGCGGCGCTCGCGTACATCCGCGCCAACAAGCTCAACTACAACGTCATCGCCGGCCCCAAAGACCGCTTCGGCCTGATCGCCAGCGGCAAGGCCTTCAACGACACGCGCCAGGCGCTGGCCGACCTGGGCCTGGACGAAGACACTTGCCACCAGTTGGGCATCCGCCTGCACAAGGTCAACGTGGTCTGGCCGCTGGAGGCCACCATCACGCGCGACTTCGCTGAAGGCCTGCAAGAGATTCTGGTGGTCGAGGAAAAACGCCAGGTCATCGAATACCAGATCAAGGAAGAGCTCTACAACTGGCGTGCCGATGTGCGCCCCAATGTGCTGGGCAAGTTCGACGAGCCCGAAGGCGACCAGTCGGGCGGCGAATGGGGCCGTTCCAACCCGAGCGACAACTGGCTGCTGCGCGCCAAGGCCGACCTGACGCCGGCCATCATCGCCAAGGCGATTGCCAAGCGCCTGAAGAAGCTGGGCGTACCCGCCGACATCATCTCGCGCATGGACGAGCGCCTGGCCATCATTGAAGGGCGTGAGCGCGCCCTGACCGCAGGCAAGGCCGACACCGGCGAGCGCGCACCCTGGTTTTGCAGCGGCTGCCCGCACAACACCAGCACCCGCGTGCCCGAAGGCTCGCGCGCCGTGGCCGGTATCGGCTGCCACTACATGGCGACCTGGATGGACCGCTCCACTTCCACCTTCACCCAGATGGGCGGCGAGGGCGTGACATGGGTGGGCCAGGCGGCGTTTACGACCGACGAACACATTTTTGCCAACCTGGGCGACGGCACCTACTTTCACAGCGGGCTGCTGGCGATCCGCCAGGCCATCGCCTCGGGTGTGAACATCACCTACAAAATCCTCTACAACGACGCGGTCGCCATGACGGGCGGCCAGCAAGTCGGCGAACGGCCTGAAGGCCATTCGGTGCTGCAGATCATGCAAAGCCTGCGCGCCGAGGGCGTGGCCAAGCTGGTCATCGTGACCGACGAGCCGCAGAAATACGACGGCGCGCCGCTGCTCGACGGTGTGACGGTGCACCACCGCGACGAGCTGGATCGCATCCAGCGCGAGTTCCGCGAGATCAAGGGCACGACCGCGATCATTTACGACCAGACCTGCGCGACTGAAAAGCGCCGCCGCCGTAAACGCGGCACCCTGGTGGATCCTGAAAAGCGCGTGGTGATCAACGAGCTGGTGTGCGAAGGCTGCGGCGATTGTTCGGTGCAATCCAACTGCCTGTCGGTGGAGCCGCTGGAGACCGAATTCGGCCGCAAGCGCCGCATCAACCAGAACACCTGCAACAAGGATTACTCCTGCGTGAAGGGCTTTTGCCCCAGCTTTGTGACCGTCGAGGGCGGGCAGCTGAAGAAGCCCAAAAAAGACAAGAAGGGCGCGCCCAGCAGCCTGTTCGCAGTTCCCGAGCCCGTGCTGCCTGTGGCGGAAAACGCCTGGGGCATTGTGGTGGGTGGTGTCGGCGGCACCGGTGTCATCACCATCGGCCAATTGCTGGGCATGGCAGCCCATATTGAGGGCAAGGGTGTGGTCACGCAGGATGCGGGTGGCCTGGCGCAAAAAGGCGGCGCCACCTGGAGCCATATTCAGATCGCCAACCGGCCGGAAGCCATTTACACGACCAAAGTCGACACCGCCAAGGCGGACCTGGTGATCGGCTGCGATCCGATCGTGGCGGCCAGCAAGTACACGCTGACCGTCATGCAGCCGGGCCGTACCTACGTGGCCATGAATTCACACGGCACGCCGACAGCGGCCTTTGTGACCAACCCCGCCTGGCAGTTCCCTGGCGGCAATTGCGAGACGGCCGTGACCTCCGCAGTGGGCGCTGACTTGCTCGGTAGCTTTGATGCTGAGCAGGTCGCGGTGCAGCTGGTGGGGGATTCGATCTACACCAACCCGCTCATGCTCGGCTTTGCCTGGCAAAAAGGCCGGGTGCCGCTGTCGCACGCCGCGTTGATGCGCGCGATCGAGCTCAACGGTGTGCAGGTTGACAACAACAAGGCGGCTTTTGAGTGGGGCCGGCGTTGCGCGCACGACCTGGCTGCGGTGCAGGCCCTGTTCAAGGCCGCCCAGGTGATCGAGTTCGTGAAGCGCCCTTCGCTGGACAACATGCTGGCCAAGCGGGTTGACTTCCTGACGGCTTATCAGAACGCGGCATATGCGCAGACCTACCAGGCTTTTGTGGAGAAGGTGCGCGCTGTGGAAGCGCCGCTGGGCAAGACGCTGCTGACCGAGGCGGTGGCCCGGTACCTTTTCAAACTCATGGCTTACAAAGACGAGTACGAAGTGGCGCGCCTGCACACCGACACGGGCTTCCTGGACAAAGTCAACGGCATGTTTGAAGGCGACTTCAAGCTCAATTACCACCTGGCGCCGCCCATGATTGCGTCCAAAAACGACAAGGGCGAGCTGCAGAAGAAGCAGTTCGGCCCCTGGATGCTGGGCGCATTCAAGGTGTTGGCTCGCCTGAAAGGTCTGCGCGGCACGCCGCTGGATGTCTTTGGCCGCACGGAGGAGCGGCGCACCGAGCGGGCCCTGATTGAGGAATACAAGGCGAGCCTGCAGGACGTGATGGCTGGCCTGACGGCCGAAAACCACGCCACGGCGTTGGAAATCGCCCGGATTCCAGAAATGATCAAGGGTTATGGCCATGTCAAGGCACGCCACCTGGCAGCAGCGCGGCCCCAGTGGGCCGCGTTGATGGAATCCTTTCGTACCCCCGGATCTACCGTTCAGCGGGAAGCGGCTTAAAGCCTGGACCGGCGCCGGCCTCGCCGCCGGTCCGGTGTTTCCTTCATGGAGCGGCTTTGCTGCGGAGCTTGCAGCAGCCCTTTGCGCGCAACCCCGGCTTGAAAAGCCCCTGGTGCGCGCCAGTTACCCCCTTCTGCGGATGCCCCGCCGCATACAATCGTGAACTCTGTGCGCTGTCCGTGCCGGATGGCGCGCGCCAGTGTGTCTTTTAAATCGTTGTGGAGTTAGCCGTGTTCATTTCTTCCGCCTTTGCCCAAACCGCTCCCGCTGCCGCTGCCGGCGGTGACATGATGTCCTCGCTGACGGGCATGCTGCCTCTGGTGCTGATGTTCGTGGTCCTGTACTTCGTCATGATCCGCCCGCAGATGAAAAAGCAGAAAGAGCATCGCGCCATGATTGAGGCGCTGGCCAAGGGCGATGAAGTCGCCACCGCAGGCGGCCTGCTGGGCAAGGTGACCAAGCTGGGCGATGTGTACCTGACCCTCGAACTGGCGCCAGGCGTCGAAGTCCAGCTGCAGCGCAGCGCGATCATCCAGGTGCTGCCCAAAGGCGCTATCAATCCAGCCAAATAAGGCTTTCGCCGGCCGCAACGGCCGGCAGGCCTGACTTTGTTCATCCGTCCACCAGGAACAGCCCTCTCATGAATCGTTATCCGGCCTGGAAGTACGCCATCATTGTGATTGCGTTCATCGTCGCAGCCCTGTACACGCTGCCCAACTTTTTCGGCGAAGCGCCTGCGGTCCAGGTCTCCAGCGCCAAGTCCACCGTCAAGATCGACAGTACGACGATGGCGAAAGTGGAGCAAATACTGAAGGAAGCCGGTATTGCGGCGGATGCCGTCGCCCTGGACGAAACTTCTGTCAGGGCGCGGTTTGGCGATACCGATACGCAACTCAAGGCCAGGGACGCGATCCAGAAAGTACTGGCGCCGGATTCCGAAGATCCTCCGTATGTCGTTGCGCTCAATTTGCTATCGCTTTCACCTCCCTGGCTAGCCCGGCTTCATGCTTTCCCAATGTACCTCGGGCTTGACTTACGAGGCGGCGTGCATTTGATGCTGCAGGTGGACATGCAGGCCGCGCTAACCAAGCGCGCCGAGTCCCTGGTTGGCGACCTACGGACGTCGCTGCGTGAGAAAAATATCCGGCACGGCGGCATCGCTCGTAATGGACAGACCATTGACATCAAGGTGCGTGACTCTGCCACACTGGCATCGGCCAAAGCCCTGATTCAAGACCAGTTTCCCGACCTCCAGACTGCTGAGGTCCCCGAAGGCACGGAATACAAGCTTACGGCTACGATCAAGCCTGAGGCGGCGCGCCGCATTCAGGACCAGGCTCTCAAACAGAACATGGTGACCCTTCACAACCGGGTCAACGAACTGGGCGTCGCAGAGCCGGTAATACAGCAGCAGGGTATAGACCGCATTGTTGTGCAACTACCAGGTATTCAGGATCCTGCCCGGGTCCGGCGCATTATTGGCCGTACCGCCACCCTGGAAATGCGTCTGGTGGAAGACAGCGCTGAAGCCCGTGCTGCCATGACCGGGGGGGGCATGGTGCCCTTTGGGTCGGAAAAATTCCCCGATATCAGCGGCAATCCGGTGATTGTGAAGAAGCAGGTCCTTGTTACCGGTGAGAGCCTGACGGACGCCCAGGCCGGCTTCGATTCGCAAAAGCAGGAACCCAATGTATCCCTGACGCTGGATGCCAAGGGTGGGAGGGTGATGCGCGAAACAAGCCGCGAGAACATGGACAAGCCGATGGCCATCCTGCTGTTCGAAAAGGGCAAAGGGCAGGCTATTTCGGTGGCAACCATTCGCGGTGAACTGGGTACACGATTCAGCATCTCGGGCGCCATGAATATCAATGCCGCCAACGATCTCGCCCTGTTGCTGCGCGCAGGCTCGCTTGCCGCTCCCATGGAGGTCATTGAAGAGCGCACCATTGGCCCGACGCTGGGCGCCGACAACATTGCCAAGGGCTTTCACAGTGTGTCGTGGGGCTTCGTCGTGATCGTGGCGTTTATGGCGATCTATTACATGCTTTTTGGCCTGTTTTCCGGCCTGGCGCTTGCCGTCAACCTGCTGTTGCTGGTCGCGGTGCTGTCCATGCTGCAGGCTACCCTGACCTTGCCTGGCATGGCGGCGATGGCGCTCGCGCTGGGTATGGCCATCGATTCCAATGTGCTGATCAATGAGCGTGTGCGGGAAGAATTGCGAAACGGTGCCTCCGCGCAAGCGGCGATTCATGCAGGTTATGAGCGGGCCTGGGCAACCATTCTGGACTCCAACACCTCGACATTGATCGTAGGTCTTGCGTTGCTGGCTTTTGGGTCCGGCCCGGTCCGCGGCTTTGCCGTTGTGCATTGCATCGGTATCCTGACCAGCATGTTCTCAGCGGTGTTTTTCTCGCGCGGCCTGGTCAACCTCTGGTATGGCCGCCAGAAGAAGCTCAAGACGGTTTCCATTGGCACAGTGTGGCGGCCCACCACTTCGGGTGCGGTGGCGAAGTAAGCCCACGCCCGGCCCTTTTTTCCTGAATTTCCCAAGGACTCCAGATGGAATTTTTCAAAATCCGGCGTGACATTCCGTTTATGCGGCACGCCCTGATCTTCAATGCCATCAGCTTTGCCACGTTCGCTTTGGCAGTATTTTTCCTGTTCTCGCGCGGCTTGCACCTGTCCGTCGAATTCACCGGCGGCACCTTGATGGAGGTGAATTACACCCAGGCTGCCGATGTCGGAAAAATCCGCGATACGGTGGCGGGGTTGGGCTTCGCCGATGTGCAGGTCCAGAATTTCGGCACCTCACGCGACGTGATGATCCGCCTGCCGGCACAAAAGGGCGTAAGCACTGCGCAGCAAAGCGACAAGGTGCTTGCGGCCCTGAAGGCTGCCAGCCCGGATGTGACGCTGCGGCGCACCGAATTCGTCGGCCCGCAGGTGGGCGAGGAACTCGCCCACGACGGGCTGAAGGCGCTCGCCATGGTGGTTTTCGGCATCATGGTCTATCTGGCTTTCCGCTTTGAATGGAAATATGCCGTGGCGGCCATCATCGCCAATTTGCACGACGTCGTGATCATTTTGGGATTCTTCGCTTTCTTCCAATGGGAGTTTTCACTGGCTGTGCTTGCTGCTGTGCTGGCGGTGCTGGGCTACTCGGTCAATGAGTCGGTGGTGATCTTTGACCGGATCCGCGAGAATTTTCGACGCTATCGCAAGATGAATACCACCGAGATCATCGACAACGCGATCACGTCCACCATCAGCCGTACCATCATTACCCACGGTTCCACCCAGATCATGGTGCTGTCCATGCTTCTCTTTGGCGGGCCGACCCTGTTTTACTTTGCCCTGGCGCTGACCATCGGCATTCTGTTCGGGATCTATTCGTCGGTGTTTGTTGCCGCTGCAATCGCCATGTGGCTAGGCATTCGGCGTGAAGACCTGATGAAAGGGCCGGCCAAAAAAGACGAGGATCCCAATGACCCCAACGCCGGAGCCACGGTGTAAGCTATGACTTAATCATCCTAGGGCGGCTGTGGCTCCAAGTAACAAAAATAGCAGGGTTCTGGTCGAGCAGGCACGTGCGCTGTTTGCGGAGCGTGCTGTACGCGTACTGCCTGCACTGGCGAAAACCATTCAAGACAGGCTCACTGCCGCAGTTGATCAGCCCGGCAGTGTCCGGGAAATGCAGGACCGGCGTGATGCCTGGATGGCTTTCCAGAAAAGTGGTGCCACCTGGGTCCGTGGCACAACCGCCGCATGGACCACTGCCCAGACGATTCCTGCGCCAAACTCGCCCTCGAGGTTTGCCGACAGCGGCAAATTTGAATTGATGGGTAACGACGTGATGGAGGACAAAATCCTTGCTTCGCGGCTCGCGCTTCGGTTGCTGGACTTCGCAAGCTGGGAGTTGAACGACCTCCGGTTGCGCATCCAAAACCTGGAGGCCGTCACGGAATTGCACAAGCAGGACATTCTTCGCCCCGAGGTGCTTGCCCAGCACATGGTTGAGCAATGGAGTCTTGCATCGCTGCCACGGGATGTCTGGCTCGTTGTCCAGGATGTCATCCAGAAGGACATGGGCACACACCTGCTGGAGACTTACCATGCCACCAACGAGTTTTTGGTGCAGCAGGGGGTGATGGCGGAAATCGACTTACGGCCGCTGGTCAAACGCACTCCCTCCGCTGCGGATGCCGGAGCGTCTGCCAGGAAAGCCTCTACTTCTGAGAAGGAACGCGGCAAATTCGGCAGCGAAACCGGCTCCAGGACCGGCGGGTCTGAAGGCGGTGGCGCACGTGGTTTTGGCGGAGGCCAGGGCGATGGGCCTGATAGCCGGGTTCAGGGTGTGGGTGGCGGGCGATCTTCAGCCTTTGGCGGCCGTCAGGGTGCAGCTTCTCCAGGTACGGCGTCCGAAGGAGCAGGGTCGCAGCCAGGCGTATCCAGGCAAGGCGGCGCAGTCTACGATGAAACCCGCATGCAAACGGCGACGACGCCGCTCGCCAGGGCACGCATGAGGGCCCAGGGTGTGATGGGGCACCTCAAGCGTTTGCTGTCGAACCAGGTCGCAGGCTTCGACGATACCCACCCCACACAGGCGTCGCCTCAGCTCGCGCAGGCCATGGTGAGCGTGCAGAAGCAGGAAGAAACCGGTGCAGAGCGTACCTTGCTCGCAGATGCGCAAGGGCAGATCTATGGCCAGGTGCATGTCGACAATGCTGCAACTGCCTTGCGGGAACGAACCAATACCCTCAAGCAGGCGGCGTCCACCTCATCCGAGAAGGCGACGATTGAAATCGTGGCCCTGATGTTCCAGAGCATTCTTGCCGAAGACCGCATTCCGCCTGTGATCCGGGTCTGGTTTGCCCGTTTGCAGATGCCGGTATTGCGTGTGGCGATTTCCGAGCCAGAGTTCTTTGAGTCGCTGCAGCATCCTGCACGCCGGTTGATCGACCGCATGGGTTCCTGCGTATTGGGCTTTGACGTCACGGTGGCCGGCGGCGCCATGGAATCTGAAGTCAAGCGCATTGTGCAAGTGATAGAGCAGTATCCCGAAACAGGGCGTCGGGTGTTTCAGCTGGTTTACGACGAGTTCGAAAAGTTTTTATCCAAATTCCTTTCCGAGCATGGCAGCGCCGCCCGTGTTGTGAGCGTCGCGCAACAGGTCGAACAAAAAGAGACCATGACGATCCAGTACACCATTGAGATGCGGAACATGCTCAATGACATGCCGGTTCGAGACGAGATCCGCGAATTCCTCTTCAAGGTATGGGCCGAGGTATTGGCAATCGCCGCGATGAAGAACGGGCCGCAGCACGAGGAAACCATCACGCTCAAGCGGGCTGCCGCTGATCTGGTGTGGGCCGCGAGCGCCAAACCGAACCGCAATGATCGCGCCCGCGTGATTGCAGACCTGCCGAAATTGCTGCAGCTGCTGCGCCTGGGCATGTCCATGCTGGGCTTGGGTGTGTCTGACCAGGACGGGCACCTGAAGACCATCAGCGATACGCTGGCCGATGCATTCATGTCCAAAACCGACACCATTTCCCAGGAGCGGGTGGAGATCATGGCCAAACGGCTGATGAACCTGGAAGACTATCTTTCCGACGAGGACGTCGGAGACCTGCCGCTGGATACTGACAGCCTGGTCACCATGATCGGGATCGATGCTACCGACATTGAAGTGATCGCCGATGGCGGCAGCCAGCCCACGGAAGCCATGCGCGCATGGGCCCGGGAGCTCCAGGTAGGTACATGGTTCAGCCTGGACCACAACGGCAAGATCAGTCATGTGCAGTTTGCCTGGTGCAGTGATCGCAAGCAGTTGCACCTGTTTGCTTCTGCCGATGGCCGGAACTTCCTGATCCAGGCTCGTCGGCTCGCGGCCTACCTGCAGTCGGGTTTGCTGGTGCCTACGGAAGAGGAGGCGCTCACGGTACGTGCCACGCGCGACGCGCTTGCCAAGCTGGATGCAAATCCCGAGCGGTTGCTCGGCTAAGGGCCTCGTTGTCCGGCGTGCCCGGGCAACCGGTTCAAAAATGTCGTTTTTGTGCCGCAGTGCTATTCAGTGAGCAAGGCGACCTTCCGCGTCGTCGCACAATTCGTCCAGAACCAGCGCATCGGGTTCTTCGCCGAAGCTCCAATAGACCATCAATACGATGATTTTCAGGTCATCGAGCGTGACGGGGTCGCCCGGTGCCGCCATGGCACGGTCAATCACAATCTCGCGCATGTGCGGAGGCAATACGCCGGACGACTCAAGGAAGCTCACAAATCCCAGGCTCTGTGCGCCGAGTTGTGTTTGCTCGGCAACCGAATAAACGCGAAGGCTGTCGGGGGATTGGGGCTGAATGACCGGATGCGCACCGGGCTCGGTGAGCTCTGACGGGGCACTGGCCGGCAGACTGATTTGCGTGCCTTGGGCGGCGATATTCAAGCCGTCGAGCCAGACGAGGGCCGCCTGGATTTCTTCCGCCTCAAAACCCGCCGCTGTCAGTTTGCGGCCGAGCCGCTGAAGTTCGGGGCAAGCGTCACCTTGCCAGTAATTTTCGTAGACGTACACGAGTACTTCGAACATGCGTCCAATATAACGCAGTTGGCGGCAGCATTGTCAAGCCGGTGAAAAGAGTGCGGTGTTTATGCGTCAGCGCGTCGCTGGAACAGGCCGCCGGGAAGCCTGAACACCTGTCCGTCGAGTTCCAGCTCAAGTAGCTGCGCCTGCAGCATGGCTGTTTCGATCCCGGTTCGCGCCTGTAGTGTGTCCAGGCTCACCACGTCGAATCCCAGTGCGGCGATCAGGGCGGTAGATGAGGGGGACTCGACCAGGAGACCGGTTTCTTTCTCTGTTGGCGTATATGCCGCTGCAGCCGGCGCCACACCCCGCGCAGGGAGACTTAATTCCTCCAATACGTCCTGCGCAGTTTCCACCAGCTTGGCCCCCTGCTTGATCAGTGCGTGGCAGCCGCGTGACTGGGGCGAATGGATGGAGCCGGGTATGGCAAACACTTCTTTGCCCTGTTCGGCCGCCAGCCGCGCGGTGATCAGTGAGCCGGACTGCAGCGCTGCCTCGATGACAAGAGTGCCCAGCGACAGGCCGGAAATGATGCGGTTGCGTCTCGGGAAGTTCGCGGTCAGCGGTGGCGTGCCGAGCGGGAATTCGCTGATGATCATGCCTTGCTGGGCAATACGGTGCGCCAGCTCGAGATGTTTTTTGGGATAGACGCGGTCTAGTCCGGTACCCACCACGGCAATGGTATCTCCGCCGGCTTGCATGGCGCCGTCGTGCGCCGCACCGTCGATACCCAAGGCCAAGCCTGACACAACGCAGAGTTTGGCACCGGCCAGGGCCTTGGCGAATTGGCGCGCATTAGCTTCGCCCTGCGGCGTCGGGTTGCGGCTGCCTACGATGGCTATATGGGCCACGTGGGATGGCGATAACGCCTGAGGCTGGGATGCACGCTTGCCGAGCATGTAGAGCATCAGCGGGGGATCGGCGATGTCGAGCAAGGCCGCAGGGTAGGCCGCATCTCCAATCGCGACCACCCGCCGGTGCTCGCCGGCCTGCAACCAGTCCAGCGTCATTTGCAGCTGGGCTGCCAGATTTGGAGGCTCTGCCCTGAGCGCGCGCGCCAATTTCTCCGAACCCAACTGTTCCAGAGCGGCTGAACTCTGGTCAAAAATCGCCTGCACGGATCCAAAAGCGGCTAGCAGCTTGCGGGAATTCTCATTTCCTATGCCCGTTGAGAGGGTCAGGCGCAACCAGGCCTGGAGCTCATGTTTTTCCACGTGATAGCCAGGGCTGAAAGAATGACAGGGTCAACGAGTTCGAGTATTTGTCTCGAATGTCGATGGACCCGGATTGCCCAAGTTCGTGCGTTGCTTGTCCGCCGGTTTAATTGGGATTGACGAAGCGATCCCCCACCTTCACGCCATCGGTAATCTGCAGGACGAGGGCATAGGAAACGGCATCAAAAGTGCGAAATACCATCAACAAGCCATTTCGCTCGTTGGGCAGTTTAATCTGCTGGCGGCTGCTGTCGGTCTTGTCTTGCAATCTTGCGCCGTCCTTGAGAATGGCCATGATATGGCCACGTTCCAGACCATCCCTGGCGCCACGATTGATGACCACGACCTGGTTCTCCGCAGCATTGGTCACGGCACTTCCATAGATAGACACAATCTGTCCGGCAACGGCAGAAGAAGGCGCGTGCGGTATGTAATTCAGCAACTCGCGTGGCGGTTCAACCAACAGCCGGTCCCCCACCCGCATCTCTTCTTTGGTAGCAACGATGTCGATCGTCGCCGGCACGATTTCGGATTGCGGCTTGCCGTCTTTACCGGCTATTTCCGCAACCGATTCGCCGCGTGCTATTTCCGCCTTGCCGACGTATTGCGCCTCGTAGCCCAGAATCGCCTGGGTCGTCGGATCTTTCAGCGGCGTTGCGTTGCGAAACACCCGGTAATTGACCGGTTCGCCTTTTTCAATGCTCAGGGGTTTGCCGGTGGTGCTGCCGGTGCCGTATTGGCTGCGCGCATAGGCGCGATCTCCGCGGCTAAGCAGAACGCGGCCTTCCTGGGCCGCCACAATGCGGGGCGCATTGGAAAGCATGGCCTCGTCGACGATCAAGGCCTCATTCAGGAAGGGCTCGATCAGGTTGGGCGCGATCGTGGGAATGGAGGCGTCTGCCAGGGTTTCAAAGCGGGTGCGCGGAGAAACGCGTACGGTGTCTGTCGGCGGGCCGTCGCTGGAGGCCTGCCGTGTGCGCAAGACGGCGCGGCCGCCGGTCTTGTCGAGGTAGAGCTGCTGTCCCGGGTAGATGCGGTGAGGATTCTTGATGTCGTCCAGGTTCATGCCCCACAGTTCGGGCCAGCGCCATGGGCTCTTGAGGAACATGCCGGAAATGGCCCAGAGCGTGTCGCCCCGCTTGACGGTGTAGTTGTCAGGCGCATTGGGCGCCAGTTCAC
Organism: Polaromonas sp. P1_F1; assembly: GCF_056405795.1. Taxonomy (NCBI): domain Bacteria; kingdom Pseudomonadati; phylum Pseudomonadota; class Betaproteobacteria; order Burkholderiales; family Comamonadaceae; genus Polaromonas; species Polaromonas sp. P1_F1. Next base: position 51,372 of record NZ_JBFUBJ010000009.1, read on the forward strand.
TGAGGGGAACCCCGGTTTGAGCCACTTGGGTGGCCGTGGCCTTCTGTGCCGGGGTAATGGGAAAATTCTGGGCATGCAAGCCGACAGTAGTGCCCAAAAGGGCTGCGGTTGCCATTGAAATTTGACTGAAACGACCAAAAATTGTTTGCATCTCTGTAGGCCCTCGGTGCTTTTATGAGGCTGGCAGACACTATCCGGGCTGAACCGGGCAGAAAAAGCCGCTTCTATATCTTGATAAATTACTAACGATTTTGTACCTAAGCCCTTGATTAAGCAACGATTACGCGATTCTGGGAATATCGGGATGCTGAAAAACCGGGAAAAGTGGCGAAAATAGCGACATCTCACCCATTGCCCAGCCTTCCTCCATGAGCCAGTTAACCATTCTTCGTTACCCCGACCCCCGCCTCCACACCGTTGCCAAGCCTGTGGCGGCCGTTGATGCGCGCCTGCGCAAGCTGGTCGACGACATGCTCGAAACCATGCACGAAGCGGCGGGCATCGGCCTGGCGGCAACCCAGGTGGATGTGCATGAGCGCCTGGTCGTGATTGATGTCAGCGAAGACCGGACACAGCCCCTGGTGCTGATCAATCCCGAGATTGTCTGGGCCAGCGAAGAAACACGCGTGGGCGACGAAGGCTGCCTGTCGGTGCCTGGTATTTATGACGGCGTGGAACGCTCTACCGCCATCAAGGTACAGGCGCTGGATCTAGACGGGAAGCTGCAGGTGCACGCAGCCGAAGGCATGCTGGCGGTTTGCATCCAGCATGAAATGGACCATCTGATGGGCAAGGTGTTTGTGGAGTACCTGTCCCCGCTTAAACGCAACCGCATCAAAACCAAGATGATCAAGCAGAAAAAGGACGAGGAGCGCGACTCGCCCCGTTAACCTGTCCGTACGTACGGACGTCGGCCGTTGTACCGCGTGCCGGAACCACGGGATTTCCCTAGGAGTCTTTAGAATCGGACTCCATGCGTGTCATTTTTGCCGGTACCCCTGAGTTCGCCCGTGTGGCCCTTGAAAAACTGCATGCGGCCGGTTTTGAGATTCCCCTCGTACTGAGCCAGCCTGACCGCCCCGCAGGCCGCGGCATGAAACTGCAGGCTTCGCCCGTCAAGCAATGGGCCGAAACCTCACACACACCCATCGCCCAACCCAGAAGCTTGCGGCTGGACGGCAAATTCCCTGGCGATGCAGCCGCGGCGCACGAAGCCATCACCGCAGCGCGCGCGGACGTCATGGTGGTGGCGGCCTATGGACTCATTCTTCCGCAGTGGGTTCTGGATGTACCGCGGTCGGGCTGCCTCAATATCCACGCGTCGCTGTTGCCGAGATGGCGCGGTGCCGCGCCGATTCACCGGGCCATCGAAGCCGGTGATCCGGAAACCGGCGTCACCATCATGCAAATGGATGCCGGGCTGGACACGGGCGACATGCTCCTGACGGAAAAGCTGCGCATCGCACCCGGCGACACCACGGCTTCGCTGCACGACAAGCTGGCCAATCTGGGCGGGCGGCTCATCGTGGAGGCCCTCGAGATCGCTGCGTGCGGAGGCCTGCACGCGGTCTCTCAGCCCGCGGACGGCATCACTTACGCACACAAAATTGAAAAACATGAGGCATTACTGGACTGGTCGCAAGGCGCTTCCGTACTCGAGCGGCGGATCCGGGCGTTCAACCCGTTTCCCGGCGCGGCCGGTGTTGTAGACGGGCAAACCCTCAAGTTCTGGCGTGCCGAAGTTCTGGCGAATGCGCGTCGGCCGGGGGATGCCCAGGCCGGTGAAGTCCTTGCCGCAGGGCCACAAGGTGTGGACATTTGTGCCGCCGACGGCGTTCTACGTGTGAGCCGCCTTCAAAAAGCCGGCGGCAAGGCGCTGGATGCGTCCGAGTTTTTGCGGGGGTTTGAGATCCGTCCCGGCATGGTCTTCATTCAACCGGATATCGCCAAACAGGGGTGAAAAAAATGACGGAACAGAAAAGGGCGGGGTTTTTGTGAAGACATTCTTCAAGCATCCGGACTTCCGGCTCGGGGTGAGTGAGCTCGCTAGCGTTGCACCTGGCATCGCCGCCTGGGGCCTGATGACGGGCGTGGCAATGGTGAAGTCGGGCATGAGTCTTATCGAGGTGCTGCTGATGGCGGTGCTGGTTTTTGCCGGCAGTTCCCAACTGGCAGCCTTGCCTCTCATCGTGGCGGGCGCACCCATGTGGGTGATTCTGGCTACCTCGTTTTGCGTCAACCTGCGCTTCATGGTCTTCAGCGCTCACCTGCGCCCCTATGTGATGCACCAGAGCCTGTGGCGCCGCATGGCTTTTGGCTACGGCATGGCCGACCTGAACTATGTGCTTTTTACCAAACGCTTCCCGCACCCGGCCGCCGATGCTGCCGGCATTGAAGCCCAGGACGCCTACTGGGTCGGCAGCTGCGGCATGAGCTGGGTCAGCTGGGTGGGTGCCACGCTGGTGGGCATTGCGCTGGCCAATTCCATTCCGCTGTCCTGGGGCTTGGGCTTTGCCGGCATCCTGGCGCTGCTGGGCATCATGTGGTCGCTGGCCACCACCCGCCTGCGAGCGGTGTCTGCAGCCATCGCGGGTGCCGCCGCTGTCGCCACCTTCGCCTTGCCGCTCAAGCTCAATATCCTGGTGGGCATTGCCGTAGCCGTCATCGTCTGCCTGGCGCTGGAAAAATCAGCGCCGGCCAAGCCTGCGGTATCCACTCCCGGAACCGGAGACGCAGCATGAACCAGACCGATCTCTGGACGGTGGTGACCATCATCGGCATGACGCTGATGACCGTCCTCACGCGCTCCTTCTTTTTTCTCTCCAGCAAGCCCTGGACGCTGCCAGGCTGGGCGCAGCGCGGCCTGCACTACGCGCCCATTGCTGCGCTGGCCGCAGTGATCGTGCCGGAAATGGTGATGACGCAGGGCCATTTCATCGCAACCTGGAAAGACGCGCGGCTGTTTGCGGTAGTCGCCGGCACCGCCTGGTATTACTGGCGTCACGGCGTGCTGGGCACCATCCTGGCCGGCATGGCGGTGTATTTGCCGCTGCATATGGGGTTTGGATGGTGAGCCCCCACGGTAAAAATTAGCACACCCCTATCGGGCTCACTGCGTGTAGCCCTTTTCCCCTTGCAGGGGACGGCGCCTGCGGCCCGGCAAAGCCGGTTCCGCGGCCCCTGCTGGCCTTGGTGTTACTCGCTTCGCATCGTGTTTGGTGTCGACTGCTATCAAATCAGTAGCTGCTTGCGCTCGTTCTGCGTGGGCTGGAGGCCGATTTGATGCCTAAATTTACGCTTTCCCGGCTTTGTCTGACGGGCCCAGGCACATACAGGCACCTACAATTTAGGGCTTTGGGCGCTGTGGCCCAAAGCCTTTTTTATTGTGCGAGCGATTTATGAACTTCATCCGTTTCTCCGACCTGTGCGCCAGCGGCAAAGTTGCCGGCAAGCGCGTGTTCATCCGTGCCGACCTCAACGTGCCGCAGGATGACAGCGGCAACATCACGGAAGACACGCGCATCCGCGCCTCGATTCCCTGCGTCCAGATGGCCCTGGACGCAGGCGCGGCGGTCATGGTGACATCTCATCTCGGGCGGCCAGTGGAGGGTGAGTTCAAGCCGGCCGATTCGCTGGCGCCTGTGGCCAAACGAATGGGCGAGTTGATGAAGCGCGACATTCCCCTGGCCTCCGGCTGGGTGGACGGTGTGGATGTCAAACCCGGCCAGCTGGTGATGCTGGAGAACTGCCGGCTCAACAAGGGCGAGAAGAAAAACAGCGAAGAGCTGGCGCGCAAGATGGCTGCGCTCTGCGATATTTTTGTGCACGATGCGTTCGGCACGGCGCACCGCGCTGAAGCCTCCACCTATGGCATTGCGCAGTACGCGCCCGTGGCAAGCGCCGGCCCACTGCTGGCCGCCGAGATGGACGCCATCTCCAAAGCCCTTTCCAGCCCGCGCAGGCCGCTGGTGGCCATCGTGGCCGGCAGCAAGGTCTCGACCAAGCTCACCATCCTCAAATCACTCGCCGCCAATGTTGACCAGCTCATCGTGGGCGGCGGTATTGCCAACACCTTCATGCTGGCCGCCGGTTTGAAAATCGGCAAAAGCCTGGCCGAAGCCGACCTGCTGGCCGAAGCCAAAGCCGTGATTGACGCCATGAAGGCGCGTGGCGCCGAGGTGCCGATTCCGACGGACGTTGTCACCGCCAAAACCTTTGCCGCTGACGCGCCGGCCACCGTCAAGGCGGCCACTGACGTCGCCGATGACGACCTGATTCTTGATATCGGCCCGCAAACCACCGCGAGACTTGCGGCGCAGCTCAAGGCGGCCGGCACCATCGTATGGAACGGCCCGGTCGGCGTGTTTGAGTTTGACGCGTTCGCTAAAGGCACCGAAGGCATTGCGCGCGCCGTTGCGGACAGCAGCGGGTTCTCTATCGCCGGAGGCGGGGACACGCTGGCCGCCATTGCCAAATACGGCATTGAAAAGCAGGTCGACTACATCTCGACCGGCGGCGGCGCTTTTCTGGAAGTGCTGGAAGGCAAGACGCTTCCGGCCTTTGAAATCCTGCAAAAGCGCGCGGGCCATTGAGGCGCTACCTGCAAAATGCGGCAAACCGCGGTTTGCAGGTTCAAGGCGCGACACGTTGCATGCAGCGGGCCACCCCTCCGGCTTCTGACCAATACCCCGGATGCGGCGATGGCTTGGTAACCGCCACGTAACTCATTCGTGTAAAAATAAGAAACTAAATTACAGGAGACAGACATGAAGATGCAGCGCCGCGGCACCAAAATCGTTGCCACCCTTGGCCCCGCCTCCAGCGATCCGGCCTTGCTGGAGCAGATGATTCGCGCTGGCGTCAACTGCGTGCGGCTGAATTTCAGCCACGGCACGGCGCAAGACCACATCGATCGTGCAAGGCTGGTGCGAGAGGCCGCCACCCGCGCCGGGCGCGAGGTCGCCATCATGGCCGACCTGCAGGGCCCGAAAATCCGTGTCGGCAAATTTGCCGAGGGCAAGGTGCAGCTTGAGCAAGGCATGAAGTTTGTGCTCGACGCGTCCCGCACCGAGCTTGGTGACATCAACGGCGTAGGCCTGGACTACAAGGAACTGCCGCGCGACGTCAAGGCCGGTGACACACTGCTGCTCAACGACGGCCTGATCGTCATGACGGTCGACAGGGTCTTGGGCGAGCAGGTCCATGCGACGGTCAAAATCGGCGGCGTGTTGTCCAACAACAAGGGCATCAATAAGCAGGGCGGCGGTCTGACGGCGCCGGCGCTGACGGCCAAAGACATGGAAGACATTCGCACCGCAATGAGTTTCCAGGCCGACTATGTCGCGGTGAGCTTTCCGCAGAACGCCAGCGACATGGAAATGGCGCGCCAGCTGTGCAATGTGGCCGGTGCTGAGCACCGCCACAAGCCGGGCTTGATTGCCAAGATCGAGCGTGCCGAAGCGATCCCGAACCTGGAAGCCATCTGCAGGGCCAGCGACGGCATCATGGTCGCGCGTGGCGACCTGGCCATCGAGGTCGGCAATGCGGCCGTGCCGGCGCTGCAAAAACGCATGATCCGCATGGCCCGTGAGCTGGACAAGGTGGTCATCACCGCGACCCACATGATGGAGTCCATGATCACCAACCCGGTGCCCACGCGCGCTGAGGTCAGCGACGTGGCCAACGCGGTGCTCGACGGCACCGATGCCGTCATGACATCGGCCGAGACCGCCGCCGGCCGTTATCCGCTGGAGACCATTGTCGAGATGGCCAACATCTGCGCCGAAGCCGAAAAAGCCGAGGACGTGAAACTGGACGCCGACTTTACCGGCATGACCTTTGACCGCATTGACCAGTCCATCGCCATGGGCGCCTTGTTCACGGCCCACCACCTGGGTTGCAAAGCCATTGTGGCGCTGACCGACTCGGGCTCTACGGCGCTGTGGATGAGCCGCCACCGTATCCATATCCCCATCTACGCGCTGACGCCCAAACTGGCGACCCAGCGCAAGATGGCGCTGTACCGCAATGTCAGGCCGCTGCTGATGGACCAGAGTGTCGAGCGCGACACCGCGCTCGGCGATGCCGAGGCGCACCTGAAAAAACGCGGCATCGTCGAAAGCGGTGACATTTATGCCATCACCTGCGGCGAACCCATGGGCGCACCGGGCGGCACCAATATGCTGAAGATCTGCAGGGTAGCTTAAAGATATGGCCCCCACGGTCGCTCACTTCGTGTAGCTCCCTGCCCCCCGAGGGGGCCGCCCGCCTGCGGTCTGGCAAAGCCAGTCCCGCGGCTCATGCTGGCTTGAAGAGTTCTTTGAGCGCAACCAGCGGGGTATTCCACCAGCAGGGGCCAAGGGTCCGGCTTCGCCGGCCCAAGGCGCCGCCCCCTTGAGGGGGAACAGGCTACACGCAGTGAGCCTGGACGGGGGTGGGCAACGCTTACAAGCAGTTACGGCATGCATTCAGACACAAGTTCGGTTATCCCACCCTATTCGGGTAAACGTTAGAATCAAGGCTTCGGTTACTTCGTGGTTACGGGCGTTTCCAGGCGGCTTTTACGCCGCACGGCCCTCGCGAGGAACCCGCCTTTTGGCAGTGTTTTTCTAACTTCTGGGGATATCACACATGGCACTCGTTTCTATGCGCGAGCTGCTGGACCATGCGGCAGTCAACGGCTACGGCATTCCGGCTTTTAACGTCAACAACCTTGAGCAGGTGCAAGCCGTGATGGAAGCGGCCAAAGAGACCGGCGCGCCCGTCATCCTGCAGGCCAGCGCAGGCGCCCGCAAGTACGCCGGTGAACCCTTCATCAAACACCTGATCGAGGCGGCTATCGAGATGTATCCCAACATCCCGCTGGTCATGCACCAGGACCACGGCCAGAACCCTGCCGTTTGCCAGGGCGCCATCGACCTTGGTTTTTCGTCCGTGATGATGGACGGCTCGCTCGAAGCCGACGGCAAGACCATCGCCAGCTATGAATACAACGTCGAGGTGACGAAGAAGGTCTCGCAGCTGGCCCACAAATACGGAGTTACCGTCGAAGGTGAGCTCGGCTGCCTGGGTTCGCTGGAGACCATGAAGGGCGACAAGGAAGACGGCCACGGCACCGACGCCACCATGACGCGCGAGCAGCTGTTGACCGACCCCGAGCAGGCCGCCGACTTCGTCAAGCGCACGCAAATTGACGCGCTGGCGATTGCCATCGGCACCAGCCACGGCGCCTATAAATTCACCCGCAAGCCCACCGGCGACATCCTGGCGATCGACCGCATCAAGGAAATCCACAAGCGCATCCCGAGCACCCACCTGGTGATGCACGGCTCGTCCTCGGTGCCGCAGGAAATGCTGACTGTCATTCGCCAGTACGGCGGCCAGATGAAGGAAACCTACGGCGTGCCCGTCGAGGAAATCCAGGAAGCCATCAAGCACGGCGTGCGCAAGATCAACATCGACACCGACATCCGCCTGGCCATGACCGGCGCGGTGCGCAAGTTCCTGGCTGAAAACCCCGAGAAATTCGACGCCCGCGAGTGGCTCAAGCCCGCCCGCGAAGCCGCCAAGGCCCTGTGCAAGCAGCGCTACATCGAATTCGGCTGTGAAGGCCAGGGCGCCAAGATCAAGGGTGACGCCCTGCAGGTCGTGGCCGCCAAGTACGCCAAGGGCGAGCTCGCCCAGGTCGTGCATTAAACTTCAACGCTATCGCGACAGGCATCCGTAACGAGTGCCGGCGTTGGCCGGCTGCAAAAGCGGCATTTACTTGAGGGCGCCTGTGTTCCCACTTTCCTTCGTGTCGCTTAGGGCGGCTGCTTTGGTGCCGTTTGTCATGCTGCTCACATCGTGTGCGGCGCCACAGCGGCCGATCGTCGAAAAAACAGGTTTCGTGCCGTACGCCCAGATGCAGTTGTCCGGGCAGTTCGAAACCGTGACCCTGACGCGCGAGAATTTTGGAGCCACCGCGAAACGTTGCATGCCGTCCTGGACCGAGCGCAGCACTACGGCGGTGCTGGGTAACTGGAAGCTTCCGTTGCCGCGGGGAACCACAGTGATCCACGGCCATGAGCGCGATGCCGGCTACCTTGTCGTGACGGGATCCACTGCCGTCTGCATCGCACAGTCGGAGGGTAAGCACCCTATCCTGGCCGGTGAAGCTTTCTACAAGACCATCAATCCTTCAGGTGTTCCGCCTGATGTTTCCGAAGGCTGGTACCTGCAAATTGCAGCCGCCATCGCGCGCACCGGCACGGCCAGCGTGATCTACAAATTCAGCAATGGCAATGCGCAGCTCAGCAAATACTGGATCGAGCCGGCTTCTTCCTCGCCTTCGAGCCTGAGCTACTGGACCGAATTCAAGCGCGCCGGCGAATGGTCTGCGGCGCCCTCGGACATCGTGCTCTCGCACCCGGCACTTGCCAGCGTTTCTTCCATCAAGTACGGCTCACAATTCTCCAAGCCGTTCCTGAGCCACCGGTTCAATTGACATGGATCCATTGATGACAGTTCCTGCTCTCCATACTTCCGCCCTGACCTCCCTGCCCCTGCTCGCGCGTGGCAAGGTGCGCGACAACTACGCCGTGGGTAAAGACAGGCTGCTGATGGTGGCCAGCGACCGGCTGAGTGCATTCGATGTCATCCTGGGTGAGCCGATTCCCGGCAAGGGCGCGCTGCTCACGCAGATGGCGCTGTTCTGGTTTGGCAAGCTCGGCCACATCTGCCCCAACCACTTGACCGGCGAGACGCCCGAAAGCGTGGTCACGCCGGCCGAGGTGCCGCAGGTCGTGAACCGCTCCATGCTGGTCAAGCGCCTCAAGCCCATCCCGGTCGAAGCCGTGGTGCGCGGCTACCTGGCCGGCAGCGGCTGGAAGGAATACCAGGAGAGCCAGGCCGTCTGCGGCGTACCGCTACCCGCGGGCCTGAAGAACGCCGGCAAACTGCCCGAGCCCATCTTCACACCGGCCGCCAAAGCCGAAGCCGGCGAGCACGACGAAAACATCAGTTACGAGCAGGTCGTCAAGGTTGTGGGCCCCGAACTCGCCGCGCAGATTAAAAAGATCAGCATCGAGATCTATAGCACCGCCGCCGCCTTCGCCTTGACCAAGGGCATCATCATTGCCGACACCAAATTCGAATTCGGCCTTGATGAGAATGGCGTGCTTACGCTGATGGACGAGGTACTGACACCGGATTCGTCACGCTACTGGCCGATTGAAGGCTATGAAGCGGCCTACGCGGCTGGCCAGAACCCGCCCAGCTACGACAAGCAGTTTGTGCGCGACTGGCTTGAAAGCGTACGCATCAACGGCAAGCCCTGGGACAAAACCCCGCCTGCGCCGCACCTGCCGGCCGATGTGGTTGCCAAGACCGCTGCCAAGTACCAGGAAGCCTTGGCCCGCCTGACGGCCTGAGGCACGGCAGCAGTCGCCGGCGCTCTCCATGGAGTTCCTGCTCGAGTTGCTGTTCGAATTTTTCGGTGAACTGTTTTTGCAGCTCTTCGGTGAGTTTTTTGGCGGTGTTTTCAAGGCGGCCTGGTACAAGCTGCACGGACGCGACCATGAGCTCACTCCCGTGCAGGAAGCTGCCTGGTCTGTGGCTACAGGTGTTGGCGCCGGCCTCCTCACCGTGCTGGTGGTGCCTCATCTGGCGATTCGCCTGCACTGGCTGCAAATTCTCAATCTGCTGCTTGCCCCTTTGCTGGCGGGGCTGCTGGTCGAAAGGGCTCGTGCGTGGCGCGAATCGCGCCGTGAATTCAGCGTTGAGGTGGCAGGCTATGCCGCGCTGTTCGGGTTTGCTTTTGCCTTGACGCGCTGGCTGTTTGGCCAATAAGCCCTAGCTCAAGACGACGCTGCTGAGGCGCCGACGGTACGTCGCCACGGTCGCATCTTCCGGCGGGATTTGCCCATCAGCCACCTTGGGCTTGGGCGCTTCCATGACGTCGAGCACGGCGATGTAGGTCTTGCGGGCCAGGTCTTCGCTCCAGGCCTTGTCGCGCATCAGGATTTCCAGCAACTCGTCCAGCGCCTCGGTCCAGCGCTGCTGTGCCATGAGCCAGCGGGCTTTGTCAAAACGTGCTTCGAAGTCGCGTTTGTTGGCCGTAATCTTTGCATCAAAACCGGCTGCGGCGCCCACTCCATAAGCGCCGGCAGCTACAAAATCCATAGCATCCATCCAGCGCTTGAGCGAGTCAAAACGCCGCACCACCGTGGTCTGGGCGATCACCGGCGCAAACGCCACCTTGGCGTCGTCTTCGCGGCCCAGCTGCAGCAGCAGCTTCACATAGTCAAAGCGGGCGTTGTCGTCGGCCGGGTTGGCGGCGACGGCATGCTGGAGTTTTTCCAGCACGGCAGTGGGGTCCGTGCTTTCTTCTTCGAGCGCGAGTTCCTGCTCTTCGGGCTGCTCTTCAGCCGGCGGCAAATGCTTGTCGAGAAATTCCTTGACCTTGCCTTCGGGCAGGGCGCCGGCAAAACCGTCCACCGGCTGGCCGTTCATCATCAATATGCAGGTGGGGATGCTCCGGATGCCGAAAGCGGCACCCAGTTGCTGCTCCTGGTCGGAGTCGATCTTGACCAGCTTGAAGCGCCCGGCATATTCCACTTCCACTTTTTCAAGGATGGGCCCGAGCGACTTGCAGGGGCCGCACCAGGGCGCCCAGAAGTCGATCAGCACAGGCGTGGTCATGGATGCGGCAACGACTTCCGCTTCAAAGTTGGCAATGGTGACGTCGATCATGGTCTGGCAGAGTTGGGGTATCGGGGCCGGTTTTCAACCGGGTCGGCGCAGCTGGACGCCTGAGAGGCAAGAGCGTAGCACGCACGGCCCGGCCCTTGCGGTGGCCTGCCCTTAAAATCATGGGGTTAGAACCTGCAACCCGGCCTTGAAGGTCCCCGCATGACAACAAGCAACAATTCGGCAAAACCCCTGGTGGGTGTGGTGATGGGCTCCAGCAGCGACTGGGAGACCATGCAGCACGCCGTGCAGATCCTGACGCAATTCGGCATTGCGCACGAAGCCCGGGTGGTGTCGGCCCACCGTATGCCCGACGAGCTGTTTGCCTATGCCGAAGGTGCCGGCGGTCGCGGCTTGCAGGCCATCATTGCCGGCGCTGGCGGCGCAGCGCACCTGCCCGGCATGCTGGCCGCCAAAACCACTGTGCCGGTGCTGGGCGTTCCCGTGGCCAGCAAGCATTTGCAGGGCGTGGACTCGCTGCACAGCATCGTGCAGATGCCCAAGGGCATTCCGGTCGCCACCTTTGCCATCGGCAACGCCGGCGCAGCCAATGCAGCCCTGTTCGCGGTGGCCATGCTGGCCCTGCACAACCCGGCGCTGGCCGCCCAATTGCAGGCTTTCCGTGCAGAGCAAACCGCTGCCGCGCACGCCATGACGTTGCCGCCCGCATGACCGCCTCCACCTCTTCCCGGGCCGCCTCCAGCCTGCCGGAGTTGCCTATTTTTCCCGGCACGGCCTCGGCCTCCAGCCAGCCCGCTACCCTCGGCGTGATGGGCGGCGGCCAGCTGGGCCGCATGTTTGTGCATGCCGCGCAGCGCCTGGGTTATTTCACGGCGGTGCTGGACCCCGATCCGCAAAGCCCCGCGGGCCTGGTGAGCCATCACCACATCCAGGCCGGCTACAGCGATGAAAAAGGGCTGACCCAACTGGCCGCACTGTGCGCCGCCGTCACCACCGAATTTGAAAACGTGCCCGCCGGCGCGCTGCAGGCGCTGGCCGCCAGCCGGCCCGTGGCACCCGGCGCTGCCGCCGTGGCCATCGCGCAAAACCGCATCGAGGAAAAATCCCACTTCACCGCCAGCGCTGCTGAATCCGGCGTGCTGGCCGGCGTTACCTGCGCACCCTACGCCGTGATTGAAACAGCCGGGCAGCTGAAGGCCGTGCCGGCCGGCTTGCTGCCCGGCATCCTCAAGACCGCGCGCATGGGCTACGACGGCAAGGGCCAGGTCCGCGTCAAGAATGCGGACGAACTGGCCACCGCCTGGGCTGGCCTGAAGCAGGTGCCCTGTGTGCTCGAAAAAATGCTGCCGCTCAAGGCCGAGTGCTCGGTCATCGTGGCGCGCGGCTGGGACGGCAGCGTCGTGAGTTTTGCGCCCCAGCTGAATGTGCATGTCGACGGCATCCTCGCGGTGACGCAAGCTTATGAAGGAAATATGCCTGCAGCGCTTGCTGGTCGTGCGCAAGCAGCTACCAAAACCATAGCAAAACACATTGACTATGTCGGCGTGCTCTGCGTCGAGTTCTTCCTGGTGGACGACGGCAGCGCCGATGGCGCGCTCATCGTCAATGAAATGGCGCCACGCCCGCACAACAGCGGCCACTACACGATGGACGCCTGTGACGTGTCGCAGTTCGACCTGCAGGTGCATGCCATGGCCGGCCTGCCGCTGCCGCAGCCGCGCCAGCATTCACCGGCCATCATGCTCAACCTGCTGGGAGATGTGTGGTTTGACGCTCACGGAAAGATGCGCACGCCCGACTGGCAGGCCGTGCTGGCACTGCCCGGCACGCACCTGCATCTCTACGGCAAAACCGAAGCCCGCACCGGCCGCAAGATGGGCCATCTCAACATCACAGGCCCCGACGTCGCTTCAGTCAAGGCCACGGCACGCCAGGTTGCGTCCATCCTGGGCCTGCCCGGCCTGGACGCCCTCTGATGATTCTTCCCGGTACGGACCCTGAGGCCATTCTTGAAGCCGCACGCCGCATCCGGGCCGGCGGGCTGGTGGGCTTCCCGACGGAGACGGTGTACGGCCTGGGCGCCGACGCTTCCAGCGATCAAGCCGTCGCCGGAATTTTTGAAGCCAAGGGCCGACCGTCCGACCATCCGCTCATCGTGCACGTGGCCGATGCGGCACACGTAGACGCTTACGCCAGCAGCGTGCCGCCGTTTGCCGCGCGCCTGATGAAAGCCTTCTGGCCCGGGCCGCTCACCGTGATCCTGCCGCGCAAGGAAGGCGTGGCGGCGGCCGCGGCCGGCGGCCAGGATTCCATCGGCCTGCGCTGCCCCTCACACCCTGTCGCGCTGGCTTTTCTGAAGGCTTGCGACACCGGCGTGGCCGGCCCCAGCGCCAACCGTTTCGGCCGCGTCAGCCCCACCACCGCGCAGCACGTGCAGCAAGAGTTTGGCGACAGCCTGCTGGTGCTCGATGGCGGGCCCTGTGATGTCGGCATCGAGTCCAGCATCGTCGACTGCACGCGCGGGCGCCCCGTGCTGCTGCGCCCCGGCATCCTCACGCGCGCACAACTGGAAGCAGCATGCGGCGAAGCCGTACTGGGCAAGGACGAATTTGAGCAGCAAGCCCTGGGCGCAGGCGATGCGCCACGTGCTTCCGGCACGCTGGAAGCGCACTACGCGCCCGACGCCAAGGTGCGCCTGATGGACGCCGGCCCCATACAAACCGCACTCGATTTGCTGGGCGCCGACGCGGCCCACATCGCCGTCTTCGCGCGCAGCATCGTGCGCATCAAGTCCGACAAGGTGTTGTACCGCCGCATGCCCGACGATGCACTGGCCACCGCACAGCAACTGTTTGCCGTGTTGCGCGACTTTGATACCAAAGGCGTCAAGCTGATCTGGATTGAAAACCCGCCGGCCGATGCCGGGTGGGACGGTGTGCGCGACCGGCTGCAGCGGGCTGCCGCGAGCTGAGGCGCCCTTCCCGGGAGGCCGCTAAGGTGTTTGCCCAAATTTCGGGCATTGTGGCGCAATGCCGCGCCAAGCGGTGTTTTCGTCCACAAGTCCCGCCGCCATCAACAGCCTTGTCCACAGGCGGCAGGGATAACTTGCAGGCACTTCGACGAAGCATCCGTGCCTGCCGCGCGGGGCGTGTATGGCATCGGGCTATTCAGTCACCGCGCCCGTACACCAGCTTCATCACCAGAATGGCCAGCGCCAGCCCCAGCGTGACGGCGTTCGCCAGCACGATGGGCCAGGCGCCCGCCAGCACGCCGTAGGCCAGCCAGAGTGCCACGCCAACGGTAAAGGCGCTGTACATCGCCAGTGAAATGCCGCTGACATCGCGGCTGCGAAAGGTCAGCCAGGCCTGCGGCGCAAAGCTCGCCGTGGTCAGCACGGCTGCCAGAAAGCCCACGATGTCTGTGGCGTTCATCGCTTGCCCTCCTTGACGGCCCATTCCAGCATGGCGTCCAGTGCCGGGCGCGCAGCGGGCGCGTTCGGGTGGTTGATCAGCCCCACCACGATGTAGCGTGCGCCGCTGTCGCCATTGGCATAACCGGCAACCGCGGTCACGTCCCGCAGCGAGCCGGTCTTGACGAAAGCCAGTCCGGCCACCGGCCTGGCGCGTTCGCGCATGGTGGCGTCGGTGCCGGCCACCGGCAGCGAATCGGCGAGATCAGCGGCAAAAGGGCTTTTTGCGGCGTGCTGCAGCAGGGCCGACAGGCTGGCGGCGCTGATGCGTTCATCGCGGCTCAGGCCCGAGCCGTTGTCCATCACCGGGGGCGTGCTGCCGGGCAGGCTTTTGCGCCACCAGGCGGTGAGCGCTGCGCGCGCAGATTCAAGCGTGCCGGCCTTGGGCTGGCCCAGGCCGGCCCAAAGCCCGAGTGTCAAAAAGAGGTGCTGGGCCATGATGTTGTTGGAGTATTTGTTGACGTCGCGCACCATTTCCAGCAGTGGCGGCGACTGGTATTCAAACCGCACTGCGGCCTTTTCGCCCGAGAGGGTGCCGGTCCTGCGCAGCATGGCCAGCTCGGCCGGCGTGGCGTCGCGCACCGTTCCCGTCAGCAGGCCGCCCAGCTGGCGCCACGACCCTTCGATGGCGCGTGCCGCAAAGCTCACGGGGTCGGCATAGGCGCTGGGCCACACCTTTTCGCCGCAGGCCGAAGAATAGGTACCCAGGAATTCGATGTTGACGGGATTTTCAACACTGGCGCGCAGCTCGCTGCGCCAGTCGCCACAGCGCGCCACACGTACGATCGGCACGCTCGCGCCCACCTGCACACCTGCCAGCGGCGGCTCATAGCGCACCAGCGCGCGGCCGTTGGGCAGGTCCGGCGTGAAGGTCATCACGATGGTTTTGAAATTGATCAGCAGCGCATCGGGCCGGGCGTTGTAGGGGCGCAGCGGCTCGCCGTCAAATTCGCCCGGATCGGTGGGCGGCACGCTGAAGGCGCTGCGGTCCAGCACGATGTCGCCGCGGATCGCCCGCGCCCCGCCGGCCTGCACCTCGGCCAGCAGGGCCTGCAGGCGTTCAACGACCAGCTTGGGGTCGCCGCCGCCCTGCACCACCATGTTGCCGTTGAGCAGGCCGCCCGAGGTGCTGCCGTCCAGTATCACCTTCGTCTTCCAGGTGAAGTCGCGGCCCAGCGCGTCGAGCGCCGAATACGTGGTCACCAGTTTCATGACGGAGGCAGGGTTCATCGGCACATCGGCGCGCCAGCTCAGGCGCGGCACCGGTTTGCCGCTGCTGGCTTCCACCACCAGCATGGACACCGCATCGCGCGGTACCCTGGCGCGCGACAGGGCTTTTTCAATCGGGGCCGGCAGGCGTGCGGTTTGTGCCAGGCCGGGGCTTGCGGCCAGGGCTGCCATGGCCGCCAGGGCAGCCAGCGCAACAGTGTGTGTCGTGCGCGGGCGCAGCAAGTCGTGGGTCATGCGGGGATTATCGCGGTTGAGCGTTCTGCAAGGCATTGCCGGTGGGCGCCGGGGTGGCCGGCCATTGGCGCGGATAATCAGTGCCTACCCATCCGCCGCAGCCTCCGGGTACCCGCAGATTGCTATGAATTTAATAGCTGCTTGCGCCCGATATATAAAGGCCGGAGCCCGATTTAATGCCTGAACTTGTGAAATTCCTCGCTTTTGACACCAGCACCGACCGCATGTCCGTGGCGCTGACCGACGGTGCGCGTGTCTGGCAGCACAACGGCCCGGGCGGCGCGCAGGCTTCCACCACGCTGATCCCCGCCATCCTGGCGCTGCTGGCCGAGGCTGGCCTGGCGCTGGGCGAGCTGGATGCCATCGCCTTCGGGCGCGGCCCCGGCTCCTTTACCGGCCTGCGCACGGCCTGCGCGGTGGCGCAAGGCCTGGCGCTGGGCGCCAACCAGGGCGCCGGCATTCCCGTGCTGCCTGTCGACACGCTGATGGCTGTGGCCGAAGAAGCGCGCTTTCAGCAGCAGGGTGATGGCGATGCGACCCTGCGCGTCACCGCGCTGCTGGATGCGCGCATGGACGAAATGTATGTGCAGGGTTTTGAGTTCAGCGGCGGGCACTGCCGGGCGCTCGGCGAATGCGGGCTGGTCCGGCCTGAAAACCTGGTGCCTGACACTGCGGCCGGTTTGTTCGCGGGCAATGTTTTTGCGGTATACGCCGGGCGGTTGCCGGACAGCCTTGCGGCATTTGCGCAGGCCGAGGCCCTGCCCACCGCCACCGCCATGCTGCGCCTGGCGCCGCAGCTGGCTGCTGCCGGGCTGTGCGTCAGCGCCGACCTCGCCCTGCCGCTCTACGTTCGCGATAAAGTAGCGCTGACCACCGAAGAGCGCGACCAGGTCAAGGCCGCCAAGCTGGCCGCCGCTCCACCCCTTTCATGAACGCCATCCTCAAGCCCCTCGAAGCCCAGTTCGAAGCCATGACAACTGCATGGCTGGATGAGGTGGTGCGCGTGGAAAAAACCGCGTACGACCACCCCTGGACGCACGGCAATTTCAACGATTCGCTCAACGCCGGCTACCAGGCGCAACTGCTCACCGCCGGCAATGCGCCCGCCGCCGTGCTGCTGGGCTATTTTGTGGCCATGAAGGGCGTTGACGAAGTACACCTGCTCAACATCACCGTGGCCCCCGAACACCAGCGCCAGGGCTGGGCCCGCATCATGCTGGATGCGCTGGCCCTCTGGTCGCGCGGAGAGGGCGCGCAGTGGCTGTGGCTGGAAGTGCGCGTGAGCAATGTGCGGGCCAAGGCCATCTATGAACGCTACGGCTTTCGCCATGTCGGCACGCGCCGCAACTACTACCCGGACGGCGCTTCCACGCGCGAAGATGCGGTCGTCATGAGCCTGGCGCTATGAGCCTGGACCTCGACAAACGCCAGCGCGCCATGCTGCGCGAAATGGGTGTACGCGTGTGGTTGCCGGTCGCTGCTGCGCCTGCTGAAGCTGCCGTTGCTACTGATTTGGTAGCTGCTGGCGCACAGTCAGTAACGCCTGCAAGTGAATTTGATCAAAAAGTCAGTGCACCTTCCACGTCCGCTACGCCGCGTGAGGTTGCGCCGCCCGTGCGGCCCGTGCAGGCGCCGGTTCGCCCGCTGGCCGAAGCGCGCGAAACCGCTGCACCCGGCACGACGGCAGCGTGGCGCATGGGCAACGCGCAAGCCCTGTACGCTGACGCCGCCCATGCCGAAGGCGCACGCTGGCTGGTGCTGGCCGAAACGCCGGCGGCTGCGCTGCAGCGGGAGTCTTTCAACCCCTTTGAAGGCGATGCCGGCAAGCTGCTCGACAACATGCTGCGCGCTACGCGCCTGCACAAGGCTGGCATGGTGCTGCTGGCGCCGCTGGTCCGGCAGGCGGCATCCGGTGCGGGCGCCGGCCTGCCCGAAGCGCTGCCCGCCCTGGTGGCCAGCGCGCAGCCCGACGTCGTGCTCGTCATGGGCCGTCTGGCCGCGCAGGCGGTGTTGCAATCGACAGAGCCTTTCGGCAAACAGCGCGGCCAATTGCACAGCCTGCATGGAGCCCGCATGGTAGTGACCTACGACGCCACCTATTTGCTGCGCAACCCGGCCGACAAGGGCAAGGCCTGGGACGACCTGTGCCTGGCCATGAATTTGGTCACGAACCCGGGCTGATTTTTATCAGGCCTTAACTGCGCCACGGCTGGGCGCCAGCACCGAGGCAATCGCCACCACCATCAGCACCACGGCAGCCCAGTCCTGCCAGTGCAGCACTTCGCCCAGGCCCAGCGCGCCTGAAAACACCCCGAGGATGGGAATCATCATCACGCTCAGCGTGGAAGCCACCGGCGGGAGCGCGCGCGCCAGCGTGAACCACGCCGCGTGCGCAAAACCGAAGATCAGCACCGCGTTGTAAAGAATCGCGCCCCAGGTCGTGGGCGAAGGTGCCTTCCACTGCGGCATCTCAAACACGACACCCAACACGGTCAGCATCACGGCGGTCATCACCGTCATCCAGAACGACAGCGTCAGCGTCGCGGCCGGTATCGTGGTCTTGCGCAGCAGCTGCGTGCCCAGCGCCCACACCGCAGCTGCCACCAGCGCGCACAGCACACCCAGGGGGCTGCCCGACAGGTTGGTCATTTCATTCCACAGCAGCAGCGCCACGCCCAGCGCGGCAGCTGCCACCCCCAGCCAGTTGCGGGGCTTGAGCCTGGCGCCAAAAAACCAGGCACCCAGCAGTGCCGAAAAAATCGGCATGGTGTAGCCCAGAATCGCTGCGCGCCCGCTGCTGAGGTTCTTCACTGCCAGGATGATCAGCGCATGCCAGACAAACATGTTCGCCGCCGCCAGCCAGAAGAGCTCACGCCACTTGCCCCGCGGCACCCCAAACGGCACCTTTAGCACCACCATGGCGATGCCCAGCACCGGAATGCCCAGCCAGATCGACATCGCCCGGAACGTCAGCGGCGGAAAGTCCGCAATCCCCAGTTTCATCACCGGCCAGTTCAGGCCCCAGACGAGGGTGAGCAGAACCAGCAGGATGAGTTGGCGTTGGGAGAGTTGCATCGAGTTATTGTGCCCCCACGATCGCTCACTTCGTGTAGCTTCCTGCCCCCCGAGGGGGCCGCCCGCCTGCGGTCTGGCAAAGCCAGTCCCGCGGCTCATGCTGGCTTGAAGAATTCTTTGGGCACTACCACTGGGGGTATTTCGCCAGCGGGGGCCGCGGGTCCGGCTTCGCCGGCCCCAGGCGCCGCCCCTTGAGGGGGAACAGGCTACACGCTACGCGCAGTGAGCTGGTTCTGGCATGGCTGCGCAACACGGGTTGAACGGCTACGCCGCCTCTGGCTCAGCGGCAGACTCTGTTCGTGCTGGCACCCTGTCGTCTTCTGGAATGGCGTAGCGCGGCGCCAGTGCGGCAAGCGACCTCAACACCGGGACGGGTGTCCAGCGAAATAGCGGTGTGAGCCATGGATACGGCACCCTGGATTTCAGAATGGCGCCGTAATCACACGAGGCTTCGTGGGGGAAGTAGTTCTCACGCACGGCCACAAGCTCACAAAACCCCTTGCCGTGGTAGTAGCGCAGCTGTGGATCAACCGGCAAACCGGCCCGCGTAGTCCGTGCATAAGCCTCTACCGATGCGCCTGGTTTTCGTTGCAAATGACGCTTGAGCCCGGGCATGGGAGATCCCAGAAACACTTCACGAGTGCCGCATTTCACCGCATACAGATAGTTGAATGCGATCAGCTGCAAGGCAGCGCCGGCATCCACGCTGGTCAGGCTGATGCCGAACAGGCAGCGGGAGGCGTGCTTGTTCCTCGGCACCTTGCCGTCCAGGGCGGCACTCTTTTGCCAGTCGCCCGGGTTGACCCACTCTGTCTCCGTGGTGGGCTTGCAAAAGAGCGACGCCAGCAATTCACCCGTTTCTGCGCAAAATGCACCGCCGCTCCAATCGGGATGCGCGGCAATGCGTGATCGAAAGTCTTCTGCGGTGGCTTGCTGCTCTTGCGTCCATTGCTTGCGCTCCAGATCCAGCAAGGCTGGAATATCGCCGATACGCAGATTGCGGGTGATGTAGCGGTGCTTTTTGATGGTCGGTTTGGTTGTCATGGGTAACGGTATGCGTTGGTGTTAAAGGAGTTGATGGCCCGGAACTTCGGGGGCTGGTGGCGGGCGTGCGGCGCCTGAGTGGCAGGAGCAATTGCGAGTGCCCAAAAGTTGAAAGTCGTGCATCAGCTGCACGGCACCTGTGGCCACCCACAATCCAACGACCCGGGCCTTGCTGCCGAAAAATCCGCTCAGAAAAATGCTGGCCTGCAAATTCACCACCTCATGCCACCAACCATGAGGCACGTAGATGGCATCACCCGGATAGAGATCGACAGCAAACAGTGCGTCTGCCGGCACATCGCTTTGCGCCAGATCGCGCATGCCCACCGATGCCAGCTTGGCCCAGCGGTCATACTTCTTTGACAACGCACCCAGGTGCTCCACGGTGCCGGGGCGGGCCAGATAAAAGCGTTTGACTCCGCGCGTGAGCACCGCCAGGTTGTCCAGCAGGTCGTAATGCAAGCCTGTGTGTG
Organism: Polaromonas sp. P1_F1; assembly: GCF_056405795.1. Lineage (NCBI taxonomy): Bacteria > Pseudomonadati > Pseudomonadota > Betaproteobacteria > Burkholderiales > Comamonadaceae > Polaromonas > Polaromonas sp. P1_F1. The sequence continues at coordinate 71,586 of NZ_JBFUBJ010000009.1, forward strand.
CCCCTTGCGGGCCAATCCACGCGCTGCTGGAGACGATGTTGCCCGGCGGGAACCATGCATCTTGTTCCACGTCCTGGCGCAATGAGGGTATCTCCTTGAGCAGATCGAACTCTTTGAGGTATCCGATATGGGAGCCCTCTTCCTGCGCGGCTGTCTGCAACGCCAGCTGTGCCACATAGCGATCAAGTGTGGACGTCACAAACCGGGTGCTGGACCTCTCCCGATTACCCACCACCAAAGTCACGGGCCTGGCCCCGCCCAGATGGGCAAGGTGCTGAAATGTCCAGCGCTCCAGCGCTGCCCAGTTGCGCCCCATGCCCCGCAAAACAACAGGGCCATGACCTATCCACTCATGCCCCTGGGGAGACCCCATCTCCGGCACGGCCCCGAGCCTGGAACGAGGTATCTCCAGCGGGCATTCGCCTTGACTGATCCGCAAATTCACAACGACCTCCTGCACTTGCAATGCGGTGATCGTAAAAATTCACTGTGAAATCCTCATGACGCTGGCTCTGGTTTTTTGTTGCGTCGTGTAAAACGCCAGACAGGTAGCTACTGGCGACAATCGCGCGTTTGGCATACAGGGGGTTCTCCATCAGGGGCACAGTGCAAGCTGCCGAGATCGTGGGAGCTTAAAATGGGACATGACTTTTCTCGACATGCTGGGCGCCGCAGAACGCCAGAACCGCTCCATGCTCTGCGTTGGCCTGGACCCTGAACCCACGAAATTTCCCGGCAAGCTCAAGGGCGACGCCAACAAGATCTACGATTTCTGCGCGGCGATTGTTGACGCCACTGCCGACCTGGTGATTTCCTTCAAGCCGCAAATCGCCTACTTCGCCGCGCACCGCGCCGAAGGCCAGCTCGAACGCCTGATGGAACACATGCGCCGCGTGGCGCCGCAAGTGCCCATCATCCTGGATGCCAAGCGCGGCGACATCGGCAGCACGGCGGAGCAATATGCCAAGGAAGCCTTTGAGCGCTACGGTGCCGACGCGGTGACGCTCTCGCCCTTCATGGGGTTTGATTCGGTCGCGCCGTATTTGAAGTACGAAGGCAAGGGCGCTTTCCTGTTGTGCCGCACCTCCAACCCCGGCGGCGACGACCTGCAGAACCAGCGATTCGCCTCGATTGAAGGCCAGCCGCTGCTGTACGAGCATGTGGCGCGTCTGGCGCAAGGTCTGTGGAACCTCAATGGCCAGCTGGGGCTGGTGGTGGGGGCGACGTACCCGGCGGAGATTGAGCGTGTGCGGGCCGTGGCGCCTACCTTGCCTTTGCTGATTCCGGGTGTGGGCGCGCAAGGCGGCGATGCGGTGGCGACCGTGAAGGCGGGATGGCGGTCCGGCGCTCCCATCATCGTGAACTCGTCGCGCGCGATTTTGTATGCCTCTTCGGCGGATGATTTTGCGGAGGCTGCGCGGCGCGAGGCGGTGAAGACTCGGGATGTGCTGGAGGCGGCTCGGGGTGAGGCTTTGAAGTAGGCTGGTTTCTTACCCGGCGTTGTACTCTTTACTGAGAGTTGCTGGCCGGGGGTAGCCCGGCATGCAGGTAACTTTCTTTTGGCGAAGCAAAAGAAAAGTGAGTAGCTGCCGGGCTACCCCCGGCTAGCCGCCCTCAACAAAGAGCACGTCCTGAAAATCAGCCACAACCTCAAAAGAAATTGCTATTAATTGGATAGCTGCTTGCGCCCATGTCTATTGGTCCGGGGATCGATAAGACTATTAATTGGCAACCGTAAACCGGCGCCGAATATGCCGCGCGTTTTCAATTTCGTCCACGATGGCCACAGCCAGGTCAGGCACCGAAATACCGGCCGGCTTGTCACCCTGGCCGGGCAGCAGATCGTCCGCACCCAGCCGGTATTTGCCGGTGCGCTCGCCGGGTGCCAGGCCGATAGGGGGCGAGACAAAGCTCCAGTCCAGCGAGGTTTCGAGCTTGAGCTGGTTCAGCGCCTCGCGTGCGGCGAGCGCGCCCTGCTTGTATTGCGCGGGAAACTCAGGCGTGTCCACCAGCTGCAGGCCCGGCGCCACATACAGGCTGCCGGCACCGCCGACCACTAGCAGGCGTTTGACACCCGCCTGCTTGACGCCATTCACGATGGCTTTGCTGGCCTCCAGGTGCAGGTCGTGGATTTTCGGCTCGCTCCAGCCCGGGTTGTAGGCGCTGATGACGGCATCGTGGCCCGCCGCGGCTTTGGCCACCTGGCCGGCATTCAGTGCGTCGGCGGCGACCACGGTCAGGCCGGTTTGCGGGGTGACCTTGCCGGGGTTGCGGGCCAGCACGGTGACTTTGTGGCCGCGGCTTAGCAGTTCGGAAAGAATAGGTGCGCCGATAAAACCTGTGGCGCCGATCAGTGCGATGTTCATAAAAACTCCTGCGGGTTAAAAGAGCCTCTAGTGTCATTACTTCACAACGCTCTGAATAGACGGCAAAATTCGCTAACACTGTGAAGTAGAGCTAACTAATGAGCGATAAATCCATGGACCAGCTCAAGCGCATGGCCATTTTTGCCGAGGTGGTTGCCAAGGGGTCCTTGACTGCGGCGGCGCGGCAGCTGGGCATGACGCCTTCGGCCGTGAGCCAGCATTTGCGGCAGCTTGAGCAGTCGCTCGGCCTGGCCCTGCTGCACCGGTCCACGCGGCGCCTGACACTGACAGAAGCGGGTGAGCGCTACCACGCTGGTTGCGCCGCCATGGTGGCGGCTGCGCGCTCGGCGGAACAGGCGCTGGTGCGGCTGCGCGACGAACCCGAAGGCGAGCTGCGCCTGGCCGCGCCGGCCGGCTTTGGCGGCCTGCTGGCAGCGGCGCTGGCGCCGCTGCGCGGCTACCCCCGGCTCACGCTGCGCCTGTTGCTGGACGACAAGCTGGTTGACCTGATCAGCGAACGCGTGGACATCGCGGTGCGCGTGGGCGAGCTGGCCGACTCCAGCCTGGTGGCACGCAAGCTGGGCAATATGACGCGCCAGCTATGCGCCTCGCCGGCCTACCTGGCCGAACGGGGCTGGCCCGCCACGCCGCAGGATTTACTGCGCCACGACTGGCTGGCCAGCAAACCCAACAGCAGCAACAGCGCGGACATGCTGGAGCTGCTGGGCCCGTCTGGCGAACGCGCAACCCTGAGGCTGGAAGGCCGGGTGCAGGCTTCGCAGGTCACGGCGCTGCATGCGCTGGCCATAGCCGGCTGGGGCATCAGCATGGGTGTGAGCGAGGACGACCGCAAAGCGATGACCGAAGGCCGCTTGCTGCCGATATTGCCGGGCTGGCGCATGGCGGATGTTCCGGTCTACGCCGTCACGCCGCGGCGTGGTGAGCAGCCGGCCAAGGTGCGCTACGCGTTGGAGCTGCTGGCGGCCTGGTTCCTGGGCGTCAGGCCTGTTGCGGACGCGGCCTGAGCACCAGCCCGCCCAGCATCACACAAGCCAGCGCGGCCACTACAAACGCGACGCCGGCCCATTGCCAGGGCGTGACAACCTCGCCCAGTACCAGCATGCCGGTGGCCAGGCCCACCACCGGCACGCCCAGGCTGAAAGGCGCGACGCGATTGGCCGGGTGGCGCTTGAGCAGGTTGGTCCACAGGCTGTAGCCCAAAATGGTGGCCGCCCAGCCAAGGTAGGCTACAGCGGCCCAGCTGGAGGCACGCGCTTCCATCCAGTGCCAGCGCGCGGCCTCGGGGTCGAAGGCCCAGGACAGAGCGGCAAAGGGCAGTATCGCCACCAGGCTGCTCCAGACCACAAAGGCCAGCGGCGAATAATCGCTGTAGGTCTGCTGAACGCGACGCGCCACGATGTTGGACATGGCCCACATGGCCGCCGCGCACAGCGTAAGCACAAAGCCCAGCGGCGTGGTGGCGCCCGCGCCATTGGCGCCCACGTAGTTGAGCGCAAAGCAGGCCAAGCCCAGCGCCGCCAGCACCAGGCCCGCCTGCAGCGGCCGGCTGGCGCGCTCATGCAGCAGCACAAAGCCAAAGAGCGCCGTCCAGAACACCTGGGTCTGCTGCAGCACCGAGGCCAACGCCGCGGTCATGCCGACCTTGAGCGCCAGAAACAAGATGCCGAACTGGCCCACACCCTGAAAAAGGCCGTAGAACACGATCCACTTCCACGCGATTTTGGGCGGGCGGATCAGCAGCGCCAGCGGCAACACGGCAAACACATAACGGGCCGTGCCCAACTGAAAAGGCGTGAAATCGCGCAGCGCGAATTTCATCACCACGAAGTTAACGCCCCACAGCACGACGACCGTGAGGGCGGCCGCCAGATCGCGGCCCGTCAGAGCATTGGGCTGCATCCGCGCAAGACGTGAAGTCAGCCCAGCTGCATGGAGCGGGCTGCATCCAGGTGCGCTTTGACGCGCTGGGCCAGCGCGACGTCGCCGGGGGTCTCTGGCCGCCATTCCTGGGCGGGCAAGGCCTTGCCGTCCAGGTCTACCGCAACAAACACCACCAGGCATTCGGTGATGACCTGCATCTGCCCGACTTTCATGTCGCCGGCGCGCACTTCCACCGAGATGTTCAGGCTGGTCGTGCCGGTATAGGCCAGGCGGGCTTCGACTTCGACCAGGTCGCCGATCATGATGGGGCGCTGAAAACGTATGCTGCCCACCGACACGGTGACGCAATAACGTTTCGCCCAGCTGGTGGCGCAGGCGTAGCCGGCTTCGTCAATCCATTTCATGACGGTGCCGCCGTGCACTTTTCCGCCGAAGTTGACGGTGCTGGGTTCGGCCAGGAAGCGGAGGGTAATGGAGGACATGGGGGCTGCCGGTAGTTTTATGAGGTTCTTATGCGTGCTGCCAGGCGATGCCGGCGACACGCATCATATTGTCGCCCATCACACCTTCGATCTCGGTTGCGCTCAGGCCCACCTGGCGCAGCGCTTCGGGCAGCAGTTGCCAGGTTTCAACCGGCGTGTATGTCATGCGCTGTACGGCGCGGTCATAGCCAGCCGATTTGGGCCACCAGTAGGTGGGATCGTAGTCGCCGGGAGGGTTGTCATTGAGCTCATCCTGCCGGAAGCTGATGTCCAGGCCGATGCCCGCATGCTGCGCGCCGACCAGGCCCGCCACATAGGCCACATGCCGCGCCATGTCATCGGCTGTGGGGGTGCGTGTGCCCAGGAAGGCAGAGACGCCCGAGACGCACACCACGCCGCCGGTTGCGGCGCAGGCGCGTATCTGCTCGTCGGTGATGTTGCGCCCGTGCTCCACCAGCGCAAGCGGGTTGGCGTGGCTGAAGATCACCGGCCTGGCCGAGGCAGCCATGATGTCCAGGCTACAGCGGCGGCCGGTATGGGAGCAGTCCATCAAGAGGCCGGCCTCATTGACGGCCTGCACCATGCGCACACCCAGCGGCGTGAGGCCGCGTGCTTCGTCGTGGCAGCCGTCGGCCACGCTGTTGTTACGGTTGTAGGCGAAATGGATTTGCCGCACGCCGAGTTCGCGGTACAAGGTCACCATATCGGGCCGCTCCTGCAGGGGCATCGCGCCTTCCAGGTCAAAGCCGATGGCAAGCTGGCCCGCCGCCGCGGCCTCGCGGATCTCGTCCACACTGGACACCAGCCGCAAGCGTTCGGGGTTCGCGGCAATCTTCGCGCGGAAGGCCGCAATGACCGCCATGATTTGCGCCACCGGGTTCATGTCCATGCCGACATTGACGGACACATAGTTCACGCCCGCAGTGCGCAACGCGTCCATCGGCGAAAAATCGGCTGCCGGGTGCAATGGCAGGCAGGCGTGGGCTTCCCAGTGGATCATGGCGTGGCGTGTGGTGTTGAAGAGAAATTAAAGCATGCGGCGCTGCGGCGCGCCAGACCTGCCTGGTAACGATTTACGCCGTGGCGGATACGTCGGCCGCTGCGCGGCGTTTGAACCCGGTGGAAGCCTCCATCAGGCTCAGCGTATAGGCATTCGTGACTTTGTGTGCCGCCAGGTCGGCCGCAGGCAGCATCTCCACCGTCTGGCCGCGCTGCATCACCATCAGCCGTTCACACAGGTGCGTGACGACGGCCAGGTCGTGGCTCACCATGACGAAAGTCAGGCCGCGCCTGCGGCGCAGTTCTTCGAGCAGGTTGAGCACCTCGGCCTGCACCGAGGCGTCCAGTGCCGAAGTGGGCTCGTCCAGCAGCAGGATTTGCGGCTCGAGAATCAAGGCGCGCGCAATCGCGATGCGCTGGCGCTGCCCACCCGAGAGCTGGTGCGGGTAACGAAAGCGAAAGCCCGTGCCCAGCCCGACTTCTTCCAGCGCACGTTCGATGCGCGCCTCTGCGTCGTCGATGCCGTGAATGGCCAGCGGCTCGGCGAGGATGCGGTCTACGGTGTGGCGTGGATGCAGTGACCCGTACGGGTCCTGAAACACCATCTGCACCTGCCGCCTGAAGGCCTTGCTGCCGGGCGCGCTGTCCTGGCCCAGCAACTTGACCGTGCCGGCCGTGTGCGGCGCGAGCCCGCAGATGGCGCGTAGCACGGTGGATTTGCCGGAACCCGATTCGCCGACGATGCCGAAGCTTTCGCCGGGGTTCACGATGAAGGAGGTATCGGCGACGGCGACAAAGCTGTCGTACACCACGCGCAGGCCGCTGACTTCCAGGCCCAGCGATGCAGATGAAACCACGGCATTCACAGCGCCCACTCCGGTTGACGGTCCAGCGTGGCCAGCGGATGCGTGGACGCGCCCAGCTGCGGCAGGCAGGCCATCAGGCCGCGTGTGTAGGGGTGCTGCGCATTCGCCAGGCCGCCGGCAGCCAGCTCTTCCACCACCCGGCCCGCGTACATCACGAGGATGCGGTCGCAGAAGGTCGACACCAGCCGCAGGTCGTGCGAGACCAAAATCAGGCCCATGCCGCGCTCAGCCACCAGCGTGTCGAGGATGGACAGCACCTGCAGTTGCACCGTCACGTCCAGCGCCGAAGTCGGCTCGTCGGCGATCAGAAGGTCCGGGTCGGCGATCAGCATCATCGCGATCATCGCGCGCTGGCCCATGCCGCCGGACACCTCATGCGGGTAGAGTTTGTAGACGCGCGCCGGGTCGTCGATGCGCACGGATTCCAGCGCGGCGAGTGCGCGCTTTTTTGCTTCCGCCGACGAAACACGGGTATGGGCTTGCAGCGTCTCCACGATCTGTGCGCCTATGGTCATGACGGGGTTCAGCGAAAACTTCGGATCCTGCAACACCATGGCGATGCGGCCGCCGCGCAATTCGCGGCGTTGGGCGGGCGGGCAGTTGAGCAAGTCCATGCCGGCGAACTCAAGACGCCTGGCGCTGATGCGGCCTTCCGGTGCGGTCAGCCCCATGATGGCGCGGCCGGTTTGTGACTTGCCCGAACCCGACTCGCCCACGATGCCCAGGCGCTCACGGCCCAGCGTGAAGGACACGCCGCGCACCGCCTCGGTCATGCCGCCGTCACGGCGCGGAAAGCTCACGCGCAAGTCGTCGACCACCAGCAGGGGCATGTTGGCGCCCGTCATTTGGCGGCCTTCGGGTCCAGCGCATCGCGCAGGCCGTCGCCCAGCAGGTTGAAGGCCAGGCTCACGACAAAAATCGCCGCGCCGGGCGCGGCGGCCACCCACCACTGGTCCAGCACATAAAGACGCCCATTGGCGATCATCGCGCCCCACTCCGGCATGGGCGGCTGCGCCCCCAGGCCCAGAAAACCCAGCCCGGCGGCGGTCAGGATGATGCCGGCCATGTCCAGCGTGACGCGCACGATCACCGACGACACGCACAGCGGCATGATGTGGCCGAGCACGATGCGCCAGGGCGATGCGCCCAGCAGCCGCACGGCGGCGATGTAGTCGGTCTGGCGTATCGTCAGCGTCTCGGCCCGCGCCATGCGCGCATAGGGCGGCCAGGAGGTGATGGCAATCGCGATCACCGCGTTCTGGATGCCGGGGCCCAGCGCCGCGACAAACGCCAGCGCCAGAATGAGACGCGGAAACGCCAGAAAAATATCGGTGATGCGCATCAGCACCGCATCGACCCAGCCGCCGGCATAACCCGCCACGGTGCCGACGATGAGGCCCAGCGGCGCGGCCAGCACCGCCACCAGAATCACCACCATCAGCGTGATGCGCGAGCCGATGATGATGCGTGAGAGGATGTCCCGTCCCTGGTCATCGGTGCCGAACCAGTGTGCCCACGAAGGCGGCAGCAGCCGCGTGGTGCGCAGGTCGCCGGTGTATGCCGAGTAAGGCGCGAGCAGGTCGGCAAAAATCGCCACGAGAACCAGGCCCAGCACGATGAAGAGGCCCAGCATCGCCAGCCGGTTGCGCGAAAAATCGCGGCAGCCGTGGTACATGCGGCCCATGAAGGCCTGGCGGCGCGAGGCAGGGCGGTCGGTGCTCAGCCAGTCGCGCAGGGATGCAACCTTTGAAGTCATCGGATACGCGTCCTTGGGTCGAGCAGCTTGTACAAGACGTCTGACAATAAATTCAAGCCGACAAAGATCGAGCCCACCACAATCGTGCCGCCCAGCACCGCATTCATGTCGGCGTTCTGCAGCGAGTTGGTGATGTACAGGCCCAGTCCCGGCCAGGCAAAAACGGTTTCCGTCAGCACCGAGCCCTCGAGCAGGCCGGCGTACGACAGGGCGATCACCGTGACCAGCGGCACCATGGCGTTGCGCAGTGCATGGCGCCAGATGATGCGCGACTCCGACAGGCCCTTGGCGCGCGCGGCGATCACGTATTCCTGCGCGAGTTCATTGAGCATGAAGGAACGCGTCATGCGGCTGATGTAGGCCAACGCGAAATAGCCGAGCAGCGAAGCCGGCAGGATGAGGTGCGAAAACACATTGCGAAAAGCCTCCCACTCGCCGGTCATGGCGGTGTCGAGCAGCAACAGCCCCGTGATGGGCTTGAGTGTGTATTCATAACTCACGTCGATCCGGCCCGGCCCGGAGACCCAGCCCAGCCGCGCATAAAACACCACCAGCGCCATCAGCCCCAGCCAGAAGATGGGCACCGAATAGCCCACCAGGCCGATCACGCGCACCACCTGGTCCACCAGCTTGCCGCGCCGCACCGCGGCCCATACCCCCAGCGGCACGCCCAGGCCCGCACCTATCAGGATGCCCAGGCTCGCCAGCTCCAGCGTGGCCGGAAAGGCGCGCTTGATGTCCGTCATCACCGGGTTGGCTGTCAGCACCGAGATGCCGAAGTCGCCCTTGAGCACCTTGCCGATGTAGATGTAGAACTGCTCATACAGCGGCTTGTCCAGCCCCAGCTCCTGGCGCACCCGCTCGATCACATGCGGCGGTGCGCGATCGCCCACGATGGCCAGCACCGGGTCAATGGGAATCACGCGGCCGATGAAGAACGTGACCGCAAGCAGGCCCAGGTAGGTGAGCAGAATCACCACCAGGAAGTTGCCGAAGCTCCTGGCGTGCGGCGTGAAGCGCTGGCCCGCCGTGCGCGTGGTCACCGCACTGAGCGGCGCCACGCCGGCGGCTGTGGGGTCGGGAATGGCCAAAGTCGGTGGCTTATCAGCGCTTGGAGGCGTTGAACATGTAGTTGCTGTCGAAGGTGGGGCCCAGCTTCAGGCCGTCCACGTTGCTCCGGAAAGCCGCCACCTCGGTTTGCTGGTACAGCATGATGAAGGGGCTGGTTTTGCGGAACTCGGCCTGCAGGTCCTCATACATCTTCTTGCGCTTGCCGGCGTCACGCTCCAGCACAGCCGCGTCCGACTGCTTCGTCAGCTCGGGAATCGCCCAGGCATTGCGCCAGGCCAGCGGTTTGGCCTTCGCGTCATCGGCATTGTCGGGATTGCGCGTGAAGGTATCGGCGTTCGAATGCGGGTCCCAGTAGTCGGCGCCCCACTGGCCGATGTACATGTCGTGGGTGCGGGCACGGTACTTGGTCAATGTTTGCTTGCCGTCGCCGGGAATGATCTCGATGTCGACGCCGGCCTGCTTGGCCGTCTGCTGGAAGGCCTCGGTGATGCCCTGCACCGGCTGGATGGTGCGCATGTCGATGGTGACCTTGAAGCCGTTGGCAAGGCCCGCTTTGGCCAGCAGCGCCTTGGCCTTGGCCACGTCGAGCTTGTAGGGCTTGACGGTGCTGGCGCCCAGCAGGCCCTGCGGCAGAAAGTTCTGGTTGATCACGCCGATGTTCTTGACCAGTGTGTCGCCGATGGCATCGTAGTCGACCAGGTATTTCAGGGCTTCGCGCACTTCGGGCTTGGCCAGATTGGGGTTCTTCTGGTTCAGGCTGATGTAGTAGACCGTGCCCTTGGGCGTGGAAGTCATCTTCACGTCCTTGTTGGCCGAGAGCGCCGCGATGTCCTGCGGGCTCAGGTTGCGGGCGATGTCGATGTCGCCTTTTTCGAGCAGCAGGCGCTGCGTGGCCGATTCCTTGACGTGGCGGTAGATCACGCGGGCCAGCTTGGGCTTGGCGCCGTAGTAGTTGTCGTTGCGTTCCAGCGCCACGATTTCATTGGCTCGCCATTCGCGCAGCTTGAGCGGGCCGGAGCCGGCATAGTTGGTCTTGAGCCAGGCATAACCCCAGTCGCCGTTGACCTCTTTCGACTGCACCAGCTTCATGTCGACAATGCCGGCAACGTTGGCCGTCAGGCAGTTGAAGACAAAGGTGGGCGCATAGGCCTTGTCGGTTTCCAGGGTCACCACGGTCGGGCTGGTGGCCTTGATCTTGTCCTTGACGTTGGTCTTGGAGAAACCGAACTGGGTCAGGATGAAGGCGGGGGATTTGTCCAGCATCACGGCGCGCTGCAGCGAATACGCCACTTCTTCGGCCGTGAGCGGGTTGCCGGAGGCGAATTTGATCCCGGGCTTGAGCTCGAAGGTATAGGTTTTGCCGTCGGCCGAGACGGTCCAGGATTTGGCCACGTCGCCCACCAGTTTGGACGGGTCGTTGACGTCCAGGCGCAGCAGACGGTCATAGGTGTTGCCCATGATTTCGCCGGCGGACAGCTCAAAGGCTTCGGCCGGATCCATGGTGATGATGTCATCGAAACCGAAGGCCAGCACCAGTGTGTCCTTCGGCGTGGCGGCCAGCACTGCGCCGGCGCTGCAGGCCAGCATGGCGGCTGCGGCAGTGGCGCAAAGAACGCGGCGGCTGAGGTGGGGAAGCATGTGGTTCAAGATGATTTCCTTCGGTTGGACAGTCAAACAAACATTGCGCCTGACCGCTTGTGGCGGCCGCGCCCGGGGGTCTCAGGGGTGAGCAGGAATCATGCCCATGCCGCTGGTGGTTGCCGCCGGTAACTTGTACATACAAGTCAGGGACCTGTTAACGGTCCAGGGCGACTGATGCATTCTGCGCCGCCGACCGCGCGCGTCAAGACCCGGGTTTTCCGCGATTGCTGACTTCATGAAAACCGGCGGTCCGGCGGCGGACCGCCTGGCCGTCGCCCACGTAGCCAACACCGTTGCCCCAAAAAAGTGTCCAGACGCCGCCTTCCAGGGTGAAGCGTTACGACCTGCTGCTCGGCGGAATATCCTGGTGGACAACCGGCTGAACTCTGCGGGTTTTACCGGTGTTTGTTGTTGCTATTAAAAACATAGCTGCTGGCGCCCATCCATATTGGACTTAAGGCCAAAACTTCCCCTGAAAACAGCCTGAACCGGGTCTGGTTTCAGTTTCGGGGCAAATCCCTTCTTCTGGCGCGTTCAGGAGGCCTCGCAAGCCTTGTTCTTGAGGTCCAAAAGTGGCTCGAGGTCAATTAAATAGGGCGCGACAAGCTATGAAATTGATAGCGATCGCTCGGTGCGTCCGGACCCGGCAAAGGACACCTGCCGTCAGATCACCGGCCTTTACCCCGCCCCGTGACACTTCTTGTATTTCTTCCCGCTACCGCAATAACACAGGTCGTTGCGCCCGGGCGTGGCCTCCACCCGCACCGTCTCGACCTTGGGGCCCATGGTCTTCCACAACTCACGCAAGTCATACACCGCCCAGATGGCCTCGCCAAAAGCGTTGAGCCTGGCAATGCTGGTGCTGGGCGTGCCGTCTTCGCTCAGGGGTGACACCTCGGGCGGGGCGCTATCGTCTTCGGTCATGGCGACCACGGCCTGCAGGGCGCCGTCGAGCCATTTGGCGGCGTCTTTGTCACGCGGCGCCATCCACTCGTCGGGCCAGCTTTCCACCGCAAACATGAAGCCCAGCGCCCAGACCTGCGCGAATGCGGGCAGGTCTTCGCCCTTGAAAGCGGCACGTTCGTCGGGCGGCATGTCGGCCACGGCGCCGCGTATGTCCATGACCTCGGGGTGGTAGCAGTTGTCGTCTTCGAGCGAGTCCACTTCGGCGTCCAGCGCCGTTTCGACTTCCTGCCAGCGCTGGTTCCAGAGCATGAGGAAGCGCTCACGTTGCGCGTCGCTGGCGAACGAGCCGCCTTCCGGATCCGGTGCCTCGCCCTCAGCGGGGACGGCGAGCAGCACGGGCAGGTATTCGGCTGCCTCGATGGGCCGGCGCGAGCAGATCACGGCGGCCATGAAGCCTTCGCAGAATTCCCACTGCGGCGTTTCGTCATAGCGGGTGCGCAGGTCGTCGAGGATGGCATCGAGTTCGTCGAACGCCTCGACTTCCAGGAAAACCGGCTCCGGCGAGGGCTTTGAAGGGATGACGGATTTGGGGGTGGGCTTCATGAAAAAAACAGTTCTGAGCGTCACATGAGGCTCTTATGATGCAAAGTGTATCTGGCGCATCGCGGCTGCATGCCTGTGTTTTGTGCCCTTTTGTGACCCCTCCCCCCGGAAGCTCCACCATGTTTCTTCAGCGCCTGGATGCCTGGTTCCCCGTCCGTTACACCTTTATGGCCCTGTGCGGGCTTGCCGCGCTGCTGGGGCTGCTCGGCCTGATGGTTTTTGGCGTGGGGAAGCTGGCCCTGGTATCGCTGGTGGCCGGCGTGGTGCTGGTGTGCGTGGGCGTGCGCGATCTGCGGCAAACGCGCCATGCCGTGCTGCGCAACTACCCGGTCATCGGCCACATGCGTTTCCTGTTTGAGTACATCCGGCCCGAAATGCGCCAGTACTTCATCGAAAGCGACAGCGAGGCCACGCCGTTTTCCCGTGCCCAGCGCTCGCTGGTGTACCAGCGCGCCAAGGGCGAACCCGATAACCGGCCGTTCGGTACGCAGCTCGACGTTGGCGCGCAGGGTTATGAATGGGTCAACCATTCGATGTCGCCGACCAAACTGCCGTCGCATGACTTTCGTGTCTGGATAGGCGGCACGCCCGATCATCCTTCGCCCTCGGTGGAGCCCTGCACACAGCCTTACCACGCCAGCGTGTTCAACATCTCGGCGCTGAGCTTCGGATCGCTCTCGGCCAATGCCATCATGGCGCTGAACAAGGGCGCCAAACTCGGCGGCTTCGCGCACGATACGGGCGAGGGCTCGATCTCGCAGCACCACCGGCTGCATGGCGGTGACCTGATCTGGGAAATCGGCTCGGGTTACTTTGGTTGCCGCAACGAGGACGGCACGTTCAGCGAAGAGCGTTTCGCCGCCAACGCACGCGACCCACAGGTCAAGCTGATCGAGCTCAAGATGAGCCAGGGCGCCAAGCCCGGCCACGGCGGCATCCTGCCGGGGCCGAAGGTCACCGAGGAAATCTCGGCGGCGCGCGGTGTACCGCAGGGCAAGGATTGCATTTCGCCCTCCAGCCACAGTGCATTTTCCACGCCGGTCGAGATGATGCATTTCATCGCCAAACTGCGAAAGCTGTCGGGCGGCAAGCCGACCGGCTTCAAGTTCTGCATCGGACACCCGTGGGAATGGTTTGCGATTGTGAAAGCCATGCTGGAGACCGGCATCACGCCGGACTTCATCGTGGTGGACGGCGCCGAGGGCGGCACGGGCGCGGCGCCCGTCGAGTTCACCGACCACGTGGGCGCGCCGCTGCAGGAGGGCCTGCTGCTGGTGCACAACACGCTGATCGGTGTCAATCTGCGCAGCCGCGTTTCCATCGGTGCCGCCGGCAAGGTGGTGAGCGCGTTTGACATGGTGCGGCTGATGGCGCTGGGCGCCGACTGGTGCAATGCCGGGCGCGGTTTCATGATGGCGCTGGGCTGTATCCAGGCGCAAAGCTGCCACACCGGCAAATGCCCGACGGGCGTCACCACGCAAGACCCGGTGCGCCAGCAGGCACTGGTGGTGCCCGACAAGGCCGAACGCGTGCGCAATTTCCACCGCAGCACGCTGCATGCGCTGCAGGAGCTGGTGCAGGCCGCGGGCCTGTGCCACCCGCGCGAAGTCAACGCGCATCACATCGTGCGGCGCCTGACCGATACCGAGGTGCGGCTGCTGAGCAACCTCATCATGCAAGTCGAGCCCGGTGCGCTGCTGGGCTCGCTGGAAAAACAGAACACGGTGTTCAGCTACTACTGGCCGCTGGCCAGCGCGCACAGTTTTCGCGCCAATGGCGTGGGGCCGGGTGGGCACATGCCTGCGCAAGCCAACGGCATCCGTGTGCCGGTGACGGGTGATGCCGCGGCGGTATCGGGGGCAGTTCCCTCCGGCGCCTCCGCAGAGCGCGCTGCGGGTTAAACGCCTCTCACGGCATTCCGGGTCATGAACGGGTCGCTATTAATTAAATAGCTGCTTGCGCACGTACACCCTGGGTCAGGAGCCTTTTCTTCATTGAAAGCACATGCCGGTCCTTGCTGAGCAGCAAGGCCTTGCCGGTCACCGCCAGGTCGATGAACTTCTGGTCGTCGGGGTCGCTGCAAGTGACACCGGCCTTGGCTGCCACCTCCGTCAGGCGAGCATGCCGGTCAAAGGCGGCGAGCACGTCACCGGCGCTTAATTCGTAAAACGCCAGGCGGGGAATGATTTGCGGATAGGCCAGCACGCGCTCAAGTTCGTCGCGCATGGCCTGCGTGGCCAGCCAGTCGAGCTCGCCGGCCTCCAGCGCTTTTTTCAGTGGCTGCGCTGCCGCGTCATTGAAGACAAACACGTCGAGGACGATGTTGGTGTCCAGCACGACAGGCTGGCGCACTGAGGCCGTCACGCCGCCGGCTCGTTCGGTGGGGTGGGGGCGGCTGCGCCGGGCTTGCCGCGTGCGGAGCCCGCCACCATGTCAAAGCGGAACAGGCGGCATTCGATGGGACCGTTCCACATCGGCACGCGCCGCGATTCTTTCAGGCGCATCTTGCCGGGCAGTTTGAGGTCGGGTGTGAGCACGTGAGCGGTCCAGCCGGCGTAATTTTTCTTCCAGTGCGCGGCCAGTTGTGGAAAAAACTCCGTCGCTTCTTCGCCCCAGGCGTTTTGTGCCTGCTCGCGGCCGGGGTTCGCCGAGCGGTCGCGCGATGTCTCGAAGGCGGGTTCTTCACGTGTGTCACCCCGATCACCGCTGTCCCGGTTCAGCGGCTGGCCAAATTCGTCGATGGGCTGGTTGCGGTGGTCCTGCTGCACGCGTCCTTCGGCCTGTCCTTGCTGGCGGCGCTGGTCGCGCCCCTGCACGCCGGTGATGCCGGCCACACCTGCCACATCAATACGCTCGCCGTAAGGCGGATTCACCAGCATCACGCCCGAAGGCGCGGGCGGCATGCGCTGCAGGGCGTCGCCGCCGCGGAATTCCACCGCATTGGCCACACCGGCACGCTCGGCATTGCGTTCGGCAAAGTCGACCATGCGGAAAGACACGTCGCTGCCGAACACCGGCGCTGTAGGTTCGGTGATGGCGGCTTCGGCCTGGTCGAGCAGGCCGTCCCAGACATGGCCCTGGAAGGGCAGGTATTTCTGAAAGGCAAAACGGCGGTTGATGCCGGGCGCAATGTTGCAGGCGATTTGCGCGGCTTCAATCGCGATGGTGCCCGAGCCGCAGCAGGGGTCATAGAGCGGCACGCCTTCTTTACAGAGCTGATCCCATCCGCTGGCGGCAATCATGGCGGCGGCCAGGGTTTCCTTCAGCGGGGCATCACCCTTGTCTTCGCGCCAGCCGCGCTTGAAGAGCGGCTCGCCCGAGGTGTCGATGTAGACCGTGACGGTGTCCGTCGTCAGGTGCACGTAGACGCGCACGTCGGGCCAGCGCGTGTCGACGCTGGGCCGCACGTCGTCGAACTTGGCGCGAAAGCGGTCGGCGATCGCGTCCTTGATCTTCAGCGCCGCGAAGTTCAGGCTTTGCAGCGGGCTGTGCTGGGCCGTGATCTCGACCTTGAAGGTCTGCTTGGGCGTGAACCAGATTTCCCAGGCCACGTTGGCAGCTGCGTTGTAGAGGTCTTGTTCGCTGCGGTACTGGTTGTGCTGCAGCTCGATCAGCACGCGCTGCGCCAGCCGGCTGTGCAGGTTGAGCTGCAACGCGTCGCGCCACGAAGCCTGCAGCTGCACGCCGGCGCGCCAGGCTTTGCCGTCGATCCCGGTGACACGCTTGACCTCGGTGGCCAGCAGGGTTTCGACGCCTGCGGCGCACGGTAAAAAGAGTTGGAGTTGATTCATGACTGACTTTGAGGGGCGGGGCAGCGCGGCCTGATTGGGCGGCTAGAGTGATTTGCGCAGGTTGGCGGGCGCGATGCGGAGCGCCTCGCGGTACTTGGCCACGGTGCGGCGGGCGCATTCAATGCCCTGCTCCTTGAGCATTTCGGAAATCTGGTTGTCGCTGAGCGGCTTCTTGAGGCTTTCTGACGAGACAAATTGTTTGATGAGCGCGCGCACCGCTGTGCTGGAAGCATTGCCGCCGGTTTCGGTGCCGAGTGCGGAACCGAAGAAATACTTGAGCTCGAAAGTACCGAAAGGGGTGCCCATGTACTTGGCCGTGGTCACGCGGGAGATGGTGGACTCATGCAGGCCCAGTTCATCGGCGATTTCGCGCAGCACCAGCGGCCGCATGGCGAGTTCGCCGTGCGTGAAGAAGTTTTTCTGCCGTTCCACAATCGCGCTGCTTACGCGCAGGATGGTGTCAAAGCGCTGCTGGATGTTCTTGATGAACCAGCGGGCCTCCTGCAGGCGCTGCTGCAGCGCCTGGCCGCCCTGGCCTTTGTGCTGCTTGAGGGCATTGGCATAAATGTCGTGCACGCGAAGGCGCGGCATGACGTCGCCATTGAGCGAAACCTTGAAGCCCCGGCCCGATTTGATGACGATGACGTCGGGCACGATCAGGTTGCGCTCCACGTTCACAAAGCGGCGCCCGGGCTTGGGGTCGAGCCGGCCAATCACCGTGATGGCGCCCTTGATGGCGGCTTCGGTGAACCCACACAGGTGCGACAGGCGCTTGACATCGCGCTTGGCCAGCAGCTCCATGGGCTGCTTGCACATGGCAATGGCTGCGCGGGTTTCTTCGCAGTCCTTGCAGTCCAGCAGTTGCAGGCTCAGGCATTCCGCCAGGTTGCGCGCACCGACACCGGCAGGCTCCATGTGGTGCAGCAGCTTGAGCGCCATCGCAAAACGCTGCTCCAGCTCTTCCGCCTGCGCCATGTCATCTCTTGCAAGACCGGCCGCGAGCGACGCCAGGCTGTCTTCAAGGTAGCCGTCGTCGTTGAGCGATTCAATGAGGAAGTGCAGCGCGGCGCGATCTTCCTCCGACAGGCGCAAGCTCAGCGATTGCCGGTGCAGGTGGTCCTGCAGCGACTCATGGCTGCCCGTGAGGTCGGAGGCCTCGGCTTCGCTCTCTTCATTGTTGTTCTTGCGCGCCGGTGCGTCGCTTCCCCACTCGCTGTCGTCGGGCGTGGTTTCTACCGTGCCATCGCCTTCCCAGCTTTCCTCGAGCTTGGGCTCCGCACTGACTTCTGCGTCATTCGGGGCTGTAGCGCCAGTCTCGTCTGCGCCGCCAGCTATCGAATCCGTAGCAGATTCAAACTCGCGGCTGTCCTGGCTTACCGGCGTGTTGATGTGCTCCAGCCCAAACTCTTCGCGCACCGCCGTCTCTTCCGACACTTCCAGAAACGGGTTTTCGTCGAGCATCTGCTCGACCTCCTGGCTCAACTCAAGCGTCGACAGCTGCAACAGCCGGATCGACTGCTGCAGCTGGGGCGTCAGCGCAAGATGCTGCGAGACGCGGAGTGACAGGCCTTGTTTCACTGGATTTTCAAATGTGCGGAAAGATAAAACGACATGTCTTCGGCCAGCAGGGGCCGCGGAACTGGCTTCGCCAGGCCGCAGGCGCCGTCCCCAGAGGGGGAGAGGGAGCTACACGAAGTGAGCGACAACAGGGGGGAACCATCTTCACATCTTGAAGTGTTCGCCGAGATAGACTCTTCGTACATCGGCGTTGTTCACGATCTCGGACGGTGTGCCTTGCGCCAGCACATGGCCGTCGCTGATGATGTAGGCGTGGTCGCAAATGCCCAGTGTTTCACGCACGTTGTGGTCGGTGATCAGCACGCCGATGCCGCGCGATTTGAGGAAACCGATGATGCGCTGGATTTCGATCACGGCAATGGGGTCGATACCGGCAAAGGGCTCATCCAGCAGGATGAAGCGCGGCTGGGTTGCCAGCGCCCGCGCGATTTCGACCCGGCGGCGCTCGCCGCCCGAGAGCGCCGGTGCCGGTGAGTTGCGCAAATGATCTACCCGCAAATCCTGCAGCAGCGCGTCGAGCCGCGACTCGATGTCTGCGCGCCCCAGCGGCTTTCCGGTTTTGTCGAGCTGCAGCTCCAGCACGGCACGCACGTTTTCTTCGACCGTGAGCTTGCGGAAAATCGACGCTTCCTGCGGCAGGTAGCTCAGGCCCAGGCGGGCACGCAGGTGAATCGGCATGTGCTCGACCGACTCGCCGTCGATGGAAATTTCGCCTGCATCGGCGCGCACCAGGCCCACGATCATGTAGAACGAGGTCGTTTTGCCCGCGCCGTTGGGGCCCAGCRGGCCCACGACTTCGCCTTTTTGCACGGACAGCGAAACGTCCTGCACCACCTTGCGGCTGCCGTACGATTTTTGCAGACCTTGCGCAACAAGGCGGCTGGGGGTCAGGGCAGGAGCGGCCGGGGCCGCTGAAGTGTCAGTCACCACATCCATCTGTGCAGGTCTTTCTAGTTCTTTTCATTGCCCAGCGTCGTGCTGGGGCGCAGAACCGGGGCGGGGCCTGCGGGCGGCGCCGCGACGGGGGCCGAGGCTGTCGCGCGGGGTGACAGCATGGCGCGAACCCGTCCTGTGGGGTTGCTGGCCGTACGATTTTGCGCGCCCCCATCCACGGTGAAGACGTCGGTGTTGTTGTCGTAAACAATCAGGCTGCCGGTGGTTTCGTCCACCAGGGTGGCGCCGTTGTAGCGGCGCACCACCGCCCGCTTGATGAACTTCACCAGGTCTGCACGGCTGTCATATTCAATGCGTTCGCCTTCGCCTTCGATGTATTCGTCTACGCCGTCACGCTTTTTCCGGTAAAACGCCAGCTTGCCGGGCGCCGCGATGGACACCGCCTGCTGGTAGCCTTCGGGATCCTGCATGACGTCAACGCGCTCGCCGCGCACGATGGTCGTGCCCTTGGTGATCACCACATTGCCGGTAAAAACACTGGTTTGCTTCAGGTCGTCATAACGCAGGGCATCTGCCTCCGCGTTCATGGGCTTGTCCCGGTCGGCTTTTTCGGCGCTGGCCGGGAAAGCCACCCCCAGCACCAGAATGACCGGCAGGATGAAAGAAAAAATGGGGTGTTTCATAAGGCACGAATCTTGCTGCTTGGTGTTGGGCCATTGTAGCCATGCCAGCTCCGGGAATGGCTTGCACGGGGAATATTAGGGGCATAAAAAAACCCGCCGGAAATCGGGCGGGTTTTGTGAGCCAGTGTTTGGCGCGGCGCACGGCCGCAGGCGCTTTCTTTATTTGGCCTTGCGGGATTGGGCGATCAGGTGATCTGTGACCTGCAGCGCGCGGGTCATGGTTTGGGTCTGGTCCGACGAGGTGTAATAACGCCCCGCGATACCCAGCGACGGCACGCCGGCCACTTTGTAGCTATCCTGCAGCTGTGTGGCCTTGCGCGCCTTGGAGGCGACCGAAAAGGAGTTGTAGAACTCAACGAATTTGGCCTTGTTGAGGCCCTGCTTTTCAGCCCATGCAGCTATCAATTCGGGCGTGTTGAGCGGTTGTTTTTCCACGTGGATCGTAGCAAACACCTTCTTGTGAAGTTCCTCAATTTTGCCCATGGCCTCAAGCACGTAATACAGGCGCTGCTGAGGTTCGAAATCGGGGCGGAAGGACACTGGAACACGCCGCACGGACACGTCCTTGGGGATCTGCTTCATCCAGGCTTCGAATTGCGGCTCGAAGGCGTTGCAATGGGGGCAGTTGTACCAGAAGAATTCCACCACCTCGACCCGGCCGGCGGCGGTCTCGGTCGGCGCTGGCTTGTCCAGCGTCAGGTAATCCTCGCCGTCCTTGAAGGCCTTGGCCTGGGCTTGCGCCAGGGTGGGCAGGGCGGCGACGCCGCCCAGGGCGGCTGCTGCCGAGGCGGCTGAAAACGAAAACTCACGGCGTTGCATCAGATTTTTCTCCTGGAATGACAGAAATAGCCCGGAAACCGCCCCTCTGGCGGATGCCTCGTGGCGCGGGGTATAGGGGTTTGTACACCAGCCTCGTGAAAAGTTCAGCCTATCGTTGGACGAGGGCTTCAGCGCTGGACCCGGACCAGCGCGGTTTCAATGGAATTGTTGTCCAGGCGCTCCTTGGCCTTGTCGGCATCTTCCTTCTTGTCGAAAGGGCCAAGGCGCACGCGGTACACGGTGCGGCCCGCCTGCTCGCGTTCCGACACTTTGGCCTGCATGCCCAGCAGCAACAGCTTGGCGCGTTGCTGTTCCGCATCTTCCGGCGTGCGAAAGGCACCGGCCTGAATGAAATAGCTGAAGGGATCCGCTCCCGGACCGGACGACAGGCCTTCGACCTTTGCTTTTGCCAGATCGCCCAGCGGATCGGCAGGTGCCGGCTTGGCCACCTTGGCCGGCGCCGAAGCGGCGGCCCTGGGGGCGGGCCCGGCGGAGGGGTCGGGTACCGGAACACCAGGCACTTCAACCGCTGCCGGAGGCGGCGGCTTGGGTTGGTTCTTGCCGGCCAGCGGGGCGTTCGGGTTCCAGTCCTTGTTTTTCTTGGCTTCAACAGCGTCGCTGTCGGGGTTGCGTGCCTGGCTCTTGTTCATGAAAGGAACCGGCACCTTGGTGATGTAAACCGCCACCGCCAGCGCCGCGCCCAGGCCGATCAGCGCGCCAATGATCAACCCCAGCAGGGTTCCGCCTCGTTGTGTATTCATACCTTGCCCACGTTCATTGCCTTGTCCTGAAATTCGCATGGTTTTCGCTACTGGTTACATCTTGCGCGGGGCGCTCACGCCCAGCACTGCGAGGCCATTGTGCAACACCTGCGCAGTCGCGGCGACCAGCGCCAGGCGTGCCTGCTTGACGGCCTCGTCGTCTACCAGGATGCGCTCGGCATCGTAATAGCTGTGATAGCTCGCCGCCAGCTCGCGCAGGTAAAAAGCTACATCGTGCGGTGCCAGGCCGGCGGCCGCATTGGCAAGCATGTCAGGGTACTTGGCGAGCAGCAGCATGAGTGCCTGGGCCTGCGGGCTGTCGAGTGCCGACAGGTCCACGGATTTCAGCTTCGCTTCGTCGCCGCCCTGGCCGGCCCAGATGGTGAGGATGGAGCAGATGCGCGCGTGCGCCATCTGCACGTAATACACCGGATTGTCATTGCTCTGTGCCAGCGCCAGGTCAATATCGAACAGGAACTCCGTGTCCGGCTTGCGACTGAGCAAAAAGAAGCGCACGGCGTCCGCGCTGGTCCATTCGATCAGGTCGCGCAGGGTGACGTAGCTGCCGGCGCGCTTGGAAATTTTGACCTCTTCGCCGTTGCGCACCACGCGCACCATGGTGTGCAGGACGTAATCGGGGTAGCCCTGGGGAATGCCTTCGCCGGCGGCCTGCAGCCCGGCGCGCACGCGGGCAATGGTGCCGTGGTGGTCCATGCCCTGGATGTTGATGGCCTTGCTAAAGCCGCGCTCCCACTTGGCCAGGTGGTAGGCCACGTCCGGCACAAAGTAGGTGTAGCTGCCGTCGCTCTTTTTCATCACGCGGTCTTTGTCGTCGCCGTAGTCGGTCGACTTCAGCCACAGCGCGCCGTCCTGCTCGTAGGTCTTGCCGGCGTCTTTCAGTCTGGCCACGGCGCTATCGACACGGCCCGAGCTGTACAGGCTGGACTCAAGGTAGTAGTTGTCGAACCTGACCGAGAAAGCCTTGAGATCCAGGTCCTGCTCGTGGCGCAGGTAGGCCACGGCGAACTGGCGGATCGAATCGATGTCGTCGACATCGCCCGAGGCGGTGTATTCGCGGTCGTCCGACTTGACGGTCTTTTTGGCCAGAAAGTCGGCCGCGATGTCGGCGATGTAATCGCCGTTGTAGGCCGATTCGGGCCATCCGGCGTCGCCGGGCTTGATGCCTTTGGCGCGCGCCTGCGTGCTGGTGGCCAGGGTCTGGATCTGCACGCCCGCGTCGTTGTAATAGAACTCGCGCCAGACCTTGGCGCCTTGCGTGGCAAAAAGGTTGCAGATGGCATCGCCCAGCGCGGCCTGCCGGCCGTGGCCCACATGCAGAGGGCCAGTCGGGTTGGCCGAGACGAACTCGACGATCATTTTGCGTGCCGGGTCGGCCGGCTGCACGCCGAACTGCGCGCCGGCGGCCAGCACTTCGCGCACGGTCTCCTGCTTGGCGGCGGGCTTGAGGCGGATGTTGATGAAACCGGGGCCGGCGATTTCGATAGCGTCTACCCAGCGCTCGAAGGCCGGAGCCTTCAGCAAAATGGCACGCAAGTTTTCCGCCACCTGGCGCGGGTTGAGCTTGAGCGGCTTGGCCAGCTGCATGGCGGCCGTGCAGGCGAAATCGCCATGGGTCGCCACCTTGGGGGATTCAAAGGCAGCTTTGTCGCCTGCGCCGGGGGAAAGTTCTTCCAGCCCCGCAGCCAGGGCCGCGAGCAGGTCTTTTTTAATCGAGAGCATGGTCTGATTTTACGGTTAAGCCATGCGCCGTCCGGGGCCGGTAAATGCCCGGTCATCGAATTTGCCCGGCGCGGCGTTATGTGTTGGAATTCCAGCCGGAACTCAAACCTGATTCCCCAACCCAATGGAGCCACCATGAAAAAGCCGTTATCCCTGATCGCCGCCGTTTTTGCCGTCTCGATGGCCTTGTCTCCGGTGGCGCACGCCGCGGACGCTCCAGCCAAAACCGCACAGCAAACCAAAATGGGTACCTGCAACAAGGACGCTGAAGGCAAGAAGGGCGACGAACGCAAGGCATTCATGAAAGAGTGCCTGAGCGCCAAGAAAGAAGCACCAACGCAGCAAACCAAAATGAAAACCTGCAACGTCGACGCCAAGGGCAAAAAAGGCGACGAACGCAAAGCCTTCATGAAAGAGTGCCTCAGCAAGTAAGCCGGCCGCATCAAACAGAACCAGCCCGCCATGGATGTTATGGCGGGCTTTTTTTGTGTCAGTGATTTCTTGATGAGTGCTATTAATTTGATAGCTGCTTGCGCCCATCTGCAAAGCGCAAGCGGCACTTTTTGCTTACAAATACACCGTCACATCTGTAGCAACTCCCCTTGCGCCGCCTGCTTGACCGCCTGTGTCAATCGTTGCGCCGCAACGGATTCACGTGCCCAGTGCTGCCAGTACAGCCGCACGTCGACCGTGCTGTCCGGCAGCACTTCCTGCAGCGGCGGCTTGCGGGTGCGCGCGGCCAGCAACAGGTCGGGCACCATGCCCCAGCCCATGCCAAGCTCCAGCGCAAGCTCGAACGCATCCACCGCCGGCACAAAGTGGCGCGGGTACAGCGCGTCGCGCAGCCCGAAATGCTGTTCAAGAAAAGTATCCTGCAGCGCGTCCTTGCGGTTGAAGATCACGGCAGGGCTGGCCAGCAGGCGATGGGCCAGCCGGTTCGGTGCGGCCTTGCCGCCCGCCGCGGGCTCGTTCCACTGTGCCACCAGTGCGGGCGAGGCCATGCAGCGGTAACGCATCACGCCCAGCGGTTCAGCCACGCAGCCCCGCATAGCCTGCGCCAATGCAGTAACGCAGCCCGTGACATCTCCGCTTTTCAGGGCTTCGTGGGTGTGATCCTGATCGTCCACCACGACATCGAGCAGCAGGCCGTGAGTGTGCAGGGCTGTGGCCACGCCCGGCAAGAACCACGTGCTCAGGGAGTCGGCGTTCACCGCCACACTCAGGCTTTGCAGGCGCGCGGGCTTTCCCCCGCCCTGCAGCCCGGCCAGCAGGTCGCCTTCCATGAGGCGAACCTGCCGGGTGTGCCCGAGCAAAGCCTGACCGGCCGACGTGGCGCGTACCTGTTTGCCGCGCACCAGCAGCCGCTGCCCCAGTGCGTTTTCTAGTGACTTGATGCGCAGGGACACGGCAGCCAGCGTCAGGCTCAGGGCCTTGGCGGCTTCGCCGAAACTGCCGTGCTCAATCACGGCGGCCAATGCTTCAAGTTGTCGGGCATCGAGCATGTTGTTAGGCACCTACTAAATTAATTAATAATTGACTAAAGCTAGTTTTAGTTAATTCTATTTAACTATTATGAGCCCTGGCACACACTTGCGGCCATGAACCCGCTCACCGCCCCCGCCTTCCTGACCGGCATGGTCCTCAGCCTCTCGCTCATCATGGCCATAGGCCCGCAGAACGCCCACGTGATCCGCATGGGCCTGCTGCGCCAGCATCTCTGGCTCACCGTCGCCGTCTGTGTGCTGACCGATGTGGCCCTGATCGCCGCAGGCGTTGCCGGTCTCGCGCAACTGGGCGGTCTTTCCGACAAGCTGCTGGGCGCCATGACCGGCGCGGGCGCGCTGGTGCTGCTGGTGTATGGCGCCCAGGCCATGCGGCGCTTTCTGCAGCCTGCGCACGCGTCTGCCCGGAACCCCGATATGGCCGGCGCAGAGGCCATGCCGCGCCGCAAGGCCATCGGGCTGGCACTGGCGCTGTCATGGCTCAACCCCCATGCCTGGCTGGACACAGCCGTGGTCATCGGCACCGCATCACTGGCTTACGCCCGGCCGGACAACGCCGTGTTCGGCCTGGGCGCCATCACGGGTTCATTGCTGTGGTTTACCGGCCTGGGGGTGGCGCTGTGGTGCGTGGGGCGCAGGCTCAACACGCCGGCCATATGGCGCGCCATGGACCTGCTGGTGGCGCTGATGATGTGGGGCACCGCCTTCTGGCTGGTGCACGGCCTGTTTTCAGCCTGACGCCGGCTGCAGCACTGGCGTGCGCCTAACCAAAGCCACGGGCCAGAAAGACGGCAGCCAGCGGAATGAACGGCAGGATGTGCGCCTGCACCATCACCAGCCGCCGCGCTTGTTTGACTTCCAGCGAATCGGGCAGGGCACCGTTGGCGCGCAACTCCCGGCGCCAGCGCGAAAACATCATGGTGGGTTTGATGGAAATCAGCCCGATCACCAGGAACATGACGAGCTTGACGTACAGCAAGGGGTTATGGGCGTACCAGGCCGCGCCCTTGCTGCCCAGAAACACGCGCGCCAGGCCGGTCAGGAACACCGCGCCGGCCGAGATGCCGTAGACCATGTCGATCTTGCCGAGCCTCTCGATCACGGCGGCGTTCAGCCACTCGGTGCGGCACAGCGCCGCCTCGCTCGCCAGAAAAACCACCATGGTGAGAATCGCCAGCAGGTGGGCATAGGCCAAAAGAGATTCGAGAACCATCGTCGGGATCCTTTCCAGTCAGGGTTTTGTGGTGGTGGCGGCTGGCGACGAGCACCAGAACTCCGGTTGGCTGTAATGGTGTTTCAGAAAATCCAGCCAAAGGCGAACCCGCAGGGGCAAGTGTTTGCGTTGCGGAAATACGGCGTAAATACCGTTGGGCGGCGCGGCAAAATCCTCCAGCACCGCCACCAGCTGGCCGGCGGCAATTTCCGCCTCGACCTCCCAGGTGCTGCGCCAGGCAATGCCGTACCCTCCCAGGCACCAGTCATGCAGGACCTGGCCGTCCGAGCAGTCGAGCGGCCCGCCCGGCTTGAGATGGATCAATTCGTCCTGGACCCGGAACGCCCAGCCCCGCGTTTGCGAGGCGTCGCTGGACAGCGTCAGGCAGTCAAATTTCGCCAGCTCGCTGGGGTGCTGGGGCGTGCCGTGGCGGGCCAGGTAGACCGGCGTGGCCACGCACAGCCGGCGGTT
Source organism: Polaromonas sp. P1_F1 (assembly GCF_056405795.1). Classification (NCBI taxonomy): domain Bacteria; kingdom Pseudomonadati; phylum Pseudomonadota; class Betaproteobacteria; order Burkholderiales; family Comamonadaceae; genus Polaromonas; species Polaromonas sp. P1_F1. The sequence continues at coordinate 97,630 of NZ_JBFUBJ010000009.1, forward strand.
GTCAGCCATGCGCACACTCACCAGCGAAGAGTCCGGCATGTCGCCGACGCGCACTGCGCAGTCAAAACCCTCGCCGGCCAGGTCAACCACCCGGTCGCTCAGGTTCAGCGAGATCGTGACATCGGCATGCACTTCGCGAAAGCGCGTCACCAGGGGCGCCACATGGCGGCGGCCAAAGCCGGCCGGCGCGGTGATGCGCAGATGCCCGCTGGCCTTGACGCCGCCGGCCGATACGCTGGCTTCGGCGTTGGCAAAATCAATCAGCAGACGCTGGCAGTCTTCAAGAAAGGCGCTGCCTTCGTGTGTGAGCGTGATGCGCCGGGTGGTACGCACCAGCAACTTGACGCCCAGGCGGCCTTCCAGTGCATCAAGCCGCCGACCCATGATGGCCGGCGCCACGCCTTCGGCGTTCGCGGCGGCAGTCAGGCTGCCGCGCGTCGCAACCGACACGAACGATTCAAGCTGCTTGAGTTTGTCCATGCTGGATTATGTCTATGAACGTCTGAAATCAGACGTTTTTAGCATTGATTCCAGCACTTCCCACCCAGGAAGCACGGTGCGTGCGTCCTCTTACACTTTTTTAATAACTCAGCCGTGCCACCGACCGCAAGACGTCCGGTGTGGTGGTCGGCAGGCCAAAAAATTCCAGGTAGGCCGGGATCTGCTCGAACAGCATGTCCGAACCCACCTGCACGGTGCAACCTCGCGCCTTGGCCGCCGCCAGAAACGCGGTCATTTCCGACTTCATGACCACTTCGCCCACAAAACTGCTGGCTGCGATACGTGAAACGTCCATGGGCAAGGGATCGCCTTCATTCATGCCCATGGGCGTGGCATTGACCACCAGGTCGTAACCCGCCGGGTCGCTGGAGCCAGTGGAAAGTTCCAGTGCCGTGTAGTGCTGGCGTAGCCGCCCTGCCAGGGCCTGCGCAGAGTCCGCATTGACGTCGCACAGCCCCAGCGCGCGCGCGCCGGCCTTGGCCAGGGAAGCCGCGATTGCCGAGCCCACGCCGCCGCTGCCGACGACCAGGGCACGTTTGCCGCGCGGATCAAAGCCCTTGCGCTGCACACCGCGCACAAAGCCCTCCCCATCGAACATGTCGCCCACGAGCTTGCCGTTCGCGTCGCGCTTGACGGCATTGCAGGCGCCGGCGATGCGTACCGTGGGTGTGGCTTCGTCCAGCAAATCGACTGTCGTGACCTTGTGCGGCATGGTGATCAGCGCGCCGCGGAAATTCTCCAGGCAAGATACCGACCGCAGAAAGGCCGGGTAGTCTTCGGCCTTGCAACCCATGGGCACGACCACCGCGTTCACTCCCGCCTGTTCAAAGTAGGGGTTGTAGATCATCGGCGCCTTGAAGGAATGCGTCGGGTAGCCGATGTGGGCGATGAGTTCGGTATGGCCGTTGATCATGGAGATTCCAGAAATTTGCAGTTAAAACCGCTGTTGAAAATAACGCCGAATAATCAGTGCTGACGGTCATTCGCCGGCAACAAAGACGCTTTTGACGATCAATACAGGCCAGGGGTGCCACCGCCGTCCACAGCGATGGCCGTGCCTTGAATGTGGCGGGCACTCTCCGAACACAGGAATATCGCAAGTGCGGCGACATCCTCGGGCGTACCCAACCGGCTGAGTCCCTCGCGTGCGATTTGCGCTTGTCGTTCTTCTTCGACGGGTTTTCCACTTGCGGCTGCACGCTGCTGAAACAGCTGCGCTACACGGCCTGTTTCAGTCAAGCCCGGAAGAATGGCGTTGACATTGACGCCGTCCCGCTTTCCAAGACCGGACAGGCCCTTGGTGAAGTTGTGCATCGCAGCGTTGACCGACCCACCGATCAGGAAGCCCGGGTCGGGCGTACGGGCAGCGCCGCCAATGATGTTGACAACGTGCCCACCCGCAGTTTTCAGCATCGGCCAGAACAGGCGGCACAGGTTCACACAGCCGAAGAACTTCAATGCAAAGCCGTCATGCCATGCGTCCTCCGGAAGGTCCAGAAACGCACCGGCGCGCGTGGCACCCGCGGAATTGACCAACACGTCACAGCGCCCAAATCTTTCGGACACCAGGGTGAATACCGCTTTGCAACCTTCTTCGCCTCGAAGATCCGCAGCGCATATCTCAGGGCGGATTGCTCCGGTACTGGCAATCGCATCCGCGGCAGTCTTCAGGTTCTCAATGGACGATGCGGCCAAAACGGTCTGCGCACCGCGTGCAGCAAACGCAGCGGCGATGCCATGGCCAATGCCCCGGCTGGCGCCACTTATGACGATGACTTTTCCAGCGAACTCCTGTGACATGGCCGCTCTCTTTCTGATGATTTACGAAACCCTTGCGGCATTGATCGCCGAAACAGCGGCGCGCAAAGCCAGCAGGTAGCTGTCAGCGCCAAAGCCGCAGATCTGCCCCTTGACGATTTCGGCGAACACCGACACATGGCGGAAAGGCTCACGGGCGTGGATGTTCGACATGTGAAGCTCGACAACCGGCACGGTGAGGATGGCCAGCGCGTCGCGGATGCCGTAGCTGTAATGCGTCCAGGCGCCGGCGTTGATCAGCACGGCGTCGACCTTGTCGGTGAATGCCTGGTGAATCCGTTCGCACATGTCGCATTCGCTGTTGGTCTGGAAATGTTCCACCTCGGCGCCGAGCTCCCGGCCCAAAGCCTGCAGGCTGGTGTTGATTTCGTCCAGCGTGATGGTGCCGTACTGCGCCGGGTCGCGTTTGCCGAACATGTTGTGGTTGATGCCGTGAAGCATGAGCACTTTCATGGTGATTTCTTTCCTGGTGGTTGACGTTGTTTGTGGTGATTTGATTTGTATGTGGGAGGGTCGAGCTGCTTAAACAACGGGCAACTCGATCACCTGGCCGGTTTGGGCGGCCTGGGCGATGGCCTCGGTGACGCGCAGGTTCAGCAGGCCGTCGCGGGCACTGACCAGCGGCGGTGCTGCACCACGAATGACGGCGCCGAAGTGCTCCAGCTGGTGCTTGAGTGGATCGTCGCGCACCATGTCGGCCACGCTCTCGTCAAATGGCTTCCACCAGGAACGATCTTCCGGCCTGGGGTAGGTTTTCAGGCGCATGGTCGGAACCGACAGGCTTCCGTTGGTGCCGGAAATGACGTAACAGTCTTCGTCGCCATAGCTTGGGTAGGCCTTGTTTTCCTGGGAGGTTTGCTCCCAGCTGCGCGCGCAGGCGGCGGTGTCCGACAACATGAAGCTGCCCAGCGCGCCGCTGGCAAAACGCAGATTGATGGCCACCGTATCTTCCACTGGAAAGCCGCGCGTCGCGTTCGAGGAGAAAGCCTGCACCGCCACAATGTCACCGCACAGCATGCGCAGGTTATGCACCTCATGGATCATGTTCAGCAAAATGGGGCCGCCGCCGACTTCGCGGCGCCAGGGTGCATCGTCGTAGTAGCGGTCAGGCTTGAAGAATGTGGCACTGCCCATCACCGCGACCAGCTTGCCGAGCTGGCCCGAGTCCACGATTTCTTTCGCCTTGGCCATGATGGGGCTGTGCGCGCGATGGTGGCCGATCAGTACCTTGGCGCCCGTTTCAGCGACCGCCTTGACCAGCTGTTCGCCTTCGGCCAGCGTGGGTGCGATGGGTTTTTCCAGCAGGATGGGAACGCCCGCCTTGATGCACTGCAGGGCCTGCGGCACGTGCAGCTGGTTCGGCGTCGCAAGGATCACGCCGTCGGGCCGGTCTCTGGTGAACAGCTCGTCCAGCGATTGGTAGAGGGGCACACCCGCCTTGGCGGCGATGGCCTTTGCTGCCGGCGCGGGATCGACAATGGCCGAAAGAATGCAGGTAGGGCTCTCTTGAGCCACACCCATGTGGGCCAGGCCGATGTAACCGGCCCCTGCGACAGCAATGCGGATTTTGCTCATGAAGGAAAGATACCCGGAACCGGAATGAAAGAACAGGCCGGCCGGCGCGCCAGGCCGGCCGGGCGTGAAATCCTATTTGCGCAGTTTGGCAAGCTCTGCCTGCAGTGCGCCGACCACATCGGCACCCACGATGGCCGAGTGCTTCTCGATCACGGGCTTCATCTTCTCGCGGAATTTGGCCATTTCTGCGGGGCTGAACTCGCTGACCTGCATGCCGTTCTTCTTCAGGTTTTCGAGCGCAGTGCCGGACTGTTCACGCGAGGCCTTGCGCTGGTACACAGCAGCTTCGGCGGCCGCATCCGAGAAGATTTTTTTCTCATCATTGCTCAGGATGTCCCACAGCTTTTTGCTGACGATCACGGTTTGCGGGTTGTACTGGTGGTTGGTCACCGCCAGGTACTTTTGCACTTCGTAGAACTTGTTCGCGTTGATGACCGTGAACGGGTTTTCATGGCCGTCAATGGCTTTCTGTTCCATCGCGGCATAGACCTCGGGAAAAGCCATGGGCGTCGGGTTGGCGCCCAGGGCGGTCACCCAATCGATGTTGATGGCATTGGGAATCACGCGCAGTTTCAGGCCGGCAATGTCGTCCACCTTGGTGATGGGGCGCTTGCTGTTGGTGATGTTGCGAAAACCGAGTTCCCAGTAGGCCAGCCCATGGATGTTTTTGGCATCGAGCCTGGAGAGCATCATTTTCCCGAAGGGCCCGTCCACCACGGCATCGGCTTCCTGCGAGCTGGCAAACATGAACGGAAAATCAAAAACGGCAAATTCCTTGGCCTGGCTGGCCAGGATGCCGGAATTCATCACCACCATTTCCAGCGTGCCGCCTTGCAGCGCGGAGATGTTCGGCGCGTCACCGCCCAGCACACCGCCGGGGAAGAGGTTGACCTTGATCTTGCCGCCCGATTTCGCTGCCACGGTTTCAGCGAATTTTTTCATGCCCATCACAATCGGGTGGCCGTCCGGGTTTTGCGTAGCAAACTTGACGGTGCGTTCCTTGATGTCCTGGGCCGAGGCCATGCCGAAGGCCGCCAGGGCGACGGTGGCGAGGACGGATTTGATAAAGAGGCGTTTCATGGTTGTCTCCGGTTTTTTGAGGGGATGAGGTGTCACGGTACGCTTTGACGTGGCTGCCGGCCGTGGCGTACCCAGCACGCCCGGCAGCACGGAAAGTTGTCAGCCGCCGTAGAACCAGCGCGCCGGGATGATGACGATTTGCGGAAAAGCCACCATCAGGAACATGATGGCGAACTGGGCCCACATGAAGGGCAACACGCCCTTGGTGACTTCGTCCATGCTCACCTTGCCCACCCCGGCCACCGTGTTCAGCACCGTGCCCACCGGCGGGGTGATCAGCCCGATGGCGTTGTTGATGATGAACAGCACGCCAAAGTACACCGGGTCGATGCCGGCGGCCTTGACGACCGGCATGAGCACCGGCGTCAGCAGCAAGATGGTGGGTGTCATGTCCAGCGCGGTTCCCACCACCATCACCAGCACCATGATGGCCAGCATCAGCAACTTCGGGCTGTCCAGAAGCGGCTGCAACAGGGCAACCACCTGGCCCGGTATCTGCGCCACCGTGATCAGCCAGGCCGACACCATGGCCGCAGCCACCAGGAACATCACGATCGCGCTGGTCTTGGCGGCGCCCACGAACAGCGGGTAGAGCTTCCTGAGCGTGAGTTCCTTGTAGACGAGTACGGAAACCAGCGTTGCGTACACCGCGGCAACCACGGCGGCCTCGGTCGGCGTGAAGATGCCGAACTTCAGGCCGAACACCACAATCAGCGGCAGCACCAGCGCCCAGGTCGACTCCTTCAACGCCACCAGGACTTCTGCACGGCTCTTGCGCGGCGGGGCCTTCACCACTTCCTTGCGCACCAGCCACCACCAGGTGAGCCACAGCGACAACCCCAGCAAGAGACCTGGAAAGATGCCGGCCAGGAACAATTTGGAAATTGACACATTGGCTGCCACACCGAAGATGACAAAGGCAATCGAAGGCGGGATGACCGGCGCGATGATGCCCGCCGATGCAATCAGCCCTGCAGAGCGCGCCTTGTCATGGCCGGCGGCCACCATCATGGGCAGTAAAAGCGACGCCAGCGCAGCCGCATCGGCCACTGCAGAGCCCGACAGCGCCGCCATGATGACTGCCGCCACGATCGTGACATAGCCCAGACCGCCCTTGATGTGGCCGACCAGGGCCATGGCGAGGTTGACGATGCGGCGCGACAGGCCGCCCGCGTTCATGACTTCTCCGGCGAGCATGAAAAAGGGCACGGCCAGCAGCGGAAAGCTGTCGGCGCCGTTCACGACGTTCTGTGCCAGGATCTGCGCGTCGAACATGTCGAGATGCCACATCAATGCAGCACCACACAGCAGCAGGGAGAACGCGATCGGGATGCCCAGCGCCATGGCGGCAAGCAGCGATCCGAGGAATATAGCGATGGTCATGCCGGACCTCCTTCGTGCGGTTGGTCTTCGGATTCCCTGATCATCATCAGCTCGCCGTCCCCGGTCTTGCCGCTGAGCAGCCGGACCAGGTCGCGCAGCAGCAACAGGCCGCCGAGCACGGCGAACACCATGCCCGAGCCATAGAACCAGCTCATGGAAACCTCCATCACGGCACTGGTGGTGGTCCAGTTGATCTTGACCTGCTCCCACGCACCGCGGAACATCAACCAGCAGGCAAAAAGCATGAGCAGATAGCTGATGCCGAGGCATATTTTTTTGCCCCTGGGCCCCAGCCGCCCCACCAGCATGTCGGTGCCCAGATGCCCGCGCTCGTTGATTGCCACCACGGCACCGAGAAAGGTCAGCCAGACGAACAGCCAGCGAGACAGCTCCTCTGACAGATTGATGCCCGAGTTGAAGCCATAGCGCAACACCACGTTGCCGAACACCAGCACCACCATCAGTGCCAGGAACAGCGCAATCACGCCATCCAGTACCCGGCAAAACCGGTTTATCCATTTGTCCATGTTGTCTCCTTTTTATGCGTGGCCGCGCGCGCGGCCGTCCAGCGCCAAGCCTGTTGAGGATTGCCTTAACCCATAATGTACGAACTAGTTAGTTTTAAACGAATCGGTAGAAACCCGACATGCCCCGCCCCTGGCCGGCGGCGATCCGGAACTTATTTGCGCACGAAGCGCACGATCATTTCGATGATGCTGTCGCGCCGCGCCGTCATGGCGCGTCCCGACTGCGTGTCGCTCTTGAAGATCAGCCCGAAGGTGTGCTGGTTGGACACATTGAAAAATGTCAGCGCAGAAATCGACGCATGGATGTCGATCGGGTCCAGGCCGGTGCGAAATATGCCCGCCGCCACGCCGCGCTCGTAAAGCTTGCGGATGGCATCGATGGCCGGCACATTGAGTTGCTGGATGATTTTGCTTTGCGCCAGGTAGCTGCCGCGCTCCATGTTCTCGGACATCACCAGCCGGATATAGCCCGGGTTGCTGTGGTGATGGTCGAAGGTAAATCCCACCAGGCGGCGCAGCGCATCTTCCGGCAGCAGGTCTTCCAGGTGCAGTTCCGCCTCGATGCTGCGCATGCGCCGGTACGACTCCTCCAGCACGGCGAGGTACAGCCCCTCCTTGCTGCCGAAGTAGTAATAGATCATGCGCTTGCTGGTCCGGGTGGCCGCCGCGATCTCGTCGATGCGTGCGCCGCTCAGGCCCTTCTCGGCGAATTCGGCTGTAGCCACTTCGAGGATCCCGGCCATCGTGCGTGCCGGGTCGTTGGTGCGCGTGGCCGTCTGCACAACCGGGGCCTTCCTTTTGCGCGCACGCACCTTGGCCGAAGCTGCCTGCGAATGTACTGTTTCGTCCATTCGCGCAGTATAGGGGGCAGGCTGAGCTCATGTCATACCAGCGCAATGGTGATGCGTTCAATCGCGGCGCGTGTGTCGGGCCGCACGCCGCGCCACCATGCAAAGGCTTCGGCTGCCTGCTCCACCAGCATGCCCACGCCATCGGCCAGCCGCCGGGTTCCCGCGTTTTGCGCCAGGCGCAAAAACGGCGTGAGCCCTTTGCCGTACGCCAGTTCGTAGGCCAGGCAATCGGGAGCGAACACGCTCGCCGGCACCGGCGGCAGTTCGGCGCGCAGGCTTGCTGAGGTGGCATTGAACACCACGTCAAAGGTCTGCCCCGCCAGATCCGGATAGCCGCAGCCGCGGACGTTTGCCTGGGCCGCGCCCATGGCCTGTAGTTCATGTGCCCTGGCAACCGTGCGGTTGGCAATCACCAGTTCGACCGGGGCCTGCGCGAGAAACGGCAGCAACGCGCCCCGGGCCGCTCCGCCGGCGCCCAGCAGCAGCACGCGTTTGCCTTGCAGCTGGCAGCCCAGGTTGTGCGTGACGTCGCGCACCAGGCCAACGCCGTCGAAGTTTTCGGCAATCACGCGTGTGCCTTCAAACTTCATGGCATTGGCTGCCCCCGCGAGCTGCGCCCGCTCCGAGCGTTCGGTGGCATAGGCAAAGGCGTCGAGCTTGAAGGGCGCGGTAATGTTCATGCCTTTGCCGCCCAGAGCGCGGAAGGCATCCACGGCGCCGTTGAACCCGCCTGGCGGCCCTTCGATAGCCGTGTATTCCATGTCCTGCCTGCTAGCCTGCGCGAACATGCCGTGGATCAGCGGCGATTTGCTGAACCCTATCGGGTTACCGATGACGGCATAGCGGTCGGTCATGGCTGCACCTCTGCATACAGCACGCCGTCGCGCTCCATCGCGTCAATGTCGGCAGCGCTATAACCGACGCTCGCGGCGATCTCGCGGTTATGTTGGCCCATGCCGGGTGCAACGCAGGCAGGCGAGGTGTCGCACTCCGAAAACCTGAAAGGCAGGTTGGGCAGGCGTATTTTTCCCAGCACCGGGTGGTCTTGCTCAATCACCATGTTGCGTGCCTGAATTTGCGGGTCGTTCAGCACTTCCTCGATGTTCTGCACTTTGGCGCTGGGTACATCAATCGCGTCCAGCGCGGCCAGGCATTCGGCCACAGTGCGGCCCGCTACCCAGCCTTTCGCCAGGGCGAGTATTTCTGCACGGTTCTCATTGCGCCCCGCAGCGCTGTGAAAGCGCGCATCAAGCGCCAGTGCTTCACCGCCGATCAGCAGGGCAAAACGCTTCCAGGCGTCGTCGACCTGCGCGGCAATCACGAGGTAGCCGTCGCTGGCGGCAAACACGCCGTACAGCGTGCTTTGCGGCATGTCGTGGCCGGTTTGCTGCGGAATTTCCTTGCCGCCCGAGAGGGTGTAGCACTGCACCGCATAGTCGTGCATGGACACCAGGCAGTCGTACAGGGACAAGTCAATATGCTGGCCCCTGCCCGACTTGATGCGGCCCAGCAGTGCGGCACATACCGCCGCCACGCCGTGGATGCCGGTGTACATGTCACCCAGTGAAACGCGCAGCAGCGGCGGCACGCCGCCGGGCTCGCCGACCATCGCCATGATGCCGCTCTTGGCCTCGGCAATCAGGCCGAAGCCAGCACGGTGCGCGTCGGGGCCGGTATGGCCATAGGCGGAAATCGAGCAGTACACCAGGCCAGGGTTGCGCCCGGACAGCTCTTCGTAGCCCAGGCCGAGTTTTTTCAATGCGCCTGGGCGGTAGTTCTCGACGAACACATCAGCTGCGTCGGTGAGCTTGTGCATCATTTCCAGGCCGCGCGGGTCCTTGAGGTTGATGCACAAACCCTTCTTGCCCATGTTCTGCTGCAAAAAGTAGCCGCTTTGTCCCTTGATGAAGTAAGCGTGGGCGCGTCCCGCATCCCCCTCCTTGGGCCGCTCGACCTTGATGACGTCTGCGCCCATGGCTGCCAGGCAGCGCGACAAATAGGGCCCGGCCAGGAAATGGCTGTAATCGACGACGCGGATGCCCGCCAGCGGCAGCGCCTGTGTAGTTTTATCCATAAAAACCTGAGTTCGTCCTTGTATATCGGGCGCAAGCAGCTATGTTTTTAATAGCAAGTCATTCTTCAGACGATGACCGGCGCGGCACCATCAGGCGGTGCTCGCCCTTTTGCACCACCTGCCCGGCCTGGTTGATCAGCTCGGCCGGCAGCACCACGATGCCCCAGCCCGGCTTGCTTTTGGAAGGCCGCATGCTGGCCACACGAAACTTCACGTGCAGCGTGTCATTGACTTTGATGGGTAGCAGGAAGTCCCAGGTCCAACCCAGCGACATGCCGGGCAGGAAGCGGTATTCGCTCTGGGTTTTCAGACCGTCGGCAACCGACAGCCCCATCAGGCCGTGCGCAACGCGGCAACCGAAGTGCGAGGCATTGGCGTAGTCCTCATCCACATGCACCGGCGTGAAGTCGCCCGTGAGTTCGGCGTAGGCATCAATGCGCGCGGCGGTGAAGGTGTAGGACGGGCTGGTGCACTCGTCGCCGACCTTGGCGTCGTCCCAGTATTTTTCCGGCGTGGCGAACTGGATGTTGGGGTTGGGCATGAGGTGCCTTTCAGACTGTGGTGGCTCTGGGATTGACGGCCAATACAGCAGACACGCTGCCGGTGCTGGCCTGGATCAGCTCGACGGCCAGGCCATCGGGCAGCTGCAGCCAGTTGCGGTCCTGGGGCAGTTGCTTGACGCCCCATGCCTTCGCCTCGGTCAAGGCGGCCTCCAGGTCGTCAACCATGATGCCCAGATGCGCCAGCCAGCCAGCGTCGTTGGACGGCGGCGCGGCAAAGCCGGGCGTACTCATGAGCTGCAGGCCACCGATCGTCCAGTATTGGTGCGGTGCGTCGGCGGGTCCGTCGACCTCGCGCGCATCCATGCCCAGCACCTCCAGGAAGAAGTTGATGTGCCACCGGATGTCTTTGACGCGTACCGCAACGTGTTCTACATAGGATTTTTGTTTGTGAGGGGCCATGGTGTGCTCTTTTGAATCGCGTTGACGAGGCTGTGCGCGCTCAATACCCTTGATGCAGGCCACCAGGGCCTGGTTGACGGGCGTGGGTACGCCGCATTTCGCGCCCTGGTGCACCACCGCACCGTTCACAAAGTCGATCTCGGTGATTGAGCCCTTCTCCAGGCTTTGCAGCATCGAGGTCTTGAAGGCGTAGGGCAGGCCCTCGCCCGCCTTGACCCACGGCTGGCGCGGGTCGGTGGTGGCCAGCGTGATGCCGCTGGCTTTCGCCACCGCCATTGCTTCGGCCACGGCCGCAATGCCGCAGGCCTCAAGCTCGGGCACCTGGTACATCTCGCCATAGGGCAGGCGCGTGGCGGCGCTGACAGCGCCGGTGGCCACATTGACCAGCAGCTTGTCCCAGATGGTGCCGATGATGTTGCGGCTGACGGTGGTGTCGAGCCCGGCGGCGTTGAAGGCGGCGGCAATGCGCTGCACGCGCTCCGTGATGCGGCCGTCCAGTTCGCCCAGGTGGGTGTCCTTGCCGCGCGTTCCAATCAGCACATGCCCGGCGCCGAGCTGCGTGCCGCCCGCATAAGTTTTGCCGGCCAGCACACGCTCGCGGCCCACGATGCTGCCCAGGATGTCTTCGTGTCCCAGCCCGTTTTGCAGCGACAGAACGACCGTGTCCGGCCCAAGCAGCGACAAGGCTGCCTCCATGGCCGGGCGGGTGTCGAAGGACTTGACCAGCACGATCACCAGGTCCACCGCACCGGTGTCCATGGCCACGCCCGTGGCGGAGATCGCGGCATGCACCTGCACGCAACGGTCTATGCCGCCATCGCGCAGGATCAGCCCGCGGCTGTTCAGGGCCTCGACCTGCGCAGCATTGCGGTTGATGAGCCAGACCTCGTGGCCCGCCTCCGTCAGCACGCCGCCCAGTGCACTGCCCAGCGCGCCGGCCCCCAGAACACAAATCTTCACTGCACAACTCCTTCGTGATTCAGGAGCGAATTCTGGGTGGACCCACCCATGTCGTCCATGCAATGAAGGCAATACTAATCATTGCGTATAACAATAGAAGTATGGAAAAAGACCTGGATCTGCTGGACATCAAGCTGCTGCGGCTGCTGGACCAGCTCTACACCACCCGCAGCGTCACCCGGTCGGCCGAGGCCCTGGGGCAAAGCCAGCCCACGGTCAGCATCTGGCTGGCGCGCCTGCGCAAGCAGCTTGGCGACCCGCTGTTTGTGCGCACGGCCGAGGGGATGCTGCCCACGCCGCGCACCGATATGCTGATTGCCACGGTGCGCGAAGTGCTGGGCGGGTTGCAGCGGCTGGCCCAGTCAGAGGCTGCCTTTGAACCGTCTACGGCGCAGCGGCGCTTTCGCATCTGCATGACCGACGCCAGCCACGTCACGCTGTTGCCCCGGCTGCTGTCCCACGTGCGGGCGGTGGCGCCGGGCGTGGCGCTGGAAGCCGCGCGTATCGATGCCGGCCTGGCGCATGCCCTGCAAGCAGGCGAGGCCGATCTGGCTGTCGGCTTTCTGCCCTGGCTCGACACCGGCTTCTACCAGCAGACGCTGTACGGTCAGGACTGGATTTGCCTGGCCAATGCCCGGCATCCGCGGGTGGGCAGCGAATTGGGCGCCGACTGGAGCCTGTCGGTCTACCAGGCTGAGGCACATATCGGCATCAGCTCAGGCACGGGCTACCAGCTGCTGGACAGTGCCCTGGCGTCACAAAACATCTCACGCCGGGTGCTGCTGGAGCTGCCGGGCTTTCTGGGCCTCTCGGCCATTTTGTCCACCACCGACCTGATCGCCACGCTGCCGCGCCACATCGGCGAAACCCTGGCCCGCGCCGCCGGCCTCCAGGTGCTGCCCTGCCCGCTGGCGATTCCCGGATTTACCGTGAAGCAACACTGGCATGCCCGCTACCACCACGACCCGGCCTCCCGCTGGCTGCGCAGCGTGTGTGCCGAGTTGTTTATGAAAAGTGCCACCAGCCCTTTATAGCTGTGCGCGAGTAGCTACATTTTTTATAGCAACAAAACTCAGCGCGTCACCCGGTTGGCTTGCAGAGCCTGGATGGCGTCCTCGTCATAACCGAGCTCCTGCAGCAGTTCGCGCGTGTGCTCGCCCAGCCTGGGCGGGTTCAGGCGCACCCCGGGACGTTTGCCGCCCAGGGTCAGCGGCAGCAGCACGGTGGCGCTTTCCTGTCCCGCGCGGGCGCCGTCAGTCAAGGTGATGGGCGCCAGCCCGCCCGTGGCCTTGAGGTGCGGATCGTCAAACAAATCCTGCGGCCGGGTGATGGGCGCAAAGGGCAACGCATGCTTTTCAAACACAGCGCCCAGTTCGGAGGCGCTGTGCCCGGCCAGGTGCGAGCGCAGCAGGGGCATCAGCCACTCGCGCGCAAGTACGCGCTCGTTGTTGGTCAGCAGCCGCGGGTCGGCCCGCAGCTCTTGCAGCCCAAAGGCCTCACAGAAAACGGCCCACTGCGTGTCGCTGACCACGGCCAGGAAAATCTGCTCGCCGTCCCTGACCGTGAACACGTCGTAGATCGCCCAGGCCGAAATGCGACTGGGCATGGGTGCGGCAGGCTGGCCGGTCACGGCAAACTGCATCATGTGCTGGGCCACCAGAAAGACATTGTTTTCAAACAGCGCGGCCTGCACCTCTTGGCCCTTGCCCGTCTTCTCGCGTGCGGCCAGTGCGGCCATGGCACCTATGGCGCCGAACATGCCACCCATGATGTCGTTGACGCTGCTGCCGGCACGCAGCGGGTCGCCAGCGCGGCCCGTCATGTAGGCCAGGCCACCCATCATCTGCACCACTTCGTCGAGGGCGGTGCGGTGGTCGTAGGGCCCCGGCAGAAAGCCTTTATGGCTGACATAGATCAAGCGCTCGTTGAGCTGCGAAAGACTGGCGTAATCCAGGCCAAGCTTCTTCATGGTGCCGGGCTTGAAGTTCTCGCTGACGATGTCGGCCGTGGCAACCAGCTTGAGCACCAGCTCGCGGCCCTCGGGTGTCTGCAGGTCGACGGCGATGCTTTTTTTGTTGCGGTTGAACAGGGGGAAAAATCCCGCACCGGAGCCGAGCAGCTTGCGGGTGTTGTCTCCCATGATCGGCTCGACCTTGATGACTTCGGCTCCCAGGTCGGCCAGCAGCATGCCGCAGGTCGGGCCCATGACCATATGGGTGAATTCGACGACTCGCAGGCCTGCATAGGGCAGGCCTTGTTCGCCGGATACGCTGGCTTCAGCCATGCAAACGTCCTTGTACAAAGTCTTTGGGGAGGCCCGCTTCGGGCGTCATGCCATAAAGCGGTTCGCCCGGCAATCCGGCCTTGAGCGGCTCGCGCGCAGCCATCAGTTTTGCAAGGTCCACACCCGTGGAAATGCCCATGGCTTCAAACATGAAAACCAGGTCTTCAGTGACCACATTGCCCGACGCGCCCGGTGCATAGGGGCAGCCGCCCAGGCCGCCCAGCGAAGCATCGAAGGTGCGCACGCCCTCTTCATACGCAGCCAGGCAGTTGGCCAGGCCCAGGCCACGCGTGTTGTGCATATGCGCAGCGCCTGCCTTGTTGCCAAGCTCGGCGCGCAGGCGCCTGAAGAGGCGGCGCACCTGCGCGGGGTTGGCATAACCGACCGTGTCCGACAAACCCGACTCATCAGCACCGGCAGCGACGCATTGGGCGGCCAGCCGGATCACATCGTCTTCAGGCACTACGCCCTGCAGCGTGCAGCCGAACGCTGTCGAGATGGCGGCCTCCAGCTTGACCTGCGGTGCAAGCTCACGGCGCAGGCCGGCAATGGCCCGCACTTCTTCGACCATCTCTTCGCGCGTCTTGCGCACATTGGCCAGCGAATGCGCCGCGCTGGCCGACACCGGCATGGTCAGCTTGTGCACGCCGGCCTGCAGTGCTGCTTCAGCGCCGCGGCGGTTGGGTACCAGGGCCATCACGGTGAGGCCGGGCAGGGTGAGCGCATGCCGCACGACCTCGGCCACGTCGGCCATTTGCGGCAGCAGTCTGGCGGGAACAAACGAACCCACTTCAATCTCGCGAAGGCCGGCCGCATGCAGGGCGGTGATCCAGCGCAGCTTGTCGGCGGTTGCCATGGTGCGGGAAACACTTTGAAGGCCGTCGCGCGGGCCGACTTCACTGATCAGCACCTGGCTGGGCTGGGTGGTTTGCATCGTTTCCGGTATTCTGTAAGATAGAACTATATTCTTTCTGATGGAATGATGAAGCAGGTTGCAAGCACTGTCAAGCAGGCAACCGGCACGAAAGCCCAGGAGATCGAGCCATGCCGCGCAAAGCCCAGACCGAATCCGTTGCAGACGCCCATGCCGCTCCCGGCGGTGCCGCGGCAGTGGACCGCGCCCTGTCGCTGCTGTCGGCCTTCAGGGCGGGCGACATCTCACTGGGCCTGGGAGAGTTGGCGGAGCGCACGCAGCTTTACAAGAGCACGGTGCTGCGGCTGCTGGCTTCGCTGGAGCATGCGAGGCTGGTCCAGAAACTCGGCGACGGCCGCTACGCACTGGGCGCCGAGGTGGCGCGCCTGCACGGTGTTTACGCCGCCTCGTTTTCGCTGGACCGCGTGGTGCTGCCGGTGCTGCGTGAACTGGTGGCAGCCACTGGCGAGAGCGCGGCCTACCATGTGCGCCAGGGGGAGGCCCGCCTGTGCCTGTACCGCGTGGACTCGCCGCATCCGATCCGCGACCACATCAAGGCCGGCGACCTGCTACCCGCCGACCGCGGCACAGGTGCTCGCATTTTGATAGCGTTTGGCGCAGAACGGGTAAGGGCTGGTGGCTCAAAAGACCGTCAGCTGTACGCCAGAATCCGCGAACAGGGTTACTACACGGCCGTGGGTGACCGCCTGGCCGAGGTAGCAGGCATTTCAGCGCCGGTGTTTGGGGCTGGCGGCGCACTGGCAGGCGCGCTGACGCTGACCATGCCCGACACCCGTTACAGAGAACGCCACGTCAAACCGGTACTCGAAGCAGCCCGCCGCCTGACTGGCCTGGTTTAAGCATCTGTTCGCGGTCTAAGCCTGTATTGCCGTTCAGCCCTGCGCGGCGGTGGATTCGATGCGCCACTGGATGTTGAGCGAGAACTGCTCCCCGGGCCCCAGCTCGCGCAGGCCTGGCTGCCCCGGCAGATGAAAGGCGTCGATGGGCTGCGTGATGGGCTCAAAACAAAACGCGGGGCCTTGCGGCGGCCGGTAAACCAGGCAGAAGTGCTGTGCAGCACCGCCGTCGCGCGCGAAGTCCGGCATGCTGGCCGTGACCTGCAGGCCCAGCTCGGGCCATGCGATGCTGGCCTTGCCACCCCAGCCTGTGTAGCCGTTGTCGATGAGCGGGCCGTTGGCTGGCGCACCTTCGTTCAGGTTCCAGCTTGCCGGAAAGTCGGTCGTGTGCGCAACCGGCAGCGGATCGTCACCGCAGAGCCAGAGGCCCTCTACCTGCGCGGTAATCCGTGTTTGCGGGGTGCGGGGAAACCAGGGATGCACGCCCAAACCATACGGCAGCGGCTTGACGCCCAGGTGACGCACCTGCAGCTTCTGGTTCAGCCCACCATCAACCAGCCGGAAGGTCTGCACGGCTTCGTAGTCATAGGGGTTGCCGTCGAACCCATACGACACCAGCGTCATCACCAGGGTGTCGGCAGCCGGCTGCGAAACCTGCCATGGCTGCAACCAGCCGTCGCCATGAATGGGATAGGGCTCCCCCGCGCGATTCGGGCGCATGGCGTGAAATTGCCCCTCATGCGTGAAGCCGCCACCGCTGATGCGGTTGGACCACGGCACCATGGCAAACGAAGCGGTCTGGTAGAGATCGTCCGTTTTGCCGTCCCAAGGCCGCCAGAGGTCCAGCGGCCCTTGCGGACGGTCAAGCTGCCAGGCAGCCACACTGCCGCCGAGCGAGGGAACCAGTCCCAGGCGTTGGCCGGCGTGGCGCAGCCAGACTACAGGATGTGCGGAATCGGTCATTGAAGATCTTTCACGGTGAGGGCAGGTAGATGGTGTTTTGTTCGTGATATCAGGCGCCGAACAAACCGGCAGGCAGACCCGGACTGTCAATCGCCACCGCGAACAGGCCGCCGGCCAGCGGCTGGTCTGCGAGCTGCGCGGGCGTCAGCCCGGTGCGTGCCGTGCTGATGAAAAGCGTGCGCATGTCCGGCCCGCCAAAGGCGCAGTTGGTCACATGGCTTGTCGGCAGCGGCACGCGGCACAGCTCCTGTGCAGTGACCGGGTCATGGCAGCTGATGCAGGCACCGCCCCAATGGGCAATCCACAGGCGGCCGGCGGCGTCGGTGGTCATGCCGTCGGGTACGCCGTCGCCGGCCGCAAAAGCCAGCCACAGGCGCTTGCCGCCTGACAAGGTTCCCGCCGCGCTGTCGAAGTCATACGCATGGATGCGGCCATTGACGGTATCGTTGAAATACAGGGTGCGACCGTCGGCGGACCAGGTGGGGCCGTTGGTCACCGCAAAACCTTCTTCATGGCGCGTGCAGCGGCCATCAGGGTCATAGCGATACAGCGCGCCGGTGGGGGCCACGCAGTCAAAGTCCATCGTCCCCGCCCAAAAGCGGCCTTGCGCATCGCACTTGCCATCGTTGAAGCGATTGCCCGGCAACGTAGCCTCGGGTTGGTGCAGGTAGTGTGGTTCGCCGCCCAAAGCGGGGTCAAACAGCGCGAAGCCGCGCCGCAGGGTCACGATCAGACCGGGCGCATGCGCCCGCTCGGCCAGCGCGGAAATTTCCTCGTCAAAGGCCCAGCTGCTGCGCGCGCCGGTGGCGGGGTGAAAGCGGTGCAGGCGGCAGCCAAGAATGTCCACCCAATACAGGGATTGCTCCCGCGGCGACCACAAGGTACCCTCACCCAGCAGGGCGCCCGCCGGATGGACGCAATGCACCTTGCCGGGGACCAACATGGCCGGCCGCTGCTGATGCATGCCCGCGGGTGTGTCTGGAATCAATGTCACTAATGTCTCCGTATTGCGGGGCTGTGCGGTGGCCTCTTGACGCGGTGGATGATATCAATGCATAGTGATGTTGGAAACTTATTCTTTTTATATTAATTGATACACAACTTGCAATGTCAAACATTTCCAGCTCTGCCCCCATGCGTGCCGCTCCCGCAAGCGAGACCCTCTCCGTCTTTCCCAGCCTGAACAAGCGGTCGGTATTTGTCACCGGCGGAGGCAGCGGCATAGGCGCCGCCATCGTGACAGCCTTTGCGCAGCAGGGCGCGCGCGTTGCCTTCATCGATGTCGCGAAGGAGGCCAGTGAAGCGCTTGCGCAGGAGCTGGCAGATGCGGGGCACGCCCGCCCATGGTGGCGCGCCTGCGATGTGCGGGACGTGGCCGCGCTGCAGTCGGCAATCACCGACGCAGCAAGCACGCTGGGCGACTTTTCGGTGCTGGTCAACAATGTTGCCAGCGATGACCGCCACAGCCTGGAGTCTGTAACGCCCGCCTACTACGACGACCGCATCGCGATCAATGAACGGCCCGCCTTCTTTGCAATCCAGTCGGTGGTGCCGGGCATGCAGCGCCTCGGCGCCGGCTCCATCATCAACCTGGGCTCCACCGGCTGGCAAGGCAAGGGCGCAGGCTACCCTTGTTATGCCATCGCCAAATCTTCGGTGAACGGCCTGACGCGCGGCCTCGCGAAAACGCTGGGCCGGGACCGCATCCGCATCAACACCGTGTCGCCGGGCTGGGTCATGACCGAGCGGCAGATCAAGCTCTGGCTGGATGCCGAAGGCGAGAAGGAACTCCAGCGCAACCAATGCCTGCCCGACAAGCTGCTGCCCCACGACATCGCGCGCATGGTGCTGTTCCTGGCATCCGATGACGCCGCCATGTGCACAGCGCAGGAGTTCACGGTGGATGCCGGCTGGGTTTAACAATCCCCCCGGGGCGCCTTCGGCGCCCCGTACCGCCGCCAGACGCGACGGCTCTTCGGAGCCGTCCAAGCCTGCGCGGGCAGGCTTGGAGCCGCGGCTCTCAGCCCCTCAGGGGGCGACACTGGCGGCCCGGCAAAGCCGGTTCCGCGGTGTCCTTGGCCTGAGTCGCGAAGACTTTTAGTCCATCTCCAGCCTGCGGCCATAGAGTGTCAGGCTCGCTGTCTTCAGCGCTTTCATCATGACCTTGGCGGCTGGCGATGGCAGCCGGTCGGTGCGGGTAATGATGCCGAAGGCGTCCATGTGACAGGGCATGTCCAGCGGCAGTACCGAGACGATACCGTGCGCGGCGTAATACCGCGCCACATCGGCCGCGACCACGGCCACCATGTCGCTTTGCTGCAGCATGCGCGTGATGAAAAGCAGGGCTGAAGACTCCACCACGTTGATGGGTGGAGCAAGCCCATCCTCGCGGAACATCAGCTCGAACCGGTGCCGCAGGACGCTGCCCGCGGGCGGCACAATCCAGGCGGCGGCCACCACGTCGCGCAGGGTGAGGCCAGACACACCCAGCAGTGGATGTCCCGGCCTCGCCATGGCGCACACCGGCTCCTCGACCAGGGGCTCATAGCGCAAATTGGTCTTGTCGTGTTCGGCAAAGAGGCGTGCCACCAGGATGTCGAGCTTGCCCTGCTCCAGCCGCTCCAGCAGCACCGGGCTGGTTTCGATATCCAGCGAAATGCGCAGGCTCGGGTGCTCCTGTTTGACCACGGCCACCGCAGACGGCAACAAGGCCAGGCCCGGCGACGTGATGGCGCCGATGCCGACCTGGCCGAAGTGGCCGGTTTTGAGTGCGGTCAGCTCGTCATGTGCCTGGTTCAGGCTGGCCAGTGCCATGCGCGCATGCCGGATCATGGTTTCGCCATACCAGGTTGGCCGCATGCCCCGGGGCAAGCGCTCAAAAAGCTGTACCTCCAGAACATCTTCCAGATCCTTGAGCAACTTGGACGCCGCCGGCTGGGTCATGCTGAGAACCTGCGCTGCGCGATGAATATTGCCTTCTTCGGCCAGTGCAACCAGTAACAGCAATTGCCTTGTTTTGAGCCGTGCGCGTATGAACCAGTGGTTGTAGGTGCTCATCGGGTTTTCCAGAATGCGTAGAACGATATCTATTTTGTCAAAAAAACGATTGGATTGATATCAAAATTAATTCTAGACTGCAGCGCTATGAAGACGAGGCTCTCACTCTCATGAAATTTGGCGAACTGCAACAAAACGCCCGGCACTATATCAATGGGCGCTGGGAAACCGGCACTACCACGGGCACCAGCACCAACCCCTCGGATACCCGGGAGGTGGTCAGCGAGTACGCACGTGCCGACCGCAACCAGACCGAACTTGCGATCCGGGCCGCAGCCGAGGCATTGCCGCACTGGAGTCACAGCACGCCGCAACGCCGGGCTGATGTACTTGACCAGATCGGCAGCGAGATCCTGGCGCGAAAAGATGAGCTGGGCATGCTGCTGTCACGGGAAGAAGGAAAAACCTTGCCCGAAGGCGTGGGCGAAGCGGCACGGGCCGGCCAGATATTCAAGTTTTTCGCAGGCGAAGCATTGCGTGTTCAGGGGGAGACCATGGCATCGGTCCGGCCCGGCATTCAGGTCGACGTGACGCGTGAACCTGTCGGCGTGGTGGGAATCATCGCGCCATGGAATTTCCCGCTGGCGATTCCGGCCTGGAAAATCGCGCCGGCACTGGCCTATGGGAACACGGTGATTTTCAAACCGGCCGAGCTGGTGCCCACCTGCGGTTGGGCTCTGGCCGAAATCATCAGCCGCTGCGGGCTGCCTGCGGGCGTCTTCAACCTTGTCATGGGAAGCGGCCGGGAAGTCGGGCAAACGCTGGTCGACCATCCCCTGGTCAATGCGCTGAGTTTCACGGGCTCGGTGACAACCGGCGAACGCATCCTTCAGTCGGCTTCCGCGCGCCGCGCCAAGGTGCAGCTTGAAATGGGTGGCAAAAATCCGCTGGTGATACTGGCTGATGCCGATCTTGACCAGGCCGTCGAATGCGCCGTGCAAGGCTCGTACTTTTCGACCGGCCAGCGCTGCACCGCGTCAAGCAGGCTCATCGTGGAAGCGCCCGTACACGATGCATTCGTTGCGCGCCTGCGCCACCGCATTGCCGGGCTCAAGGTGGGCCACGCGCTGGAGCGGGGTATCGAAATGGGCCCGGTGGTTGATCGCAGCCAGCTCGAACAGAACCAGTCGTATCTGGACATAGGGCGCAACGAAGGTGCCGAGCATGTCTGGGGCGGCGAATTGCTGGAGCGCCCGACACCGGGGCATTACATGAATCCGGCGCTCTTCCTGGCCCGGCCGGAACACCGCATTGCGCGCGAAGAGATTTTTGGGCCGATAGCATGTGTGTTGCAGGCCGATGACTTTGAACACGCGCTGGCCCTGGCCAACGACACACCCTTCGGCCTCTGTGCAGGCATCTGCACGACTTCCCTCAAGCACGCCATGCATTTCAAGCGTCATGCAGAAGTCGGCATGACCATGGTGAACCTGCCTACTGCGGGTGTCGACTTCCACGTTCCGTTCGGCGGGCGCAAGGGGTCGAGTTACGGCTCACGCGAACAAGGCCGCTACGCTGCCGAGTTCTACACCACCGTCAAGACCGGTTACGTGCTAGCCTGAGCCATTGAAGATCACCAGAGAGCTTTCAGTTCCATTTCAACCAAGGAGACAAAATGAAGATCCATCGCCGCACCCTCACTGTCGCACTCGCCTGCGCCCCCCTTGCCGGCCTGTTGCCGGTTTCAGCATGGGCACAAAAGCCCATCGTGCTGGGCTTTAGCCAGGTCGGCGCGGAGAGCGAATGGCGCACCGCCAATACCGAATCCATCAAATCGGCCGCCAAGGACGCCGGCATCGAACTCAAATTCTCCGATGCCCAGCAGAAGCAGGAAAACCAGATCAAGGCGATCCGCTCCTTCATTGCCCAAAAGGTTGACGTGATCGCGTTCTCGCCCGTGGTCGAGTCGGGCTGGGAAACCGTTTTGCGTGAAGCCAAGGCCGCCAAAATTCCGGTGGTGCTGACTGACCGCTCCGTGAACGTCAAAGACACCTCGCTGTATGTTTCCTTCATGGGCTCGGACTTTGTGGAGGAAGGCCGCAAGGCAGGCCGCTGGCTTGTCGAAAAAATGAAGGGCACAAGCGGCCAGGTCAACATCGTTGAGTTGCAGGGAACCGTGGGTTCCGCGCCGGCGATTGACCGCAAAAAAGGATTTGAAGAAATCATCAAGGCCGACCCGAAGTTCAAGATCATTCGCTCGCAGACGGGTGATTTCACCCGGGCCAAGGGCAAGGAGGTGATGGAAGCCTTCCTCAAGGCCGAAGGCAAGAAGATCAATGTGCTTTTCGCGCACAACGACGACATGGCTATCGGTGCGATCCAGGCGATTGAAGAGGCTGGCATGAAGCCGGCAAAGGACATCACCATCATCTCGATCGATGCCGTCAAGGGCGCTTTCGAAGCCATGATGGCCGGCAAGCTCAATGTCTCCGTGGAGTGCAGCCCCTTGCTGGGCCCGCAGCTGATGGCGGCAGTCAAGGACATCAAGGCCGGCAAGTCCGTTCAGAAACGTATCGTTACCGAAGAGGGTATTTTTCCGATGGAAGTAGCCGCCAAGGAATTCCCCAAGCGTAAATACTGATCAGCATCCGGGCCGGCGCCCCGATACTGGGGCGCTCTTTCAAACCTCCAGAAGGAAACTATTTCATGAAACGTACATTTCTCCAGACCCTGCTCGCCGGCCTCGTGCTGGGAACCCTCGGTATTGCACCGTCAGTCCAGGCGCAAGACAAAGGCAGCATCGGCATTTCGATGCCCACCAAATCCTCTGCCCGCTGGATCGCCGACGGCGACAACATGGTCAAGGTGCTCAAGGAGCGCGGCTACAAAACCGACCTGCAATATGCTGATGACGACATCCCGAACCAGCTTGCCCAGATCGAGAACATGATCACCAAGGGCGCGAAGGTGCTGGTGATCGCCTCCATCGACGGCACCACACTGTCCAAGGCGTTGCAGAACGCGGCCGACAAGGGTGTCAAGGTCATCGCCTATGACCGTCTGATCAAGGGTTCGAAGAACGTGGATTACTACGCCACCTTCGACAACTTCCAGGTTGGCGTGCTGCAGGCCACTTCCATCGTCGACAAGCTGGGCCTGAAGCAGGGCAAGGGCCCTTTCAACATTGAACTCTTCGGCGGTTCCCCGGACGACAACAATGCATTTTTCTTCTACGACGGCGCCATGAGCGTGCTCAAGCCCTACATCGACAGCGGCAAGCTGGTGGTGCGCAGCAAGCAGATGGGTATGAACAAGGTTGGCACGCTGCGCTGGGACGGTGCGGTCGCCCAGGCACGCATGGACAACCTGCTCTCGGCCTACTACGGCAAGGAAAAGGTCCACGCGGTCCTGTCGCCATATGACGGCCTGTCCATCGGCATTTTGTCCTCGCTCAAAGGCGTCGGCTACTGCACGGCGCAGCAGCCTTGCCCGGTGGTCAGTGGGCAGGACGCCGAAATTCCTTCGGTGAAGTCCATCCTGAAAGGCGAGCAGTACTCGACGGTCTTCAAGGACACGCGCGAGCTGGCCAAGGTAACGGCCAACATGGTGGACGCCACCCTCTCGGGCAAGCAGCCCGAGATCAATGACACCAAGACCTACAACAACGGCGTGAAAGTGGTGCCCTCTTACCTGCTCAAGCCGGTGGCTGTGGATGCCTCTAACTGGAACCAGGTTCTGATTGGCAGCGGTTACTACAAAGAGTCACAAATCAAGTAACCCCGGCTGAAGGGTGAAAGCACGACGGTCCCGTGCCGGGGAGGCGCGGGACTGTTTACGCCCATGGGTGTCAATCACCTGCGGAGCGATTTTTGTACCAAAGGACAGGCATTGGAAACGATTCTCGAGATGCGCGACATCCGCAAAACCTTCCCAGGGGTGGTCGCGCTGAACAAGGTCAACCTGCGCGTGCGCGCGGGTGAGATTCATGCCATCGTCGGTGAAAACGGCGCCGGAAAATCGACCTTGATGAAAGTGCTCTCGGGGGTCTATCCGCACGGCTCCTACAGCGGGGACATCGTCTACGAAGGCCAGGAGCGCCAGTTCCTCGGCATCCACGACAGCGAGCAGCTGGGCGTCATCATCATCCACCAGGAGCTGGCGCTGGTGCCGCTGCTATCCATTGCCGAGAACATTTTCCTTGGCAACGAGACCGCACAGCGCGGCGTGATCGACTGGATGGCTGCGCATAGCAAGACACAGGCCCTGCTGAAAAAAGTGGGCCTCAAGGAATCACCCGCCACGCTGATCACGGACATCGGCGTGGGCAAGCAGCAACTGGTGGAAATTGCCAAGGCCCTGTCGAGGCAGGTCAAGTTGCTGATCCTCGATGAGCCGACGGCGAGCCTCAACGAAAACGACAGCCAGGCCTTGCTGGACCTGTTGCTGGAACTCAAGGGGCAGGGCATCACCTGCATCCTTATTTCACACAAGCTCAACGAAATTTCACGCGTGGCGGACGCGATCACCATCCTGCGCGACGGCAGCACCGTCGAAACACTGGACTGCCGTGCCGAAGCCATCAGCGAGGATCGCGTCATTCGCGGCATGGTGGGCCGTGAGATGGCTGATCGATATCCGCCGCGCCAGCCGCAAATTGGCGAGACCGTGTTTGAAGTGCGCGACTGGAACGTCTATCACCCGCTGCACACGGACAGGAAATTCATCAAAGGTGTCAGCCTGCAGGTGCGGCGCGGTGAAATCGTCGGCATTGCCGGACTGATGGGGGCGGGGCGCACAGAGCTTGCCATGAGCATCTTCGGCCGTTCGTGGGGGCGCCGCATCAGCGGCCAGGTTCTTCTGAACGGCCAGCCTGTTGATGTCGGCACGGTAGAGAAAGCCGTTCGCCATGGTCTGGCCTATGTGACCGAAGACCGCAAGGGCAACGGGCTGATATTGAACGAAGACATCCAGTTCAATGTGTCGCTGGCCAACCTCAAGGGCGTTTCAAGTGCCTCCGTCATCGACAGCGGCCGCGAATACCAGGTCGCGCAGAGCTACCGGGAAAAGCTCCGCATCCGGTGCTCAAGCGTTGGCCAGAAAGTCCTCAACCTCTCGGGCGGGAACCAGCAGAAAGTGGTGCTCGGGAAATGGCTGTTCACCAGCCCCGAAGTCCTCATCCTCGACGAGCCCACGCGCGGCATCGACGTGGGCGCCAAGTACGAGATTTACACCCTGATGGCCCAGCTCGCGGCAGAAGGGAAATGCATCATCATGATTTCCTCGGAAATGCCCGAATTGCTGGGCATGACGGACCGCATCTACGTCATGAACGAAGGCCGCTTCATCGCCGAGATGCCGACGGCCGAAGCCTCCCAGGAAAAGATCATGCGCGCGATCATGAAAGCAAGCTGAAATGAACAACGAGTCCTCCAACGCCACCGCGATTGCGGCAAAAACCGCCGCTGCCAGCGGCAAATCGCCGCTCGACTACCTGAAGCACAACTTCCGCGAGTACGGCATGCTGATCACGCTGGTGGCCATCATGGGCTTCTTCCAGTACATGACCGAGGGCACGCTCATGCAGCCCCTCAACCTCACCAATCTGGTCCTGCAGAACAGCTACATCGTCATCATGGCGCTGGGCATGCTGATGGTGATCGTGGCCGGGCATATCGACCTGTCGGTCGGTTCGGTGTGCGGTTTCATCGGCGCGCTGGCGGCCGTGCTGATGGTGGAGTACGGCTGGCATTTCGTGCCGGCCTCGCTGGTGTGCCTGCTCTGCGGCGCGCTGATAGGCGGGGTTCAGGGCTGGTTTGTCGCGTTCTTCCGCATCCCTTCTTTTATCGTCACGTTGGCCGGCATGCTGGTGTTCAAGGGGCTGGCGTTGGCACTGCTGCAGGGCCAGTCGGTCGGCCCCTTCCCCGATTCATTCCAGATGCTCAGCTCGGGTTTCATGCCCGACCTGCTGAGCAGCGAAGGCCTGCGCATGACTTCGCTGCTGCTGGGCGTGGCGCTGGCCGCCGTGCTCGCCGTGGCCGGCATACGCGCGCGGGCCAAGCAGCTCAAGCACGGCATCCAGGCCGAGCCCGCCGCCATTTTCTTCGTCAAAACGGCGATGTTCTCGGCGCTGCTGATCTATTTCAGCTACCTGCTGGCTTCCTACAGGGGGCTGCCGAATGTGCTGATCGTGATGGCCGCGCTGATTTTCCTGTTCCACTTCATCACGGGTCGCACCACTATCGGGCGGCGCGTCTATGCGCTGGGCGGCAACGAAAAGGCAGCCAAGCTGTCGGGCATCAAGACCGAGCGCCTGGCCTTCTATACCTTCGTGAACATGGGCGTGCTGGCGGCGCTGGCAGGCTTGGTGTTCGCCGCGCGCCTGAATACCGCGACGCCCAAGGCCGGCCTGGGCTTTGAGCTCGACGTCATCGCCGCCTGCTTTATCGGCGGGGCCTCGGCCTCGGGCGGTGTCGGCAAGGTCATGGGCGCGGTGATCGGTGCGTTTGTGATGGGCGTGATGAACAACGGCATGTCCATCCTGGGCATCGGCATCGACTACCAGCAGGTCATCAAGGGCGTGGTGTTGCTGGCCGCCGTGTTTGTCGACGTCTACAACAAGAACAAGGCATGAACCTCCTGGCCGTTCTGAAGGCGAATATCGTGGCGCGTGGCGCGAAGGCCGCTCCATGACCGTGGCCGACGCCGCCCCCGTGCTGGAGCTTGCGGGCATCCACAAACAGTTCGCGGGTATTCCGGCCTTGCAGGATGTGCGTTTGCGCCTGTATCCCGGTGAAATCCATGCCTTGATGGGGCAAAACGGCGCCGGCAAGTCCACGCTCATCAAGGTGTTGACAGGCGTGCTGGAAGCCAGCGGCGGTCAGATGCGACTTGCCGGAAAACCGGTATGGCCGGACTCTCCCCTGGCCGCGCAGCGGCTGGGTATCAGCACGGTCTACCAGGAAGTCAATCTCTGCCCCAACCTGTCGGTAGCGGAAAACATCTTCGCGGGCCGCTATCCGCGGTACGGGTTTGCGCAGGGGTCTCGCATCGACTGGACCACCGTGAACCGCCGTGCGCGCGAACTGGTCGCGCGCATGGGCCTGGACATCGACGTCACGCGCCTGTTGTCCAGCTACCCGGTCGCCGTGCAGCAACTGGTGGCCATCGCGCGCGCCATCGGCATTGAATCCAAAGTGCTGATCCTCGACGAGCCAACCTCCAGCCTCGACGATGACGAGGTGCAAAAACTCTTTGAGGTGCTGCGTCGCTTGCGTGGCGAGGGGCTGGCCATTGTTTTTGTCACTCATTTCCTCAACCAGGTGTATGCGGTGTCGGATCGCATCACCGTTCTGCGCAACGGCAGTTGGGTCGGCGAGTGGCGTGCCAGTGAACTGGGGCCGCAGGCACTGATCGCGGCCATGCTGGGCCGGGAACTGGCCGCGCAATCCGCCACCGCCGCCGTGCCTCCGGAATTTGACGATGCTGCGCCGGCGCTTTTGCAAGCTGAAGGTCTGGGCCAGGCCGGTCAGTTGCAGCCTGTGGACCTGCGCGTGCGTGCCGGCGAGGTCGTGGGCCTGGCCGGGCTGCTGGGCTCGGGCCGCACTGAACTGGCGCGCCTGCTGTTCGGCCTGGAGACGCCGGACCGCGGCATGCTCAGAATCGACGGCGAGGCGGTCACGTTTTCCAATCCCGCCGAGGCGATCCGGCAGGGCCTCGCCCTATGTCCCGAGGAGCGCAAGACCGATGGCATCGTGGCCGAGCTCTCAGTCCGGGAAAACATCGTACTGGCGCTGCAGGCCCGCATGGGCATGCGCCGTTTTCTGTCGCGTGCCGAACAAACCGCATTGGCCGAACGCTTTGTTCAGACGATGGGCATTAAGACCGCGAGTGTGGACACCCCCATAGGCCTGCTGTCGGGCGGCAACCAGCAAAAGGCCATGATCGCGCGCTGGCTCGCGACCGAGCCGCGCCTGCTGATCCTGGACGAACCCACGCGCGGCGTCGACGTGGCCGCGAAGCAGGAAATCATGGAGCAGATCCTGCGCCTGGCAGAAGCCGGTATGGCCGTGATTTTCATCTCTTCCGAAATGAGCGAAGTGGTTCGCGTGGCGCATCGCATTGTGGTGCTGCGTGACCGCCGCAAGGTGGGTGAGTTGCCGGCAGGCAGCAGCGAAGACACCGTCTATGAACTGATTGCAGCTGAACATGCCTGAAGAGAAACACCACCCCTCGCCTCTGGCCACTGCCATGAGGCACCGCCTGGCCTGGCCGCTCATCACGCTGTTCCTGCTGCTGGCTGTGAACACAGCGTTTAACGCCAGTTTCCTGCACGTCGAGTGGCGTGACGGTCATTTGTACGGCAGCCTGATCGATATTCTCAACCGTGCCGCGCCGCTGGTGCTGGTGTCGCTCGGCATGACGTTGGTGATCGCCACCCGCGGCATCGACATTTCCGTGGGCGCCGTGGTGGCCATTGCTGCCGCAGTGGCCGCCTGGATGATTGGCGGGTCGGTGGCAGGGAGCGTGAGCCGTTTCCCGATGCCGCTGGCAATTCTGGCGGCATTGGCCGTCGCGCTGCTGTGCGGGCTGTGGAACGGGCTGCTGGTCGCCAGGGTGGGCATGCAACCGATCATCGCCACACTGATCCTCATGGTGGCAGGCCGGGGCATCGCGCAGCTGATCACCGGCGGGCAGATCATCACCATCTATTACGCGCCGTTCTTCTTCCTGGGCAGTGGCTACCTGCTGGGCTTGCCGTTCTCGCTTTTTATCGTGGCCGTAGTCTTTGCGCTGCTATATCTGGCGGTGACGCGCACGGCCCTCGGGCTGTTCATCCAGGCTGTGGGCATCAACCCGACTGCGGCACGCGTTGCCGGTGTGCAGGCCCGGCGTCTGATGGTTGCGGCCTATGCCTTCTGCGGCTTCTGCGCGGGCATCGCGGGCTTGTTGATCAGCTCCAACGTCAAAAGCGCCGACGGCAACAATGCGGGCCAGTTGCTTGAGCTTGATGCCATCCTGGCCGTGACGCTGGGCGGTACCGCCCTCACCGGTGGGCGTTTCAGCCTCGTGGGCAGTGTCATCGGTGCGCTGATCATCCAGACCCTGACTTACGCCATCTACTCGCTGGGTGTGCCGCCCGAGATCAATCTGGTGGTCAAAGCTGTGGTGGTATTTGTGGTCATGCTGCTGCAATCGGCTGAATTCCGGGCCGAGATCGGTATCTGGATGCGGCGGCCGGCCGCGCGGGGAATGCGGCCATGAGCACAATCGTCACCCAGCCTCCCGTAGAGGAGGCCGCCGCCAGCCAACGGGCACCTGCTGCGCCGGCTTCAGGTTTTAATCCCAAATACCTGCCGCTGGCGGCCACCATATCGCTCTTCATCGCCATGGCGACCATGGGTTCGGTGCTCTACAGCGGGTTCTTTTCGGCTCAGGTGTTCCTCAACCTGCTGATCGACAACGCCTTTCTGGTCATCATCGCCGTGGGCATGACGTTTGTCATCCTGTCGGGCGGTATCGACCTGTCCGTCGGCTCCGTGGTGGCGCTGACCACCATGGTGTCTGCCGCGCTGGTGGAGCACCATGGCTGGAGTCCAGCTGCGGTGATTCCGCTGGTGCTCCTTATGGGCACGGCGTTCGGCGCCTTCATGGGTTTTCTGATTGAGCGTTTTCGCCTGCAGCCTTTCATCGTGACGCTGGCCGGCATGTTTCTGGCGCGCGGCCTGTGCTACCTGATTAGTGTCGACTCCATCAGCATCACCAACGAGTTTTACTCGGAGGTCTCGCAGCTGCGCATTCCCTTGTGGGAAGACGCCTCCCTCTCAATCAGTGCCGTGATCGCCATTGCGGTGCTGCTGGCGGCAGTGTTCATTGCACACTGCACTCCCTTTGGCCGCGCGGTGTATGCCGTCGGCGGCAACGAGCAGTCGGCACTGCTGATGGGCTTGCCGGTGCGCCGCACGCTGGTGGGGGTTTACACGCTATCGGGCTTTTGCTCGGCGCTGGCCGGTGTGGTCTTCACCTTCTACATGCTTTCGGGCTACGGCTTGCACGCCACCGGCATGGAGCTTGACGCCATTGCCGCCGTGGTGATCGGCGGCACCTTGCTCAGCGGCGGCGTGGGTTATGTGGCCGGTACCCTGTTCGGGGTGTTGATGCTCGGCATCATCCAGACCCTGATCTCTTTTGACGGCTCTTTGAGTTCCTGGTGGACGCGCATTGTCGTCGGCGTGTTGCTGTTTGTTTTTTGCCTCCTGCAACGGCTGCTGGCAAATCGCACACCCAAATCTTCCTGAAACCTTAATGGCCAGACCATCATGACAAGCACCAAACGAAAACTACGTTCCACCGAGTGGTTCGGCACGGCCGACAAAAACGGCTTCATGTACCGCAGCTGGATGAAGAACCAGGGCATTCCCGACCATGAGTTCGACGGCCGCCCCATCATCGGCATCTGCAATACCTGGTCGGAGCTCACGCCTTGCAATGCCCACTTCCGCAAGATCGCCGAGCATGTGAAGCGCGGCATTTCAGAGGCGGGTGGCTTTCCGGTCGAGTTCCCGGTGTTCTCGAACGGCGAGTCGAACCTGCGGCCCACCGCCATGCTCACACGCAACCTTGCCAGCATGGACGTGGAAGAAGCGATTCGCGGCAATCCCATCGACGCCGTGGTGCTGCTCACCGGTTGCGACAAGACCACGCCCGCACTGCTGATGGGTGCTGCAAGTTGCGACATTCCGGCCATCGTGGTGACCGGCGGGCCCATGCTCAACGGCAAGCTTGAAGGCAAAAACATCGGCTCGGGGACGGCAGTGTGGCAGCTGCACGAGTCGCTGAAAGCGGGCGAAATCCAGCTGCACCAGTTCCTGGCGGCCGAGGGCGGCATGTCGCGTTCGGCCGGCACCTGCAACACCATGGGAACAGCCTCCACCATGGCCTGCATGGCCGAAGCGCTGGGTACTTCGCTGCCGCACAACGCCGCCATTCCCGCGGTGGATGCACGCCGCTATGTGCTGGCGCAAATGTCGGGCGCGCGGGCTGTCGAGATGGCGCGCGAAGGCCTCACGCTGTCGAAAATCCTCACACGCGAAGCCTTCGAAAATGCGATTCGCGTCAACGCCGCCATTGGCGGCTCCACCAACGCAGTGATTCACCTCAAGGCGATTGCGGGCCGTATTGGTGTGCAGCTGGACCTGGAAGACTGGACGCGTATTGGCCGCAACACGCCCACCCTCGTTGACCTGCAGCCTTCCGGCCGTTTCCTGATGGAAGAGTTCTACTACGCCGGCGGCCTGCCCGCCGTGTTGCGCCGTCTGGGTGAAAACAGCTTGCTGCCGCATCCCAATGCGCTCACCGTCAATGGCCGGTCGATATGGGACAACGTGCGCGAGGCGCCGCAGTACAACGACGAGGTGATCCGCCCCCTCGACAACCCCTTGATCGCCGACGGCGGTATCTGCATCCTGCGCGGCAACCTGGCGCCGCGCGGCGCCGTGCTCAAGCCCTCTGCGGCCTCGCCCGAACTGCTCAAGCACCGCGGCCGCGCGGTCGTATTCGAGAACCTCGAGCACTACAAGGAGCGCATCGTCGACGAGAACCTCGACATCGATGCCAGCTGCGTGATGGTGATGAAGAACTGCGGCCCCAAGGGCTACCCCGGCATGGCCGAAGTCGGCAACATGGGCCTGCCGCCCAAGCTGCTGCGCCAGGGCGTCAAGGACATGGTGCGCATCTCGGACGCACGCATGAGCGGCACCGCTTACGGCACCGTTGTGCTGCATGTGGCGCCAGAAGCGGCGGCCGGCGGGCCGCTGGCCGCGGTACGCGACGGCGACTGGATCGAGCTCGACTGCGATGCGGGCCGCCTGCACCTGGACATCAGCGATGCCGAACTGGCTGAACGCCTTGCCGCCCTGCAGAAGGCCCCTGCAGGCATGCGTGGCGGCTACCAGCGCCTGTATGTCGACCACGTGCTGCAAGCCGACGAGGGTTGCGACTTCGATTTTCTGGTCGGCTGCCGCGGCTCCGAAGTTCCCCGGCACTCCCATTAAATCGCGCAAGCAGTGAATTACTGAACTTTATTCAACCTGATCCAGTCCCCATGAACACGCTCCGCCAGCCGCGTTACCGCGGTATCTTCCCCGTTGCCCCCACCACGTTCACCGAAACCGGCGAGCTTGACCTTGAAAGCCAGAAGCGCTGCATCGACTTCATGATCGACGCCGGCTCAGACGGCATCTGCATCCTGGCCAACTTCTCCGAGCAATTCGTGCTTTCGGACGAAGAGCGTGAAACCCTGACCCGTACCGTCCTCGAACATGTGGCTGGCCGCGTGCCGGTGATCGTGACCACCACCCACTACGGCACGAAGGTTTGCGCCGAACGCAGCCGCCGGGCGCAGGACATGGGCGCCGCCATGCTGATGGTCATGCCGCCGTATCACGGGGCTACCTTTCGCGTGAGCGAGCCGCAGATTTACGAGTTTTATGCGCGGCTGTCGGATGCGGTCAACATTCCCATCATGATCCAGGATGCGCCCGCCAGCGGCACTGTGCTTTCAGCCTGCTTCCTCGCGCGTATGGCCCGTGAGATTGAACACGTCGCCTATTTCAAGATCGAAACCGCCGGTGCAGCCTCCAAACTGCGCGAACTGATCCGTTTGGGAGGTGACTCGGTGGAAGGGCCATGGGACGGCGAAGAGGCCATCACGCTGTTGCCCGACCTCGATGCCGGCGCCACCGGCTCCATGACCGGCGGCGGCTACCCCGACGGCATTCGTCCGATCATCGAGGCGCACCGCGCCGGCGACCATGACAAGGCCTATGCCCTTTACCAGCAATGGCTGCCGCTGATCAATTATGAAAACCGCCAGGCGGGGCTGCTGGCCGCCAAGACCTTGATGAAGGAAGGCGGCGTGATCGCCTGCGAAGCACCGCGTCATCCTTTTCCGGCCATGCACCCGGACACGCGCGCCGGGCTGCTGGCAACCGCCAGCCGGCTTGATCCGCTTGTGCTGCGCTGGGGGCGGTAAGCAGGGCACGCCGCGGGGTAATGCCCCGCACATTGCTCCTTTTTTGATAGCTTCTCGCGCCCGCTGGTTAACGGCTCCAGGCGTTTTTATGCCTTGGGCGACGTTCCGGAGCCGATCTGACGCGCGAGATGCACCTGGTGCAGCGTTATTTTCCGCACCTCGGCCTGGCTGGTTTCGATATGGGCCCGCAGCAGCATGGCGGCCTGGTCGCCACGCTTGGCGCGCACCGCCTTGAGAATCTTGGCGTGCTCTTCATAGGTCGCGTCAATGCGCGGCTGCTTGATGAAGTCAAGCCGGCGAATGATGCGGATGCGGTCAGTCACATCGCGGTGCACCCGGGCCATTTCGGCATTGCCGGCGGCCGCCACCAGCGCACAATGAAACGCCTCGTCCCACTGTGCAACCTGCACCATGTCGGTACTGCGTTGAGCTAGCGGCGCCAGCCAGATGGCCGCCAGTTCATCGAGTAGCGCCGTGTCCACCGTCTGGCTGCCGCTGCACAGGCGCTGCACGGCCGTGGTTTCCAGCACCATGCGCAGATCGTAGAGCTGCTCGAACTTGTCGAAATCAAAGGGCAGCACGCGCCAGCCACTGCGAAACAGCACCTCGACGAATCCCTCCTGCTGCAGGCGAAACAGGGCCTGGCGCACCGGTGTACGCGAGACACCCAGGCGCTCGCTGACCTCGCTTTCGGTGAAGCGGTCGCCGGGCACCAGCTTGAATTCGGCGATGTCGCGCTTGAGTTCGGCATAGGCTTGCTCGGCGCGCGAATGAAAGGCGCTGCCGGCAACAGGCGGGGCGGCGTGCGTGCGGCTCATGCCAGCAGACTCACGTGGGCGGCTACCACACGCCAGCCATCCGGCGTGCGCAACCAGGTCTGGCTTTGGCGCCCGGTCCTATCGCTGCCTACACGTGCAAACTCTGTGTTGGCCGTGGCGAAGTCGCGTCCGTATGTTGTGATGACTGTGGCGCGCAAGGTACGCGCGAGCCCTTGTGGGGAGCGCCCCGCGCGAAAAGCACGGATGGCGTCATAGCCGTGGAGGTTCTCGGTGACGCCGTAGCGCAGGGTGTGCTCGCTGTTCCAGAACAGCTCGTCGAGCACTTCCACGTTGTTGTTGACCAGTGCGTCTTCGTAGCGAAAAAATGCGGCAGTCACTTCGGCATGAACGTCGGGCAGGTTGATGGCATGGATCATGATTTACCGATTGTCAGCGAAGCCAGCGAAGCCAGCGAAGCCAGCGGAGCGCGGGCGATGCCGGCTGCCTCCAGCACGGCCGCCACGCGCAGCGCGTGGTCTTCACGCCAGGGCGCGGTGACGAGCTGCACTCCTACGGGCAGGCCTTCATCCGGCCACACCGGCACCGCACAGACGGGCAGGCCTATGCACGAAAAAGGCTGGGTCAACAAACCCATGCTTGGGCGCAGCGGCAGTCGTTTGCCGTTCAATTCCAGCCACTCGGCGCCTATGGGCGTGGCGGCGCAGGGGGTGGCGGCGGCGAGCAGCACATCGAAGTGTTCAAACAGTCCGGCCACGGCCTTGGCATAAAGGCGGCGTACGCGCTGGGCGCGGTCTACCCAGGCAGCCGGAAGCAGGCTGCCCGCAAGAAAGCGGTCACGCGACAGAGGCTCAAAATCGCCGGCGCGGCGCCGCAGGTCGTCCAGGTGCAGGGCGCCTCCCTCGGCGTTGGTGATCAGGAAGGCGGCGGCGCGGCCCGCCTCAACCATCGGCAGCACCACCGTTTCACGGGCGCCCAGCGCCTGGGCTACACGTTGCACGGCGGCCCAGGCCTGGGGCTGGGCATGGTCCTGGAAGTAGCCGCCCAGCACACCCACTCGCAGTCCGCCCATGCCTTGCATCAGTGATGGCAATGCCGGCTCGGCGGCGCGCTGTGCGCAGCCGGGGTCGCGGAGGGTTGATGGCCCAGCGGCCTCCGGGCCTTGCATGAGGTCATAAGACAGGGCCAGGTCGCGCACAGAACGCGCAAACGGCCCCAGGTGATCCAGCCCGGAAATAAAGGGGTAGCTGCCGGTACGCGGTAGCCGGCCAAAAGTGGGCTTGAGCCCGAACACGCCGCACAGCGAGGCCGGCACACGGATGGAGCCGTTGGTGTCCGACCCCAGCGTCAGCGGTACCTGGCCCGCGGCCACTGCGGCGCCTGAGCCGCCGGATGAGCCGCCGGCGATGCGTGTGAGGTCGTGCGGGTTGCGGGCCGGGCCGGCATGGCTGTTTTCGGTGGTGAAGCCATAGGCATATTCGTCCATGTTGAGCGCACCCACCAGCACGGCGCCAGCTGCCTCGAGCCGCTGCACCAGCAGTGCGTCGGCCGTGGCAGGCGTTCGCCCGCGTTCAATGGCGGAACCTGCCAGTGTGGACAGGCCCTGGATATCAAACAGGTTCTTTACGGCAAAAGGAACGCCCAGCAAGGGCTGTGCTGCGAGGCCGGGCGCATCGACGGCGAGCTGCTGGTCCAGCAGTGCCGCGCGTTGCCGTGCCCGCGAGGCGGTGACTTCGGTAAAGGCATTGACGCGGCCATTGGTGGCGGCTATGTGCGCGAGGCTGGCTTCAATCAATGCGCCTGCACCGACCTCGCGCGTTCGCACGGCCCGCGCCATGGCCATCGCATCGCCGCGCAGGCATTCGGCAGCGTCGCTCATCCGCCAGCCTTGCCGGAAGGCTCAACAGGTACAAACACCGGCGCCGGGTCGTTATGGGCGTCCAGCGGCACGGCCTGCAGCTGCGCGGCAAAGCCGGCGGCCAGCGCGAAGAACTGCAGCACACCGGGCCGGTGTTCCGGATTCAGCGGCAAGTCCAGCGCGGCCGCGGCGGCGTCGACATAGGCATCTATTTGCGCGGGTGTCATGTGGTTCAGCGCCTGACTTCGCGCTGGAATATTTCCAGGCTGAGTTTCTTGGTGCGGATGAAGCTGGCTTCAGACAAGGTCTCCACCGTGCGCGGACGCGCATCGCCGTAGGGCAGGATTTCGGCGACGCGCGTCGGGCGCTTGGTCAGCAGCAGTACCTGGTCGGCGAGGTACACGGCTTCTTCCAGGTCGTGCGACACCAGCAGCATGGTAGTGCCTGTCTGCATGAACACCTCCTGCAGTTTTTCGCGGATGAACAGCGTCATCTCGAAGTCCAGCGCCGAGAACGGCTCGTCCAGGAACAGCACTTCCGGATTGGGCGCCAGCGCCCGCATGATGGAGGCCGTCTGCTGCTGCCCGCCCGAGAGTTCATAGGGGTAGCGGTTCAGGTCGAACTTCACGTCGAAGGAGGCCACGAGTTCGGCCATGCGCCTGTCGACTTCAGCCTTGGATCTGCCTTCAAGCTTGAGCGGGTAGGCGATATTGTCGATGGTACGCATCCACGGGAACATGGCTTCGCGGTAGTTCTGGAAGACGTAGCCGATCTTGGTGTCCTTGAGCGACTTGCCGTCGAACAGGATTTCGCCCGCGTCGATGGGGATGAGGCCCGCGATCATGTTGATCAGCGTGGACTTGCCGCAGCCGTTGGGCCCGAACACCGAAACAATCTTGTGCTTGGGGATGTCCAGGTTGAAGTCTTCATACAGCGGCCAGCCCGCAAAGTACTTGGTCAGACCGCGTATGGTGATGTGCGTGCCTGCCGGGCCGGGCTGGAATTCACGCACCGGGACATCGGCGAATACGGGAGCATTAATTACAGCGGACATGTCGGACTCCGGTGGGATCCATGGGTAAACACAGTGGTGAGTGACTGCAGGCCTCTCACCTTCAAGCAGGGGCCGCGGAACCGGCTTTGCCGGGCCGCAGGCGCAGCGGCCCCCTCGGGGGGAAGCGCATTACACGAAGTGAAAAGCGTGGGGGCCATTTATCTTCCACTCCAATGCACGATGCGGCGCTCGGCGACGAGAAACAAAATATTCAGCGCATACCCCAGCGCACCGGCCGCCAGGATGGACGCGTACATGTCCTTCACATTCATGACCTGCTGCGAGTTGATGATGCGGTTGCCCAGGCCGGTGTCGGCGCCTATGAACATCTCGGCAACGATCACGATGACGAGTGCCATGGACACCGCCGAACGCAGGCCGACAAAGCTCGGCTGCAGGCTTTCCCAGATCAACACGTCCTTGAACACTTGCCAGCGCGAGGCGCCCATGACTTTGGCCGCCATGACACGCTGCTTGCGCGCGTTGATCACGCCGTAGGCGCTGTTGAAGACCACGATCAGCAGCGCGCCGAAGGCGGCAATCGCCACCTTGTTGATGTCCGACACGCCGAAAATCATCAGGAAGAGCGGAATCAGCGCCGAGGACGGCGTGGAGCGGAAGAAGTCGATCAGGAATTCCACGCTGCGGTAGGCTTTTTCATTGCTGCCCAGCAGCACGCCCAGCGGCATGCCGACCGCGGCGGCGATCATGAAAGCCTGGACCGTTCGCCACACGGTGACGGCAAAGTCCTTGAGGAGCGGCCCGCCAGCCAGGCCGCTGAGCAGTGCGCCCAGCGCGTCGATCGGTGGCGGCAGCAGGATGGCCTTGATGAAGCCCAGGCGCACGGCCAGGTCCCAGATGATGAAGAGCGCCACCGGGCCGATGAAGGGCAGGGCCTTGTCCAGCGCCGGTTTGCGCTGCACGACGGCCGCCGGCGCGGCCGGAGGCGTCCAGGGTTTGGCGGGCGTTGCCGTCACGAGAGAGGTGGTACTCATGGTGTTCAACCCTTGTAGAGCATGGTGTCTACGATGAGGCGCGAACTGAAGATGCCTTTTTCGGAGAACAGGTCGAAGAATTTCTGGAAGTGCGCCACGTCGGCCGGGGTGAACTCGTTGTACATGGTGTAGGCGGCCAGCGGCACCTCGCCGGTGAGCGGGCCTTCAATGGCGGTGTAGCCCTTGAGGTACTGGCGCGCCTCGACCGACTTGCTTCGCACGTAGGCCACTCCCTTGCCGTAGGCGGCGACGAATTTTTTCGCGGCATCGGGGTTCTTCTTGATGAAGTCCGAAGACAGCGACGCCGAGCCGCCGAACCACGGTGCCATCGGGTCACCCAGCACATAGCGCGCGATGACGCCGGCTTCAAGCACGCGCGTCGTGCCGTTCATGCGGCCTATGGTGCCGGTGGGCTCCAGCGTGTAGGCACCGTCGATCTGGCCGGCGGCGAGCGCGGCCACATGCTGGCCGATGGGCAGCTCGACCACGGTCGCGCCTGTAGCGCCGCCGCGCTCCAGCACGGTCTTGGCCAGCGTCACGTTCTGGATTCCGGGGCCGGAGCCGACGCGCTTGCCTTTGAGGTCGGCCATCACCTTGGCCGGACTGGCCGCCGGCACGATCACCTCGTCGAGCACATTCTTCACGTTGCTGGGGTTGGAGCAGAAGATCTTGAAGGTGCCGGGCTGGGCGATCTCGCCGATGGCGATGTTGGCCGAACCGGTGCCGTTGGCGGTGCCGTCGGCGCGGCCCGAGAGCACCGCCTCCATCACCTGCTGCGCACCGGCGAATTTGAGCGGCTCCACGTCAAGGCCGGCCTCTTTGAAGTAGCCCAGCTCGATGGCTGAGTAGAACGGCAGGCCGGCGGCAATGGGCCAGTAGCCGATGCGTATCTTGGGACCGCCCTGCGCATGCAGGAAGGCGGGCATACCCAATAGACCCAGGGTGGCACCGGCGGCCGTGGCCTTGAGCAGCGAGCGGCGTGCCGGGCCGTGGGGGGCGGGTGACGGTGTGAGAACGGGCTTCATGAAATGCTCCTGCTGGTGATGGATAAACGGTGGATGAACAGGTTGGTAAAGGGTGATGAAAAGCTTCAGGCCTGCGCGGCTGGCTTCAGTGAGTCGAGGTAA
Source organism: Polaromonas sp. P1_F1 (assembly GCF_056405795.1). Taxonomy (NCBI): domain Bacteria; kingdom Pseudomonadati; phylum Pseudomonadota; class Betaproteobacteria; order Burkholderiales; family Comamonadaceae; genus Polaromonas; species Polaromonas sp. P1_F1. The sequence continues at coordinate 136,215 of NZ_JBFUBJ010000009.1, forward strand.
GCGCGCCAGCCGCCCAGGTGTGTGATGTCTTGTGCACCTTGCAGGGCATGCGCCTCGCAGAGGAAGCCCTGGACGCTGCCGCCGCCCTCCAGCGCCAGCGTGCCTATGCCCAGGGGTGCGGGGATCAGCGCAACGAAAGAGCCGTAGTGCTGCACCGGCATTTCCCAGATTTCCAGCGCGATGCCTGCACCTTCATTGGCCGCCACACGCAGCAGCCCCGGCTTGGGCGGCACCGTGCCCGGCAGGGCGTAAAAGCGGTAGTCTGGCGCGGTGCGTGCCGGGCCCACCAGCGTGGCGCCGCGCGAGGTCAGCTGGCTGTTCAGCGGCATGCCCGAAAGATGAGCGCCCACCACGGCCAGCCTGACCGTGGCCGCCGGCTGGATGCCTGGCAACGCTGCGGGTGCGGGCAGCGCTTCGTTCAATGCGCCCAGCGGCAAACCAGTGGCATGGTGATAGCGCTGCCCCAACTCAGCCAGTTGCCAGTCGCTGCCCGCCAGCCCCACCAGCGTGATGCCGAAAGGCAGGCCGTCAGGACGCAGGCTGCTGGGCACGGAAAGGGCCGCGTAGTCCAGCAGGTTGACGAAGTTGGTGTAGGTGCCCAGGTGGCGGTTCAGCGTGACGGGGTCGCGCTGCATGGCCTGCAGCGTGTAGTGCGTGGGCGCGGTCGGCAGCAACAGCACATCAATGTCACGCCACATTGCGCCCGCCTGCTGGCCCAGCGCGCGTAACTTTGTTTGGGCTGCATACAGGTCGGCAGCGCTGTATTGGCGGCCTGCGCCGATGATGCTGCGCACCGGCTCGATCACCGCTTCTTCATGCGCGTCAAAAAAATCGCGCACGGCGGTGTAGCGTTCAGCCACCAGCGCGCTTTCATAGAGCAGCGCGGCCGCCTCGGCCAGCGGCGCGAAGTTGATGGAGACCGGCACGCCGCCCAGGGCCTTCATGCGGGTGACAGCTTCGCCAAAAGCCTGTTCGGCCAGCGCGTCGCCGCAGAAGCCCAGTGTTGAAGGCACACCGAAACGAAAGCCTGCGGGCAAGGCGGTGTCGGCCATCGCCAGCACGCGCGAGTAGGGATCCAGCGGGTCGTAGCCCATGGCCGCTTCGAGCACGCGGGCGGCCGTGGCCACGGTGCGCGCGAAGATGGAGACGCAGTCCACGCTCTGCGCGGCCGGCACCACGCCGCGTGCGCTGACAAGGCCTTTGGAGGGTTTCAGGCCCACGATGTTGTTCAGGCCCGCCGGCACGCGCCCGGAACCCGCCGTGTCGGTGCCCAGCGCGAAATCCGCCTGCCCGGTCGCCACCACGTAGGCGGAGCCGGAACTCGACCCTCCTGATATATATGCCGGGTTGATCGCGTTGGGAACGGCGCCGTAGGGGGAGCGTGTGCCGTTGAGGCCGCAGGCGAACTGGTCCATGTTGGTCTTGCCAAGCAGTTGCGCACCCGCATCGAGCAGCTTTTGCACCACGGCGGCGTGCACCGTCGGCGTGTAGGCAAAAGCGGGGCAGGCCGCGGTGGTCGGCAGGCCCGCTACATCAATGTTGTCTTTGGCCGCAAATGAGAGCCCGGCCAGCGCGCCGCCGCGGCCGGTCGGGAAAGACGATGTCCTGGTAATCCAGGCCTCGGGAGCCCTGCCGGCGTCCGTGCCTGCAGATGCCATCACCTGCTCAGGTGCAGCGAGCGATTGAGGAGAGTTCGGCGATGAAGAGATGTGCACCAATTGAAAGCATCCATACTTGTGTACAAGATGAGATGCAAGAGTTGTGCCAATCCGTAGAGCCGTCCCGAGCACTGCCGATGACGAAAAGTACTTTGATGTCTGCTTGTCATCCAATTAGGCGCATGAATGTCATGGATAAAGCGATTCTTGGGTAATTAATCGCGCTCGATGTATCAAATACAGTAGAGGCTTATGGAAAAGCCTCGCTCCAACCCACAGCCCAAGCTTCGTGCCGTGCTGTTTGATGCCTACGGCACGCTGTTTGACGTGTACAGCGTGGGCTTGCTGGCGGAGCAACTGTTTCCGGGCAAAGGCGAAGCGCTGGGCGTGCTGTGGCGCGACAAGCAGATTGAGTACACGCGCCTGGTGACCATCAGCAGTGGCGGCTCGCATTACCGGCCCTTCTGGGACCTCACGCGCGCAGGCCTGCGTTATGCGTGCAAACGCCTGGGGCTGGATTTGAATGCCGCCCGTGAGGAGCAGCTCATGAACCAGTACCGCCATCTGTCGGCGTTTCCGGAAAACCGCGAGGTGCTGCAGGCGCTGAAGGCGCGTGGCATCACCACCGGCATCCTGTCCAACGGCGATCCCTCCATGCTGGATGTGGCCGTCAAGTCGGCAGGGCTGGAAGGCCTGCTGGACCACATCATCAGCGTGGACAGCATCCGCAAATACAAGACCGCGCCCGAAGCCTATGCGCTCGGGCTGAAAGCCACCGGACTGGAGGCGAAACAGATCGCCTTCGTGAGCTGCAACGGCTGGGACGCGCTGGCGGCCACCTGGTATGGCTACCAGACGCTGTGGGTTAATCGTTACCAACTGCCGTTTGAAGAGCTGGGCACGCAGCCCCTGTACACCGGCAGCAGCCTGCGTGAAGTGCTCTCGCTGCCGCTGCACTGATTTCGCAGACACGTTTTATTTTTAGTTTTTTAGTTTTTATTCTTCTGATGCTTTTGAGAAAAGGGACCGCACCATGAACACAACAACCAACGCACGCACCTCCAGCCACCGCCTGCAGGTCGCCACCGGGCTTTACCGCTTCATCGAAGACGAGGTGCTGCCTGGCACCGGTGTGGCCAGCGGCGCTTTCTGGAAGGGCTTTGACGCCATCGTGGCCGATCTGGCGCCCAGGAACCTCTCCCTGCTGGCAGAGCGCGACCGCCTGCAGGCCGAAATGGACGCCTGGCACAAGGCCAACCCCGGCCCCATCGCGGACATGAAGGCTTACCGCGCTTTCCTCGAAAAAACCGGCTACCTCGTGCCTTCGCCGAAGAAGGTCACCATCACCACTGCCAACGTGGACGCCGAACTCGCCAGACAGGCCGGCCCGCAACTTGTGGTGCCCATCCTGAACGCGCGCTATGCGCTCAATGCCGCCAATGCGCGTTGGGGCAGCCTGTATGACGCGCTCTACGGCACCGACGCCCTTTCCGAGGATGACGGCGCCACCAAAGGCAAAGGCTACAACCCCGTGCGCGGCGCCAAGGTGATCGAATACGCGCGTTATGTGCTGGACCGCACCGCGCCGCTGAAAAAGGGCTCGCACATCGATTCGATCGCCTATGCGGTCAAGGGCGGCAAGCTCGTCGTTACCCTGAAAGGCGGCAAGACAACGGCGCTGGAAGACGCCAGCCAGTTCCTCGGCTACCAGGGCAAAGCCTCCGCGCCGTCGTCGGTGCTGCTGCAGCACAACGGCCTGCACATCGACATCCGCATTGACCGCGGCACGCCCATCGGCAAGACGGATCCAGCCGGCGTGAGCGACCTGGTGATAGAGGCTGCGCTGTCGACCATCATGGACCTGGAAGACTCGGTGGCCGTGGTGGACGCCGACGACAAGGTGCTGGCCTATCGCAACTGGCTGGGCATCCTGCAGGGCACACTGACCGAAAGCGTGACCAAGGACGGCAAGACCTTCACCCGCGGCCTGAACCCTGACCGTGAATACACCTCGCCGAAAGGCCCCAAGGGCAAAGCAGTGGTACTGCACGGCCGTTCGCTGATGTTCGTGCGCAATGTGGGCCACCTGATGACCAACCCGGCCGTGCTGTACACCGCCGCGGATGGCAGCACGAAGGAAATTCCGGAAGGCATCCTGGACGCCGTGATCACGACCACGATCGCCATCCACGACCTCAAGCGCAAGGGCAAGCCCGGCATCAGGAACTCGCGCAAGGGCTCGGTCTACATCGTCAAGCCCAAGATGCACGGCCCCGCTGAAGTGGCATTTGCCGCTGAACTCTTCAGCCGCGTCGAAAAAATGCTGGGACTGCCGGGCAGCACGGTCAAGCTCGGCATCATGGACGAAGAGCGCCGCACCAGCGTCAACCTCAAGGCCTGCATCGCTGCCGCTTCCAGCCGCGTGGCTTTCATCAACACCGGCTTCCTGGACCGCACCGGCGACGAAATGCACACGGCCATGCAGGCCGGCCCGATGATCCGCAAGGGCAACATGAAAATCAGCCCCTGGCTCAGCGCCTACGAGCGCAGCAACGTGCTGGTCGGCCTGGCCTGCGGCCTGCGCGGCCGCGCCCAGATCGGCAAGGGTATGTGGGCCATGCCCGACCTGATGGCCGACATGCTCAAGGCCAAAATCTCGCACCCGCAGGCCGGCGCCAACACCGCCTGGGTTCCCTCGCCCACGGCTGCCACGCTGCATGCGCTGCACTACCACCAGGTCAACGTGGCGGCGGTGCAAAAAGACATCGAGAAGAAGGTCGACCTGAAGTCCGAAATCGCCCGCCTGCTGCCCGAGCTGCTGCTGGTGCCGGTCTCGCCCGATGCCCAATGGACGCCCGCCGAGAAGCAGCAGGAGCTGGACAACAACGCCCAGGGCATCCTCGGCTATGTGGTCCGCTGGATCGACCAGGGTGTGGGTTGCTCCAAGGTGCCCGACATCCACAACGTTGGCCTGATGGAAGACCGCGCCACGCTGCGCATTTCCAGTCAGCACATCGCCAACTGGCTGCTGCACGGCGTGGTCACGAAAGCGCAGGTCAAGGAAACCTTCGAGCGCATGGCCGCCGTGGTCGACGGCCAGAACGCCGGCGATCCCCTCTACAAAAAGATGGCGGGCAACTTCGAGACGTCGGCGGCCTACAAGGCTGCGTGCGACCTGGTCTTCAAGGGCCTGGAGCAACCCAGTGGCTACACCGAGCCGCTGCTGCACGCCTGGCGGCTGAAGGTAAAAGCCGGCTTGTGAGCCGTTAAGTCTGCGGCAGGGGTGCGGACGGGGGCTTGCGCCTGCTGCAGCCTGTGCCTGACAGAGTCAACTTGCTACTGAATTGATAGCTGTTGGCGCAAGCTGTTATTGGCCTGCAGGCCAAATACTCTTGAAAATCCGGGTTCGGCCCGCTGGCGCCGGTGCGCCCCCATGGCGAATGACAGCCGGTCAGGCGTTGATAACCCCTGAGCTTGCGGAGGTGTTGCGCCAAACTGACCTTTACAAAAGGGCCGCCGATCTTGCAAAACCGGCCGCTCATCGCCATTCGCGGGATTTAAAGGCTGGTTACGGACCGTTCCGTGACAAAAACCCTGTAATTCATATGTATGCGTTGGAAACCAAGTGAAACACTTTGCAAGTACTTCAATGAAATCGCGGTTGGCCCTTACGCTAGCGTCTCCCCCCTCTCCGGCCACAGATCGGTTGCAAGCCGGCCGGCAAATGTGATTAATACCAATTTTCCCGAACTCCTCGATGGCTTCGCAACCTGACGTCCTTCAATCCTGTCTTCAGGCGGCTGCCAAAGCAGCCCGGCCTGCGCTGGAACGGTGCATTGATGACGCCGTGGCGGGGCTGCAGATTGCCGAGTCACAAAGCCCAAAAGTGGCCGAGCGCGACGAACTCGCGGCGGCCTGGCGGGGACTTCAACAAAACAAGCCCGTCTGGGTCGTGCAATACCCGGCAGACCTGCTGGTGCATTTCAAGGCGAATGTGGCTGTTGCGGTGCAGGCGGTGCGCGCGCCGGCAGCATCTCCAGACCAGCTCGCTGCTTCAGCCGCAGCCGCATCCAGCACCTTCGCCGCCCTGTCTTATGCCAGCTTCGCCCTCGTCGACGACGACGATGTGTCCCAGGCCATTGAATCGTCACGGCTGCTCCAGCTGGTGCTGCCGGCGGTCGACCACGTCCTCGCCGAACTCAACAAACTGATCAGCACAGTGCAGGGGCTGCCGAATGTGCGCCCGGAGCTCAATCCGCTGCGCCCTGAAGTGTTTGCGCAGACCCTGCGCGAAATGATCACCGCAAGCAATGCGGGCCCGGCCATCGTTTCGCTGTGGCTCAGGTATCTTGCCGAGCCTCTGGGGCGCGAACTCGGGCAGGTCTACGAACGCCTGGTTAACCAGCTGGAACTTGCCAACGTACAGGGCGCCAGCTACCGCGTATTGCAGACCCCTGCGAGTGCAGCCCCCAGCAGGGCCAGGGGTACCGGCGGCGCAGGTTCCGGGTCGGGCGCCGGTACCGGAGGCGGTGAGGGCGGAAACGGTGGGGGCTCCGTCGAATCCGGCCGCCACCAGCCGCCCCCGCAATATGCCGACCTCTCCAACTATGAGATCCGGGATGAGTTGTTCCAGGATTTCCTGTTCCATGGCGGCAGCAACGCCCATCACGGGCTGGCGCCGTCCTATTACGAAACGGTCGAGGAAGAGCTGGTCGCCCTGCAGGAAGCGCCCGACTCTTCCGGCGCGCCGTTGGCTGAGTCGCAAGCCGCGCCCTCACATGAATACCAAAACCTGCCGGCGGTAGACCGTCCGCAGCGGATGGTCGATGAGCGCAGCCAGCTCAGCCCGCAGGTTTGGGGCTCGTACGCCCGGCCCCGCGAGCGCGCCATCGTCCGGACCCAGCTGAAGAAAGAGGCCAAGCAGGTCGGTCAGGTGCTGGGCCTGGAAGTGGTGCGCAAGCTGGTCAAACAGGTCGCGCAAGACCCGCGCCTGCTGGTGCCGGTGCGGGAAGCCATCGTGGCGCTGGAGCCTGCGCTGCTGCGTCTGGCCATGGTGGACCCGCGCTTTTTCAGCGACGAAGGCCACGCCGGGCGCCGCGTCATGGAGCGCGTGGCGCAACGCAGCTTCAAGTACAACGACGAATTCAGCCCTGAGTTCCTGGCGTTTTTTGAGCCGGTCACGCGCGCTTTCAACGGGCTGAACAGCCTGACGATCGAAGATGCCCAGCCTTTCGCGATGGCACTGGCCGAACTCGAATACGGCTGGGACGAGCAAGACCAGCTCGAAGCGGAAAACCGCAACAACGTGCTGCAGGCCCTGCGTTTCGCCGAAGAGCGCCAGACGCAGGCGGACCAGATCGCCTTTGAGCTGAGCACGCGCTCGGACCTGGACAAGGTGCCTGGCCTGGTGCTGGACTTCCTGTTCGGCCCCTGGGCGCTGGCCATGGCGCACGCCAGACTCTCCGATACACGCAACCAGGTTGATCCGATGGGCTTCGGTTCGGTGGTGCCTGACCTGCTCTGGAGCGTCAAGCGGGAAGTCACCCTGAAACGCCCGGCCAAACTGATTGAGATGATTCCCAGCCTTTTGGGCAAGCTGCATGAGGGGCTGGAGCTGCTGGGGCAGGACCCGCGCGAAAGCGAGCCTTTCTTCGAAGGCCTGATGATGCTGCACCGGCCCGTGCTCAAACTGCGCCGCCTGAAAAGCCGGCGTGACGCCGAAGAATCGGGCGCCGTACCGCTGGAGCCCGAAGAAGATTCGGCCACGCCTGAACAGCGCCTTGCCAAGGCCGCCGCGCACCCCTGGCTTGCGCGCGACGATCTGGACGCCGCAGGGTTTGAAGACACCCTGCCGACCGTGCCTGGAGAACTTGCTCCGATCGAGGAAGACGAACCGCCGCCGATAGAACCCATGCAAGCGGCAAATGAGCCCGACTCCAGCCATCCGGAATACCTTGCCGCGGCGGCAGCCTCCGCAAATGCAGTACCGGCCATGGCCCAAAGCGAAGCCGAGCGCCTGTTGCTCAGCCTGCGCTCCGGCCACTGGGTGGATATGTACTCCAGGCGCCGCTGGCTGCGAGCCCAGCTGATCTGGGCCAGCACCAAGGGCACGCTGTTCATGTTCGTGAGCCACGGCGGCCAGCCCCACTCGATGACCAAGCGCAGCTGCGAACGGCTGATCCGCGAACGCCTGCTCAGGCCGGTCGACAGCCAGGGTGTGGTGGCGCAGGCCCTGGACGCGGTCGCTTCGGAAGTCGCCACCACGACGCAGCCCGAATCCCAGCCGGTCTGAGGCGGGTCCCGAACGGGGCGGCAAACCTGCCGCCGCCGGCTTGATGGTGGAACCATCCCGCACAGCTTAAATCCCATGACCTCCTGGCCCGACCTCACGCAACTTCCTGCCGATCCTGTACCCGCGGGCCCGGCTGAACTGCCGCCCCCAGCGCATGCCCAGCCGTTTGTGCATGACGACGGAAACATCCGGTCGCTTCACTTCACGATGGGTGAACTGCAAAGCCGCATGCTGATGCACAGCCCCTGGCGCCTGGAAGTGGACTACACGCTGACGATGATGGGTTTCCTGCTCTTTCGGCCCGCGCCCCTGCACATCGGAATGATCGGCCTCGGGGGCGGCTCCCTGGCCAAGTTCTGCCACCGGCAGCTGCCGTCCAGTCAGATGACTGTGCTGGAGATCAACCCTCAGGTGGTGGCGCTGCGGCGCGAATTCCGCGTGCCCGACGATGATGCGCGGTTCCGCGTCATCGCCGCTGACGGGGCCGATTTTCTGCAGGCCGGTACCTCCCGGTTCGACGTGCTGCTGATCGACGGGTTTGACCACCAGGGGCAACCGCCGGCCCTCTGTTCGCAGCGCTTTTATGACGACTGTTTTGCCGCGCTGTCGCCGGGCGGCGTACTGGTGGTGAACCTGCACTACGATGACCCGGACTATCCGCTGCTGGCGGGCCGCATTGCGCGCAGTTTCGACGGCAATTCCGTGGAAATTCTTGCCCAGGAAAAAACCAACAGCATCGTGTTTGCCTACCGCGGGAAGCCCGTTTCTGCACGCAAGCTCTCGGTGGCACAAGCTCTTTCCGCACTGGCAGACGACGAGGGCCGGGCCCAGCTCAGGGCCGAGTTTGGGCGGATCACATGGCACATGAAAGACCCGGGCGCAGACGACGCCTGACCGGTGCATCCCGGCTCACACCAGCTCCGGCCACGGCGGGAAGGCCTTACCCCGACGTGCGGCGCTGTCCGACGGCCAGCCACAAAAAAGGCGGGCACGCTGGAACGTTCAACATTTCATTTCACTGCCCTGCACGGATATACCCTGCACGCGCACAAACCTGGAGAACCCCATGACCGAAAAAACCGCATCCGTTCACTGGGAAGGCCGAGGCAAAAAGGGCCAGGGCCAGATCAGCACCGACACCGCTGCACTCAAGGCGTATCCCTACGGCTTTGGCAGCCGCTTTGAGGACGACCGCAGCGGCACCAATCCTGAAGAGTTGCTGGGCGCCGCGCATGCAGCCTGTTTCACCATGGCGTTTTCTTTTGCCTGCGACAAGGCCGGGTTCGGCACCAGCTCGGTGGACACCCGCGCCAGGGTCCGCCTGGTGCCCCAGGGCGATGGCTTCCTCATCGACCGCATTGCGCTGACCCTGGAGGCCGTGATTCCGGATATCGACGAAGCGAAATTCCAGGAACTCGCCGAAGGCGCCAAAAAGGCCTGCCCGCTCTCCAGGGCCCTGGCCAGCGTTCCCGAAATCACCCTCGCGGCCACATTACGCCGGTAGCTTTTCCGGCACCCAGAAGGACACCCGATATGAATCCCAGGACAAATTTTTCTTTTGAGGTTCAGTATGCTGCGCAGTCAGGTGCTGCTCAGGATGAGCGCGACGGCCTGATGGGGTCGCTGGGCCCTTCGCTGCAGAAGCTGTTTGCCGCCGATGATCCTTCGGCCACCGTGACGGTGAGCGACAGCCACAAGGGTGACGGCAACAAGATCATTGAATTGACGACCACCGTGCAGGATCCCCAGGTCGCCGCAACACTCCAGGCGTTTTCGAAGCAGCACGGCGTGGCCGTGAGCGCACTTGAATAGCCGGCTCCGGTGCGGCCCCGCTCAGGCTTGCCATACACCGTAACCTGCTTCGCGCAGGGCAATACCCAGTTCGACTTCCATGTCGCGCGCGGCGTCGTAGGGCATGGGGTTGTACATCTCGTACAGCTTGGGTAAAAGCCGCACGCCGAAATCACGGGCGAAACGGTTGGACTGAATGCCGGCCTTGTGTTTGTCAAAACGCACATCCGGGTCCAGCCCGGTCATACCCACATACACAAAAGGCTTGCCCAGCTGGTAGTCCGGATTGGCGCGGCGAAAGCGTGCCACGTTCCACACCTCGGGCCCAAGCTCGATCACATAGACGCTGTAGTGATGGCCTCTGGGTCGGGTGGGCATGAATGGGCGGTCGTGAAGGGTGTGCGTTGTGCCGACTTTAACGCATCGCGATCCATTCAGGTGCTATCAAAAAAATAGCTGCTTGCGCCCATCCTTATTGGTCTGCAACTTCTTTCTACCTGAAAATCACGCGCTAGCCTTGCTGCTGCTGCGATTCCTTCATTTCTCCATTTTCTTCTTCTTCCTCGGTTGGACTCTGGGTCTGCGTCTGTGTCTTATCCGGGGCCTGCTCCTGCAGCCAGCTGCCCGACGACACCACCAGGTGAATGAAGTGCAGCTTCGCGACCGCCTCCGTCGGCAGGATGAAGGGATAGAAATCGGGCTGGCCCATGCTGCGCGACATCTCGTTGAGCATGGTGGTCAGCCGCGTCCAGTGGTTCAGGAAGGTGAGGAACTGTTCGGCCTCCGGGTGATCCGGTTGGTACAGCGCATCTATCGTGAACGGCGTGAACTCCAGGTCGAAGTGATCGACGCTCAGGCCGAAACTTAAAGCGGTGTCGATCGCATCGCGCATGTGCAGGTAATGCGCCCAGCACTCGGCCCAGTCCTCCCAGGGGTGAGTACTGGCGTACGCGCTCACGTAATGCAGCGGCCAGTCCGCGGGCGGGCCTTCGTCGTAGTTGCGCTGCAGGCTGGCCTTGTAGTCCAGGGTTTCGTCGCCGAAGAGTGCGTGAAAGCCGTCCATCCAGGCAGTGCCGGCGAGCAGGCGGTCCCAGTAGTAGTGACCCACTTCATGGCGGAAATGCCCAAGCAGCGTGCGATAGGGTTCGCGCATGGCCTTGCGCACCGCCTCGCGCTTGGCGTCGTCGGCCTCGTCCACGTTGAGCGTGATGAGGCCGGTGTTGTGGCCCGTCATGATGTGCGGGCCGTTCACCGGCGAACGCAGGAAGTCGAACATCAGGCCGCGCTCGGTGTCCTCACTCATGCGGGACGCCACCGGCAGCCCGAGCAGGATCAGTGCGGACACCAGCCGGCGCTTGGCCAGCTCGACCAGCCCCCACAGGTAACCGTTGTCGGGCAGGGCTGGGTCCGTCAGGTCCGGAATGGTGCGGTTGAGGCGGCAGGCCCGGCACATGTCTGCGGGGTCTTCCACCGGCACCAGCCAGTTGCAGGAGGCTGGGGTTGAGAGATTGAGGCATCGCCTGTAAAGAGGTTCGCCATTTTCGGCAGGCTGGGCGGGCGGTGCCTGCGTCGCCTCGGCTTCCTCAACGGGTGCGGCAGGCGCAGCGCCGGGTGCAGATTCCTGGCCAGGAATTTCTTCGAGCGAAGGCGGCTGCACATCGTCGGGAGGCGCGCCGGCCGGTGCGCCGCCGGCCTGCCATTCCTGCCAGGTGCCCTCTTGCGGCCCAGGCATCAACGGCAGCAGCAGGCCGCGCTCGCAGTCATAACCCAGCGGCGTGCCGCAGGCCAGGCATTTGCTGTTGCGAAAAAAGACGGGCTGTCCGCAATGGCAACGGTAGTTGCGCCCGGCCAGCAAAGGCAGGGGTTGGTCGGTGGATCGCGATGGCGTGGTGAAAAACAAGTGGCTTGCCCGAATGAATGGTGGGCCTGCAAGGCCGAAAGCGCAACGCACCTGCAGGAGGTCACCCGGCAGGAGAACCCAAGGGTACAGGATAGCCCCGGCGAAGCCTCCGGCGCCCGGCGCCAACACCTGTCATGCTGTCAGTGGAGGCCGACAAAACAAGGCCGGCCTCTTGCTTTTATCATCGGGTATCAGACATGTTTGCGGGCCAGTTGACCGGACACCCGTAAAACCCTGTGTTCAACCCGTATCAACCACAACACCCCAGAGGACACCATGCCCACTTACCACGTCGAAATGATGGAAGGCCGGACCATCGAGCAGAAGAAAAAGCTCGTCGAGGCCATTACCCGTGTAAGCGTCGAAATTCTCGGCGGCCAGCCCGACTCGGTGGACATTCTGATCACCGACATCAAGCGCGAAAACTGGGCGACCGGCGGTAAGCTCTGGTCCGAGCCGAGAGACTGACGACGGACACCCGGGCCATGCCCGCATCCCTTGCCGGCCTGCAGGCGCGCCACGGTCCGCGTTACCGGTGGTTGCTGCTGCTGTCCGTCATGATCGGCACGATGGCTTCCATCATGTCGTCGACCATCGTGAACGTGGCGATTCCCGACATGAGCCACTACTTCACGCTGGGGCAGGAGCGCGCGCAGTGGGTGAGTTCGGGCTTTATGGTGGCCATGACGGTCTCCATGCTGACCACGCCCTGGCTGCTTTCGCGCTACGGCTATCGCCGCACCTATGTGGGCACCATGGTGCTGCTGATGGCCGGCGGCATTGTGGGCGGTCTGGCCAACAGCTTTGGGCTGGTGCTGGGTTCGCGCGTGGCCGAGGGCCTGGCGGCCGGTGTGGTGCAGCCGATTCCCGCGATCATCATCATGCGGGCCTTCGGGCCACACGAGCAGGGGCGCGCCAGCGGCCTCTTCGGCATGGGCGTGGTGCTGGCGCCGGCGCTGGGCCCCAGCGTGGGCGGTGTGCTGGTCGACCTGTTTGGCTGGCGCTCCATTTTCTTCATGGTGGTGCCGCTGTGCCTGGTGTCGCTGTGGATGGCCTACCGCTACGTGCCCGACACCGCGCCGGGCGGCGTGGAGCCCAACCGCAACGGCGCGATGATCGACTGGCGCGGCCTGTTGCTGGGCGCGGTGGGCACGCTGTGCCTGCTCAACGGCATGGTCGAGCTGCACGGCGCCGGGCGCGCGCATGCCTTTGTATTGCTGGGCGCCGCGCTGGCGGCGCTGGCCGCATTCATCTGGTGGCAACGCCGCCTGGCGGCTTCGGGCGGTGCACCGCTGATGAACCTGGCGCTCTTTGGCTACCGGCCTTTTGCCATGGGCAGCATCGTCGCTTTCATATACGGCACCGCGCTGTTTGGCTCCACCTACCTGCTGCCGGTGTACCTGCAACTGGGCTTGAATCTCTCGGCCTCGCACGTCGGCACCATCCTGCTGCCCGCGGGCCTGGTGTTGGCCGCCACGATTGCGGGCGTAGGCCGGCTGGCGGACAAACACCCGACCTGGCTGCTGGTCAGCACGGGGCTGGCTTTGCTGGCAGCCTCGTTTGCATTGATGCTCACGGTGAACCTGGCTTCGGGGCTCTGGATGCTGGTGATGTGGGCCACGCTGGGGCGTATCGGGCTGGGTTTTATCCTGCCTTCGCTCAACCTCGGGTCGCTCCGGCCCCTGCATGAGCATCTGTTATCGCAGGGCGCAAGTGCCATCAACTTCCTGCGCATGCTGGGCGGCGCGATCGGTGTGAGCCTGTGCGGCATCGTGCTGGAGTGGCGGCTTGCGGCCCATGGCGATTCGCTGGCCAACGCCACCAGCAGCCCGGCGCGGCTGGCTGCTTTCAATGAAGCCTTCCTGATGCTGGCCGCCCTTTGCATACTGGCCGTGGTGGCCGCATGGCAGCTTCGCGTGCCGGCTCCCGCCCAGCCTGACAACTTACCGAATAACAAGCAGGAAGCGGACTGACATGTGCCAACTTCTCGGCATGAACTGCAATGCGCCAACGGATGTGACCTTCAGTTTCAGGGGCTTCGCGCAGCGGGGCGGCCACACCGACCACCATGCCGACGGCTGGGGCATCGCTTTTTTTGAGGGCGACGACAGAGTGGCCGGCGGCAGCGACCGCGGCCTGCGCCATTTTGTCGACCACCAGCCGGCCTGCAGTTCACCGGTGGCCGAGCTGATCAGCCGCTACCCGATCAAAAGCCGCAACGTCATCTCACACATCCGCAAGGCCACGCAGGGACGTGTCGCGCTGGAGAACTGCCACCCCTTTGTGCGCGAGCTGTGGGGCCGCTACTGGGTGTTTGCCCACAACGGCGACCTGAAAGATTTTTCGCCCCGCCTGCACGGCAGCTTCCGGCCCGTCGGCACCACTGACAGTGAGCGCGCTTTTTGCTGGATCATGCAGGAGATGGCCAAGTCTCACGCGGGCGTTCCCAGCGTGCAGGAGCTGAGCATCACGCTGCGTGAGCTTGCGGCGCACATCGCCACCCACGGCACCTTCAACTTTTTGCTCAGCAACGGCCAGGCCTTGTGGGCGCACGCGTCCACCAACCTCTATTACGTAGAGCGCAAGCACCCCTTTGCGCATGCCACGCTGAGCGACGAGGATGTGAGCGTGAATTTTGCCGAGCACACCAGGCCGACCGACCGCGTCGCCGTGGTGGTCACGGCGCCGCTCACTACCAATGAAAACTGGACCTCATTTGCGCCCGGGGAACTCAAGGTGTTTGAAGGCGGCGCACTCATCGCCGCCTGACAGCTGCTGCCCGCTTGTGCGATCAGGCCGTCAGGCGCCGGCTGTCGTGAGGGCCGACTCCAGTGCGTCAATGAACATGGCCGCCACGTCAAAACCGGCCTGGTCGTGGATTTCCTGGAAGCAGGTCGGGCTGGTCACATTGATCTCGGTCACATAGTCGCCGATCACGTCGACGCCGGCCAGCAGCAGGCCGCGCGCGGCCAGCACCGGGCCCAGCGCTTCGGCAATTTCAAAATCCCGCTTTGAGAGCGGCTGCGCCACACCCACGCCGCCGGCTGCCAGATTGCCGCGCACTTCGCTGCCTTGGGGAATGCGCGCCAGGCTGAAAGGAACCGGTTTTCCCCCGATGACCAGCACGCGCTTGTCGCCCTTGACGATCTCGGGCAAAAATTTCTGCACCATCACGCTTTCGGCGCCGTTCCTGTTCAGTGTTTCGGTGATGCTGCCCAGATTCAGGCCGTCTTCCTTCACGCGGAAGATGCCCATGCCGCCCATGCCATCCAGCGGTTTGAGGATGATGTCCTTGTGCTCGGCATGAAAGCGCTTGATGTCGGCCGCACTTCGCGTGACCAGCGTCGGGCCGCTGAATTGCGCAAACTCGAGGATGGCAAGCTTTTCAGGATGGTCGCGCAAGGCGGCAGGCTTGTTGAAGACCCTGGCGCCTTCGCGCTCGGCCTGCTCCAGCAGGTGCGTGCTGTAAAAGTATTCGCTGTCAAAAGGCGGGTCCTTGCGCATGACCGCCGCATCAAAACCCGCAATGGCTTCGCGGCCGTCGGGCCGGGCGGCATCGGCCGTGAACCACACATCTGCGTCGCCTGTCAGCGTGATGTGGCGCACCTGGGCTGTGACTTTCGCACCGGTCTCCCAGCTCATGTCGGCCGGCTCGCAGGCGCTGACGCGGTGCCCGCGCCGCTGCGCCTCCCGCATCATGGCAAAGGTGGTGTCCTTGTAAATCTTGAATGACTCGAGCGGATCGGCAACAAAAAGAAGATTCATGGTGTGGAACGTGTCCCAGGGTTTGGCGCCGCCCCGGAGCGGGCTTCCCGGCGCTGTTGGCCGTATTGTTGTACAAAGAGCGCAATCGCGCCCGCGACGACACCCCAAAAGGCCGAGCCCACACCGGCTATTACGACGCCCGACAAGGTGACGAGAAAAGTGATAAGCGCCGCTTCCCGGTGCGATTCCTCCTTCACCGCCGCGGCCAGGCCGTTGCCGATGGTACCCAGCAGCGCCAGCCCGGCAATGGCCACGACCAGCTCTTTTGGGAAAGCTGTCAGCAGGCCGGTGATCGCTGCGCCGAATATGCCGATCACGATGTAGATCGCGCCGCAGCATACGGTCGCGGTGTAGCGCCTGGCGGGGTCCTCATGCGCTTCCCGGCCCATGCAGATGGCCGCCGTGATGGCGCTCAGGTTGAGGGCAAACGCGCCAAAAGGCGCCAGCACCAGCGTGGTCAGGCCGCTCAGCGTGATGATTTTTGACACCGGAATGCCGCCGTCCGGACTGTCCGGCCCATAACCGGCGGCGTGGATGGCTGCCACGCCCGGCAGATTCTGCGAAGCCATGGTCACCACAAACAGCGGAATGGCCAGGCTGACAATGGCGGCCAGTGTGAACTTCGGCATCACGAACACCGGCATCGCCAACGAAAAAGCGACCCCAGACCACGCCAGTTGCCCGCGCGCAGCGACAAACACAATGGCTCCGACCAGCGTCAGCACTACCGCATAGCGCGGCATCAACCGCTTGCCCAATAAGTAGATCGCCAGCATCAGCAGCACCAAAGGCAAAGCCGTTTGAGCTGCCGCAAAGGCCTGGATGCCGAAGCGCGCAAGCACACCCGCCAGCAACGCGGAGGCGATGGCCACAGGAATGCGGTTCATGACTTTTTCAAACCAGCCGGTGATGCCGAACAAGGTGATGAGCGCCGCGCTGACCATAAATGCCGCAACCGCCTCTCCCATCGAGAAACCGCCAGCCAGCCCTGCAGTGGCCAGCACGGCGGCACCCGGTGTGGACCAGGCCACCATCACCGGCTTTTTCAACCACAACGACGGCACAAGAGAGCACAAACCCATGCCGATGCCGAGCGCCCACATCCACGAGGCAATCTCGGCAGGCGTGGCGTTGAAGGCAAGGGCTGCCTGAAAGACGATGGCAACCGAGCTGGTGAAGCCGACCAGGACTGCGACGAAGCCCGCGGTGAAGGCGGCGAGGTTGAGGTCTTTGAAAAATTGCATGGGGGGATTCTGGCAGGGTTGGCACGCAGGGCATGAGGTCGCAAGAGGAAGAGCTGCCTTCCAGATGGACTCCACCCGATTGCTATGAATTCAATAGCGACTAGCGCCCAGCCCAATTGCCCTGCGGCCAAAGTTCCTGCAAGCCCGACAGCTTGCGCATTTGCCGGTCATGCCACCGGCCCAGCAGCGTGATCGCCACCGCAGCTCCGATCAAGGCCATGAACATGTCCGACTGCGTGTCCCAGGGATCCCCCTGGGTTCCCAGAAATTCATCCGCGCCCTGACCCAGCGCCAAGGCGGCCCACCACTCCACCAGTTCATACACCGCGCTGATGGCCATGGCCACGCACACTGACAGAAACCCTGCCATGCGGCGGCTGCCCAGGTAGCCGCGCTGCAGCAATACCTCGCGTGCCACCATCGCAGGCACCAGCCCCTGCATGAAGTGGCCGATCTTGTCGTAAGGGTTGCGGCCCAGGTGAAACAAGTCCTGCAGCCAGAAACCCGGCGGCACCCTGGCATAGGTGTAGGCGCCACCCATGATCAGCACCAGCATGTGCAGCGCAATCAGCACGTACAGCAAGGTCGTCAGCGGGTAGCGCCGGCCCGTGGCCAGCAGTACCGGTGCGGCGATGACGGCGGGCGCCACCTCGAGCATCCAGGTGCCCCGGTCATACGGCGCCATCCCCGACCACACCAGCGCGGCCAGTACCAGCAGGCCGAGAGCGATCAGCAACGGCCTGCGGTCAGTCATGCGTCGCCATACACAGGCTCGCAGCGCACATCGGTTTTCACCGAGTTCGCGATGAAGCAGGCGTCGTGGGCCTCGTGGTGCAGCTTGTCGATCTCGGCGCGTGTCGGCATGCGTTCACCGGCAAACGCCACGTCAGGCCGCAAGGTGACGGTGGTCATGGCGACTTTTCCTTCCGCGTTCTTTTCCATCACACCACTGGCCGCATCAAAGTAGCGTGTCACGGAAAACTTGCGTTTGGCCGCGATCGACAAAAACCACAGCATGTGGCAGCTCGACAGCGAGGCGACGAATGCCTCTTCCGGGTCCATGGCTGACGCGTCCGACATCGGCAGGGGCACTACATGCGGTGAAGAAGAGCCCGGCACTTCGAGGCCTCCGTCGAAGCGGATCAGGTGCCTGCGGCTGTAGCGGTTTCCCGGGAAATCGCCGCCATTGATTTCCCACAAAACCTCTGCCGTGTAAGTCGACATGGCCGCCCCTTGAAGTCAGCGAAAGAAGTTGTGCAGCGCGGTGGCCGTCGCCACGGGCTGTTCCTCGGGGATGAAATGGCCCGCCGCCATGGCATGGCCCGAGACCTCGCCGCTGCATTGCGCCTCCCACAGCGCCAGCGGATCGAACATCCGGTGCACCACACCGCGTTCGCCCCACAGGAGCAGCAAATCGCAGACCACCTTCAGGTGCTGCGCGCGGCTTTCGCGGTCGTGGTCCAGGTCAATCCCGGCGCTTGCCCGGTAGTCTTCGCAGGCCGCATGCAGCGCTTCGGCGTTGCAAAAGCAGCGTTCATATTCGGCCAGGGCCTGAGGTTCGATGTAATTGAGCCCCGCGCTGCCCCAGCCGCCTAGCTTGGCGTGCAGGTAGGCTTTGGCGGTTTCGGGATGGTTGGCGCCCATCATGATTTCGGGCAGCGGCGCCGGCTGCAACATATGGAACCAGTGGTAGTAGGCACGCGCAAACGCCATGTAGGGCTCCGTCATGCTGCGGCCTTCATACATGTCCAGTGTGGGGGCGATGTCGATGATGCAGAGTTTTTGCACGCGTGCCGCATAGTCCAGCGCCAGCCGGTGCGCCACACGCCCGCCGCGGTCGTGGCCGCTGAGGTAAAAGCGGTCCACACCTAGGGCATCCATCACCCCGACCATGTCGTGCGCCATGTTGCGTTTGCTGTAGTTGCTGTGGTCGGGCAGGCCTGCGGTTTTGGAAGAGTCTCCGTAACCCCGCAAATCGGGCATGACCAGGAAGTAGTGTTTTGCCAGGCGTTGCGCCACGCGGTGCCACATCACATGCGACTGCGGGAAACCATGCAGCAGCAACAGGGCCGGGCGCAGCGGATCGCCCGGCACGACCCGGGAAAACCGCGCGCTGATGGACGCGCCGTTGACCTCAAAGCTGCGTGATTCAAAACCGTCAAACCAGGACATGAAAACTCCCGTTTGGATCAACTCTTGCGTTGGGCCAAGTATTTTTGCAGATTTGCTGCCGCCTGCGCGCGCACCTTGTTGCGCAGGAAGGGCGTCCAGCCCAGCAGCAGGCCGGGCGCGCCCAGCGCCTGCCGCGACCAGGTCCAGAAATCAAAGTGATCACGGTGCCGCGTGATCAGGCCCTGTTCATTGAATTCAAACGCGCCGTCAATGCTGTTGTGCACCATGCGCCCAGTGGCGCTGAAGCGGTAGTAGGCATCCCAGTGTGATTTTCCCGTGCTCGCGCCGGCTTCCAGCCCGCTGTAGGTGAGTTTCCAGACATCCATGCCCTTGGCTTTTGTGGCGTCGCACAGCATGTGCCACATGCCGGTGACCTCGCGGTGCCCCCGCAGTGAAAACGCCGCGTCGTCGAAAGCGGCGTCCGGGGCGTAGCAGGTCGCCATGGTGTCGGAATCCAGCCGTGTAAAAGCGCTGTAAAACTTCTCGAGGGTGGCCTGGTTGGGGTGCATGGTGTCTCCTGGGTGGTTGTTTTCGGGTGGCCTCGTGGCTTCGCGACTCTATAGCGCTTTGGTAGGGGCCGGCGTCGCTCACGCGTCAGCCGGCTTCGCGCAGCAATTGCAGCAGCCGCTGCAGCGCATGCTGCACCGTGGCGCTGCGCACCGCGGCACGGTCGCCGTCAAAGCGCCGGACTTCAGACACCAGCCGGCCGGGCAGCGCAAAACCAAACCATACCGTACCGACAGGCTTGGCGGCACTGCCGCCTGTCGGGCCGGCCACTCCAGTGACGGCCACCGACACTTGCGCACGGGAGTGGCCCAGGGCGCCGGAAGCCATCGCACGGGCCACTTCCTCGCTGACAGCGCCGTGCACGGTAATCAGCGCAGCGTCGACACCCAGCAGTTCGTTTTTCGCTTCGTTGGAATAGGTGACAAAGCCGCGCTCGAACCAGGCGCTGGAGCCCGCCAGGTCGGTGCACAC
Organism: Polaromonas sp. P1_F1; assembly: GCF_056405795.1. NCBI lineage: Bacteria > Pseudomonadati > Pseudomonadota > Betaproteobacteria > Burkholderiales > Comamonadaceae > Polaromonas > Polaromonas sp. P1_F1. The sequence goes on from NZ_JBFUBJ010000009.1 coordinate 156,015, forward strand.
CGCCGAAATCATGCCGCCGGTGCAGCTTTCGGCCGTGGCGAGCATCCAGCCCTTTTTGAGCAATAAATCGGCCACCAAGGCAATAGAGACGGGCGCAAGCAGCTCCTCTTTTGATAGCAATGTGCTGCTCACCAGAATCTCCAGAAGGCGATCACCAGCAGGGCGCAGAACGCCGCCACGAAGTCGTCAAACAAAATCCCGAAGCCGCCGCGCCAGCTAAAGCCCTTGAAAGCCTGATCAGCCCATGCCACCGGGCCGGGCTTCACGGCGTCAAAAAAGCGAAACAGCAAAAACGCGGCGAGCTGCGCTTCGAAGCCCGCCGGCATGACCAGCCACAACACCAGCCAGAAGGCCACCACTTCGTCCCAGACGATGTTGCCGGGGTCGAGCACGTTCATGGCCTTCGCGGTGACGGTGCAGGCCCACCAGCCAATCAGGGTAGAGGCGGCAATCAGCCAACCCATGTCGGCCGGCGACAGCCACTGCTGCAGCACCAGAAAAGCCAGCCAGGCCCAGAGTGTGCCGGCCGTGCCGGGCGCCACCGGGCTCAGGCCCGAGCCGAAACCGAGGGCGATGAAATGCGCAGGATGCGACAGCAGGAACCGGACATTGGGCCGGAACCGCGCCGGGCTGGGGGCTTCTGGTGGGGGGGTGAATTCGGATGTCATGGTCATGAAGCTGGGGCCGCGCTGGTTTTTTCCAGCCACTCGGCCCAATGGTCGATGCAGGCCTTGATTTTGGGCAGGCGGTGGCGGTTGGTGAGTGTGACGGCGTAAATCGGGCTGGGCTGGTCGTCGACAAAGTCCGCAAGCACGGGGGCGAGCAAGCCCTGGCGCACCAGGGGTTCGGCGACCAGCGTGGCGCAGCGTGAAATGCCCAAGCCCTGCAGCGTGAGCGTGGCGGTCATGCCGGTATTGTCGGAGCGCCAGGATGCCTTGGGCACGATCACGCTGGGTTTCCCGTCAATCACGAAGGGCCAGTGGTTGAGCATGGGCACGCCGCTGTTGGTGATCAGCCGGTGGTTGTGCAGCTCATCGGGGTGCCGGGGTGTTCCGTAGGCCTGAAGGTAGCCCGGCGCAGCATACAGGCGCCGGCCCAGCGCACCGATTTGCCGTGCAACGACTGTGTCGGTTACCGGGGTGCCTGTGCGAATCGCGATGTCGATGCCGTCGCGCGCCATGTCCACCAGCCGGTCTTCCACCTGGAGGTCCACGCACAGCTGCGGGTGGCGCCGGTGCAGGCTGTCAAAACTGGGCGCCAGCAGGTACTGGGCGACCACCGTGCTGGCCGCCACACGCACCCAGCCGGTGGCTTGCCGCGACTGGCTGGCAAATTCGCCTTCCAGTTCGTCGAGCGTTCCCACGATGCGGCGGCAGTACTGCAGAAAGGTTTCGCCCTCTGCGGTGGGCGCCAAACCGTGCGTGGAGCGATGGATCAGGCGCGTACCGCAGGCTTTTTCGATGCGGCTCAGGCTGCGCGAAACCTGGCTGACCGGTACGTCGCGTTCGCGGGCAACGGCCGAGAGGGTGCCCAGCTCGGCCACGCGGGCAAAGAGGAGCATGTCGTCGAAGCCAAGGTTGCGCATGGGTCAATGGTAACCAGTACAGGGCCTGCGGGTGGCTTTGCAGCCAGCGCAAGACCCATTTGCGGACCATGCCGTTTCCGGCGGGCCGTGCTTTTCCTACAGTGCTTTCACCCCCCGCAAACCCCGGGGACAGAAAAGGAAAACATCATGAACCGCACCCTTTCGCTTGACGAGCACAACCGCCTGATCGATCTGGCCGGGCAGCGTGCGAGGCAACTACGCCGCGAGGCCGTGGAGAATTTCGGCAACGGGGCCGCGCCGGCCGCCCTGCGGGCAGCAACCCGGTTTGTACAGAGTCTGGCGCGCCACGCCCGGCTGCGCAAACAGACGGGGACCTGAACCACGCCGGTGCCGGCGCGCAAACGCGCTGTCTTTCCTTGTCTATTTCCCGACAAAGTGATCAAACGAGGAGAAGCGCTGCGAAACAGCTTTTCCTTGTGCATCAATCAGTCGAAGGCCTGGCTGGGAGTCGATTTTCCCGATGCGGGTGACGGGCGTTGCGGCAAGCCGTGAAGCTGCCCGTACGGCCTCACGCGCGGAGGGCGGCGCGGTGAAGGCGAGCTCATAATCATCCCCGCCTGCCAGTACGCATTCCAGCTGCTTTTCATGGGGAATTGTGCCTTCGGCCCAATCAGGACAAGCGCGGACAGCTATTAAATTGATAGTAAGTGAGGTGTCGATGGTAGCGCCGGCGCCGGATGCCTTGAGGATGTGTTGCAAGTCACCCAGCAGGCCGTCGCTCACGTCGATGGCTCCAGAGGCAACACCCCGCAGGGCCAGGCCGAGGGCGACGCGCGGCGTGGGTTGTTCGAGCCGCTGGCGGGTCTGTGCAAGGACGCCTGGAGGCAGGGCCAGGGCGCCGCGCAGCGCCTCCAGGGCAAGCCGGGCGTCACCCAGCGTGCCGCTGACATAGATGTCGTCGCCGGGCTTTGCGCCGGAGCGCAGCAATGCCTGGCTCTTGCCGCCGACCACAGGCACTTCGCCGAACACCGTGATGCAGATGTTGAGCGGCCCCTGGGTGGTGTCGCCGCCCACCAGTTCGCAGCCGTGCGCATCGGCCAGCGACAGCAGGCCTTGCGAAAACGCGGCCAGCCAGGCGTCGTCGATAAGGGGCAAGGCCAGGGCCAGTGTGAATGCCAGGGGCTGGGCGCCGCAGGCGGCGAGGTCGCTGAGGTTGACGGCCAGCGCCTTGTGGCCCAAGGTAAAAGGATCTACATCTGCAAAGAAATGCCGGCCCTCGACCAGCATGTCGCTGGAGATGGCCAGTTGTGTGCCGGGCGCGGGCTGCAGCAATGCACAGTCGTCACCGACACCCAGGACGGCCCGGCCGGCGGGACGCGTGAAATAGCGTGCGATCAGGTCAAATTCACCCATATGCCGAGCATACAAGGGTATCCGGCAAAGCCGGATCAGGGATGTTGTTGGTGCGTGACGCCACCGCGGAAACGGTCGGCCGCCTGGCGTATGACTTCGGCCAGCAGGTGTTCCTCGCCCTGCTTTTCGCGCAGCCAGCGGGCGTCATTGTCGGCACGCTCCACGCTGTTGCGCAGCAGGTGCAGCGACGCACCGGCACCCATGCCGGTGGCATGGCGTTCAATCTGTGCCATGGTCAGCAGGATGTGCTCGCGCAGCGGCATGTGCCCGCCCGTGGCCGGGTCGACATAGACTGCGTCCAGCCCGAAGCGGCAGGCCTGGAAGCGGTTGTAGGTGTAGACCAGGTAGTCGTCCTCGACCGGCATGAAGGGCTGTTCGTGCATGAACCAGGAGGCCAGTGACTGCACAAAGCCGGCCAGCGCGGTGGCACGCTCCACGGTCAGCGGGGTGTCGAACACGCGGATCTCGATGGTGCCGAACTCCGGCTTGGGCCGGATGTCCCAGTAAAAGTCCTTCATGCTCTTGACCACGCCGGTGCGCGTCATCTTGTCGAAGTACACGGTGAAGTCGTCCCACGTCAGGGCAAACGGTGCACGGCCCGATAGCGGGAAGGCAAACACGGAGTTGAGGCGCGCCGAATCAAACGCTGTGTCTTGCCCCTGCACGTAAGGCGAAGATGCCGACAGGGCAATGAAGTGCGGGATATAGCGCGACATGCGGTGCAGCGTCAGCAGGGCACTGTCGGCGTCGGGGCAGCCCACGTGCACGTGCTGGCCGAAGATCGTGAACTGCTTGGAAAGGTAGCCGTACAGCTCCGACAGTTCGCGAAAGCGCGGTTTGTCGTAAATGCGGCGCTCGTGCCATTGCTGAAACGGATGCGTGCCGCCGCCCACCACCGCAATGTTGAGCTTGTCGGCGCTCTTGACGAGCGCGTCGCGAATCTGCGAAAGCTGGCCCAGCACCTCCGAGGCGTTATGGCACACGCCGGTCGAGATCTCGATCATGCTGGACGTCATCTCCGGCACCACGGCGCCGGGTAGCGGAATTTTGGCCATCAGGCGCAGCATGTCTTCGGCATACGGCGCGAGGTCATAGTCGTGGGTATTGACGAGCTGCAGTTCAAGCTCGACACCCAGCGAGAGGGCTGCGGACTTCTGGAAAGGTTCAAGACTCATGAACAGGTCCTGTTGAAGGGCTGCGTGTGAGCGGCGCCCAGGGTTTGGAGCTTTCGCCCGAGCGGTAGATGGCCACGGTGGCGAGCACGGCACCCAGCACTTCCATCAGCAAGATTGCAGGCAGGGCCACGCTGGCAATCTGACGCCCCGTGGCGCCCGAGGCCGCCGCAAACTGTGAAACCAGCAGCAGCGCCACCGATGACATCGGCGACATCGCGCAGCCGACCCAGAGGGCCTGCTTCCAGCTGGCGCCGCTGCCCACGTTACCGATGGCGACACCGGTAATCTTGGCAACCATGCGGGCCACGACCATGCCGATGACGAGCCCGGCAACAGGCCCGCTCCAGTCTGCTTGCGCGGCGACCACGGAGACCAGCACAAACATCAACATGGTCAGCATCGACGAGGCCGTGCCCATCTGCCGCGGCCATGACCAGGGGCGCGGGTTCAGTTGCTTGAGCAGCATGCCGCCCAGCAGGGCCGCCAGCGGCGCCGAGCCGCCGAAGTGGGCTGCAAGCGCCGCGCCTGTGGCGATCAGTGCCAGCAGCAGGATGGCGGTGTTCTCGCTGGTGGGGCTCATCACTCGCAAGGCGATGCGCAATGTGAGGGCGAGCACAGCGCCGACCACGACGGACAGGCCCAGCACCACCAGCACTGCGTAGAGCGGGCTTGACAGCGCGGCTTCGCCCCGCGGCATCAGGCCGGCGCGGGCGCTGCACAGCGTGAGGGCATACAGGGTGCCCAGCGTTGACAGCACCAGGGCGCGTTCCGTCACCGGTCCGGCGGCACCTGTGTCGATCGCCACACGCGAGAGAACGGCCGGTGATGCGGCCATGGCCAGCAGCGCGAGCGACTCCGCAACGATCTCGCGCACGCCCAGCTTGCTCAGGGCCCAGTGGACAAAAACATAGGTGAGGGCAGATTCAGCCAGGCTTTGCACCAGCACCATGGGGTTGTGGCGAAACCAGCGCAGCGGAATGCGCCCGCCCGCTTCAAACAGCACCACGGCAACGCCCAGCTCCAGCAGGAAAAGCCCGGTGCCCTGCAATGGCCACACGGCGCCGGTAAAACCGGCCAGTCCGGCCAGCCCGCCGACGAGTGAATAGCCGATGACCTTGGGCAGGCCTGTGTAGCGGTTGGCGAGGTGGCCGGCAGCAGCCGCTACCGCCAGCAGAATGGACCATTGCACGGTCGGCAAACCTGCCGACGGCTTGATCCACTCAGCCCATATGGCCAGAATTTCGTTCATACGGGGTTGTCTCCACTGTCGTCAGGACTTCTTCTACAAGCATGCCCTGTGTCTGCGGCATGTTGCGCGTTGAGTGGCCAGCCTTGGCGGCATGAAGCCCGGTGGTGTTCCTGAAAAGAAACGTTGCATTAATTTACAGGCGCCTCGCGGCGGGACCTGTAGGACAAAACCTGAATGTGGCCCCCACGGTCGCGCACTGCGTGTCGCTCCCTGCCCCCCGAGGGGGCCGCCCGCCTGTGGCCCGGCAAAGCCGGTTCCACGGCTCATGCTGGCGTGAAGATTCAGGGCGTATGCAGCGGGGGTATTTCACCAGTGGGGGCCGAGGGTCCGGCTTCGCCGGCCCCAGGCGCCGCCCCCTTGAGGGGGGAACAGGCTACACGAAGTGAGCCTGGACAGGGGGAGCCAGCTTTTAGGGCATGAAGAAGCTGCGCGGGTGGCTGCGCAGGCGTGCCCAGATGGCGATGCGTATGCGGGCCCGGTCCAGGTTGCTCACGTTGTGCGCCTGCAGGGCCAGACGAAACGCCAGGTAAAAACTCACACCGAGGTTGAGCGCGCCTATCAGGGGAATGGCAAGGATGCAGGACCAGATTTGCCAGTGCCGGAATGCTTCGAGCCCGAGAGAGGCGCCGGCCGCCGCCAGTTGTCCGGTTGACAGGGTGACGTGGCGGGCCTGGAGTTCAAGCCCGAAGAAACCGGTGAAGGCCGGTATGAGGCCGAGCATGAAACCCAGTGCGATGTTGGACGCGAAACCCGAAATGTTGTCGCGCATGAAGCCGGACCAGCGCGCAGCGCGCTCGCCGCCCAGCACGGAAGTGATACGCGGGTTGTGGCGCATCGCCGAGTCAAGATGATGCAGTACAAACCAGTTCTCGGTCCAGCCCCCGATCATGCTGGCTGCGAACAGGATGCCGCCGGTGAACCCGGCCCATAGCAGGGCGGGGCCCATCACGGTGAGGGTTTCCAGCACGTGGTGCGCGTCGGCGACGCTGATCATGGGCCGGCCCAGAACGACCTGGATCAGCGTGTTGACGAGCAGCACGGCCGGAACGACCATGAATACATTGCCGCACACCGCCGCAACTTGCGAACGCACCAGGTGTGTCACCTCGTCGACAAACGCTTCAATGGGGCCGGTCGTATCGACCGAACCGATGTCCTTGAGCTTGGCCGCCATCGCCGGTGCGGTCATGGCAGGCTGCTTGGTGGCCAATGTGAAATGCAGCAGCTGGATGACAACAAAGCTGCCGGCATAGACGACGCTGGACCAGAAGCCGCCCCAGAAGGCAGAAAGACCAACGGCGACGACCATGAATTTCAGGAGCGTGGTGAAAGCGGTGATCGCTCCGCCGCCCATGGCCTTGCCCAGCATTTCGCGGTATTCCTCGCGGGTACGGGTGATGTAGGTTTCCCCGGTCTCTGCGCTGCGCTCAGCCATCTTGGCCGACAGCAGCGTGGAGTTGGCGCTGATCAGCGCGCCTATGCTTTTGCTCTCCTGCGCCGTGATGACGCGGCGCGTCAGCAGTTTCAGCGCAGCCATGCCGGGTTTGGCCGAAAGCAGGGCGTCCAGCAGTTCGCGCACGCGCAGGATGCGTTCGCGTAACTGGCGCAGGCGAAACACCATGCCGACGGAGATGCCGTGGTCTTCAAGGTGCACGTAAATGCTGTTGACGGCCTGGCGGCAGGCGTCCAGTCGCTCACGGTACTGTGCGATGGCGGATTGCAGCTGGGCTTCGTTCCGGTCAGGCTTGAAGAACGCGTTGCGCAGCTCGTCAATATCAGCGGGCAGGGCATGGAAGGCCCGGGCGTGTGGCGTGGCGCGGTTCATGCGCAGCCGCAGCTCCGGCGCAAAACCGGTGGCGCGAATCTGCGCAGTGCAATACGTCAGGGCGTCCATCAGGCTGTATTGCCAGTGCAGTGCATCCAGCTTTGGGCTGGCCGACAGCAGCTGCGTCAGGCGGCTGATCTGGGCATCTTCCAGTGCGCCCATCCACTGGGCATCGAAGCGCGTGGGAGCGACCAGCGGGAAAAGCTCCGAAGCATCGGTGGTTTCGGGTGTTCCGGGAAGCAGCTTGCGACGCAGGCGTTCGGCCAGCTCGCTGACAAACGCCGTGCGCGGAGCAAAGCCGAAGTCGGCCAGCAAGGTGGTGATGTCAACGGTCTGCATCAGCGTTTGCCACCAGGCTTGCAGCCGTGTGCGCACTTCGGGCTGCATCTCCACGGCGTCCATCAACGCCTGTACCCGTGACACGGCCGCAGGCACGGAAGTCTGGTCGCCGCGAATCCACTCGAAAAGCTTGATCAGCCAGACATGGCGCTGGGCCAGGTCGGCGTCGGGGTCGAGCGCCTTCAGGAGGGAAGCAAGATCCTTCATCAGCCGGTCAAACCCATCCGTTCAGTGCAGCACCCGGCCGTGCGGGGCGCTGCCGTTGTGTGCTTCCAGAACGAACATGGCAATGGGTACGTCAAAACGTTCGCCATCTTCGGCCACACAAAAATAGCTGCCGTGCATGGTGCCGGTGGGCGTGCGCAGGCGTGATCCGCTGGTGTACTGGAAGGACTCACCCGGCTTGAGCAGCGGCTGGTGGCCCACAACGCCAAGCCCTTTGACCTCCTCGTTGTGACCGTTGGCGTCGCTGATGATCCAGTGGCGGGAAATCAGCTGGGCGGTCACGTCCCCGGTGTTGGTCACCGTGACGGTGTAGGAAAACCCGTAGATGTGGTCTTCCGGGGCCGACTGGTCAGGCTGGTATTGCGGAACGACTTCGCAGGAGAACTGGTATTTGGGCATGGCAGGTAAACGGTTGGCGCCCATGTTAACCGCCTGCCGGGGAGCCTGTCATGCGTGCGGGCATGACGCGGCGGCGGCTTGCTGCGACAATCCCTGCCATGCCTAAAAACACGCCGCCCACCTACCGGATCGCCCCCTCCATTTTGTCCGCCGACTTCGCCCGCCTGGGTGACGAGATCAAGGCCGTGATTGCCGCGGGAGCCGACTGGATCCACTTCGACGTCATGGACAACCACTATGTGCCCAACCTGACGTTTGGACCGATGATTTGCCAGGCGCTCAAGCCCCATGCAAAAAAAGCCGATGGCACGGCCGTGCCGGTGGATGTGCACCTGATGGTGCAGCCCGTCGATGCGCTGGCTGCAGCCTTTGCCGATGCAGGCGCCGACTTCATCAGTTTTCATCCCGAGGCGTCGGGCCACGTGCACCGCAGCGTGCAGGCCATCAAGGCAAAAGGCTGCAAGGCGGGGCTGGTGTTCAATCCGGCTTCTCCGCTGGATGTGCTGGACTGGGTGATTGAGGATATTGATCTCATCCTGATCATGAGCGTCAATCCCGGCTTTGGCGGACAAAGCTTTATTGACTCCGCGCTGCGCAAAATAGAAGATGCGAGAAAACGCATTGACGCTTCGGGAAAAGACATTCGCCTGGAAGTCGATGGGGGCATCAAGACCGACAATATCGCGCGCGTGGCATCGGCCGGTGCCGATACCTTTGTCGCGGGCAGTGCGATTTTCGGGAAACCCGACTACAGGGCGGTGATTGACGCCATGCGGGTGGAGCTGGTGAAATAAGGCAGACTGCAACGATGCAGACCCCTGTCTCCCATATCTCTCTGCCCGAAAACCGGTAGGGCCGCAACTGGCCCGGCATTCATGGAAGAGCCGCATCATGACTGAACCTGTGAAGCCGCTGGTTGGTGAGGCGCCCTCCGCGCGGAGGGCCCGCATCCTGGTGGTGGACGATACCGAGGACATACGTTATTTCCTCGCGACGCTGCTGCAGGACCGGTATGAGGTGATTGCCGCTGCGTCGGGCGAGGAGGGCCTGCAGGCGGCAATTTCGGGGGTACGCCCAGAGATCATCCTGCTGGATGTGATGATGCCCGGCATGGACGGCTACGAGGTGATGCGGCAACTGGCAGGCGATCCGCGCACGGCTGATATCCCGGTGATCTTCCTGACGGCGCTTGCCAGCGTGGAGGAGGAGCAATATGGGCTGGACCTGGGGGCCACCGACTACATCACCAAGCCCGTCAGCCCGCCCATCCTGTTGGCGCGCGTCAGGATGCATCTTGAACGCAGCGCGAATGCCAAGCGCCTGAAGACCCTGTCAGAACAACTGTCGCGTTACCTGGCACCGCAGGTCTACCAGTCCCTCTTTGACGGGTCGCGCCAGGCCGAAATCGAGACGCAGCGCAAATGGCTTACGGTGTTTTTTTCGGACATCAAGAACTTCACCGAATCGACCGGTAAATGGCAGCCCGAAGAAGTTACGTTCCTGCTGAACAGCTATTTTGAAGAGATGTCGCAAATCGCGGCCGACTATGGCGCCACGCTGGACAAATTCATTGGCGATGCCATCGTGATTTTTTTCGGGGACCCGCACACCCTTGGCCGGCAGCAGGATGCCGTGCAGTGCGTCCGGATGGCGGTGGCCATGCTGGTGCGGCTTGACGAGCTCCAGGTGCGGTGGAAAACGATGGGCATCGACAAGGCGTTTGAAATACGCATCGGCATTCATTCCGGGTTTTGCGATGTCGGAAATTTCGGCAGCAAGCTGCGCATGGACTACACCATCATTGGCCGGGAGGTGAACCTTGCCGCGCGGCTTGAGCAGGCCGCAGAGCCCGGCCAGATGCTGATCTCCCGTGAAACCCATGCACTGGTCCAGGCGGAAATCCAGGCCGAAGCGCGGCCTGCCGTCACGGCCAAGGGATTTGCGGAGCCCATTCCGGTTTATGCTGTGCTGAAACCGGCGCGCTTGCCGCAGGCTGTTGCGACAGCGACCCCGCCAACGTTGCAGCCGCCGCCGCGGGATACCGTCAAAACGCCGGGTACGGGAATTCCCATGGCGGATGCCGCAGACGCCACGTTGCCTGAGAGCATTGCCGGCCTGGATCTCAGCGTCGGCCTGACCCGCGCAATGGGGATGAAGGGGTTCTACCTGTCGATGCTGCGCCGCTACCTCGACGGCCGACGGGATACTCCCCGGCACATTCGCGAAGCGCTGGATGCGGGCGACCTGAAGAATGCCGAACTGCTCAGCCATTCCCTGCGGGGCGTTTCGGCCCAGATCGGCGCCATTAGCGTGCCGGCGGATGCGGCTGCGCTTGAGCAGGCCATCAATGAGGGCCTGCCGCGCAAAAGTCTGGATGAATTGTTGGGGAAACTGGAGTTATCCCTGGGCGAGCTGATTGCCGCGCTGCAGTCAGGGTTACCACCGACGGATCCGGCCCCCACAGGCCCTTAGCGAGCGATCCATGAGGGGCCGGGCCTGCAGGTGTATCGTTTCCTTACATCGCAAGCCACTAGAATCAGAATGCATTCAGGCTCATGCCACGACTGTTACCCGTTACCCGCGAAAGGACATCCACAGTGCATCCAAACAACGTATATGCGGTTACACCCAAAGGTCAACAGGAACTGCGCAGTGCCGCCACTTCGATTTCGCAGCCTGAGATTGAATTGCTGGTGCGCCTTGATGGCATTCTGACGGTTGCGCAGATCCGGCAGAGCATGGGTGAAGCAGGCAGTGCCACAGTAGACGGCACGCTCGATCTGCTCTATGCCAAGGGGCTTGTGGAAATGGTTCAGCCCGATCCGTTTGCGGCCTCGCTTCAACTCCACCTCAGCCCGTTGGCCCTGACAGCGGCGGGCGCGGAAGCCGACTCCTGTGCGGCCACGCTCAAGAAGTCCAATTACTATGTGCGTATTGCGCGCAAACGCGGAGCACCCCGTGCCCGCGCAGCTGGCGAGCGCCTGTCAGTCGTTATCGTGGACGACGAGGAGCACCTCGCCAAATTCCTGCAAAGTTATCTGACGTTCGAGGGGTTCGACGTTCGCACGGCCGGTTCCCGTGCCGAAATCGTGGCGGAATTTCGCAAGCAGCCGATTCCCGATCTGGTGCTTCTGGACGTGATGCTTCCGGATGCGGACGGCTTCGACATCCTGCTGCGGATTCGCTCCCATCCCGTGCTCAAGGACGTTCCGGTCATCATGCTGACCGCCAAGGCAACGCGGGAGTCCGTGCTGAAGGGCCTGGCGGGTGGTGCCGACGGGTATGTCACCAAGCCTGTAGAGACGGAATCACTGATTCAGGCAGTCCGCACCGTGCTGGGCACCCAATAGCGCGCCTTTGCGGCGAACAGGCCTGAAGAAGCTCCAAGCGCCATGAAAATGCCCTTTCGCTCAAGCACCAACGTGGCCCTGTGTGCCGGAATGGTGCTGATCGCCCTGAGTATTGCGGCATCCTATGTCACCATCAATTCGCTGATCAGCGATGCGCAGAGTGAAAGCGAAGCGCGGGAAAAGGCGCTCGTTCTCCAGCGCGTGGTTTCTGGATTCAAGGCGACGGAATCCCTGCAGCGGCGTTATTTGCTGACCAATGCCTCCAGCGACCTGGCTGACTACCGGCAGTCCCTTGCACAGATCCAGCAGGCGCTCGAAAGCATGCGGCCTAGCCAGGATGTTGTCACCTCCGTTGCAGATTGGCTTGCACTGAAAGATGCGATCACGCGAACGGTCGGCTTGATGGAACAGACCGTCACGGCACGCCAGCAATCCGGTCTGGAAGCCGCTATAGCCATCGTGGGTGGCCCCCTGAACCGCCAGCTCCACGATGAAATCGAGATACTGGTTGGCCGTATCAAGGGGGGTGAAGAATCAGCCCTTGAACGCACCAAGGCCGAAACCCGCCAGACTGCTCAAACCGTCAAGCAGCTGATTCTGATGGGCGGGCTGCTGTCGCTCAGCATATTTGGCTGGGCGATCCAGAGGATTCTCCGGACGCAGGAAAAGCGCCGCCGTGCTGAGGCGCAGCTTTTGGACAGCGAAGCCATGAGCCGGGCCGTGACCGAGAGCATGGCCGAAGGGCTGGTCACGGCAACGGGGGAAGGCCTGATCGTCCACGCGAACAGCGCAGCGCGTCATCTTTTTGGTTACCGGCTCGAAGACCTGGTTGGCCAGGAAGTCACCATGCTGCTGCCGACGCGGTACCGCATGGGGTTTAGCGCCTTTTTCTCCGGGCTGGGCGGCCGCCAGCGCGGCTTCCGGGAGTGGGACGTCAAGATCCTGGGCCAGCGCCACGACGGGACCGAATTCCCCGTCAATGTGTCCTTTGGCGATGTCAATGTGAGCGGAAAGCGACTTTTCACGGCCATCATTCACGACATCTCCGAGAGCGTGCGCATTACCGAGGCTCTTCGCAACAGCGAGGAACAATTGCGCCAGCTGACCGATACCGTTCCGGCCCTGATTGCCTATATCGACGGAGGGCAGCGCTTTCAATTCCACAACCGCGCCTACGAAGAAGCGTTTGGTTTGAAAGCCGAACAAATCGAGAACCGGCCGATGCAGGAAGTGCTGGGAGCCGAGCTGTATGACCAGGTCAGGGTGCATGTACGCGAAGCGCTTTCCGGTTACTCGGTGCGTCATGAGTTCGAGTATGTGACAGCCGGCGGTGACCGCCGCGAGTACGTCATGAACTACTTTCCCCGATATGGGGAAGGTGATGAGCAGGACATGGTCATCGGGTTTTCCTCGCTTGGGACGGACGTCACCGAGCTCAAGCGTATCGACCGCATGAAAACCGAATTTGTTTCAACCGTCAGCCATGAGCTGCGCACGCCGCTGACGTCAATACGCGGGTCACTGGGACTGGTATGGGGCGGTGTGGCCGGCGAAATTCCGGAAAAAGCCAAAAACCTCGTAGGTATTGCCCAAAGCAATTGCGAGCGGCTGATCCGGCTGATCAATGACATTCTCGACAGCGAGAAAATCGAATCAGGGAAGATGCGTTTCGAGCTGCAGGCGCAGGAGCTTGAGCCATTGCTGGAGCGGGCCCTGGCAGATAACGAGGGCTTTGCCGCTCAGCACGGCGTCAAGCTGGCCCTGCACAAAGCCGAAAATTCCCTGCAGGTTTGCGTTGACAGCGACCGGTTGATCCAGGTGGTGACCAACCTGTTGTCCAATGCCATCAAGTTTTCTCCTCCGGAGGGGACGGTCGATGTGACTGTGCGCAAGCGTGGCCGTCGCGCCCGGGTGGAGATCTCCGATAAGGGCCCCGGGATTCCCGACGAATTCCGGCAGCGCATTTTCCAGAAGTTCTCGCAGGCCGACTCCTCCGACACCCGCCAGAAAGGCGGGACTGGACTTGGCCTGAGCATTTCCAAAGCCATTCTTGAGCGCATGGAAGGCAACATCGGTTTCACGACCGAGAGCAATGCGGGAACCACGTTTTACTTTGATTTGCCCGAATGGCGCGAAGCACCCCCTGTCACCGCACCGGTGGGGCTGTATGCACGTCCCCGCGTGCTGGTGTGCGAGGACGACCCGGATGTCGCCAAGCTTATCGGCATGATCATGGACAAGGGCGGGTACGACGCGGACATGGCGCATACCGCGGACCAGGCACGCGACTACCTCAAGATGGAGACGTATGCCGCCATGACGATGGATATCAAGCTGCCTTATGAAAACGGCCTCACCGTTGTTCGTGAGCTGCGCGCCAACAAGCGCACCGCCACGCTACCGGTGCTGGTCTTGTCGGTTATCGCTGCAGAGGCCCGGCAGCATGCCGAAAACCAGTCGCTCGGCGTCTCGGAGTGGCTTGAAAAGCCGCTGGATGAGCAGCGCTTGCTGAAGTGCATCAAGCGCGCCATCAAAAGCCGCTCCAACGGGAAACGCGGGGGCGTTCTTTGATGGCACCGGCGCTGTGCCGTCTGGACTGCGATCTGGAATGAGGAAATAAGTACCTGCAAATCGAGGCTTTGAGCGGTTAATGCGGATTTTGCGGAGATGAGGTTCCGCCGGTGTTGTTGCAGTCCTCACCCCTCAGTATCTGGTCCGGCAGAAATTCGTCATTTGTCACCGGGCTTGGCCATGAGAGAGAGATCATCTCCAGTCTGCCCACCAAAGCCCCGCTTCGCAAGCTGCATCAGCAGCCGCCGGCCCTTGGCATCCGTCGTCCGCCAGGCAATGCGGGCGAGTTCGATAAAAGCGTTTTCTGCAGGATTGATTGCGTCTCCGCCGTGATCCGTATCCATCCAGCCTTTTGGCTTTCCGGACTTGCTCTCGATCTGCGCGGCTGCTGCATCGCCGATGTTCCGCGCGGTGCCCTTTGCGTCACCCTTGAACTGGCTCAGTCCCCCTGCGCTGAGGCCAAGTTGTCTGGCGATGCGGCCCAACATGCCGACAGGTGATTCGCCGGTGGCCAACTCCTTCTCGCTGAACTCCCGAATGATGATCAGCAGGTTGTTGCGCCGGTTTCTATTGACGTTCTCGGAGTCCATGTGACGTGGTTGCAACAATCCAGATTATTTTGCATCGACCCGTTGACGATGGTGTAAAAAGATTTTACATTACCTTTCATCGCTACTTTGGCATCAACCCTTTCCACACACTCATCATGAAACCGATAGCCGCCAACGCAAGAAACAACCCCCCCGTCTGGGGCGGTGCTGCCGTGCGTCGCCGTGACGTTCATCTGGGCCAATGTCGTGGGCTGAGTTCTTTTGCGTTGTCCATTTTGCGGACCGCCATGTCCAAGCAGAACCACGAGGATTCCACACAACCGGGAGAAGGAGACGCCTGAGCGTACCTTCTAAATCTCTGACATCCAGAGGCCCGGTATCCGCAAGGAACCGGGCCTTTTTGTTTTTCCCTGACGGTGATCGTGCCGTCGATGCGCTTCAAGCGCGGGAGTCTTTAAAAATTTGCAGCGGGACAGCAGCCAAACACTGGATGGCAGCGAGTCCCGCAAAAATTGCGGACATAGCTCAGTAGGTAGAGCGTGAGCCTTCCAGGCTCAATGTCGTCGGTTCGAAGCCGTCTGTCCGCTCCATTTCGGGTGTGCCTGTTTCACGTCACCTGCGCGAGACCGAGGAGACGGTCTGGTGGCGTGTGTGCTGGCAGCCGGGGTTCATGGCCCCGGAAATGCAGTGCAGTGGGAGACCCCGGTTCGGCTTCATGCCGGCCGCTCACATGCAGGTACAGCCGAAATGGATTCAGTTTTTAGCCCGCGTAGCTCAGTCGATGGAGCGGTAAGGCAGCCGCCTTGTAAGCAGCAGGTCGGCCGTTCAAATCGCGACCGTGGGCGCCAGGGTATTTGTCACGTTCGTCTAGTGGCTCAGGACACAAGATTTTCATTCTTGTAGACAGGGGTTCGAATCCCCTACGTGACGCCAATTCCAGCGCTGGCAGCCAGGTAATTGGCTGGCAGCTGTTCAGTAAAGAAGCGCAGTGCTCGCAAGAGCGTAGTGCGGAAACCGGCCTCAAAGATAGGGTGGCACCGGAACTCGTAACCGGGAATTTTTGGAAGATTGGCCGAGAGGTTCAAGGCACTCGCTTGCTAAGCGAGAGCCCATGAAAGTGGGCTCATGGGTTCGAATCCCCTATCTTCCGCCATCTCTTTGATGGGCCGTTCGCCAAGCTGGTCCAAGGCATCGGGTTTTGATCCCGACATTTCGGTGGTTCGAATCCATCACGGCCTGCCATTTTTTCGGGTTGCATAGCTCAGTGGTAGAGCAGCGGGCTCATAACCCGCCGGTCGTTGGCTCGGTCCCAACTGCAACCACCACCTGCATCACCCAAGCCATTTGCGCGCATAGCTCAGCGGGACTCAGAGCGCGACCCTCCGAAGGTCGAGGCTGGCAGTTCGAGTCTGCCTGCGTGCAGCAGCAATAACCCAAATAGATTTTTCTCGCGTTAGCTCAGTCCGGAATCAGAGCATCTGCCTACGAAGCAGAGGGTCGGAAGTTCAAATCTTTCACGCGAGGCCATTCAGTTTTCATTCAGCTCGATTCAATCCGTGTGTGGCGCAGTTGGTAGCGCGCGTGCTTTGGGAGCATGAGGTCGCAGGTTCGAGACCTGCTACATGGACCATCTTCATTCCGGTCTTCTTCATTCTTTTGGTCTGTTAGCTCAGCTGGTAGAGCACTTCCCTGTCCAGGATGTGGTCACGGGTTCGATTCCCGTACAGGCCGCCACCATTCATGCCGTGCTACCTCGGTCGATGGATCGATAACCCCATGCGCCGGATCGAATCCGGGCTGGACACCAGATAAATGCTCAAGTGGCGGAATCGGAAGACGCGCCTGCTTCAAAACCAGGTCTTTTGGGAGTTCGAGTCTCCCCTTGAGTACCAGAACAGTTTTCAGCCCCGGTGGTGGAATGGGAAGACACACTGGCCTTAGAAGCCAGCGCTTTCGGGCATGCCGGTTCGATGCCGGCCTGGGGCACCATTTTTTTTTATTTTTCGAAGGGTCGAAGGTGCCGGCATCAAAACCGTCCTGCGGCTCCGGACTCACGTTTCCTACGGGTGTGTAGCTCAACCAGGCAGAGTAGCGGCCTCCAAAGCCGAAGGTTAGAAGTTCGATTCTTCTCGCGCCCGCCAGCGATTTCCGGCGGTGTACCCCAGTGGTCGAAGGGAGCGGATTGCAAATCCGCCTGCGTCAGCACGCGTCAGTTCGAATCTGACCACCGCCTCCATCTCATTGCTTTCAGCGCCTGTAGCTCAGCCAGGAAAGAGCGCTGGGCTTCTACCCCAGTTTGTCGGCCGTTCGAATCGGCCCAGGCGCGCCACATTCCCCGTTCAACCAACCTCAAGGAGATTTGCCATGACAGCCAGAAACACAGCGGCCTCCAGGAGGATGGCCAAACGGACGACCACACCCCGCAACCGCATTGTTCGTGCCCTGCTGCGCGGTATCGCCGCCGCCGGCAGCGCGCGGCATCGTCATGCCTTGGAGAAGCGAGGGCATGCACAAGATGACCGTGACCTGGATCAGCGTGTCCGCGAATGCGGCGAGTGGTGAGCCCACCTGATTTCCCGCCTCCCTTATTCCACGATAGCTCAGCTGGTAGAGCGCGCGACTGTTAATCGCGTCGTCCCTGGTTCGACCCCAGGTCGTGGAGCCAATTTTTTTTCATAGCCGCATAGCTCAGTGGTAGAGCAGTGCCTTGATAAGGCACAGGTCGCTGGTTCGATGCCGGCTGCGGCTACCAGTTTCTTTTTTTTCGGTGCAAGTGGCGCAGTTGGCAGCGCAGCGGGATGTGACCCCGCGGGTCACCGGTTCGAGTCCGGTCTTGCACCCCACTCCAATGCGGGCATAGCTCAGAGGCAGAGCAACCGGCTTTTAACCGGTAGGTCGAGATTTCGAAATTCTCTGTCCGCACCATTCGTCATTCAGCGCTTCGTTGTTCAGCTCTTTAGCTCAGCAGGTAGAGCAGCGCCCTTACAAGGCGATGGTCGGGAGTTCGATCCTCTCAAGAGCTACCAAATTCATTCATTTCACCTTACAGGAGGCCACGATGCATCACGTTCTGCAGCTCGACATCCAGGGGACGCCCCAAGCCTGGATCACGGCTGAAGATGCGGCGTTGCACTATGCCACCGGTACCGTGGCGTGGGAGGAGGGTGACAGCCCCCTCGCCACGCTTCGCGGTGGGTGGAATGTGGCGCGTGGCCGGCAATCGCTGATGGTCATTCAGCCCATCATTGCCCTGCGCGGTTCGCCGCGGCGCAACCTGTTTGAGGTCACGCCGGCCGTGTCGAAACCCAAGCTGTTGCGCCGGGACCGCTGCACCTGCGCCTACTGCGCTCAGATCTTCCTCGAAAAAGATCTCGAAGCCGAGCACATCATTCCCGACAGCAAGGGTGGAGCCTACAGCTGGACCAACCTGGTCAGTGCATGCCGGTCGTGCAACGCACGCAAAGGCGCCCGCACCCCCGAGCAGGCTGGAATGCCGCTGGTCTACTTGCCTTACGTTCCGTCGCTGTGGGAAGACTTCCTGCTGCGCGGCCGCAATGTACGGGCCGACGTCCATGAGTGGCTGGCCGCCCGGCTGCCCAAGGGATCCAGGCTGAATTGAGTTCAGCAGCCGAAGCGGCGCGTCGCGAAAGTGGTGCGCCGCTTTTTTATTCCTGATAGTTCCCTGGATCATCGGCATGCTGTCCAGCATGCCTGTGCGCGGCCCACGGCCGCCGCCATATGGCAGGATCGGCCCGGACTCACGGCTGCAGAAGACAACAGGCTATCTGCCTTTAAGATCAACCCGATGAGGTACTGGCGGTGACTGGTCTTGGGGAGAATTCCTGTGCCAGGAATGACTCATCCGTATCATCAGTTCGGGCTGCTATCTGTTTTGAGCGTTACTGCCTTGTATTGAACCCTAATGATTTTTGACAACGACCGTTTTGACGCTGCCATCATCGACCTGGACGGCACCATGGTCGATACCCTGGGCGACTTTGTGGCTGCCCTCAACCTGATGCTGGCTGAAATGCTGCCGGGCCACCTGCCGGCGTTTGCGCTTGATGCTGCAGCAGTGGAGCGCATGGTTGGAAAAGGCTCGGAGCATCTCGTCAGGACCACGCTGAAATATGTCCAGGAGAAGATGGGCATTGCGCTGGCAGCTATCGATTTAATAGCGCTTTACGATGCGGCCTACGTCGCTTACCAACGGCATTACACCCGCATCAATGGCCGGCACTCTGCGGTTTATCCGGGTGTCCTGGAAGGCTTGCATGTGTTGCAGCAGGACGGACTGCGGCTTGCCTGCCTGACCAACAAACCCCTGGCGTTTGCCCGCGAACTGCTCAAGCTCAAAGGCCTCGACGGCTTTTTTACCCAGGTTTTTGGCGGGGATTCATTCGAGCGCAAAAAGCCAGATCCGCTGCCCTTGCAGAGAACCTGCGAATGCCTCGGCACTTCGCCTGCCCGCACGCTGATGATCGGCGACTCCAGCAACGATGCCCGGGCCGCCCGGGCCGCGGGCTGTCCGGTGTTGCTGGTGACGTATGGGTATAACCATGGCGAGCCGGTTCGCGCTGTGGACGCCGATGGCTTCATTGACTCGCTGGCGGAGCTGCGGTTCCAGAAATGACAACGGGGCTTGCGCCCCGTTGAGAGAGTGTGACTTGCGCCGCTTCAGGCGGGTTTGCCGAGCATCGCGTCCTTCAGTTTCCAGTCGGCTGGTTGCGGGCCCAGCCAGATGCGCAGAAGTGCGGTGAAGAACTCTGCTTCCTTGAATGGATCGCCTTGCGGTTTGCCTTTGACCGTGATGATGGTGCCGGTGCCGGGGATCCAGTCAATGGTGAAGTTGTCCCCGGCCACCAATTTTTTCTGGCTGGCGAATATCTGTCCCATCTTGATCAGCCCGGGAATCAGCTTGGACATCTCGTTTTTTGGCGTGTTTTCTTCAAAGGCTTTGGTGAAGCTCTTGCCGAGCTCGTTCGAATCAATTTCGCGCAGCAGCGTGATGCTGACCCGTTTGGGACCCGGGGCCGCGTAGACCTCTTCAGGAGTCACTGCTTTTTTCCCGAGATAGAGCGCGCCGACATAGACCTTGAAAACCGCTTTATAGCGAACGCCTGCGCCGTTCAGGTGGAGCTTGGCGCCGCTCACCTCGACCGGGTCATCGAGCTTGATGCCTGAAACTTCCATAGGGTCGGCCAGGGCGCTGAACGACAGTACCAAACCGGCCAAGCCAGCCATGCATCGCGTTGTCAAAGTCATGAATTTATCTCCAGATAATAGGGAAAATAGAACGAGCGTTCTTTTTTTATAGGTTCATTTTGGGTGCGGCTACCCTCCCTTACAAGAGGGTTTGCGAGATAAGCATTACTACCAGTTGTTGTAACTTTGCCAACTGCGCTGGCCTGGAGGCCCTGATGGGCCGCTGTTTGCTACACTTTGTCCTTCATGTTCATTCATCGCGTCATTCAGACAGGTTGTGCAGGCCGGGGAGCCTGGCCCTGGCGTACCTGTCATTTCTCGCACGCCTGAGGCGCACGCGGGCTGGCACACTGCCACTTGCCCGTGTATCTGCCGCGGTTTTTGCGACACCCCCTTGATGCGCTCCGGCCCTGCCGGAGCATCCCGGCCCCATGCTTCGGGGTATTTTGAATGACAGGTGGCTACGCCTTTGAGCGCGTTGCCTCCTTGCGAAGGACTCATCCGTGATCACAGAACTCGAATTTAAAAGCCTGGCCGGCCAGGGCTACAACCGCATTCCCTTGATGGTCGAGGCGTTTGCCGACCTCGAAACACCTCTTTCCCTTTATCTCAAGCTTGCGCATTCCAGAGACGGCGGCAAGTTCAGCTTCCTGCTGGAATCGGTCGTGGGGGGCGAGCGGTTCGGCCGCTACAGTTTTATCGGCCTTCCCGCGCGCACGCTGGTGCGGGCATCCGGTTTTGGGCCAGATACCCTGACCGAAGTGGTGACGGACGGCAAGGTTGTGGAAACCTCCAAAGCCAATCCGCTGGACTTCATCAGCGACTACCAAAAGCGTTTCAAGGTCGCCCTGCGGCCCGGCCTGCCGCGCTTTTGCGGCGGCCTGGCGGGGTACTTCGGCTACGACACCGTGCGTTACGTCGAAAAGAAACTCGAAGCCTCCTGTCCGCCGGACACGCTGGGCTGCCCCGACATCCTGTTGCTGCAGTGTGAAGAACTCGCCGTGATAGACAACCTGTCGGGCAAGCTTTACCTGATTGTTTATGCCGACCCGGCGAGACCGGAGGCGTATGCCAATGCCAAAAAGCGCCTGCGCGAGCTCAAGGACCAGCTGAAGTATTCCGTCAGCGCACCGGTGGTGAAACCGTCGCAGAGTTATCCGGCCGAGCGCGATTTTGCCAAGGCAGACTACATTGCCGCCGTGGAACGCGCCAAGCGGCTGATCGAGGCGGGCGACTTCATGCAGGTGCAGGTCGGCCAGCGCATCAAGAAGCGCTACACCGAGTCGCCGCTGAGCCTGTACCGCGCACTGCGTTCACTGAACCCCTCGCCTTACATGTACTACTACCACTTCGGAGACTTCCATGTTGTGGGTGCATCTCCCGAAATTCTGGTGCGCCAGGAAAAAATCGACGACGGGCAGAAAATCACCATCCGGCCGTTGGCGGGCACGCGGCCCCGAGCCTCTTCGCCGGAGGCCGACAAGGCCGTGGAGCACGAACTGGTGAACGACCCCAAAGAGCGTGCCGAGCACGTGATGCTGATTGACCTGGCGCGCAACGATATTGGCCGCATCGCCAAAACCGGCACGGTGAAAGTCACCGAAGCCTTCGCGGTCGAGCGCTACAGCCACGTGATGCACATCGTCAGCAATGTGGAGGGCACGCTGCTTGACGGCATGTCGAGCATGGACGTGCTCAAGGCCACCTTCCCGGCCGGCACGCTCACCGGCGCGCCCAAGGTCCATGCCATGGAGCTGATCGACCAGCTTGAGCCGACCAAGCGGGGCCTCTACGGCGGCGCCTGCGGTTACCTCAGCTATGCCGGCGACATGGATGTCGCCATTGCGATCCGCACCGGCATTATCAAGGACCAGATGCTGTATGTGCAGGCGGCGGCCGGTGTGGTGGCCGATTCCGTGGCCGAGCTGGAGTGGAAGGAAACCGAAGCCAAGGCGCGCGCGCTGTTGCGGGCATCCGAGCTGGTGGAGGAGGGTTTGGAATGAGCACGCTGTCCCATCCCGCCATAGCCCGATGCGACACCATGGCCGATGTGCGCCGCCACATCGACGCACTGGATGACCGCATCGCGCCGCTGATCGCCGAGCGCAGCGCCTATGTGGCCCAGGCCGCGCGCATCAAGCAAAGCGCCAGCCAGATTGTCGACAACGCACGCATCGAGTTCATCGTCGAGCGTGTGCGTGCTCAGGCCCGTGCGGCCGGCGCCCCCGAGGCCATCATGGAAGCGACCTACCGCGCCATGATCGCCGCATCCATTGATTTTGAGCGCGGCGAGTTCACACGCCTGCGTCAGGGAGACTGAACCATGAAGCGCACCAAACTCCTGATGATCGACAACTACGACAGCTTCACCTACAACATCGTCCAGTATTTTGGCGAGCTGGGCGCCGAGGTCGAAGTGTTTCGCAATGACGAGATCACGGTGGCCGAAATCGCTGCGCGCGCTCCTGACGTGCTGGTGGTGTCGCCCGGTCCGTGCTCACCGGCCGAAGCCGGTATCTCGGTGGCGGCGATCCAGCATTTCGCCGGCAAGCTGCCGATTCTGGGCGTTTGCCTGGGCCACCAGGCCATAGGCGCCGCTTTTGGCGGCAAGATCGTGCGCGCCCAGCAGCTCATGCACGGCAAGACCAGCGTCATCACCACCACGCAGCAGGGCGTGTTTGCCGGGCTGCCCGCGCAGTTTGTGGTGAACCGTTACCACTCGCTGGCCATTGAAAAGTCTTCATGTCCCGGTGTGCTGGCTGTCACGGCGCGGACCGACGACGGCGAGATCATGGGTGTGCGCCACACGGAGTTGCCGATCCAGGGCGTGCAATTCCATCCGGAATCCATCCTCACCGAGCACGGTCACGCCATGCTGAAGAACTTCCTGGAGCAAACAGCATGACCTGTTTTGCTATTGTTTTAGTAGCTGCTTGCGCTCATCCTTATTGCCCTGGAGGCCAAAATGGCTGATAAAAGAGTCGTTGACCTGCGCAGCGATACCGTCACCCAGCCCACGGCCGCCATGCGTGAGGCCATGCTGGCAGCGCCGCTGGGCGACGATGTGTTTGGCGATGACCCGGCCGTCAATGCGCTGCAGGAAAAGATTGCCGGCCTGCTGGGCTTTGAGGCTGCGCTCTTCGTGCCCACCGGCACTCAGAGCAACCTCTGCGGAATCCTGAGCCACTGCCAGCGCGGTGACGAGTACATCGTCGGCCAGATGGCGCACTGCTACCGCTGGGAAGGCGGCGGCGCCGCGGTGTTCGGCAGCGTACAGCCGCAGCCGCTGAACCATCACACTGATGGCACGCTGGCGCTTGCCGAGATCGAGGCAGCGATCAAGCCGGACGATGCGCACTTCGCGCGCACCCGGATGCTGGCGCTCGAGAACACCCTGGGCGGCAAGCTGCTGCCGTTTGAGTATGTGCAGCAGGCGACCGCGCTGGCGAAGAAGCACGGCCTGGCCCGCCACCTGGATGGTGCGCGGCTCTTTAACGCCGCTGTGGCGCAGGCTGCACAAACGGGCAGCAACCCCCTGGCGGAGGCACGCCGCATTGCGGATTGTTTTGACAGCGTATCGGTTTGCTTCAGCAAGGGCCTGGGCGCGCCGGTGGGTTCGGCCCTGTGCGGCTCGCGCGAGTTCATCGCGCGGGCGCACCGCATCCGCAAGATGGCCGGCGGCGGCATGCGGCAGGCGGGCATGCTGGCTGCCGCAGCGTCGCATGCGCTGGACCATCATGTCGGGCGCTTGGCGCAAGACCACGCCCTGGCCAAACACCTGGCCGACGGCCTGGCGGGCATTGACGGCCTGCAGGTAGAGGCGCCACAGACCAACATCGTGTTTGTCGACCTGACCGGCGCGGCGCGGGACCAGTCCGCCGCCTTGCTCAAGCACCTGGCCGGCCAGGGCATTGAAGCCACGGGACTGTACCGCCTGCGTTTTGTCACCCATCTGGACGTGGACACCGCCGGCGTGGACCGTGCGGTTGGTGCCATCCGGCAGTTTTTCAAATGAAAGGACATCGCCATGCCTGACTTTCAACACCTGTTGCTTTTCATCGCGGCTGGCTGGCTGCTGAACCTGACGCCGGGCCCGGACGTGCTTTATATCGTGACCAATTCACTGCGCTCGGGCGCGCGCGCCGGCATTGTTGCCGGCCTCGGCATTACGGCTGGCTGCTTCGTCCACATCTTTGCGGCGGCCGTGGGCGTCGGTGCCTTGCTTGCGACTTCGGCTACGGCATTTACCGTGCTCAAGTGGATAGGCGCGGCGTACCTGCTGTGGATAGGCGCGAAAATTTTGTTTTCCAGGGCGCCGCAGGCCACCACTGACCTCGTCGCGGCGGCTGCCGCCCAGCCGGAGCGGCGCCTGAAAGCCGTCTTCATGGGGGGCTTCTGGACCAATGTACTGAACCCCAAGGTGGCGATTTTTTTCCTGGCCTTCGTGCCGCAGTTCATCGCGCCCGGCACTGACAACAAGGCCCTGGCCTTTGTGTTGTTGGGCGTGCTGTTCAATTTGAACGCCATCCCGGTCAATTCGGGCTGGGCCCTGGCGGCTGCCTGGATGGCCCGGCGCGATGCCGTGCAGCGCGGCATGCACTGGCTGGACCGCGCGGCCGGCGCCATGTTCATCGCATTCGGCCTCAAGCTGGCCTTTACCGATCATCCGGCCAACTGAACCGGTTCTATATAGCTCCAGAACGAAGAAGCGAGACGCGTCATGCCCAACACCCACAAGATCACGCCGCAAGAAGCCCTGCAGCGCACCATCGAGCACCGCGAAATCTTCCACGACGAGATGCTGCACATCATGCGGCTGATCATGAGCGGCGAGATGTCGCCCGTCATGATGGCAGCGCTCATCACCGGCCTGCGCGTGAAGAAAGAAACCATCGGTGAGATCACGGCCGCCGCGCAGGTGATGCGCGAGTTTTCGACCAAGGTCAATGTGGCCGACAAAACCCATCTGGTCGACATCGTCGGCACCGGCGGTGACGGCTCGCACACCTTCAACATCTCGACCTGTTCCATGTTTGTGGCGGCGGCAGCCGGCGCCAAGGTCAGCAAGCACGGCGGGCGCAGTGTCAGCAGCAAGTCGGGCAGCGCCGACGTGATCGAGTCGCTGGGTATCAACATCAACCTTTCACCGGAGGCCATTGCCCAGTGCATCGAGCAGGTCGGTGTGGGTTTCATGTTTGCGCCCAACCACCACCCGGCCATGAAAAACGTCGCGCCCATCCGCAGGGAGCTGGGCGTTCGCACCATCTTCAATATCCTCGGCCCTTTGACCAACCCGGCCAGCGCACCCAACATCCTGATGGGCGTGTTCCATTCGGACCTGGTGGGCATCCAGATCCGCGCGCTGCAGCGCCTGGGTGCTGAGCACGCGCTGGTGGTCTACGGCAAGGACGGCATGGACGAGGTCAGCCTGGGCGCGGCTACTGTGGTCGGCGAGCTCAAGAACGGCGAAATCACCGAATACGAAATCCACCCTGAAGACTTCGACATGCCTATGGCCAGCAATCGCGCGTTGCGCGTGGAAACGCCCGAGCAGTCGAAGGCCATGCTGCAGGGTGTACTCGACAACCAGCCGGGTGCTGCGCGCGACATTGTGGTCCTGAACGCCGGGGCGGCGCTGTATGCCGCCAATGTGGCCGATTCCATGAAGGCTGGCATCGTGCTGGCCCGCGCTGCGCTGGAGTCGGGCGCGGCCAGGGCCAAGCTCGATCAGCTGGTCAGCCACAGCCAGAAGCTCGCCTGACGGCTTGCCGGCGGCGCATGGCTGAGCAGCTATCTATTCCCGTGCGGTCACGCGCGCGTCGGTTGCGGCGAAATGCAGGCCGACCGTGCTGCCTGGCTCGGCCACGCTCAGCAGGGCGTCACTGAACACCAGCAGTTCACCCAGCGGCGTGAGCACCACGCTTTCGATCCGGCTACCCAGGTAAGCCTGCCGCAGGACTTTTCCTGTCAGTGTGCTTGCTTCCAGTTCGCCGATACGGATGCGGTGTGGGCGTATGGCCAGGGCCACGGCACCGTCCGGCATGCCTGGCGGCGGGACAACCCGCACATCAACCTGGTCGGCGCGGAAGAAATGCTGGCCTTGCACTGTGACCAGCTCGCCGTTGATCAGGTTGGCGTCGCCGATGAAGTCCGCCACAAAACTTGAGACGGGCGCCTCGTACAAATCGCGCGGCGCGCCCATCGTCGCAATGCGTCCCTTTTGCATGACCACAATGCGGTCTGACACCGCCAGCGCCTCTTCCTGGTCGTGCGTGACGTAAACCACGGTGAGTTGCAGGTTCTGCTGAAGGTCGCGGATATCCTGGCGCACCTTGCGGCGCAGCTTGGCATCCAGGTTCGACAAGGGTTCGTCAAACATCAGCACGGCCGGCTCCAGCACCAGTGACCGTGCCACTGCCACGCGCTGCTGCTGCCCACCGGACAGCTCCGACGAGAGCCGATCGGCGTAGTCGGCAATGCCGAGCAGGTCCATTTTGGTTTTTGCCAACGCCACGGCCTGCGGTTTCTTCATGCCGGAGGCGAGCAGGCCGTAGCACACGTTCTCCAGCGCGCTCATGTGCGGGAACAACGCATAAGACTGGAAAACCAGGCTCACGTCGCGCTGGTTCGCCGACCTGCCGGTGACGTCCCGGCCATCGATGCGGATCACGCCCTCGGAAGGTAGCTCGAGGCCTGCGATCAGCCGCAGCAGTGTTGTCTTGCCGCAACCGGAAGGCCCCAGCAGGGTCACCAGCTCTGCCTTGTCGATGGTGAGGTCAAGTGGATGCAGCGCAACCACCTTGCCGAAACGCTTGACGACGCCTTGAAACTCCACTGCGGCGGGGAACGGGTTCATGGCAGGGCCTGCTTAAAAAATAAGTGAAACGAAAAAGATGTGACGATGACCCAGAGGCTCAGGCGGTGGATACCGCGCGCCGCCCCAGCTCCGCATTGCCGATGAAACGCTGGATGAGCAGGACGCAGGCCAGCATGATCACGATAAGCACCGACGAATAGGCAATGGCGAGCGCGTACTCGCCGACTTCGACACGCCCCGCGATATAGACCGTCGAAAGGTTGTGCTGGGCGGTCGCCAGGAAGATCACTGCGCTGACGGCCGTGATGGCGTGCGTAAAACTGAACACAAGGCTGGCAATGATGGCGGGACGCAGCAGCGGAAGGATGACCCGCGCGAACGTGCGCGATGTGCTCGCGCGCAGCGTGGCGGAGGCTTCGTCGAGCGAACGATCGAGCTGCGACAGGGCCGAGACCGTGGCCCGCACACCCACCGGCATGTTGCGAAACACCAGACACAGCACGATGATGGCGAAGGTGCCGGTGAATTCAAGCGGCGGCACGTTGAAGGCGACGATGTAGGCAACACCGATCACGGTGCCGGGCACGGCGAAGTTCACCATGGTCAGGAATTCGAAGGCGCGCCGGCCCTTGAAGACGTGGCGGCTTACGACATAGCCTCCCAGCAAGCCCAGCGCGGTGGTAAGAGGTGCGGCAACAGCCGCGACGCCGAGCGTGGTGAAGAGGCTGTTCCACGCCGAGCCCGAAAACACCAGGCCACCTGCGCCCCAACTCAGGCCAAAGCCAGTCTCGAAGTGCTGCAGCGAAGGTGTCAGGTCGAACCTTCCGATGTCCTTGACTACGCCGCCGATCAGGATGATGCCGTACGACAGCACCGTCAGCACGCCCCAGGGAAGGACCAGCGCCAGTGCGCCCCACTTGACGCCTGTGGGCAGCGCGGCGGGCAGGCCACTGTCGCCTTTTCCGCTCACGGATGTGTAGGAGGCCTTGCCGATCCAGCGCTGTTGCAGTGCAAAGATGCCGACCGTCAGCAGCAGCAGCGTGACGGCGAGGATAGCCGCGCGTGATGCATCGTGCTGCGCGCCGGCAATGGCGAAGAAAATTTTCGTCGACAGTACCTCGAAATTTCCCGAGAGCACCAGCGGATTGGCGAAGTCCGCCAGGCTTTCCACAAAACCCAGCAGGAAGGCATTGGCAATGGCAGGGCGCACCAGAGGCCAGGTCACGGTGCGGAACACATGCCATGGCGAACCCCTCAGCACCTGGCCCGCTTCTTCAAGCGTCGGGCTGACGAGGCGCAGCGCACCGCTGATCAACAGGAAAGCCAGGGGCGTAAAGCACACCACTTGCGCCAGCAGTACGCCGGGCAGGCCATAGATCCAGCGCGACCGGGCAATGCCGAACCAGTCGCTCATCAGCTGAGTCACGATGCCGGTTCGGCCGAACAGGATGATGATGGCCAGGCCGATGACAAAAGGCGGCGTGACGACCGGCAGGATGGAGAGCACGCGAAGGCTGCCGCGAAAACGCCTGCCGCCCCGCTCGGCCAGCAGGGCCAGCGCGAAACCGAAAAGCGTGCTTCCGATGCCGGCGAGGGTGGCCAGAACGATGGAGTTGATGGCCACGCCGCATCTGACGTTGCCGGCGATGCAGCCCGTGCCCCAGATGTCTTCGCTGAAAAACCGGGCGGCGGCGGTCTGGATCAGCCAGTTGCCCCGTTCGTCCACGAAAGCCGCCAGCAGCATGCGCCCGATCGGGTAGATGACAAAAATGGCCAGCAGCAGCGACAGGATGCAGACGATGCCGGAAATGGCGGCATCGCTCTTGAATGCGCCGGCACGTGTTGCCAGCACGCTTGCGACGGCGGCCAGCACGCACCCGCCGGCAACGTAAGCTGAGCTCTGGGTCCACGGCATCAGAAGCACGCCCGCTGCAATGCCCAGTGCTGCCAGCAGCCAGCTCAGCGGATCAGCCCGCACGCGTGGGGCGGCTGCCATCACTGCAATGGGTGTAGTCAAGGTGTGACGTGATTCATCAGTGAGCAATGGAATTGCGGGATGTGTTCAGCGCTCACTTGGGCAGTGCCCCGATGTCCTTGTCCCATTTGCCCAGCAGGCGCGAGCGTTCGGCCGAAGCGCCGTACTTGGCGAAGTTGTAGTCGATCAGTTTGACGTCGGCCAGCTTGGGCGCCTGTGGCGGCAAGGATGCTTTTTTATTGGAGGGGTTCTGGTACGAATGCGCGACCGTGGCAATGTCCTGCGCTTCAGGTGTCAGGGCCCAGTCGTACCATTTTTTGGCGTTGGCCAGATTTTTGGCACCCTTGATGATGCTCATGCTGCCGATCTCGTAGCCCGTACCCTCGCACGGTGCGACCACCTTCAGTGGAGCGCCTGCCACGGCGTGCGTGACGGCGTCGTGCAGAAAGGTGATGCCGATCATGCTTTCGCCGGTGGCTGCCGCACGGGCTGGCGCAGCGCCCGACTTGGTGTATTGGTTGATGTTGCGATGAAGGGCCTTCAGGTAGTCGAAGGCCTTGTCTTCGCCCATGATTTGCACGAGGGTGGCGAGCAGCGTGTAGGAGGTGCCGGACGAGTTGGGGTTGGCGACCTGGACTTCGCCCTTGAACTCCGGCTTGATCAGGTCGGCCCAGCATTTGGGTTCGGGCAATTTGCGTTTGGCCAGCTCGACGGTATTGAAGCTGAACCCCAGGGCGCCTGCATAAACGCCGACCGTGCGGTACTTGGAGGCCTCGGCTTGCTTCACGGCCCAAGGGTGCAGATCAGCCAGCTTCGGCGACTTGTAGGGCTCGGTCAAACCTTCCTCGGCGGCCTGAAGATGAGGGTCGCCCGTGCCACCCCACCACACGTCACCGCGCGGGTTGGCTGCTTCAGCCTTGATCTGGGCGTAAGTTTCGCCCGAGCTCTTGCGTGTCATCGACACCTTGATGCCGGTGGCCTTTTCGAAGGCCGTCACCATGGGCCGGCACCATTCTTCCTGGACGTTGCAGTAAACCACCAGTTCTTCGGCTGCGCGGGCGGGGGACGACATGGCGCAGGCCGCGGCCGCCAGAACCAATCCTGGAAAAAGTGATTTGAATGTGAACTGTTTCATCTGTGTCTCCTTCTTTATGTCGTCAATGGCGCCTGCGGTACGGCGTTGAAGCCACCTTAGCAGCCGTCAGCGCAGCGGTATACCCGTTAAAACGCTTAGTTCCGAAGCCAGTCTGGCGTTGGTCGCCAGCACCGGGTTTCCCTGGGCCAGGCCGTTGTCGGCCCAGAAGTCGTTGACGCGGCCTCCGGCTTCCCGGACCAGTAGCAGGCCGGCTGCGACGTCCCATGAATTGATATGCGCCTCGGCGTAGGCTTCGCATCGCCCGGCGGCCACATAGGCCAGCCCCAGCGCGCCGGAACCCGCGCGGCGCACCGAACAGCCCGCATGCATGCACCGGCTGACCAGCGCGAGGTATGAATCCGGTGATCGGCGCGGAGACCAGCCAATTTCGACGGAAGAGGCGGACAGCTCGACCTGTTCGCTCACCTGAAGCCGCACGCCGTTGCACCACGCGCCGTGGCCGCGTTGCGCAATGAAGAGCTCATCGTGCATGGGCTCATAGATGGCGCCGGCCTCGAGCTCGCCGTTGACCATGAGGCACAGGGAAATGCAGAAGTGCGGGATGGCCCGGGCGAAATTCGCCGTTCCATCCACCGGGTCGACAATCCAGAGGCGAGCTGCGCCGCCGGTTTCTCCTCCTGCTTCTTCCCCCAGCACGGCATCTCCCGGAAAGCGCCGTTCGATCTCCGCGCGCACATACTGTTCTACCGCGCCGTCGGTGACGGTCAGGTAGTCCTGCCGGCCTTTGAGCGAATAGGCAGGCTTGTCCGGCGCGTTGAAGGCGTTGCGCATCATGGCGCCGGCCGAACGGACAATTTCTTCAATGGCATCAGTAAGTGCGGTCATGAGAGGGTGTATGGCTATCCGATGGAGGTACACCTTGTGCGCGAGCCCGGTCAGGCAAGGGCGGTCAAAGCGGGCGAAGGGAAATACTAGTGCCGGGACGCGTCCGGTTGTAGCGGGTTTGCGCTAACACCGCCAAGGCGGACTCCTGCGGGAGGTCTGGCCGCATCTGCCAAAATCGGGGCATGTCCGATATCCTGAACCAAATCATCGCCGTCAAACGCCAAGAAATTGCCGATGCCATCCGCCGCAAACCGCTGGACGTGATGCGCGAAGATGCCGAATCGCGTGTCCTGACGCGTGACTTTGTGGGTGCGCTGCGCGCCAAGATCGCAGCGGGTCAGCCCGCGGTGATTGCCGAAATCAAGAAGGCCAGCCCGTCCAAAGGCGTGCTGCGCGCCGACTTCATTCCAGCCGATATCGCGCAAAGCTATGCCGAAGGTGATGGCGAGATCAGCGCCGCCTGCCTTTCGGTGCTGACCGACAAGCAGTTCTTCCAGGGCAGCATTGATTACCTGAAGCAGGCGCGGGCCTCCTGCAGTCTGCCGGTGCTGCGCAAAGACTTCATGGTGGATCCTTACCAGGTGTATGAAGCGCGCGTCATGGGTGCCGATTGCATTCTGTTGATTGCGGCCTGCCTGGACGACGCGCAGATGCAATCGCTTGAAGCGCTGGCGATGTCGCTGGACATGGCGGTGCTGGTCGAGGTACACGACGAAGCCGAACTGGAGCGTGCGCTCAAGCTCAAGACGCCGCTGATCGGCATCAACAACCGCAACCTCAAAACTTTCGAGGTCTCGCTGGACACCACGCTGGGCATGCTGGCCAGGGTGCCGGCGGACCGCCTGCTGATTACCGAGTCGGGCATTGCCACGCCAGCGGACGTGCAGCGCATGCGCCAGGCAGGTGTGAATGCATTCCTGGTCGGCGAGGCATTCATGCGCGCGGAAGAACCCGGCCTTGCGCTGGCTCAATTGTTCGGTAAAAGATAGGCTGTAAAGCCATGAACCAGCTGCTTGACGCCATGAAGGCGCCCTTGCCCAATCGGCTCACCACTGCTGACCCCGCCGCATGGCCGGTGGCGCCCGGCTGGCGGCCGACTACCGATGCATTTTTTGGCAGTCCGACCGGCCAGAGGTTGCTGGGCTTTTTGCGAGGCCGCCTGGCGGAAGGCGCGACGATCTTCCCGCCCCAGCCGCTGCGCGCGCTGGAGCTCACGCCGCCCGAAGACGTGCGCGTGGTCATCCTCGGCCAGGATCCGTACCATGGGTTGGGGCAGGCCGAGGGACTGGCGTTTTCCGTCGCCCCCGGCGTCGCCCTGCCGCCCTCACTGCGCAATATCTTCAAGGAGCTGCAACGCGACCTGGGTACGCCCCCGCCCCAGTTTCCGGTGCCCGGCGGCAGCCTGGTGAAGTGGGCGACCCATGGGGTGCTGTTGCTCAACACCTGCCTCACAGTTGAGGAAGGGCTGCCGGCCAGCCACGCCGGCAAGGGCTGGGAAGTATTGACCGACACACTGATCCGCCAGGTCGCGGAAGGCGACCACCCGGTGGTCTTCATGCTGTGGGGGGCACATGCCCAGAGCAAGCGGGCATTGATTGATGCGAAGCGCCACAAGGTGCTGGTGGCCAACCACCCGTCGCCGCTGTCGGCGATGCGGCCACCCTTGCCTTTTATCGGTTGCGGCCATTTCTCACAGGCGCGCGAATGGCGTGACGCACATCCGAAGGTCTAGGCTGCTATTGTTTTGATAGCTGCTTGCGCTCGTCCCGCCTGGTCGGAAGGCCGAAAAGTCTTAAATTCTGAAGATGGGCTAAAACTCCGCCGGAAGGCTGCCCACGTAGTCGCGCCGGATATTGACTGTGCTTTGCAGGCCCAGCGCCTCAAAATGACGGCGCAGCCAACGCTTGGCTGCGCCCTGGCCCATCTCAAACAGTTTTTCGATCATGGCCGTGTCGGCCGACATCTTGCTGGACGAGGGCAGGCTTTCCAGCGCCTCGCCGCCGTCGATGCGGTGCAGCAGCAGGCTCTTGTATTTCTCGCCCTCCTGCAAGCGGCCATCGGCCAGCAGGCGGTTGATGAAGTCGATGGTGCGCATCTGGGACAGCAGGCTGGCGTTGAAGGTCAGCTCGTTCACCCGGTCCGCGATGTCGTGAGGCGTGTGGGGAATCTCGGGGCGCCGCAAGGGGTTGATCTGCACAACAATGATGTCGCGGCTGCTGCAATCACTGATGAGCGGCAGCAGCGAGGGATTGCTCGAGAACCCGCCATCCCAATAGTGCTGGTCATCGATTTCAACCGCCTGAAACAGCGTGGGCAGGCAGGTGGAAGCCATCACCGCCTGCAAAGTCAGGCGCTTGCCGGCAAAGATCTCTGCCCGACCGGTGGTGACATGGGTCGCCGATACGAAGGCCTTGGTTGTGTGCATGGCCGCAATGGCGTGAAAGTCGATTTCTGCCTCCAGCAGTTTGCGCAAAGGGTTGATGTCCAGCGGATTGGACTGGTAGGGTGACATCCACTGTGTCATTGCGCTATTCATTAAGTTTGCACTCACTTTATTGGCGGCCCAGCCCCCAATGAGCATCTTGCTGATGCTGTCAGCCATGGAGCCGAGGCTGCCCATGGCGGCAACGCCCTGCCAGACCCGGCTGAGGGACGCACGTGCCGCCTCCCGCGGGTTGGTTTTTTCGGGGGAGTTGTCTTTTTGGGCGGTAGCGAATCCGTGTGCCAGCGCCACGGCGTTGACCGCCCCGGCGCTGGCGCCGCTGATGCCGTCAAACTCGATGCGCTCGTCCGCCAGCAGGGCATCCAGCACCCCCCAGGTGAATGCGCCGTGTGATCCGCCACCTTGCAAAGCAAGATTGACCCGGCGCAGGGAAGACGGCTCAGCGGGGGAGGAGGGAAGTGCGGGTACGGTGACAGTGCTCATGAGTAGACGGTCTCACGTTATCCAGGTTGGCCGGTGGCGCGGGAGGGTGCCCGGGACGGCAATATCCATGCGATTCACTCTGGCATTGATGAAAGGCTGACACATCATGCCCGAAGCCTGGCCGCAGCCGCCATGGGAGGGCGGCAGGGTCTGGGGATTAGGGCCGGACCGGGTTATGCCGCGTTTTCGGGGGCTTTCCGCGGTACCCAGGGGCATCCCGGGGTGAAGGTGTGGTCGGGAGATGCGCTGGCGAGGCATGCGGCAGCTTTTTTAATGCTTTTTGCCATGCCTTGGCATTTCGTCCGACATAAAACCGTGGCATAATCCGAGGTTCGCTTGAAGGATGGGTGCCCGAGTGGCTAAAGGGGGCAGACTGTAAATCTGTTGGCTAACGCCTACGCTGGTTCGAATCCAGCCTCATCCACCAGATTTTGTTTTGATTTTGGCAAGCGGGCGGCGCAAGAAAGTCGCGTAAAGCGTGTTTTGGGTCGTGAGTGATTTTGGTGTGAGTTGAATTGGCAGAGCTGCGCGGGAGTAGTTCAATGGTAGAACCCTAGCCTTCCAAGCTAATGACGCGGGTTCGATTCCCGTCTCCCGCTCCATAAAGCTGCTTTATGGTTCTGCTTTTGAATCTTGCGCCAGATTGCAATTTTGGTTTTGAGTTCAGCCCTTTTGGCTCAGTGGTAGAGCACTCCCTTGGTAAGGGAGAGGTCGCGGGTCCGATTCCCGCAAAGGGCACCAAATTTTGAGTCGGTGCGGCGTACGAGGCGCTGTTGCAGGCTGTAGTGGTAACTGGTTTTGTAACTCTTTATAAATTTCTGGAGTTGAAAAAATGGCAAAAGGCAAATTTGAGCGGACCAAGCCGCACGTCAACGTAGGCACGATTGGCCACGTGGACCATGGCAAGACGACGCTGACGGCGGCGATCACGACCGTTCTGGCATCCAAGTTCGGCGGCGAAGCCAAGGGCTACGACCAAATTGACGCGGCACCCGAAGAAAAGGCACGCGGCATCACCATCAACACCGCCCACGTCGAGTACGAAACGGCCAACCGCCACTACGCCCACGTCGACTGCCCCGGCCACGCCGACTATGTGAAGAACATGATCACCGGCGCTGCCCAG
>NZ_JBFUBJ010000010.1:0-149358 GCF_056405795.1 Polaromonas sp. P1_F1
CCCCCTTGAGGGGCTGAGAGCCGCGGCTCCAAGCCTGCCTGCGCAGGCTTGGACGGCTTCGAAGGGCCTCCGCCTCTGGCGGAGGTGCCGGGCGCCGAAGGCGCTTCGGGGGTGTTTCATCCTAGCTTTCCTGTGCCCACTTGCGGTAGAGCACGTCAAATACCACCGCCACAATCAGCACCTGCCCGATGATGATCATGCGTTTTCCGATGGAGACATCCAGCAGCAGCATGCCGCTGTCCAGCGACTGCATGATGAGCGCACCCAGGACCGAGCCGATGATGGTGCCGCTGCCTCCGGCCAGTGCGGTGCCGCCGATCACTGCGGCGGCAATCACGAAGAGCTCCATCCCGGTGCCCAGCGAGTTGGTGCCTGCGTTCAGGCGGGCCACCGACACGATGGCCGCGATGGTGATGAGCACGGCGAGCAGGGCAAACAGCATGAGCGTTACCCGCTTGACCGGTATGCCGACCAGTACCGCGGCGTCGGGGTTGCCGCCCATGGCGTAAACATAGCGGCCAAAACGGGTGCGCTGGGAGATGAATGACATCACCACCGCCACGGCCGCCCAGATCAGCACCGGAATCGGGATGCCCTGGGGGGCGTCCTTGTTGGTGACCAGGTAGCTGTTCATGGTCGCGGCGAACGCGGCCAGCAGGGCCACCGGTGCCGCCACCAGCAGTACATCCACCCACACGGGCTGGTTGGGCATCTCATGGCGCGTGGAGGCACGGCGGCGCAGCAGCATGCGAACCACCAGCACCACACTCACGCAGGCGGTCAGGACCCAGGTGGCGGTCACGCCGATGCCGCCGTCATAGCCGCCGCCGAGTTGCAGAAAAGTCTCGTCGCTGACGGGCTGCGTCTTGCCGTCGGCCACCAGAAAAGCCGCGCCGCGCAAGGACATCAGCCCTCCCAGCGTGACCACAAAAGAAGGGACGCCGAGCATGGCGGTCAGCCATCCCTGGTACACCGACACCACCAGCGCCGCGGCCAGCCCGGCGAGTGACGCCGCCGGCCAGGACCATCCCAGGGTGTACTGAAGATAGGCGATGAGCACGCCGACAAAACCGATCACCGAACCGACCGACAGGTCAATATGCCGGGCCACAATGATCAGCACCATGACAGTGGACACGATGCCCACCACCGCGGTTTGCTGGGCAATGTTGTAGAGATTTTCAGGCGACAGGAAAATGCCGCCCGACAGGACCTGGAATACGCCCGCCAGGACGGCGAGCACGCCCCCCATGAACACCAGCCGCCAGTCGACAGCAGCGTTGCGCAGGAATCGAACGGGAAATTGCATGGTCTTGAGGATGCGGCACTCCCCAAGGCAACCTACAGGCCGGTTGCCTTGCCTGCTTGCGCAGAATGGGGAGCAGGTGGTTGAACGCCTGTATTAAAGCCTGTATTACTTGCAGGCCGCGACGTTGCCCGTGACACCCTTGCAGAGTTCGTCTTTCTTGATCCAGCCGGCCTTCACCACCACGTCGAGGTTGTCGCGGGTAATGGGCACTGGCTTGAGGAACTGGGCCTGCAGGGCGATCTTTTTCTCGCCACCGTTCCAGGAAGTCGCGCCGTCGACTTTTTTGCCGGCACCCAGATTGACAGCGGCGCTGGCCGCCTGTTTACCGAGGTCGCGCGCATCTTTCCATACCGACACGGTCTGGGTGCCCATGGCTACGCGGTTCAAGGCGGCAAAGTCACCGTCCTGGCCGGACACCGGCACGCCCTTGAGGCCCTTGGAACTCAGAGCCGCCACCACACCACCGGCTGTGCCGTCATTGGAAGCCACCACGGCATCGACCTTGCCGCCGTTCTTGGTCAGGATCTGTTCCATGTTTTTCTGGGCGACTTCGGGCTTCCAGCCCTCGGTGTATTCCTCGCCCACGATCTTGATGTCGCCTTTCTTGACGGCAGCGTCAATGATTTCCTGCTGGCCTTCGCGCAGGAAATTTGCATTCGGGTCGGTGGGGGAGCCCTTGATCATCACGTAGTTGCCCTTGGGCTTGGCCTGGAACACCGCGCGGGCCTGCATGCGGCCGACTTCTTTGTTATCGAAGGTGATGTAGAACACGCCGGGAGCCTCGATCAGGCGGTCGTAGGCAATAACCGGCACTTTTTGTTTGGTGGCCTTGTTCACGGCGGGCAGGATGGCGTCCTTGTCCATGGCCAGCACGATCAGGACCTTGGCACCCTTGGCCATCAGGCCGTCAATGTCCGCCAGTTGTTTTTCAGGGGAGCCCGCTGCGTCTGCGCTGATGTACTTGGCGCCCAGTTTTTCAAGTTGCGTCTTGATGGCGGCCTCGTCGGTTTTCCAGCGTTCCTCCTGGAAGTTGGACCAGCTGACGCCGACAGTGACCTGCGCAAATGCGCCGGCAGCGGCCAGGCTGAGTGCCATTGCGGTGAGGGAATTTTTTAGTTTCATGAATGTCTCCGATAGTTCTGCCCAGTCGGGCGTGTAGTTTTGAAAACCCAGCTGAATCCCGGTAATCGTTCCGCTGCAAACGCAGCACTTCAGAATTAGTTTGAACGACGCACTAATTATGTGGACCTGAAAAATTCCCCGCCTAGGGACAAACCCCGGGTATGCGGGGGTCGCTTTAAATTTTTGATGGTTTCTGTAATACCAAAGGCTGATCAGCAGGCGCAGCAAGCAGAAAATCCGTCAGCGGCAACGGCTGGCCGGATCGGTTTTCCGCTGGAAAGGCCGCGCTTCAGTGGGCGGCAGACGGCTCTGTCACCCCAAGCTTGATGGCCCAGCTTGACAGTGCGGGCAGGATGGAGGGATACAGCTCCACGCCCGATTCCATTTGCCCGGCTGCCAGCGCAATGCCTTTTTCCCCCGGAGTGCGCACGGCAGACCCTGCTTGCGCGGGTCGTGATGCACGGCAGGCATCCGTGACATGGCCAGTCTGGCGCGTGAATGCGTCCAGGCCCGCAAAAGCGCGCGGGTCAATCACCTGCAGGAAGACCGTGGCGCCCCATCCTTCCTTCGGGTCGGCGCGGCCATGACCTGCGAGGCCGCCGGTTAATGCCTCTACCAGCAAGGTGAGGCCATAACCCTTGTGGCCCGAGTCCATGCCACCCAGCGGCAGGATGGTGCCCTTGGGTTCGTCGAACAGCACCGAAGGGTTGTCACTGGCCACGCCGTGACCGTCCATCACCCAGGCAGCAGGCAGCCGCTTGCCTTCCTTGTGCAGCCGGTTGGTCATGCCGTTGGTCGTGGCCGAGGTAGACACATCCATCAGCACCGGAACGCCGTTGGTGGGAATGCCGGCAGAAACCGGATTGGGTGTGAACACCGGGTCCAGGCCGCCAAAGGGGGCAACGCTGGCCGTGTTCGGGTCCGAGCAGGTCAGCAGCATCATCAGGCCCTGATCGGTGGCGCGCTGGAGATAGGCGGCCAGGCAGGCGATGTGGTGGCTGCGGCGAATCACAACAGTGCAGGTGCCCTGGGTGGCGGCACGCTCAGTGGCCAATGCCATCGCTTGCAGAACCAGCCAGGGGCCGGGCAGGCGGCGGCCGTCCCATGTCACGGCGGCCGGATGGTCGGCCAGCACGGCTGGGGTGCCGAGTTTTTCCATCGCGCCAGACTCCAGCTCTGCCAGGTAGCCCGGCAGCAGGGCGAGCCCGTGGGTGTTATGGCCCATCAGGTCGCCCTGGACCAGGATGTCGGCCACGGCGGCGGCCTTGTCGTGCTCCAGCCCGGCGGTGGTCAGCAGGGTTCGGGCGTAGTTGATCAGATCGATCTGGGCGTATCGCATGGATTTGTCTCGGTGCTGTTTCAGTGTTGTCACTGCAGATGCTCTGTTTTTGATAGCCGCTTGCGCCCGTCCTGTATGGGTTAGATGGGCTTTTTATGCACATAACCCAACGCGTCAGGCCACGTCAGGCCGGCCGTCGCTGTCCTGAACATTCTAGGGACGAACACGTAAGGTCGCACATCGCACAACCCGTGCGCGGCATTTCATACGGGGCAAAAAGCGGAAAGCGGGCCATGAGCCCGCTTTCCGCCTGAGGCACCGAAGCCGGTGCCTGTAACCATGTTTATGGCTATGCCGTCAGTCAGCCCAGCTTGATGCTGCTGGGGTCTGCGGTGAGGTAGCCGACAGCCGCGCCGAAGCGGTCCTTGTAGTTCGCGCGCACCAGCGGGTCCAGCGTGGCCTGCACCTTGCCATGCAGCGCCGGAATCCAGTCGCCGGCGTGCTGGAAGTTGCTCATGATGTAGGTCCAGCCGTTGAGGTCGTCCACCACATGCAGGCCGGTGGCTTCGGCGCCCGAAGGCATGGACATCAGGCGCGACAGCTGTTGGGTGTCGACGTTGTAGGCCCAGATGAAGTTGTTGACGTGGGTGCTGCTGTCTTCGCCGATGAAGAGTGTGCGCATTTTTTCGGAGAACTTCAGGTTGTCGGGGTTGGACACCTTGTTGGGGTTGGCCTTGTTGCCCAGTGCATCGCCGGCGATGTCTTCGCCGACCAGCAGGGCCTTGGTGTGCACCGGCATCCATTCGCTGTTGATGGCGGTGCCGGCCAGGTCTTTCTGGCCGCCGTCCAGCTTGTGCACCATCACGCCGCCGGCGATCAGGGCCTTGTCAAGTGCGATGCCGCTGGCCGCGTTCCACCCCTTGCCGGTCTTGACCATGGAGTCCTGCATGTTCTGCAGCGCCGAGTAGGCGACCTTGTCCTTGATGTTGACGGTGGTGCCTTCCATTTTGGAAAAGCCCATGCTGCCGCCCATCAGGTAGGCATAGCGGTGCGTTTCCAGGAAGGCGGCAGCCTTTTCCATGCCGGGCTTGATCTTGATCCAGTTGGCATTGCCGCCGTAGAACACTTTGGTGAAGCTCGCATCACCGGGGTCTGTTTTCGATACCGTCATGATGTCGGCGGGTTTGAGCGTGTCGGCCATTTTTTCGATCTCGGCGCTGGTGGCGTGGCCCAGCTTGACCCAGGAAATCTTCGCTCCCTGATCGGCGGGGTTGACCGAGAAGCCGGTGCCCAGCTTGCCCACATACAGCGTGCCGGAAGACAGGTCTTTTTCGCGGTCGGCCACAAAGACAAAGAGGCCGCTGTTGGTGGCGTCGTCGCCCATCAGCACGGTGCGGTTGTCTGGCATGACCTGCACCAGCTCGTGCGAGATGCGGCCCATGTTGTAGTGCTTTTTGACCGTGCCGGTGCCGTCGGGATGCACGGTGACTTCAGGCAGGTGGCCGTAGTGATAGGGGTTCGCTTTGGTTTCGTCGCCGTAGACGTTCTTGCTGAACTTCCTGAACTGTGCACTTTCGGCGGCAAAAGGTGCGTCGGGCTCGTACTCTTCGCTGGAGAGGTGGGTGTTCCAGGGCGACAGGCTGGCGCCGCAGGTGATCCACAGGCCGTGCGCCCTGGACATGTCGACGTTGTGGTACTTCACCAGGCTGAGCTTGCCGGTGGCCTGGTCCTGGTCCAGCGTCAGCACGGCGATGGGTGAGGGCAGGTTGCCGTAAGCGTCAGCGCCAGCCTGGTCGCGTGTGGTGTATTCAAACTGCACCACGGCGAACACCGCCTTGCCCTTGATGCCGGGAACGTTGGCATCCGGCAGGCCGAGCAGCGACGTGCCGTCGGGCGAGTCGGAGAATATCTGGCGTTCCTTGCCCGGCACCGAGCGGTCGATGATGGGCCGGTTGTTGATGTCCACATAGCCGCCGGCAAGGATGGTGCCGCCCTTGCCGTCCGGCACCATGTCGCCGGTGACGAAGAAGGGCTGGTAGGCGAGCTTGTAGCTCTGCGTGCTGTTGTCTTTGAGGCGGACCTGCAGGCTGGAGCCCACAGTGGTGGTGGCCATGGCGGCCGCATCAGCAAGCGTTGGGGCGGCCATGGACGTGAAGCTGGAAGCCATGTAATTGCCCGCTGCGGCAGGGCCGCTTCCGGTGGCGCAGCCCGACAGCAGGGTGCTGGAGGCCAGGGCCCCCAGCGGCAGCATGGGCGCGGTCGCCAGGAATTTCAGGGCCGTGCGGCGGGAGGGAAGGGAGGGGGTGGCCAGGTCGGACATTGTTATGGTTTCCAGTGTTTCAGGTGGAGTGGTCGTGAAGCCGCAGCCCTGGCCGCGCACTCCGGCGGGGCAAGTCGGGCTGCGCTGCGGGAATCTTAGGAAGCTTGTGTGACAGTTTCTTGAAAAGGGCTGCCACAGACGGCCCCAGGCAGGGGCGGCCCCCGCTGATTAACCTCGCGCCCGGTACTTGAATATCCCCGGGCGAACCGCAAGCTGCTTTGCTGCGGGCCAAAATCGGTCTGCCAGAACAGCAACCCTCAAGGCCCCTATGACCACCCAACTCAAAATCGATTTTGTGTCCGACGTTTCCTGCCCCTGGTGCGTGATCGGCCTCAAGTCCCTGGACCAGGCGCTGGAGCGCGTGGGCGACGACATCCAGGCCGAGCTGCACTTTCAGCCCTTTGAGCTCAATCCGAAGATGGCGCCCGAAGGCCAGGAAATCACCGAGCACATCACCGAGAAATACGGCATCACGCCCGCACAGGCCCAGGCCAACCGCGAGAACATCCGCGCGCGCGGCGCGCAGGTCGGCTTCAAGTTCAGCATGGCCGATGAGCCCGGCGGCGGTCGCAGTCGCATCTACAACACCTTTGACGCCCACCGCCTGCTGCATTGGGCCGAGCTGGAAGGGGTGGGCAAGCAAAAGGCGCTGAAGGAACTGCTGTTCAAGCGCTACTTCACCGACGGCCAGAGCCCGGCTTCACACGAGGTGCTGGCGAAAGCGGCTGCCGAAGCGGGCCTGGATGAAGCCCGCGCGCGGGAGGTGCTGGCGTCAGGCGAATATGCGGCAGAGGTGCGCGAGCGTGAGCAGTTCTACCTGACGCAGGGCATTCATTCCGTGCCGGCCGTCATCATCAACGACCGCCATCTGATCTCCGGTGGACAGCCTGCTGAGGTGTTCGAACAGGCCTTGCGGCAGATCGCCGCGGCCGGCTAACGGCTCGCGCCCAGCACTTCAAAAGTGCCCGACTGCTGGACCCAGTCCTTGCCGTTGGATGCAAACCCTGTGGCTGTGCCGGTCTTGAGACTGAGCGCTACCGTGATCGTGTAGCCGCTTTCCGCTGAGAGATAAGACACCACATGCACGTCGTCCGACACTTTCACGGCGGCGCTGGCGCTTTCGTGGTGGTCTTTTGAACCCGGACCGGTGCTGCGCCAGGTCACCCCTCCGTCGCCCGAAAAAATATGCTCAAAGCTAAGGCCCTTCGTCGGGCCGTCCTTGAAGCTCCAGCGCAGGGTCTTGCCATGCAGGGATTCGTTGAGGGCGGTTGTCATGGGAGCTCCAAAAGTAAAAAGTAACGTCAGCGCGACTGAATGAAGGCGGGCTCGCTTGCCGACAATTTCAACTTAGCTGCCGCACAGGAAGATATTTGTGGGACGTGGGTTAATCGGGTGTAGGACAAGCGGACGCATTGGCATTTGCCATGGATTCGCGGTGGATTCAAGGCCGGGTTTCACGCAAAATGAAACGCCAAGCGCAGGAGTTGTCATTCATGCCTTACGAGCTTCACTACTGGCCCACCATCCAGGGGCGCGGCGAATTTGTCCGGCTGGCGCTGGAGGCCGCAGGCGCTGATTACCTCGACGTGGCGCGTGGCTGCGAGGGCGACGGCCAGGGCATTCCCGCCATGATGCACTTCATGGAGAGCGCGGACGTGCCGCACCCGCCCTTCGCGCCGCCGTTTTTGGTGGACGGAAAAACCATCGTCGGGCAGTCGGCAGCCATCCTGCTTTACCTGGGTCCGCGCCTGGGCCTGGTGGGCAAGAGCGAGGCTCAACGCCTGTGGACGCACCAGGTGCAGCTCACGATTGCCGACGTCGTGGCCGAGGCGCACGACACCCATCATCCGGTAGGAACCGGCCTGTATTACGAAGACCAGAAAAAGGAAGCGCTGCGCCGCGCAAAAGAATTCAGGACGGCGCGCGTGAAGAAATTTCTGGGCTGGTTTGAAACCGTGCTGGAGCGCAACCCGCGCGGCAGCGCGCATCTGGTGGGGGGCCGGCTGAGCTATGCCGACCTTTCCCTGTTCCAGCTGGTGGAAGGGCTGCTGTATGCGTTTCCCAAGGCGGCCCGCCGCGCACTGAAAACCGTACCGCGCGTTGTAGCCTTGCACGACAGCGTGGCCCAGAACCGGCGCGTGGCAGCCTATCTCGCGAGCGAGCGGCGCATTCCCTTCAACGAAGACGGCATCTTTCGCCGTTACCCGGAGCTCGATGCCTGAGTGGTGGACCGGGTCTTCAGTTGCAGTGCTGTTGCCATCGCCTGCGCACGCCCAAGTCCAGGTCTTCTTCCTTGTTGTTGCTCCTGTTTTGATAGCTGCTTGCGCTTGTCCTGAAAGGCCCACAGGGCGAAATTCCGCAAATTTCTGACGCGACAACCTGGCCGGGACGTGCGCGGCGTTCTCCTACAAAGGAGGCTGTGCTTGCCTGACCGCGCCGTACATCTCTGGGTTGCACCATCAATCTACCTGCCTGGCAATGATCATCACATCACGATGGTGCGAGCAAACATCCGGGCGGTTTTTTTACAACGCAGCAAGAGACAAAGGAGTACACCATGGCAAAGGAACAGCACGATCAGAATCTTGATCCCATCAGCAAGGAGCCGGGTGCCCATCCGGTCGGAACAGGTATTGGCGCTGCGGCAGGCGGTATCGCCGCCGGCGCGGCTGCCGGAACGGTGGCCGGACCGGTGGGTGCGGTAGTGGGCGGCATCGCAGGCGCCGTGGCTGGCGGGCTGGGCGGCAAGGAAGCTGCCGAAGCACTGGACCCGACTGCAGAAGAAGCCTACTGGCGCGGCAACTACAACCGTGAAAGCTATTACGAAGACGGGCGGCCCTTTGACGACTATGCGCCGGCCTATCGTCTGGGGCTCTATGGCCGGC
Source organism: Polaromonas sp. P1_F1 (assembly GCF_056405795.1). Lineage (NCBI taxonomy): Bacteria > Pseudomonadati > Pseudomonadota > Betaproteobacteria > Burkholderiales > Comamonadaceae > Polaromonas > Polaromonas sp. P1_F1. Next base: position 8,916 of record NZ_JBFUBJ010000010.1, read on the forward strand.
AGGAATATACGGGTTCATTTGACGAAACCGAAAGCCGCTTGCGGACCCACTGGGATACAAAAAGAGAGCGTTCGACGTTGACCTGGCCACAGGCCAGGGAGGCGAGCCGCGCGGCATGGACCCGGGTTGAGAGCCTGTACCCGGGTGCTTTTGACAATGCCGCCGCAACAGGCGATGCAACAGTGGACGGCGATGACGACATCATCGAAAACCTGAACGACCTGCTCGAATCCTGCCGTGACGGGGAGTATGGTTTCCGCGAATGCGCCGAGCACACCAAGGCGCAGGACATCAAGACACTGCTGCTTCGCCATGCCGATGAATGCCGGGCTGCGGGCCTGGAGCTGCAAACCCTGATTCGCCAGCTCGGCGGGAAACCCGACGAAGGCGGCTCGGTCAGCGGTGCATTGCATCGCGGATGGGTTTCCGTGCGGGCCACGCTGAGCGCGTTGAGCGACCAGGCGATGCTCAACGAGTGCGAGCGCGGCGAAGACGCTGCAGTGGCACGCTACCGCAAAGCCCTGAAGCGTAATTTCCCCGCCGGTATCAGAGCCGTGGTGGAACGCCAGGCCCAGGGCGCACAGCGCAATCATGACCAGGTGAAAGCCCTGCGCGATGCGCTGAAGACTGCTTCATAACCGCAAGGACTGTCGCTCACACAGGAATCAATTGTTTTTTGTCGGCACTCGAGGCTCGGCAAACCAAGGGGCGGCATTTGTCGCCCCTTTTTTTATTCCTTCATGTCGGGAGTGCCCTCGTTAGTTCTTCAAGCTGCTCGCACAATCCACCTGGGCGTCGAGCTGTACGCCGTTGCGTGAATAGTCAGCATCGGTGACCTTGCAGCCGGAGCGCAGTTCAATCGCCTGCAGCAATGCCGCGCGGCCCGAAGGGGTCGATGTGGCGCTGCCGTTTTTGGGCCCCGGGGCAATTGCCGTCCATGTGCTGGCTGTCAACTGGCTGATAAGGTAGGTTTGCCCTTCTACGGTGACGCGGTGTGACGGCGGGTCCGCCGCACCCATGCCGGCACATCCGGCTATCCAGGCTGACGCGAATACCCATACCGGCCATAACGTTCGAACCCCCGCGCGACCGTTCATGCCGTGTGGCCGGGCAGGCTTGCCGGGGTTTGGGCTGCAAGAGCCGCCTGAATCGCGGCAGTTGGTGGTGAAGACAGGGCGGTGTCCGCTTTCGGTTCCGGGGCCTTGGGCGGTGCTTTGGGAACCTTGTTGTCGGGGCATCCGGACAAGAAGAGCAGGATCGCCAATGTGAGGGGTAGATGGGTTTTCATGATGTCTCCAGGCGCGTTCTGTGGCGCTACCTGAATGATAGGACGCGGCCGCACGCAGAGCCAGTCCTTCGGCCCCAAGTCGCGGCGAAGGCCTACATCCGGCGCGGGTGCGAACCCGCCACGCCCATGCGTTGCAAGGCCTCGCTCAGGCTGCGTGCCGGCTTTTGGGTGCCAGCGGCCGGGGCCCCGCATTGCTGCTGGAGCGGCTGGAGGGAAGGCGGGCGCTGGGCCGCAGAGGCGGGCGGGTGCGGGGCAGATGGCGTGGGGGAGCGATTTTCCGCCAATGCCTTGCCTCTCAATTCCGCGGCCATGCGCCGGCCTTCAGTCTGGAGGTAAAGCGTCAGATCCATTTCATCGAGTTGCTTCATGGTGGGGGTTCTGGTGGCTGCAGTGTTGCAAAAAAACGGAGGCATATGCCTCCGTTTGATGAATAGAAGATCCGCTCACAACCGATCACTTGTTGCTGCGGCCTTGTTGCCTGCTACCAGCGTTGCCGGAATCCATGGTGTCGTCACGTTCGGCCTGGTTACGCGATTGCTGGGCGCTACCGTGCTGGTGTTGCTGACCGGGCTGCTGCTGGTTACCGCCCTGGTTGAGCTGGGCGTCGCTGGCCTTGTTGGCGTTTTGCCTGTCCTGCTGGCCGGGCTGGTTCTGGTTGCGCTGGCCTTGTTGTTGCTGGTTGTCCTGCGACTGGTTTCTTTTCGGATCGTTCTGGTTGGATGCCATGAGTTTCTCCTTGATGAAGTTAAGAATGGGACCTGAGAAGAGGCGAAGCAAACGAAAACTTGCGCCGTTATGTCAATTTAGATGCCGCGCCGTCTTTTCCATGTCGGGCCATCCGCCCTCGACCTGTAGGAACCGGACGACACTGCGCGGAGGGGACGTTTGGCGGGGTATTAGGCATTACTTCGCAGCCGCCGGTGCCTTGAAGCCGAGTTGCTTCATGGCGCTGGCAAGCCCGTTGCGTGATGCCTCGTAAGCCTCCCAGGGCTGGTTGCCGATTGCCAGGCGCCCGCCCAGGGTTTGCGCCGTCCAGTGTGCGCCGCCGGTCAGTGAGGCCAGTTCATCCCAATTGACAGGGACGGACACGCCGAGGCCCGGCCGGGCACGCATTGACCACGCTGCGACGGTGGTGGCGCCAAATCCATTGCGCAGGTAATCCGGAAAAATCTTGCCGATGCGGTTTTTAGGGCCGCTCTTGGCGGCAAAGCGCTGGGGAATCACGGCGGCAAGGTGCATCACGATGGCATGCGAAAAATCCTTCACGGTGTCGAAGTCGTATTGCCGCTTGAGCGGCACCACCACGTGCAGGCCTTTGCCCCCGCTGGTTTTCAGGAAGTTCGCGAGCTTCAGTTCGTCGAGAAAGGCGCGCACCAGTTGCGCAGCCTCCTGAACCTGCGGCCAGGCAACGCCTTCACCCGGGTCCAGGTCGAACGTCATGCGGTCGGGCTTGTGGATGGCGCGCGTGGTGGCGTTCCAGGTATGGAACTCGATCACGTTGATCTGCGCGGCCGCCAGCAGGGCGGCTGTGGAGGGAATCTCCAGCAGCGGACCATGGCCGGGGTCCAGCGCGGGGTCCAGCAATTTGATGCCGGGAATTGACGTAGCCTCGGCATGCTTCTGGAAGAACAGCTCACCACCGATGCCCGAGGGCGCGCGCACCAGCGCGGTGGGACGGGCCTTGAGGTGCGGCAGCATCAGCGACGCGACCTGTGCGTAGTGCTCGACCACGTTTTGTTTGGTAAAGCCGGTGCTGCTGTCGATCACCCGGTCAGCATGCGTGACACGCAGGGACTTCAGCGCTGCAGGGGCGGACTTCGCGGTCCTTTTTTCGGGGACGTTCAAGCTACCCCTCGCGTTGGGCTTTTCGGTGGAGGTTTTTTTGGCGGGATTCACGGTGGCGCCTTTCTTGCCGCGCTCCAGGACGGCGGGTTTTTCACGGAGGATGTTCGTTGCGGGTTTGTCGGTGCGCAGGCCCTGGAATACGGAGTGGCGGATATGGCCGCCATGGGTCCATTCGCCAAAGGCCACTTCGGCCAGCAGACGCGGCTTGACCCATTGGCCCTTGACCCCGGCGGGCACCTTGGTAAAAGGACTGCGTTCGGCGTGGATCTTCTGCAGCCGCGCCTTGAGGTCCTTGAGCGTTGCATCGTTAAAGCCGGTGCCGACGTTGCCGGCGTAAAGAAGCCCGCCTTCGCTGTCATGCACGCCCAGCATCAGCGCACCCAGGCCGGCGCGCGAACCCTTGGGTTCGGTGTAACCGCCGATGACGAACTCCTGGCGCAGCTGGGTCTTGAGCTTGATCCAGTCCGGCGAGCGGCGTGACACGTAAGCCGAGTCCACGCGTTTGCCGATCACGCCTTCCAGCCCGACACGCCGGGCCGACTCAAGCAGATCTTGCGGTGCTTCGTCAAACGCATCGCTGAAACGGATGGTGTCCTGCGGATTGCGGGTGACCAGCGCGCAGAGGATTTCACGGCGCTGTGCCAGTGGCAGTTGCCGCAGGTCCAGTCCGTCAAAGTAGGGCAGGTCGAACACGTAAAAAATGATGCGGGCCGTGCTGGCATGGTCAAACGCGTTTTGCAGCGCGCCGAAGTCTGGCACGCCGTGTTCGTTCATCACGACGATTTCGCCATCCACCCAGCCTGAGGAAATTTCCAGCGCGGCCACGGCGTTGGCCAACTTGGGCAGCTTGCTGGTCCAGTCGTTGCCTTTGCGCGTGATGAGGCGAACCGACGGCCCGTCGATGCGGGCCAGCAGGCGGTAGCCGTCATACTTGATCTCGTAGGCCCAGCCTTGCGGGGCGGCCGGAGGGCGTGCGACCAGGGTGGCCAGTTGCGGAGCCAGTGTCTGCGGCAGCTTTGCCGCGACGGCGCCTTCGGGGATGTCAGTAGCGGGTGTGCTTCTGCGTTCCTGTTTGGCAATCTTCCTGGCGGTCTTTCGGGTGGCGGCTGCCTTCTTGACGGCAGCGCCGGCCGAAGCGCCCGCCTTGCCGAAGTTTTCCGCGGTGTCGCGTGGCAGTGGCTTGCCCGAGAGCACGCTGTTGGGCAGGGCCTCGCGTACGTCGAACTCCGTTTCCGGGCGGGCGTAGCCGTCGTGCTCCTTGATCAGCAGCCACGGCTCCTGCTTGGCGTTGCCGCGCCCATGCATTCGCACCAGCGTCCAGCCGCCCTTGAGTTTTTCGCCATGCAGTTCGAATTTGAGTTTTCCATCCTTGAACCCTTTGACAGGGTCCCCATGCGGCGTCCACAGGCCACGGTCCCAGACAATCACGTCGCCCGCGCCGTATTGCTTCGATGGAATGCTGCCCTCGAAACCTGCATAGGAAATGGGATGGTCTTCCACATGCATGCCCATGCGCTTGACGGACGGATCCAGGCTGGGCCCTTTGGGAACTGCCCAGCTCTTGAGCGTGCCCTGCAGTTCCAGGCGGAAGTCGTAATGCAGGTTGCGTGCGTCGTGTTTCTGGATCACGAAACTCAGCGCCTTGTCTGAGCGCGTGCCGCCTTGCGCCGGCTCGGGTGTGCGCGAAAAATCGCGCTTGGCGCGGTAGGGTTTCAGCAGGTCGCGGGCGCCCATGTCGTCAGCCTGCAGGTAAGCAACGGGCTAGGCGGCGCGCCGTTTGGCGGGAGCATGCGCGCGCGCCCTCGCGGCGGGTTTTTTGCGCGCCGGGCTTTTGGCTGCAGTCTTGCTGGTTTTCGCTGTGGTTTTGTCGGCTGCCCTGGTTTTGGAGGCATCGCCGCCGCCTTTGCGCAGGCTGCGCTGCAACAGCTCCGTCAGGTCAATGATCTTGGCGCCGGAGCGGGCTTCGGGTTCGTCGGATTCTTCCGGCTGCACCACGCTTTCCAGTTTGCCTTCTTTCGCCTTGCGTTTAACCAGCGCCATGATGTCGTCCCTGAAGGAGTCGGAGAACTGCTCCGGGTCCCATTTGCCGGTCATGTCGTCCACCAGCTGTTTGGCCATCGCCAGTTCCTTGTCAGACAGGCCCGCGGCCTTGGCGCCGACAGGCGGCAGGTCCAGTTCTTCCAGCGAGCGGATGTCGGCGCCCCAGCGCAGCAGGTTCAATATCAGTGCCGGGCCTGAAGGCACCAGAACGGCAAGGTGCTGCTTGGTCTGGATGATGACGCGGGCGATGCCCACGCGTTGGGTTTTCAGCAGGGTGTCGCGCAGCAGTGCGTAGACTTTTTGCCCTTTGTTGATGGGGGCGATGTAGTAGGGCCGCTCCAGGTAAACGAAGGGAATCTCCGTGTTGGGCACAAAGCTTTCGATTTCAATGGTCTGGGTGGTCTTTGGGTAGGCGGACTTGATCTCTTCTTCCGACAGCACGATGTACTGGCCGTCTTCGTATTCGACGCCCTTGACGATGTTTTCCCGGGTGATTTCTTTGCCCGTGCGCTTGTTGACGCGCTTGTAACCCACAGGGTCCATGCTGCGCTTGTCCAGCCAGTCGAAGTCAATGCCGCTCTCCGAGGTGGCCGAATGCAGCGCTACGGGGATGTGAACCAGGCCGAAACTGATGGCCCCTTTCCATAAAACGCGCGATGCCATGGTGTGAGTCTTTCTACTGAGGATTGCGGGCTGGCCTGGGGAAGGATGCAGGCCACAACTATCAGGCCAGTCTCCAGCCCGCGCGCAGGCAGGCGTGTCGGTGTGCGATGGGGTACGGGCGTCGTCCGGAACCGACTGTTCGCATGGGGTTTGTCCTACGGGTTTGACCAGCGTGCAGCACGCACAATCGGCTGCAACTTTTCAAGGAGCTGACCCATGCTTTCACGCCGCACCGCCACCCGAGTTTCCCTTGCCGCGATGGCCGTAGCCGCTGCCGCCATCACGGGCTGCGGCGTGATGAACAAGCAATCCCCCCTGGTCGCCTTCACCACACAGCTTCGCGGCGCCAATGAGGTGCCCGCCAATGCCAGCACCGGTAGCGGCTCGGTCGATGCCGTTTTCGATACCAGTACCAACCTGCTGCGCTGGAAAGTCAATTACACCCGTCTGACCGGCCCGGCGACTGCGGGACACTTTCACGGCCCGGCCGCCATTGGCGCCAACGCCGGTGTTGCTTTGGGGTGGGCCAGCCCCCTCCGTACCCCTATGGACGGCAGCGCCACACTGACGGCGGCCCAGGCCGCCGACCTGATGGCGGGCCGCTGGTATGCCAACATCCACACGGCCGCTTATCCCGCAGGGGAAGTGCGTGGCCAGATGACGATGGTGCGTAACTAGGGCCTTCTGAAGAGGCCCCCGGGCCGGCCTTTATAGATGGTTGCGGGCGCAACCGGATCGGTTTATAGTTGCGGGCGCAACCATAAACTTACCCGGTCGCTACATGATCAAGCTCGACAGAACCCTGACCTATCGCCTGCACCTTCTGCACAAGCTGACGGACATTGAAAGCCAGCGTGCTTATGTGGCGGACGCGCGCCTGTCGATGAGTGATGCCCGTTGCCTCACGGCCGTGGGCACCTTCGCGCCGCTGTCGGTGAACGACCTCGCGCAAAAAGCCAATCTGAACAAAGGCCAGGCCAGCCGGGCAGCCCAGTCCCTGGTTGATCAGGGTCTGGTGGTCAAGGCCGCCAGCCCGACGGACGGGCGCGGCGTGGTGCTGACACTCACACCCAAAGGCAAGAAAGCATGGCAGCGCACCATGAACGTGGTGGGGCAGCGCAACCAGGACATTTTTGGTGTGCTGAGCGCGGCCGAGCGCACGCAGCTCAGTGATTTGTTCGACAGGTTGATCGAGAAGGCCAGGGCCGGTGGCGGTGAGCCTGACGATGCCGAAGATTGATGGCATTGAGCCGTTGAACTGAACTTTTCTGAACATTGCAGATTCCCGGGAGAAACGTCCATGAGCACCAACACCTTGCATTACCAGTCCGGCTTCGGCAATGAATTTGCCAGCGAGGCGGTTGCCGGCGCGCTACCGCAAGGGCGCAACAGCCCGCAGCGCGCGCCGCACGATCTGTACACCGAGCTGATTTCCGGCACCGCCTTCACCGCACCGCGCGCCGAGAACCGCCGCACCTGGATGTACCGCCGCCAGCCTTCGGTAATGGCGGGTGGCTACAAGCCGTATGAACAGCCGCAGTGGACGACCGGCGCGGCGGGCGGCTGCGCCGTGCCGCCCGATCCCTTGCGCTGGAATCCATTCGCCATTCCCCCCGAGCCGCTGGATTTTGTGGACGGCATTCGCACTGTGGCCGCCAATGGCGACGCCGAAGCGCAGACGGGCATGGCCGCGCAGGTGTATGTCGCCAATCGTTCCATGTCGCAACGCGCGCTGGTCAATGCCGACGGCGAGATGCTGCTGGTGCCGCAGCAGGGCCGGCTGGTGGTGACGACCGAGCTGGGCATCCTGGATGTCAAGCCCGGGGAAATCGCCGTGGTACCGCGCGGCATGGCCTTCAGCGTGGCCTTGCCCGACGGCGCATCGCGCGGCTATATCTGTGAAAACTACGGTGCGCACTTTCGCCTGCCGGAACTCGGCCCCATCGGCTCCAACGGCCTGGCCAACGCGCGTGACTTCCTGGCACCCACGGCGGCGTTCGACAGCGCGCCTGCACCCAAGGGCGGCTTTGAAATCGTCAAGAAATTCGGCGGCCGCCTGTGGTCGGCCAGGCAAGCCGCCAGCCCCTTCAATGTGGTGGCCTGGCACGGCAACCTGGTGCCTTACAAGTACGACACGGCTCATTTCATGACCATCGGCTCCATCAGTTATGACCATCCGGACCCGTCCATCTTCACCGTGCTGACCTCGCCCTCGGACACGCCGGGCACGGCCAACTGCGACTTCGTGATCTTTCCGCCGCGCTGGCTGGTGGCCGAGAACACCTTCCGCCCGCCCTGGTACCACCGCAACCTCATGAGCGAGTTCATGGGCCTGGTCTATGGCCAGTACGACGCCAAGCCCGAAGGCTTCAAGCCCGGCGGCGCGTCGCTGCACAACTGCATGGTGCCGCACGGCCCGGACACCGAAGCCTTCGAGAAAGCCAGCACGGCCCCGCTGGCGCCGCACAAGCTGGACAACACGCTGGCCTTCATGTTTGAAAGCCGCTACCGCTTCATTCCCACGGCCTATGCGATAGAGGGCGGAGCACTGGATGCCGGCTACAGCAGTTGCTGGGCCGGGCTCAAAGACCAGTTCAAGGGCTGACGCGCATGAACCAGTCCCTCAACGCCACCCACGACCCTGAGCTGCGCAGCTGGGTCGCATCTGCGAATGACGCGGGAACAGACTTTCCGATCCAGAACCTGCCTTTTGGCACCTACAGCCATGGGCCGGGCGGGGAGCGGAAGATTGGCGTGGCCATTGGCGACCAGGTGCTGGATGTTCGGGCGGCCGGGCTGCTCGATACCGGTGACATGAATGAGTTGATGGCACAAAACCCGGCGACGATCAGTGCGCTGCGAGCGGCGATCTCGCGAGGCCTCGCAGAGGGCAGCTCAAAGCAAGCTGAGTGGAAGAACTTTTTGTCCCCCCAGGATTCGGTCACCCTGCACCTGCCTTGCCGCATCGGCGACTACACCGACTTCTACACCGGCATCCACCACGCCACCACCGTCGGCAAGCTGTTTCGGCCTGACGCACCGCTGCTGCCCAACTACAAGTGGGTTCCCATCGGCTATCACGGCCGCGCGTCGTCCATCGGTGTGAGCGGCCAGGCCTTTCCCCGCCCGATGGGCCAGACCAAAGGCCCGGACGACGCGGCACCTGTGTTGCGTCCCACCCAGCGACTTGACTACGAACTGGAACTCGGCGTGCTGGTGGGGCAGGGCAACGCGCTGGGCGAGCCCATCGCCATGGCTCAAGCTGAAGCACATGCCTTTGGCATGGTGCTGCTGAACGACTGGTCGGCGCGTGACGTGCAGGCCTGGGAATACCAGCCGCTCGGACCGTTCCTGTCCAAGAACTTTGCCAGCACGCTCTCGCCGTGGGTCGTCACGATGGAGGCGCTGGCGCCGTTTCGCGCACCGTTCGTGCGGCCCGAAGGCGACCCGCAGCCATTGCCGTACCTGGACTCGGAAGGCAACCGCCGCCTGGGTGGTATGGATGTGGCGCTGGAAGTGTGGATAGAGACCGAGGCCATGCGGGAAGCTGGCCGGGGCCCCGAGCGCTTGTCGCAATCGAACTTTCGTGACGCCTACTGGACGGTGGCGCAGCTGCTCACGCACCACACCGTCAACGGCTGCAACCTGCAGCCCGGCGATTTGCTGGGCTCGGGCACGCTGTCAGGCCCGGCGCCGGAACAGGCCGGCTCGTTGCTGGAGCTGAGCTCGGGCGGCAAGAATGCGCTGACCCTGGCCAATGGCGAAAAGCGCACCTTCCTGCAGGACGGGGACGCCGTCATCCTGCGTGCAAGCTGCGTGCGCGAAGGCTTCCGGCGGATTGGTTTTGGCGAGTGCCGTGGGCAGGTGCTGCCGGCCAGGGGCCTGTAAGGCACCTTGTGTTGTAGATGCGTTTTGCTATTAAGTTGATAGCTGCTCGCGCTTGTTACATAAGGGCTGTCGGCACTTTTCGTTCTGAAAATGCTGATTTTTAGCATTTCAGGGCCGGTGAATCCCCCAAACAGCTGCTTCGAAGCTCTTTAACCCTGCCGGCAGGTTGTATCCATGTCCCCGCACGTAAGCATTCGGCGGGCAACTGCCAACACTTCGCCCCGCAACGAAGCATCCCGCCGGCCACCTGGGCAAAAATGGCGCTCATGCAGCATCCCGAACACGTCCTCGCGGCGCCCAGCCACCCCAACCCCTATCCTTATTACGCCGCGCTGGTGGCCGGCCCGCCGCTGGTGTTTGACGCAGCACGCAAGCTCTGGGTCGCCACCAGTGCGGCCGCGGTCAATGCCGTGCTGCGCAACCCGGCGTGCCGCGTACGGCCTGCGGCTGAGCCCGTGCCGCAGGCCATCGTCGGGTCGGCGGCGGGTGAGGTGTTCGGCCACCTGGTTCGCATGAACGACGGCATCCGGCACGACGCACCCAAACTGGCCTTGCAGCGTTTCCTGGCCGCGCTGGATCTGGACCGTGTTGGCGAGCGCACCGGCTTGATTGCGGCGAAGGCCATGGGTGGCGAACCCCTGCGCGGAGCGGCGTTGTCGCAATGGGCTTTTGATGTGCCTGTGATGGCAGTCGCCGATGCCCTGGGTTTTGCGCAGGCCGAGCTGCCGCGCGTTGCGGGCTGGACGCGCGACTTTGTGGCCTGCCTCTCGCCGCTCAGCACGCCGGAGCAACTGGCTGCGGCGGGTGATGCAGCAGCGGCCTTGCTGGCAAGGTTCTCGGTGCTGGTGCAGGCGGAGGCAAACCCGGAGAGCGCCGTCGCCCGTGTCCGGCTGGAAGCGCAGAAGGCGGGCTGGAATGACGCCGCAGCGTTGCTCGCCAACCTGGTCGGCCTGCTGTCGCAGACCTGCGAGGCGACTGCCGGCCTTGTCGGGAACAGCCTGGTGGCCCTGGCCACGCAGCCGGGCCTGGCCGAAACCATGGGGCAGGACAGGAGCAAGCTGCTTCAGATGGTGAACGAGGTCAGCCGCCACGACCCGTCCATCCACAACACGCGCCGTTTTGTGGCAGAGGCAACGGAGGTGGCGGGGGTTTCCCTGAAGGCGGGCGATGCCATCCTGGTGGTTCTGGCGGCCGCCGGCCGCGACCCCTTGTGCAACCCGGAGCCCGAACGGTTTTTGCTGGACCGCGCAAGCCGTGAGGTGCCCGGCTTCGGCAGGGGCGCACACCAGTGCCCGGGGCAGTCGCTGGCCTGCATCATTGCTTCCGCGGCCGTCCAGGCCTTGCTGGATTCAGGCAAGCTGCGGTTGCCGAAACCGGGAGGCTGGCACCACCGGCCCTCCCTGAATGCCCGCATCCCGGTTTTTTCTGATTGAGTACCACGACTGAAAGCGCCACATGATCGCCATCATTTTTGAAGTGCAGCCCGCCGGGGGCAACATGCAAACCTATCTTGATATTGCCGCAGCGCTCAAACCGCAGCTTGAGCAAATCGACGGCTTTATTTCCGTTGAACGGTTTCAAAGCCTGAGCAAACCGGGCAAGCTGCTATCGCTCTCATTCTTCAGGGACGAAGCCGCCGTGATGGAATGGCGCCGCCTTGAGTCCCACCGCAAGGCGCAAAGCCGCGGGCGCGGCGGCGTGTTTGAGGACTACCGCCTGCGCGTGGCCCACGTGCTGCGTGACTACGGGCTGAATGAGCGCGACGAGGCGCCGGCGGACAGCCGCGAGCAGCACGGCTAGGCGCTGCGGGGCCTGGCGCGCTTCCAGCGGGGCGGCCACCACCACCAGCTCAGCAGCACCAGCACGCCGAATCCGGTGTAGGCCGTCATGAACACCCAGGCGGGCGCGTCGAAAAAGATCAGTCGCGACAGCCAGTGCTCAATGAAGGAGCCGCCATAACTGGCTTGCCCGGCCTGCAGCCTCAGGGCCTGTTCCCAAATGGTGAGCGGGCAGACCTCTCCCAGCCAGCTTTGCGCCACCACAAAGCCGATCAACGCCAGATGCGTGAGCCTGACCCACGGCGCGCGAACCCAGGCCCAGCCGCGCCAGCCGCCGGCCATGAACAGCAGTTGGCCGAGCACGGCAAAGGCGACGATCGCCACGTGCAGCACCAGAATGGAGTCGGCAAGTAGGGCCGCAGTGAAAGGGCTCATGGGCATGATGGAGTAAGGATGCGGGGTAATTCGTGGCCATTCGTGGTCATGAGGCCACTTTAAACATGCCAATAGCGCATGGACAGGTGTTTGTAGGGCTTAAATGCCGAATAAAGAGGCAAAACTCAGGGTAAACCTTACAATGGAGGGTTACCCAAGAGGGTTACCTCAAGTCCATGAACGCCCCTGTCGACGTCTCCTTTTTTACGCGCGCCGCCAAGCCGCTCACCAGTTACCGCAAGTACTGGGCGGCCCGCTTTGGTACGGCCAAATTTCTGCCCACCACGCGGGCCGAAATGGACGCGCTCGGCTGGGACAGCTGCGACATCATCATCGTCACCGGCGACGCCTATGTAGACCACCCGAGCTTCGGTATGGCCGTCATTGGCCGCATGCTGGAGGCGCAAGGCTTTCGCGTCGGCATCATCGCCCAGCCCGACTGGCAAAGCGCCGAACCTTTCCGCGTGCTGGGCAAGCCCAACCTGTTCTTCGGCGTGACTGCCGGCAACATGGACTCGATGATCAACCGCTACACGGCGGACCACAAGATCCGCAGCGACGATGCCTATACGCCCGGCGACATCGGCGGCAAGCGCCCCGACCGAGCGGCCCTGGTGTATTCGCAGCGCTGCCGCGAAGCCTACAAAGACGTGCCCATCATCCTGGGCGGTATTGAAGGGTCCTTGCGACGCATCGCGCATTACGACTACTGGTCCGACAAAGTTCGCCGCAGCGTGGTGGTCGATGCGAAATGCGACCTGCTGCTGTACGGCAATGCCGAACGCGCGATTGTCGAAATCGCCCACCGCCTGGCCGCCAAAGAGCCAGTCGCCAGCATCACCGACGTTCGCGGCACGGCCTTCATCCGCCGCAGCGGCGACGAAACCGCCAACGGCTGGTTTGAAATCGATTCCACCAGCGTGGATGCACCGGGCCGGGTCGAAGCGCATGTCAACCCGTATTTGATGATTTCCGACCAGGCGCGCGAGCAGGGCGCTACTTGCGCGCGGGAAGATGAAGCCGCTGAAGTGGCGGTTGAGGCAGAAGCGAAAGGCTCGCCTGTAGTCGCCAAGGCAGCCAAGCCTGCCGCTGCAGCCAACCCGGCCATCAAGCCGCTGACTTTCGTCGCCAACCCCAACCTGCCGTCCACGGTGCACACCGCGCAAGGCAAGATCAAGGTTCCGCCGCGCGACCGCTCCGTGATCCGCTTGCCGTCTTACGAGCAGGTCAAGAGCGACGCAGTGCTGTACGCCCACGCCAACCGCGTGCTGCACCTCGAAACCAATCCCGGCAACGCCCGCGCCCTGGTGCAGGCCCACGGCGAGGGCGCCACGGCGCGCGACGTGTGGATCACGCCGCCGCCCATCCCGCTGACCACGGCCGAGATGGACTACGTCTTCGACTTGCCCTACGCGCGCTCACCGCACCCGCGCTACGCCGACGAAAACGGCGGCCATGACGGCGCCACCAAGATCCCGGCTTGGGAGATGATCCGCTTCAGCGTGAACATCATGCGCGGCTGCTTCGGCGGCTGCACCTTCTGCTCCATCACCGAGCACGAAGGCCGCATCATCCAGAGCCGCTCTGAAGATTCGGTGATCCGTGAGATCGAGGCCATCCGGGACACCGTCAAGGGCTTTACCGGCGCGATCTCCGACCTGGGCGGGCCGACTGCCAACATGTACCGCATCGGCTGCAAGTCGCCCGAAATCGAGGCTGCCTGCCGCAAGCCAAGCTGCGTGTACCCGGGCATCTGCTCCAACCTCAACACCGACCACAACCCGCTCATCAAGATGTACCGCCGCGCGCGGGCCTTGAAGGGCGTGAAGAAGATTCTCATCAGCTCGGGCCTGCGCTACGACCTGGCCGTGCAAAGCCCCGAGTACGTGAAGGAGCTCGTCAGCCATCACGTGGGCGGCTACCTCAAGATCGCGCCCGAGCACACCGAGCAGGGCCCGCTCACCAAGATGATGAAGCCCGGCATCGGCAGCTATGACAAGTTCAAGCAGATGTTCGACAAGTATTCGCTGGAAGCCGGCAAGAAGCAGTTCCTGATTCCGTACTTCATCGCCGCCCACCCGGGCACCAGCGACGAAGACATGATGAACCTGGCGGTCTGGCTCAAGAAAAACGGCTTCCGCGCCGACCAGGTGCAGACGTTTTACCCAAGCCCGATGGCCACGGCCACGACGATGTACCACACCAACAAGAACCCGCTGCGCAAGATCACGCGCGACAGCGAGACGGTGGACATCGTGCGCGGCGAGCGCCGCCGCCGGCTGCACAAGGCCTTTTTGCGCTACCACGACCCGAACAACTGGCCGGTGCTGCGCGAAGCGCTCAAGGCCATGGGCCGGGCGGATCTGATCGGTAACGGCAAGCACCACCTGATTCCGACCTTCCAGCCGATGACCGACGGCAGCTACACCAGCGCGCGGCGCAAGAACTCGACCGGCACTGCCGCCACGGTGAAAGCTTCGCCGGTGGTCAAGGGGCGCCTCTTGACGCGCCACACCGGCCTGCCGCCGCTGGCGCAGGGCGCCGGTGGCAAGCCCGGTGGCCGCAAGGGCCGCTAGGCGCTGCCAACGCAGGCATTTCGAGGTAAAAAGGCTCCGATGGAGCCTTTTTTATGACGAAATTGGCTTCTGACCCAATAGGAACATGCGCGAGCAGCTATCGAATTGATAGCCCCGGAATGCGCGAATTAGTAGCCCGGCAGCTCCGGCATGCCCGGCTAAGCTTGGCCGGTTCTTCATGCGAACGATATTCCAGCAAATATTTCAACAATATTTTCCCCAACGTGAATCCTTTTGCCCGCATGACCTCTCCTTGCAGCGATGCCGCGGTTTTGACGGCAGCTAAAGGAAAGTTCATGTTCTATCGCAAAAATGTGGGGCCCAAAGAGCGGTGGGCGCGTGGTGTGTCCGGCGCCTTGATGGTCGTTTGCGGCCTGCTGGTGCTGGGTGTGACGCCGCTTGGTTTGCTCGCGGCCTGCGCCGGCGTGGTCGCAGTGCTGACAGGGCTGTTGGGTTTTTGCCCGGCTTGCGCCATGGTGGGCCGCAAGCTGGAAAAGCCGGGCCCTTGGTGATGGCCATTGAAACGGCGCTTTTTGCCGCAGCGCAGGCCGGTGACCCGGCCGCGCTGGCTTCGCTGCTGCGGCAGCTGCAGCCCGATGCCCGCCGTTACGCCCGCTACCAATGCCACCGCGGCTCGGCCATCGAAGACGTGGTGCAGGAGGCGCTCATCATCATCTACCGCCGCGTCGGCACCGTGCGCGACGCCGCAGCCCTGGGCGGCTGGATGTTCAAGATCATCGCGCGGCTGTGCATGCTGCCGGCGCTTGCGCTGATGCGCGGCACCCAGGCGCTTACCGACTACGACAAGGACCAGTACTTTGCGCAGATGCCGCAGGACGAACTGCGCATCGACCTGGTCCGTGCGCTGGAGTCCCTGCCGCTGATGTACCGCGAGGTGGTTTTGCTGCGCGACATGGAGCAGCTCACCATCACCGAAATAGCGCAGCGCCTGCAGCTCACCCGCGAAGCCACCAAAAGCCGCATTCACCGGGCGCGTGCGATGGTGCGTGAATACCTGCGGCCTGATGGAGCTGTCCGCGTGAAGACCGGTGCATGACGCCGCTTCACCGTCATGGATTCCTTGCGATCAGCAGGAGAGGGTAGTTATGGCCGCATGTGATGGGGTTCTCTGGCAAGATAAGTGGAGGCAAGCCGCCAGGCCTCAGACCTTCCACTGGCCCTGGCTTCATTCACACCTTCTGGAGACACCATGGACATTGCCCGCAAAGCACTTGCCGCTTTCACCATGGCCGCCGTGCTGGCCTGCGCATGGCTGGCGCCGCTGGATGCCCCCGCCATGCGGCAGGTGGATGCCGGCCTGAAAAGGGCGCTGCTGAGTTTTGCCACGGCCAGGCTGCTCAACGGCGTGATTTCGGTGGCGCAGGGGACCGAAGCTTCGGTGCAGCCTTTCGGCGTGGGTGTCACGTTTGCGCCGGGGCAAATCCTGGATCCGGTCAACGACCTGGTGGAGCAGTTTTCGCATTTGATGCTGGCGGCCAGTGTCGCGTTCGGCGTTCAAAAAGCCTTGATCAGCATCGGCAGCTACTGGCCGGTATCGCTGGCGCTGAGTGCCACGGTGCTGGGCTGGTGGTGGTGTTACCTGCGCAGGCCGCACGTGCCTTTGTGGCTGTCAAGGCTGCTGGTGATCCTGCTGATGCTGCGCTTTGCGGTTCCGGTGGTCACGCTGGGCACCGACATACTGTGGCAAAAATTCCTCGCGGCCGACTACGCCGCCAGCCAGCAATTGATCGACAGCGCCACCGGCAAGGCCAGCCAGCTCAATTCGCCGGCTGCCGCAGCACCCGACAACCGCGGCCTGGTGGACAGCCTGAAAGACTGGCTGGCAAAAAACGGCGATGTGACAAAACACTTCGAGAACCTTAAGCGGGCGGCCGAGCAGGCCACCGAACACATCGTCCGGCTCATTGTGATTTTTGTGCTGCAGACGCTGGTGATCCCCTTGCTGCTGTTGTGGGCCCTGTACGGTTTCGTCAGGCAGGTGTTGCTGGGGCAGCGCTGGCAAAGGCGGCCGGCAGCCTCCACCCTATGTTGATGCGCGAGGGTACCGGCGCATCCGGTTCGTGCATCAAATCGGCCGTTTGATCAATAAGGACAAGCGCAAGAAGCTCCTAATTTGATAGCGAATGCAGTGGGATGTCCTGGTCCTGCGCCAGCTTGTCCAGCTCCTTGCGCGTCTTGCCCAGAAGCCAGGCCTCAATAGCCGCATGCATGGCGGGCGCAAACATGGCCTTCATGCTGGAGGCCGCCATACCAGCCGCCGCGCACAGGCTCGCGGCAAAGTGCGGCTCCAGCGCGGCGAGTGCCACGCGCCCGTCCTTGCAGCGGTAAACGCGGTAGCCCGCATGTCCGCCGCCCACTGCCGCGCCGGGCTGGGTCAGTCCCCAGGCGCGGGGCAGGGCCAGGTAAGCCGCTGCGCCGGAAAGGGCCACTTCCAGAAAAACACCTTTGCCCTTCGCCCGCTGGTGCATCACGGCCTGCAGCACGGCTGCGCCGGCCATCAGTGAGCCGCCCATGTCGGCGTACAGCGTGGCGGGCAGGTCCACACCGGTGATCAGGTCGTTCTGCGCGAGGTAGGTGAGGTCGTGGCCCGGCTCGTCAGCCCGTTCCCCCGGACTGCCGACGATGGCGACCTGGCTCAGGTGCGGGTGCTGTTTGTGCAGTGCTTTCCATGTCAGCCCCAGCTTGGCCAGCGCCGCCGGCCTGAACGACGTGAGCAGCACATCGGTTTGGGCCAGTTCGCGGTGCAGCAGTGTCTGGCCGCGTTCGGTTTTCAGGTCGGCTGTGGCGATGCGCACACCCGCATGCAGGGTTGCATAGGCGGTGGGGTTGTAGAGCTTCATCGGGTCACCCGATGCGCCGGCCGGCGCGCCTTCGTGCGGCGGAGGTTCCAGCTTCATGCAGCGGGCGCCCATCTCGCGGCAGCGCATCAGGGCGGCCGGGCCCGGCAGGTTGAGCGCCAGGCTCAGCACGCGCACGCCCTTGAGTGACTGCATCGGCTGGAGCGCTTTGGCGGGGTTGGGTTTGGAGGGTGAGGGCGGCATGGAGGTCACTGTGAACGGGTGGGGGCCGCAAAGCGTCGGGCACCGGGCGGTTGTGGGGTCAATTTACCTCAAACCCTTGAGTGGCGGCTTCACAGGTGTCATTGCCGGTTGGTTGGAGGGGAAGAAAATTTCTGTTTTATGACTATTAATTATTGTTTAACAGTAATTAATCTGAGACACTGGAAGCCTTTAAACAAGGCAAAGAGGTGCTCCCTTGAAAAATACGGCAACTCCCATGGCCCCCGCCGGGCCGGATGTTCAGGGTATTAGCAGCGTGCTGGCCTGGGCTTGTGCCTTGCTGGCGGTGGCATTGCCGCTGGCGGTGGCTTACCACCTGCTCAGTACGCCCGTTGAAAGCCTGTTGTTGCGCGCCGGGGTTGTGTTGTCGGCATCGCAGGCTGCGGCGCTTGACGTCACGCTGGCCCAGAAAAGCTTTGCTGCCTTGTTGGGCGTGCTGCCGGTGTGCTGCGCGTCGTACGGGCTGGTGTGTGCCATGCGCTGCTTCTCCGGCTTTTCGCAGGCCGAATATTTCAGTGTGCGCACTGTCAAATACCTGCGCGGTTTTGCCGCCGGTATTTTTGCGTCGGTGGTGGCCAGCGTGGTGTCTTCAACGCTGATCACCCTGGTGCTGACATCCGGCGCACCGGCCGGCCAACGTGCGCTGTCCCTGGGCATGGGCAGCAATGAACTGCTGACGCTGCTGTTTGCCGGCATGGTCTGGCAAATCGCCGCCGTGATGGCGCGGGCAGTGGCACTGGCCGAAGAGAACGCGCAGTTCGTCTGACTCTTTCGCCGATCACAGATCACCGCTTGCCGCATGCCCATCGTTGTCAAGCTCGATGTGATGCTGTCTGAACGCAAGGCCAGGTCCAAAGACCTGGCCGCGTATGTCGGCATCACCGAAGCCAACCTGTCCTTGCTCAAGCAGGGCAAGGTCAAGGGCGTGCGCTTTGACACGCTGATGCGCATTTGCGAATTCCTCGACTGCCAGCCGGGGGACCTGCTGGTTTCCCGGCCGGACGACACCACCTGATCCTGCTTCGGAGCTTCCTCATGAAACGCCTTGCCATCGCCGCGGCCCTGGTCGCCCTGCTCAGCGCCTGCGCTGATATCAACTGGGAACAAACTGCCAAGGAATCCGTCAAGTCGGCTTGCCGGGGTGCGGGCAATTGCAGCATTCCCTGTGACCGCGCCAATCCGGCCACCTTCAATGACCCGCAATGCCTGACGGCCGGCAGGCGGCCATCGCCATAATGGCCTTCATGAAAATCAAACAAAAAATCTCTGCAGCCGGGCGGGCAGCATGAGCGCCAGCGCCGAATTCGTCCGTTATGTGCAGGAGCTACTGGTGCCATTGGGAGACATCCGCGATGGAAAGTTCTTTGGTGGTCATGCGATGAAGCACCGTGGAAAGCAGTTCGCCATGGTCATGGGCAACACCCTGTACTTCCGGGTGGACGACGCCTCGCGGCCGGCATATGAGAAGAAGGGCTCCAAGCCCTTCAGCTACTCGACGAAGAACGGTGTGGTGCAGGTGCGCAAGTACTACGCCGCGCCTGCGGAGCTGCTCGATGACCCGGCGCAGTTGCTGGTGTGGGCCCGGCAGGCGATCAGTGCGGCGAGCACGGCCTGACAAAAGGAAAGGCCCGCAGAAAAGGGCTGCTTAAAGCGGCAGGCCCACGTAGTTCTCGGCCAGCGCCGTTGAAGCAGCCTGCGAATGGATCAAATAATCCAGCTCTGCCTCCTGGAGCTTTTGCCCGAAGCCGCCTGCATCGGGAAACTTGTGCATGAGTGACGTGAACCACCAGGAAAAACGCACAGCCTTCCAGACGCGGCGCAGGCAGGTGTCTGAATAGCTGTTGATACCGGCCTCGCTACCGTCGTAAAACTCTGTCAGCGCGCGTGCCAGGTAACGCACATCGCTGGCCGCCAGGTTCAAACCCTTGGCGCCCGTGGGCGGCACGATGTGGGCCGCGTCGCCTGCCAGGAAGAGGCGGCCGAAGCGCATGGGCTCGGCGACAAAGCTGCGCAGCGGCGCAATGCTTTTTTCAATAGAGGGACCTGTGACCAGGCTTTCCGCCAGCTCGGGCGCCAGGCGGCGGCGCAGTTCGTCCCAGAAGGCGTCGTCGCTCCAGTTCTCCACCTTGTCGTCCAGCGGGCATTGCACGTAGTAGCGGCTGCGGGTGTGGCTGCGCATGCTGCACAGGGCAAAACCGCGCGTGTGGTTGCTGTAGACGAGTTCGTGGGAAACGGGCGGCGTCTCTGACAGCACGCCCAGCCAGCCGAAGGGATAGACGCGCTCAAAGGTCTGCAGCGCATTGGCCGGCACGCTGGCGCGGCTCACGCCGTGAAAACCGTCGCAGCCGGCGATGAAGTCGCATTCCACTTCGTGCGCCACGCCGTGCTGCACATAACGCACCTTGGGGTGTGGCCCGTCAAAGTCATGAAGGCTCACGTTTTCGGCTTCATACGCGGTTGCCAGGCCTGCTGCGGCGCGCGCGTCCATCAGGTCGCGCGTGACTTCGGTCTGGCCGTAGACCATCACCTGTTTGCCGCCGGTCAGCTGCTGCAGGTCAATGCGGTGATGGGTGCCGCCAAAGCCGAGGGCAAAGCCGCCGTGCACGAGCCCTTCCTTGTGCATGCGGCCGCCTACACCGACCTCGTCAAGCAGGTCGGTTGTACCTTGCTCCAGCACGCCTGCGCGTATGCGTCCCAGCACATACTCTTTGCTGCGCTGCTCAATCACGATGGCATGGATGCCGGCCTTATGAAGCAGCTGGCCCAGCAAATGCCCGGCGGGGCCGCCGCCCACGATGGCTACCTGTACGCGCATGGTGTCTCCGTTCAATTTGTCGGGCAATGTGCCCCAAGCGAGAAGGTTATGCGGCTGCGTGCGCCGCGCCCAGCGCGTGGCCGCGGCTTTGCACGATGTCCGGCTCACTTGTGCGATGATCGCGCAATGGTCATCTCAAAAACCGCTTTGAAAACCGGCGCTTTCCCGATCGCCAAGCCCGACATGATTGAAGGCATGGCCAAAGGCATGGCCGTGCTCGAGAGTTTTGACACGCAGCGCCAGCGCCTGAACGCCACGCTGGCGGCGGAACGCGCGGGCATCACGCGGGCGGCCGCGCGCCGCCACCTGCTCACGCTCACACACCTGGGTTACCTGGAAACCGACGGCAGCTATTTCTGGCTGGCTGCCAAGGTGCTGCGCTTTTCAGGCAGCTACCTGGCCACCGCACGCCTGCCGCGCGCTGTTCAACCCGCGCTGAACCGGCTGGCCGCGCAAACGCAGGAGTCGTTTTCCGTCGCAGTGCTGGACGGCGACGAGATTGTCATCATTGGCCGCAGCGGTTTTGAGTGGAAGTCACCGGCAGACAGCGGCAGGGCGACGCCGGCGCGCGTGCTGGCTTACGGCTTGCACCTCGGTGCGCGCCTGCCGGCGCATGCGACTTCCACCGGGCGCGTGCTGCTGGCTGCCAAGACTAAAACCGGGTTCAATGCATGGCTGAAAGCCAGGACCGACACAGGTAACCTGGCCCGGCTGACCCTGCACACCACCACCGACCCGCGCAAGCTCAGGGCGCTGGTGGACCAGGTGCGACTTGACGATTTCTGCGTGGCCAGCGAAGAGCATGAGCTGGGCGTCCACGCCCTGGCCGTGCCGCTGCGTGACATGCAGGGGCACACGGTGGCCGCGCTCAATGTGGTGTCGTCGCCGCAGCGGCTGAGGCCGGAGGCCATGCGGCGCGAATTGCTGCCCTTGCTGCTGGATGCCGCGAGGGAGCTGCGTTCGCTGCTTTAGCTTTTGGGTGGCGAAGGGCGCACGGCCAGCGCGACGCCGCCCAGAATGGCCGTGCAACTAGCGGCGAGCGTCCAGCCCAGCGGCTCTCCAAGAAAGACGATGCCGCCCAGTGCGGTAATGGCCGGCACTGAAAGTTGTACCGAGGCCGCCGTAGTGGCGGGAAGCCGCCTCACCGCCGCGTACCAGATGATGTAGCCCATCCCGGAAGTGATCGCACCAGAGGTCACCGCATACGCCGCCCCGCGCATGTCCCAGATCAGTTGCGGGAACATCAAACAGGCCAACAACAGTGCCAGTGGTGTGGCGCGCAGGAAGTTTCCTGCGGTGGCCTGCGTCGCATCACCGGCGTGTTTTCCGCGCAGCGAATACACCGCCCATGCCATGCCGGCCAGCAACATCAGCAAGGCCGATGGCAAGCTTGGTGCGGCGGCGCCGGGCAGCAACAGCGCGATGAGGCCCGCCACGGCAATTACCAGGCCGGCGCTTTGCCTGGCGTCCAGCCGTTCGCCGAGGGCCAGCCCGGTGCCCAGCATCGTGAGTTGCACCGAGCCGAACAGCAGCAGCGCGCCCGTGGCTGCCGGCAGGCTGACGTAGGCCAGCGAGAATGCGGCAGCGTACACGAACAGCGCACCGGCCGACGGCCAGTTGCCGGTCGCCGTGACACCACGCCGCCACATGAAAAGCCAGAGCACCAGCGCACCTGAAGCGATGCGAAGGGCTGTAAAGCTGGCCGCGTCAATCGGTGTGCTGCGCAGTGCGAGGCGGCACAGGAGCGAGTTGCCCGCAAAGGCGAGCATGGCCAGCACGGTGAGGCCCAGCGTTGAGGTGGCCGGTGATACTTTCATGGTGACCGCTCCCGGGCGAACTGTGCGTTCAGGCCGACGCCGCGTTGCGTGCGCCCGTCGGCGCCCTGCGCTTGGGCTTGCCAACTTTTGCCAGCCGGCCGCAGCGGCGGCTAGGGACTGACGGAAAAGCGCTTGGACATTTCTGGGCGGCCAAAGTTTCAGTCATGCCAGGATGGTGACTCCCGGCTCATACGCCAAGGTATTGCGCCAGCAGTTCGGGTTTGGCGTGCAGCTCGGCCGAGCTGCCTTCAAATACCACCTGGCCCTTGACCAGGATGACATTGCGGTCGGTAATCTGGGTGACGTGTTTCCAGTTCTTGTCGACGATCACGCTGCTGATGCCGGTCTCTCGGATCAGGCCGCAGATGCGCCAGATGTCCCGCGCAATCAGCGGCGCCAGGCCTTCGGTGGCTTCGTCGAGGATCAGCACGTCGGGATTGGTCATCAGTGCGCGGCCGATCGTCAGCATTTGCTGTTCGCCACCGGAAAGCTGCTGCCCGCCGTGGTTCAGGCGTTCTTTCAGGCGCGGAAAGGTCTCCAGCACGCGCTCGTAGGTCCAGTCGTTTCTGCGGCCCACGCCGTCTGCGGCGCTTCCTGGTCTGCCGGCGCGCGCCGCCATCTTGAGGTTTTCGGTCACGCTGAGGTTGCCGAAGATGCCGCGGCCTTCGGGCACATAGGCGATGCCGAGGCGGGCGATTTCGTAGGGCGGGGCGCCCGTCATGGGCCTGCCGTTGATTGCGACCGAGCCCGAGCGTGGCTTGACGAGGCCCATGATGCTTTTGAGCAGCGTGCTCTTGCCCATGCCGTTGCGGCCCATGAGGCCTATGGTCTCGCCGCGCGCGACGTGAAAGTCTATGCCGCGCAGTACGTGGCTGGCGCCGTAATAGGTGTGAATGTCCTGGGCGCCGATCAGGATGTCGATCTGTTTCTCAACCATGCTCATAAGGTCTCCAGGCGGGGCCGCAGCGCCGGGCCGCCCCAAGCAAGGCCAGCCCCTGGTGAAGTGAAAGGGGCAGCGCGCCGCAGGCTCGAAGTGAAAAGCGTGGGGGCCATATTCTCAGTGTTCCTCTCCGAGGTAGGCAGCCTGCACGCCGGCATCGGCGCGGATTTGCGCGGGCGTGCCGCTGGCGATCACCTGCCCGTTGACCATCACGGTGAGCTTGTCGGCCAGCGCGAACACCGCGTCCATGTCGTGCTCGACTAGCAGGATGCCGTGGTTTTTCTTGATGGCCTGCAGCAGGGCGACCATGCGCTCGGCTTCGGCCACACCCATGCCGGCCAGCGGCTCGTCGAGCAGCAGCACCTGCGGCTCGGTGGCCAGGGTCATGGCGATTTCGAGTTGACGCTGCTCACCGTGGCTGATAGTGCCGGCGATGCTGTGCTTGCGGTGTTGCAGGCCAGCCAGTTCCAGCGCTTCTTCGGCGCGGGTGTTGACTGCCGCGAAGTTCGTGGCACGCTTGAGCCAGTGCGCGGCATGCGGCGCACGCGACTGTGACGCCAGCCGCACGTTTTCCCAGACGCTGAAGGGCAGGAAGATATTGGTCTTCTGGTAGCTGCGCCCCAGTCCCTTGCCCGAGATTTTTTCGGGTGTCCAGCCAGTGATGTCATGCCCGCCCAGCGTGACCGTACCCGAGGTCGGCGGCAAGTCGCCAGAGAGCAGGTTGGTCAGCGTGGATTTGCCGGCACCGTTGGGGCCGATGACGGCGTGAATGTGGTTGCGCCAGAGATCGACCGATACGTCGTTGACGGCAGCCAACCCGCCGAAGCGTTTTGTCAGGTTCTTTGCACTGAGGAGGACTTCACTCATGGCCAGCCTCCGCCTTATTCTTGCGCTGGGTGAATTTTTCGACCAAGCCCAGGATGCCGCGCGGCGCAAACGTGACCAGCAGCACGATAAAGAGGCCCATCCACAGCTGCCAGTGCTTGCCCAGGTTGACGCTGCCGATTTGCGGCAGGTCCTTGAAGACGTGCAGCAAATACTCAAAGGCGAACGCGCCAACGATGGCACCGGCAAAATTGCCCATGCCGCCCAAAATGACCATCATGATCGCGTGCGCGCTCATGTGAAAGCCCATGAGCTCGGGGTTGATGTAGCCCGTTTGCGCACCCCACAGGTAACCCGCCAGACCCGCCAGCGCGCCGGCCAGCGTGAAGGCGGAGAGCTTGTAGCCGAAGGTGCCGAAGCCCATGGCGCGCATGCGGTGCTCGTTGACGCGTATGCCGGCCAGCGTGCGGCCAAACGGGCTCCAGAGCAGGCGGCGCAAGAAGGCGTAAACCAGCAGCACGGCCGCGAGCGTGAAGTAGTAGAGCGTGACCTTCTTGTCGAGGTCGAAGGGCACCCAGCCGAAGATGGCTGCGCTCGGCTTGAAGTTGACGTACAGCCCGTCAGAGCCGCCCAGCGCCTTGTTGTCGAAGAAGAGGTAGAACACCATTTGCGCGAAGGCCATGGTGACCATGATGAAGTAGATGCCGTGCGTGCGCACTACAAAGAAACCGATGATGAGGGCGGCCAGGCCAGAGGCCGCCACGGCCACAGGCAAGGTCCACCACAGGCTGACAGGCTCGCCGGCGGGTGTTAAAAAGGCCAGCGCATAGCCGGCCAGGCCGAAGTAAGCCGCGTGGCCCAGCGACACCAGACCGGTCACGCCCTGCAGCAGGTCCAGGCTCATGGCAAAGATCGCCATGATCATCATGCGCGTGACCATCTGGGTGTAGAAGTCGGTGCCGACGAAGGGGAAGGCGACCAGCGCGATCAGACCCAGGCCCAGCGCCACCTGCACGCCGCGCGGCAGGATTTCGAGATTTGCTTTGGCAGAGCTCATTGCTTGAACAGACCTTCAGGTTTCCAGAGCAGCACGCCTGCCATCAACATATACACCAGCATGCCCGCCATCGAAGGCAGGAGCACTTTGCCAAAGGTATCGACCAGGCCGACCAGCAAGGCGGAAATCAGCGCACCGCGCACCGAGCCGATGCCGCCAATGACCACCACCACAAAACACATGATGAGGACTTGCGAGCCCATGTTGGGATAGACGCTGGCCACGGGCGCGGCGATCATGCCGGCCACTGCGGCCAAGCCCACGCCCAACGCGAACACCACGGCGTGGATCAGCTTGATGTTGATGCCCAGCGATTCGGCCATGTCGCGGTTAAAGGCGCCGGCGCGTATCTTCATGCCCAGGCGGGTTTTGGAGATCATGAAATGAAGGCCCAGTGCCAGCGCGATGCACACGCCTGACATGAAGAGGCGGTAGACCGGGTAGGAGAGGTTGTCGGTGAGCGGGATCGAGGCGCCCAGCAGGTCGGGAATCGTGACGCCATGGACATCGTCGCCCCAGAGGATGGAGCGCACTTCTTCAAAGATATAGATCAGGCCGAAGGTCAGTAACACCTGGTCCAGGTGGTCGCGCTGGTAGAAATGGCGAAACAGCAACCACTCCAAAGCCAGCCCGAAGACGACCGACAGCACCGCGCCCAGCAGGATGGCCAGCGTGAGGCTTCCTGTCAGCGTGCTGAGCGACCAGGCCAGGTAGGCGCCCAGCATGTAGAAGCTGCCATGAGCCAGGTTGACCACACCCATGATGCCGAAAATCAGCGTGAGGCCGGCGGCCAGCATGAACAGCAGCAGGCCGTACTGGACGCTGTTGAGCAACTGGATGAGGAAGTTGGCGAGATCCATAAATCCGATTAGGTGTGACGGCGTGTGAATAACAAGAGGCTGCCCATCAGGGTGAATAAACCGCCGGAGACGCGGTTAAACCAGCGCACGGCCCGGCTGGATCTCAGCAGCGGTGCGATGCGCGCCACGCCCAAGGCGCAGCCGGTCAGCACGGTGAACTCAAACGCCATGAAGGTGAGGGCGAGGATGGCGAACTGCGGCACAAAGGGCGCGGCCGGATTCAAAAATTGCGGGAAGAACGCGGCAAAGAACAGGACCGCTTTGGGGTTGCTGGCGCCGACCAGGAAGCCGCGCAGGAAAAACGAACGGCGCTGGGCTGGTGCTTCACCTGCGGCAGGATCAAAGACAGCCGCTTCACTGCGGAAGGTCTTGATCCCCAACCAGATCAGATATGCAGCGCCAATCACCTTGGCTACGGTAAAGGCGGTTTCAGACGCCGCCAGCAACGCGCCTAGTCCCATGGCCGACAGCAGCATCACACACAGCACCGCGCTGACGCTTCCAGCCACCGAAGTCATGGCCTTGCGCGGACCATGGTTGAGCGCATTCGTCATGCACATCAGCATGGTCGGGCCGGGTGTGAGGATCAGCAGGGCGACTGCTGCGACGTAGAGGAGGTAGGTAGTGAGCGTCATGGTGAGGATGCTACAAGACAGAAAGCACACCTCATACCAGTTTTACCTAAGAATGAGGCGGGGCGGCCCATGTGACTTCATACCAGCATGAGCCGCGGGACTGGCTTTGCCAGACCGCAGGCGGGCGGCCCCCTCGGGGGGCAGGGAGCTACACGAAGTGAGCGACCGTGGGGGCCACGTCTTCAGGCCATCTTGCAGCCGGCGCCCGAGTCGGCCAGCGCCTTGGCTGCCACACCAATCACCTTGTTTTCCTTGTTCTCGACCACGCGCAGGTACATGTCCTGCACAGGGTTGTGCGACGGGCTCATGGTCCACTTGCCGCGCGGGCTGTCGATGACGGCGCCTTCCAGGGCTTTGTAGAGGGCCGGCTTGCTGCTCAGGTCGCCCTTCACCGCGTTGGCGCCCTGAATCAGCAGCAGGCCGGTGTCGTAGCCCTGCACGGCGTAGACGTCGGGCTGCAGTCGGAAGGTCTTGGCGTAGCTCAGGCGGAACTGGCCATTGCGCTGCGTCGGTAGCGAGTCGCTGTAGTGCATGGTCGTGATGATGCCGTTGGCAGCGGGGCCGGCGGCCTCGAGCACGCCTTCTGTCAGGAAGCCGGAGCCGTACAGGGGAATTTTTTCCTTCAGGCCCGAGGCGGCGTAGTCCTTGATGAATTTGGCCGCGCCGCCGCCGGCGAAGAAGCAGGCCACGGCGTCAGGCTTGAGCGCGGCGATTTCGGTCAGCAAGGCCTGGAATTCGACCTGCGGGAAGGGCAGGCCGAGCTCCTTGACGATGGTGCCGCCCGCAGCGGTATAGCTTTCCTTGAAGCCTTCAAAGGCCTCGTCGCCTGCGGCATATTTCCAGGTGATCCAGACGGCTTTCTTGTGGCCGCGGTCGACCATGGCCTTGCCCAGCGCGCGTGTGGGCTGCGAGTTGGTAAAGGACG
Source organism: Polaromonas sp. P1_F1 (assembly GCF_056405795.1). Taxonomy (NCBI): domain Bacteria; kingdom Pseudomonadati; phylum Pseudomonadota; class Betaproteobacteria; order Burkholderiales; family Comamonadaceae; genus Polaromonas; species Polaromonas sp. P1_F1. The sequence goes on from NZ_JBFUBJ010000010.1 coordinate 36,383, forward strand.
CGCGGAACACATTGGGCGCGCACAGGCTGCGCGTGGCGGCGTGCACGCCGGCGTTGGGGATCAGGCTCAGCACGCCGGAGTCGCGGGCGACTTTCTGGATACCCATCTGCACGCCCGAGTGCACCGTGCCGACGAGCACGTCGACCTTGTCGCGCTGCACCAGTTTGTTGGCGTTTTCAATGCCTTTGGAAGGTTCGGACTCGTCGTCGACCTTGAAGTATTCGATCTCGCGGCCGCCGAGTTTGCCGCCTTGTTCGTTGATGGCCATGCGAAAGCCGTTTTCAATGGCGACGCCGAGCTGGGCGAAGGTGCCGGTATAGGGCAGCATGAAACCCACACGCACCTTGGCGGACTGCGCACGCACGATTTCGGGCAGCAAAAGGCCGGTGGAAGCGGCACCGATAACGGCAGCACTGCGGGTCAATACAAGTCGGCGTGAAGTCATGGAATAGCTCCTGGTTGAGACTGAAGACAGTGAGACGAATAGTAAGCGTGCGTTGTGTATGCAGCCCTAGTGTAAAACCCGAGATTGAAGATTAAATTGTTTACACCTAAAGCAATAGCCGTGCCCGATTTGCGCATTTTTTCGGCCCGCCGGCGCAGGGTATTTTCCGGCTGCCTGCTTCCCGGGGTTTTCCATGTCAGTGCGGCTGGCGCAGCTTGAAGCGCTGGATCTTGCCGGTGGCCGTCTTGGGCAGTTCGCTCACAAATTCAATCCAGCGCGGGTATTTGTAGGGTGCAAGCTGCAGCTTCACATGGGCCTTGAGTTCGTCCACGGTGGCGGCCTGCCCGGCCTTGAGCACCACATAGGCCTTGGGCTTGATGAGTTCGTCAGCGTCGGCCACGCCGATCACCGCCACTTCCAGTACGGCGGGGTGCGTCATCAGGCAGGCTTCGACTTCAAACGGCGAGACGTAAATGCCGCCGACCTTGAGCATGTCGTCGCTGCGCCCGCCGTAGGTGTAGTAGCCGTCAGCGTCGCGGGTGTATTTGTCGCCGCTCTTGGTCCATTCGCCGGCAAAGGTGGCTTTGGTCTTGGTGCGGTTGTTCCAGTACATGATGGCCGCGCTGGGCCCGCTGATCTGCAGCTCTCCGATTTCCCCGTCGGCGCATTCACGCCCGTCGTCGCCGATGATGCGCAGCCCGTAACCCGGCACGGCCTGGCCGGTTGTGCCGTAGCGCACCTGGCCGGGACGATTGCTTAAAAAGATGTGCAGCATCTCGGTGGAGCCGATGCCATCCAGGATTTCGCAGCCGTATTGCGCGGTCCATTTTTTTCCGATTTCAGCGGGCAGGGCTTCCCCGGCGCTGGTGCACACGCGCAGGCGCAACTCGGACTTCGCCGGCCGGGCCGGATCGGCCAGCAGGGCCGCATACAAGGTGGGCACACCATAAAAAATCGTGGGCTGGTATTTTTTGAGCAATGCAAACACGTCAGCAGGCGTGGGCCGCGCGGGCAGCAACACCGTGGTGGCACCCACACTCATGGGAAAAGTCAGTGCGTTGCCCAGGCCGTAGGCAAAAAAGAGCTTGGCAGCGGAATACACCACGTCCTCTTCCCGGATGCCAAGCACGCCGCGGCCATACAGCTCGGCCGTCTGGATCAGGTGGCTGTGCAGGTGTACGGTGCCTTTGGGTGCACCGGTCGAGCCGCTGGAGTAAAGCCAGAAGCAGACCCCATCGGCGCAGGTGTCTGCTATGGTTTTGGTAGCTTCTTGCGCACGCAGGACGCCACTCAGCGTGGGATATCGCGGGGATTCTTCAATGCCGGCGACGATCACGGTTTTTAGCGTGTCCATTTTTTTGAGCAGTGGCTCAAAGGCCGGGAGCAGGGCACTGGAGACGATAAGGCCCTGTGCCCGCGAGTCGCGCAGCATGAACTCGAAGTCGGGAGGTGTGAGCAGGGTGTTGGCCGCCACGGGCACCGCACCCGCAAGAATGCAGCCGAGGAAAGCGACGGGCCACTGCGGCGTGTCCAGCATGGCCAGCAGCACGCGGCTTTCAGGGGCCACCCCCTGGGCACGCAAGGCGTTGGCAAAACGGTGGGCCTGGTCGATGAGTTCGCCGTAAGTCAGCGCCTCGCCGGTGGTGGCATCGATGAAGGCGACCTTGCCCGCACGGCCGGCATTGCGCTGCAGCAGGTCGTGCGCGGCGTTGTAATTGCGCGGAATGGTTACCCGTGGCGGGCTTGCCGAATGGTCTGCGGTGCTTGCTTGCATGCTTGTCTCCAGATTGCTCTTGCTATTATTTTGGTAGCTGCTTGCGCATGCACATCAAGCGCTACGGGCCGATTTCTTATAAATTCATGATGCAGATCAAGCGGTGGCCGGGCTTGCTCCCAGCGTCTGCAGTGCGCCGGTGAGCCACTGGCGGCACCACTCAGTGCCTTCTGTTTCGGGCATGGTTCCGCTGCTGGCGTCGTGGCACCAGATATCGCCGATGCGCTGGGCGCCCAGGTCGGTCAGGCGTTCGTCAAATTTCTTGCCGCCGAAGCAGAAGGTCTGCATATAGGTGCGGTCGCCGAGCGCGATGACGCCGTAGCGCACATGGCCCAGGAACTGCGGGTTGGCGTTCAATGATTCATAGAGGGCGCGGGCGTTGTCGGGCACATCGCCGGAGCCGTAGGTGGAACTGCAGATGAGATAAAGTGCATCTTCTGCCTTTGAAGCGTCGAAGACGCTGATGTCCAGGTTGTCCATCAGTTCGACTTCAATGTCGTTGACCAGGTCTGCGCAATCCATCTGGATGGCCTGTGCCACATAGTCGGCGGTACTGGTCATGGTACCTACAAGGATTTTGAGTTTCATCAAGAAGTCTCCAAATAAAAGATGCACTAAACTGCTTGACATCAATTTAACCTGAAGTATACTGCAATTTAGACGAAATGCAACTGGCAAAGCCCTGAAAGGGCGACTTTTTACACAGGTGCTTCTTGGAAATCATGTCCGAACAGGAATCGAAAGCCACGCTCAGTGAACTGGGCGCCCGCGTTCGTGCGTGGCGCGCGCGCCGGGGCATGACGCGCAAACAGCTGGCGTCGGACTCTGGCCTGAGCGAACGCTTTCTGGCCGATGTGGAAACCGGCAAGGGCAACGTTTCGATCAATTCCCTGGAAGCCGCGGCCCGCGCGCTGAACATCTCTATCCTTGAGCTGCTGCAGGACGCGCCGCGGCCGGCTTTGGCCCGTGTGCAGGGCTTGTTGACGCGGCTGGATGATTCGCAACTGGACCAGGCCTACAGCCTGCTCGGCAGCACCTTCGGCCTCAGCGACTCACTGGGCCGCGAGCAGCGGGTCGCGCTGATCGGCCTGCGTGGCGCCGGCAAGTCCACCTTGGGCAGCCAGCTGGCGGCCGAGCGTGGCGTGCCTTTTATCGAGCTGGACCGCGAGATTGAACGCGAAGCCGGTACCAGCATGAACGAAATTTTGCTGCTGCATGGGCAGGCCGGCTACCGGCGCTATGAGCGCCGCGCGCTGTTCCGCATCGCCGAAGACCACCCGGATGGCGTTGTCATGACCACGGGCGGCAGCATCGTGAGCGAGCGCGAAACCTTCGATTTGCTGCAAAGCCGTTTTTACTGCGTCTGGCTCAAAGCCAGCCCCGAAGAACACATGGCCCGCGTGGTGGCCCAGGGCGACATGCGGCCTTTCGACACGACCCGCGGCGCGACCGACGAGGCGATGGAAGACATCCGCCGCATCCTTTCGAGCCGCGAAGCGCTCTATGCCCGCGCCGACGCCGTGGTTGATACCGCTGCGCGCACACTGAAACAAAGCCTCAAAGACCTGGAACGCGCCGTTCCCAAAACAACCGTCCGCGACACCGTCGAACGGGCATAACCGGAGACACCCCATGAACGCCATGACAGAACCGCTTTTATTCAAACAGGTCATCGAAGGCCAGGAGCGCGAGCTCGTGAGTTTCTCCACCCACCCCAGCAAATACCAGCACTGGACGCTGAGCGTGGAGGGTGACGTCGCGCGTCTGAAGCTGGACATCAACGAAGACGGCGGCATCAAGCCCGGCTACAAGCTCAAGCTCAACAGCTATGACCTCGGCGTGGACATCGAACTGCACGACGCGATCAACCGTGTGCGCTTTGAGCACCCGGCCGTCAAGGTGGTGGTGTTCGAGTCGGGCAAGGAAAAGATCTGGTGCTCGGGCGCCAACATCTACATGCTGGGCCTGTCGACGCACGGCTGGAAGGTCAACTTCTGCAAATTCACCAACGAAACCCGCAACGGCCTGGAAGACTCCTCGCGCCATGACGGCCTCAAGGCGATTGCCTCCGTGACCGGCGCGTGTGCCGGCGGCGGCTACGAGCTGGCCCTGGCCTGTGACCGTATCATCATGGTGGACGACCGTTCTTCCACCGTCAGCCTGCCTGAAGTGCCCTTGCTGGGTGTGTTGCCCGGCACTGGCGGCCTGACCCGCGTGACCGACAAGCGCAAGGTGCGCCGCGATCTGGCAGACATCTTCTGCACCACCAGCGAAGGCGTGCGCGCCGACCGCGCCAAGGACTGGAAACTGATCGACGCCCACGCCAAGCCGCAGCAGTTTGGCGATCTGCTTGCTACAGAAATTGAAGCACTTCGCGCACAGTCTACAAGGGCTGCAGCCTCAAAAGGCATTGAACTCACACCGCTGAAGGCCGTCATTGATGATGCCGGCTACCGATACAGCCTCGTTGATGCGCAGGTCGACCGTGAAAAGCGCATTGCCACCATCACGGTGAAGGCGCCAGCCGCAGCCATTGAGTCCACGCCCGATGCCATCGAAGCCGCAGGCGCCAACTGGTACCCGCTGAAATTGCAGCGCGAACTGGATGACGCCATCCTCAACCTGCGCACCAACGAACTGGAAGTCGGCACCTGGGTCATCAAGACCACAGGCGATGCCGGCCAGGTGATCCGCATGGACGAAACGCTGGCCAAACTGAAAGACCACTGGCTGGTCAAGGAAACCACGGGTGCGCTGCGCCGCACCCTGGCCCGGCTGGACGTCACCAGCCGTTCGCTGATTGCGCTGGTCGATGCGGGTTCGTGCTTTGCCGGCACTTTCTACGAACTGGCTCTGGCCTGCGACCGCATCTACATGCTGGACTTGCCCGATTCACCAGACGCCGCGCCTGCGCTGCAACTGAGTCCGGCCAACTTCGGCTGGTTCCCCGCCGTCAATGGCCTGACGCGCCTGCAAACCCGATTCTGCGAAGACGATGCCACCATTGCACAGTTGCAAAAACTCGGCGACAGCCCGCTGCGCGCTGATCAGGCGCTGGCGCTGGGCCTTGTGACCTTGACGCCCGACGACATTGACTGGGAAGACGAGATCCGCATCATGCTGGAAGAGCGTGCTTCGCTCTCGCCCGACGCCATGACCGGCATGGAAGCCTCGTTGCGCTTCCCGGGGAAAGAGACGATGGAGACGCGCGTGTTTGGGCGGCTCTCGGCCTGGCAGAACTGGATTTTCATTCGTCCGAATGCGGTGGGTGAGGACGGTGCCTTGAAACTTTTCGGCACGGGCAAGAAAGCCAAGTTCGACTGGAAGAGGGTGTAACCCCCCGAAGCGCCTGCGGCGCCTCCCCCCAGGGGGCGCCACCTGCGGCCCGGCAAAGCCGGTTCCGCGCTGGCACTGGTACTGACATTGCTGCTGCCGCCTCGCAACTTATTTGATGGAAGAACGCCATGAGCTCAATAGATCTGCAAGCCCTCATCCCCAACAACGTCCACCTGGGCGAAAACCGCCAGCTCCAGCGCGCGCTGGAGCACTGGCAACCCGCCTTTCTGAACTGGTGGGACGAAATGGGTCCCAGCGACTTCAAGGCCAAGGAAGTCTATTTGCGCACTGCTGTCGGCGTGGATGCATCAGGCTGGGCCAGCTACGGCTACACGCCCATGCCCGATTACCGCTGGGGCATCTTTTTGGCTGACAAGGAAGAGGGTCGCAAGATTGGCTTTGGCGACCACATGGGTGAAGACGTCTGGCAGGACGTGCCCGGCGAATACCGCTCGACCTTCCGCCGTCTGATCGTGACGCAGGGCGACACCGAGCCGGCGTCTGTCGAGCAACAGCGCCTCTTGGGCCACACCGCGCCGTCGCTGTATGACCTGCGCAATCTTTTCCAGGTCAACGTCGAGGAAGGCCGACACCTCTGGGCCATGGTGTATTTGCTGCATGCGCACTTCGGCCGCGATGGCCGCGAAGAAGCGGAAGAGCTCTTGATGCGCCACAGCGGCGATGCCGACAAGCCGCGAATCCTGGGCACTTTCAACGAGCCCATGGACAACTGGCTGAGCTTTTTCATGTTCACCTACTTCACCGACCGCGACGGCAAGTTCCAGCTCAAGTCATTCGCAGAATCCGCCTTTGACCCGCTGGCGCGTACCACGCGCTTCATGCTGACCGAGGAAGCCCACCACATGTTCGTGGGCGAGACCGGGGTTGGCCGTGTCATCAAACGCACGCTGGAAGTGATGAAAGAGCTGGACACCGACGACGTCGCCACACTGCGCAAAGCCGGTGTAATCGACCTGCCCACGGTGCAGAAATTCATGAACTTCTGGTTCACGTCGTCGTTGGACCTGTTCGGCTCGGAAGCGTCGTCGAACGCCGCCAACTACTTCAGCAACGGCATCAAGGGCCGGCCGGACGAAGCCAAGTTCGCCGACCACGTGGAACTCGAAACCGAGATGAGCATCGTGGTGCCGAACGGGCAGGGCGGTCTCAAAAACGAGACGATCTCGACCCGCAACGGCATGAATGAGATCACGCGCCTCGAGTACGTCAAGGACTGCAATGTCGGCGTGACGCGCTGGAACATGGGCATCAAGCGCGCGGGTGTGGATTTTGAGTTGACCCTGCCGTCCACACGTTTTCGCCGCGCGGTCGGCGCCTGGGCCGGTAATTTCACCGACCCGCAGGGCAACCCGATCAGCGCCGCCGATTTCGAAGCGAAAAAAGACCAGTGGCTGCCCACGCCGGCCGATACGGCATTTGTCAAAAGCCTGATGAACCGAGTTACCGAACCCGGCAAGATGGCCGCCTGGATCGCGCCGCCGGACCGCGGTATCAACGCCAACCCCTTGGAGTACGAATACGTCAAATTGTGAATATGGCCCCCACGGTCGCTCACTTCGTGTAGTTCCCTGCCCCCCGAGGGGCCGCTGCGCCTGCGGTCTGGCAAAGCCAGTCCCGCGGCCCCGGCTTGATTTGACGTGACCGCTTCACCAGCCTCAGGCGATATTTGCGCCGCGTTCTTTGAGTAAGTCCCGCAGTAGCGAGCGATGGCAACGCGCCTCGTTTTCGCAATAGCAGCCCATGGCGAAATTCGCCTGGTGTGACAGCGCCGCCAGCAGGTCCAGGTTGCGGCTGGCATCGGGTTCGTTCATTTCAGCCCGGTATTTTTTGCTGAAGGCTGCCCAGTCCTTGTCGGAGTTAACCGACTGGCCCAACTTCATGGTTTCCACGCTGGGCGCGAGGCTGGGGTACCAGACGTCATACCAGTCCTGCGAGGCGAACTCGGTTTTCGGCACGCCGCGCGGCGGTCTTCGCACCGTGCCTATGCGCAAACCTTCGTTGGCACTTCGCGCCGTGCCCAGCCTGACGATCCTGATGGCCATTACGGTCTCCTTTTTGGCGAACGGTTCAAGAACCCTGTTCTGGAACGACTCAGGGCGCGGCGGCGGTGCCCGGCTCAGGGGACTCAACGCGCGACATCTCCCGCATCTGGCGCGCGATCTCATCTTCGGCCATTGGCGCTTTCTCAGAAGCCACAGGGGCCGGCGTGTCCAGCCAATGCACCGCGGCCGGAAAGGCGAACACCACCACCGTGAGCGCCACCTGCACCAGCAGCATGGGCCATAGCGCGCCCAACAGGCGCCGGCTCGAAACGGCCGGCAGGCCCGAGCGGGCCCGGGCCATCAGCACGGCATAGCCCATGGGCGGTATCAGGAAACTCAGCTGCAGCACCAGCAGCAGCAACACTGCCGCCTGCTGGGCATCGCCCAGCCGCGCGATCAGCGCCGGCGCGACGATGGGCACGATGACAAAAATCATTTCGAACGCATCCAGCACCCAGGCGCACGAGGCCACCAGCAGCAGTACCAGGGCCGCCGTCACGCCCGGCGGTAGCGTGGAGCCCAGCAGCAGGCCGTTGAGCCAGCGGTCGGTGCCGAACACCCGGAAGACCAGGCTGAAGGTAGTGGCACCCACCAGGAGTGCAAACAGGGCACCGCTGAGCTTGAGCGTGTCGGCCAGCACCGCTTGCCAGCCTGCCGCCGAAATCGAGCGGCCCGCGAGGGCGGCTGCGACCAGCAGCATGGCACCCGTGGCCGCCGCTTCCACCGCATAGAGCTTGCCGGTAAAGACGCCGGCCAACAGCAGCACGATGGTGCCGCCCGCGAGCAGGGCGACTGCCACCTGCGCACGGCTGAGCGGGGTGTGCTGCGGCTTTTCCTGAAGCTTTCGCGCCTGGCGCCAGGCCACTAGGGCCCAGAGCGCCAGTACGCACAGGGCGGGCAACAGCGCGGCATGCATCACGTCCTGGGTGTTGATGATGCGCTGGCCGGCCTGCAGGTAGCCCGGCAGCCGGCTGGCTTCCAGGTGCGCCAGCATCATGGCATCGCCCAGCAGCAGCAAGACCAGAGAAGGCGGCACTACCACGCCTATGGTGGCGGCCACACTGATGATGGAGATGGCCTGCGCGGTGTCCAGGTGCGCCATGCGCGGTGCTATCAGGCGCGAAAGCAGGGCCGAACTGGAAGCGACCGAGCCGTTCATGGGCGCGATAAGGGCGCCGACACCCAGGGCCGAGAGGGCGTGCGCGCCGGCCAGGGGCCGGAACAGCCGCAGCAAGGCGGAGAACAGGGCGTCGGCCACTGTCAGGCGCTGCAGCAACACGCCCATGAAGACATACAGCGGCATAGCCTGCAGCAAATCGTTTTCCAGCAGGCCCAGTGTTCGCACGGGCAGGGCCTGCAAGATCTGGAGGTCAAAAGCGCCTGCGGCCAGGCCCAACGTGGCGAATAAGCTGGAGACGCCGATCAGCAAGGCCCAGACCGGCAGGCCGGTGGCGAGAATCAGCACGCCCAGGAGCAGAAGCATCCACAAGCCCGCGAGGGGGCCGGTGAAACTCATGGCGAGCCCGGCGCGCGGCCGTGCGGCAGGAGTTCGAGCAGGCCTTCCGCCAGCACCAGCAAGAGCATCAACACCATCGCGATCTTGATCACGAAGTAACCCGGGCTGAGTGTTTCACCGAACCGTTCGAAAGTAGCCACGGAAGCCACCAGTAGTGGCCAGCCGGCCCAGAGCATGAACAGCGCCCAGGGCGCGATGCAGACCAGCAGCGCCCAGGAATGCCAGCGCGGGCGGGGTGCGCCGGAAGGGTGCGGCTGCAGGGAAGCGAGGTGGGTATGGCTTCTGGAGGCCGCGGTCACGGCTACAGCCACGTACAGTGCGAATAGCACTTGCGCCGCATCATTGGCCTGGCGTGAGTAGGCCTGGACGAGTTCGCGCAGCGGCCATTGGGCCAGCAGCAGTGCCGCCAGCGGTAGCACCAGCAGCCCGAATACTGCTGTCATGCGTGTCAGACCCTTGTCGATCCAGGACACGGCCCCGGCGGCGGCCCGCATCATCATGCGGCGGCAAGGCTGCTGCCAGCCTTCCCCTCGGGCCGGTGCGGATCAGGCTGGGCAACGAGGCGAAGTTTCATTGGGTAATCCAGTGAATGGAAAAAATGAGGAGGGGTGCGGGAAAGTGTAGCGGGTTCAGGCTATAATATTTGACTAGTCGGAGTGTGGCGCAGTCTGGTAGCGCACCTGGTTTGGGACCAGGGGGTCCAAGGTTCGAATCCTTGTACTCCGACCAAAAATTCCCAGCAAAAAGCCCACTTATGTGGGCTTTTTCACGCCTGTCTGTTGGGGCGCCTCGCCAGTTCGGCCTTGGCAGCCCTCAGTCTCGCCAACGGCGGCGTTTTCAGGGCTTGAGTAACGACCCAAAGTTGGATGTGCGCCAGTATTCGCGCACCTGTTCCAGTTTTTCCTGAAAATCCCGAAAGTGCAGCGGCTTGCGCACGTAGCTGTTAAGCCCGCCCTGGAGCTCTTTCACCACCGGGGAGTATTTGGATTCGGACGTCAGGAGGATGACGGGTACAAAGAAGGTGCGGGGGTCGGCCCGCATGCGCTGCATGACTTCCAGCCCGCTGAGGCCGGGCAAATTCAGGTCCAGCATGACGAGTTCGGGCGGATGGTCGTTGGGCCGGTTGCTGTAAGCACCTTCGCAGAAAAGGTATTCCAGGGCTTCCGTGCCGTCGCGGGCAACGATGATTTCATGGTCCGCACCGTTTTCCTGCAATGTCACCGTGGTGAGCTCTACATGGGCAGGGTTGTCTTCCACCAGCAGCAGGATTGGTCGGGTCATGTGCGTGCCTTTGCGTTTCTTTCGTGTAGACAATATACCCCTGACAGGGAGCCAGCCATAGGTGAGTCATTGCGGTGTGTGAGAACCACAACAAACCGCCGTGTCCGAATCACTGCGTGCCGGACATGTCCGACCCTGTTGCCCGGGGTATCCGGCAGGCGTTTGAAGGTATGATTCGCGACGAACTGAATCCTGCAGTTCGCACGTTTGCGGCTCCGCCGCGCTGACACACATACAGACTGCCCGTAGCTCAGTTGGATAGAGCATCAGCCTTCTAAGCTGAGGGTCGGGGGTTCGATCCCCTCCGGGCAGGCCAATCGACCGCTTCAAGCTACTGCGGACCCGTGATCAAAGCCAATACGTTCCTCGCGATCCTCACGTACCCGAAGGTACGTTCCGGTCGCTGCGGTACGGTTTGGCTTTGCTGACGGGTCCTCGCTACGCTTGCTATCGGCCGATTTTCTTGTCTGGGCGTCAGCTCGATGCGCTTTTATCCTTACTTACCGCTCCGGCTCTTCCGGTGCGGCTCGGGCTTGCTGACGCGTTCTCGCTACGCGATCTGATCCCAAATCGGGGGACAACGCTCCTGGTATCGGATCGCCGCCGGACTCAACGTTTTTCGTACTGCGTCTTGCCAAACAGGATTTCCCGCGCCTTGTCGTCGGTGATGGGCCTGCGCAGATCGGCCAGTACCTTGACGCCACGCTGCACGGCGGGGCGGTCGCTGATCAGGTCAAACCATTTCTTGAGGTGAGGGTAGTCGGCCCAGTCGATGCCGTGGTTTTGCCAATTGCGCAGCCAGGGGAAGATGGCGATGTCGGCGATGGTGTATTCATCGCAGGCGATGAACTTGTGGGTGGAAAGCTGCTTGTCCATCACGCCGTAAAGCCGCTTCGTTTCATTCGTGTAGCGGTTGATGGCGTAGTCGATTTTCTCGGGCGCGTACTGCCGGAAATGGTGGGTTTGCCCGATCATGGGGCCGACGCCGCCCATCTGGAACATCAGCCACTGCAGCACCTGGAATTTGAGGCGGTCGCTTTTTGGCAAAAACTGGCCGGTTTTTGCGGCCAGGTACAGCAGGATGGCGCCGGATTCAAACACCGGGATCGGCTTGCCGTCGGGGCCGACCGGGTCAACCAGCGCAGGAATCTTGTTATTCGGGCTGATAGCCAGAAATTCGGGCTTGAACTGGTCGCCGGTGCCGATATTGACTGGAATCGCTTGCCAGTCCCGGTCCAGCTGCAGCCCGCATTCTTCCAGCATGATGTGGACCTTGTGGCCGTTCGGTGTGGGCCAGGAGTAAACATTGATCATTGGCGCTTCCTTGGACTAACATGAGGTTGCTGCACTTTAAGAGAAAAGCCAAAACCATGTTTGAGCGGTTGAAGAAAGTCTTTGTCGGGGGTAAGGGGGATGCGGGCGACGCCGGCGCCTCCGACGATGCCGTGTCCGAGTGGGCCGGTACCCGCGGCTTTTCTTATACCGGCCTGGGGGAAGGCAAGGGTTTTGCCCTGAAAGGTTCCGTGAGTGGCAAACCCTGGAAGATGGAGCGTGGCCGGGCCTCGCGCGACTACATCCGCGGCGAAGAACTCCGCGCCCGCGGTGAGATCAAGGTCAACGACGACGTCACGGTGCTGGTCATGAACCGGGCACTGAAGGATTCACTTGAAAAACGTGCTTACCAGGCCTATACCGACACCCTGCAGACCACCGCAGACCTGAGCATGCCGGAAGAGGTGCGCTGGCTGGCCATGTATTCGGAAGTAGGTTGGGAAAGCCTGCCCAAGCCGTTCTGGCAGCGCTACGCAGTCATGGCAGACCAGCGTGTGCATGCGCAGGCCTGGCTGGACACCCACCTGGTCGACTTGCTGATGAACTGGCCGGAGCCATCACCAGATGCGCAAGTGCCTTTTATCCTGATGATTCTGCGCGGCAAGGCTTACCTGCGCATGCAATACACCCCCGCCGACATGCCGACGCTGGAACATGCGGCCCAGATCTTCACGAGCGCCTGCGAATCGGCCATTGCAGGCCTGTCCAACGACATCACGCTCTGATCGCATTGCCATTTTCAGGGTGAAATTGGCACTTTAGCCGTATGGGGTGAGCGCGAGTAGCTATTGATTTAATAGCAAAATTTGAGCGTATCAGCCGCCACGCGTTATGGGCATCTCGATTTCGCCGGGCATCAGCAAGTGCTTGGCCAGCTCAAGCTTGGCCAGAGAAGCTCGATGCACCTCGTCCGGGCCGTCGGCCAGGCGCAGGGTGCGCTGGCTGGCGTAGGCATAGGCCAGCGGGAAGTCGTCCGACACACCGCCTCCGCCGTGGGCCTGGATGGCCCAGTCGATGATCTGGCAGGCCATGTTGGGCGCCACCACCTTGATCATGGCGATCTCGGCCTTGGCAACCTTATTCCCAACGGTGTCCATCATGTAGGCCGCCTTGAGCGTCAGCAGGCGGGCCTGCTCGATCATGCAGCGGGCTTCGGCAATGCGCTCGTGCCAGACCGACTGGCTTGCGATCGGTTTGCCGAAAGCCACGCGGGTATTGAGGCGCTTGCACATCAGCTCCAGCGCGCGCTCGGCAATGCCGATGCTGCGCATGCAGTGGTGAATGCGTCCGGGCCCGAGGCGCCCCTGGGCAATTTCGAAACCACGGCCTTCGCCCAGCATCAAATTGGCGGCGGGCACGCGCACATTCGTCAGGCGCACTTCCATGTGGCCGTGCGGGGCGTCGTCGTAGCCGAAGACCGACAGCGGGCGGATGACCTCGATGCCGGGCGTGTTGGCGGGCACCAGGATCATGGACTGCTGTTCGTGGCGGCCGGCGTCGGGGTTGGTTTTACCCATGACGATGTAGATGGCACAGCGCGGATCGCCCGCGCCGGATGACCACCACTTGAGGCCGTTGAGGACGTAGTCGTCGCCGTCGCGCTCGATGCGGCACTGGATGTTGGTGGCGTCGGACGAAGCGACTTCCGGCTCGGTCATCAGGAAGGCAGAACGGATCTCGCCCTTGAGCAGCGGATCCAGCCACTGGTCCTTGTTGGCTTCGGAGCCGTAGCGGGCGATGGTTTCCATGTTGCCGGTGTCGGGCGCCGAGCAATTGAACACCTCGGCCGCAAAGGGCACGCGGCCCATGATTTCGCACAGCGGCGCGTATTCGAGGTTGGACAGACCTTCAGGGGCGCGCGGCGAGTGCGGCAAAAACAGGTTCCACAGGCCGGCGGCACGCGCCTTGGGTTTGAGCTCCTCGACCAGCCTGGTCGGGATCCAGGCATTGCCCTTGGCGCGGTTCTCGGCGATTTCGCGGAAAAAGCGGGCCTCATTGGGGTAAACATGCTCGTCCATGAACTTGAGCAGGCGCGCCCGCAGTTCCTGTACTTTGGGGGTGTAGTTGAAGTCCATGAAATCTCCAGAAAGATGTGAGGCGATGTTGTTATGAGACAGCGGTCGTTCAGCCCTGGCTTTTCAGGGCAAAGCCCCAGGCCATCCTGGCCAGCAGCGGCGCGCCGGCGGCCGAGCTGACGGCCTGGGCGCTGGAAGCCGTGCCGGCCTCGACGCGCTTGGCAATGCCTTGCAGAATGGCCGCGATGCGAAACAGGTTGTAGGCCATGTAGAAGTTCCAGTCGACCTTGAGCGCCTCGGGTGTGGTCAGCCCGGTGCGCTCGCAGTAAAGGCGTATGTAGTCGGATTCGGTGGGAATGCCCAGGCTGACCACGTCCAGCCCGCCAATGCCGCGGAAAGCGCCCGGCGGAATGTGCCAGGCCATGCAGTGGTAGCTGAAGTCGGCCAGTGGATGGCCCAGGGTGGAGAGCTCCCAGTCAAGCACGGCCAGCACACGCGGCTCGGTGGGGTGAAAGAGCAGGTTGTCCAGCCGGAAATCACCATGCACGACGGAGACCATGCTGTCGTCGCGCGCGCTGGCCGGGATGTTGGCCGGCAGCCACTGCATCAGGCTGTTCATCTCGGCGATGGGCTGGGTGATGGATGCGGCGTACTGCTTGCTCCAGCGGCCGATCTGGCGTTCAAAGTAGTTGCCGGGCTTGCCGTAGTCGGCCAGGCCCCGCTCGGTAAACTTCACCTTGTGCAGTGCGGCGACCACGCGGTTCATCTCGTTGTAGATATCCCCGCGCTGGGCGCTGGTCATGCCGGGAAGTGACTGGTCCCATAGCACGCGGCCTTCGACGAATTCCATTACATAGAAAGCGCGGCCGATCACGGATTCGTCCTCGCAGAGGCAATACATCCTGGGTACCGGCACGTCGGTGCCGTGCAGCCCCTGCATGACCTTGAATTCGCGCTCCACCGCATGGGCCGACGGCAGCAATTTGGCCACCGGTCCCGGCTTGGCGCGCATCACATAAGAAGCGGTGGGTGTGATCAACTTGTACGTCGGGTTGGACTGGCCGCCCTTGAAGATTTCCGCGGTCAGCGGGCCCTGGAAGCCAGGCAGGTGCTTGTCGAGATAAGCGGCAAGGGCTTCGAGATCAAAAGCGTGCGCACCCGAAACAGCCCGTGTACCGACAAAGTGATCGAAATTGCTCATGCTCAAACGTGTTGTCTCTGTTTATTTGTCAATTTCAGCTTCAGAGATGCGCATCAGGGTTGTGCGGTTGCGCACCACCAGGCCTCCCGGCTCGATCCGGATGGCTTCTTCGCGCTCCATGGATTTGAGCTCCTGGTTGACGCGCTGGCGCGAGGCGCCCAGCAGTTGCGCCAATTCCTCTTGTGCCAGCTGCAGGCCGATTCGCACCTCGCCGCTGTCCGCCAGGCTGGGCACACCGTAGCTGCGCACCAGGTGCAGCAGCTGCTTGGCCAGCCGCGCCCGCAAGGGCAGGGTGTTGAGGTCTTCCACCAGACCGAAGAGCTGCCGTATGCGCCGTGCATGCAGGCGCAACAGGGCCTCGTAGAGTTCGACATGCTGGCTCAGGATCTTGCGCAGATCGGCGCGCGAGACACACAGCAAGGTGGTCTCGCCATGGGCATAGGAGTCGTGGGTACGCCGCTCTCCGTCGAAGATCGCCACATCGCCGACCCAAAGGCCGGGCTCCACATAGGTCAGCGTGACCTGCTTGCCCGAAATCGAGGTCGAGCTGACACGAATGGCCCCACGTGCGCAAGAGATCCATTCCTCGGGCACGTCGCCGCGCGCGCTGATGAGTTCGCCGTCTTTGTAGCGTTTGACGTAGGCGCATCGGAGTATGTCGTGCCTCAGGGATGGGGACAGGGATGAAAACCAGCGGCCATTGTTAATGGCCTCTCGTTCCTCTATCGTAAGAATGGGATCGTCCATGGTCTGTCTTTTGAGTGACTAACAAGACGACCATTGTCGCTTGAGGGACCCGCCCGGCGCCAGTGGGCTGTCGCATGGGTGTCGCCCGGCCGGAGGCCTGGATTGTCGGTTGGGCAGCCCGCGACTGGCTGCCTGCCGCCTAGCGGTAGTGCGGCGTGCGCTTGTTCAGGAAGGCGTCTATGCCTTCACCCGCGTTGGCGTCGTGCAGGTTGCGCACGAAGTGATCACGTTCGTGGGTGAGCTGCTCGGTCAGCGTGCTGCCGGCTGCGTCGTTGATGAGTTCCTTGATGCTGGCCAGCGCATTGGGCGCGCGCGCATTCAGGTTTTCGGCCAGTTCAAGCGCTTGGGCCAAGGCCTCACCCGGGGCCGCAACGCGGTTCACCAGGCCAAAATCGTGCAGTCGGCGCGCGCCTATGCGTTCGCCGGCCATCAGCAATTCGCTGGCCAGCGCACGCGGCAAGGCGCGCGCCAGGACCCAGCTGCCGCCACCGTCGGGTGAGAGTGCCACGGTGCTGTAAGACATCACGAACACAGCGTTATCCGCTGCAACGACGAAGTCGCAGGCCAGCGCCAGTGAAAAACCCGCGCCGGCGGCAGCACCTTCCACGGCGGCGATCACCGGCTTGGGATAAGTCCGGATCGAGTCGATCCAGTTGTGCAGGCCTTCAATGCTCTGGGCTTGCACCTCCGGCGCCTCGCGGCGGTTGGCTTCCAGTCGCTGCAGGTTGCCCCCAGCGCAAAACATGGCACCTTCGCCGGTGATCACCACGCTGCGGATGTCTGGGTTGTTTTCAGCAGCATTTAGCGCCTCAATGCCCGCAGCGTAAATATCGGGGCCGAGCGCGTTCTTGAACTCGGGGTTGCTGATCGTCAGGATAAGGGTCTGACCCTCGCTCGTACCTTTGATTGCGCCTGCCATGCTAGTTTTTCCAATGCATCGAAATAAGAAATAGGCAGGGACCAAGTCCCCGTACAGATCCCCTTGCCAGTGGGGGCCGCGGAACTGGCTTCGCCAGGCCGCAGGCGCCGCCCCCTCGAGGGGGGAAGGTGCTACACGAAGTGAGCATCCGAAGGGGGTGTTATTCCTCCTGGTGTAACAGGCTAAGGCCGATGGCGCCGCGCCGCCGCAGCCAGGGGGAAGGGCGGTAGCGTTGGTCGCCGTAAACGGTCTGCATGTTGAACAACACTTCCAGCACATTGGTGGGGCCGTAGCGGTCACCCATGGCCAGCGGGCCCAAGGGGTAACCGAGGCCCAGCGTCACAGCCGTCTCAAGGTCTTTCGGGCTGCAAATGCCTTGCTGGCAAATGTCGCTGGCGATGTTGACGATGGTGGCCACCACGCGCTGGGTGACAAAGCCGCCGCTGTCGCGGATCACGCTGACCGCTTTGCCGTCGCGGGCGAAGAGGGCATGGGCGGCGTCGCGCATGTCGGTACGGGTGGCCGGGTTGGTCGCCAGTACGCGCCGCTTGGTGGCTGCGTCGTCGATCAGCATGTCGATGCCCACGGTGCGGGCCGGGTCCAGCCGCTCCACGACGGCGACGGTGGTGATGTCAAAGCCAAGGGGCGCCACCAGCATCAGGGCCTGCGGCGATGCGGAGGCGCCGGTCTCAATTTTGGCGCCCAGGTTTTTGAGCAGTTGCAACAGCTCCGAGCGGCGCGAAGCACGCGGCGACACCCACACCGGCGGAAGTTCGGTCACACCAGGGACGGCCTGCTCGGGCGGAACTTGCATGGTGCCGTCGGTGTAGCGGTAAAAGCCTTCACCGGTCTTGCGGCCCAGCACTCCGCCGGCCAGGCGCTGCGCCGTGATCACATTGGGGCGGTAGCGGGCTTCTTGGTAGTACTGGTGGTAGATTGACTCCATCACGGGATGGGAGACGTCGAGCCCGGTCAAGTCCATCAGCTCGAAAGGACCCAGCTTGAAGCCGGCCTGGTCGCGCAGGATGCGGTCTATGGTGGCGAAGTCGGCGACGCCTTCGCTGACGATGCGCAGCGCTTCGGTGCCGTAGCCTCGGCCGGCGTGGTTGACGATGAAGCCGGGCGTGTCTTGGGCCTGCACGGGTGTGTGGCCCATTTGCCGGGCGTATTGGCTCAGGCCTTCGCACACAGCGGGACTGGTCTTCAGGCTGGCGATGACCTCCACCACTTTCATCAGTGGAACGGGATTGAAGAAATGGTAACCGGCAAGGCGTTCGGGGTGCTTCAGGTCTGCGGCGATGGCCGTTACAGAAAGCGAGGAGGTATTGCTGGCCAGAATGGTGTGCACAGGTACCAGTGTCTCGAGTTCGGCGAACAGGGCTTTCTTGACCTCCAGCCGCTCCACGATGGCTTCGATGATGAGGTCGCAGGCCGCCAGGTCGGTGAGGGTGGCGGCCAGCACAAGCCGGTCTTTGTGCCCGGCTGCCGCGGCTGCGTCGATGCGGCCTTTTTCAACGAGCTTGTCCCATTGGGCACAGATGGCTTCGCGCGCTTTTTCCGCGGCGCCTGCCTGCGCGTCCATCAGCCTGACGGTGCTGCCGGCCTGCACGGCGATCTGCGCAATGCCGCGCCCCATGGCGCCGGTGCCAACTATTCCCACATTCGTGTAATTTACTTCCATGCCTGAATTATGGCTGACCGTATTTGGCAGGGTACCGTGTCAAAATTGCCCACCCCATGAAACTTGCCAAGAAGCCTGTCAAATATCTCCTTGGCGTTCTGCTGATGGGCGTTGCCGTCCACAGCGTGGCCTTGTCGCTGGGGCGCATGCGCGGCGCCACCCTTGTCGGACGCCCCCTTGATGTCACCCTGTCGGCGCACCTGGACGGCACGGAAGGGTTGTCTGCAGTCTGTGTGGCGGCAGATGTGTTTTTTGGCGACAGCCAGGTTGCCCAGGACAAGGTACGTGTCATCACGTCGCAAGGCGCTTCCGGTGAAGCGCTGATCCGCATCCGCACAAGCTCCGGCGTCGATGAGCCGGTCGTGACACTCTATGTGCGTGAAGGATGCCTGCAGAAAAACACGCGCAAGTATGTGCTGCTGGCGGAAGTGGCCGGAGAAAACACCAGCCCGGTTCCCGTTGTCGGCGGAGAAGCCGTTGCGACTGCGCCTCTGGTGGCGCAGATGCCTGGAGTTGCTGGCGCCGGCGGTAACGCCGCAAAGGCACAGGCAGGCTCCGCGCCCTCCAGCCCGGGAAAAGCCCCAAGAGCGAGGTCCGGAAAAGTCCCGCCTGTCGGAGGCAGTGAATTGCGATCGGCTACCTCAGTTGGGTTGCTGCAGGCAACGCCTGCTGTTCGCGGGGCTGGCAAGTCCGCATCCGGGCCAGCGGGCAAGCTCCGTTCTCGCCTGAAACTTGACCCCATTGACCTGGCGGCCGAGCGCGACCCTGTGCTCCGGTCTTCGCCGGAGCTGCTGACGGAGCCCTCAACAGACGCCCAGCAGCGCGCTGCCGCCGCCGCACTGTGGCAGGCGCTTAATGCACAGCCGCAAGACATGGTGCGCGACAGCCAGCGCCTGAAATCCCTGGAAGCCGATGTTGCCGGCATGCTCGCGCGAAGCCAGAAAACCGAAAAAGCCGTGATGGAAATGCGCGGCCAGCTTGAGCAGGCGCGCGGTGAACGCTATAACAACTGGCTCGTATACGCCCTTTACGCCTTGCTGGCCGCCTCCCTTCTTGCGATCCTGGCACTATGGATACGTAGCCGACAGCAAAGCCGTGTCAGCCGGGGATCCTGGTGGGGCAAAGGGTTTGCCGAAGACAGCGCGCCTTATGTGACTGAAGGTACGGGTAACACCGGGAAAGCCTTCTTGCGCAGGGCCTCAGAAGCTGAATCGGTGAGCGCCGGGCCTTTGCCCGATTCGCTGGTTGATTTCGATCCCAGCGAACCATTTTTCGAGGCGCCGAAAAATACGCCGGCTTCAAGCGCCGTGGCGCGCCCAAGGGTTGCCGAATCCAGATTCCCCTCGGAATTTCTGCCTAGCCTGAGCGGTATCAGCAGCATGCCGCGGATTGTGAATGCCGAAGAGCTGTTTGATGTGCAGCAACAGGCCGATTTCTTCCTGTCGCTCGGCCGGCCCGACAAGGCGGTAGATGTTCTGCGTCACCACATCATGGACAACGTGGAAACAAGCGCGCTCGTCTATCTCGACCTGTTTGACCTCTATCACAGCTTGGGCCGCCGCGAGGATTACGACGCGTTGCGCACAGACTTCAACAAGATGTTCAATGCCAAGGTGCCGGCATTCGACGAATACGCGGCGGATACGCACGATCTGGAGTATTACACGGAGGCCCTCTCGCGGATTGAGGCCCTCTGGCCAACTCCCAAGGTGCTCGACGTACTTGAAGAGTCCATATTCCGCAAACCGGATTCGCGGGGAGAGGTCTTCAGCCTGGCCGCCTACCGCGAGCTGTTGCTCCTCCACTCTATCGCAAAAAGGATTGTTAGCCGGCCGCCCGGCGACGCCGAAGCACCGGTCAGGTTGTCGGACGCACCTTCGGTTCCGACCATGCCGGACACGCTCCCTGGCGTTGCAGGTTTTGGGCCTACCAGCATCCAGCCACTGTCAGCCCGGTTCCAGATCGTGGCGCCCTTGCCATCTCCTGCCGTGGCAGGTGCAACCGACCCGACACAGCCTCCCGCTTCCCCCCGGCTTGGTCTTGATATTGATTTGAGTGCAGGCGAGGGGGCGGACCTGGCCCCGTTTCCATCAATCGATGCAGGTGCGCAGCCGCCGCAATCCGCTGCCAACAATCTCATCGAGTTTGACCTCGACTTTCCGGATTCTTCGGGGCCGACGCAGAAAACTTGAGCGAAGTTTGAGCCTGGCTCGCCGGGAATCCCGGGTTTACGCGCACTTGATCAGGCTGCGCGTGTCACATCAGCGCCGTACTTGCAAGGCCCCCGGGTTGACGATATTGGTGGGCGTGCCCTTGATGAAGTTGACGACGTTGTCAAACGCCGCGCCAAAGTACAGCTCATAGCTGTCCTGTTCAACATAGCCAATATGCGGCGTGCAAATGCAGTTTTCCAGGCGGAGCAGCGCATGGCCTTGCAGGATGGGCTCCGACTCAAAAACATCGATGGCCGCCAGGCCGGGCCGCCCGCGATTGAGGGAGGCGATCAATGCTTCCGGTTCGATCAGCTCCGCCCTTGACGTATTCACCAGCAGGGACGTGGTTTTCATGCGCGACAGGTCTTCCAGCGTGACGATACCGCGTGTCTCTGCGTTGAGCCGCAGGTGAAGGCTCAGTACATCGCTTTGCTCAAAGAATTCGGCTTTGCTGGCCGCGACTTCAAAGCCATCGGCCTGTGCCCGCTCCAGTGATGCGTCGCGGCCCCATATCACGACACGCATACCAAAGGCCCTGCCGTAGCCAGCCACAATTTGCCCGATCTTCCCGTAGCTCCATACCCCCAATGTCTTGCCCTTGAGGACGGAGCCAATGCCGAAGTTGGGTGGCATCGAAGCTGACTTGAGCCCTGCCTGCTGCCAGGCGCCATGCTTCAAGTGGGCTACATAGTGCGGAATGCGGCGCATGGCGGTCATTACCAGTGCCCAGGTCAGCTCCGCGGGTGCCGTAGGAGACCCAATGCCCTCGGCAACCGCGATGCCGCGTTCTGTGCAAGCCGCGACATCTATATGGCTTCCGACACGGCCTGTCTGGGCAATCAGCTTGAGTTTGGGCAGCTTTTCAATAACTTGCCGGTTGAGCTGGGTTCTCTCCCGGATCAGGACGATGACATCGGCATCCTTGAGGCGGACGGACAGCTGGCCGATGCCTTTAACGGTGTTGGTATAGACCTTGGCAGGGTAGGCCTCCAGCTTGGCTGCGCAGTTCAATTTCCGCACCGCGTCCTGATAGTCGTCGAGGATCACAATATTCATGCCGATATTGTGCCTGCAAGATTTTTCTTCCTTGCCGCCGGGGTCACTTCCGACTGGGGATTTTGTATCTCAAGGAAACGCACCAGACGGCGCCGCAAAGCGCATAGGCCCGGGCTGAACTTCTGGTGGGATGCTTGCCGTACCAGTTATCTCAAAGAGGTTTCTCGCTGGCTCATGCGCTCAAGTTCCGCGCAGACGTCGGCCATGCGGCCGGATATCACCATGCGGCCAGCGCACGCTGGGCCGACATTGGAGTCAAACTCACGGACAACTCGCAGCCGGCTGGGTCGGGACGCCTTGACAGAGCGTTGGACGGCAAGAGCACCAGTGGCGCGGGCAGACGGGCCGCGCATTGCCGCGAAATCGCCGGAAGCAAAGGGTAGCGCAAGCTGGTGAGATCTGGGCTGTGCGCCGGCTGGCGCGGAAAAACGGCTTGCCCCAGTCATACCCTGCGCCGGCAAAAACAATGACACCAATGCCTGCACGGGTGCCAGCAGGACTGACGACATTGGTGAATGTGAAAAACTGATGATTCCCATGATGAACTCCTGTATGAGAGAGGTTTACACAGGCAGGATTGCAAACTGGCAAATTGCCAGGAAGGCCCCGACACCAGGGTGTTGGCCATCACAACGGCCAAACGCCCGCCACCTGGTGCGTGGCCAGGTGAGCTGCCTACATCAGCATCGTGTTGCGAATGAGGCCGACGGCCAGGCCTTCCAGTTCGAAAGGCTCGCCGGGCTCGACCACAATGGTTTTAAAGTCCGGGTTTTCGGGCAGAAGTTCGATCAGGTGCTTGTTGCGACGAAAGCGCTTGACGGTCACTTCATCACCCAGCCGGGCCACGACAATTTGACCATTCTTGGCTTCCTTGGATTGCTTGACGGCCAGCAGGTCGCCATCCATGATGCCTGCGTCCCGCATGCTCATGCCGCGGACCTTGAGCAGGTAGTCGGGCTGGCGCTGAAACAGGCTGCTTTCAAAATAATAGGTTTGCTCGACATGTTCCTGCGCGAGAATCGGGCTGCCAGCAGCAACCCGCCCCACCAGAGGTAGGGCGAGTTGGGCCAGGCTTTGCAACGGCAGGGAAAACTGTTTGATTCTGGATTCGTTCAGGCTGCGAAGGGCGTCATTGCGCAAACGTATGCCGCGTGAGGTCCCGCTGACCAGCTCGATGACGCCTTTGCGGGCCAGCGCCTGCAAGTGCTCCTCGGCGGCATTGGCAGAGCGAAAGCCAAGCTCAGCGGCGATTTCAGCACGGGTGGGCGGGGCGCCCGTGCGCGCGATGGCGCTCTGGATCAATTCCAGAATTTGCTGCTGGCGCGCAGTGAGCTTGGGAGCCTCAGAGGGAAAATGCGAAAAGTTATCGAGTGTGCTCATCACTGTTGCTCCTTGAATCACTGCTTCAGCCCGCTTGCGTATTGCCTGCTGGCTTTGGGTACGCAACGTTGCCGTAGCTGTTTTAATATCCAGTAACTGTATTTTCATCCAGTTTTTAAAAGATTGCAAGTTTACGTTTTATGCATCCTCAAAATATTGTGATTCTGGGCACCGGCGGCACGATTGCCGGGCAGGCTGCGAGTGCGTCGGACAACATCGGCTATACCGCTGCCCAGGTGGGCGTTGAGCAACTTGTGGCGGCGGTCCCGCCTTTGGCCAGGTTCGGCCCCTTGATGACCGAGCAGGTCGCGCAGGTCGACAGCAAGGACATGAGCTTCGATGTATGGGTGCGGCTGGCCAGTCGGGTCAATCACTTTCTGGCCCAGCCGGACGTGCAGGGCATTGTCATCACGCACGGCACGGACACGCTGGAAGAAACGGCGTATTTCCTTCATGCGGTGTGCCGCCCCGATAAACCTGTGGTGCTGACCTGTGCCATGCGGCCGGCGACTGCGCTGGTGCCTGACGGCCCCCAGAACATGCTGGATGCCATGGCGGTGGCGCGTCATGCTGGGGCAATGGGTGTTGTCGCGGTGTGTGCCGGAACCATCCACAGCGCGCTGGACGTGCAGAAAGTGCATACCTACAGGGTTGACGCTTTTGACTCCGGTGATGCGGGGCCGATTGGCTATGTGGAGGAAGGATTCCTCAGGTTAGTGAGAAATTGGCCGGAAACCCATGTGGAACGGGCGCAAGCAGCTATAAAAATAATAGCGAATTCCATGATTCCGCTCCAGTGGCCGCGCGTTGAGATTGTCATGAACCATGCCGGCGCCAGTGGTGCGATCGTGGACGCGTTGCTGGCACAGGGTGTCCAGGGGCTGGTGGTTGCTGCCACGGGTAATGGCACCTTGCACCACGCGCTGGAGGCGGCCTTGCTTCGCGCGCGGTCTGCGGGGGTTCGGGTCGTCCGTGCGACAAGATGCTTCAATGGCCGGGTCTTGCCCACACCGGGGGATCTGTTTTCTGATTCGCAGGGGCTGAGTCCCGTGAAGGCGAGGATAGCGATGATGCTCGAGTTGCTGGCGGAGAGTTGAAGCCGCGCTTGCAATTGCAGTCCACCAGGTCCGGAAGCCGGAATAAAAAAAGCCGTCGGGCTGACGGCTTTTTTGGGGCAAGTGGACTCGCGTTAGGCCGGTTCAACCCGCCAGCGCCTTAAATGCCCGGGCGGTGATCTCGTCAACACCGCCCATGCCGCTGATGGCACGGTATTTCGGGGCCAGTTCAGGCTCTGACTTTGCCCAGCTGGAGTAGTACTCAACCAGCGGACGGGTCTGGGCGCTGTAAACCTCCAGGCGCTTGCGGACAGTTTCTTCCTTGTCGTCATCGCGCTGGATCAGCGGCTCGCCGGTCACATCGTCTTTGCCTTCAACCTTGGGCGGATTGAACTTGACGTGGTAGGTGCGGCCTGAGGCGGGGTGCGAACGGCGTCCGCTCATGCGCTCGATGATGGCGTCGAAGGGGACGTCGATTTCAAGAACGTAGTCCAGCTTGACGCCGGCAGACTTCATGGCGTCCGCCTGCGGAATGGTGCGCGGAAAGCCGTCAAACAGAAAGCCCTTGGCGCAGTCGGGCTGGGCAATGCGCTCTTTGACTAAATTGATGATCAGGTCGTCGCTGACCAGTGCACCCGAGTCCATGATTTTTTTGGCTTCAATGCCCAGCTGCGTGCCGGCTTTGACGGCCGCACGAAGCATGTCGCCGGTGGAAATCTGGGGAATGCCGTACTTCTGGCAGATGAAGGTCGCTTGCGTCCCCTTGCCCGCGCCAGGCGCGCCCAACAAAATCAGTCTCATGGATGTCCTCGGATTTTATGAATTCTTGAAGTCAGCCCGAACCGCCGGCCGGTTTCCGCAGGGGCTGCTTGACAGGTATGGAGGGCTGCCGGCACGCCCTGCAGGCCTCACACTTGTGTTTTTCCCAAGGATAGCATGCACCCCTGACAGCAACTTACGAGCCCGCGTCATGCCGGGGAGGGCAGGTCAGGAAAACAGCTTGCGGGCGAGGTCCAGGTCTTCCGGCGTGTCAACGCCCGGCCCAGGCGCGTCGCCAGTGATGTGCACGGCGATGCGATGGCCGTGCCACAGCGCCCGGAGTTGCTCAAGGCACTCCAGTTGCTCGAGTGGCGACTGGGGAAGGCGCGGGAACTCCCGCAGAAATCCCACCCGATAGCCGTAAATGCCTACGTGCCGGAGTGGCCGGGGCAGGCTGCTGCCGGCCTCCCACCACGCCTTGCCGGTAAAGTCGCGCGCGGCCGGAATGGGTGAGCGGCTGAAGTAAAGGGCCGTATGGCGCGCATCAAGCACCACCTTGACCACATTGGGGTTGTTCAGGTCGGCCAGCTGCTGGATGGCATGCGCCGCCGTGCTCATGGCGCAGTCTGGGCGCTCGATGAGCAGGCGTGCGACCGCGTCGATCAAGGCCGGGTCAATCAGCGGCTCGTCACCTTGCACATTCACCACAATGTCGTCGTCCGCGAGTCCCAGCACGCTGCAGGCTTCCGCGAGCCGGTCGCTGCCGCTGGGGTGGTCTTCTCGTGTCAGCACGGCGGCGATGCCGAAAGACGCGCATTTTTCGATGATTTCGTTACTGTCGGTTGCGACGACGGTGCGCAGGGCAGTGCTCCGCATCGCGCGCTGCGCAACACGCACGACCATGGGTGCACCGCCGATGTCGGCCAGCGGCTTGTTGGGCAGGCGTGTAGAGGCCAGCCTGGCCGGAATGAGGACGGTGAAGCTCATGCTTTCGGGGTCTTGCTTGTTTTTTTCAAGGCGCCGTTCACAGACCGAGTTCTTCATCAGTCAAGGTCCGCGCTTCGCTTTCCAGCAGCACGGGAAGCCCGTCGCGCACCGGGTAGGCGAGGCGGGCGCTGCGGGAAACAAGTTCCTGTTTTTCCCGGTCGTAGTCGAGCGGGCCTTTGGTCACAGGGCAGACCAGCAGTTCAAGCAGTTTGGTGTCCATGGCCTGATGGTAAGGGAGAAATCAGCGGGGCCAGCCGGGCATCGAGTGCGGCAAAGAACGCTGGTTCGGGCGTAAACACCAAAGGTACGGCCAGAACCTCCTTTTGTGATGTGCCCTGCAGGGCAAAAAGCTTGACGGCGTCTTTTTCAGTGCACAGCACCACACGCCCTTTGAGTTCCTCCGCTTCCAGGTCTTGATCGGTGAAGTCATGGTGGTCGGGCAGGGCCGTTGTGGCCTGCAGCGTCAGGCCGGTTTCCCTCAGCATTCCGAAAAATGCTTCAGGATTGGCTATGCCCGCAAGTGCCGCCAGAGGCCGGCCCCGCAGGCTCGCCAGCGAGACCGGTTCGTCCCGGGCGGAATAAGCTTCGTTGCTCAGTTTCCGGTTGGAAACAAACCCTTCAAATGCCGGTTTTTGCCCGGTGTGCAGCACAAAATTCAAGCCAACCCGTTCGCGTGCGGGCCAGGGCTCACGCAACGGACCTGCCGGTAGCAGCCAGCCGTTCCCCACACCTCGGTCATCGAACACGGCAATCTCGATATCGCGCTGCAGGGCGTAGTGCTGCAGACCGTCGTCACACACGACTACAGCCGTGCCCGGATATGCCGCAAGCAATG
This sequence comes from Polaromonas sp. P1_F1, assembly GCF_056405795.1. Classification (NCBI taxonomy): domain Bacteria; kingdom Pseudomonadati; phylum Pseudomonadota; class Betaproteobacteria; order Burkholderiales; family Comamonadaceae; genus Polaromonas; species Polaromonas sp. P1_F1. Next base: position 62,978 of record NZ_JBFUBJ010000010.1, read on the forward strand.
CGCGCACGGCGTCTGCACGCTTGCCGGCAACAAAAACAGGCGCACCCGTTGCGCGCTTGATAAGGGCCGGCTCGTCGCCTGTGAGGTGAGGGGATGCGCCGGGGACCACCTCCAGGCAGGCGGTGCCGTGCCGTCCATAACCCCGCGACACCACCCCCACCCGTATCTGTTGCGCCTGCAGATGTTTCACCAGGGCAATCACCAGCGGTGTTTTTCCGGCGCCGCCGGCAATGACGTTTCCGACCACGATCACCGGAACGCCGAAATGTTCGGACCGGAGAATGTGACGGCGATACAGCACCCACCGCAGCCGCACGACCAGGCCATAGGCCTGGGCCAGCGGCCAGAGCAGGCATGCCGGCCAACCCCGTTTGCGCCAGGCATTCTGCAAAATCTGTTTCACGTGATGACTGCCATTTCGCCGCGAAGGCTGCATGGAATGGGCAACCGGCCCTGGCCTATCTGGCCCCGGCCGTTGCGGCGCTTTGCGTTGCAAATGTGATTTGTGTCAGCCCCTGGCGGCGTGCGGCCTCCATGACCGTAATAACGGCCTGATGCGTGGCGTTGGCATCGGCGCTGATGATGATGACGCTTTCCTTGCCGGCTTTCGCTGCTTCGGCAAGCGCGGCTCCCAGCACTTCGATGCCACGGCCTTCCACCAGAGTCTTGTTGACCATGTAGCGGCCGTCGCTGCTCACGGCGACGATGACTTCCTTGGGATAATCGCGCTGCTGTTCGGCGTTGGCGATCGGCAGCTTGACCTGAAGTTCGGTGAACTTGCTGTAGGTGGTGGACAGCATCAGGAAGATCAGCACCACGAGCAGTACATCGATGAAGGGGATCAGATTGATCTCCGGCTCGTCATGAGGATGGGGGCGGAAGTTCATTTTCTGAGGGTATTGAGGTGGCGTACAAAACGCTCGGCCGCCAGCTCCATCGTCAGCAGATATCCGTCCACTCGCGCCCGGAAATAGCGCCAGAAAATCAGCGAGGGAATGGCCACCATCAGGCCGAAAGCCGTGTTGTAGAGCGCAATCGAAATGCCTTGCGCCAACTGGGCAGGGTTGCCGCCAGCGGCATTGCTCACACCTCCACCACCTGCCTGGGAGCCGAAAATCTCGATCATGCCGATGACTGTGCCCAATAGGCCGAGCAGGGGGGCGGCAGAGGCGATGGTCGCCAGGGCTGCCAAGTATCGTTCCAGCTTGTGGGCCGCCTTGCGTCCTGCGCCTTCCAGCGTGGAACGCAGGTCATCCTCGCTGATCCTTGGATTGGTGTTCAGGGCGCGAAAACCGCTGGCAAGCACTTCGCCGAGCAGCGAGTTTTGTTCAAGCTGCGCCACGACATCGGGTGAGGGGACGGAGGCGCGGGAGACGGTGATGGCTTCGTCAAGCAACTTGGCGGGGGCGACTTTTCGGGTTTTAAGGCTGGTAAAACGCTCGATAACCAGAGCAAGGGCCAAGACAGAGCAGGCAACCAGGGGCCAAATCGGCCAACCTGCGGCTTGTATGATCGAAAACAATGCACATCTCCAGGCAGTAAGTTGTGGTGGATTATGGCTTACAGAAACTGCCATCTCGTTGCGGCTGAGCCTGATCTGTTAAATGTTCGCAACGTGATCGCGTGTCGGACGTAGCCCACAGAAGCTGTGGATAACTTTGTTAGCAAGTGGTGGCGCAGCGGCCTGCAAGCCGCGCCAAATCGTGCATGTGACAGAACGATGAAATTTTGAGCAGAATTAAGTTATTCAAAATCAATGAGTTACACGAATTTATCTCGATATCCGCGCGAAACCAGGGGGTCGAGCCTTGAGGGACGGCTCTCTGTGGAGTATTACACCCGGATTACCAAGGGATTTAGGGGTGTTTGATGCATCGGCTCCTTCCGAGAAGCCGCAAGCGGGAGCGCGCGACGCGGGCATCCGGGTATGGCCCGTCGGGTCTTTGCTAAGGGCTATTTCGGACAGCCTTGAAGCCCGATTTAACCCGGTCGCGGTGCAGGGTGAGATCAGCGGGTTTTCGCGTGCAGCCAGCGGCCACTGCTATTTTTCGCTCAAAGATGAACAGGGGCAGGTTCGCTGCGCCATGTTTCGCCGCGCTGCCACGATGCTGGAGTTTTCCCCGCGCGACGGCCAATTGGTGGAGCTGCGGGGACGGCTGGGTGTTTATGAGCCGCGCGGTGAACTACAACTGGTGGTCGAGTCCATGCGCCAGGCAGGCCAGGGCAATCTTTTTGAACAGTTCCTGCTGCTCAAGGCCAGACTTGAAGCTGAGGGCCTTTTCGACCCAGGCCGTAAAAGGCCTTTGCCTTTGCTGCCCCGCGCCATTGGTGTGGTGACTTCGCTGGGTGCCGCCGCCTTGCACGATGTCACGAGTGCTTTGCAGCGCCGTGTGCCGCATATTCCCGTGGTTATTTATCCTGCCAGCGTGCAGGGCAGCCAGGCAGCCGGCGAATTGCGCGCCGCTTTGCTCAAAGCCTATCAGCGGCGATCCCAGGACCGCGTGGATGTCTTGCTGGTGGTACGCGGTGGCGGCGCCATGGAAGACCTGTGGGCTTTTAATGATGAGCAGCTCGCCCGAACCCTGGTGGAATCGCCCATGCCAGTGATTAGCGGGGTAGGGCATGAAACCGATTTCACGATCGTCGATTTTTGCGCTGACGTGCGTGCGCCCACGCCGACCGCCGCGGCAGAACTCTGCGCGCAGCCCCAAGCGGTGTGGTTGGGTGCGCTCGACATGGCCGTGTCGCGGCTGCAAAACGGCGTAGACCGCCAGCTGGAGTCGCACAACCAGCGCCTGGACTGGGCGGCTTCCCGGATTAGCCGGCCGTCGCATCTGGTTACCAGGCAGCATGCCCGCCTGGCCGGGCTCGGCCAGAGCCTGAGCCATGCAGCGCGTTTGGCACTGCAGCACGAACAGCGCAAGCTACAGGTCTTGGGCAGCAATTTTCCGCACGAAGTGCAAGGCAGCCTGCAGCGCGGCCGGCAGCGCATCGAGCGCGCGCAGTTAAGGCTTGAGTTGCTGGACCCCAAACTGGTTCTGAAGCGCGGCTACGCCTGGCTTGCCGACCTTCAGGGGCAACCCATTACAAGCCGCGAAAAGACCCATGTGGGGCAACCTGTACGCGCTACCCTTGCCGACGGCGAGGTCGATTTGACAGTTTCTGCGCGCAGACTGATTTAGTTTTTACAATGACATCGTTAAAAGCAGTTTATTCATCACCACGAGGAAAAAATCATGGAACACAAACTCCCCCCGCTACCGTACCCGATCGACGCCCTGGCGCCGCATTACAGCCAGGAAGCCTTTGAATACCACCATGGCAAGCACCACAATGCTTACGTGGTGAACCTCAACAACCTGCAAAAGGGCACTGAGTTTGAAGCCATGACGCTCGAAGAGATCGTCAAGAAATCCAGTGGTGGTGTGTACAACAATGCTGCCCAGATCTGGAACCACACCTTCTTCTGGAGCTGCATGAAGCCCGCTGGCGGCGGCGAGCCTGGCGGCGCACTGGCTGCAGCCATCAATGCCAAGTTTGGCTCTTACGCTGCGTTCAAAGAGGCTTTCGTCAAGTCGGCCGTTGGCAATTTCGGTTCCGGCTGGACGTGGCTTGTAAAAAAAGCCGACGGCACGGTTGATATTGTCAACACCGGCCCGGCAGGTACCCCGCTCACCACTGCCGATAAGGCCTTGCTGACGGTGGATGTCTGGGAGCATGCCTACTACATTGACTACCGCAACCTGCGTCCGAAATTTGTCGAGACCTTCCTCTCCAATCTGGTGAACTGGAGTTTTGCCGAGGCCAACTTCGCCTGAGGCGAGAGGCCTTCGCCCACAAAAAAGCCGACATGAGTCGGCTTTTTTGTTTTAAAAGCGAGAAATCAGCGCTTCGCCTCGAAAATCGGGCCGCCCAGTTTGCTGCCGGCCTTGATGCGTTTTCGCGCAAACCAGCCCTTGTTCATTTCCAGGACAAAGCGCACGGGTTGGGCAGAGCAGTGTGGGTCTGTGGTTTGAGGTTTCATGTCGGCGAGGTTCACGATGGTGCCGTCATCCGCCACAAAGGCGGCGGTCAGCGGCAGCAAGGTGTTTTTCATCCAGAAGCACTGCTGGGCTGGCTGCTCGAAGATAAAAATCATGCCTTCCTGTTGCGGCATTTCCTTGCGGAACATCAGGCCGATTTGCCGCTGTTCCGGCGTGAGGGCCACCTGCGCATCAATCAGGTGCATGCCGGCCGACAGCTTGACGCGCTGTAAATTCATCTGGGGGCCGTCCTGCGCCGAAGCACCCAGGGGCACGAACAGGGCGGCAACAGCCAGCATCTGGGTGAGGCCCTTGAACGCCCCACGAAACAAGACGGTACCGGGTTTGAAAAACATAGAGTCACCACGCATGAAGTTGATCGGCCAGCATAAACGACGCGCATAAAAAATGCCCGCACGCGGCGGGCATTTTGACCGAAGTCACCAGGAATTACTTCTTGGCTTCAGCTTTTGCTTTTTTGGCGGCAGCAGCTTCGGCTTTCTTGGCTGCAGCGGCTTCAGCTTTTGCTTTCTTGTCAGCAGCAGCTTTTTCTTTCTTTGCGGCCTTGGCAGCAGCTTTTTCTTCTTTGGTCATTTTGGCTGGCTTGGCTTCAGCTTTGGCTTCTGCTTTTGCAGCGGGAGCGGCTGGCGTTGCGGCAACAGCTGGCTTGGCTGGAGTAGCCGCAGGAGCGGAAGCTTGTGCGAAAGCACCAGCAGCGAAGAGGCCAGCGATCAAAGCAGCGAGGATTTTGTTCATTTGGAATTTCCTTTGATAACGTTATTGGAAAAAATACCCCGAACTTCTCGGAGGCCCTACCGTAACGAGGCCGGTTCCAAAGCCGTTGACACGATGCCCCCAAATTCTTTTGCTGTATGGTTTTACGGCTAGAATTTAGGGGTTTTTACCTAACTGTTGCGTGGCGTGCCCCTGGACGCCTTGCGCTTACCGGAGACTTTTGTTCATGTATCAGCACATCAAGGTGCCTTCCCAAGGCCAAAAAATCACTGTCAATGCCGACAACTCGTTGAACGTACCTGACGAACCCATCATTCCGTTCATTGAAGGCGACGGCACCGGCGCAGACATTACGCCGGTTATGCTGAAAGTGGTTGATGCTGCTGTTGCCAAAGCCTACGGCGGCAAGAAAAAGATCCACTGGATGGAAGTGTTTGCCGGTGAGAAGTCGACCAAGGTCTATGGCCCGGACGTCTGGCTGCCAGAAGAAACCCTGCACGCTGTTCGTGACTACGTCGTGTCGATCAAGGGTCCGCTGACGACCCCTGTGGGCGGCGGCATCCGCAGCCTGAACGTTGCGCTGCGCCAGGAGCTGGATCTTTACGTCTGTCTGCGCCCCATCCAGTATTTCAAGGGCGTTCCTTCGCCCGTCAAAGAGCCTGAAAAGACCCACATGGTCATCTTCCGCGAAAACTCGGAGGACATCTACGCCGGCATCGAGTTCGAATCCGGCAGCGACAAGGCCAAAAAACTCATCAAGTTCCTGCAGGACGAGATGGGCGTCAAGAAGATTCGCTTCCCGAACACCTCCGGCATCGGTATCAAGCCGGTTTCCAGCGAAGGCACCGAGCGCCTGGTGCGCAAGGCCATCCAGTACGCCATCGACAACGACAAGCCCAGCGTGACCATCGTGCACAAGGGCAACATCATGAAGTTCACCGAAGGCGGCTTCCGTGACTGGGCTTATGCCCTGGCCAAGAAGGAATTCGGCGCTGTGGAAATCGACGGCGGCCCATGGATGAAGTTCAAGAACCCCAAGACCGGCAAGGAAATCACCGTCAAGGACAGCATCGCCGATGCTTTCCTGCAGCAGATCCTGCTGCGTCCCGCTGAATACAGCGTGATCGCTACCCTGAACCTGAACGGCGACTACGTGTCCGACGCGCTGGCTGCCCAGGTCGGCGGCATCGGCATCGCTCCCGGCGCCAACCTGAGCGACACTGTCGCCATGTTTGAAGCCACCCACGGTACTGCGCCCAAGTATGCCGGCAAGGACTACGTGAACCCCGGTTCCGAAATCCTCTCGGCCGAAATGATGCTGCGCCACATGGGCTGGACCAAGGCTGCCGACCTGATCATCAGCTCGATGGAAAAATCCATCGACTCCAAGAAGGTCACTTATGACTTCGCCCGCCTCATGGAAGGCGCAACCCAGGTCAGCTGCTCCGGCTTTGGCCAGGTCATGATCGACCACATGTAAAGCTGGCTCAGCCGGTTTTTCCGAGAACCGCCCGGGAGCAATCCCGCGGCGGTTTTTTTCTTGGCCGCAGAAAAGGAAAAAAATCACGCTTGAATGTCGCGTTCCCGCCACCAATTTCCCTATCAGGCGCACTGGACTACATCGGTGGCTAGAATGAATTCCATGGCAACCAAGTCTCCCAAATCCCCCAACTCTCCGGTGCAGCCCCCAGTCCCGGCTATCAAGCCTGATAACGGCAATGGGGGAGAGTCGGTCGTATTGGAGCGCCGGCCGCAAAAGACCAAGCCCCCGCAGATGTACCAGGTGGTCCTGCTCAACGACGACTACACCCCCATGGAGTTCGTGGTGGTGGTAATCCAGGAGTTTTTCAACAAGGACCATGACACCGCCACGCAGATCATGCTGAAGATCCATCTGGACGGCAAAGGCGTCTGCGGCGTGTTTTCCAGGGACGTAGCGGCGACCAAGGTGGACCAGGTGACCGAAGCTGCCCGGAAAAACGGCCATCCGCTGCAGTGTGTCAGTGAGCCCATTGAATAATCGTAAATCCGGCCAATATTCCCTTCATAAGTCAGTAGAGTTAACCCAAGCAAGCCGAAAGGAAGATCAATGATTGCCCAGGAACTAGAAGTCAGCTTGCATATGGCGTTTGTCGAGGCGCGTCAGCAGCGCCACGAGTTCATCACCGTTGAGCATCTCTTGCTTGCCTTGCTGGACAACCCCAGTGCGGCCGAGGTATTGCGCGCCTGCTCAGCCAATGTGGACGACTTGCGCAAGTCGTTGGCCAATTTCATCAAGGACAACACCCCGCAGGTCGCCGGCACCGACGATGTCGACACGCAGCCCACGCTGGGCTTCCAGCGCGTGATCCAGCGCGCCATCATGCACGTACAGTCCACCGGCAATGGCAAGAAGGAAGTCACCGGCGCCAATGTGCTGGTCGCCATTTTTGGTGAAAAGGATTCACACGCCGTGTATTACCTCCACCAGCAGGGCGTAACCCGCCTGGACGTGGTGAATTTCATTGCACACGGCATCAAGAAGAGCGACCCGCCCGAACCAGCCAAGGCTGGCGAGAGCGCCGCCGAGAACGAAGAGGGCGGCGAGAAGAACGAAAAAGCCTCACCGCTTGAGCAATTCACCGTCAACCTGAACCAGCTCGCCAGGGACGGCAAAATCGATCCGCTGATCGGCCGCCAGTATGAAGTCGAGCGCGTCATTCAGATTCTCTGCCGCCGCCGCAAGAACAATCCGTTGCTGGTCGGTGAGGCCGGTGTGGGTAAAACCGCGATTGCCGAGGGCCTGGCCTGGCGCATCACGCAAAAAGACGTGCCCGAGATCCTGGCCGAAGCCAATGTGTACTCGCTCGATATGGGCGCGTTGCTGGCCGGCACCAAGTACCGCGGTGACTTCGAACAACGCCTGAAGGGCGTGCTCAAGGCACTGAAGGACAAACCCAACGGCATCCTCTTTATCGACGAAATCCACACCCTGATCGGTGCCGGTGCGGCCTCGGGTGGCACGCTGGATGCGTCCAACCTGCTCAAGCCGGCGCTGTCCAGCGGCCAGCTCAAGTGCATAGGCGCGACCACCTTCACCGAATACCGCGGCATCTTCGAAAAAGATGCGGCCCTGTCGCGCCGCTTCCAGAAGGTCGATGTGGTCGAGCCTACCGTGCAGGAAACGGTCGACATCCTCAAGGGCCTGAAGTCGCGCTTTGAAGAGCACCACAGCGTCAAGTACGCCGTGGCCGCCCTGCAGGCTGCTGCCGAGCTCAGCGCCAAGTACATCAACGACCGCCATCTGCCCGACAAGGCCATTGACGTGATCGATGAAGCCGGCGCTGCCCAGCGTATCCTGCCCGCGTCCAAACGCAAGAAGATCATCACCAAGGCTGAGGTCGAAGAGATCGTCGCCAAGATCGCCCGCATCCCGCCCGCCAATGTCTCCAACGACGACCGCGGCAAGCTGCAGACGCTCGAGCGCGACCTGAAGAGCGTGGTCTTCGGCCAGGACAAGGCCCTTGAAGTGCTGGCCTCGGCCGTCAAGATGGCGCGCTCCGGCCTGGGCAAGGACGACAAGCCGATCGGCTCCTTCCTGTTCTCCGGCCCCACGGGCGTCGGCAAGACGGAAGCTGCCAAGCAACTGGCTTACATCATGGGCATCGAGTTGATCCGCTTCGACATGTCCGAGTACATGGAACGCCACGCCGTGAGCCGCCTGATTGGCGCACCTCCGGGTTACGTCGGTTTTGACCAGGGTGGCCTGCTGACCGAGGCCATCACGAAGAAGCCGCACGCCGTGCTGCTGCTTGACGAGATCGAAAAGGCGCACCCGGACATCTTCAACGTGTTGCTGCAGGTCATGGACCACGGCACGCTGACGGACAACAACGGGCGCAAGGCCGATTTCCGCAACGTCATCATCGTCATGACCACCAACGCCGGTGCCGAGACGATGAACAAGGCGACCATCGGCTTTACCAACCCGCGCGAGTCCGGCGACGAGATGGCCGACATCAAGCGCCTGTTCACGCCCGAGTTCCGCAACCGCCTGGACGCGACTGTCAGCTTCAAGGCACTGGACGAAACCGTCATCCTGCGCGTGGTCGACAAATTCCTGCTGCAGCTTGAAACGCAACTTGCCGAGAAGAAGGTGGAAGTCACCTTCACCGACACGTTGCGCAAGTACCTCGGCAAGAAGGGCTTTGATCCGCTGATGGGTGCCCGCCCGATGCAGCGCCTGATCCAGGACACGATCCGCCGTGCGCTGGCCGACGAGCTGCTGTTTGGCCGGCTGACCGACGGTGGCCGCCTGACGGTGGACATGAAGGTCACGACGGACGAGAAGGGCGTTGAGACCGGGGAAGTCCAGCTCGACATCCAGCCGCTGCCCAAGAAGGAAGGCAAAGCCAAGCCGGAAGCCGAAGCGGCAGAGACCAACTGACCATTTCGCGGATCCACCAATCCAGCGGAGCGGATAGTTCCGCGCACCCAAAAAAGGCCGGTAGCATCACGCTATCGGCCTTTTTTCATTTCACCCGCGCTTCCTAAAACAAAAGACGCCCCGCCTTGACCCTTCCCGAACTCAGCTCAGAATGGAAAACCGGCCTCTCCCTGGCATGGAGTGCCTACATTGCCGTGCTGTCGGTCTGGATCGTGATGCAAAAGCGCGCGCCGGTCTCCACCATGAGCTGGATCCTGTCGCTGGCCTTGCTGCCGTTTGCCGGCTTCGTGATTTACTACTTCCTCGGTCCCCAGCGCCTCAAAAAGCAGCGCCTCAAGCGGCTGCGCAGCCGCGCCGGCGCGCGTGGCGATGCCGATCTGGCCCAGTTGCAGGGCGTGGCCGAAAGAGCACCTCCGGCCCTGCGGCAGATGACCGCCCTGGGAACCGCCGCCTGCGGTCTTCCGGTGTCCAGTGCTACCGGCGTCCAGCTGCTTTCAGGGGGTGCGCATACCTTCGACAGCATCTTCGACGCGATCCGCGACGCCCGCCATCATGTGCACCTCGAGTACTATATTTTTGAGCCCGACCGCATCGGCACTGCCCTGCGTGACCTGCTGGCCGAAAGGGCTGAGCAGGGCGTCAAGGTACGGCTGCTGGTCGATGCGCTCGGCTCCAAGCGGCTTGGGAGCCGGTTTCTGGCGCCACTGGAGGCTGCCGGCGTCGAGATTGCGTTCTTTCACGATACCCGCATAGGCCGCCGCCTGCGCCCGGTGACCAACTACCGTACCCACCGCAAGATCGTCGTCTGCGACGGCCGCGTCGGCTTCACGGGCGGCGTCAACATCACCGATGAAGAAGACCGGCGTACCCGCGCCGATGCCTACCATGATGTGCACCTGCGCATTGAAGGCAGCGCGGTGCGATGGCTGCAGACCACCTTCCTGGAAGACTGGACCTACGCCACCGGCGAATCGATAGCCGACACGGACGGGACCCTTCCGCACCTGCTGCCCCTCCTGGTGCCCGACGAAGAAGCCGGCGACATTCCGGTGCAGGTGGTGACCAGCGGGCCGGACAACATGCTGGAGCCGATTCACCGCATGCACCTGGCCGCCATCAATGCCTCCACCCAGCGCGCCTGGCTGACCACGCCTTACTTCGTGCCGGGAGAGCCCGCGCTGATGGCGCTGACCAGCGCCGCGCTGCGCGGCGTCGACGTGCGCCTGCTGGTGCCGCGCCGCAGCGACAGCTTTATTGTCAGCGCCGCGGCGCGCTCCTACTTCGACGAACTGATCGCTGCCGGTGTCAAGGTCTGGGAGTACAAGGCCCGCATGCTGCACTCCAAAACACTGGTCGTCGACGACAGCTGTGCCATGGTCGGCACCGCCAATTTCGACAACCGCAGTTTTCGCCTCAACTTTGAAGTGATGGCCGTGGTCTACGGCCCCGCGCTGGCAGGGCCGCTCGCTGCGCAGTTTGAAACCGACCTGCTCAGCGCCGCGCCTGTGCGCGCACATCGCCCCCAGAATTTTTTGATGCGCCTGCTCGATGCCACGGCGCGGCTGTTTTCCCCCTTGCTCTAATTACCTACTTCGAGTTCTTCATGCCCCACACCTTCCTCTGGCACGACTACGAAACCTTCGGCATCAACCCGCGCCGTGACCGGCCCGCGCAGTTTGCCGGCATTCGCACCGACGCAGAGCTCAATGAAATCGGCGAGCCGCTGATGATTTATTGCAAGCCGGCCAACGACTACCTGCCCAATCCAGAGTCCTGCCTGCTCACCGGCATCACTCCCCAGTTGTGCATGGAGCGTGGTGTGGCCGAGCACGAATTCGCCGCGCAGATCGAAGCCGTGCTGGCCGAGCCCGGCACGATCGGCGTGGGCTACAACACCATCCGCTTCGACGACGAAGTCACGCGCTACCTGTTCTGGCGCAACCTCATTGACCCGTATGCGCGCGAATGGCAAAACGACTGCGGCCGCTGGGATCTGCTCGATGTCGTGCGCATGGCCTATGCGCTGCGGCCCGAAGGCATCGCCTGGCCGCTCAAGCCCGATGAACGCAGGCCGGACGACGCCAGCGCCGTACGCCCCAGCTTCAAGCTCGAAGACCTGGCGCGTGCCAACGGCCTCATGCACGAGTCGGCGCACGACGCCCTGTCTGACGTGCGCGCCACCATCGCGCTGGCCCGCCTGATCCGCAAAGCGCAACCCAAGCTCTTTGATTTTTGCCTGGGCCTGCATAAAAAAGACCGCGTGGCCGCAGAGCTGGGCCTGCCCACCAGCCCGCAAACGGCCCAGCCGTTTTTGCACGTCTCGGGCATGTTCCCGCCAGAGCGCGGCTGCCTGGCCGTCATGTGGCCGCTGGCAACGCATCCGACGAACAAGAACGAGCTGCTGGCCTGGGACTTGTCGCAAGACCCGAGTGAGCTGCCTTTGCTCGACGTTGCCACGCTGCGGCAACGCCTCTTCAGCAAATCGGCCGAGCTGCCCGAAGGTGTGCTGCGCCTGCCCATCAAATCGGTTCACCTGAACAAGTCACCCATGGTCGTGCGCAAGCTCGCCACGCTGTCGCCGGAGATGGCGGCCAAATGGAATGTAGACATCCCCGCAGCCCTGGCCAACGCCGAGAAAGCGGCCAGCCTGCCCGACATGAGCGCCATTTGGCCCGAAGTCTTCCAGCGGCCCAAAGAGCCCACGCCGGATGTCGACGAAGACCTGTACGGCGGCTTCATCAACAACACCGACCGCCGCCGCCTGAACCAGTTGCGCGCCTTGTCACCCGCCGAGCTGGCCCACGCCCGCATCGGCTTTGACGACGAACGACTCGGGGAGCTGGTGTTTCGTTACCGGGCACGCAACTTTGCCGAGACCCTGTCGCCCGAAGACGCGGAACGCTGGGAGGCGCACCGCGCTGCGCGCCTGCTCGAAGGTGAGGGCGGGGCGCGCAATGTGGATGCGCTGTTTGCCGAGATTGATGTGTTGGCGGAGACGGCGGATGAGCGGGGGGAGGCGGTTCTTGGGGCGCTTTATGAGTATGCGGAGATGATTGCGCCTGAGATGTCTTAGGTGGTTTTTGTTGATCGGGCTTGTTCTGGCTTGGATGCTCTCGTCTGAGGGTTGCTGGCCGGGGGTAGCCCGGCGGCTACTCACTTTCTTTTGCTTCGCCAAAAGAAAGTAAGCAAAGAAAAGGCGACCCTGCTGTCTGCGTCCCTCCGCTTCGCTACGGGCAACCTGCGGTGCTCGGTCCAGGCGGGGTCTCGCTCGAACTCGCCTTCGGCTCAGACAATCGCGATCCCTGATCCGCCTGAACCTGCGCTCCTCGGCGCATACAGAAGGGGTGGGGAGAAGGAATACCAAGCAGCCGAAGACAAAACTCCGAATACCTGAAGAAACAAGGACACGCCATGGCGTGTCCTTGTGGGTATTGGATTTGGTTTTTTGTATTCGAATTCGGACTTCCCCGTCCTGGCTGGGCCGAGGAGCGCAGAGGCAAGCGGATCAGGGATCGCGATTGTCTGAGCGAAGTGCAACGTAGCGAGTTCGAGCGAGACCCCGCTTGCCTCGAGCACCGCAGGTTGCCCGTAGCGCAGCGTAGGGACCCAGACTGCGGGTCGCCTTTTCTTGGGTTACTTTCTTTTGGCGAAGCAAAAGAAAGTGACTTGCCGCCGGGCAACCCCCGGCCAGCAAAATTCAGCGAAGAGCGCGCCCATCAAATCAACAACAACCCCAAAAGAGAACTGCTATCAATTCAATAGCATCCAGCGCTCATCCCCACTAACCGCAACGCCTGTTTTCCAAAAAACCTCAAGCCACAGCCCGCTCCACCAAAGGCGCATAAGCGTTACCAAACCGGTTGGCCAGAAAATCCCCCAACGCAATATCCTCCTGCCGCACAAACCCCTGCGCAGGCAACCGCCCGTTAGCCAGCAAGTCCAGCACCGTACAAATACCAGCCGCCGTGGTGATCTGGATCGCGCTGCGCAGCACGCCGCCGACCACATGGCTGTATACCTTGTGGGCGTAGGTCTCCTGCATCAGCCGGCCCTCGCGCTGGCCGCTCACGGTGACGAACACGATGACCACGTCCTGCATCGTCGTGGGCAGGGCGTTTTCCAGGATGTCCTTGAGCACACCGCGGCGGTCGCGCAGGCGCAGGTCGTTGAGCAGGGCCTTCATGATGGCCGCGTGGCCGGGGTAGCGGATGGTCTTGTAGTTGAGGTTGGTGACCTTGCTTTGAAGCGTCTCGCACAAGGTGCCCAAGCCGCCTGAAGTATTGAAGGCCTCGTAGGTCACGCCGTCGAGCGAAAACTCCTCGTGCTCGGCCAGCGGCGGCACCTCGCGCAGCACGCCTTCCACAATGGCTTCGCAGGGCTCGCAGTACTCGTTGATGACGCCGTCGGTGCTCCAGGTCAGGTTGTAGTTCAGCGCGTTCGACGGGTACTGGGGCAGGGCGCCCACGCGCATGCGCACGCTGTGCAGGCTGTCAAACCGCCGGCACAGGTCGGCCGCCACGATGGACACAAAGCCCGGCGCCAGGCCGCACTGCGGGATCAGCGCCGAGCGCGCGGTGGCGGCCAGTTCACGTACGCGCCGCGTGCTGGCCACGTCTTCGGTCAGATCCAGGTAGTGCACACCGGCTGCCACGGCAGCTTCGGCAATGGACGTGGTGAGATGAAACGGCGCCGCACTGAGCACCGCAAACTGCCCTTCAAGCTCCGCGCGCAGGGCGACAGGGTCGGTGACGTCCAGCACTTTTAATTGAACCCCGGCGCTGGCCTTCATGCCTGCCAGTGCGGCCTGTGATGCATCCACCACCGTGACCGCATAGTCCTGGCTGGCGCCCAGCAGGGCGGCAATGGTTGAGCCGATTTTGCCTGCGCCTACCACCATGATCTTTTTCATATCAGCTCCTTTGGGGGCCCCTCCAAGCGAGGGGCCTTGAGTGATTGTGGAACGCAGTACCGGCGGTTGGTAGTATCAATTTATACAAATAGAAGCGATAATTTAGACAAATAGAAGATTTCTACCTTCTATTTGACTATTCATCTCCCATAACAGGGCGCGGCCCACCCCAACGCATGAACCTTGACGCCATAGACCAGATATTGCTCAGCGAGCTGCGTGAAAACGCGCGTTGCCCGGTGGCCTTGCTCGCCCGCAAGGTGAGCCTGTCGCGCACGGCAGTGCAGGCCCGCATAGAGCGGCTGGAGCGTGACAAGGTCATCACCGGTTACGGCGTGCGCACCGGCGACGCCTATGAGCAATCGCAGGTAGCCGCCCACGTGATGCTCACCGTCGGCCCCAAGCTGTCGGGCCCGGTCGAGGCGGCGCTGCGCAAGATCCCCGAGGTCCGCTCACTGCTCTCGGTCAGCGGCACCTTCGACATGATCGCCATCGTGCAGGCCGGCTCGATCGAGCGGCTGGACGCGCTGATCGACGGCATTGGCCTGCTCGACGGGGTGGAGCGCACCAATACCTCAGTGGTGCTGTCTACGCGGATTCACCGCTAGGCCGCTTGAAGCCGACCCTCAACTGACTTGCGAAAGAAAATCTGCCGGCCGTTCCAGCGTTTTGACATGGCGCTAAACCCGAGGCCCGTATAGATTCTGGTCGAAGCCGCATTGAACTCGTTCGTGTCCAGGCACACGCTGGCGCAGCCGGCCTGGCACGCATGCGCCAGTGCGAACTCGATGAGCGCCTTGCCCGTACCCTGCCTGCGAACGGACGGGTCAACAAACAGGTCTTCAATGGTGGCCTCGGTGCCGCTGGCCCACATGGAATGGCGATAGCGTTGCAGCACGTAACCCGCGGCTTGGCCGTGAACCATGGCGATGAAGAATTCCGCGTCTTGCGACCCAAGCAACTTGCGGACGCTGTCGCCAAACTGGGCGTCCGAGGGCGTGTGCCGCTCCAGATGGTTGCGAAAGGCGACGGCCATGGCCACGATGGCTGGCTCGTCTTGCGGGGTGGCGATTCGGATGTGCATGGTGAGTGGCTGGCGTCGTGAAGTGGCGAAAGGGAAACCGGCAGAGCTGACTGTTTGTTGCTGCTGTTGCTTCCTCACAGTCTGCAGGAGCAGCCCCCACGCGATCCAGCGGTTTTGCAAGGTTTTGGTTGCGCTTTACGTTGAAAGTCCTTGTTCCGGTACATGCCTGCAAAAGGCAAATCAAACCGCAAGCCCCCGGCAGCAGTTTTTTCCGATTCCCCCAAATCTCAGGCACAAAATTGCTGCCAAGCCCAATGAAGGCGAGCGCAAGAAGCTATTGATTTGATAGCGACTGAAGCTTCATGCTGTGCCCGCCTGCCATGGCGCATGCTTGTCCATCACGCCGGCATATAGCGCGCTGGCTTCAAAGTGCGCCAGCCAGGCTAGCAGTTGCGGCCAGGGCTGGCCTGCAAACCAGGCGGGGTCGGTATGCGCGAACTGGCGCACAAATGGCAGCAGCGCCATGTCGGCCAGGCTGGCGCGTGCGCCAAACAGCCACCCGCCTGCCAGCATGCCGTCCAGCTTGAGCAGCCATGCCGCACCCAGGCCGCGCTGCAGCTGCGCAAAAGCCTCGGTATTGCCTGCGGATTCTTCGGTGTAGCGATTCGGGTATTTGTAGCGGTCCAGGCTGCGCTTGAAAGCACCGTCGTTGCCGGCAATCAGCGCGAGCATGTCATCGATGGAACCCTTGGGTGGTGAGAGCCAGCCCTCGGGATCATTGCGCCGCAGTGCCCACAGCATCACGTCCAGGCTTTCATCAATGACTTCGCCGCCGGGCAGCACCAGCACGGGCACCGTGCCTTTGGGTGACGCGGCCAGCATTGGCATGGGTTTGTTCTTCAACACGACTTCGCGCAGCTCGTGCGGCTCGCCACTCACGGCCAGCGCCAGCCGCGCGCGCATGGCATACGGGCAGCGGCGAAAGGAATACAGGACGGGCAGGGAGCTGTTCATGGCCTGAGACACCAGGTACTTCAGGTGCCGGATTGCCGCACGCCGATGTGCGCGGCATTGCGCGCTTCGGCCAGCTCGACCTGGCGCTGGCGCTCGCGGTAGCCGGTTTTCTGTTCTTCCGTGGTCTTTGCATGGCAGTGCGCGCAGCTCACGCCCAGCTCGTACAGCGGCGACTGGCGGTCTTCTTCGCTCAGCGGATCGCGGCACGAGCGGCACAGCGTGAAGGCGCCGGGCTTGAGGCCGTGGCCGACGGACACACGCTCATCAAACACAAAACATTCGCCTTCCCAGGTGCTTTGCGCCTCGGGCACGGTTTCCAGGTATTTAAGGATCCCGCCTTCGAGGTGGTAGACCTCTTCAAAGCCTTTGGAACGCAGCAGCGCGGTGGACTTTTCGCAGCGGATGCCCCCGGTGCAGAACATGGCCACCTTCGGCTTTTTGCCGTCATGCGCCGCCAGCTTGCCGCCTTCGGCCATTTCGCGCTCTACCCAGCCGGGCAGCTCTGAAAAGCTGCTGGTGTGCGGGTTGATGGCGCCGTGGAAGGTGCCGATGGACACCTCGTAGTCGTTGCGTGTATCGACCAGCACCACGCCCGGTTCGTTGATCAGCTGATTCCATTCCTGCGGCTTGACGTATTCGCCGGCCATCAGCGCGGGGTGGACTTCCGGCACACCCATGGTGACGATCTCTCGCTTGAGGCGCACCTTCATCCGGTAGAAGGGCATGGACTCAGCCCATGCTTCCTTGTGCTCCAGCTTCGCCAGGCGCGGGTCACTGCGCAGATAGGCCAGCACCGCGCGCACGCCGCCTTCCGGCCCGGCAATCGTGCCGTTGATGCCTTCTGCCGCAAGCAGCAGCGTGCCCTTGACACCATGGGCCTCACACTGCGCCAGCAGCGGCGCCTGCAGCTCGGCGAAATCGGGCAGCTCAACGAACTGGTAAAGGGCGGCGGTCAGGAATTCGGGCATGAGAAAACAGGCGAAAAGCGAAAAGAAATGTGCGGTCGTTCAAAAGAGGGCAAACAGGGCAAAGGCCGGAAAGCACGAAAAGACTCTAAATGGTGCGTGTACGCGCTGAAATGGCGCTGATAACGCGCCGAAATGGTACAAGCGCTCCCAGGCTCCATCGTAGCGGCTCGGGTTTTAGCATTTTGTAACCCCGATTTTGTGACGGAAAGCGCCGAATTCAATGTTTTATGGCCATGCTGGTAGACATTTTGTTGCAATGCAGCAAAATGACCGTGTACTTATTGATCTGGCGCAAATCCCTTCCTGGAAATCAAAGTAGACGCAGACCTCGAACCGACCCCAGATGGCCCCACCACTTTTTGTCAAACCATGTCCAGAAGCATAAGCAGTCTTTGGCTTAAAAGCATGCGCCGCATGGGCAAGGCCCAGCAGGCGCAGGGCTTGCGGCTGTTTGAAAGCCTGCTTCCCAAGGTCACGCCGGCGTTGCCTGCCACCACAACGCCGCGCCGGCGCAGGCCCGGGGTCAAGCTGTTGAAACCGGTGGTTGTCCGGCCCGCCAAAAAAGCCCGCCGGCCCACGGCGGCACAGGCCCGCGCCGCAGCCGGGTTGCCCGGCACCTGGCGCAAGGCCTGGTTTACCTTGCCCGGGGACGGCTTGCTGACGGATTCCCGGCGCATGCTGTATTGGCTGTATCTTCCTGCCGCGGCCGCTACGGCCACTACGGCCATTACTGCCGGGGTTCCCGATGCCCCTGCAGCACCGCGCCCGCTGGTGGTCATGTTGCACGGCTGCCAGCAGACGGCGGCTGACTTTGCAGCGGGCAGCCGCATGAACGAACTGGCCGAGCGCAAGGGTTTTGCGGTGCTGTACCCCCAGCAATCCAGTGCGGCCGACGCCCACCGCTGCTGGCACTGGTACAAGCGGGCCACACAAAACGGGGAGGGCGATGTGGGCGTGATCGCCGCCATGATTTCCCAGGTGCAGCAAAAACACGGGCTTGACGCTTCACGAACTTACGTGGCGGGCCTGTCGGCCGGCGCCGCGCTGGCGGCCATCGTGGCACTGCGCCACCCGGAGTTGATCGCGGCCGTGGGCATGCATTCCGCACCCGTGTTCGGCACCACCCACTCGCCCTTCAGCGCCTACCGGGCCATGCAACACGGCTCGGGCTCGTCTTACGATGCGGTGGCGCGCTTGTTTGCCAGCGACCAGCCGGCGTTCCCGGGCATGCCGGCCATCCTGATCCATGGCGACAACGATGCCGTGGTGCGGCGGGTGAACGCCGAGCAGCTGGCCGAGCAGTTCGAAATCATCAACAACCCGGTCATTACCCAAAATGCGGCCCGCCTCGAGCCGGTGGTTCGCCGTTACCCCGAGCGCCGCAGCGGCAGGCGGCCACGCCATGCCTACCAGACCACGACCTGGTACGCCGGCCGCAAGCCGCAGCTGGTGAAGTGCGACGTAGATGCCCTGGGCCACGCCTGGAGCGGCGGAGACGCCAGCATGGAATACAGCGAGCCTGAAGGCCCCGACGCCACGCTGATGATGTGGACGTTTTTCACCTACCACCGCCGCAATGCCGCTCCGGCCGCGGCAGAGCCTGGTGCGGCGAAGTAGCTGAGCCTGATTCGCTATCAAATAAATAGCGTCTTGCGCCCGTTTACTGCGGGCTGCAGCCTGTATTTACTTAAATCCATCAGCGCGGCAGCAGCCCCGCCATAAAGCCGTCTACCGCATCGGTATACCCGCCGGGCAGGCCCAGCGTGGTGTTGACCTGTTCGTGCGTCAGGTCTTGCGGCAGCACGCTGGCCCGCACGCCTTTGGCCGTCACTTTCGCAGCAAAGTCACGCGACTGTGCGCAGGGGTCATCCGCCCGTTGTGTCGAGCAGACCAGCAGCATCGGCGTGGCGTCAGCCGCCAGCACGCTGGTGGGCGACACAGTGCGCCAGTAGGCCGGGTCAGTGCCAAATACGCGGTCATAAAACCGCATGTGCCGCGCTTTCATGATGCGCTCAAGGTCCAGCGCGGCGCTGTCAAGTGCCACAGTGCCTAGCCACGGCCTGGCGCCTGACGTATAGGCCAATGCCGGCGAGGCACCCAGCAGTGCCACCAGGTGTGCGCCCGCCGAATGCCCCATAAGAATGACCTTGGCCGGATCGCCACCCCACGAGGCGGCCATGGCCTGCGTCTTGGCCAGGGCACTGGCCACATCGCGCGCCTGCACCAGCGGGTCAACCTGCGGCGACAGGCGATAGCCCACCGACACCAGGATGTAGCCCTTCTGTTTGACCCACCAGGCCACCTTGTTGTCGGTCACGTTGGCCATCGCCTTGTTGCCCACCATCCAGGCACCGCCGTGCACCATGACGATGACCGGTGCGTTGGCTGCCGGCTGCTGCGGCAGGTAGGCATCCATGCGCTGGCGCGGGTCTGTGCCGTAGGCGATATCGGGGATTTGGCGCACACCGGCCGGTACGGTGGATCTGGCGGTTTTTCTCGCCAGGCGGCCGCTGTCCTGCTGGGCAGGTGCCGGCCCGGCGTAGAGAACCGCGGTGAGCACCAGCGCAAGCGTCGGCCAGTGCGTGAGGAGGCGAGGGGCAAGGGACATGTCATGGCTCCAGTGGTATTGCGGCGGGCAGGCCGGACAGCATATCCGGCCCGCCTCTGACCTTGTGCGTCAACGATGGGTCAGGCATTCGGGCGGCGCGATGCGCAGTCATTAGCCAGCCGGTTTGCGCGAGCCTTTTTTCGATGTCACAAAGGTCTCGATGTCGGTCAGCGAGATAGTGCCTGCATGGCTGGCGTCGATGGCGTCAAAGTTTTTGTACACCTTGGGCATTTTTGCCTGCGCCTCCTCGCGGGTCAGCTTGCCGTCCTTGTTGGTGTCGGCCGCTTCAAAGCGTTTTTGCAGTTCGGTGCGGGCCTTTTCCAGTCGGGCGGCGTTGGGTGCCTGGGCATGGGCTGCGGTACCTAGTGCCAGCAGACCAATGATTGAAAGTGCGCGGAGATTGAACGAAGGGGTCATGAGAGTGCTCCAGATGAAGGTTGAAAATTTTGAAAATTGAATTCGGTAAAAAGCCCAGCCCCGCTCAGCGCGACGGGCAACTCATCGCCGCACCGGCGGCGTCGTAGCAGGTCGTGCTGCGGGTAACGCCGGTGGCCTGGTTGTAGGACGCCGTGCTTTGCACGCTGTTGCCGGTGGCGGCGCTGGTGGCGGTGGTGTTGCGGCTGGCGTTGACGGCGCCATCGGCGGTCTTGCTGCTGCTGCCGCTGCTTTGCACGCTGCCTTTGGCGCCGGTGGCAGCAAACTCTCCACTGCGCTGCGCCGAGCCGTCCGCGCTGCGGTTGGCCTGGCCGCTACGCACGGCGGTGGCGCCGTTGGGGCCTGTTGTGGAGGCGCTGCCCACGGTGCTGGCATTGCCTTGCCCGTCGGCGGTGGTGCTGCGGTTGCGCACCCGTGTGCCGCCTTGCGGGCCCTCGCGGGTGATCGCCCTGGTGGCGGTGGCGCTGCCATCGGCACTGGTCCGCACCACGTGGCGGCTGGCCGCTTCGGCGGGGGTGGCAAAACCTGCCGCCAGCAGGGTGCATGTAAGGGCGGTCAGGACAGTAGCAGAGAACATGGTTTTCATGGTGAACTCCTTGAAGGTTGACGTTGAACGGTGAAGCGTCTTGAGGTTCCGGCCGCATTGCAAGCGCCGTGATGCCACTGTGGCCGCCAGATGTGAGCCAGGCATGGCTGCAAGCGGCCTCTTGATGACAAGGCATGAACAAATCCCGGCTTTGTCATCGTTTGTCATGATTTGCCGGGCCGGTGGCCCCGCGCGGGCCGCTACCATGGGGCATCTTTCTTGCGGCGGGGTGTTTTCTTATGGTTGTTTTCAGCGCGCTTTTGCAAACAGGCCCTTCACAATGAGCGAGCCGCTAGCCCGGGTCCTGGTGGTCGACGACGAGGCCGACCTGCGCAGCCTGTTGCAGCGTTACCTGAGCGACCAGGGTTACGCCGTGCGCACACTCGAAGACGCCAAAACCCTGGACACCCTGCTGGCGCGCGAACGTTTTGACGTGCTGGTGCTCGACGTCATGATGCCGGGCGAAGACGGGCTGGCGGTGTGCCGCCGTCTGCGCGCACAGGGTGAAACCATTCCCATCGTCATGCTCACCGCTCGGGGCGACCCGGTGGACCGCATCGTCGGGCTGGAAATGGGCGCTGACGACTACTTGCCCAAGCCCTTCAATCCGCGTGAGCTGCTGGCCCGCATCCAGGCGCTGGTGCGCCGGCAGCGCATGCTGGGCGCGCACAGCGGCCCGTTGCCCGGCCAGGGCACGGTGCAGTTTGGCGCCTTTACCTTAAAGCTGGAAGCACGCCGGCTGGAAAAAAACGGCGAAGACGTGCCACTCACCACCGGTGAATTCAGCCTGCTGCAGGCGCTGGCCTTGCACCCCAACCGGCCGCTGGGCCGCGACAGGCTGATCGAGCTGGCCTATGGCCGCGACCACGAAGCCACCGACCGCAGCATCGACGTGCAGGTCATGCGCCTGCGCAAGCTGATCGAGGTAGACCCTTCCCAGCCGGCGCACATCCAGACCGTGTGGGGCGTGGGTTATGTGTTTGTGCCGGAAGGCGGTGCGGCAAAAAGCGGCAAGGCGGGCAAGCCGTGAGGCTATTTCCATGAAGCTGTTTCCGCGCAGCCTGTTCGGCCGCAATGTGCTGCTGATCGTGGTGCTTATCGTGGTGGGCCAGCTGGCCAGCGCGCTGCTGGTGCGCCAGCTGATCATCAAGCCCCGACTGGCGCAGCTCTCGGTGGCGGTGGCGCGCAATGTCAGTTCCATCCGTGCCGGCCTGGCCGCCATGTCGCCCGCGCAGCGCGAGGCTTTTGTCGCGCAGTTCAACCGCCGCGCCATGCAGGGCATTGCCGATGACGACGAGGGTGACGGACGTGGCGAACGCCGGCTGCTGAGCCGGCTTGAGCGGCGCTTCGTCAATGAAGCCTCGCGCGGCATCGCGCTGGAAGGCGAGGGCTCCGAGATCATCTGGCGCCGCGAAGCCGGCGGCAGCCTGGCGGTGCGGCTGCGCCTGGACGGCGCCGACCATTGGGTCAACCTGCCCGGCGTGCTGCCGGCGCGTGAATTCACCGGCGCCTGGGTCGTGACATCGCTCGCCAGCGCCTTGCTGGCCTTGCTGGGCGCGCTGCTGATTCACCGCTACCTGAACCAGCCCCTGCGCCGCGTGATGGCTTCGGCGCACACGCTGGCGGGCGGCACCAGCCCGCAGCCGCTGCCCGAAGACGGCCCCACGGAAATCGCCGACCTGAGCCGCAGCTTTAACCAGATGGTGCGCAGCCTGGCCCAGGCCGACGACGAGCGAGCGCTAATGCTGGCCGGGGTGTCGCACGACCTGCGCACACCGCTGACCAAGCTGCGCCTGGGCATCGAGATCCTGCGCGACAAGGCCGAAAAAGCCGGTCAAGGCGACGATGAGCTGATGGCCCGAATGACACGCGGCGTGGAAGAAATGGACGCCATCATCAGCCAGTTCCTGGACTTTGCCCGCAGCACCGAAAGCGAAGCGCTGGCGCCGGTGGCGCTGGATGTGTTGGCGGCTGAGGTGGCGGCCGCCTCGGCCGGCCACGGCATGCCGGTGGCGCTGCAGGGCGGCAACCCGCCGCCGGTGCCCTTGCGCCCGCGTGCGATGCGCCGCGTGCTCACCAATCTGGTTGAAAACGCCTGGCGCCATGGCCTGCCGCCGGTCACGATGGCCACCGGTACGCAGGGCGATTCGGTCTGGATAGCGGTGACGGATCACGGCGCCGGCATTGACGCCGGGCAGGCCGAGGCCTTGAAGCAACCCTTTCGCCGCGCTGAAAGCACACGCACCGGCCCGCCGGGCGCCGGGCTGGGCCTGGCCATCGTGGACCGCATCGTGCGCGCGCACGGCGGCAAGTTTGAGCTGCTGCCTGCCGACGGCGGGGGCCTCTGCGCCCGGATCACGCTGCCGCGGGCCTGAAACACCCCAAAAAAAGGCCTCGAAAGGCCTTTTTTGAGTGTCAAAACGGGCTGCAGGCCAATAGAGACGAGCGCAAGCAGCTATTGATTTGATAGCGATTGCTGCGGCTTCACCCGAACTGCACCAGGTTGAGAATGGGCAGCGGGCCGCCGGGAAACTGCGCCAGGCGTCCACCCACGGCCAAAGTGCCGAGGTCGATTCCCGAGAACCCGAGCTGGCTGATCAGTGCCGCCACGGTCGCCTTTGCCTTGGCGTCGTCGCCCGAGAAAAACAGCACGCGTTTGCCGCCCTGGTCGGCGGGGTCAGTGGCCAGCAACTGGGCGACCAGGTGGTTAAAGGCCTTCACCACGCGCGCGCCGGGCACCAGCTCGGCAAACACTTCGCTGGAGGCGCGGCCGTTCAACTCAACGGGCCGGAGAGGAGGGCCTTCGACCGCGTTGTTGGCGTCAATGACGACACGGCCGCCAAAGTTGGGCAAACCGGCCAGCGCTTCAGGCAGGCGGCCCCAGTTGACGGCCACCAGCACGATGTCTTTTGTGGCGGCTTCCTTGACGGTGCCGGCGTGGATGGTGGGGCCGAGTTCGCGCACGATGTCTTTGAGCGAGTCCGGGCCGCGGCTGTTGGACAGCGTGGCATGGATGCCCTGGCGGGCCAGGGTTTTGGCAAATGCCGTGCCGATGGCGCCGGCACCGATGATCCCGATGCTGGGGGTGCTGGATGGGGTTGAGGGGGTAGACATAAATTCACTCCTTGGTTGTTGATGGGTGAATGATGGGTTTTTGATTGCCTTTTGATAAGCAGGTAATTGATTGAATTATTTTCAATCATTGCTTTAAGATGGGGAAATGGAAACCCTGGCCAACCTCGAATCGTTTATTCGCAGCGCCGAAGGCCGCAGCTTTTCTGAGGCGGCACGGCGCTTGGCCCTGACGCCTGCCGCCGTCAGCCGCAACGTCGCCATGCTGGAGCGAAACCTGGGCGTGCGACTGTTTCAGCGCTCGACCCGCAAACTCACGCTGACCGAAGCCGGTGAACGCTTCCTGGTCTCGATCAGCGGCAACCTCAACGCGCTGCAGTCCGCCATCGCGGCCATCTCCAGCGACAGCGGCGCCCCCGCAGGTCAACTCAAGGTCAGCATGTCGCCCACCTTTGGCATCGACTACATCGTGCCGCTGCTGCCGGCCTTCCTGGACCGTTATCCGCTCATACGTCCTGACTGGTACTTTGAAAACCGCCCGGTCGACCTGATCGCCGAGGGGTATGACGCGGCCATCGGCGGCGGCTTTGAGCTGTCGCCAGGCGTGGTGTCGCGCGCACTGGCCCCGATCCACCTGGTCGCCGTGGCATCGCCCGCCTATATGGCAGGCCAGCAGGCCCCGGCCGACCCCGCGGGCCTGGCCGGGCTCAAAGGCATCGCCCTGCGTTCCAGCGGAACGGGCCGGGTTCGCCAGTGGGTCATGCGCAATGCGGCCGGCGCGGAAGTTCCGGCAGGTTTCATGGATTCGGTGGTGGTGAACGACCCGACGGCCATGCGCGCGGCAGCGTTGCTGGGCCTGGGCGTGACGCTCGTGGCTTTGCCCGATGTACTGCCTTTGCTGGAGCGCGGTGAACTCGTCAGGGTGCTGCCGCAGTGGTATGTCGATGCCGGCGTGATCTCGATTTACTACGCCACGCGCAGCCAGATGCCTGTCAAGACGCGGGTGTTCATCGATTTTGTGGTCGAGGCCTTCGAGCGCGACCAACTGGCCCGGCGCTTTACCGGCGGCCCGGGCTAAGAGGCCCGGTCGCCGGCAAGGGCGGCAGACTTCGCCCACAATTCCTTTTTACGTTTCCCCTTCCGTTTCCGTATCTCATTGAAGGCAAAGACACCCATGACCCAATCCCTCAAAGCCGCCGTGATGGGCGCAGGCGCCGTTGGTTGTTATTACGGCGGCATGCTGGCCCGTGCGGGGCTTGACGTGGTGCTGATCGCCCGGCCCCGGCATGCTGACGCCATTCAGAGTGACGGCCTGCACATGGAAACCCGCACTTTCGACGAACACGTGCGCCTGGCCGCCAGCAGCGAACCCACCGCCGTGCAGGGCGCCGGCCTGGTGCTGTTCTGCGTGAAGTCCACCGACACCGAAGCGGCCGGTGCATTGATCCGGCCGCACCTGGCGCCGGATGCGCTGGTGCTCTGCCTGCAAAACGGCGTCGACAACGCCGACCGCCTGCGCACTGTGCTGCCGCAGCATGCAGTGGCTGCCGCCGTGGTGTACGTCGCTACCGAAATGGCCGGCCCCGGCCACGTCAGGCACCACGGCCGCGGCGAGCTGGTGATTGAGCCGGCCAGCCGGAGCGAGGCCGTGGCCCAGGCCTTCATCGCAGCCGGTGTGCCGGTTGAAATCTCCAGCAATGTGCGCGGCGCGTTGTGGGCCAAACTCATCCTCAACTGCGCTTACAACGCCGTCTCGGCCATCGCGCAGCTGCCGTACGGCAAAACCGTGCAGGGCGAGGGCGTGAAAGACGTCATGCGCGACGTGGTGGCCGAATGCCTGGCCGTGGCAGAGGCCGAAGGCGTGCAGGTGCAGGGCGACATGCACCTGGCCGTGGACAAGCTGGCCGGCAGCATGCCCAACCAGTTGTCATCCACCGCACAAGACCTGGCGCGCGGCAAACCCACCGAGATCGACTACCTCAACGGGCTGGTCGTCAGGCGCGGTGAAGCGCTGGGTGTGGCCACGCCGGCGAACCGGGTGTTGTGGGCGCTGGTGAAGTTAATGGAAGGCAAGTGACGCATTCAGTTGCTGCCGGCCAGTGCACCAGAGCACTGCCGACGCAGCGAAGCTGACTGCGCTACCGCGGCTTTGACGCGGCCTCGTGTTTCAGCCGGTCAGGCGCGTTGCGGCGCCAGTGTCTTGGTGTAAAGCGACGCGCCGGCCAGGTCTTTCAAGGTGACTGTCATGGCCCTGGTTTTCGCGTCGATGTCGACCTGGCCAAAGAACTGCATGCCGTTGGTGGGTGGCGCGTTCACTTCGGTGGGGGCTTTCTGGTACATCACCTGCATGCCGAAGGTGGCGTCGGTTTTGTTGGGCCCAAATCCACCGGCGTTGAGCGGACCCGACACAAACTCCCAGAATGGCGAAAAATCATTGAACCTGGCCTTGGCCGGGTCGAAATAATGCGCGGCGGTGTAGTGAACATCGGCCGTCAGCCACACCACATTCTTGATGCCGGCACGCTTGATCTCGCGCAGCAGGCGCGCAATTTCGATTTCGCGACCCAGGGGGACGCCATCGTCACCGTTGGCGATGGCTTCCCAGCGGCTGCGGCCGTCGCTGTCTTTGCCATCGTCCACATGCAGGCTGATGGGCATGTCGGCGGCGATCACTTTCCAGACCGATTTTGAGCGCTTCAGGCCGTCCAGCAGCCAGGCAACTTGAGGGCGGCCCATAAAGGCGCTTTCTTCGGTTTCGCTGGTTTGCAGGTTATGGCTGTTGGGACCGCGATAGCTGCGCATGTCGACCACAAACATGTCCAGCAGGGGGCCTTGGGGCAAATGGCGGTACACACGCTCACTCTCCACGTCGGCGGTACGGCGTATGGGCGCAAATTCATGAAAGGCCCGGGTGGCGCGCGCCACCAGCAAGGGCACATTCTTTTCGGTGTAACGCTTGTCGGCACCGAAGTCTTTGGAGTCAGACCAGTTATTGGCCACCTCGTGGTCATCCCATTGCCAGATTTGCGGCACTTCAGCTGCCATGCGGCGCACATTGGTGTCCATCAGGTTGTAGCGATAGCGGCCGCGGTACTCGTTGAGTGTTTCCGCGACCTTGCTGACCTCTTCGGTGACCACGTTGTTCCAGAGGGAACCATCAGCAAGCTTGACCTGCGCCGTGATGGGACCATCGGCGTAAATCGTGTCGCCACAATGCAGGAAGAAGTCAGGGTTGACCTTTCGCATCTGCTCGTAGATTTTCATGCCGCCCCATGCCTCGTTGATGCCCCAGCCTTGCCCGGCCGTATCGCCACTCCATGTGAAGCGCACGTCGCGTACAGCCTTGGCCCCTGCGCCGGCAGGCAGACGCAGGTGGCCGGCCACGGCTTCAGACAGCACACGTTCGTTATGCAGGTCTTGCAGCACCACCCGGTAGAAAATTTCCTGGCCCGCCGGCAGGCCCGTCAGGTCCACGCGCCCGGTGAAGTCGGTGTCGTCCATCAGGTAAGGGCCCCGCACGCGCGTGGCATTGGTAAAACTGGCGGTCGTTGCCCACTCGAGCCAAAGGCGTGAAGGCCGGTCGCTGCGGGTCCATATCACCGCGCCGTCCGCTTTTGGGTCGCCACTTTGAACCCCGTGGGCCATTTGGGGCCGCATGGCTTCGCGCGTGATGAGGGCAGGGGCTGACTGCGCCTTGGCGAGGCGGGGAAGCACCATGGCCGAGCCTCCCAACACGGCAGCAGTCGAATTAACAAATTGTCGGCGATCCATGGGTTTCTCCAGAAAAAGTAGTGGCGTTGGAGCGCCTATTCTTTTGGCAGGACATGTCAGCTTCATGAATCATCTGCCCGTCGAAAAGCTGTGGTGCTGCCGGGTGCGCATCGTCCAAGCCAGCGCCTGGGTGGCCAGACGATGTAACGGTTGGCACCAAAATATTTGTCAATGGCGTTGAAATGCACAAATTTGGGGCGACGCAATCGCCTCCGCAGTGCCTCCGGGGGCCAGCAAGGCCGGATCCGCGGTGTTTTGCTAGCGGCACGGTATGTGCTTGCATCCCTGAGGTCAGGCTGACGAAGGCCTGCGCAGGGTAAAGCGAGCTTCGCGGTGCCCAATCGATCTGAATGGATAACGGCGTCCACTTCGGTCTTCAATCTTTTTGAAGATCTCGAAGTGGATTTTTTTTTGGCAAAACAGGATTTAGAGGGATCGTATGGCTTATTTAGTGCCTTCGGAATTTGTGACCAAGATGGTGGATGCGGGTGAATCCAAAATCTTCATGTCTACCCGCGACACCGTGATCCGGGCCTATATGGCCGGCGCCATCCTGGCGCTGGCGGCCTGGTTCGCCGTCACCATCAACGTGCAAACCGGCCAGCCGCTGCTGGGCGCCGTGCTGTTTCCGGTCGGTTTTGTCATGCTCTACCTGTTCGGCTTCGACTTGCTCACCGGCGTGTTCGTGCTGTGCCCGCTGGCGCTGATCGACAAACGCCCGGGCGTCACGGTCAAGGGCGTTCTGCGCAATTGGGGCCTGGTGTTCACCGGCAACTTCCTGGGTGCCTTCACGGTGGCCGTGATGATGGCAATCTACGTCACCAACGGCTTTTCGACCGAGCCCAACGCCGTGGGCAAGGCCATCGGCGTTGTGGGCGAGAACCGCACGCTGGGCTACCAGAAGTACGGCGCCAACGGCATGCTCACATTGTTCGTGCGCGGCATGCTGTGCAACTGGATGGTGTCGGCCGGCGTGGTGGGGGCGATGATCTCCACCCAGGTGAGCGGCAAGGTGATCGCGATGTGGATGCCCATCATGCTGTTCTTCTACATGGTGTTCGAGCATTCCATCGTGAACATGTTCCTGTTCCCGTCCGGCCTGCTGCTGGGCGCGCATTTCACCATCATGGACTACCTGATCTGGAACGAAATTCCGACGGTGCTGGGCAACCTGGTGGGCGGCCTGGCCTTCACCGGCTTGACGCTGTATGCCACGCACATTAAAACCGGACCGTCACGTTCCTTTAAATAATCTGCTTTCAAAACAAAAGCTCCCGCGCATGCAAGATACAAAGATGCGCGGGGGCTTTGCCGGTACCCCACATGTCCAGTGAACTGAAGATATCGGCAGGCCAGTATTCGGACAAGGGCCGCAAGGAAACCAACCAGGATTTCCACGGCATCTATGTACCCAAAGAGCCGCAACTGAGCGCCAAGGGCATTGCCATTGCATTGGCCGACGGCATCAGCAGCAGTGCCGTCAGCGACGTGGCCAGCCAGTACGCCGTCACCGGTTTCCTTGAGGACTATTACTGCACCTCGGAAGCCTGGTCGGTCAAGACATCGGCCGAGCGGATCCTGAGCGCCACCAACTCCTGGCTGCATGCGCAGACACAGAAAAGCCAGTACCGCTACGACAAGGACAAAGGCTATGTGTGCACCCTGAGTGCCATGGTCATCAAGTCGACCACTGCGCATATTTTTCATGTCGGTGATTCACGCATTTACCGCCTGCGCGGCAAGGCGCTGGAACAACTGACCAACGACCACCGTGTGTGGATTTCCCAGGGCCAAAGCTATCTGGGCCGCGCGCTGGGCTTCAAGCCGCAGCTTGAGATCGACTACCAGACCCAGCAGGTGGAGCAGGGCGACATCTTTCTTCTGGCCACCGACGGCGTGTATGAACACGTCAGCGAATACGACATGGCCGGCCTCATCCACATCTGTGCCGACGAGCCTGGCGGGCTGGATATGGCAGCCAAGTCCATCGTCGAAAAAGCCCTGGAGCGAGGCAGTGGCGACAACCTCACGGCACAAATTGTCCGCGTCGATGAGCTGCCCAACGGGCAGGCCGGCGAGCTGCTCCAGCAGCTGTCGGGCCTGCCGCTTCCGCCCATCCTGGAGGCCAGGACGCAGTTTGACGGCTACACCATCATCCGCGAAGTGCACGGCAGCAGTCGCAGCCACATCTACCTGGCCACAGACAACGAAACGGGTGCGCTTGTCATCCTGAAAACCCCGTCGATAGACCTGGGTGGCGACGCGGCCTACCTTGAAAGGTTTTTGACAGAAGAGTGGATCGCCCGGCGCATCAACAGCGCACATGTGCTGAAGCCCTATGTACCGACCCGAAAGCGCCACTATGTGTATGTGGCCACCGAATACATCGACGGGCAAACGCTGAGCCAGTGGATGATTGACAACCCCCGGCCCGGCCTGGAAGCCGTGCGTGGGCTGGTGGAGCAAATCGCCAAAGGCCTGCGCGCGTTTCACCGGCTGGAGATGCTGCACCAGGACCTGCGGCCCGAGAACGTCATGATCGACAAGACCGGTACGGCGAAAATCATTGACTTTGGATCAACCCGCGTAGCCAGCCTAGTGGAAGCAGATGCGCCCGGCGGGCACAACGACATCCTGGGCACGGCCCAATATTCGGCGCCGGAGTATTTTGTGGGCGAGGGCGGTACCACGCGCTCAGACCTGTTCTCACTCGGGGTCATCACCTACCAGATGCTGACGGGCAAGCTGCCCTACGGCGCTGAAGTGGCCAAATGCCGGACCCGGGCCGCGCAAAGCAAGCTGCGCTATGACTCGGTGCTGTACGAAGACCGTGACATACCCGCATGGATAGACGGCGTGCTGCGCAAGGCCGTTCACCCCGATCCCGCCAAGCGCTATGGTGAGCTGTCGGAGTTCTTGTACGACCTGCGTCACCCCAACCAGTCATTCCTGGACAAGACCCGTCCGGCCTTGCTTGAGCGCAACCCGGTGGCGTTTTGGCGGGGTGTTTCGCTGGTTCTGGCTGTGGTCGTTGTGGTGCTGGTGGCGCTCAAGTCTGCCGGCGGATAGGCCTGCAACTTGCCCTTGTCTCAGACCTGCCCAGCTGTCGCTTCCGCCAGCAGCCAGGTGCGAAATACCTTGAGGGCTTCAAGCCCGGCCGACTCTTCTGGATATACCAGGTAGTAGCCGCGCGTAGACACCCATTGTTTCTTCGAAAGCTGGCGCAAGCGGCCGGTGGCGACCGCATCCTTGGCCATGAAATCAGGCAGCAGCACTGCGCCCAGGCCCACCACCGCGGCATTCAGGGCCATCGACATCAACTCATAGCGTGGCCCCTCTTGCCCGGTGCCGATTTCCATGCCTGCGTAGTCGAACCACTTTTGCCAGGCGTCCAATACCGTTGTGTGGTGTACCAGGGCGGATAAAGGCGTTCGGGACGTCAGCGACTTTCCGTTTTTGGCTATCCATGCCGGTGCGGCATACGGAGCCATGGCCAGGGGCAAAACAAAGTCGTTGTGCAGGCCCGGCCGTTTCCCGTCGCCAAATTCGAGCGAGGCATCTACCGGCATGCTCTTGAAATCAACCGAGCCCACGCGGGTGGCGAAGTTAAGAGTGATTTCGCTGTACGCGCGGGTGAAGTCCGGCAGGCGCGGAATCAGCCAGTAGCTGCCCAGCGATGCGCCGACCGACAGCGTCAGCGAACCCCCGCGCCCTTTGAGTGCCATCACATTGGCCGTGGCGCGCTCAAGGCGCTGGAGAATGGCGCTGACTTCTTCCAGGTAATAGCGGCCGGCCTCCGTCAGGACCACCGCATCCCGGCGCCGCACAAACAGCTTGAGGTCAAGGCGGCTTTCAAGCGCCATGATCTGGCGGCTGACTGCGCCTTGTGTCAGGTGAAGCTCTTGCGCTGCTGCAGTAAAAGACCGCAGCCGCGCGCTGGCTTCAAGGCACAGCAGGGACATCGTGGAAGGCGCGCGTAGCATCATGGTGCATGAGAAAAAAACATGGAAGACGGACAAATTGTCGTTTGTAGCCAAAGATTTGTCCAAGCATCATTCAGTTTTCTCATTGATCAACCCTAAAGGTGGCCTTCATGACTGAATTTCAAGCAAGCCGGCGAGCGCTTCTCACGCTGGGTGCCGCGGCGATGGCAGCGTCGCCCCTGCTGGCGCGCGCCGCCTGGCCCGACCGGCCCATCCGGTTGATCGTGCCGTCTTCTGCCGGTGGCTCGCCGGACAACATTTGCCGCATCCTTACCGGCGAGTTGATGAAGACGCTGGGGCAGCCTTTTGTGATTGACAACAAGCCCGGCGCAAGCGGCAACATCGGCATGCAGGAGATCGTGCGGGCCGCACCGGACGGCTACACCCTGGGCTACGGCAACGTGGTCACGCTGGCGATCAACAAAGCCCTTTTCTCCAAACTCCCGTACGACCCCGACAAGCAACTGGTACCCGTGGCGTTGATCGGCTATGTGCAAAACGCGCTTGTCGTGCGCAACGACCTTGGCGTGAATAACGTGGCCGATTTGATTGCGCTGGCCAAATCCAGGCCCGGCAAGCTCAGCATGGCGTCTCCCGGCAACGGCACCACCGGGCACCTGGGGGGCGAGCTGTTCAAAAGCATGACCGGCACTTTCATGACCCACGTGCCTTACCGCGGCAGCCCGCAGGCGATTCAGGACCTGATGGGCGGCCAGGTCGACCTGATGTTCGACAACCTGTCGTCCATCGCGCCGCACATCAAGAGCGGCCGCGTCAAGGCGCTGGGCGTCTCAGGCCGGGCACGCAGCGTGCAGTTGCCCGACGTGCCCACCATCGGGGAGTCCGTTAAAGGCTATGAAACGACGGCCTGGGGCGGCATCGTGGCGCCGGCCGGTACACCGCGGGACATCGTGATGCGGCTCAACAGCGAAATCAACAAGGTGCTGGGGAATGCCACCGTCAATGAACGCTATGCCGCCATTTCCTTCGAAACCACCATGGGCCCACCCGACCGCCTGTTTGACCGCGCCATGCGGGAGACGCGGATGTGGGCGGATGTCGTCAAGCGCGCCGGCGTCCACCTGGATTGAACGCGCATGTTCGATGTCATCATTGAAGGCGGCGAGGTGATTGATGGAACTGGCGCGCCCCGCCTGCGTGCCGACGTGGGTGTATTCCAGGGCAAGATTGCTGCCATCGGCGACCTGGCATCTGCACCGGCAACAGAGCGCGTCAGTGCGCTTGGGCGCATCGTGGCGCCGGGCTTTATTGATACACACACCCATGACGACCGCTTGCTGCTGATGCCCACGGCGGGCCCGCACCCCAAGCTGTCGCAGGGCGTCACGACAGTCATAGCGGGCAATTGCGGCGTCAGCCTGGCCCCGCTGGAAACCGCCAACCCGCCAGCGCCGCTGGACATTCTGGGAACCGACGGCTGGGTCTACCGAAGTTTTGCGGCCTACCTCGACGCGCTGGCCCAGTCCAGCCTGGCCGTTAACGTGGCTTGCCTTGTTGGCCATTCCACGCTGCGGGTCAAGCACGTGGCAGACCTTGAAAGGGCCGCAACGCCTGAAGAGGCTGCTGCCATGGCGGCAGAACTCACGGCCGCACTAGACGCTGGGGCCATTGGTTTGTCGACGGGTTTGTACTATCCGCCCGCAAAAGCCGCGACGGCCGAAGAGGTGATTGCCGTAGGCGCACAGCTCAAGGCGGCGGGAGGCATCGTGGCCATGCACATTCGCGACGAAGGCGACGCCATTGACGAGGCGCTGCGCGAGGCCCTGCACATTGGCCGCGAGCTGGGTGTGGGCACCGTGATCTCCCATCACAAGCTGGTCGGCACGGCCAACCACGGCCGGTCTGTGCAGACATTGGCTCTGCTGGAGCAGGCCGCGCAAGGGCAAGCGGTGTGCCTTGACTGCTACCCCTACAACGCCTCGTCCACCATGCTGCTGCCGTCCCGTGTGAAGCAGTCCAGCGACGTGCTGGTGACCTGGTCGCAACCCGAGCCGGGTGTGGCCGGCCGTTCGCTGAAAGAGCTGGCGCGCGAACGCAACCAGACCGAAGAAGACGTGGCCCGTGCCTTGCAGCCGGCGGGGGCCATTTACTTCGCCATGAGTGAAGACGATGTCAGCCGCATCCTGAGCCACCCGATGGCCATGGTCGGCTCCGACGGCCTGGCGCATGACGTGCGGCCGCACCCGCGCCTGTGGGGCACTTTCCCCCGCGTGCTGGGGCATTACGTGCGCGAGAGAAAGCTCTTTTCGCTCGAGACAGCCATCTACAAGATGACCGGCCTCAGCGCCCGGCGCTTTGGCCTTACAGGCCGGGGAACGCTGGCGCCGGGCCATCACGCCGATATCGTCATCTTTGACCCGGACCGCGTGAACGCCAACGCGAGCTATGGGCATCCGACCGAGGTCAGCTCAGGTATTGATGCCGTTTTTGTTAACGGCCAGCTCGCTTGCCGCGATGGCAACACCGTATGCGCAGGTGCGGGCCAGGTGCTGCGCGGGCAGGGCGACGTGCCCTGATTGCGAGGGCTACTTCGCCAGCAGTTTGGTAATCACGCGCCAACGCTGGCTCCGCCGGCTTGATGGACAGCCGGTTGCCCTTGCGCAGGATGATCAGGTCTTCCAGATTTTTGTGGCTCTGTAGCAAAAGCTACAGAACGCTTTTCCCGGCGCGGCTATCTTCGCGTTCGTGCCCGCATTGCGGCATGTCACGAAGAAGGAAAAACCCATCATGTCCAAGGAAATCTACTGGCTGGCATTGACCCTGGCCGCTGCGGCGTTGTTCGCCTTGCCTTATGTCCTCAATCGCATCGCCGTGCGCGGGCTGGGCGGTACGCTGGCCAACCCGACCGCCACAGAAAAACCCCTTGTCGAATGGGCCCAGCGCGCACAGCGGGCCCAGGCCAATGCCACCGAAAACCTGGTGATTTTTGCGCCGGCCGTGCTGGCCGTGCAGGCCAGCGGCCGAGCCGATTCGGTGACGGCCATCGCCTGCGCCGTCTACTTTTTTGCGCGGCTCGTTCATTACCTGGTTTACACGCTTGGTGTTCCCGGCGCACGCACCCTTGCCTGGGCAGCGGGCTGGGCGGCCACACTGGTGTTGATCGGGCGCCTGCTGGGGGTGCTGTGAGCCGGCCCTTCGCACTCATCGCGGGAAGCGGTGGCGTGCTCGGCGAATCGCTCGCGCTGCAGTTCAGCGGGGCGGGGTACGAAGTGGCGGGCCTGCGGCGCGCAGATTGCGATCTGGCGGATGGTGACGCAGTGGCGCAAGCCGTCGCGGCCCTGGTTGAGCGCCACGGGCACATCGACACGCTGCTGTACAACGCGGGTCATCTGGCAGTTGCTCCTTTTCTTGAACTGGAGGCGAGTGCGCTGCGCGAGTGCCTTGAAGCCGGCCCTGTCGGGGCGGCGCACTGCGCCCGGGCCGTGCTGCCGGGCATGCTGGCCGTGGGGCGCGGCAACCTGCTCTTCACCGGCGCCACG
Source organism: Polaromonas sp. P1_F1 (assembly GCF_056405795.1). Classification (NCBI taxonomy): domain Bacteria; kingdom Pseudomonadati; phylum Pseudomonadota; class Betaproteobacteria; order Burkholderiales; family Comamonadaceae; genus Polaromonas; species Polaromonas sp. P1_F1. Next base: position 98,031 of record NZ_JBFUBJ010000010.1, read on the forward strand.
GCTTCGCTGCGCGGTTCGGCCCGCTTCGCGGCCATGGCCGCGGGCAAATTTGCCCTTCGTGGGCTCGTGCAGTCACTGGCAAGAGAGTTCCAGCCGCAGGGCATCCACGTGGCCCACGTCGTGCTGGACGGCATGCTTCGCGGCTCTGCTGCCGCATCCCGCTACGCGGCAGCAGAAGCCCCGGTGATGGCGCCCGACGGCGTGGCTGCCAATTTCCTGTGGCTGGCGCAACAGGCGTGCACGGCATGGACGCAGGAGCTGGACCTGCGAACCGCGTCGGAGAAGTTCTGATGGAGCTGATGCACGTGAACGCCGACCGCACGGAGCCCGTCCTCCTACGGGCCGGGTCGCTGCCGTGGCTGCCGTCGCCGCAACCCGGGGTCGAGCGGCGCATGCTCGAGCGTACCGGTGCAGAGGTGGCTTTGGCAACGTCACTCGTGCGTTATGCGGCTGGTAGCCGGTTTGACGCGCATTCGCATGCGCTGGGCGAAGAGTTTTTTGTGCTTTGCGGCGTATTTTCCGACGAGCACGGCTCGTACGGCCCCGGTACCTATGTGCGCAACCCGCCGGGCTCCAGCCACAGGCCCTTCAGCGACGAGGGCTGTACCATTTTCGTCAAGCTGCGGCAGATGGACCCGCTTGAACAGCGCCGCGTCGTCATCCGTGCAGCAGACAGGCCCTGGGTGGATGCCGGAATCGCCCGGCATCGGCGTGCATTGCTGTACGAGGGCCCCAGGGAAACCGCATTCCTCGAACGGCTGGAACCGGGGTGTACCATGGCCGCGCAGTACGCGCATGGCGGTCAGGAAATGCTTGTCGTCGAGGGCTCGGTCCGTGTCGAAGCCGGCGACGATACGAACGCACGCGCTGCGGGTGCGCAGGACCTCGGCGCGGTGTGCTGGCTGCGAAATCCACACACCAGGCAGCCCGCCCTGGCCAGTTCTGAAGGTGCCCTGTTATGGATCAAGCGTGGCCACGTGGCACCGATGGTTTGACGGTGCGGCAGGTTGCCGCGAATGGAGCAATATGCAGGTCTTACGTGAACTTGCCCTTTTCGAGCCTTTCAGCCGCCTGAGTGCCGACGGCCGTAACCTGTTAACCCAGGGTGCGGTTCCAATGAGTGCACTGGCGGGAACAGGCATCATTCACAAGGGTCAGCCTGCCTCCGGCGCCTATGTCGTGCTGTCGGGCCGGCTGCGCGTGTACACCATCACGCCTGCGGGCACCGAGGCGACGCTGTATCTGGTGGAGCCCGGCGAGACCTGCGTGCTCTCGCTCAACTGCCTGTTCAACGATCTTCTTTATCCCGCCTGGGTTCAGGCCGACAAGGCGACGCGTGTCGCCGTCATCCCCGGTCCGTTGTACCGGCAGCTCTTCAAGCAGGAAGCGTGCATCCAGGACCTGACGCTGCATGCGCTCTCGACGCTTGTTTTCAGGTTGATGGCAGAACTCGATGCCGTTCATTCCTTCAACCACCGGCAACGCCTTGTGCATTTTGTGTTGCTGCACGCCTCGTCCGACGGGGTACTGAAAACGACACAGCAGCAGCTGGCAGGGCATCTGGGTACGTCGCGTGAAGTGGTGGCGCGGCTGATGCAGGGGCTGGTGGCCGAAGGTTTCCTGAAAAGCCAGCGCGGCCAGATCATCATCAAGGACCTCTTCGGGTTGCGCCGCCTGCAAAGCCTGCCGCAGTCCGGCGCCTGACAGGTTTCTCACTTTTTGCTGGTGATGGCTTTCCAGTGCTGCGGCTCGACGGGCGTGATGGAAAGGCGGTTGCCCTTGCGCAGCACCTGCAGGTCTGCCAGTTCTGGCCGTGCACGCAGGACGGGCAGGGTGATGTTGGGTATCTTGCGCAATACCTGCACATCCACCAGCATCCATCGCGGTTCTTCAGGTTTTGACTTGGGGTCGTAGTAGGGCGACTTCGCATCAAACTGCGTAGGGTCAGGGTAGGCCGTAGATGCCACCCGGCCGATGCCGACAATGCCCGGCTCGGCGCAGCTTGAGTGGTAGAACAGCACGCCATCGCCGACTTGCATTCCGTCACGCATGAAGTTGCGCGCCTGGTAGTTGCGAACGCCGACCCAGGGGACTGTTGAGTCCTTCGCCGCGAGCGCGTCTTCGACCGAGCATTCTTCGGGTTCGGATTTCATGAGCCAGTAGCTTGTCATGGGGTGGCCTTGGTACCTGAAGTGGGGACGAAGCAAAGCTTAGCGGATCGATGGGGCAAAGAAAAGCGCCGGCCTCAGGCCAGAAGCCGCTTGACAGCACGGACCATCTTGAATAAAGTTATTAACAAATAAGTTAATACATCAATGCCTGCATCCCTTGACAAAATATTTGAAGCGCTCGCCTCGAGGCCCAGGCGCCAAATTCTGGCGTACCTCACCGAGAAAGAACTCAGCACCACTGAGCTGGCCGAGCGCTTTGCCATGAGCACGCCGGCCGTTTCTCGCCACCTGTCGGTGCTTGAAAACGCCGGCTTGGTGACCAGCGAGCGCAGCGGCCAGTTTGTGCTCTACAAGCTCAACGGTGACAGCCTCGTCAACAGCCTCACGGGTTATGCATTCGAACTATGCCCGGTCGCGCGGCCCCTGAAACGGGAACGCGTTGCGGCCAAAACACCAAAAGCCAGGTAACAAGGAGAGAGGGACCCATGCTGAATCTCACACAGGTGATTGAAACGTTTCCGTCGGTTCGCATTCCATCCGAATCGGGCGGTTTGGCCGTCGAGGTGTCTTTGATCGCCCAGATCGGTCATGGTGCAGGCAACCATTTATTTGCCAGCGTGGCATCCAGGCAGCGCCAGCACAGCGCATTTGTCGATGAGTTGGATGAGCCATCAGCTAAACTGGGTGGGACCAACTTTCCCAAAGGTGACGCAACGTCGCTGTATTCATTTGTCGTGGGGCCTAAAGGCCATCCGTTTCACCGCCATGCGGGGCACCGCATATTTACGGCGGTATCGGGCAGCGGTGGAGCCCAGTTGCGCTTTTCCAGCGCGTCGGAACAACAAATCCAGGAAGACCCGCAGAACTTCATCCGCGCCCTGCGTTTTGTGAACATACCGCCTGACTGCATGTTCACCGTGCGTTTTGGTGGTGAAACCTGGCACCAGTTTTCTCCGCTCTCGCGTAATTCCTTGCACCCTGTGTTCTTTGCGTTGTCTTGCCATACGAATGAACTGGGCGGGAATTTGTCGGAGTCATTGAAACAGGAGGTGCTGACCAATAAGGCGAGCATCCCATCATTGACGGAGTTGCTGCCGGACGAGGTGAAGGCGTTGCTTCAGGCCAAGGACTTCAAAGCTGATACCGTGCCGACCACGACCTTGTCGCTGGATGCTCCGCCCGGGACGTTCCACCGGGTGGTATGCAACACTGTGCGCAGCGGCGCAGGCGTGATGCGAGGCTTGTGGGGTTCGTGGAAAGGGGCGTCGGGCTTTCTGTCACATGGCGGATCCGCCCGAAGCGTCAAGGAGCTCAGCAGCCCGCCAGTGGATTCGCTGTTGCTTCAGCAACTGACCGAACTGCGCGTCCATCATGAAGACACTTTTCGCCTGCGCGTGACCGGTACCAACTTCGGGCACAGCAGCGCCAGAAATCTGCTCGCCGCAGTCCTGGAGGGCTTTCTGCTCAATGCGCCCAGCGGTGTGTCCAATCTGATGGCGCTGCGCAATGTTCTGGTTAAGCCCCTGGGCCTGCGTACATCGCCATTGGGCTGCCCTGTGTCTTCGCTGTTGTCACCGGACACCAGCAACCTGTTCGCCAACCGTTACCCGGTGCTTGACCAAAGCGTTAATACAGCCGATACCAAGGCGCAGGTCATTCTGGGCGCCAATGACAAACATCTGCTGTTCAGGTCCTGTGTCAGCGTGGAAATCGTCGACAAGCATCATGTGGATGTGATGCTGGGTACGCGGGTTCATTGCAAGAATGCCTTTGGCCGCTTTTACATGGCGGCCATTGACTATGTGCATCGCCACTACGTCACACCCACGATGCTGCGGCTGGCTGTGGAATATGCGGTCGTTCAGGAGAAAGAGTCGGCTGTACCCGTCAAACTGGTGACAGCCTGAGAGATCAAGTCAGGAACGTTGTTTTTGGCGGCCGCGACTTCGCCACCACCTCGCAGCACCTCACATCAGCACAAGCAGTAGCAGGCACACCAAGATCACCCCCATCTCGAGCCATTCCTGACTCGTCATGCTGAGCATGCGGCGGGCCGTCAGCGTCACCACCGGGACCAGCAAGGCGAGACCTATCCAGCGGTCCAGCGGCATAAGGCAAACGCGCGCCAGCGCCCATAACCAGGCGCAATGCGCCAGGAATCCCCAGAACTCGGCCCGGCTTGTTTTCGCGGTGACGTTCAGCGCGAGGCGCCAGCCGGTGGCTACGGCTTGCCACCATTGCATCTCCTCGTCGTCCAGCACCTTGTGCAGGGCATGCAGGGCCACCACTCCCAGTACCACCGGCCCGACGAAGCCCGCCCCCAAGGCAATTCCGAGATACAGGGGATGGTCGTAACCCGTGCCGCCGCTGCCCATTTTCATGGTGGCCAGAATCCACGCACCGCCCACCACCAGCACCGTCACCACGGCAACCACGCCCTCCGGCACGCCCGCGCTGCGCGCCGTGCGGCCGCCGGCAAACAGGCCGAGCGCCAACACGGTGGCGCCGAGGAAGGTCGTCAGCAGTGAGACAGTTGCCGCCCATCCGTGATGCGGCGCAGCCGTCAGGCTGCCCGACTCGGGTGGGTCCAGTGCATTTTTGGCGGGAGACCACTGGCGGTACGGCTCGTGCCGGGCCTTCAGCTGGCGCTGGCTCCAGCTGACTCTTAATGGCGATGCATTCGCGAATGCCAGTTCTGTGTGGTACAGGCGCTGGGCACTGTCGAGGTCATGCGGTACCAGCACGGTCTGCAGGCCTGCCTTGCCGTTGGCCGCCTGCAGCGCAGCCAATTGCTCGCGCCAGTACCCGGCCACCGGGGGGGCCTCGCACGCCAGGGGTTCGGACTGGGCGCCGGGCTGCAACAAGGTGACTTCATTGGCGCGCATGACGCTTTGTGGTGCTCGCACCCGGTCCCAGTCGCAGGTAAAGCGCAGCGTGCCTTGCAAGATGATGTCGGGGCGGTAGAGCGGCAGCGGCACGGAGCTGGTGTTGGCCAGGCGCAGCGACAGCATCAGGCGTACCTGGCCTTCGGCAGAAGGCGCAGCCCAGATGCCGGGCGCGATGGGCTGCATGTCGCGCATATCCAGCGTGAAGAGCGGCGCGCGCGCGGCGCCGGATTCCCAGCGCAGGGCTAGTGCCTGGTTGAAGGCCGCCTGCCAGGTAGCGCGGAAAGCGGGGCCCATCACGTCGTCGCGCTGCCGGCCGCGCGCGATGGCCACGGCCACATCGTCTGCCGGTGCTTTCGTACCGCCCGGCAATCGGCGCAGGAATGACTTCCAGGCACTGGTCTTGGGCTCGGGTACAGCCAGGGCCGGTGGTGGCGCCGCGCCGGTGACCTGCGCCACATAGCCATACAGCAGTTCGTTGCGCAAGGCTTCAAAGTCCGCCTTGGGCGCTTCGGCACTGCGCAAGACATTCACGAGGAAGTAGGCCTGCGCGGCATTGCTGCCTACCGGTGTTCCGTACAACGCAGTGGTGAAGGGAGTCGGCACGGACGAGGCATTGGCCGCAAAAGCCCCGTTCTGGAGCAGAAGCATGCTGCAGAGAATGGCGCGCAGGGTTCGTGTCATGGCTGTATCGCTGCCCGGGCTGCCGGGCGGTACGAGTGAGCCTGTTTCTCGACGGCGGCAAGGCCAGGGCACAAAAAACCAGAACCCACCCTCTGGTTTTCAGGGCCACGCTCTTTTGCGTGGGTATTTGCTGTTTTCACGTATCGGTCTCCCTCCGATGAAAGGCGGCTTGCGCAGCAAGCTTGTTTTTGGTGATCGCGCCGATCTTATATTCAAGCCAACTATCGGCAGAAATAGGTGGCAATGCAGGATTTATACCCGCGAAAGCGTGATGCACTCGGCCTCGATAACAACAACCATCTGTTGTTCAGGTCTTGCGTGGTCGTTGAGGTCGTGAAGGAGCCGCCTGCCCTGCGGCGGTTTGCGGTTAGGTGCGCGACTGTTCAGGAAGGCAGGGGTGAAGGCGCTTGCCAGGCTGGCAAGTGCATAGCGCGTCAGCATGAGCCGGCACGTCATCGGCCGGGTTGTTTACGGCCTGGCGTCGCGCCAGACAAGATAAGGATTCAGCGGTGCGCCGCGCCACCACTGGCGCTCCGGCCCCAGTTTGAAGATCGCGAAGTGCAGGTGCGGTGCGTCGGGAGATGCATTCCCGGTGCTGCCGACATAGCCGATGACCTGGCCTTTGCGCAGGCTGGCGCCTTCGCTGAGGCCTTCGGCATAGCGGTCCAGGTGTGCGTAGTAGTACGCGTACTGGCTGGCCGGGTCGAACTGGTAAATCGTGATGCCGCCTGGCTTGCTCAGGAACAGCTTGGCCACTTTGCCGTCCTCGACGGCGAGCACTGGCGTGCCGCGTGGGCTCATGATGTCTATGGCTTCATGCGGGGCTCCTGCTGCGCGCGCCTGGGTGTAGGTGTCGCTGAGCTGGGCGGGCATGACGCCTTGCACCGGAAGTGTCAGGACGCGTAGCCGTAACTGCGAAATGTCCGTGTCATCGGCGACAGATGCGGGTGGGGGCGGCAGGGCAGGTGAGGGCGCGGCTGCCTCTATGGTCTGAACCACAAGCGGTGGCTTGTCGGCCTCTCTTGCCGGCACGGCGGGCACCAGCGCCTGGCGGGCTGGCGGTGTAGCGGGCTGTATGACTTGTGTAACTGCCTCTTCCTTGCGCGTGCCCAGCATCACGCCTGCCGCCACGGCCAGCAACGCGCAGATGGCAAACGCCGTTCTCTTGAGGCGGGCGGGTGTGGATGCCATCAAGCCTTGACACTCACTTTGAAGCCGGCTTTCGCCAGGGTCGAGAGGCGCTCTGCGTCCCAGTTGGTCATGTGAATGCAGCCATTGGTTTCGGAATGGCCCACATTGGAAGGGTTGGGTGTGCCGTGAATGCCCCAGTGCGGTTTGGTCAGGCCCAGCCAGATGGTGCCGACGGGGTTGTTGGGACCGGCTGCGATGTCGACCTTTTGCGCATCCTTGGGTGCGTTTTTCAGCAGCGCAGGGTTGTAGGTGAAGCCGGGATTTTTGACCTCGTTCTTGATGGCCATCATGCCCAGCGGCAGCGGGTCGTTCTTTTCATTGCCTATGCTGATGGGAAAACCCGCCACCAACCGCTTGGCGGTGTCCAGCACGTAGAGCACACGCTCGGACTTGTCGATTTCGATGGAAACCGCGTTGACCGGCATGGCGCTGACCGCGATATATGGCACGGTGATTTGCTTGCCGGCCTCGATGTTGATGCCGCCGTTGAGCTGCTTGAGGTAGCCGGTGCTGGTGTGGAATTTTTCCGCCAGCGCTTCTTCCACCGATTCATACACCAGCGCTTTCATCTTCGCGCGCTCGTCCATCGCCACAGGCGTCTTTTCAAACGGGCCGGCTGCGTCCTTCTCTGTCACGGTATAGCTTGTCAGAAGCGGAGCACCGTCCTTGCGCAACGAAGCCCAGGTTTCCGCAGTGACGGTGCCCGTGGGTTTGAGGTCGTGCGCGATCTGGTAGGCCTTGACCATGCGCTGCATGTTGGTGGCAAAGCGCCCATCGATCTCCCCGCAGGAGAACCAGGCCCGGTCCAGCATGATCTGTGCGCGCGCTACCGCTGCGCCTTTGCTGCCACTGCGCAGCAAGGGACTGTCGGTGGCGTTGTTGAAGGCTTCTGTGTCAAGGGGCTGGTTGCCCGCCGCCGTGTTTTTGGGCTTGGCCGCCCATGCGCCGTTGCCGGCCAGGCCCAGCCCGGTGAGGCACAAGGCAGTGACGAGGGTGCGACGGGAGAGCCGGGAAAGCTGTGGGGTTACAGGGCGAAGAGAGGAAGGGGTATCGAACGGCATGACGGGCTTTCGTAGTCAGGCCAGTCTGGGGGGGCATAAGGCGCATCGCCTGTCAGCAGCCATGCCTAGCGGCGGTCAGGTTTAAGCGGGTATTTGTCTTGCCTCACACACCATACAGAGCGCAAAGCGGCTCTCCCGGTACATCAGGGCGCTGATGATCACGCTGCACGCGGGTGCTTCGTCATCCACGTGGCCATGGTGTCCAGCAATTCCTCGCGCACCTGCGCATCGGTGCGGCCTGAACGCACCAGCACATGGAAGGCGTGGTCGGCGCCATCCACGATGTGCAGGCTTGCCCTTTTGCCCAGGCTTGCCGTGGTCTGGGTGATCAAGTCCAGATCAGCGAGGCCGTCGCGCGTGCCTTGCAGAAAAAGCATCGGTAACTTCACGCCGTCCAGGTGCGCGGCGCGTTCGGTTGAAGGCTTGCCGGCTGGGTGCAATGGAAAGCCCACCAGCACAAGGCCCTTCAGTCCGGGCAATGGCTCAGCCGCCTGCGCCTGCGTGCTCATGCGACCACCGTAGGACCTGCCACCGGCAAACAGCAGCACATCAGGCATTTGCCGCGCCGCTTCAGCAACTGCCGCCCGGATCGCCGCATGGGCAACGGTGGGAGAGTCCGATCGTTTCGAGCCTTGTTCCATGAACAGAAAATTGAAGCGCAAGCTGGCGATGCCGCGTTCCACGAGGCCCTGAGCAATCGCCTCCATAAAGGCGTGGTTCATGCCTGCGCCTGCGCCGTGGGCGAACACATAGCACGCCTTGGCGCTGGCAGGTTTTTGCAGCAGGCCGGAGGTGGTGCCGCCCGAAGGGAGCGGAATGTTCAGTGAAACGGGGCGTGTGGGCATCAATAGAAAGGGCGAGCTGAAATGGCGAACTGGCTTGGGATGCCCATTACAGCATCGCCAGTGCTCAGGCCGAACGCTTCGGCGCCGGATCGGCGATCCCGGGCGGCAGGCGGTTGAGCAGCCACCGGATCGCCAGCGGAACCAGCACGAGATCGTCAGCAATTCCGATGACCGGCAGGAAGTCGGGGATGAAATCAATGGGGGAGAACAGGTAGAGCGCAATCGCTGCTGTACCCCATTTCAGCCAAACGGGCGCTTCGGGATGGCGCAGGGCAGTCCACAGCCGCCGGGCATCGCCGCGTATCACAACCCAAAGCAGGGTCAGACGTTTGAACATGAAAGCTCCTTGGGTGCAGATGCAGGCCCGGCGGGCTGCTGAGTTTCAAATGGAGGTGCTTGCCCGGGCTACAAGGGCACTAACGCGCCGTTACGTTTGCGCGCCAGGAGGGGCGCCGGGTCTTCCGTCAATGCGCCAGATTGGAAACCAGCTTGTCTGCCGCCTCAACGGCTTCAGCACGCGTGGGCCAGGTCCTGTCGCTGTCGTGCAGGGGCGGCAGCGATTCAACGTGTACGACATCGATGTACCAGGGACCGTCAGGGAGGTGGCACAGCCTGGCCATGTAATGCCGGCCGTTGGCGACGCCGGGGACGTATTCCTCGATCGGCTCCGGTTCGTCGTCGGGTGCTTCGTCCAGTGCGTCTTCTGGTGCGTCTGTTTGCATCGGGTTTCTCTCCAAATCCCGATTATCCGCAACCAACCCTTGTCCTTCGCGGGGAGGGCGCCGGATATTGCTCAGACCTTGAGCTCCACCCCTAGCGCCGCGAGCTTTTTCGCGTACGCATCCCGGCGTTTTGCTGCCTTGTCTGCTGTCTCGACGGCCATCTGGATCGCCTTGGGGCCTTTGGCTGCAGCCGCCTTGATTAATCCGGACTTGTGGGCAGCCTCTGCTTCCGTCCTTCTAAAAGTGGCGATAAGTTCGGCATGGGCAATGGATGAGTTCACGGGGTACCTCTTACTGGTTGACTGGCGTTACTGGCTACCTGCGCCTAGCGTTCAAAACGCAGCTCCACCGCGCCGACGCTCGCTATTTCACCACGCACCGTCTCGTCCAGGGGTGCGGTCAGCAGGCCGGTACAGGACCCGGTGGTCACGATCTGGCCCGCGCGAAGCGGCTGGCCGCGCCGGGCGCAGTGCCGTGCAAGCCACGACAGCAGGCGCCAGACGTCTTGCGCCGGGTTGCCGCCGTGCGTGTGGGCTGCTGATGCTGTGCCGAAGTCTAGTGATGCCTCTACCGTGCGTAAGTCCAGCCGAGCGGGCGCAAAAGCTGACGGGCTGCCCAGCACCAGGGCGCCGTGGCATTGCAAGTCGGCCAACTGGGCCAGCGGGTCGGCCGTCTGGCCATCAAGCAAGCGGCTTTCCACCACCTCGATAGCCGGCTGCACGGCGTCAAAGGCTTCGGCCAGTTCAGCGGGTGCAAGCAGCCTGCCTTTGGGGTCCAGGTCGCGGCCAAGCCGGAAGGCGACTTCAAGCTCGACACAGCGCCATCGCCAGGCGGGGCCTGTGAGCGTGACGCCGGACGCATGGATGCCTGATGCGGGAAGCGGAGCGCAACGCGGTTCGGCGTGCGGGCCTTTGGCGCCTACCTTCCAGCCGGCGACGGGGCCAATGGCCGCGAGCGTGGCGTCCTGGATGGCGTAGGCGCCGGCGTGGTCGGCCGGGAGCATGTCGCGCCAAGGCACGGTGGGCCCGCCGGTTCGCGCGGTTGTCAATCGTTGCGCGGAGTTTTGCGGGGCCATGAAGACCGATTGTCGTATTGAACCTGACCGCTGCTATTGCGCCCAGGGCGGCTTGCCAAGAGCGGGGACGGGGAGGGCGGAGCGACGCTCGGTTTTTTTGCCTTCCGCGTCTTGAACCTGCTCGACGATCACAATTTCCTTGTCTGTAATGGAGATGATCTTCCCGCGCTCGGGCCCGAGATAGTTTCCGACCCGCACCCTGTAGAGTTGGGGAGGCGTTTTTTTGTGCATCACCAGCGCAAACTTCTCACTTCCTTGGCCAAAAACACCCGCCACGGCCAGGTCCACCAGCAATGCGGACTCGAGCGGTTCACGCGTGCCTTGGGCGCTGTCTGTGCCGGTGAATGGGTTCTTGGCGCCCAAGGCGCTTTGCCTTGCTTTGGCGAGTTGTTGGCGGTATTCAACGGCCTGCGCCTGCTCCAGCACCAGGTCGCCGAGATAGACCCAGCCCTCCACGGTGACGGATGCGGCGTTGCTTTTTACAAAACTGATTCGCTCAACCAGCGCTTCGCTGAGCACAGGCGAGTTGACCAGAAAATCAAGCATTTCCTTGTAAGGAGCGGTGATCTTGAAATGGAAGCGAAACAGGCCGCTGTTCGGAGAGCCGACCGGGTCCGCTTTAAAGATATCGAAACGGATGCTCTGCTGGCTTGCATATTCGTGGAGGCGCAATATATAGGTGTCGCCCAGCCGAGGTGAGGACAGGGTTGGAACCGGGATGGGCAGGCCGTGACGGATAGCTGCCTTGAATTCCATGTCCGCGTCGCCGGGCAAGCGCTTGAGGGTATAGGGGCCAAGCCAATGATTGGCATCCGGTGCAAGCCTGCCGGTCAGAGCGACGCTGTCGGCGGCACTGACGCCGCTCTCGAACCTGAAAGTGCCCTCCAGTATCTCTGCTTTTTTCAGGTTGCTGGAGCCGGGTAGTTGTTGCGCAACCTGATCAAGTTCCTGCACAACCTGGTAGAGGGCTGGGTGTCGAGAAGCATCCGCAGCGCTTTGCGCTGCGGATGCGCGTGCCGCCGGCAGCAGGGCCAAGGCACAAAGAACCAGAACCCGCGAAAATTGGCCCCTGACGATCGAAGCTTGTGCTGTCAGGCTCTTCACTGTTTTCACTTCTGGTCCCCGGGCGGAAGGCGGCTTGTGCTGCAACCTTGTTGTTTTGGTGATCGCGCTGATCTTATAGTTAAAGCACGCCGCAGACAGGGGAAATATCTACGGATGCTGGATTCAGGCCTGTGAAAACGCGCCCGCACCCGGTCTCCGTTCATGCGCAACTTTGTCACTACTTCGGCTGTCTCCGCCAACAGCATGCCCTTCTTCCACACCCTCAACCGGTTCGCCCGCAAGCGGATGGTCTCCACCGGGTCACGCACAGCGCTGCAAGCCGATACAGAACGCCGCAACTTCCTGTCAATGTACGCAACGTGATTGGGTAAGGATTTTTGAACCACACCCAGACTATTGGCATCGGGGGGCGAGAAAACCACAAGTAGTGTGGGGAACGCCCACACTCTGCACTTGTATGGGTCTGTAAGAGGATTTAAAAGTCACTGAATGCCATGGCAAGTAGACTTAGGTTGGGTTTATTGAATGCAGGCTTCAGGAAGCCTGCCGCAGATAAAACCATGATTTCGTGAGCTTAGCAAGGATGCATGGCCTTGAGCGGAAGCGATGCACGCGTCCGCGCTGCTCGTGTCCGCAGATTGGAGCAGGGCACTCACTACACCAATCAGTCGCGGACTGCTACTTATGCCATTCACCCGCCCAGCGAAAAGTCCTCCGCCGGAATCTCCCCCACAAATACCACCTGCGGTCGATCCTGCAGGTGCGCCAAAAGTGATCAGGTCAGCGTTGGCATCCAGGCCTTCAGGTAGGTTATTTCGAATTGCCACCATTAATGTGAGATCGCTGTTGTCATAAATGTTGGTAACGCCATAGCCAACTACACTGACCTGTGAAGACTTGGGAAGACCACTGAGTATTCTGACGCTCTCAATACTTGAGGGGAGTGCGTCCATATCCGACTTCTTCAACCTCAGAAGTGCAATATCTTTTCCCTCTCGAATCATCTGGTTAAGAGCGTCAACAGTATTCGGGAAAGCTTCCGGAATACCGTCTCCGAGCCATTCGGTTGCTTCGACCAAAACTTTTTTCATGTTTAGATTCAGATGTCCTCGCATCGCGTTGACCGTTTCGGAACCTTGTTGAAATGGCAAGAAGACCGCAACCTCGGCCGGYGAAAACTTACCTCGCGTCTCTTCGTTTAGCAAGCAATGAGCTGCAGTTAGAAACCAGTATTTCGCTATGACCGTCCCTGAGCAAAGCATGTAGTTTTTGTCCGGACGCGTCAGCGCCAGCATGCCGGAGTAAAGCAAACCCGACCTCCATACCGTCGGCTGGAGTCCCTTGTAATTCCCAGGGATTTTCCCAGGCTGGGATTTGTCAGGTGCGTTCACCTCGGGATTGGTGCTAAAGACCGCACCGAGTCCGAGCACGATACGGTTATTTTTATCCAGGCGAAGCTTCGAATCCAGGATGCGAGAGGCGATCTCCGGGTTTGAAGATTTGCGAGCCAGCTCCAGAATTAACTTGGAATCTATTCCGCTTGCGTTGATCCTTCCCGAGGGAATCTGATCTTTCAATGCGGTGCCCAGTTTGAGCAGGTTTAAACGTGCGTTTGCCTTGTTATTCAGATCAACGCCGCTACGGCCGCTTTGATCCTTAAGAAYTGCGTCGAGTACATCGAGGTCGTAACTCTTGAACAATCGCTCTTTCGTGGAGTCATTCAAGTTGACCTCTGCGATACGGCTTTTTGCCCGTTCCAATCGAAGTTCCCGGAGCTGTTCAACGTCACGACTGTCAAGTCTTTCCCCTAGCTGAATTTCTTGAGCAGTACCGTGCCCTGCCCAGAGCACCAGACTGAATAGAATTACTGCTTTCACGGGCTACTCGACTTTCTTCTTGAGAAGTGCGTCGTACTGCTGTTTAAGCGTTTCTACTTCGATCTGCTTCTGGAGCAGGGCTTTCTCTTTTGTAAGCGGGTCACCCGCCGAAGCCTTCGCCAGGTCAAGTTCATTTTGTTTGGTCGTTAGAGCAATCTGGGAATCGATGGCATTGATCTGATTCTGCTGCTCTTTCTTTTGCCTTTCATCAGTGGCCGCTGCTTTAGCTTTCAAGGTATCGACGCGCAGTTGCATTAAATCTGCAAGGGATTTGGCCGTATCCGATGCAGCAGCGGCCCCCCGCTCAGCCCTCGCGGCCGCTTTGAAGCTCAACTCACTCATTGATCCGTCTTCGTTGAAAGAAGCATTTACCGAGTTGTTATCAAATGGCTCGTTTTTCAACCACACCAAGCCTTTGGCGCCAAATTGAGGCAGGCTTACAGAGTTTGCTGAATAAAATTTGACGCCATTTTGGGTTTTATCACCTACGAAAACATAGCCCGTCGATGGCAGCAGGTAAACAACCCCTGCGTACTCAGCGTCCTTCACGCCTGCCACGACGTCAGTGGCTGCACCGGCTTTTCGAGCTCTTTCGGGAACTTGCACACATATCTCTGCAGAAAAAAGCTTTCCATCCGCCGGTTTGGCCGTGTCGGGTGCGAAGCTGGATGTCGCGAGCCTGGTCCAGTATTCCGCTTGACTAGAGGAGAATTCCTGGCAGACTTTCTCGCCATTGGACTGCCGAGGGGACCAGCCTACATACCTGGCTGTCGTAGTCAAGTCCTCCGTGAGAGAAGCCAGACGAGCCTGAAGAACCAGATTCTTTGCTTTTCGACCGTCCACAGTTGCCAAATCGATCTGGAACTGGATATCTGCGATTTGAAGCAGCAGTTGCTTAACGTCGACGTCCCGGCTCTTACTTTTACGCTCACGTACTTTTGCAAGCTTATCTTGCTCAATCTTCAATTTCTTCGTCCAGACTGCAGCTAAGGCTTTGTCGTCTTTTTGGTCCTTATCCGCTGCCTTCAGAAGAGGCAAATCTTTGCTCAAGATCTTTTGCCGTTCCGCAATTCGCTCAGTCATGAAATCTGCGCAATCGCCGTATGCCGAGGCAGAGGTTGCTGACACGCCCGCTAGCGCAACCGCCTTAGCCAGATTTAATACCGTACCCGAGACAGAAGCAATTACCTGAGCCGTTCGATCATCAGCTTCGGCGCTCAGCGACTTGATCATCCCGTTCGGGTGAAGTTTGATGGTGGCAGCGGTAACCTTCATGGGTGAGTTGAGCAACTCGTAGCGAAGGCTGTAGGTTTCGAGTGGATCAGGCTCCAAATGGAGTACCGCTGAGCCCGCAACTAACTCGTACGCCAAGACTGGGGCACCACCTGGTGACAATATTGAGCATCCCTTGACAAGAAACCTGGCTTCAGCGTCGAAAGCTGCCATAGGCAGGTTGTAGAGCACACCGACCGTCGCATCCGCCTCTTTCGATACAGGTTTTGTTTGTAGTTGGGTCGTGCAACCGGCAAGGGCCAGCGACGCGGCCGTCAGAATCGAGAGTTTGAGCATGGGATCCCCCCTTTTTTTGATGTGTGGCGCTTGATTCTTGGTGAGCCGAGCTCATGGCGCATCATCTGTTTAGGGGAGCTTTGGCAGCGGGAGGCCCAATTGCCAATATTGCCCAATTGCCGATTGGAGTGTGAGCACGCCGTCGTGCCTTAGCCAACGATTCCGCTGGGAACGTGGCTGGCGTTGGGTCTTTACGAGCTAGTCTGGAATGAGGTGATATCGGGACGGCCGGGCAAGTGGAGCGTTGCCACCACCTCCGGGGTTTGCGCCAGCAATTGGCCCTTCTTCCACACTTTTAATCGGTTCGCCCGCAAGCGGATTGCCTCCACCGGGTCGCGCGCCTGCAGCAACACAAAGCTCGCGTCGCAGCCTACGTCCAGGCCATAGCYCTGCAAATGCATGACCCTGGCGGCATTGACCGTCACCGCGTCGAAGCACTGGCGTATGCCTTTCTGGCTGGTCATTTGCGCCACGTGCAGGCCCATGTGCGCCACTTCCAGCATGTCGCCGCTGCCCATGCCGTACCAGGGGTCCATCACGCAGTCGTGACCGAAGGCGACGTTGACACCGGCGGCTATGAGTTCGGGCACGCGGGTCATGCCGCGGCGCTTCGGGTACGTGTCGTGGCGGCCTTGCAGGGTGATATTGATCAGCGGGTTGGCGATGACGCTGACGCCACTCTCGGCGATAAGCGGCAGCAGCTTGCTGACATAGTAGTTGTCCATGCTGTGCATGGAGGTGCAGTGGCTGCCGTTGACGCGGCCCTGCAGGCCCAGGCGCTGGGTTTCGTCGGCCAGGGTTTCGATATGGCGGGAGAGCGGGTCGTCGGATTCATCGCAGTGCATGTCGACCAGCAGGCCGCGTTCGGCCGCAATCTCGCACAGCAACTTCACGCTGGCTGCGCCGTCGGCCATGGTGCGTTCAAAGTGGGGGATGCCGCCGACCACGTCCACGCCCTTGTCGAGTGCGCGCTCCAGGTTGTTGATACCGCCTTTTGTTCGCAGCACGCCGTCTTGCGGGAAGGCGACCAGTTGCAGGTCGATGTATGGGGCGACCTGCTTTTTGACTTCAAGCAATGCGTCTACCGCCAATAGGCTGGGTTCGCTGGTGTCCACGTGGCTGCGAATGGCCAACAGCCCTTTGGCGACGGCCCAGTCGCAGTAGGTGAGGGCGCGTTCGATAAGCGCTTCGGCTGTGAGCAGGGGCTTCAGTTCACCCCAAAGCGCGATGCCTTCGAGCAGCGTCCCGCTTTCATTGACACGTGGCAGGCCGTAACTGAGCGTGGCGTCCATGTGGAAGTGCGGGTCGACAAAAGGCGGGCTCAGCAGGTAGCCACCGGCGTCTACCGTTTCATGGGCTTGCGCGCGCAGGCCACCAGGTGCGACTTCGGCGATTTTGCCGTTCTGGACGGCGATGGTCATGCCGGTGCGGCCGTCGGGCAGGCTGGTGTTGTTGATCAGCAGGTCAAGCATGGGAAAGGTGCTCCATTTCTTCTGCGCGGTCAGGCTGTGGGCGCTGTGTTGTCGCGCGTGGTTTTGCCCCAATCTTTTTGGGGCAAGCGGTACAGGCGGTGTCGCCGCACCGGGCTGTCGGCTGGTACGGAAGGGTGGTCAAACTGTTCACCGGGGCTTTCCTGCATTCCCAAACGGTGCATTACGGCGCGGGAGCGAGCGTTGTTGAGGCTGGTGAAGGCCACGATTTCGTCCAGCTGCAAGACGTCAAACCCGATGCGCAGCGCCAGGCGTGCGGCTTCCTGGGCTAGGCCGTGGCCCCAATAGGGCTGGGCCAGGCGCCAGCCGATTTCAACGCAAGGGTTGAAGGGCAGATCCGCGGTCGGGCTGTTCAGGCCCACGAAGCCGATGAACTGAGGTGCATGGGTGCCCGCTGGCCGGTATTCCGCTGCCCACAGGCCCCAGCCACGTTCGGTGATCGAGGTGCTGATGCGGTCAACCAGCGCGTCACTTTGCGCGCGTGTAAGCGTCGCGGGAAAGTGTTCCATGACCTTGGGGTCTGCATTCAGTGCGGCAAAGGGAGTGCGGTCATCGGCCACCCAGGGGCGCAGGCGTACGCGCGCGCCTGCCAGAAAGGCGGGAGGGACGGCGACGTGGCCTGAGGGCGTGCTGCGCATGGACTAACGCTCTCCTTTGCGGTAGCGATACTGGCCGATTTCTGGACCGACCTCGATGGTGACGCGGCGCAGCCTGTCGTCATGGCCGGAGGCGGCGCGCGCCGTGAGCACAATGCCGCGTGGCGTTGTGCGGCAGGTGAGACCGCTGAGCATGATTTCCGAGTGGTCGTTGTTCAATTCGGCGATCCCCACGGTGTGCCCGGCATGCAGGCTGCCATTGGCATCGCGTGTCATCCACTGGATGTAGAGGAATGATTGTGCGTACTGGTCTGCGTGCACGACGCGGTAGGTGCCCTGGCGGCCTTTGCCCCATGTGCCGCACATTTGCACCCAGCTGACGGCGTCAGGCGTCTTGAAGCTGTCGTAGCTGTAGTCACTGCCCAGTGCCTGCGCGTTGGCGCAGCCCAGTGCCAGCAAGGCTGCCAGCAGTGTGCCGCGTGGGGCAAGGGGTGTCGTCATCATCAGCGTTCGCCTTTTCGGTAAGGTTTCATCAACGCCTGAGGATACGCCGCCTTGCGCGCCACCAGCACCAGCGCCAGGATGGAAAGGGCGTAGGGCAGCATCAGGTACACCTGATAGGGCACATTCACGATGCCCGAGGTTTGCAGGCGCAGCTGCAGTGCGTCGAAGAAAGCGAACAGCAGCGCGCCCAGCAGCGCCTTGCCGGGCCGCCAGGAGGCAAACACCACCAGTGCCACACACACCCAGCCGCGGCCATTGACCATGTTGAAGAAAAAGGCGTTAAACGCCGACAGCGTGAGGAAGGAGCCCGCCACGCCCATGAGCGCCGAGCCGGCCACGATGGCGGCGGTGCGGGTGGCGGCGACGGAGACGCCCTGGCCTTCGGCGGCCTGGGGGTTCTCGCCGACCATGCGGATGGCCAGGCCCGCCGGCGTGCGGTAGAGCAGCCAGGCGATCAGCGGCACCAGCGCTAGTGCCAGCAACGTGAGCGAGGTCTGCGCTGCCACCACGTTCAGCCCGCCGCCGGGAAAGCCGTCGAGCCAGTGCATGGGGGCGAAGGGTGTGATGGTGGGTGGCGTGTCGACTTTGGGAAAGCTGACGCGGTAGCCGTAATAGCTGAGCGAGGTGGCCAGCAAGGTGATGCCAAGCCCGGACACGTGCTGGGACAGCGCCAGGCCGACTGTGAGGAAGGCGTGCAGCAGGCCGAACACCGCACCGGTAAGCGCCGCCACGCCCACGCCTGCCCACAGCGGCGCGCCGCCGTACACGGCCAGCCAGCCGCTGAAGGCGCCGGCGACCATGATGCCCTCGATGCCCAGATTGAGCACGCCGGCGCGTTCACACAGCAGCACGCCCAGCGTGCCAAGGATGAGCGGCGTGGCGATGCGCAGCACGGCTATCCAGAAGGGCGCTGCGGTAAGGATATCGAGCATTTCAGCCATGCAGGACGCCTTTTCCCGTTGGCTTGCAGGTTGCTGGTGCTATGGATTTAATAGCTGGTTGCGCTTGTCTGTATTGGCTTTTGGCTATTATTTGCTTAAGAGCTGTGCGTGTAGCTTCAGCCCGGGCGGCAGTGGCCGCATGGGTTGGCAGGGCGCGGGTGCTGAAGAATTTCATGCGGCCCGGCCTTTTTCTTTTACGACCAGCCGGTATTGCGTCATCAACGTGGCCACCAGCACCGAGATCAGCGACGCCGCCACGATGACGTCAGCGATATAGGTGGGCACGCCCACGGCGCGGCTCATGGTGTCGGCGCCGACCAGCACGCCCGCCACAAACACGGCTGCCGCCAGAACGCCCAGGGGGTTGAGTGCGGCCAGCATGGCGATCACGATGCCGGTGTAGCCGTAGCCGGGTGACATGTCGAGCGTGACGTAGCTGGTGCGGCCCGCCACCTCAATGGCGCCGGCCAGCCCAGCCAGAGCACCCGACAACAGCGCAACCAGCACCACCGTGCGGGTGGCGGGCACGCCGGCGAATGCCGCGGCTTTGGCGTTGGCGCCCACGGCGCGTATGTCAAAGCCCAGTACGGTGTACTTCAGCAAGGCCCACAGCGCTATAGCCAGCGCGGCGGCCCACAGCAGTCCGGTGTGGATGCGTGTCTGCGCGACGAGCCTGGAAAGCTCCAGCTCGCCCTGCAGCGCCACGCTTTGCGGCCAGCCCATGGCAGTGGGGTCTTTCATGGGGCCGTCGAGCATCGCCGACACGAACAGCAGCATGATGAAGTTGAGCAACAGGGTGGTGACGACTTCATCGACACCCAGGCGGGCCTTCAGCAAGGCCGGGCCCAGCAACAGCAGTGCGCCGGCAATGGCGGCGGCCAGCATCATCAGCCCGAACAGCAGCCAGATGGGCAAATCAAAACCGCTACCCCCGTGCATGCCGCCCACAGCCACGGCGGCCAGCGCGCCGGCATAAAGCTGGCCTTCCGCGCCAATGTTGAAAAGCCTCGCCTTGAAGGCCACCGTGGCGGCCAGGCCGGTCAGGATGAGGGGCACCGCACGGGTGAAAGTTTCGCTGAGGGCGAAGACGGAGCCAAAGCCGCCCTTGAACAGCAGCACATAGGTTTGGCCCAGCGGCGCGCCGGCCCATAGCACCAGCAGTGCGCTGATCAGCAGGGTGAAGGCGATGGCGCCGATGGGCGCGAGCACTAGGGCCAGCTTCGAAGTCTGGGTGCGCTTTTCGAGCCTCATGCTGGCACCCCCGGCTCTGACTCGGCGTTGATCCCCGCCATCGCCAGCCCAATGGCCTCGCGTGTCCAGGCTTCGGCGGGCAGGGCCTCCGTCAGCTGGCCCGCGTGCATCACCGCCACACGGTCGCCGAGTGCCATCACTTCGTCCAGGTCGTCAGAAATGACCAGCACGGCCGCGCCGGCGTCTCGCGCAACGATCAGTTGCTGCTGTACATAAGCGACGGCGCCGATGTCCAGGCCCCAGGTGGGCTGGTGGGCAACGATGAGTTTCGGCGCTTCGGGCGCTCTGGGCGATGAGGCGTCCGCAGAAGGGGAAACCAGGGCCCGCCCGAGGATCAGCTTTTGCATGTTGCCGCCCGACAGAGAGCGCGCGGCGGTGTGCGGCCCACCGCCGCGCACGTCAAACTCGCGCATGATGCGGGCCGCATGGGCCTGCGCGGCCTTGCGCTTGACCCACAGCGTTTTGGAAAACGCCGGGCTGCGCAAGCGCTCTGACACGGCGTTTTCCCAGACGCTGAGGTCGCCAACCACGCCCACGCCATGCCGGTCTTCGGGGATGCGCGCCACGCCCTGAGTGACCAGCCAGGCCGGCGATGCCTTCATGGGCTGGCCCAGAAATGTCACGGAGCCCTGGCTGGCGGTGCGGGTGCCGCACAGCAGATCGGCCAGGGCCAGCTGGCCGTTGCCGGATACACCCGCAATGGCGACGATTTCACCGGCCTTGAGTTCGAGGGAAACGCCATCCAGGCGGTCTTGCCCCGCATCGGCCGTGCTGACGCCTTCCAGCGTGCAGACCGGCAGGCCGGTTGACGGCGCGGGGCGGCGCTGTGTGCTGGTGACGGCATGGCCCACCATCCATTGCGCCAGCTGCGCCTGGCTGGTGCCGGCGGCTGGTGCTTCGGCCACCAGCTTGCCACCGCGCAGCACAGCCACACGGTTTGACACGCGCAGCACCTCGCCCAGCTTGTGACTGATGAAAATGATGGACAGGCCCTGCGCCACCATCTGGCCCAGCGTGCCGAAGAGCGCCTCGCTTTCCTGCGGCGTCAGCACGGCGGTGGGTTCGTCCAGGATCAGGATGCGTGCGCCGCGGTACAGGGCTTTCAGGATCTCGACCCGCTGGCGTTCGCCGACCGAGAGGCTGCCCACTTTGGCATCGGGCGCCACGGGCAAGCCAAAGCGCTGTGCCACCTCCAGCAATCTGGCGCGGGCTGCGCTGCGGCGTGAAAACAGCTGCCACAGCGGCTCGTCGCCCAGCATCACGTTGTCGAGCACGCTGAGGTTGTCGGCCAGTGTGAAATGCTGGTGCACCATGCCAACGCCGGCTGCCAGCGCGGCCTTTGGGTTGCCGGGCGGCAGCGGCTGGCCAAAGATTTCGATATCACCTTCGTCGGCTGTGTAGTGGCCGAAGAGGATGGACACCAGCGTGGACTTGCCGGCACCGTTTTCACCAAGCAGCGCGAGGATTTCGCCGCTGTGCAGCTCGAGCGAAATCGCGTTATTGGCAACCAGCGGGCCGAAGCGTTTGGTGATGCCACTGAGGCGAAGAACCGGGGCAGTCATGACGAGGCAGACCCCAGCTTGCGGCAGAACGACTGGATGGCCAACGCGGCGGGAGCTGGTGAGACTTGCAAAAGGCAATGCGGACCTTCTATTTTCACGATCTCTATGGACGGAAGGTCTTGCTTCAGAGATTGCGCGGCAGATGCAGGAACCACCTGATCCTGCGTTGCCTGCAGATACATCACCGGCACGTGGAGCTGTTTGAGTTTATCCCTCACATTCACATGAAGAACCTCTTGAGTTCGCTTGGCCATTGCTTGCGGTGAAAGCTGCCGCAGTGCCTGCTCAAGAGAGTTTCTCAGCTGGGGAGATGCAAATCTACCGAGCAAAAAGGGGCTGACAAGGCGGGTCAGCAGATGCGGAGGGATTTTCCGGGACACCCAGTTGTCCGCAAGATGGGAGACAAAGGAAAAGGCAGGACGGGGATTTTGCGCAAAAGTACAGCTCAGGATCACTCCACGCAAGCCGGCAGGCCGGGTAGCCGCAATGGAAATGGCCAAAGGCCCGGAAAAAGATTCACCCAGCAATACGAATGGCGCTGCGGTCATGCGCGCCAGGATGAACTTGTGCAAGTCGTCATAACCCAGCGCGTCATGTCCAGGGTAGCGCACGACTTCAACGTGCATGGATGGCGTCAGTGCGTTGACCAGCGGCGCAAGCAAATCTCCTGTGCCATCCATTCCGGGTAGCAAGATGAGCCGTAGAACAGGGAGAAGGGGCGCGGTCATCCGAAAGAAGCAGTGTTTAGCAATGTGGCTTTCAGATCAACAGGGACCGCAGCACTGGCGGCTGCGAATGCTTAACCGAGGGATTCCCAGTGGTCATGCCGGTCGCGCCGCTCCTGGCGGTAGTTGGTGATCTCCAGACGAAGGCCGTCGGGGTCGGTGAAAAAAGTGGCCCAGTAGTCGGGTGCGTATTCGCCGTGGTTGTGCGGCTCGCTGGCGTTGATGCCGGAGGCTTGCAGCAGCCGCGCGCATTCGGCCACGTCTTCGGCAGTGTCTACGCGCAGGCAGAAGTGATGAAGGCCGGGCGAATACGAGTCGTGCGCGGCTTGCGAGCGGGCAGGCCGCAGCACATAACCAAAGTGGCGGTTGTAGTACTGGATGTGCGGGTCGCCGCCTATCGTGAAGGTGTTTTTGCGGCAGCTGAGCGTCTTGAGCATCAGCTTGTCGTAGAACGCTTCCGACTCGGCCATGTTGCTCACGGCAATGTAGATGTGGTCTATGCCGGTGAGCTCGGGCATGCTATTTCCAGGCGGCCAGGAACGCCAGCAACACCTTGGCTGAGTTGTCGGCAGCGATGTTCATGAACGTGACCATTTCATTGGCCGCTTCACCGCCGCCGGCCAGGTCGCTGAGCGAGCGGAAAGCGATGTAAGGCACGCTGTTGCTGTAGGCCACCATGCCCACGGCGGCGGTTTCCATGTCGAGTACGTTGGCCTGGAAGGTCTTGAAGGCATATTCGCGGAAGGCGGCGTTGTCGACAAAGGCCTGGCCCGACACACCGTTGCCGCCCACCATCAATTGCGGTTTGTGCGTGAGGCATACCCCCGCGTTGCAGGCGCCGAGTTCGATGTTGCCCATGCCCCTGGCAACCTCGAGCATTGCGGGGTCGGCTTCAAACCAGAACTTGCGTACGGGCGCCGGGTTGGCGGCGGTGCGCGTTTCGACCGGTCGCGGGTGCAGCATGCCGAAGGGCGCCAGGGTCTGCGCCTCCATGCGCGGCGGGATGGTGAACCGGCCCGGCGAAGTTTCGCGTGCCATCAGCACTTCCAGGTATTGGCTCCACTGGGTGGGTACGCTGACGTCGCCGATGTGCAGGGCCGGGTTGACGCCACCAGCGATGCCGCTGAAGACGATGTGTGTGATGTTGAAACGGTCCAGCACCAGCTGCGTGTTCATGGACGCATTGACCATGCTGATGCCGGAAAGGAACAGCACGACCGGCTTGCCCTGCAGGGTACCGGTGGTGAAATCGACGCCGTTGATGCGGTGCCTGGCAGGGCCCTGCAAGCGGTTGAGCAGCAGAGTCAGTTCGGGCTGAAAAGCCGATATCACCGCGATGCGGGGCGTGGCGTCGAGCCGGACAGGAATGCCCGCAGCTGCGCCTGATGGATTGGATGGGACAGACGCCGGGCCCGCGCATCCCAACAGGCCAAATGATAGAAAGGCCAGGAAGGCCAGCGGAGCCGCGGCCCGCCAGGCAACAGGCTGGCTGAAAAGAAAACGCCGCAGGCAAAACAGGGAATGCATACGGCGCTTTCAGGTGAGGCGGTGAAACGCCGCCTTATTTGGCGGTGGACTTGGGCTGGCCGTCGTCGACCTTGACGGTGAACTTGCCGGCCAGGATGTCGGCCTCTTTGGCCTTGACCTTGGCGACGATGTCGGCGGGCACCTTTTTCTCGAAGGTGCCCAGTGGGGCGAGTTCGGAGCCCTTGTACTTCATCATGGAATAGGGGCCGTAGTCTTCGGCCTTGAATTTGCCTTCCTTGACGGCCTTGATCGCGCGGTCGATGCTGGGCTCCATGTTCCAGAGGGCTGACGCCACCACGGTGTCGGGGTATTTGTCTTGTGTGTTGATCACGTTGCCGATGGCCAGCTTGCCTTTTTCCTTGGCGGCGTCGCTCACGCCAAAGCGCTCGGCGTACATCACGTCGGCGCCCTTGTCGATCATGGCGAAGGCGGCTTCCTTGGCTTTGGGCGGGTCAAACCAGCTGTTGATGAAGCTCACGCTGAACTCGACCTTGGGGTTGGTTTCTTTCGCGCCGGCCATGAAGGCATTCATCAGGCGGTTGACTTCGGGAATCGGGAAGCCGCCGACCATGCCGATCTTGTTGCTCTTGGTCACGCCCCCGGCGATCATGCCGGAGAGGTAGGCCGGTTCCTGGATGTAGTTGTCGAACACCGAAAAGTTGGGCGCCTGCGCCTTGCCCGACGAGCCCATGAGAAAAGACACTTTCGGGAAGTCCTTGGCGACCTTGCGGGCCGCGGCTTCCACCGCAAAAGCCTCGCCGACGATGAGCGCGTTGCCGGCCGTGGCGTATTCGCGCATGACACGTTCGTAGTCGGCATTGGAGACGTTCTCGGTCGCCTTGTATTCGATCTCGCCGCGCGCTTCGGCGGCTTTGAGCGCCTTGTGCAGGCGGCTGACCCATTGCTGCTCAAACGGCACGGTGTAGATGGCCGCAACTTTGGTTTTGGCTGCCTGGGCAAGTGCCAGGCCGGGCAGGGCGGTTGCGAGGGCAGTGGCCAATAGGACGAGTTGACGGCGCTTGAAGGTCTGGTGCATGAGTTCCTCCGGGTAGGTTCAGGTTTTGGGTGACAAACAGAAAAACTAAAACAGGAGCAAAAAATCAAACGCTCGCAGGCTCCCCGAATTCGCCAGTCGGGGCCGCGGAACCGGCTTTGCCGGGCCGCAGGCGCAGCGGCCCCCTCGGGGGGCAGGGAGCTACACGCAGTGAGCGACCGTGGGGGCTCATTTCGTTCCGAAAATCCGGTCGCCCGCGTCGCCCAGGCCCGGCAGGATGTAGCCATGGCTGTTGAGCTCGCGGTCGATCGCCGCGGTGTAGATCGGCACGTCCGGATGTGCGGCCTGCAGGGCCTTGATACCTTCCGGGCAGGTCAGCAGGCAGACGAACTTGATGGACTTGGGGTTGAGCTCTTTGAGCCGCTCGACTGCGGCGATGGCCGAGTTGCCGGTGGCGAGCATCGGGTCGACCACGACAATGTCGCGCTCTTCCATGTCGTGCGGCATCTTGAAGTAGTACTCGACCGCCGTCAGGGTTTTCGGGTCGCGGTACAGGCCGACGTGGCCGACGCGGGCGCCGGGCACCACGCTGAGCATGCCCTCAAGAATGCCGTTGCCGGCGCGCAGGATGGAGACAAACACCAGCTTTTTACCGTCGATGACTTTGGAGGTGGTGATTTCGAGCGGGGTCTCGATCTCGATGTCCTGCATCGGCATGTCGCGCGTGACCTCGTAGGCCATCAGCATGCTGAGCTCGTTGAGCAGTGTGCGGAAGGTGTTGGTGGAGGCGTCCTTGCGGCGCATCAGGGTGAGCTTGTGCTGCACCAGCGGGTGGTCGATCAGGTGGACCTTGTTGCTCTGGATGGTCATTTTTTGGTGTGCCTCTGTGTTCTGTCTTTGTTTTGTCCGGTTGTTATTTTTGTTCTGCTTTTACCTGTGCCGGCGCCCGTCGGGTCCGCGCGTCTTTCGGGATCGATGTTCAGAATACGGTGCCGTCGCTTTCGATGTTCAGGGGCGGCAAACCTTGATGCAATTGCTGTGCCAGTGCACGCCCTGCGGCCCAGGTGCCGCCTTCGAGCACGCAGGCCAGCGGCATCTGCTCGGCGGTCAATCCCAGCTGCTCGCGCACCAGTGGCGCGAGCTCGTCGAGAAGGGCCACGGTAAGCGCGCGCCACTCCACGATGAGTTCGTCGCCGGCGGCATGCAGGCGCCCGGCCTGGGCCGGGTCTTTCAGCACCAGCACACCGGCGTCGAGGAACAGGCCGCCGTTGCGGTATTCGGGCAGGCCGGTCAGCGCATCAAGCCCTTTGACCTGCACACCGGCCCACTCGAAAGGCTCCAGCAGTGAATAGGTGAGCCACTGCGACAGCTTGTGGAAAGGCATCCAGCCATGGCTGGGCCCAGCTTTTTCGGATTCATCGTCGCCTGCCGCGCTGTGCTGCCAGCAGTCGCCCAGGGGAATGTTGCCCATGACATTTTGGGCTGGCCAGATAGACGAGAGGCTGGTGAGCAGCACCGACAGCAGCTCGTGCGCCTCGATAGCACTTTGCCCGGGTTGCGCCAGCGCTTCAAACAGATGGCCGGGACGGCCGCGCTGGCCAAAGAGGGCAGGCTGGTCCTGCAGTGCCTGGCCGAGGCGCCGCAGCAGCGCGGCGCGGCCTTCGAGGCCGATCAGCGGGTTTTCGGGCGTGACCTGAAAAGCCAGGGCAAGCTGGTCTGCGGTAATGGTTTTGAGCTTGAGGGCATCGGCCTGCAGCGGTTGCTGTGGATCGCTGGAAAAGAGGCCAGCCATGAAGGCGTGAAAACTTGCCACCCCCAGGCCCTCGGAACGGCTGTATTCGCTGCAGGGATGCTCCCCTTGGGCGGCTTCGAGGTAGTGCCACTGGGCGCCGGCGCCGGCGTCCAGCAGCACGCTGATGAGCGCGAGGTCAATCTGGGCGCGGGCGCGCCCGGCAGGCGTGGCGGATGCCAGTGCTGCATTGAGTAAACCCAGGCGGTCAATGCCGCCAGCTTCAAAATGTCGCCAGCGGCTGTGGTACGGAATGTCCAGGTCCGGGTAGCGGGCGCGGGTGATTTCGGCAACCAGCGCAGCGGCGGTGGTCATGGCGCCGTCGTTGACGGTAAACCAGGCGGATTCGCCGCGGCGTGCGCGCTCAAGCAGGGCAGAGGCGCGGGCGCGTATGGTTCTGGTGGAACGCAATTCCGCGGCGGCGCTGATCCCGCGCAGGTTTCCGGCGATGGTGTAGGTGGCGTTGGCGGGGTTGCTGGGACTGTCAGGAGCAGGTGTGGTTTCAGACATCCAGCCCCCGGCCCTTGGCTTTTTTCAGTTCTTCGGCGTCGGGCACCGCGCCGGGGGTGAAATAGCCTGCGGCCATCTTGGCGTCCATTTCGACCTGGGCGTCGGCCGGGATCATGTGTTCGGGAATATTGATGCGCTGAACTACCTCGATGCCCGAGCGGGTGATGGCGTCGTACTTCATGTTGCTCATGGAAACGAGCCGGTGGATTTTGCGGATGCCCAGCCAGTTGAGCACGTCTGGCATAAGTTCCTGGAAACGCATGTCTTGTACGCCGGCAACGCACTCCGTGCGGTTGAAGTACTGGTCGGCGGTGTCTCCACCGACCTGGCGCTTGCGCGCGTTGTAGACGAGGAATTTCGTGACTTCGCCTAGCGCCCGGCCTTCCTTGCGGAAATAGGACACCAGGCCCACACCGCCGCGCTGGGCACCCTGGATGCACTCTTCAATGGCGTGTGTGAGGTAGGGGCGGCAGGTGCAGATGTCGGAGCCGAAGACGTCGGAGCCGTTGCATTCGTCGTGCACGCGGGCGGTGAGTTCGACATCGGGGTTGGCCAGGTCGCGCGGGCGGCCAAAAATGTAGGCGGTGAGGCCGCCGATGGGCGGCAGGAAGACTTCCAGGTCGCTGCGGGTGACGAGCTCGGGGTACATGCCGCCGGTTTCTTCAAACAGCACGCGGCGCAAATCGGTTTCGCTGCAGCCAAAGCGGCGGGCAATTTCGGGCAGGTACCAGACCGGTTCAACGGCGACCTTGGTCACCATGGCCGCGCCGCCGGCTGTCAAAAACTTGCCGTCGGCCTTGAGCCTGCCCGACTGCAGGGCTTCGATCACCTCGGGCAGGATCACGTGGGCCTGGGTTACGGCGATGGTTGGCCGGATATCGTACCCCGCTGCCAGCTCACTGGAAAAAACGTCGGCCACCATCGCGCCCCATGGGTCCATAGCGACGATGCGGCCGGGCTCGCTCCATTGCGGGTAGGGACCGATCACGTCGGTCGGCGAGGTGTTCGTCAGGTCGGCTTTGTGGCTGGCCTTGAGCGCGCCGGAAGCGACGGCGAGCGCGCGGTAGACGCTGTACGAGCCGCTGTGCGTGCCGATGACGTTGCGGTGGCTGCGTTTGGTGGTGGTGCCCACCACCGGGCCGCGTTCGGCGGCAGTGGCGGCGGCCCAGCGGATAGGCAGGGCGCCATAACCTCCTGCGTGAGAGGTCAATCGGATGTGGGAGATCGCAGGGCTGGCCGGAGCTGTGGAGGAGGCAGGCGCAGAAACAGGCGAGGGGGAGGCCGGCCTTGGATCAGGTGACTTGGCGGCAACTTCAGCAGGCATTGCGAATCCTTAAAAAATCCAATGTAGCGATGCGTGCCGGGATTGACAAGCCCGGCAGTTTTGCCGGGTCGTTAATTTGCGACAGGCTTGGCCGAACGCACCGGGCCTGTGCGCGGGCTCAGCGTTTTTTGCCGCCAAAAATGCTGCCGAGGACGCCGCGGATGATTTCCCGGCCCACGGCCGAGCCCATGGTGCGCACGGCGGACTTGGCCATGCTTTGCGCCAGGCCGTCGTGCTTGCCGCCGCGCGGGCCGGTGGTGCCGAACAGGACATCGTTGAGCCCGCCCATGATGCCGCCCGAATCGGTTTGCCCGGCCGCGCCGCCCTGGGGTGCCTTGGCCGCTTCCGTGGCCGCGACTTCCGCGCGGCCTTTGATGGCTTCGTAGGCCGACTCGCGGTCCACGGTCTTTTCGTAGGCGCCGGCTACCAGCGAGTTTTGCAGCAGCTGCTGGCGTTGTGGCGGTGTGATGGGTCCGATCTGGCTGCCGGGCGGCAGCACGTAAACGCGTTCCGTCACGCTGGGGCGCCCTTTGCTGTCGAGAAAACTCACCAGGGCCTCGCCGACGGCCAGTTCGGTGATTGCGGTTTCGATGTCGAGGCCGGGCTTTTGCCGCATGGTCTGGGCGGTGGCCTTGACGGCTTTCTGGTCGCGCGGCGTGAAGGCGCGCAGGGCGTGCTGCACCCGGTTGCCGAGCTGGGCCAGCACCGAATCGGGAATGTCCAGCGGGTTTTGCGTCACAAAATACACGCCGACGCCCTTGGAGCGCACCAGGCGCACCACCAGCTCGATGCGCTCGACCAGCACCTTGGGCGCTTCGTTGAAGAGCAGGTGGGCCTCGTCGAAGAAGAAGACGAGCTTGGGCTGGTCCGGGTCGCCGATTTCAGGCAGTTGTTCGAACAGCTCGGACAGCATCCACAGCAAGAAGGTGGCGTAGAGGCGGGGCGAGTTCATGAGCTTGTCGGCCGCCAGGATGTTGATCACCCCTTTGCCATCAACGGTTTGCATGAAGTCGCTGATATTGAGCATGGGCTCGCCGAAGAACTTGTCGCCGCCCTGGCTTTCGATCTGCATCAGCCCGCGCTGGATGGCGCCCACGCTGGCGGCGCTGACGTTGCCGTATTTGGTGGTGAACTCGCTGGCGTTGTCGCCGACGTACTGCAGCATGGCGCGCAGGTCTTTCAGGTCCAGCAGCAGCATGCCGTTGTCGTCGGCGATCTTGAACACCAGGTTGAGCACGCCGGCCTGGGTTTCGTTGAGGTTGAGCATGCGGCCCAGCAGCAGTGGGCCCATGTCGGAAATGGTGGCACGCACGGGGTGGCCCTGTTCGCCGAAGACGTCCCACAGCGTGGCGGGGCAGGCCAGCGACTCGGGGAGGTCGATGCCGCGTTCCTTGAGGATGCCGGCCATTTTGCCGCCGATGGTGCCGGCCTGGCTGATGCCGGTCAGGTCCCCTTTGACGTCGGCCATGAAGACCGGGACGCCGATTTTCGAGAAGTTTTCGGCCAGTGTTTGCAGCGTCACGGTCTTGCCGGTGCCCGTGGCCCCGGTGATCAGCCCATGGCGGTTGGCCAGGGCGGGGAGGATCTCGCAGTGGATGGAATCGTGCTTGGCAATCAGTAACGGCTCGGCCATGGGGTGTCCTGGAGTGAAAAAGTAAAATGCGGGTTGTAGATTAAATCAATTAATCAGTCTGATAAGGGATTCTTCGTGGCCGGTCACAGTAAATGGGCGAATATTCAACACCGCAAGGGGCGCCAGGATGAAAAGCGCCAGCGCATCTGGACCCGGGTAATGCGTGAAATCATGGTGGCGGCCCGCATGGGCGGTGGCGACCTGGGCACGAACCCGCGCCTGCGCCTGGCGGTAGACAAGGCCAAGGCGGCCAACATGCCCAATGAGAACGTCAAATACGGCATTGCCAAGGCCACGGGCAGCCTGGAAGGCGTGCATTACGAGGAAGTCCGTTACGAAGGCTACGGCATAGGCGGCGCGGCCATCATCGTGGACTGTATGACCGATAACAAGGTGCGTACCGTGGCTGAAGTGCGGCACGCTTTTTCCAAACATGGCGGCAACATGGGCACCGAAGGCTCAGTGGCTTTCCAGTTCAAACATTGCGGCCAGCTCATTTTTGCGCCCGGCACCAGTGAAGACAAGATCATGGAAGTCGCGCTGGAGTCCGGCGCCGACGACGTCATCACGCATGAAGACGGTGCCATTGAGGTGTTGACGCCTTACACGGGCTTTGAAGCCGTGAGGAACGCGCTGGAAGCCGCCGGCCTCAAGCCCGAGATTGCCGAAGTCACCATGCGCGCCGACAACACGATTGAGCTGACCGGCGAGGATGCCCGCAAGATGCAAAAACTGCTGGACGTGCTGGAGGACCTGGACGACACCCAGGATGTATTCCACAACGCGGCCCTCGAAACCTGAACGGCAGTGGGTGAAATTGTGGATGACTCCGAACGGCTGGCCCGCATTGAAACCCTGCTGCAGGAGGGAAACCGCCTGCGCAGCGAGGCGATCGCCCTGCAGAAGGAATCCCTGGCCGTGCAGAAGTCGCTGGTCGATGAAACCCGTGCCAACATTGTGAAAGCCGGCAAAGTCAATGATCAGGCGCTGGATATGCAGCGCCGCGCCAAGGTGGCCGTCAAGGTCATTTTCGGCATCGTATTTATTCTTGTTGTGTACCTCAGCTATTTGCTGTTTTTTAGATTGAACCTCCCGTGAAAGTTCTTGTTATTGGCGGCGGCGGCCGTGAGCACGCGCTGGCCTGGAAACTGGCGCAGTCTCCCAAGGTTCAGGCGGTGTATGTTGCGCCCGGCAACGGCGGTACCGCGCTGGATGCGCGCCTTGAAAATGTTGACATCACCGACGTGAAGGCGCTGCGCGAATGGGCGCTGACCGAGAAGATCGCGCTGACAGTGGTGGGCCCCGAGCAGCCGCTTGCGGCCGGTATCGTTGACGAGTTCCGAGCGCACGGCTTGCGGGTTTTTGGCCCGACCAAGGCGGCGGCGCAGCTGGAAAGCTCCAAGGCATTCTCCAAGGCCTTCATGAAGCGCCACGGTATTCCGACGGCCGAATACGAAACCTTCACCGACGCCGCGGCGGCCCATGCCTATGTGGACGAAAAAGGCGCCCCCATCGTCGTCAAGGCCGACGGCCTTGCGGCCGGCAAGGGCGTGGTGGTGGCCATGACGCTGCACGAGGCGCACGAGGCCATTGAATTCATGCTGGCACCGAACCCCGACTTCAACCCGCTTGGCGTGGCACATAACGAAGGTGGCGCGCGCGTGGTGATTGAAGAATTTTTGCAGGGTGAAGAAGCTAGCTTCATCGTGATGTGTGACGGCAAGAATGTGGCCGCCATGGCGACCAGCCAGGACCACAAGCGCTTGCTTGACGGTGACGAAGGTCCCAACACCGGCGGCATGGGCGCGTATTCACCGGCCCCGGTCGTTACCCCCGAAGTGCATGGCCGTGCCATGCGCGAGATCATCCTGCCGACCATCAAGGGCATGGAAAAAGACGGCATTCCGTTCACCGGATTTTTGTATGCCGGCCTGATGATTGATGCGGAAGGCAAGCCGAAAACACTGGAGTTCAACTGCCGCATGGGCGACCCGGAGACGCAGCCGATCATGATGCGCCTCAAAACCGACCTGTATGAGGTGATGATGGCCGCCACCTCGGGTGCGCTGGACCAGATCGAGCTGGACTGGGACCGCCGGCCGGCCCTGGGCGTGGTGATGGCCGCGCACGGCTATCCGCTGAACCCTCGCAAGGGCGACGTGATTCATGGGCTGCAAAAAGGAACCGATGCGGCCGAAGATTCGATGGTTTTTCATGCCGGAACTCGCAAGCAGGGCGACGCGACGGTGACGGCTGGCGGCCGGGTTTTGTGCGTGACGGCGCTCGGCAGTACGGTGAAAGCCGCGCAGCAACGTGCCTACGAAGTCGCCCAGGACATCGGATTTGATGGCGCGCAGTACCGCAAAGACATCGGCTGGCGCGCGGTCAAGTCCTGATCACGCAATGCGCGCTCGTTTTTTCTTCCGCCCTTCGGGTAACACTGCAGCATGACCGATATTCCAGGCGTTCGAGACTTTCTGCTGGCGCTGCAGCAGCGCATCACCGGCGCCGTTTCCGGGATCGACGGCCAGTCCTTCACGGCGGACCATTGGCAGAAAGCGCCAGGCGAGACGCTGCAGGGCAATGGCATCACCATGATCCTGGAGCAGGGCCAGGTGTTTGAGCGTGCCGGCTGTGGGTTCTCGCATGTGCGGGGCCCCAAGCTGCCGCCTTCGGCGACGCAGCACCGTCCGGAGTTGACAGGCGCACCTTTTGAGGCCCTGGGGGTTTCGCTGGTGTTTCACCCGCGTAATCCCTACGTGCCGACAGTCCACATGAATGTGCGCATGCTGGCCGCGACCCCGGTGTCAGGCTCGGGCGAGCCCGTCTGCTGGTTTGGCGGCGGCATGGACCTGACGCCTTATTACGGGTTTGAAGAGGACGCGGTGCATTTCCACCAGACCTGCAAGGACGCGCTGGCACCGTTTGGCGACGACAAGTACCCCCGGTTCAAACAATGGTGTGATGAGTACTTTTACCTGAAGCACCGGCAGGAGCAGCGCGGAATTGGCGGCGTTTTCTTTGACGACTTCCAGGAGCTGGGGCTGGACCGGAGCTTTGCCCTGATGCAGGGTGTGGCCGACTCATTTTTGCAGGCCTATTTGCCAATCGTTGAACGGCGCAAGGACACACCGCATGGCGAGCGGGAGCGCGAATTCCAGCTTTACCGGCGGGGCCGGTATGTGGAGTTCAACCTTGTATGGGACCGCGGCACGCACTTTGGTTTGCAGTCCGGGGGGCGCACGGAGTCGATCCTGATGTCCATGCCGCCGCTGGCGAGCTGGTCTTATCAGCGGGGCGTAGAGGCGGGCAGCCCTGAAGAGCGCCTGTATACGGAGTTTTTGCCGAGACGGGACTGGGTTTGATGGCAACGCCGTCACCGGCGCAAAAGCGCATCGGCATGTTTGGTGGTGCGTTTGATCCGCCGCACAGTGCGCACGTTGCACTGGTGCAGGAGGCGATCCGGCAGTTTGGCCTTGATACCCTGTACGTTGTTCCGACCGGCCACGCCTGGCACAAGTCACGCGCCCTGAGCGCGCCGGCTCACCGGCTGGCCATGGCCAGACTGGCTTTTGGCGATATTTCTGGCGTTCGGGTGGATGCGCGCGAGGTTGAACGCAGCGGGCCGACTTTCACCATTGACACGCTTTTGGCGCTCCAGGAGGAGAATCCGGGCGCCCAGCTTTACCTGTTCATTGGCGCAGACCAGTTTGCCGTCTTCAGGCAATGGCACCGGTGGCAGGACATTCTTGACCTCGCTATAATTTGTATAGCTGATCGCGCACAATCCACGCTGGCTGGAGCTCAATTTGAGTCCTACGAAAGCCGCAGCAACCGTTTTGTCCTGCTCAATCTTCCCCTGATGCCTGTCAGCGCCACCCAGATTCGCCAGTTAATGGCCTCCGGAGCCGCGGTGACAGGGGGAATTACCCAGTTGGTCCCTGAAGCCGTTGCGCGTTATATTTCACTTCACCAGCTGTACGGTTCCCATTAATTTCCCACTTTATCGAAGCAAAACACTGCATGACATCCACCACCGTCAAAACCTCCGCCGCCGCCGACAAAAAGGACGTGCAGAAACTGCAGCGTGCCATCATTGACGGTCTGGAAGACGTCAAGGCGCAGGACATCCAGGTGTTTGACACGGAGCACATTACGTCACTGTTCGAGCGCGTGATCATCGCCTCCGGCAGCTCCAACCGTCAGACCAAGGCATTGGCCGCCAGCGTGCGGGATGCCGTGCGGGACGCAGGTTTTGCCAAGCCTCGCATCGAAGGCGAAGACAACGGGGAATGGATCATTGTCGATTGCGGCGCCGCCGTGGCGCACATCATGCAGCCGACCATTCGTCAGTACTACCACCTGGAAGAGCTGTGGGGCGACAAGCCCATCAAACTCAAGCTGGGCGCGCCCGCGCCGCTGGTGAAGGCGTCGAAGGCCGATGTCGAGCTGGAAGCCAAACCCAAGGTTTCCCGCGCCGGCGCGAAAACTGCGAAACCAGGCGCAAAGACCTCCGCGAAGTCGGCGGCCAAAGCACCTGCAAAGGCGCCGACTGCCCCCGATTCAAGCTATGTGGGCCGTGTTGGCAAGACCAATGACTGGACCGCCAAGCGCAATGCCGCCACGCCGGCTACCGAACCAGCCGCAAAGCCGGCACGGGCAGGCGCCAAAGCGGCTCCTGGCAAGTCATCGGCAAAGCCTGCGGTTAAAACACCGATTGTCAAAGTGCCCGTAGCCAAAAAGGTGGCGGCGAAGAAAACAGCAGCGAAAACCGCCGCTAAAACGGCAGCCCGCAAACCCGCCGCCAGGAAAACTCCGTCCCGGAGCAAATGAGGCTCACGATCGTAGCGGTCGGCCAGAAAGTGCCCGACTGGGCGCAAACGGCCTATGACGACTACGCCAAGCGCTTCCCGCCTGAGTTGAAAGTCGAGCTCAAAGCCGTCAAGACCGAACCGCGCGCCTCCAAGACCCTGGAAAACCTGCTGTCGGCTGAGCGCGGGCGCATAGAGGCCAGCATCGCCCGCGGCACCCGCGTCGTGGCGCTCGATGAACGCGGCACGGCCGTCACTACTGTGGCACTGGCTGAACGGCTCAAGGCCTGGCAACTCTCCGGTGACGACGTCGCCATCGTTATCGGCGGGCCCGACGGGCTGGACGCCGGTTTCAAACAGTCTGCGCATGAGCGTCTGCGCCTCTCAGACCTGACCTTGCCCCATGCTATGGTGCGCGTGCTGCTGATTGAGCAGCTTTACCGTGCCTGGAGCATCACCATTAACCATCCTTATCATCGCGAATAGTCCCGTCCATGGCTGACTTCATCTACCTGGCCTCGCAAAGCCCGAGGCGACGGCAATTGCTGGAACAACTCGGCGTGCGTCACGAACTGCTGCTGCCGGACGCCGATGAGGACGCTGAGTCGCTGGAGGCGGTGCTTAAAAACGAGGCACCCGCTACCTACGTCCAGCGTGTCACCGGCCTCAAGCTCGATGCGGCAATCGCCCGCATGAAGCGGCGCAAGCTGCCGCCGGCGCCCATCCTTTGTTCGGACACTACGGTGGCCATGGGTCGGGTGATTTACGGCAAGCCGGAGGACGGGAAAGACGCGGCCCGCATGCTGCGCGAGCTTTCGGACGGCACGCACAGGGTGCTGACCGCGGTGGCGGTGCAGTTCGGGCGCCGTCGTTTCGAGGCGCTGAGCACTTCGCGTGTCAGTTTTGACGCGCTGACGCCCGCGCAGATCCGCAGTTATGTGGCCAGTGGCGAGCCCATGGGTAAAGCCGGCGCATATGCTGTGCAGGGCAGGGTGGCGATGCACATCAGCCGCATCGATGGCTCCTACAGTGGCATCATGGGGCTCCCGCTGAGGGAAACCGCCCGGCTGTTGCAGGCCGCGGGTATTCGTCTCTAGCGCCTCTAGCCAACTCAATCTTCCAAAAGACATGCAACAAGACATCCTGATCAACTGGTCTCCCCAGGAAACCCGGGTGGCGAGGGTCGAACACGGCGCAGTGCAGGAGCTTCACGTTGAACGCACCCTGGAACGCGGCCTGGTCGGCAATGTGTACCTGGGCAAGGTCGCCCGCGTGCTGCCCGGCATGCAGTCGGCCTTCATCGACATCGGCCTGGACCGTGCAGCCTTTCTGCACGTGGCAGACCTCATGAGCAGCATCAACAGCCGCCATGCCGACTCCGACGCACAGGCCGCCGGTGGACTTATCGCACCGGCCATGGCGTCGCTGCAACCGATTGAAAAGCAGCTGTTCGAAGGGCAGGCCGTCATGGTGCAGGTTCTCAAGGACCCGATAGGCACCAAGGGCGCACGGCTGACGGCACAAATCAGCATTGCCGGCCGGTTGCTGGTGTTTTTGCCGCAAGACAACCACATCGGTGTGTCGCAAAAAATACCCCCCAGGCAACGCGAAGAGCTTCGTCAACGGGTTCAGGCCCTGACTGCGGACATGGGTGGCGGATTCATACTGAGAACCAATGGCGAGGACGCGACAGACGCTGAACTGGCAGAGGACATCACCTACCTGCGCAAGACCTGGGGACGGATCAAGGATGCGTCTGTGCGTTTACCCCCCGCTTCCGTGCTGCACCAGGACCTTAATCTGCTGCAACGCGTGCTGCGCGACCTGGTGGTAGAGGAAACGCAGACCATCCGCATTGATTCACGTGAGCAGTTTGAAAAGCTGAAGGCGTTTGCTGTGGAGTTCATGCCGGCAACCGAACCGAAGCTGCAGCACTACGGCGGCGAACGTCCTATTTTTGACTTGTTCAACATTGACGAGGAAATTGCCAAAGCACTGGGCCGGCGGGTCGATCTCAAGTCAGGCGGTTATCTGATCATCGACCAGACGGAAGCGCTGACAACCGTCGATGTCAATACCGGCGGATTTGTCGGCGCCCGCAACTTCGACGACACGATTTTCAAGACCAACCTGGAGGCATCGCAGGCGATTGCCCGACAGCTGCGCCTGCGCAATCTTGGCGGCATTGTGATCGTTGATTTCATCGACATGATCAAGGAAAACCACCGAGATGCGGTGCTGACCGAATTTCAAAAACAGCTTTCACGAGACCGTATCAAGACCAGTGTCAACGGTTTTTCTGCGCTGGGCCTGCTGGAGATGACGCGCAAGCGCACCCGCGAATCGCTGGCCCATCAGCTTTGTGAGCCCTGCGCCGCTTGCATGGGCAAAGGCGTGGTTAAAACGGCGCGGAGCGTGACCTACGACATCCTGCGCGAAATCCTGCGCGAAGCGCGGCAGTTCAACCCGCGCGAATTCAGGGTGGTGGCTTCGCCCAAGGTGATTGAACTTTTCCTCGACGAAGAAAGCCAGCACCTGGCCAGCCTGAGCGACTTCATCGGTAAACCCATTTCCCTGCAGGCGGAAGCGGCGATGGCTCAGGAACAATACGACATCGTGCTGCTGTGACCTTCATGCCTCTTTCAATGTTCAGCCAGAACCGCCAACCCATTCCCATCCTGGTCTACCACCAGATTGCCGAGGCTCCGCCCAAGGGCAGCAGTCCGTTTCGCGGGCTCTATGTGGCACCCGCGGCTTTCGCGCGGCAAATGGCCTGGCTCAAGCGACTGGGCTACACGGGCGTTTCGATGAGCGGCCTGCTGCCTTACCTGCGCGGCGAGCGTAGCGGCAAGGTGGTTGGCATCACATTTGACGACGGTTACCGCAACAACCTGACCCAAGCCCTGCCGGTGCTGGTGAAGCAGGGCTTTTCGTCGACCTGTTATGCAGTCAGCGGTCTGCTCGGGAAAACCAATATCTGGGACGGGGGCATAGGCATCCCGCAGACCCCGCTGATGGACGAGGCCGAGATCCGCCAATGGGTGGCGGGCGGGCAGGAGATAGGCTCGCACACCCACAGCCATGTCAATCTAATGGAAACCGACGAGCCGGGCTGCCGCGAGGAGATGGTGCTGGGAAAGACCGGGCTGGAGGCCGTCTTGGCCCGGCCGGTCGAGCATTTCTGCTATCCCTACGGCCACTACGAGGCCAGGCACGTCGAGCTGGTTCGGGAGCTGGGGTTTGCCACCGCCACCACCACGCAGCGCAGCCGCTGCCATGCTGGCATGAACCTGCTGCAGCTGCCGCGGGTGCCGGTGCTGCGCTCGACCACCTTGCCGGTGTTCTGGCTCAAGATCGCAACGGCCTACGAGGACCGCCGGAAAAAATGAGCCCGCCTGATTCTTCCTCCAGGAAACTGCGCGTCGCCGTCTTCAACCGAACCTTCTCGCCCACCGGCGGCGGCGCAGAGCGCTATTCCATCGCCCTCGTCGAGCAGCTCTCGGCCCGGCACGAGATGCATGTGTTCGCGCAGGACATCGACCACAAGTGGCCCGGTGTGACTTACCACAAGGTCTCTTCCCCGCTGCGCAAGCCGCGCTGGGTGAATCAGCTGTGGTTTGCCACGGCCACCTGGTGGGCGACACGGCACGGCTTCGACGTGGTGCACTCGCATGAAAACACCTGGCACGGCGAGGTGCAGACGGTGCACGTGATGCCGGTCAAACACAGCCTGTTCCAGGGACGCCGCGGCCTTCGCCGCTTCTTGCGCTGGATCAAGGTCGTGACCAGCCCGCGCCTGCTGGCTTACCTGGCACTGGAGCGCGCGCGCTATATCCCGCGCCCGGGCCGGCAAGTGGTGGTGACGTCCGAAAGCCTGCGGCCCATCATGGCGGCTGCTTACCCGGACAGCAGCGCCGCGATTTCAGTGATCACGCCGGGGATCACGCTGCCCAGCTCGATGAACGCTGATCGCAAACGCCAGGCGAGGGCGCTACTGGGGTTGCCGGCAGAGGGCACCTGCCTGCTGTTTGTGGGCAACGATTACCGCAAGAAGGGCCTGGAGGCCTTGCTGCAAGCCATGACGCGGCTGCCAGCCGATGTGGTGCTGGCGGTGGTGGGTAACCCTGCGCATATTGCCGAATTCCGCGCACTTGCCGGAACACTCAAACTCGGTGCACGGGTGTTTTTCCTGGGTGCGCTCAAGGACGTCAGCCCGGCCTACGAGGCCGCCGATATCCTGGTGCACCCCACCTTCGAGGACACTTTTGCGATGGTGGTGCTGGAGGCCATGGCCCACGGCCTGCCGGTGGTGGTCAGCGGGCCGAATTACTGCGGTATTTCCGGCCTGCTGAGCCAGGGTGTGAATGCCTTGATGCTGGACGATCCCCGGGATGCGGGTGAACTGACGCGGGCGTTGGGCGATTTGCTTGCCCAGGCGACGTTGCGGGAAACGCTGGCGGACGGCGCCGTGGCCTTTGCCGCACACTACCAGTGGCGTGAAATCGCGCTGCAGCAGGAGGCGCTGTACCTTTCAGCTGTGGCGGCAAAGATCGCGGGTTCCTGAAGCCGTCAGGTGGGTCAAGCCACCAGTTTGAAATGCTTGCGGCTGAAATCCAGCCCGGTCAGCGTTTCCACCTGCCGCATGAAGTGGTATTTGTTTTCCTTGGGCGTGGGCTTGTAGGCCGGGTCGATGTTCAGGACCGGTTCAGCCTCAGTGGCCAGCCATTCCTGCACCGCCTGGGGGTGCGTGCCCTTAAAAGGGGCGAGCGCGCGGCGATCAAACTGGCTGTAGGTGATTTGCGCCGCTGAGGCCTCGCCCCAGTACTTGCTGACCTGATCCAGTTTCTTCTGCATTTCCTCGTTGCGCCGTATCCAGCCGTAGTGGTAAATGTGCGCACCGGCAAGTGCGCCCTGGGGGTTACGCCCCCGTTTGTGCTGTGTAGTGACCAGCCAATACTGGCCATCGGGTGCATAGCTTCGAATGGTATTGCGGATCAAACGGCATTCGCGACGGTACCATCCCGGGCTGATGGAAATCCAGTCGGGAGAGCCATAAAAGTGATGGTAGTCAAACACCAGCGCTTCGACTGCGGGATTGAAGTGATGGCGCTCAACACTGGCCCGAATGGCGGCAAGCTCGCCTTCGTGTACCACTTCATCGCCCTCCAGGTAGAACGCCCAATCGCCGGTGCAGGAGTATTGGGCGATCATTTTTTGCTGCGCATAAACAAAACCGCGGTCTGCCATGCGTTCGTTCCACAGTGTTTCGATGATTCGGATTTTCGGGTCGTTGATGGCCTTGACGCGTTCCAGCGTGTCGTCCTCGCCCTTGCCCACGGCCACGACGAATTCATCGACCAGGGGCAACAGGGAGCGGATGGAGGCCTCAAAGGGAAAGCCCAGGCCCACGCCGTTGCGAATAAAGGTAAAGCCGCTGATGGAGACTGGCATCGGGAATGACTTTCTAGGCTGCGCCCTGGAAGCCCAGGCGGTAAAGGTGGGCATAAGCGCCGTTGTTCTGGAGCAGCTCAGCATGGCTGCCTTGCTCGACGATGCGGCCGGCGTTCATCATGATGATGCGGTCGGCATGCTGGATGGTGGACAGCCGGTGGGCGATGATCAGCGAGGTGCGGCCCGCGGCCAGCCGCTGTATGGCTTCCTGTACGGCTTTTTCCGACTCGGTGTCCAGGGCCGAGGTGGCTTCGTCGAGGATGAGCACGGGCGCATCCTTGTACAGTGCCCGGGCAATCGCCAGCCGTTGGCGCTGGCCGCCGGACAGCTGCATGGCGTTGTGGCCGAGCACGGTGTCTATGCCCTGCGGCAGTTCCTCGAGCAACTGGCCCAGATTGGCGGCGGTCAGGCAGCGCACGATCTTGTCACTGTCGAAAGACTGACCCAGCGCGACGTTGAAGGCCATGCTGTTGTTGAACATGACGACGTGCTGGCTTACGAAGGCGAACTGCGAGCGCAGCGAAGCCAGGTCCCAGTCTCGTAGTTCCGTGCCGTCCAGCAGTATGCTGCCGGCGCTGTAGTCGACAAAGCGCGGAAGCAGGCTGGCCAGCGTGGTCTTGCCAGAACCGGACGAGCCGACCAGCGCCACGGTCTCGCCGGCGCGTATCGCCAGGCTGATGCCGTCCAACGCCGGCGGCGTATCCGGCTTGTAGACAACGCTGACGCCTGAAAATTCAATGTCGCCGGCGACCCTGGCCGTGCTGAAGCTGCCGCTGCTTTCGTCCTCGATGAGGTCGACCAGGTCCAGCCCGCGCTCGATCGCCGCCAGCCCGCGCGTGATGGGCGTGGCACCGTCGGACAAGCTTTTGATGGGGGCGATCAGCAGCAGCATGGCCGTCACGAAGGCCACGAAGCCGCCCACAGTGGTGGTGTTTTCCGAGCCCTGGAGCAGGGCGATGGAGATGACGGCCGACAGCGCCATTGCGGCCAGCACCTGGGTGATGGCGCTCATGCCTGCGTAGGCGACGGTGGATTTGATGGACAGCCGCCGCAGCGTGTTGCTCAGCGCCTCGAAGCGCGAAGCCTGACCGGCCTGCGCGCCATGCAGCCGCACGTCGCGGTGAGCCAGCACGTTCTCTTCGACGACATAGGCCAGGTTGTCCGTGGCCACCTGGCTTTCGCGGGTCAGCCGGTAAAGGCGGCGCGTCAGTAGCTGAATCACCAGCGCGACGGCTGGGAACAGCAAGGAGACGATCAGCATCAGCTTCCAGTTCAGGAAGAGCAAGTAAGCCACCAAGGCCACCAGCGTGAGAACGTCGCGCGCCAGCTTCATGACCGCATTGATCATCATCGACGAGCCGTTGAACACCTCGTAGACAACGGTGTTGGCGATGGCGCTGGAGGACTGGTCCGCGAACAGCGACAGGCGCGAGCTCAGCAGTTTGCCGAACATCGCCCGGCGCAGCGACTGGAGGCCCTCGTTGGTGACCTTGGCCAGGGCGTACTGCGCCAGAAACCCGGAGAGTCCCCGCAGGGTGAATAGCAGCATCAATGTCAGTGGAACCAGCCAGAGATTGAATGAGTCCCGCTGAAATCCCCGGTCCAGGAGTGGCTTGAGTAATGCCGGTACAAACGGCTCGGTTGCCGAAGCCACGATAGTGGCGCCAATGGCTAATGCCCATCCACCGCGTGAGCTGCTGAAATAAGGCCAGACTCTCGCAATCCTGTGCTGCAGGGACGGCTTTGATGGTGAATTCAAGGAGCCTTTTTCTGTGCTGCTGCTCATGCTGTTGCTTCGTTTTTGGATTGACCAGCAGATTCGTGCGTCGGGCTGCGGAGCCCTAAAACCAGCAGCAAACCGAGCAATACACAGAAAAAATCCCCGATCAGCGCGTCATAAATGGATGCATTGAAAAAGCACGAAGCGGCCAGTGCCAACAAAGTGGACTGCACCGCCCGGGCATATGGTTTGTCCATCCCGGCGGTATCTTTGAAGATCGAAAACATCAACCCGCAAAGTAGGGCAATTCCCGGAATGCCCAGCTGAACACCCCACAGCAGGTATTCCTGATGCGGATTTCCGTTTTGTACAGGCTTGTAATCCTGCTTTTCCCGTTGCTCAAGCCGGTTGTATTCGCTTGCCCAGCTCCCGGCCCCGGCGCCCAGAATCGGGTTGTCGCCAATCGACTGCACCGCCCTGTGCCAAAAATGGAGCCGGATGCCTGAAGAGCTGGATACTGCGCCGTAACCGGTTGCTATATCGGCCCCCTTTTTAAAGGAAAAAGACTTTATTTCGGTCTGCGCTTCCACAATTCTCTGGTGCATTTTGGATGAACCAAATGAGAGAGCTACAAGAAAGATAAAAGGCAGAAGTACAGTGACTATTCGATAGCGCTTGGGTAGTTCCCACATGATGGCGCTCGACAGCAAAAGGATTGCCACCACGTGCCCGGTACGGCCACTCAGCACAAAAAATACATTGCACAGCGCCAAGATCGCGGCCAATACAGCGAAATGTGGGCCAAAGCGCCCGGGGAAGAGGGCGCGTAAATGCCAGCAGACCGCTGCGAACACTCCGCTCATGATGCTCTGGTCCAGATAGCTGGAGAATACGGCGTAGTTTGTCAGCGCCATATTGGAAGTTGCCCAGGGTACCGGGAGATGGAAAAAAAGCATCCAGGAACCGGCCAGCAAAAATACCTGTGCAGCAACAAATGTGGCAAACGCACACATCGCCTCACGCGCATCGCGAACAAGAAATACGATCAGGATGATCTCAAGCAGCTTGCCATATTTTCCAACCGAGCTCAATGCATCGGTCAGTGGCGCAACGGTCCATATCAGGCTAAGCGTGAACGCGAACAGGATGACCAGCACGGCGATTGGTACGCGCAACCCTGCAAGCGGATTCTTGTATTGCCCGGTTTGTCGCATGGCCAGCAGGGTAGCGAGCCCGCAAAGCACCAGCAAAAGCTTGGCAATACTGATTATTGCCATAGACAATCCAATAGAGGCCGTGGCTAAGCAAATAATGGCGAGCCGAAAATTGAGCGTCTTATTTAACAAAATGGTCGCAGTCAGTACCTGATGAGCAGCCCGCATTATCGGTGATTCCACACTTGCCGACGAGGGGGCGCGTACGGGTCCTCTGCTATGCTGTCAGGGGATGAAGCAACGCGACTTCACTGGTAAATCCCCCTTGTGATCTTC
Organism: Polaromonas sp. P1_F1; assembly: GCF_056405795.1. NCBI lineage: Bacteria > Pseudomonadati > Pseudomonadota > Betaproteobacteria > Burkholderiales > Comamonadaceae > Polaromonas > Polaromonas sp. P1_F1. The sequence goes on from NZ_JBFUBJ010000010.1 coordinate 141,494, forward strand.
CGAGTAGGCATTCGTTGGCAAGCTTGTCCGTAACCATCATCACCAAGAATGAGGCCCATAACATGGAGGCCTGTTTACGCTCGGTAGCTTTCGCCGATGAGGTCGTGGTCCTCGATTCAGGCAGCAGTGATGGAACTGTGGCCATTGCCAGGTCCATGGGAGCTCGCGTCAGCATCGACCATGACTGGCCGGGGTTTGGTGCCCAGAAAAACCGCGCATTGGCCCTGGCGAGTTCCCAATGGGTTCTTTCTCTGGATGCGGACGAAAGAGTTACCCCCGAGCTTCAGCGTGAAATCATCAAAGCGCTTCAGGCGCCGGCGTTTGACGTCTATTCTTTTCCTCGTCTTTCCAGCTATTGCGGGCAATATATGCGGCATTCCGGCTGGTATCCCGATCGTGTGACGCGACTGTTTCGGCGCGAGAGTGCCCGTTTTTCGGATGATCTTGTCCATGAAAAAATTCTTACGTCGAACCCGGTAGGGCAGTTGAACTCCTCCCTGCTCCACGAAAGTTTCGCAAACTTTGAGTCGGTTCTCGACAAGGCCAACCGCTATTCCAGTGCCGGTGCCCAAGTGCTGCACAGCAAGGGTAAAAAATCATCGATCAGCAAAGCGCTCGGCCATGGTTTTTGGGCATTCTTTCGAACCTATTTTTTGCGCTTGGGTTTCATGGACGGGCGCATGGGGCTTGTGCTTGCCATTTCAAATGCCGAAGGTACCTATTACCGCTACCTGAAGCTTTGGTTGCTGCAACGGAATTCCGGCAAGTGAACGAGCACACCGTGAAGGTCAGCTTTATTGTGCTGACCTATAACCGAACCAATGCGTTGCTGGTTGTTTTGAAGTCACTCGCAGGTCAATGCGGGCCGGCGCATGAAGTCATCATTGCCGATGATGGATCTCGCGCGGATGAAGTGGAGATGCTCCATAAGCAATGTCCGGACTTCAACTGCTCCGTCCGCCACGTTTGGCACCCTGACGTGGGCTTTACCGCAGCGCAGGCTCGCAACCTCGGAGCCAGTCTGGCTACGGCCGACTATCTGGTTTTTCTTGATGGAGACTGCGTTCCCGGGCCGCGCTTTGTGGCGGAGCATGCTCGCCTCGCCGAGCCAGGATGTTTTGTCAACGGAAGCCGGGTATTGATCAGCCAACGTCTTACAGAACGTGTAGTCAATGGCGCTATTGATTTACCCAGCCGTCCTGTATCGTTCTGGATTCGCGCCCGGCTGCAGGGCGATAGCAACAAATTATTGCACCTCCTGTCCTGGCCATGGCGTTTATTCAGGGTACAACAAGGTTTTCAGTGGCAAGGCATTCGCAGCTGCAATCTGGGTGTCTGGCGGCGGGATTTTTTTAACGTCAACGGATTTGACGAAACTTTTCAGGGGTGGGGTCATGAAGATGCCGACCTGGTGTTGAGGCTCAGCCATATGGGAATTCGGCGCAAAAATGGTTTTATGGGTACGGAAGTATTTCATCTTTGGCACCGAGAGAACACGCGCGACCAGGAATCCATCAATAAAAACAGGGTGCTCCAGCGCATGAAAACTGCTGTCACGCAGGCGGAGAAAGGGCTGGGCCAGATTGCCCCTCAAACACCCATCAAAATAACGCATTTGCATTGACCTGAAAAAAAACCATGAGCATCACACCCCTTATTCGCCGTCGCACCATTGCTGGAATGCTGGTTGCTGCCACGCTCCCGGCAGTGCCGGCTCTGGCGCAATTTCGCGTTGAGGTTTCCGGAGTTGGCCTGACCCAACTGCCCATCGCCATCGCCACGTTTCGGGGAGAAGCGCAGGCACCGCAAAAGATCGGCGCCATCGTCCGGGCAGACCTTGAACGTAGTGGCATGTTTCGACCGATCGATACCGCAGGGATCGTCGCGGATGAGAATACCCGCCCGGATCTGGCTGCCTGGAAGCAAAAAGGCGCTGATTCGATGGTGACCGGCAGCATTTCCCCGTTGGCAGATGGTCGTTTTGATGTTCGTCTTCGCCTCTGGGATATCGTGCGCGGACAGGATTTGGGAGGCCAGAGTTACACGGTAGGGCCTGCTGACTTGCGGCTGTCTGCACACCGCATTTCCGATTTTGTCTATGAAAAACTCACTGGCGAAAAAGGCATTTTCTCGACGCGTATCGCTTACGTGACCAAGGCGGCCCAGAAATACAACCTCTGGGTGGCCGACTCCGACGGTGAGGGCGCGCAGTCGGCCCTGACCAGCCCCGAACCCATTATTTCGCCCGCCTGGTCACCTAACGGCTCCCAACTGGCTTATGTGTCGTTTGAGTCGCGCAAGCCGGTGATCTACGCACACGACGTGGCATCCGGCAAGCGACGCCTGCTGGCCAACTTTCGAGGCTCCAACAGCGCGCCCGCATGGTCGCCGGACGGCAAACAGTTGGTGGCGACGCTGAGCCGCGACGGTGGTTCGCAGCTTTATGCGATCGGCCTCAATGGGGGCGAGCCCAAACGGCTGACTCAATCTTCCAGCATAGACACCGAGCCTGCCTTCTCGCCCGATGGTCGCTACATCTATTTCGTGAGCGACCGCGGCGGCGCGCCGCAAATCTACCGCATGAGCCCCAATGGTGGCAATGCCGAGCGGGTCACCTTTACCGGGACCTACAACATCTCCCCGGCGCTCAGCCCTGACGGTCGATGGCTGGCCTATGTTTCCCGGGTGGGCGGCGCCTTCAAGCTGCACGTCATGGAACTTGCCAGCGGTACGGTCACTCCAATCACCGAAACCACGGCCGATGAAAGTCCGAGCTTTGCACCCAACAGCCGATTGATTGTGTATGCCACCCAGCAGCAGGGCAGGGAAGCCCTGATGACTACAACGCTGGACGGCAAGATCAAGGCAAGACTGTCCGGGGCAAGCGGTGACATCCGGGAACCCGATTGGGGCCCTTTCCAGCGGTGACCGGCAACACCCGGCATTATTTTTGTTTTCCATACGGCCTATTTTTTTGTAGAGGTACTTCATGAAACGCACCGTTTTTTCAATCATCTTCTCCCTTGTCCTGGCGGCCACGCTGGCAGCCTGCGGTTCCGGCGTCAAGCTGAACGACGTGCCGGTCGAGGATCGCACCGGCACGACCCAGCAAGGCGGTACACCAGGCGCGACTGGCCGTGCTGTTGCGCCGGTACAGGTTGAAGGCGCCGATGCCTCGTTGGCGGGCCCTGCCAATACCACCAAGGTCATCTACTTTGACTTCGACAGCTACGTGGTCAAGCCCGAGTTCCAGGGAGCAATCGAGGCCCATGCCAAATACCTGACGGCCAACAAGGGCCGCAAGATGGCTATTGAAGGCCATACCGACGAGCGCGGCGGCCGCGAGTACAACCTGGCTCTGGGCCAACGGCGCGCTGAGGCAGTTCGCCGCGCGCTGGGCTTGCTGGGCGTGGCTGATCCGCAAGTCGAGGCCGTGAGCTTCGGCAAGGAAAAGCCGGCAGCTACGGGCTCTGATGAGGACTCCATGGCGAAGAATCGCCGCGCTGAACTCAACTACCGTTAAACGGGGCCCGAACCGTGAACATGTTTCGGTATGCCGCGGTAGCCGCGGCCTGCGTGCTGGCGTTCAATGCAAACGCCGGCCTGTTTGAAGACGATGAGGCCCGCCGGGCGATCCTCGATTTGCGGCAAAAGGTCGATGCGTCGCAGCTGCGCATGGCCGATGACGTGCGGAAAAACACGGAAGACAACGCTCAGTTGCGCCGCAGCGTACTCGACCTGTCCAATCAGATTGAGGCACTGCGCAGCGAAGTCGCCAACCTGCGTGGGCAGAACGAAAACCTGACGCGCAGCGTGGCCGAGATGCAGCGCACCCAGAAAGACCTGACGACAGGCGTGGACGAGCGTCTGCGCAAGTTCGAGCCCGGCAAAGTCAATGTGGACGGCAAGGAATTTGTGGCCGAGCCCGCTGAAAAACAGGAGTTCGAAACCGCACTGGCCACGCTTCGCAAGGGCGACTTCGCAGCAGCGCAGACGAGCTTCCTGGGCTTCCTGAAGCGTTATCCGCAAACCGGTTACCGGACATCGTCCCTGTTCTGGCTGGGCAATGCGCAGTACGCCCTGCGCAACTACCGCGACGCGGTGACTAATTTCCGCTCGCTCGTGACGGCTGAACCCGATCATATGCGCGCGCCGGAGGCCATGCTTTCGCTGGCCAACTGCCAGGTGGAACTCAAGGACACCAAGTCGGCCCGCAAGACGCTGGAGGACCTGGTCAAGACCTATCCCCAGGCCGAGGCGGCTTCCGTCGCCAAGGAACGGCTGGCCAAGCTGAAGTAAGCCGCACCTCGGGCAGGCTATCCGGCTGGCCCGGGGGCAAAGATCATTCGCCCCTAAAATCGGGCGATGGACATCTCCGCACTCAATAGTCTCACGGCCCAGGTTCTATGGGCCGGTTTTATTCTCGCCATGGTTTTTGGCGCGATTGCCCAGCGAACGCACTTCTGCACCATGGGCGCCGTCAGCGACATCGTGAACATGGGTGACTGGACCCGTATGCGCATGTGGGGAATGGCGATTGGTGTAGCCATGATCGGGTTTTTCACCATGGCCGCGGCCGGTGTGATTGATCCATCCAAGACCTTGTATGCCTCCAACCGTTTTATCTGGCTTTCCGCATCGGTGGGCGGCGCGATGTTCGGTTTTGGCATGGTCCTGGCTTCAGGCTGCGGCAGCAAAACGCTGGTGCGTATTGGAGGGGGCAGCCTCAAGTCCGTCGTGGTATTTGCCGTGATGGGCATCGCAGCTTTTGCGACACTCAAAGGCATCACGGCTGTGGTCCGTGTGGCTACGGTCGACAAGATTGCCGTCGATTTCACGGCCAATGCGACCTTGCCCAACTGGGTGGCCGGCGCCATCGGTATCACACCCGCCGCCGCCGGTATCGGCCTGGCCATCCTCATCGGGTTGGGCCTTATCGTCTGGGCGCTGTTCGGCCAGGACTTCCGTCGCTTTGATAACCTGCTTGCAGGTCTGGGCATTGGCGGCGTCATTGCGGCCATGTGGTGGGTCAGCGGGCGCCTGGGCTATGTGGCCGAACATCCGGAGACGTTGCAGGAAGCCTTTCTCGCCACCAACTCGGGCCGCGCCGAGGCGCTGAGTTTTGTCTCGCCCGTGGCTTACACCGTAGACTGGCTCATGTTTTTCAGCGACAAGAGCAAGGTGCTCACGCTGGGCATCGTGTCGGTGTTCGGTGTGGTGGTTGGTTCGGCCGTCTACGCCGTGCTGTCGCGCAGTTTCCGCTGGGAAGGTTTTCGTGACGCGGAAGACACTGCCAATCACCTGGTGGGAGCCACATTGATGGGCGTAGGCGGCGTCTGCGCCATGGGTTGTACCGTGGGACAGGGCTTGTCGGGCATCTCGACCCTGAGCGCGACCAGCTTTGTGGCGCTGGCTGCCATTCTCGCGGGCTGCGTGGCGGGATTGAAGTACCAGATCTGGCGGCTGGAACGTTCTGCCTGAGCACGTCCCGGCAACGATCCGCATTTCCAATGACATCCCTCATCGAAGAACTTCCCGCCGACTTGGAGCGCCGGTTCGGCGGCCTGGCGCGCCTTTACGGCGCGGCGGGGGCGCAGCGCATACGCCGGGCGCACGTTGTGGTGGTGGGCCTGGGCGGCGTGGGTTCCTGGGCGGCCGAGGCCGCGGCCCGCAGCGGCGTGGCCCGCCTGACCCTGATCGACCTCGATCACATCGCCGAATCGAACATCAACCGCCAGGTCCATGCGCTGGACAGCACGCTGGGGCAGGCCAAGGTGCAGGCCATGCGCGAACGCATCGCGCAGATTCACCCGGGCTGCCGCGTGGACGGCATCGAGGAATTTGTCGACGCCGCCAACTGGCCGGGCATCCTGGGCCTCGAAGAGGGCTTTGACCGCAAGCAGCTGGCCGTCATCGACGCCTGCGACCAGGTGAAAGCCAAAACCGCCATGGCAGCTTGGGCGATTGCCAACAAGGTGAATCTGGTCAGTGTAGGCGCCGCGGGCGGCAAGCGGCTGGCGCACCGCGTGGACATCGACGACCTGTCGCTGGTCACGCACGACCCCTTGCTGGCGCAGTTGCGTTACCGGCTGCGCAAGGAGCACGGCGGCGCACGCAAAGGCAAGATAGGTGTAGCCTGTGTCTTCAGCCGCGAGGCTGTGCTGCAGCCCGATGCCGCAGACCAAAGCGACGGCAGTCTGAACTGCCACGGCTATGGATCGGTCGTCAGCGTGACCTCGACCTTCGGCCTATGCGCGGCCGGCTGGGCACTCGACAAAATTGCGGCCTGAGTTTTTGCGAAGGCTTAAAAAATCACGCTATAATTCAAGGCTTTGCTGCCCTCGAAGCAGCAAATACCGGGATGTATCGCAAGATACGTTCTTGGGACCATAGCTCAGTTGGTAGAGCAGCGGACTTTTAATCCGTTTGTCGTGGGTTCGACCCCCGCTGGTCCCACCAGAATTTCCGGGTTCTTAGCTCAGTTGGTAGAGCAGCGGACTCTTAATCCGTAGGTCGACAGTTCGAATCTGTCAGAACCCACCAAGTACATCAAGGACTTAGCCGCAAGGCTAAGTCCTTTTGTCTTTCTGAACGTGACAAAAACGTGACCAGATTCCCCTCGGTTTCAGGCTTCAAGCGGACGATCCGCGTGGCAGCCGTGGCCAGGTGCTCCGTTCCATACTTCGCATAGCGGTCCACCATCTCCCGGGATTTCCAGCCGCCCAATTCCTTGAGCTCATCGCAAGACGTTCCCGCCTGACGATGCCATGAGGCCCACGTGTGGCGCAGGTCATGGAACCGAAAATCCGAAATACCGGCAGCCTCAAGCGCTGTACGCCAGGCAGAGTTGGTAACCTGATAACGCATCGGTTCGCCCCGAAAGGTGAAACAGTGCGTCAGGCTCTTGCCAATCTGCTCCCTCAAGACTTCTTTCGCATCTTCATTCAACGGAACTCCCCGGGGCGTGCCATTCTTGGTTTTATTGAGCCAGGCGGTATGCCGGTTCAAATCCACCCGATTCCACTCCAAACCCGTTATCTCGGAAGCACGGCAGCCTGTTGCCAGGGCAAACCGTACCAGGGCCGCCAGATGGGGCGCACAGTAGCGAATCAATCGATCCGCCTCCTCATGCGTCAACCAGCGGTCCCGCTCGACTTCACCGGTCAGGAGCCTGATTTTCGGAAAGCTGTCGATCCACTGCCACTCATCGCGGGCCATCCGAAAAAGGCCGCGTATCGTAGCGAGGTACCGGTTCACCGTGGCAGGCTTGTTGCCCTTCTTGAGTTCTCCCTGGACAACGGCCCAAATCACGTCACCATTGATCTGACTGAGCATCATCGACCCCAGGTAAGGGTCAAGGGAGCGGCAAATCTGCTGCACATCCGAAAAACTTCTCAATGTCCGCTTCAATTCGAGGTACCGGACAACGGCTTCTTGCCAGCTACGCTGAGGCTTCAATCCAAAGTGGGTTTCCCGGTACGCGTCCAGCTTCAGTTTGGCTAGATACGCTTCGGCGTCCTCTCTGATTTCAGTCCCAGCGCTTTGGCGTACTCTTTTGCCGTTGGGGAGCGTTGCATTGATCCACCAGAAACCGGAATCCGGTCTCTTGTAGACACCTGTTGAATTGCACCGAAGTCTGACCCGAGTTTTCCATCGAATTTTGACCCACACTCTTTGTGAGCAGAAGGTGCTCACGATGTGGATAAGTTCTTGGTTTTCTCCTTTTTGGGCTGAGTCTGTGTGGATCTGCCTCAAAGTGCGCCGCTGTTTCCGCGATTTTGTTGCCTCGATTCCCAGCCAGGTGGCCAGCTTCTCAGCGTAGGGATCGAGCTTAGTTGAGCTGACCCGCCTTGGGTACTTGGGCT
>NZ_JBFUBJ010000011.1:0-105998 GCF_056405795.1 Polaromonas sp. P1_F1
ACTTGGGCTCGCTCTCTTCCGATCGCAGGTGCTTCTTTATTGTGTTGCGAGCCAGGCCTGTACGCCTTGAGATCTCGCGAATGGACATCTGATCCCGCAATGCCCAACGTCTGATGACATTCAATGTCGCCACGTCTATCACTCCTAATTTCCCCCTGCTTTTAAAACAAGCAGGGTAGTGCCTACGTGGGTCAGTTTTGGATGGAAATTACTGCGCTAAATGGATCAGATTTCGACGGAATTCAACAGTGTTCGACGCGGAGATTAGTGGGATACGCGTGCTTATTGATGATCTTGCCGCTATTTGCAAAAGCACCGGACAAGAGTTTGACTTGGTTCGTGAGTCTGATCTTGAGAGAGCCGTCGCATTTAGAGCGCACTCTCGGACCGGTACTCCCCTTGACCTTAGTAAGTCCATTTTGTTGCACGAGAAAGCTTTTCGTATCAAGGGGCGGGACCAGACACGCATGGATGGCTGGAAACTGAAATTAGTTGATCAAAGCAAAGACTATGCGGCTGAACTTATCAATGAAACAGAGAGAATGCTGCAGGATAAGAAGCGATATCGCAAGAACCATTTGGGAGATGCATTGAAGATCTGTGTGCTGGCGACTGCGAGAATGAATAGAGAGCGAGCAAGAGCGATTCTTCAGAGAAACCGAGAGTTACTTCTCGACGGTGCTGTTCGACATTTGGACGCCATGATCATGGGCGCGGGAGTCACTAGATCAATTGTGAATTCTTTCCTCGACTTAGATCGCCTATAGATAGCCGCACGATTGGCGCCTAGACCTCGTGTCTTTGATTCTGCGGAATTTTGCTGCTGCAGTTTCTGTCCATTGGCGAAATGCTCTGTTGAAGCTTTTCTTATTGCGAAACCACGACACTTCCGCCACCTGCTTGATCGCCTTTGAAGTCCGAAGCAACAGCTCCTTCATTTTCTCAAACCGCACCTCATCCTTGAGCTGCTGCAGCAAAGCAGCACCCTTCCCAAGCTGCCAACGCAGGGTGCACCGTCAGCGTTTCCGCGGCATGCGCCAGCCGCCGGACTGCCAACTGCTCGTCAATCAATGCCTGCCCAATGGTCCGCACTCAAATACCAAACAGCACCCCATCATCGAAGTAAAACGCATACCTGAAGTCGCGAATCGTGATGAGCTTCCCGTCTCGCCACTCAAGCCCCACGATGTAGTCGCCATTGACCGTGGAATCGCTCTCCTGGTGTAGCCAGATGGCCGGCCGGCCTTCAATGCTGGTGGGTGTGACGCGCATCACGCCTGTCACGGCTGAATACCGGCCAAAGTATTCGGCCACATGGGCCTTGCCGTCCAGTTGCAGACGTGCCACCAGGTTCAGGTGTACCTGGTCGCCCAGCATGTCGCGCAGGCCGTCAAAGTCTCGCGCGTTAAAGCGGGCCGCGTATTCGGTGAGCAGGGCCTGGTCTGCCGGCGACAAAGCAGGCGGTGGGACTTTGTCTTGTGGTTGCTGTGCCAGCTCGCGCAAGCGCAGGCGGCCGCGGTGCAGTGATGCCTTGATGGCGGGCAGGCTCACGTTCATCACCTCTGCCGCTTCGTCCATCGCGTAGCCCAGCACGTCGGCCAGGATCACCGCGCTGCGCTGGGCCGGCAGCAGCTGCATGAAGGTGCGCAGCGCTGCCGTGGTGGCATGGCGCAGCTCGGCGCTGGCGTAGGGGTCGGCGGTGGTGTCGGGCTCTTCATCGGCAAGGTGCACTTCTTCGCGTGCCTTGCTGCGCAAAAAGTCCATGGCGGTGTTGTGCGCAATGCGAAACAGCCAGCCCTCAGCATGCTGCACCGTGGCCGGGTCATAAGCCTGCGCGGCTTTGGCCAGGGTGTCCTGCACGATGTCTTCGCCGTCAAAGATGGAGCCCGTCATGCGCGCGCAGTAGCGGTGCAGCCGGGGCCGCAGCTTGCCCATGAGGGTGATGAACTCAGGCAGGGCCGGCTGGGGTGTGGCGGCTGGTGCTGTAGGCAGGGCGGTGGATTGGGGTGTGGCGTTCATGAAAGGGCCTTGGCTTGGTGATTGTGCTTCGGAGGTGAGGGCTTGGGTGGCTTTGCCGATGAAAGGCTGCGGCAAACCAGGGGGCTTTCTTTAGGGCCTGTTAACGCTATTTATGCAAGATGCGTTGCGAGTCAAAAAGGCCTTGAGCAAGGCGCAAAACGCAGGCGGGGTAGACCCCGTCAAGGCTTTGCAACGCCGCGCAAGGCCTTTTTGATCGCAACCCGGAGGGAATGGGGTGAAAACGGCGCCACTCCGCGTTGCGCTCCTAGCGCAGACGCCCGGTCTGGGCGTCGTCGCGCGCCTTGATTGGCGCCGTTTTCACCCCATTCGCATTTGCATAAATAGCGTTAACAGGCCCTAGTAAGACGTTGGGCGGAGCCCAAACGATGCGCGGCCACGCAAAAATATTTTTGCATCGATTTGCCAGGCGCCGCCGTCTTTGGCATAGAGGCGGGCATACATCTGGATGGCATCGGATGGGGTGGGCCGCCTCCCAACAAGGAGCGATGAAGTGACGCAAATGAATCAAGCAGGTTTTACCGCGCAGCAGCGCTGGGTTCTGGGCCTGGCGGCGGCCGGCTCTTTTATGGCGGCGCTGGACGCGCTGGTGGTAACCACGGCGCTGGACACCCTGAGGCATGAGCTGTCGGCCTCCGTCGAGGCGCTCGAGTGGACGGTCAATGCCTACGGCCTGAGCTTTGCCGTGCTTCTGATGACCGCTGCCGCGCTGGGCGACCGCTTTGGCCGCAAACGGGTTTACGCCTGCGGGCTGCTGGTGTTTGCCGCCTCGTCGGCGGCCTGTGCGCTGGCGCCGGGCATGGGCTGGCTGATTGCGGGGCGGGCGCTGCAGGGCCTGGGCGCGGCCATGGTGTTGCCGCTGGCCATGGCCTTGCTGGCGGCGACGTTTGCGCCGGCGCAGCGGGGCAAGGCGCTGGGGCTGTTCAGCGGCATCACCGGCCTGGCGGTGCTGGCCGGGCCGGTGGCGGGCGGTGCGGTCGTGCACGGCCTGGCGTGGCAATGGGTCTTCTGGATCAACGTGCCGTTTGCGCTGGGGGTGGCCGCGCTGGTGTGGCGCAAGGTGCCCGAAAGCAAGGGTACGCCGGGCCGGCTGGACTGGCGGGGCGCGGTGCTCATGGTGCTGTCCTTGCTGGGGCTGGTGTGGGGGCTGATGCGCGGCGCGCACGGCGGGTGGCTCAGCGTGCCTGTGCTGGGCGCGCTGGGCATGGGGGCCGTGTTGGGCGCGGCCTTTGTGGCCTTGCAGCGCCGTGAGGCGTGGGACGCCATGGTGCCGCCCAGGCTTTTTCGCTCGCCGGTGTTTGCGGCGGGCAACGCGGCGGGTTTTTTGATGACGGCGTCGTTGATGGGCACGCTGTTTTTCATGGCGCAGTTCTTCCAGGTGGTGCAGGGCCGCACGCCGCTGGGTGCGGGCCTGAGCATGCTGCCGTGGACGGCCACCCTGTTTTTCGTCGGGCCGGTGGCCGGGGCCATGGTGGCGCGCGTTGGCGTACGCAAGTTGGTGGTGGTTGGCCTGGCCCTGCAGGGCGTTGGCGTGGCGTGGGTGGCACTGCTGGCCGGCCCGCAAAGTGCCTACGCGCTGTGGGTGCTGCCCATGGTGGTGACGGGCATGGGTGTTTCCATGGCCATGCCGGCGGTGCAAAGCGCGGTGCTGGCAGAGGTGGAGCCGGGCGATATCGGCAAGGCCTCGGGCTTGTTCCAGACCTTGCGGCAGCTCGGCGGCGTGCTGGGCGTGGCCGTTGCAGCCACGGTGTTTGCGCATGCGGGCGGCTATGGCAGCGCGCAACAGTTCAGTGGCGGCTTTGCCCAGGCGCTAATGGCCTGCGCCCTTCTTTCACTTGCCGGTGCCGCGGTAGCCCTTCGGCTGCGCGGCAAGGCACCCTTTTTTATTCAACCCACAGGAGCAAAAGTATGAGAGCAGTCATCGTTCGTTACCGCGTCAAGCCCGAAATGGCCGCAGAAAATGAGCGCCTCGTTCGCGCCGTGTATGCCGAGCTGCAGGCCGTCAAGCCTGCCGGCCTGAGCTACCAGACACATCAACTGGCCGACGGGGTGAGCTTTGTACATGTGGCGATGTACGGCGACGGCGTAGCTGAAAGCCCGCTGCCCGGGCTGCCGGCCTTCAAGGCCTTCACGGCAGACATCAAGGCGCGCTGTGACGAATTGCCCGTCACGCAGGAACTGCAGCCCATCGGGTCTTTCAGCAGCCTTGGCTGAAGGAGGTGCGTCCGGTGTAACGCCGGGCGCATCAAGGCCCGTCAGCCCTGCAGGTTTTTGCGAAACTCTCCGGGGCTGACGCCGGACCACGCACGAAATGCCCGGGTAAAGCTTTTCTCATTGCCAAAGCCGGCAGCCGCAGCCACTTTTTTCACCGGCTGGCTGGTGCGGTGAAGCAGTTCCCCGGCCTGCTCAAAGCGCACGCCGTCTTTGAGTGCCTGCAGTGAGGCGCCTTCCTCTTTCAGTTGGCGGTGCAGTGTGCGAGCCGACATGTTCAGCGCCGCCGCCAAAGTCTCGGCATTGTGCGAAGCCACCGCCGGGTTCGCCAAGGCCTGCCGTACCTGCTCTACCAGCAACCTGTCGCGCCGGTACTGCAGTACCGTCAGCGGCAACGCGCGCTGCAGCATCTGCTGCAGGGCCTTTTCATCACGCCGCAGCGGCAAGGCCAGGTAGCGCGCGTCAAAGCGGATTTCCGCCTGCGCGGCGTCGAACTGCAGCGGCCCGGGGAACATCAACCCATAGGCCTCTACATGCGGCGGCGCAGCAAACGGAAAGCGCGCAGCCTGCAGCGGAATGCGCGAATCCACATACCAGCAGGCCAGGCCGTGGATGTTGCGCAGCACGTGCACCAAAGCAAACTCACCGACCTGGCCGGGGTCTTTTTCTTCGACCGTGATGGCGGCGGTATCGCCGGATGTGGCCACGCGCAGGGTGATGTCGTCGGCAATCAGCGCGTGGTGACGGCACCAGCGTTTGAGGGCCACGCCCAGGTTCGGTGAGCTGATGGAGGCGCGGGCCAGCATGCCGTAGCTGCCCCAGGGCAGTTTGCGGCTGAAGGCGCCCAGACCTTCGTCGTCCAGCTCCTGCATGGCGGCGCCAGAGAGTTGCTCCATCTGGCGGGCGGTGATGTGGGCGTTGACTTGTTTGAGCTGCGCTGGCGTGATCTGTGCCAGCTTCAGGGCTTCTGCGGGGCTTTGGTTGTAGCGTTTGTAGGCAGAAGCAATGCTTCTGGCAAAGGCCATGGGGGTGGCGGCTTTGGGCGGATTGGTGGGCCTTGTGGCGGCTTTCGTGAGCATGGCGGTAATTTTCTGCTAAGGTGGCAGGATTTGCAACCTCATTGGCTGTGCCTGTGGGGCGGGTTTTCGCTAAGCTGGCTCTTTAGCGCTAATCTGGCGCTAAGGTAGGGTCCACGCGCCCGAAGGTCTGGCGCAGGCCAGCCCCGTTTCAGCGCCTTTCACCCGTATTTCAGGAATTGCCATGCCCGCTCTGGAGACAAAACTCAACGCCCGCTCTGCCGACTTTCAGGCCAATGCCGCCGCCATGCAGGCGCAGGTAGATGACCTGAACGCGCAAGTCGCCAAGGCCGCCCTGGGCGGTGGTGAGGCCACGCGGGCGCGGCATGTGTCGCGCGGCAAGCTGCTGCCGCGTGATCGCGTGCAGATGCTGCTGGACCCGGGCACGCCTTTCCTTGAGCTGGGCCCCCTGGCCGCCAAAGACATGTACCCTGACCGCGACGGCACCGACAGCGCGCCGTGTGCCGGCGTCATCACCGGCATCGGCCGCGTCAATGGGGTGGACTGCATGATCGTGTGCAACGACGCCACGGTGAAAGGCGGCACCTACTACCCGATGACGGTGAAAAAGCATTTGCGTGCGCAGGAAGTGGCGATGCAGAACAACCTTACCTGCATCTACCTGGTTGACTCGGGCGGCGCCAACTTGCCCAATCAGGACGACGTGTTTCCTGATCGCGACCACTTTGGCCGCATCTTCTTTAACCAGGCCAACATGAGCGCGCAGGGCATTGCGCAGATTGCCGTGGTCATGGGCAGCTGCACGGCCGGCGGCGCGTACGTGCCCGCCATGAGCGACGAGACCATCATCGTCAAGAACCAGGGCACCATCTTTCTGGGCGGCCCGCCGCTGGTGAAGGCGGCCATTGGCGAAATCGTTTCAGCTGAAGACCTGGGCGGCGGCGATGTGCACACGCGGCTTTCAGGCGTGGCAGACCACCTGGCGCAAAACGACGCGCATGCGCTGGCACTGGCCCGCCAGGCCGTGGCCAGCCTTAACAAAACCAAGCGCTTCGACCAGGCCCTGCGCACGCCGGTGCCGCCGCTGCACAGCCCGCAGGAGCTGCATGGCGTGATTCCGGTGGACCCGAAAAAACCGTATGACGTGCGCGAGGTGATTGCCCGCATCGTCGACGGCAGCGAGTTTCATGAGTTCAAGGCGCGCTTTGGCCCCACGCTGGTCTGCGGCTTCGCGCACATTGAAGGCATGCCGGTGGGCATCATTGCCAACAACGGTATTTTGTTCAGCGAATCGGCCCAGAAGGGCGCGCACTTTATCGAGTTGTGCTGCCAGCGCAAGGTGCCGCTGGTGTTTCTGCAGAACATCACCGGCTTCATGATCGGCCGCAAATACGAGGCCGAAGGCATTGCCCGCCACGGCGCCAAGATGGTGACGGCCGTGGCCACGGCCCAGGTGCCCAAGTTCACGGTGATCATCGGCGGCAGCTACGGCGCCGGCAACTACGGCATGTGCGGCCGGGCGTATTCACCGCGCTTTTTGTGGATGTGGCCGAACGCGCGCATCTGCGTGATGGGCGGCGAGCAGGCCGCGGGCGTGCTGGCGACTGTGAAGCGCGACGCGATTGAAGCCAAGGGCGGCACCTGGAGCGCCGAAGAAGAGGCCACCTTCAAGCAGCCCGTGCTGGACCAGTTTGGCCAGCAGTCGCATCCGTATTACTCCACCGCGCGCGGCTGGGACGACGGCGTGATTGACCCGGCGGATACGCGGCGTGTGCTGGCGCTGGGGCTCTCGGCAACACTGAACCAACCGATCCCCGATACGAAGTTCGGCGTCTTCCGAATGTAATGTCGAGAGTGAAAATAAAAACCGACAAACGAATGGAGGCTGGCATGGACAACATTGACATCACCCCCCCGCATGCGCGACTGCACGGGCAAGTCGCTGCGTGGGCCTTTTTGTTGGCGGGGCTCTGCGGCAGCTTCGCGCCCCAGGTGCATGCACAGGAGCCCGAGCTCAATGCGGCGCTCAATGAATCCGTCGTGCTGGTGTCCAAAAAAGCCTTTGTGGGCAGCACGGAGCTGGAGACCACGATCTACAAGCCCGACGGCCCCGGGCCTTTTCCGGTGGTGGTCATCAACCATGGCAAGGCCTATGGTGACCCGCGCTTTCAGTCGCGCTACCGGCCGGTCATTGCGGCGCGGTATTTTTTGCAGCGCGGCTACGTGGTGCTGGTTCCCATGCGTCAGGGGTTTTCGAAATCCAGCGGAAGTTATATCAATGGCGGCTGCAATGTGGAAAGCAATGGACGCACACAGGCTGAAGACGTCAAGACCGTGCTGGACTATGCGCTTGAGCAGCCGTATGCAGACAAGAGCCGTATTTTGATCGTGGGTCAATCGCATGGGGGATGGACGACGCTGGCCTTTGGTGCGCTCAACTACCCCGGCGTGAAGGGGCTCGTGAATTTCGCGGGCGGCTTGCGGCAGGAGACCTGCGCCGGATGGGAAACGGGGCTCGCCAGGGGCGCTGCCGGTTATGCGGCAGACACACGCGTTCCTTCGCTCTGGTTTTACGGCGATAACGACAGCTACTTCACACCCACCACCTGGCAGGAGATGGCTGCGCGTTACAACGCCGGCGGCGGTAAGGCGCGGGTGGTGGCGTTTGGAACTTTTGGCAGTGATTCGCACAGCATGTTTGGCGCCACCAAAGGTCAAACCATCTGGCAGCCGGAAGTGACGCGTTTCCTTGATGAAATCGGCCTGCCCAGCCAGCCCTCACCGGTTTTTGCCCGGTTTGGCGGTAGCCCGAAAACTGAACGGCCGCCCAAAACAGATTTCGCCGCGATTACTGAAGAGCCAAAGTTGCCCTTCTTGTCGGCGTCGGGCAAGAATGGCTACAAGGTCTTTCTTTCCAAGGATGCTCCCCGTGCGTTTGCCATCGGGCCCACCGGCGGCTGGGGCTGGGCCGAGGGCGGCGACGACCCGGTCAAGCGGGCGCTTGACAGCTGCAACCGCAAATCGCCGGAAAAATGCAAACTTTACGCCGTCGACGATGACGTCGTCTGGACACAGCCATGAACCACCTCACGATCACGTTGAGCGGGCCGCTCGCCACCGTCACGCTGAACCGGCCTGACGTGCGCAATGCCTTCAACCAGGAGGTCATCGCCGAGATGACGCAGGCTTTTGTCGAGCTGGGCATGCACGACGAGGTGCGCTGCGTTGTGCTGGCGGCCAACGGCACGGCCTTTTGTGCCGGCGCCGACCTGAACTGGATGCGCAGCATGGCCGACTACACCCATGCGCAGAACCTGGAAGACGCGGGCCGCCTGGCGACCATGCTGCAGGCTGTTTATGAATGCCCCAAGCCGGTGATTGCCCGCATACAGGGCGACGTGTATGCCGGCGGCATGGGCCTGGTGGCAGCCTGCGACATGGCTGTGTCG
Source organism: Polaromonas sp. P1_F1 (assembly GCF_056405795.1). NCBI lineage: Bacteria > Pseudomonadati > Pseudomonadota > Betaproteobacteria > Burkholderiales > Comamonadaceae > Polaromonas > Polaromonas sp. P1_F1. The sequence goes on from NZ_JBFUBJ010000011.1 coordinate 8,735, forward strand.
GTGGACACGGCCGGGTATTGCCTTAGCGAGGTGAAGCTGGGCCTGATACCCGCCACCATCAGCCCGTATGTGATCCGCGCCATGGGCGCGCGGGCGGCGCATCGCTATTTTCTGACTGCCGAACGTTTTGATGCGGCCGAGGCCTTGCGCATTGGTTTTGTTCATGAAGTGGTGACGGCCGACGCGCTGGACGCCAAGGTGGCCGAGCTTGTGAAGGCGCTTGTCAACGCCGGCCCGGAGGCCGTGAAGCTGTGCAAGCAGCTGGTGCAGGACGTGGCCGGCCAGCCCATCACGCCGGAGCTGGTGCAGATGACGGTGGAGAGTATTGCCGATGTGCGTGTGAGCCCCGAGGGGCGTGAGGGCGTTCAATCCTTCCTGCAAAAACGCAAACCGAACTGGCAAATATGACACTCCCCCCCGTTTCTTGCTCACTTCGTGTAGCCGCCTCCCCCCTCGAGGGGGCAACACCAGCGGTCCGGCAAAGCCGGTCCCGCGGCGTTCGCTGGTTTTTGAGCAGTGCCTCGCATGAACAGCGGATGAGCGCCGCGCCGGGCCGCCCCAAGCAAGTTCGCGCCCCCTCGGGGGGCAGCGTATTACACGAAGTGAAAAGCGTGGGGGCTCCATGAGTCTGGACACCGCACAACTGATTGCCCTGGCCGGTGCGTTGGGCTGGGCCAGCGGTGTGCGCCTGTACCTTGTCGTGCTGCTCACCGGGCTGGCAGGGTTTATGGGCTGGGTAGAGCTTCCGCAGGGCCTGCACCTGCTGGCCAACCCGGTGGTGCTGGGGGTCAGCGGCTTCATGGTGTTCATTGAATTTTTTGCCGACAAGATTCCGGGGCTGGATTCGCTGTGGGATGTGGTGCACGGCGTGATTCGCATCCCTGCTGGTGCGGCGCTTGCAGCCGCCGTGTTTGGCGCCGACAACGGCCTGGGCGCGTTGGTGGCGGCCCTGCTGGGCGGCACGCTGGCCGCTACCAGCTTTGCCGCCAAGGCCACCACGCGCGCAGCCATCAACACCTCGCCCGAGCCCTTCAGCAATATTGGCGCCTCGCTGGTCGAAGACTCGCTGGTGCCGGCCGGCCTGTGGCTGGCGATTGCGCACCCGCTGGTGTTTGTGGTGGTGCTGGCCCTGGTGCTGGCGCTCAGCATCTGGCTGATCCGCGTTTGCTGGCGGTTCCTGCGTCAGCTGTTTATCCGCGTGGCCCGCATCTTCAGCGGCCGGCCCGACCCCGGCACCGCTTCGGCTTTCACCTTGAAGTCTCCTTTCTCAAAGAACGACCATGTTTAAAAAAATTCTTATCGCTAACAGGGGCGAGATCGCCTGCCGGGTAGCTGCTACCGCAAGGCGCATGGCCATTCAATCTGTTGCGGTGTATTCCGACGCTGACGCGGGCGCCAAGCATGTCGGCTTTTGCGACGAGGCCGTGCACATCGGCGGCAGCGCGCCCAAAGACAGTTACCTGCGTTGGGAGCGCATCATTGAAGCCGCCAGGGCCACCGGTGCCGAGGCGATTCACCCTGGCTATGGCTTCCTGAGCGAGAACGAGGAATTTGCGCAGGCCTGTGCCGACGCAGGGTTGGTCTTTATCGGCCCACCGGCCTCGGCCATCAAGGCCATGGGCCTGAAGGCCGAGTCCAAACAGCTGATGGAAAAAGCCGGCGTGCCGCTGGTGCCCGGCTACCACGGCAGCGACCAGGACCCGGCACTGCTCAAGCGGGAGGCTGACCGCATTGGTTATCCGGTGCTGATCAAGGCCAGCGCGGGCGGCGGTGGCAAAGGTATGCGCGCGGTCGACAAGACGGAAGACTTCGACGCGGCGCTGGCCTCATGCAAGCGCGAGGCCATCAACAGCTTTGGCGACGATGCGGTGCTGGTGGAAAAGTATGCCCAGCGCCCGCGCCACATCGAGATTCAAGTGTTTGGCGACACGCATGGCAATTACGTTTACCTGTTTGAGCGCGATTGCTCGGTGCAGCGCCGCCACCAGAAGGTGCTGGAAGAGGCGCCGGCCCCCGGTATGACCGAAGCCATGCGCAAGCAGATGGGAGAGGCCGCTGTGGCCGCTGCGCGTGCCGTGAATTATGTCGGCGCGGGAACCGTGGAATTTATCGTCGAGCAGCGCGCAGATGGCAGCATGAATTTCTTCTTTATGGAAATGAACACTCGCCTGCAGGTGGAGCACCCGGTGACCGAAGCGATTACCGGGCTGGACCTGGTGGAATGGCAACTGCGCGTGGCCTCGGGTGAAAAACTGCCATTGGCGCAAGACCAACTGCGCATCAACGGCCACGCCATCGAAGCGCGTATCTGCGCCGAAACACCCGACAACAACTTCCTGCCCGCCACCGGCACGCTGCACGTCTACAAGAAGCCGGCGCACACGGCATTTGAAAGAGGACAGGTCCGGGTGGATGACGGCGTGCGCGAAGGCGATGCGATCTCGCCTTACTACGACTCCATGGTGGCCAAGCTGATCGTGCATGGCGCCACGCGCGAAGAAGCGCTGGCCCGGCTGGACGATGCTCTGGCGCAGACCCGCATCGTGGGCCTGAGCACCAATGTGCAGTTCTTGCGCTATGTGGTGCGCAGCCCGTCGTTTGCCAAAGCCAACCTCGACACCGCGCTGATCCAGCGCGAAGAAGCCGTGCTTTTCAAGCAGGAGCCGGTGGGCCTGGCCATGGCGGGTGCGGCGGCGGTGGCCAAGGCCCTGCTGGATGAGCGGGCCATGGAAGGCGCAGACCCTTTCAGCCGCCGCGATGGCTGGCGCTCGCATGGGGTGATGGAACGCCGCTTTGAGTTTGAATTTCACGACGAACCGGCCAAGGCAACGCTTGCCTATCTGCACGACGGTGCGCTGCGCCTCACGATTGGCGAGGCATCGGGCCCGCTGGTGTTTGCCGAAACCGCCCAGGGCATTGACGTGCAGTTTGCCGGCCAGCGCATGACGGCTGCCGTGTATGCCCAGGGCGAGCTGGACCATGTGTTCACCGCCAAAGGCGCCACGCAAATCCTTTCGATTGACCTGCTGGCCCATGCGGGCGAAGCGCAGGCCGAAGGCGGCCGCCTCACGGCGCCCATGCCGGGCAAGGTGGTGTCGTTTGCCGTCAAGGCCGGTGACAAGGTGAGCAAGGGCCAGCCACTGGCGGTGATGGAAGCCATGAAGATGGAGCACACCATTGCCGCGCCGGCCGATGGCGTGGTGCAGGAGTTGCTGTATGCGCCGGGTGACCAGGTGAGCGAGGGCTCGGAATTGTTGAAAATAGCCGTTTGATTTTTACTTTGCTTTGATTCAAACGGGATTCTTTTCATGCGCATCAGTTTTTGCTGTTCCGATATCAAACCCCAGCCTTGGGTAGACGGCCTGAAAGCCGAGTTTCCCGATGCGCAGGTGGAGTTGTGGTCCACTGGCGCGGCGCTGGCCGACTACGCGGTGGTCTGGGCGCCGCCCCAGCAGTTCTTTGACGAGCAGCCAAAGCTCAAAGGCATCTTCAATATTGGCGCCGGCGTTGATGCGCTGATGAAGCTGCGGCTGCCCGCCGGCGTACCGGTGGTGCGGCTGGACGATGCCGGCATGTCCGTGCAGATGGCCGAGTTTGTGTGCCATGCGGTCATTCGCCATTTTCGCGAGCTCGATGGCTATGAGGCCGATATTGCCGAAGGCAAGTGGTCGTACCGCAAGCCGCGCCTGCGCACCGATTTCCCCATTGGCGTGATGGGCCTGGGCGTGCTGGGCGAGCGCGTCGGACGTGCATTGGCGCAGTTTGATTTTCCGGTCAATGGCTGGAGCCGGTCGCCCAAGACGATTGAGGGTGTGCGGTGTTTTTCAGGCGATGCGGGTGGGCAGGGCTTTCAGGATTTTCTCGCGGCCAGCCGCATCCTGGTGTGCCTGCTGCCGCTGACGTCTGAAACGCGGGGCATCATGAACCTGGACACCCTGTCGCAGTTGCGGCCGGGCGGCTATGTCATCAACGTGGCGCGCGGCAGCCACCTGGTCGATGGCGACCTGATCACGCTGCTCGACAACGGCCACCTGGCGGGCGCCACGCTGGATGTATTCCATGTTGAACCGCTGCCGGCAGACCACCCTTTCTGGAAACACCCGAAGGTCACGGTAACCCCGCACACCTCGGCCCGCACGCTGCGTGAGGAAAGTATTGCCCAGATTGCGGGCAAGGTGCGTGCCGTCGAACGCGGAGAGCGGGTTGCTGGTATTGTTGATCCACTGCGTGGCTATTGAAGCGGCTGTTGAAGCGCAGGCCCCGGAGTTTCATTGATGCCATCGTCCACATCTCGCCGACTGCTCAGTGTTTTGGGCTGGTTGTTGCTGGTGCCCAGCGGCTTGACGGCCTTGGGAGCGGCCTGGTTGCTGGCCTCGAGCCTGGGCCTTGGCAGCGACACCCGCACGGTCGCCGGGCGGGTGGTGGGACATGAAGCGTCCCGCCTGAAGCTCAGCATGGGCCAGAAAAGCATTGTCGAATTTTCCGCACACGATGGCCGTACCCTGCGTGTGGCTGATCCTCTGGTGCGCCAGGGCGGCGCCATTCACAAAGTCGGTGAAGCCGTGAAGGTGCGTTACCCGGCACAAGACCCGGTGCAGGCCCAGATTGTGGGGTCGGTGCTGGTGCAGGGCTTTATCGGTGGGGTTCTTTTGTTGTTCAGTGCGCTGGGTGTGCTGGCCGGCTGGCTGCTTTTGTGGTTGCGCCCGCGCGGCGCGGCACCTGCGGCCGCCTGACCTTGAAATCGAATACTGGAAAAACCATGTCCTTGCCCTCCAAAGTCAAAATTGTCGATGTCGGCCCGCGCGACGGCTTGCAGAACGAAAAAGCCCAGGTGCCTGCCGCGGTGAAGATCGGGCTGGTGCACCGCCTGCAGGATGCCGGCCTCACAGAGATCGAAGTCACAAGTTATGTGTCGCCCAAGTGGGTGCCGCAAATGGCCGACAACGCCGAGGTGATGGCCGGCATCAAGCGCAAGCCGGGTGTGCGCTATTCGGTGCTGACGCCCAACATGAAAGGCTTTGAAGCCGCGATTGCGCCGCCGCGCGAGCTGTGGCCCGACGAGATCGTGGTGTTCGGCGCGGCCAGCGAAGCCTTTAGCCAGAAGAACATCAACTGCTCGATCGCCGAAAGCATTGAGCGATTTCGCCCCGTGGTGGAAGCTGCGCGTGAAAAAGGCATTTATGTGCGGGGCGCGATGTCTTGCACCGTTGGCTGCCCCTATGAAGGTGAAATTGCGCCTGAACGTGTGAGCATGCTCGCCGGCCTGATGAAGGGCATAGGCGTGCAGCATGTGGGGGTGGCTGACACGATTGGTGTGGGCACGCCGCTCAAAGTGCAGCGCGCCATGGAGGCGACGCTCAAACATTTCGACATCGACGATGTCTCCGGGCATTTTCACGATACCTACGGCCAGGCGCTGGGCAATACGCTCATGGCATTGCAGATGGGCGTATGGCAATACGACACCTCATCGGCCGGCCTGGGCGGCTGCCCGTTTGCCAAGGGTGCTACCGGCAATGTGGCGACCGAAGATGTCGTGTACATGCTGCATGGCATGGGCATTGAGACGGGCATTGACCTGGACAAGCTCATTGATGCAGGAAAATTCATCAGCGATTTTCTCGGGCGCAAGCCGAACTCCCGCGCGGCAACCGCGCTTCTTAACAAACGAATGAATTGACATGTGTGGTGCTGAACTGAAAGCGTTACCGGAGGGCGTGCAGCGGGTTGCCGCTGTACTGCTGGACAGCGGCCACCTGCATGCACCCGTCATGCTCGACGATGCCGCGCGCACCGCGCAGCAGGCAGCCGATGCACTGGGTGTGCAGGTGGGCCAGATTGCCAAGAGCATTATTTTTCGCCGAAAGTCTGACGATGCCGCCGTGCTGGTGGTGACGTCCGGCGACCAGCGGGTTGATGAAAAAAAGGTCGAGGCCATGGTGTGTATCGATGGCAAGCGCCTGGCACGGGCCGATGCGGAGTTTGTGAAGGCGCGCACGGGGTTCTCCATAGGCGGTGTGTCGCCGCTGGCGCATGCCACGCCCTCCGTGACGCTGATTGACCGCTCGCTGTTCCGCTTTGAAACCGTGTGGGCGGCCGCGGGCCATCCGCATGCGGTGTTCCAGCTGTCGCCGCAGGAGCTTGAGCTGCTGACGGGCGCGCCGGTGGCAGACTTTGCGGTGAATGTGGACGAAGACAAACTGGCGCGCAAGCACGCGATCGAACTGGTCTCTCTGCGCGCGGCCACACTCGATAATGAGCCGGACGTTCCGTCGCCCTGCATTTCCGTGTGCCGCATGAACGCGGCGTCGGGCCTGTGCGAAGGCTGCTTTCGCACGCGCGATGAAATCGCGCAGTGGAGTGGGGCTGACGACACCGCTAAACGCCATATCTGGACATCCATAGGGCAGCGCATGGCTGCGATGCAGCCATGACCGGCGAGAACACAACGATGAAGCCGGTAGCCGGTAATGCACCCGCGATCAAGCACATCACATGCTACTTCGACGTCATTTCGCCCTATGCCTTTTTGGCTTTTGAGCGCCTTCCAGAAGCGCTGAAGGGTGTGAGCTATAGCGTGGCGTACACGCCGGTGCTGTTCGCGGGCATGCTCAAGCACTATGGCCAGCTGGGCCCTGCGGAGATCGCTCCCAAACGCGACTGGACCTACCGGCAGGTGCTGTGGCTGGCGCACAGCCTGGGTATCGCAATGAAGATGCCGGCCAGCCACCCCTTCAACCCATTGCCCTTGCTGCGCCTGGCCGTGGCCTGCGGCCCTGAGGGGCAGGGCGGCACACCCAACCGCTATGCGTGCGAAACCATCTTTCGCCATGTCTGGGGCGAAGGCGGTGAGGCCGGCGATGCGGCCCGTTACGAAGCGCTGCTCAAGCAGCTCGCGCCTGCGCGCGATGTGCAGGACGAGGGCGTGAAGGCGCAGCTCAAAAGCAATACCGAAGCGGCGATTGCGAAAGGTGTTTTTGGTGTGCCGGCGTTTGAGGTGGACGGCAAAATTTTCTGGGGCCTGGATGCGTTGCCGATGCTGCGCGAGTACCTGCTCGGCAGCCCGTGGTTTGATGGTGATGGCTGGAATGCCGCGTGTAAGGTTGCGACGGGCATTCGACGCGGGGCCTAAGAAGGTTTTAAGCGTTTTCCCTGAGGTGCTTCGCATGCTGAAAAGTTCTTCAAGGGTTTCCCCTTGACTTGTCAGCCACGCATAAGTTTCGTGAAAGCTCCTGTTAGTTTCACGTCAGAGCTAGGTCAGGCACAACCAAAATAATGAAGGTAGCTTCCATACCGGAAGTCTCATTATTTTGGAGACAACATCATGGCAACAGCCGTCGACAACAGGCCGATGACAGCCGAGCAGAAGAAGGTGATTTTCGCCTCCTCGCTCGGCACCGTATTTGAGTGGTACGACTTCTACCTCTACGGTTCATTGGCAGCCATCATTGCCAAGCAGTTCTTCAGCGGACTGGATGCAGGCTCTGCCTTCATCTTTGCGCTGCTCGCTTTTGCAGCCGGCTTCATCGTGCGCCCCTTCGGCGCGCTGGTGTTCGGCCGCCTGGGCGACATGATCGGCCGCAAGTACACCTTCCTGGTCACCATCGTGATCATGGGCTTGTCGACCTTCATCGTCGGCCTCTTGCCCAACTATGCATCCATCGGTGTCGCCGCCCCGGTGATCCTGATTGCCCTGCGCATGCTGCAAGGCCTGGCGCTCGGCGGTGAATACGGCGGTGCAGCTGTCTATGTGGCCGAGCACTCGCCACAGGGCAAGCGCGGCGCCTACACCTCCTGGATCCAGACCACAGCCACGCTGGGCCTGTTCCTGAGCCTGCTGGTCATCCTGGGTGTGCGTACCGCCATGGGCGAAGTCGCATTCGCTGATTGGGGCTGGCGCATTCCGTTCATCGTGTCCATCCTGCTGCTGGCCGTGTCGGTCTACATCCGGTTGTCGATGAACGAATCCCCCGCGTTCCAGAAAATGAAGGCTGAGGGCAAAACCTCCAAGGCACCGTTGTCCGAATCTTTCGGCCAGTGGAAAAACCTGAAGATCGTGATCCTGGCGCTGATCGGCCTGACCGCCGGCCAGGCCGTGGTCTGGTACTCCGGCCAGTTCTACGCGTTGTTCTTCCTGACGCAGGCGCTCAAGGTCGACGGCCCCACGGCCAACATCCTGGTGGCTTATTCGTTGATCCTGGGTACGCCTTTCTTCGTGATCTTCGGAACGCTGTCCGACAAGATCGGCCGCAAGCCCATCATCATGGCCGGCTGCCTGCTGGCTGTGGTCACCTACTTCCCGGTGTTCACCGCGCTGACCAAAGCCGCCAATCCTGACCTGGCCGCGGCACAAGCCAAGAACAAGGTGGTTGTGACCGCCGACCCGAAAGAGTGCTCGTTCCAGTTCAACCCGACCGGCACCGTCAAATTCACCAGCTCCTGCGACATCGCCAAGCAGGTGCTGGCAGGCGCTTCGGTGAGCTATGACAACGTTGTCGCACCCGCCGGCACCGTGGCCACCATCAAGATCGGCGAAACCGCCATCTCCAGCTACACCGCCAAGGGCCTCAGCGCCGACGACGCCAAGAAGAAGGATGCCGAGTTCAAGAAAGCGGTCGCGGACGACCTGAAGGCTGCCGGCTACCCGAGCAAGGCTGATCCAGCCAAGGTCGACAAGGTCATGGTCACGGCCATCCTGTTCTATCTGGTGGTTCTGGTCACCATGGTGTACGGCCCGATCGCAGCCATGCTGGTGGAGTTGTTCCCGACCCGCATCCGTTATACCTCCATGAGCCTGCCGTACCACATCGGTAACGGCTGGTTCGGCGGCCTGCTGCCCACCACGGCTTTTGCCATCGTGGCGCAGACCGGCAATATGTACAACGGCCTCTGGTACCCGATCATCATCGCCGGCATGACGCTGGTGGTGGGCACCTTGTTCATCAAGGAAACCAAGGACGTGGATATTTACGCCAACGACTGACGGGTATTTGCGCCGGTGCGGGCCAGGAGCCCGCACCGGCCTTTTCAGGCTGAAAAGCCTTATGTTTTTTACGGGCCCTCGTCATCCATTTGCCGGGGGCTTTTTTTTGGGAGAAAGAAAGATGTGGAAAATTGTTGTGGGTTTTATCGTGATTGCCGGGCTGGCATTATTTCTGTTGAACAAGGGCGGCGATATTGATCTGGGCGGTGAAAAACATGGTGCTTCGCGGCTGGCTGCACCTGTTGTTATCACTGCTCTGGAAGCGCGTACGAATGGTTGAGTGAAGGGGTCAGGCTGACAGCGAGTGGCGCTTTTGCGTGCAGGACGTCGCCGCGATCATGCCCAGAAAAGGTGCGTTGCCGGTGAAAATGAGTTAAATTGAATTAACAGAGACAAAAACAACGATCACAGCGTCTCTGAAAATCAAGCACCTCATGGTGGCACCCTCGCGCATTTATTTGGAGATCAGCCGATGATTTACACCAAGACGGAAGCCGGCCAGACCGCCGTGCAGAACCGAACCGTCGCATTGACCCCCCGGCAGCGCTCTGCCTTCATCATGTTTGACGGCAAACGCAGCCTGGAGGATGTGGTCAAGGCCACCTCGGGATTCGGCGTCACCGCAGAAGACATCAACCACCTGATTTCGCTGGGCCTGCTGGCGCCGCTGGCGGTGCAGCCGCCTGATGAGCCGGTTCCGGAGGTGTCGGCCCAAAACGCAGATGGCAGTCCTACCCTGAATGCGCAGGAGCATTATTCAAGGGCTTACCCCATCGCCACGCGGCTGACGGCTGCCCTGGGCCTTCGGGGTTTCCGCCTAAACCTGGCGGTGGAAGCCGCAGGCGACATCGACAAGCTCAAGGAGCTGGCACCCAAGATCAAGGAAGCTGTAGGCCCCGAGAAGTTCAAGGAACTCGAAAGCGCGCTTTACGGCTGAGCAAACCCGTACGGCTTGGCGCCGCAGGTGTGCGAATTCGCAAGCAGGGGCCGCGATCCGGCTACGCCGGGCGCAAGGCGCCTGTCCCCCCTGGGGGGAGGTGACGCTACACGAAGTGAGCGTCGGCAGGGGGGATTCTCTTTTCAAGCAGGGGCCGCGATCCGGCTACGCCGGGCGCAAGGCGCCTGTCCCCTTGGGGGGAGGTGACGCTACACGAAGTGAGCGTCGGCAGGGGGGATTCTCTTCCCAAGCAGGGGCCGCGATCCGGCTACGCCGGGCGCAAGGCGCCTGTCCCCCTTGGGGGGAGGTGACGCTACACGAAGTGAGCGTCGGCAGGGGGGTGCTATTTATCTCTTGAATTTTCCGTCGGTGCCGATGATGGACAGATCGGCAAAATCCAGCCCGGTATGGTCTTCGGGGCTGTAGCTCACTTCCAGCCCGCCGATATCAATCTTGCGCATGCCCTCCAGGGCCGCCTGGAGTTTCTCGCGCGTGGGTTTGGCGCCTGCCCGGCGCAAGCCCTCTACCAACACCTTTGCAGCGGCAAAACCTTCCAGCATCGCGGGGCTCACGTCGGCTTGCCCCTTGGCCTTGGCCAGCTCCTGTGCTTCCTTCACCATGGGGAAGGCGATGGACCGCTCATACGGAAACACCTGCGTGACGATCACGCCACGGGCGTTGTCGCCCAGGCTTTTCACAAAGCCGCCCGAGGCATTATTCGAAAGCGTCACGATCTGCGCCGTGGAGCCGCCCGCGCGGAAGGCCTTGATGCCGTCGACCACGGCCTGCCCTGAGGCCACCATGATGACGGCCTGCGCGTTGGACTGGTAAACCTTGGGTGCGATCGGCGCGAAGTCGGGTTTGGAGCGGTCGAATTTTTCCAGTACAGCGGGCTGCAGCTTGGCAGTCGTCAGCCCTTTTTGCGCGCCCATCACGCCGTCAGCGCCGAAGCTGTCGTCGGCATACACGATGCCGATACGGGTGATGCCCATGGAATGCAGGTGAGTGACCGCTTTCTCGGCTTCACGCTGGTAGGTGGCGCGTACGTTGAACACATGTTTTTTGACGGGCTGGTGCAGCACCATGGCACCGGTAGAAGGGCCGACCAGCGGCACGCTGTTTTTGTCGAGCAGCGGAATGATGGCTTCGGTATGGGGTGTACCGCGGGTCAGGAACATGGCCAGCACGTTTTGTTCTTCAATCAGCTTGCGTGCGTTTTCGACCGCCAGCTTGGGATCGAATTTGTCGTCGAGCGACACCAGCTCAATCTTTTGCCCGCCCACACCGCCCTTGGCATTGACGGCGTCGATGTAGAGCTTGGCGCCTTCCGTGGTTTCCTTGACGCCGGCGCCCACGGGGCCAGTAAACCCTGCGGTCTGCCCGACAAGGAGTTGCGCATGGCTGGCCTGGGCCACGGCCACCATCGCGATGGCGGCGCACCATCTGCTGAGTTTTTTCATGTTGTTCACAGTGTTTCCATCCGGGGTGAAATGATGTATCCATAAGTGAAGCATGAAAGCGCAAAAAATGCGATCAGGAAAACCAGAAGCCGCCCTAATTGGCGTAGCTAAAAGTGTGCAAAAAGGACATTAATCCCTACATCCTGCACAGCCGGTTGCCCTGTCTAGAATGTTTGACCTCTTCAGGAAAGACTGCACTCATGTCCCAGGGAATCATCCGCATTCGCGGCGCGCGCCAGCACAACCTCAAAAACCTCGATCTGGATATTCGCACCGGTGAAATGACGGTAGTTACAGGACCCAGCGGTTCGGGAAAATCCTCCCTGGTGTTCGATACCTTGTTTGCCGAAGGGCAGCGCCGCTATGTGGAGACCTTCTCTGCTTACGCGCGGCAGTTCCTTGACCGCATGGACAAGCCGGCCGTCGACAAGGTGGAAGGCGTGCCGCCCGCCATCGCCATCGACCAGACCAATCCGGTGCGCAGCTCGCGCTCCACCGTGGGCACCATGACGGAGCTCAACGACCACCTGAAGCTGCTTTACGCGCGTGCTGCGCAACTCTTCGACAAGCAGACCGCCCAGAACGTGCGCCACGACACGCCCGAGTCGATTTATGCCGAGCTGATGGCGCGCACCGAAGAAGGTGACCCGCGCGTGGTGTTGACCTTCCCGGTCGAGTTGCCCGGCAACACCAGCACCGAGCAGGTCGAGCAGTGGCTCTCTGTCAGTGGCTTCACGCGCGTGCATGCCCAGCGCGATGTGGCCACGCCGGCCGGCCCGCACAAGCTGCTCGACGTGGTGGCCGACCGTTTTCGCACCCACGCGGTGGAAAAAGCCCGTGTGATGGAAGCTATCGAGACGGCATTGAAGCGTGGCGGGCGCCTGAACATCTATGTACAACACGCAGAGGATGGTCAACCGGATGTGATGTGGCGCTTCTCCACGGGCCTGCATTGCCCCGACAGCGACCTGCGCTACACCAACCCCACGCCCTCGCTGTTCTCTTTCAACTCGGCCATGGGCGCGTGCGAAACCTGCCGCGGCTTTGGCCGCGTCATCGGCGTCGACTACGGCCTGGTGATTCCCAACGACAAGCTCACCCTGCGCGCCGGCGCCATCAAGACCATCCAGACCCCGGCCTGGAAGGAAGCGCAGGACGACCTGCTGCGCCACGCCGAAGCGGCGGGCGTTCCGCGCGACACGCCCTGGTACAAGCTCACGCCCGAGCAGCAGGGCTGGGTCATCAACGGCACACCGGGCTACAAAGACGGTAACTGGAACAAGCAGTGGTACGGCATCAAGCGCTTCTTCGAATACCTTGAAAGCAAGGCCTACAAGATGCACATCCGCGTGCTGCTGTCGAAATACCGCAGCTACACGCAATGCGAAACCTGCGGCGGCGCGCGTCTGAAGCTCGAGTCTTTGCTCTGGCGCCTCGGTTCCAAAGAAGCCGCAGATGCGGTGCTGCCGCCCAGCCAGCGCTTCATGCCGGTGGGGGTGCAGTGGAGCCGCGAGCAGCTCGAAGCCCTGCCGGGCCTGGCGCTGCACGACCTGATGCGCCTGCCGATTGACAGGCTGCGGCAGTTCTTCAGCGGCCTTTCACTCGACGTGATGGGCGACGATGCCGAATTGCAGGCGCTCAAGTCGCTGTTCGAAGAAATCCAGACTCGCGTGAAGTACCTGTGTGATGTCGGCATCGGCTACCTCACGCTCGACCGGCAGAGCCGCACGCTCTCGGGTGGGGAAGTGCAGCGTATCAACCTCACGACCGCGCTGGGCACCTCGCTGGTGAACACGCTGTTTGTGCTCGATGAGCCTTCCATTGGCCTGCACCCGCGCGACATGAACCGCATCACCCAGGCCATGCACCGCCTGCGTGACGCCGGCAACACGCTGGTGGTGGTCGAGCATGACCCGGCCGTCATGCTGGCGGCCGACCGCCTGATCGACATGGGCCCGGGCCCGGGCGAGAAGGGCGGCCAGATCGTGTTTGACGGCACGCCCGACGACATCAAACACGCCGACACGCTGACCGGCGCCTACCTCGGCTCGCGCAAGCAGGTGGGCATGGGCTTCAAGCGCGCGGTGACCGACAACACCCCGCGCCTCATCCTCGAAGGCGCGCGCGACCACAACCTGAAGAACCTGACCGTCGACTTTCCGCTGCAGCGCCTGGTGTGCGTTACCGGCGTCAGCGGCTCGGGCAAGTCCACGCTGATGCAGGACATCCTCGCGCCCGCGCTGCTGCGCCAGTTCGGCAAGGCGACCGAAACGCCAGGCCTGCACGACCGCCTCATGGGCGCCGACCACCTGACCGATGTGGTGTTTGTTGACCAGTCGCCCATCGGCAAGACGGCGCGGTCCAATCCCGCCAGCTATGTGGGGGCGTGGGACGCCGTGCGTGACCTGTTCGCGCTGGCACCGCTGGCCAAACAACGCAGCTACACCGCCACCAAGTTCAGCTTCAACAACGGCGACGGGCGTTGCCCGACCTGCGGCGGCTCGGGCTTCGAGCATGTCGAGATGCAGTTCCTCAGCGACGTCTACCTGCGCTGCCCCGACTGCGACGGCAAGCGTTACCGCGCCGAGATCCTCGAAGTGACGATTGAACGCAAGGCGATAGGCGACGTGAAGCCGCGCCTGCTCAATGTGTCCGACGTACTGGACCTCACGGTGAGCGAGGCGATTGCGCTCTTTGCGCAAGACCGCGAAGTGGTGCGTTCCCTGCAGCCCATCGTCGATGTGGGCCTGGAATATGTGAAGCTGGGCCAGCCCGTGCCCACGCTCTCGGGGGGGGAGGCGCAGCGCCTCAAGCTCGCGGGCTTTCTGGCCAATGCCAGCAAGACGGCGAGCGCCAGCAAGCAGGCGCTGGCACTCAGGCAACCAGGCCGTGGCACGCTCTTTTTGTTTGACGAGCCGACCACCGGCCTGCACTTTGACGACATCGCCAAGCTGATGCGCGCGCTGCGCAAGCTCCTCGAAGCCGGTCACTCGCTGATCGTCATCGAACACAACCTGGACGTGATCCGCTCGGCCGACTGGCTGATCGACCTCGGCCCCGAAGGCGGAGAGGGCGGTGGCCTGTTGGTGGCGCAGGGCACGCCCGAAGAAGTGCGCCAGCACCCGACCTCACACACGGCGCTCGCCCTGCGCGAATACGAGCAGGCGATGGGCAAGGTGCACGGCGTTGAAGAGTCGCGTCCCAAGGTCTGGGCTACACGCCCGGCCTTCTCCAACCTGATCCAGATCGTCAACGCCAAAGAGAACAACCTCAAGAGCCTGTCGGTCGACATTCCGCGCGGCAAGTTCAATGTGGTGACGGGCGTGTCGGGCTCGGGCAAGTCCACGCTGGCCTTTGACATCCTGTTCAACGAAGGGCAGCGGCGCTACCTCGAATCACTGAACGCCTATGCGCGCAGCATCGTGCAGCCGGCGGGCCGGCCCGAGGTGGACGCGGTCTACGGCATTCCGCCCACCGTGGCGATCGAGCAGCGCCTCTCGCGCGGCGGCCGCAAGTCCACCGTGGGCACGACCACCGAGGTCTGGCATTTCCTGCGCCTCCTGTATGTGAAGCTGGGCATCCAGCACTGCACCAAGGACGGCGCGGCCGTGATGCCGCAAAGCCCTGAAAGCATCGCCGCGCAGTTGATCAAAACCTACCGCGGCCAGCACATCGGCCTGCTGGCCCCGCTGGTGATTGCGCGCAAGGGCGTCTACACCGAGCTGGCCGACTGGGCGCGCCCGCGCGGCTACACGCATTTGCGCATCGACGGCGAGTTTTTGCCGACCACGGGCTTTCCGCGCATTGACCGATTCAAGGAACACACGGTCGAGCTGCCGATTGCCGACATCCATGTGTCGCCCGACAACGAGGCCGCCTTGCGTGCCGCGCTCGCGACCGCGCTGGAGCACGGCAAGGGCGTGGTCCATGTGCTGGCGCCGCTGGATGGTTTGCGCGGCGCGATGATGGCCGGCGCCAGCGCCAAAAACATCGGCAAGCTGATCGCCTTTTCGACCAAGCGTGCCTGCCCGATTTGTGCCACCTCGTATGCCGAGCTGGACCCGCGTCTCTTCAGCTACAACAGCAAGCACGGCTGGTGCCCCGACTGCGTCGGCACGGGCGTCAAGCTCACCAAGGAACAGCGCAAGGTGTTTGACGACTCGGTGATGGACGACGACAACAAGGGCCGCGAGCAAAGTTTTGCCGAACCCGAAGTGGAAGACGTGGCCGGCACCGCCTGCCCGACCTGCGAAGGCACGCGCCTCAATGCCAAGGCCCGCGCGGTGAAGTTCGCGGGTGTCGGCATTGCCGACATCGCAGCGCTGTCGGTGACGGACGTGCGGGGGTGGGTCGAAAAACTCGCGCTGCTGGGCCGTGAAGCCGGCATCGCGCGCGACCTGATTCCCGAGATCAAAAGTCGCCTCGAATTCCTCGAAGACGTGGGCCTGGGCTACCTCACGCTGGACCGTGGTGCACCCACGCTCTCGGGCGGCGAGGCGCAGCGTATCCGCCTTGCGGCGCAGCTGGGATCCAACCTGCAGGGCGTTTGTTATGTGCTGGACGAGCCGACGATCGGCCTGCACCCGCGTGACAACCAGATTTTGCTGAGCGCGCTGGGCAAACTCAGCGACCGCGGCAACACCCTGGTGGTGGTCGAGCATGACGAAGACACGATCCGCCGCGCCGACAACATCATCGACATCGGCCCCGGTGCGGGCAAGCGCGGCGGCACGCTGGTTGCACAAGGCACGGCGGCGCAACTGTCGGCTGTGCCGGAATCTCTGACGGGACGCTACCTTGCGAACCCGCTTATTCACCCGCTACAGATCCGGCGCGAAACACGCAAGGGCGTGGCACCCCTGACCGCGGTGAAAGAAGCGCCCGTTGACGTTAACGCCAAGCCGGTGAGCAAGCAGAAGGCGGCCACGCTGAAAGCCGCTGCGCTCAAGGCCGCCGCTGCCAATGCCAGCGCACTGCACAATGCGGCGCCGGCCGCCGCCGGGCCCTTCA
This sequence comes from Polaromonas sp. P1_F1, assembly GCF_056405795.1. Classification (NCBI taxonomy): domain Bacteria; kingdom Pseudomonadati; phylum Pseudomonadota; class Betaproteobacteria; order Burkholderiales; family Comamonadaceae; genus Polaromonas; species Polaromonas sp. P1_F1. The sequence continues at coordinate 25,125 of NZ_JBFUBJ010000011.1, forward strand.
CCTCCTGGCTCACCGTGGTCAATGCCGACCTGCACAACCTCAAGGATGTGTCGGTCACCGTGCCGCTGTACCGGCTGGTGGCGGTGACGGGTGTATCGGGCTCCGGCAAATCAACGTTGGCGCGCGATGTGCTGCTGACCAATGTGCATGCGGGTGTCATGCAGCGCTCGACCAAATCTGGGCGCGACGCCGACGACAAGGGCAAGACGCCCGACTGGACCGGCTGCGAACGCATCGAAGGTTATGCGGCGGTAGACCGCGTGCTGGAAGTCGACCAGACGCCCATCGGCAAGACGCCACGCTCCTGCCCGGCGACTTACATCGGTTTTTGGGACACGATACGCAAGCTCTTTGCCGACACGCTGGAAGCCCGCGCGCGCGGCTACAGCGCCGGGCGCTTTTCCTTCAACACCGGCGAAGGCCGCTGCCCCACCTGCGAAGGCGCGGGCGTGCGCACCATCGGCATGAGCTTTCTGCCCGACGTGAAAGTGCTGTGCGAAACCTGCCATGGCGCGCGCTTTAACCCTGAAACGCAGGCCGTGACCTGGCGCGGTAAAAACATCGGCGACGTGCTGAAGATGGAAGTGGATGAGGCAGTGGATTTCTTCTCTTCCATGCCCAACATCAGCCACCCGCTGCAGTTGCTCAAAGACGTGGGCCTGGGCTACCTCACGCTGGGCCAGCCGTCGCCGACGCTCTCGGGCGGCGAAGCGCAGCGCATCAAGCTGGTGACCGAGCTCAGCAAGGTGCGCGACGACATCACGCGCCGCGGCCAGAAGGCGCCGCACACGCTGTATGTACTGGATGAACCCACGGTGGGCCTGCACATGGCCGACGTGGAAAAGCTGATCCACGTGTTGCACCGCCTGGTCAACGGCGGCCACAGCGTGGTGGTGATCGAACACGACCTGGACGTGATCGCCGAAGCCGACTGGGTGATTGACCTGGGGCCGGACGGCGGCAACGCCGGTGGGCGCGTGGTGGCTTCGGCACCGCCTGAGGCTGTCGTCAAGCTCGGCACGCATACAGGGAAAGCCTTGGGAAGCGTGCTGAATAGATCCACCCCCGTCCAGGCTCACTCCGTGTAGCCTGTTCCCCCCTCGAGGGGGCGGCGAATTAGTTCACCCCGTCGGACGCTCACTTCGTGTAGCACCTTCCCCCTTCCAGGGGCGGCGCCTGCGGTCTGGCTAAGCCAGTCCCGCGGCCCCTGCTTGCAGGGGGTGTTTGTGATTTGCTATTGAATTGATAGCTGTTTGCGCTGGTCCTGTATGGTTGAAACGCTTAAAACGCTTTAAGATTTGGCTGACGCCGACGTGACAACTTTCAGGTGTTGCCCTGATGCGACGGCGGCTTGCTGCACGCATGATATGGGCTTCAAGCCGCCACACTTTCAGGATCAGGAGATACACCGATGCAACGCCGTCCTTTACTGCAGATCACCGCCGCCCTGGCCATTTCCCTCGCTGGCGTGTGGGGTGCTGCCCATGCGCAAAAATTCCCGGTCAAACCGATCAAGCTGATCGTCGCCTTTCCGGCGGGCGGGCCGACCGACATCACCATGCGTTCGCTGGCCGACAACGCCTCGAAAATTCTGGGCCAGACGGTGATCGTCGAGAACAAGCCCGGCGCGGGCGGCACCCTGCCGGCCCAGCAACTGCAAAGCGCGCAGGCTGACGGCTACACGCTGGCGCAGATTCCGCTGGGTGTGTTCCGCCTTGGTTACACCACCAAAATCAACTGGGACCCGGTCAAGGACATCAGCTACGTGATCAACGTGACTGGCTACGCCTTCGGCATCGTGGTGCCTGCCGACAGCCCGTTCAAGACCTGGGCTGACTTTGTCGCCTATGCCAAGGCCAACCCTGGCAAGCTGACCTACGGCTCGACGGGCACGCTGACCAGCCCGCACCTGACGACCGAGCTCATCGCGCAGAAGGCCGGCATCGAGCTGCAGCACGTGCCCTACAAAGGCAGCGCTGACCTGATGCTGGCACTGGTCAGCGGCCAGCTGATGGCGGGCGCCGACAGCACCGGCTTTGCGCCGCAGGTCGAAGCCGGCAAGCTGCGTGTGCTCAATACCTGGGGCGAGAAGCGGCTCGATAAATTCCCGAACGCGCCCACGCTGAAAGAGCTGGGCTATGACATCGTGCAGAACTCGCCCTTTGGCATAGGCGCACCCAAAGGTACGCCGCGCGAGGTGGTCAAGCGCCTGCACGATGCCTTCAAGAAAGCGATGGAAGAACCCAGCTATGTTGCGGCGCTGGGCCGCTACGACATGCTGCCCAACTACCTGAGCTCCGCGGACTACACGAAGTTTGCGCAAGACACCGTTGGGCGGGAGAAGGTGCTGATCGATAAGTTAGGCCTCGCCAAGCCCAACTGAAAGTAGGCACACCCCTATCGGGATTCACTTCGTGTAATCCCTTTTCCCCTTGCAGGGGACGAGGCTGGCGGCCCGGCAAAGCCGGTTCCGCGGGGAAACAGGTAAACCCCTATCGGGACTCACTGCGTGTAGTCCCTTTTCCCCTTGCAGGGGACGAGGCTGGCGGCCCGGCGAAGCCGGTTCCGCGGCCTCTGCTGGCTTCTCGGTTTACTTACTGACGGGGTTGGCTAGCGCAAACAGTTCGTCGGCCAGCTGATCGGCTAGCGTCGGTTCAACGCCAGCGCCAAAAATCAACCGGTAAATGATGGGGGCCATCATGTGGTCCAGCACCTGCTGCACGGTGGGTGTGGCGTCGCCGCGGGTCTGGGCGCGTTTGACCAGAACCGTGGCTTCGTTGCGGCGGTTTTTCAGGCAGTTGGTTTCTTCTGATCCCGCCAGCGCGGCAGCGGCCTTCAGCAGCGAGGCATTGCCTGGCTTGTTGAGGTGGTTGATCAGTTCTTTGGCCCAGGCCGTGAGTTCGGCTTTCAGGTCGCCCGTCTCAGGCAAGGGGCGGTTCGGGTCCAGCCGCTGCTGGGCGGTTTCGCCGAGCAGGCCGTTCACGTCGCCCCAGCGCCGGTAAATGCTGGAAGCACTCACGCCGGCGCGCTCGGCCACGGCCGGCACGGTGACTTTGTCTCGGCCCTCCTGGGCAATCAGCTCTTCCAGCGCCTTGCGCACCACGATTTGCACCTGGGCGCTGCGTCCGCCGGGGCGTTTGTTCTGGGGTGTTTGGAGGGTGCTCATCAGGGCGAATTCTAGCCTAAAAGCAATGATATTTGCGTTAATTTTTGAACGGGTATAGAATTCACAAACGCGAATAAATTAGCTTTAAGAAAGTTGAGCGTTTCCCCATGGCTACCCCTGCTGCTCCCGCCAATCCCTCATTGCAACCATCCCGCTCGACGGCGCCCCGCTGGCAACTGCCGCCCGCAGCCGCCTTCCCCCTGCTGGCGATCCTGTTGTTCGCGTTCTTCGTGGCGGGCAGTGCGCCGTCGCCGCTGTTCGTCGTCTTCCAGCAGCAGTGGGGCTTTTCCCCTGCGTTGCTGACGGTGGCGTTTGCGATTTACGCGATTGCGCTGCTGGCTTCGCTGCTGGTGGCGGGCTCGCTGTCTGACCACATAGGCCGCCGGCCTGTGGTGTTTACCGCCCTGCTGCTGCAGGCCGGCGCGATGCTGACCTTTTTGCTGGCCGACAGCATTAACGGCATCATCGCTGCGCGCATCGTGCAGGGCATTGCGACCGGCATGGTCAGCGGCGCGCTGACGGCGGCGGTGGTCGAGGCCGCACCGGCCGCGCAAAAACGCCTGGGCGCGATGATCGGCAGCGTCTCGCCGCTGGCGGGGCTGGCTGTGGGCGCGTTGCTCACCGGCATCGCCGTCAAGTTTGCGCTGCACCCGGTGCCGCTGGTGTTTGGTGTGCTGGTTGCGATTTGCGTCGTGGGTGCGGTGGCTACGCTCTTTCTGCCCGAAAGCGCCACGCCGCGCCCCGGCGCATTGGCCTCGCTGGTGCCGCGCATTTCGATACCGGTGCAGGCGCGCGCTGAATTCTTCCGTGGCGTGCCGACGATGCTGGCGGTGTGGTCGCTCGCGGGCCTGTACCTGTCGCTGGTGCCTTCCATGCTGCAGCAAATCTTCGGCATCCATGACGGCATCGTCAACGGCCTGGCCATTGCCACCTTTTTCGGGTTGGGCGCCGCGTCACCGACTTTGTTGAAAAGCCTGACGCCGGTGCGTATGAGCGCCGTCGGCATGAGCTTGCTGGCTGTGGGTGCGGGGCTGGTGGCCGTGTCTTTGGCCACGCGCTCCGTGGCGCTGTTTTTTGCAGGAACAGCGCTGGCCGGTTTTGGCGGCGGCTCGGCTTTCTCTGCGCAGGTGCAGACCCTCGCGCCGCTGGCGCAGCCGCATCAGCGGGCTGAATTATTTGCCGCGCTGTATGCCACCAGCTATCTGGCCTTCAGCGTGCCGGCCATGCTGGCTGGGCGTTTGATTGCGCCGCTAGGTCTGCCCGCCACGGCGGAGGGCTACGCTGCGCTTGTATTGGCAGTGGCCGCCTTGGGCGCTTGGTTGCGGTGGGGCTCAGTGCGCCGCCAATATAGCTAACCCCTGCTGACGCTCACTTCGTGTAGCGTCCCCTCCCCTTCAGGGGACGGTGCCTGCGGCCGGGCAAAGCCCGATCCGCGGCACCCGCTTAGTTAACGCGGGGCAGGCACGGTTGTTAATCCAGCAGAGCGCGTGCAACCTCAGTAAAACCTGCACCGCGCTCACCCCGCGTCACATAACGCGGGAGGTGCGCCAGCTGCGGCACAAAGCGCGCGATGTTGGCCACGCCCACGCTGTTGGCAAAGGTCTTGAACATCAGCTGGTCGTTGGTCGAATCGCCCACATAGACCCATTGGTCCATCTCGGCGTCCAGGTCGCGCTGCCAGAGCTGCCGGACTATCCAGCGCGCGCCTTCGAGCTTGTTGTGGCTGCCATACCAGCCGTTGATGTGGATGCTGCTGACGGTGGCGTGCATGCCCTCGCTTTTCATCAGTGCCACCACTGCGGCGATTTGCGCGTCGCTCAGTTGCACAAATTCGCTGTGGTCAATGGCAATGTCGGTCTCGCGGCCTGGTGAATCGGTGGCGCGGTGCACACCTGGCATCTCGCACTCGATGCGCGCCAGCACGGACTGCATGCGAGCGAAGTTGGCAGCGCGTGTCGCGGAATCCTGTCGGTATATTTTTGATAGCTGCTTGCGCACGGCTGGTGCGGATTCCGGGACTTCTTTGCCTAAAACCTGCTCCGGCAGCAGCGCCACCGCACCATTCTCCGCCACGATGGCATCCACCGGCCAACTCGCCGCGAAAGGCTCGCTCCAGCCGACAGGCCGCCCGGTGATCGCCACGACTTTGAACCCTGCAGCTTTCAATTCGCCCAAAGCCTCCAGCGCATCGGGTGTGATTTCGCCCTCCGTGGTCAAGGTGTCGTCGATATCGGTGAAGACGCCGGTAATGAGTTGACGTTCTGTAACAGGCCACTGCTGGAGTTCTTGCATCATGAAATTTTCGCACTGAATGTGGCCCCCACGCTCCCCACTTCGTGTGGGTCGCTGCCCCCCGAGGGGGCCGCCCGCCTGTGGCCCGGCAAAGCCGGTTCCACGGCTCATGCTGGCTTGAAGATTCAGGGCGTATGCAGCGGGGGTATTTCACCAGTGGGGGCCGAGGGTCCGGCTTCGCCGGCCCCAGGCGCCGCCCCCTTGAGGGGGGAACGGGCTACACGCCAGTGAGCCTGGACGGGGGTGATTTGTTATAATCACGGCTTCCTGAGGAGCGTTGCAACCCACTCCATGTGGTCTAGGCTCAGGACTTTCATTTGCAACCACGCTCACCCGCATGTGCTTTCAAGCCGGGTGAGGCTAACAACAAACTCCCCGATTGACACACAGGCTCGTGGCTATTTTGCCCAATTTGACCTATGACTTTTGGAGTTACCAAATGAGCGCCGTCCTGAAACCTTCCACCGACTACACCATTGCCGATATTTCGCTTGCCGCCTGGGGCCGCAAGGAACTGAACATCGCACAAACCGAAATGCCCGGCCTGATGGCCATCCGCGAAGAATTCGCGAAGGCGCAGCCGCTCAAGGGCGCGCGCATCACCGGATCGCTGCACATGACGATCCAGACCGGCGTGCTGATCGAAACGCTGCAAGCCCTGGGCGCCGAAGTGCGCTGGGCGTCGTGCAACATCTTCTCGACGCAGGACCACGCCGCCGCCGCGATCGCCGCCGCCGGCACGCCGGTATTCGCCATCAAAGGCGAAACCCTGGCCGACTACTGGGACTACACCCACAAGATCTTCGAATTCAGCGGTGCCAAGGGCACGCCTGAAGAAGGCCCCAACATGATCCTGGACGACGGCGGCGACGCGACGCTGCTGATGCACCTGGGCACCAAGGCCGAAAAAGACGCCAGCCTGATCTCCAAGCCCGGCAGCGAAGAAGAAATCTGCCTTTTCAACTCGATCAAGGCCAAGCTGGCGCAAGACCCGACCTGGTACAGCCGCCGCCTGAAAAACATCATCGGCGTGACCGAAGAAACCACCACCGGCGTGCTGCGCTTGAATGAAATGTCGGCCAAGGGCACGCTGGCCCTGCGCGCCATCAACGTGAACGATTCCGTCACCAAGAGCAAGTTCGACAACCTGTATGGCTGCCGCGAATCCCTGGTCGACGCGATCAAGCGCGCCACCGACGTGATGGTGGCCGGCAAGGTCGCACTGGTGGCCGGTTACGGCGACGTGGGCAAGGGCTCCGCACAAGCCCTGCGCGCCCTGAGCGCCCAGGTGTGGGTGACCGAGATCGACCCCATCAACGCCCTGCAGGCCGCGATGGAAGGCTACAAGGTCGTGACCATGGAATACGCTGCTGACAAGGCCGACATTTTTGTGTCCGCCACTGGCAACAAGAACGTCATCACCTACGACCACATGGCGAAGATGAAAGACCAGGCCATTGTCTGCAACATCGGCCACTTCGACAACGAGATCGACGTTGCCGCACTCGAAAAGTGCACCTGGGAAGAGATCRAGCCGCAAGTCGACCACGTGATCTTCCCGGACGGCAAGCGCATCATCCTGCTGGCCAAGGGCCGCCTGGTCAACCTCGGCTGCGGCACCGGCCACCCGAGCTTCGTGATGTCTTCGAGCTTCGCGAACCAGACGATCGCGCAGATCGAGCTCTTCACCAAGAAAGATGCGTACGAAGTGGGCAAGGTCTATGTGCTGCCCAAGCATCTTGACGAAAAAGTCGCTCGTTTGCACCTGAAGAAGGTTGGCGCTGTGCTGACTGAACTGAGCGACGAGCAGGCTGCGTACATCGGTGTCAGCAAAGCAGGCCCGTACAAGGCCAACACCTACCGCTACTGATTTTCCCTGGCTACTGCGCGACCCGATAGCGGCGTTGCGGGTCCCGATCAGGCAATCCTCATGCACCTCAAGTGCATTCCGGTTGCCTGACGCCCGCGCCTTGCTCTCGGGCCGCTCGCTACGCCCTTAAGTCTGTTGCTGGAATACCGGAAGACACTACATGCGCGCTGACCTATTCCTCGTCGAACACGGCCATGCCGCCACCCGCTCGCAGGCCCAGCGCCTGATTGCTTCGGGGGTGCAGTGGCGTCCCGAAGCCGATGCTGCCTGGAAGAAGGTCGCCAAGAACGGCGACGAGATTCCGCCCGGCGCCGAACTGCAGCTGCTGGACACCACCGAAGCCAAGTACATCTCGCGCGGCGGGCTCAAGCTCGAAGGCGCGCTGAAGGCTACCGGCCTGAAGGTGGCTGGCTTGCGCTGCCTTGACGTGGGGCAGTCCACGGGCGGCTTTACCGACTGCCTGTTGCAGCACGGCGCCGTGCAGGTGGTAGGCGTTGATGTGGGCCACGGCCAGCTGCACGCCAGCCTGCGTGAAGATCCGCGTGTGGTTTGCGTCGAGGGCTTGAATGCCCGTTCCATGACCGCCACCGACCTGGTGGCCGGCCATGCAGGCGACAGCGGCGACATGGATTTTCCGGATGACTTCGATGGCGATGAGGATGACGCTGACCTGGATGAAGCGGGCCCAGCCGCAGAAGCCAACTTCGACTTCCTGACCGGTGATTTGTCCTTCATCTCGCTCACGCTGGTGTTGCCTGCGGTGGTTCGCCTGCTCAAACCCGGCGGCGATCTGCTCATGCTGGTCAAGCCGCAGTTTGAATTGCAGCCCGGCCAGATCGGCAAGGGCGGCATCGTGCGCGACCCGGCGCATTTCGAGTTTGTCGAAAAGCGCCTGCGCGATGCCTGCGCGGCGCTGGGACTGGAAGTAAAAGCCTGGCTGGCGTCGCCGATTGAAGGCGGCGACGGCAACCGCGAATTTTTTATCCAGGCCGTCAAGGGCCAGGACGTGGCAGGCGAAGACCAGCCGTTGCCGGCCGCACCGCAGCGCAAGGTTGCCAAGCGCGTGCCGCGCAGCGAAATGCGCGCCTCCCGCGCGCCGCACGAAGACTCCGAACTTGCGCATGCCGGCCAGCCCGGCCCCGCGCGTGGCAAACGGCGTGACAACAAAACCGATACGACAAATAACGACGAGTGAGATCCGCGATGAGCCTGAACCTTCCCCTCAGTTTTGAATTTTTCCCGCCCAAGACACCCGAAGGCGCCGAGAAGCTGCGTGTGGCGCGCCAGGCGCTGTATGCGCACAAGCCCGAGTTCTGCTCGGTGACGTTTGGCGCGGGCGGTTCCACGCAAGACGGCACTTTCGGCACGGTGAACGAAATCCTGGCCGAAGGCGTGGCGGCGGCCTGCCATTTCTCATGCGTGGGCGCCACCAAGGCCACCGTGCGCCAGCAACTCACCACCTTGCAGATCATGGGCGTGAAACGCCTGGTCGCCCTGCGCGGCGACCTGCCCAGCGGCTACGGCGCGGGCGGCGAGTTCCATTACGCCAGCGACCTGGTGGCCTTCATCCGCGCCGAAACCGGTGACGCTTTCCATATCGAAGTGGCCGCCTACCCGGAAATCCATCCCCAGGCCAGATCGGCCGATGCCGACCTGCAGGCCTTTGTGCAAAAGGTCAAGGCCGGCGCCAACTCGGCGATCACCCAATATTTCTTCAACGCCGACGCCTACTACCGTTTTGTCGACGACGCGCAGGCACTGGGTGTGGACGTGCCCATCGTCCCCGGCATCATGCCCATCACCAGTTCCACCCAGCTCATGCGCTTTTCCGATGCCTGCGGCGCCGAGATTCCGCGCTGGATCCGCCTGCGCCTGCAGGGCTTTGGTGACGACACCGCGTCCATCAAGAGCTTCGGCCTTGATGTGATCAGCGGTTTGTGCGAGCAGCTCTACGCAGCCGGCGTGCCCGGCATCCATTTCTACACGATGAACCAGGCCGCGGCGACGACCGAAATCATCGGGCGACTGCAGCGAGCCTGAGGCCGCCATCCATGCTGCAGGGTGCCTGCCGGTCTGCCGCCACCCTCAGCGCTGCGGTGCTGCTGGCTTTGCTGGCAGCCTGCACCACGGCGCCACCAAACAAACCCTCCACCGCGCCGGGCGCTGGTGCTGCTGCACCGGCGCCGCGTCCTTCACGTCCCGCCACCGATGCATCACCCGTGATCGGTGAGATGACCGACGAGGTGCCGCCTTCTGCCGCTGCACCCAGGCCGTCGCTGCTGGCCGGCGAAGTGCCCCGCGAATTCCAGCGCGGCCAGGCTTCCTGGTACGGCCCGCGCTTTAACGGCCGGCGCACCGCCAGCGGTGAGCGCTTTGACATGCAGGAGTTCACCGCCGCGCACCGCACGCTGCCTTTTGGCACCATGGTGCGTGTCCACAGCCTGGTCAACGGCCGCGACGTGGACGTCCGTATTACCGACCGCGGACCCTACAGCGGCGACCGCATCATCGACCTGAGCCGTGCCGCGGCGGAAGAGCTCGGCATGCTGGGCATGGGGCTGAAGGAAGTTGTGCTGCTGGTGCCGGAGTCCACGCCGGAGGTCGCGACGACACCCGCGCCTGCGGCCCGGAAGCGCCCGCCTGCAAGGCGGCGCCCAGCGGCGCCGCGTACGCCGCGCTGAATCGCCTCGCTGACCGAGGCGCGCTCGCTCAGTTCACAAAAGTCACGTCGTCCCTGGGCTGAGGCGGGATCTTGATGGCCAGCGCCTTGACGGGCCCGCTGGTCACCAGCGTACCGCCGTGTGCCGTGCCTTTGGGAATGATGATCAGCGTGCCCGGCTTGAACTCCTTGCGCTCGCCGCCCAGCCACATGGCGCCGCTGCCTTCGATGATGTACTGGATCTCGTCGGTTTTCGGGTGAATGTGTTTGGCCACGTTGCCCGACTGGATGCCGATGGTGGCGTTGTCGGTGATGACCAGGCCCTTCGCGTTCATTTCAGGGTTGGGGGTGCCGGGAATGTCGCTGTGCTTGAGCGCGGCGAGGTCAATCATCGCCGGCGCCAGGGGCACGGCCTGCGCATGCGCATCGGGCAGGGCGTGCTGGGCCAGCGGTGACAGCGCAATCCCGGCCACAAAAGCCAGGGTGATGGAAAAGCCGAGGACGGTGGTGGTATGGCGCATGGAATCCTTTTACAGGGTGTTGTATATGGGCGGGCCAGTATGCCCATGTTGCGACGGGCTTGCCAATAGCGGTGACCCGACCGGGTGGCCAGCCTTTTCGTTTCGCTGCAGGTTCTGCCATCCCCGGCTCTGTGCTTCGCTCGTTTATGAGTCAAATCGGCCTATAGCCCAGCAAGTATCTGGGCAATCAGCTCCAGAATTGATAGCAAGTGACGGGCGGGCACCCGGCACGCCACCGTAAAAAACCGCCTAAACCAGCATGCCGAAGCGCCGCGGGCGCAGCAGCAGCTCATACTCTTGCGCGCTCAACCCCAGGTGTTGGGACATGGGGCGTGGTGTGGATGAAAGGCCGAGCGTCAGTGATTCGGGCCTTCGCCTATCGACAGCCATCAAGCAATTGCTCAAAAAATGGATAGTTAAAGTCGGTGAATCCAAAAAATCGCTTCATATCACTTCTCGGAACGGCAAACTGGATCTTGAATGCCCATGGTGGCAACGGCTTGCCTTGATTCTGCGGGAAAGCATGCACACCCGCTTCTGTGGTGCCTTCAATCTTCACTGTCAGCAGTTCCGCGGTGTACTGGGAATGAATGTCAAATCTCTTGACGGGTCGCTGGTTAAATTCGCAATCACGTGGATCCCCCAAGGGACCTTGGGCATACGACCCGACCGATGTCCCGGAGACTGAATAGAAAAACCCGTTTTTCATCACGTTGCTTTGGGAATTGCGGAGCATGTGAAGATTGAAGGGATGAAGGTAGAGCTTCTCCTTGATTAATCCGGACGGCTCTCGTGTGTCACTGATCACTGCTTCGTAGTCCGACACAAATACGGCCACCTTGCCGGTTTGGTTAATGCCATTAATCTGGATGAAGCCTTCGAGTTCACTGCGTTCTGGCATATGGGATGGCCCAATCCGGTAAATAAATTGAATTCAGAATGCAAACCCCTAATGGAGGGCTTGCCGACGAAAGCCCATTATCAATTTTCAGAGGTTCCAAAGGTCAACCCACCAAACCCCTGGCGTGAACTCCCTGGATTTATTAGAATTTCAGTAATTCCTGAAAATTCAATAAACCAAAGACGCCGTAAAGAGACCCAAACCATGAATCTGGCCCCCTTAACCCAGCGGTTTGTTCTCCATTTCGGTGAAATGGGCAGTCGGTGGGGCATTAACCGTACTGTGGGGCAGATTTATGCCTTGTTATATGTCTCGCCGCGGGCCCTGAATGCCGATGAAATCGGCGAAGCGCTGGCGTTTTCGCGGTCCAACGTCAGCATGGGGCTGAAGGAGTTGCAGTCGTGGAACCTGGTGCGGTTGCAGCACCTGCCGAACGACAGGCGCGAGTATTTCAGTGCGCCGGAAGACGTCTGGGCCATCTTCCGCACACTGGCCGAGGAACGCCGCAAGCGCGAGATTGACCCGACGCTTTCAATGCTGCGCGATGCGCTGATGGAACACCCGGCCAACCAGGATGACATCCACGCCCAGGCGCGCATGAAGCAGATGCACGACCTGATCGAGCTGATGACGGGCTGGCTGGCCGATGTGCAGAAGATGGACTCGGCCACGCTGATGAGCCTGATGAAGATGGGCGCCAAGGTGCAGAAGCTGCTGGAAGTGAAGGACAAGGTCGCCAGTAGCGTGAAGGCCGGTTTGACAGGCCGCACCGCATCCAGCAAAGTGGCGGCGAAGCCTTCCGGCGAGCTCCTCGGCCCCGCAGCACCTGCTGCCAACCTTCCCGACGAAAACAGGAGTTGATGATGGACGGTTTAGACGCATTCCTGTTGGCCCGCATCCAGTTCGCGGCCAACATCACCTTCCACATCCTCTTTCCCACCATCAGCATTTCGCTGGGCTGGGTGCTGCTGTATTTCAAGCTGCGCTTCGTGAAAACCAAAGCGCAATACTGGATGGACGCCTACCAGTTCTGGGTGAAAATTTTCGCGCTGACCTTTGCCCTCGGTGTGGTCAGCGGCATCACCATGAGCTTCCAGTTCGGCACCAACTGGCCGGGCTACATGCAGAAGGTGGGCAACATTGCCGGGCCGCTGCTGGCCTACGAAGTGCTCACCGCCTTCTTTCTGGAGGCCACCATGCTGGGCGTGATGCTGTTTGCGCGTGAACGCGTGAGCGAGACCATGCACACCATCGCCACGCTGCTGGTGGCGGGTGGCACCACGCTGTCGGCTTTCTGGATATTGGCGCTCAACTCCTGGATGCAGACGCCGGCGGGTTTTGAAATGATCAACGGCCAGGCGCATGTGACGAGCTGGCTGGCGGTGATCTTCAATCCTTCATTTCCGTATCGGCTGGTGCACATGCTGCTGGCGTCGGGGCTGACCGTGGCATTTCTGGTGGCGGGCGTTTCGGCCTACCGCTGGCTGCGTGATGACCGCGGGGCCGAAGTCATGGCCGGCCTGAAGACGGGCATCTACATGGCTGCCATGCTGATTCCGCTGCAGATCGTTGCGGGTGACCAGCACGGCCTGAACACGATGGAGCACCAGCCGGCCAAGCTGGCCGCCATGGAAGGCATCTGGGAAACCCAAAAAGGCGTGCCCGCGGTACTGTTTGCACTGCCCGACCAAGCCACCAAGTCCAACCGCTATGAAATCGGCATTCCCAAGCTGGCATCGCTCTACCTCACGCACAGCCTGGACGGCGAGGTCAAGGGCTTGAACGAGTTCGAGGGAAAACATCCGCCGGTGGCGCCGGTGTTCTGGGCCTTTCGCATCATGGTGGGGGTGGGCGTCCTGATGCTTCTGGTCAGTTGGGCCAGCGCGTGGCAATTGGCACCCTGGAAAAAAGACCCTGACCGTACGCTCACCGTATGGCATGCACGAGTTCTGGTCGCCATGACATTCGCAGGCTGGATCGCGCTGATCGCCGGCTGGTACGTGACCGAGATCGGCCGGCAACCCTGGCTGGTGACGGGCGTGCTGACGGCAGCCGATGCCGCCTCAAGAGTGCCGGCACCGCGCATCGCGTTGACGCTGACGCTCTACCTCGCGCTGTATGCGGTGCTGCTGGTGTCTTATGTGTCGGTGGTCTTCTACCTCGCGCGGCACAGGAAACACGCCGACAAGCCGTTCGGGGACGACAGCACCGCCGGTGAGCCCGAGAAGGACCTCAACGTCGTGAACTACCCCGAAAAAGAAGGAGCCTCCCATGCTTGACCTTGCCCCTGACCTGACGCAAGCCGCCGGCTGGATGCCCATTGTTTTCCTGGTGGTGATGGGCCTGGCGATGCTGGCCTACGTGATCCTGGACGGCTACGACTTGGGCGTGGGCGTGTTGATGCGCACCGCCGGCGATGACGACAAGGACACCATGATCGCCAGCATCGGACCCTTCTGGGATGCCAACGAAACCTGGCTGGTGCTGGGCGTCGGTATTTTGCTCACGGTGTTTCCGCTGGCGCACGGCGTCATTCTGGGCGCGCTGTATTTGCCGGTGGCCTTCATGCTGATCGGCCTCACGCTGCGCGGCGTGGCCTTTGACTTCCGCGTGAAGGCGCGCGCCAGCCACAAGCCCTTGTGGAACCGCATGTTCTACACCGGCTCACTGCTGGCGAGCTGGTCACAGGGCTACATGCTGGGCTCGCTGATCACCGGTTTTGCGGCGACCTGGTGGACGATTGTGTTCAACGCGGTCATCGGCGCGGCGCTGGTCGCGGCGTATTGCCTGCTCGGCGCCGGCTGGCTCATCATCAAATCCGAAGGTGAACTGCAACTGCAGGCCGTGCGCTGGGCCAGGCGCAGCCTGCTGTTCACTGTGATCGGTATTGGCGCCATTTCGGTGGCTACGCCACTGGTGAGCCAGAGCATTTTCGACAAATGGTTTTCGTTTCCGAACATCGTGCTGTTGCTGCCAATCCCGGCGGCCACGGCGGTGCTGTTTGGCGTGATTTTCCGCAGCCTGCAGCGCCTGCCGGTGCGCCTGGCACAAGGCAATGAATACGGCGCATGGGTGCCTTTTGGTGCGACGGTGGGCGTGTTTTTGCTGGCCTTCTACGGCCTGGCCTACAGCCTCTTCCCGTGGCTGGTGATCGACAAGCTGACGATCTGGCAGTCGGCAAGCGCGCCCGAAGCCATGGGCGTGATCCTGGCCGGCGCAGCCGTGGTGCTGCCGATGATCATCGGCTACACGGTCTTTGCGTACCGGATTTTCTGGGGAAAAAGTACGGCATTGAAATATTAGCCCCCGCGCAGGATATGGCCCCCACGGTCGCTCACTTCGTGTAGCTCCCTGCCCCCCGAGGGGGCCGCCCGCCTGTGGCCCGGCAAAGCCGGTTCCACGGCTCATGCTGGTTGAAGAATTCAGGGCGTTACCAGCGGAGGTATTCATCAGCGGGGGCCGAGGGTCCGGCTTTGCCGGCCCCAGGCGCCGCCCCCTGAGGGGGACCGGGCTACACGCAGTGAGCCTGGACAGGGGGGAGCTTTTCTAAAGACTAATTTCAGGCGCGGGCGCGATGGATTCGAGTTCGAGCAGAAAGGCTTCGGCTGATTCGTAGCGGTGCTCGGGGCTTTTGGCCATCAGCTTGTTGACCACGCCCTGCAATTCCGCATGCACCGCGGGCAGGGCGGGGGTGTCGGCGTTCAGGTGCTTGGCCAGCAGCAGTTCGAGCGATTCGGCAATGTAGGGCCGGCGGTTGGCCAGCATTTCAAACAGCATCACGCCCAGGCTGTAAAGGTCGGATTGCGCCGTCACCTTGCGGCCGGTGGCCTGTTCGGGGCTCATGTAGTAGGGCGTCCCCACGACGTCGCCGTGATGGGTTTGGGTCAGTCCCATGCTGGGGGCCTGCAGCATGGACTTGGCAATGCCGAAGTCGGCCAGCGCCACGCTGCCGTCGGCGCGCAGCATGACGTTTTCAGGCTTGATGTCGCGGTGGACAATGCCGTGTGCGTGGATGGCCGACAGCGCCTGGGCGACCTCGCGCGCCACCGTCAGCGCCTGCGAGCGGGCCAGGTCGGGTCCGAACAGGCTGCGCAGGTCACCGCGTTCAAAGTACTCCATCGCGATGTAGGCATGCTCGTCGGTGAACCCCTGGTCGTAGATCTTGATCACGTGCGGATGGTCGATCTTGCAGAGCAGGGCGTATTCCTGGATGAAGCGCACCAGGTGTTCCGAGGCTTCCTTGCCGCGTGAGTCCAGCACCTTGAGCACGATCGGCAGGCCGTCGGATTCGCGTTCGCTCAGGTAGACCTCGGTCATGCCGCCCGCGCCGATCTTGCGCGTGATGCGGTAGCCCTTGAGGCGTACCGCCTCGCTGCTGGCGTCAAAGCGCAGGTCTTTCAGCGCCGAGAGCTTGGCGTCCAGCGCGCCCTTGACCGCGCGTGCGGTAATGTCCGAATTGGCGCGCACGGCGTCGCTGATCTCGCTGGCGCGCTCGGTCAGGCTGGCCATGCCGTGGATCTTGTCTTCCATGGTGGTGACGAGGCCCGTGACCTCGGCCACATCGATGGCGAGGTTGCGGCCGGGCAGCGAGAGCGAGGTGTGGATGCCGGTCTGGATACCGGTGCCGGCTTCGCCGAGCGTCTGCTCGCTGGCCATCACCGTCCAGCCCTTTTCTTCGGTGGCGTCTTCCAGCCGTGAGGCCAGCGTGACGGTTTCGCCCACGGGCGTGAGTTCCTTGGTCTGTTGCGTGCCGAGCTGGCACAGCGTGACGGCGCCGCTGTGGATGCCGATGCCCATGGCAAACGGCGGCAGCGCGCGGCCGCCGAAGCGCTGCTCCAGCCAGTCGCGGAATTCATGCGTGGCCAGTGCCATGGCAAGAGCCGCAGAAATGGCGCGGCGCGGGGCCGGCAGCGGCGAGCCGGTGAGGGTGTCGACAAACACCGCCATCAGCCCATCGCCGACAAACTTGATGTGCCGGCCGCTGTTTTTCAGCACGGGTTCGGAGATGCGCTCAAAATATTCGGTGAGCAGTTGTGACACTTCCGCGGCGTTGAGCTTTTCAGCCAGCGAGGTGAAATTGCGGATGCTGGCCACCAGCACAGTGGCATTGGCGATTTCTTCGGTTTGCGCGCTGGCCGGAATATCAACCGGTACGCTGTCGGGGCGGCTGCCGCTGATGCGGCTGGCAAAAGCTGCGCGCAGGCGTTCTTCGCCGGCGGCCACCCCCGAGTCGATGGCTTCACGCACCCGTTCTTTTTTCTTCAGCTGCGCGTTGACGGCGTCGAGCAGTTCGGCGCGGCTGAAGGGTTTTGACAGGTAGTCGTCGGCGCCGGCCGTCATGCCGCGGCGCATGCTCTCGCGGTCATCCAGCGCGGTCAGCAGCATGAAGGGCGTGTTGACCAGCAGCGGGTCGGCGCGCACGGCTGCCAGCAGTTCAAAGCCGTTCATGCCGGGCATGCCGACGTCGGAGACTATCAGGTCGGGGCGGCTTGCACGGGCCTGCTCCAGGCCCTGCCGGCCATCTGCGGCCGCGGCCGTTTCAAAACCTTCAAGTTTGAGCAGCCGCACGATGTTGCTGCGGATGGCGTCGTCGTCCTCAACGATCAGGATCAGGGTCATGGGTTTCCTTGAGAAATGGGCAGGCTGATCGTGAACTGTGTGCCCGTTCCCGGCATGCTTGCCACCTCGATTTTGCCGTGATGCAGGTCAACGGCGTGTTTGACAATGGCCAGGCCCAACCCGGAGCCCTGGCGGTTGCCTACGTTGGAGCCGCGGTGAAAGCTCTCGAACAGGCGTGGCAGGTCTGAGGGCGGAATGCCGATGCCTTCGTCACTGACGCGCAGGATCAGGTGGTCCCCGGACTCATCCTGCCGGCGGTCCAGCGTGAGCACCACCACACTGCCGGCGGGCGAATATTTGCAGGCGTTGGCCAGCAGGTTGCTGGCAATGTGCCGGACCAGCCGTTCGTCGAGCAGGACCAGCTGCGAAAAAGCGTCGTGGCCGATGGGGGCTTCAAATTCAATCGCATGCTGGCCGGCGTCGCTGGTGTGCATTTCGGTCACGAGCTTGCGGCACAGCGCCGCGATATCCAGCGGTTTCAGGTTGAGCTTGAGTTTGCCGGCGTCGGCCTGCCCGACGGTGAGCATGTCTTCAAGCATGCCCTGCATGCGTTTGACCGCGATCACCAGGTCGGCCATGATGTCCTGGCGCTCGCAGTGCGTGATTTTTTCGCCGTAGTGTTCTATCAACTCTGCGGACGACAGAATCGTGGCAAGCGGCGTGCGGAATTCATGCGAGGCCATCGACACAAAGCGCGTTTTGAGCTCACCCAGCTCGCGTTCGCGCGCCAGGGCCCGCCGGGCTTCTTCGTCGGCTTCCTTGCGGCGGGTGATGTCCACGTAAGTCCACACCGAGCCTTCCTGCGGGCGATTGCGGTCGAGCGCCGAGCCGTCAAGCTGAACCCAGATCAGTTCACCACTTTTGCGGCGCATGCGCGTTTCCAGCGAGAACGATCCGGTCTGCGCGATCTGCGCGTAGGCGAGTTCGCCGGTGCGTTCGAAGTCCTCGTCACTGGGATAGTGAACGCGCGTTTCCTGGCCCAGCAATTCGGCCGGGCTGTAGCCGAGCATGGCGGCCAGCGTGCGGTTCAGCCACTGGTGGCGCCGGCTTTTGAGGAAGGTGACGCCGACGGCGGTGGTTTCGAGGATGGCTTCGCGCTGCGTCAGCGCGGTCTTGAGTTCTTCGTCCAGCCGGCGGCGTTCGCTGATGTCGGACATGAGCACGAGCAGGGCGGGTTCGCCGTCCCACTCAATGCGCGTGCCGTAGATGCTCGCCCAGCCGGTGCGCAGGTCCGGCGCCATGGTCTCGCGCGGTGGCGTGATGAAGCGGGCCTCGTAGGCGCTGACCATGGTGCCTGACTGCATGAGCTCGCGCTGGCGCTGCACCATCCTGCGGTCGTCAGGATGGATCAGGTGCATGGACGGCAGCCCGGTGAGCGTCAGGCCGAACATGGCCTGGGCGCTGGTATTTGAAAAGCGCACGATGCCTTTTTGCACCACCAGGATCACGTCGTTGACGTTTTCCACAACCGCCCGGTAGCGCTCGGCGGCTGATCGGGTCAGAGCCTCGAGTCTTTTGCGCTCGGTGACATCTTTCAGGAAAAAAAGGTCCGCCGGCGCACCTTCCCAGTCCACCAGCACGCCGTTGATTTCCACCCAGGAAGTCGTGCCGTCGTCGCGCTGGAATCTCGCCTCAAAAGCCGGGACGACGTTGCCGGCGGCGCGCAGCTTGTGCTTGCCGGAAACAAAGTTGCGGTCTTCCGGATGGATGAACTCGATCATGGGCCGGTCGGCCATGGTGCCGGCCTCTGTACCCAGCAAGGCCAGGCACGGCGGATTGGCAAAGCGCAGCAGGCCTTCCTGCCCGACGCAGATGTTTTCGGTCGCGAGGTCCACCATGGTCTGGTAGCGCGCCAGCGATGCACGAAGCTCCTGGGTGCGAAGCGCAACCCGGCGCTCGATTTCACTTTCCATGTCCTCTGGCGTGCCCATCGCCATCCCGCTTGCTGAGCCGTCGTTGATTCCCTTTTCCGCAGGTCCGGCCGTTTTCCCACGCACGCGCGGTCCACGGCCCGGCGTATCCGGGGCGGCGGATGGGAGAGCTTGAGCCTGGACGGGCATGTTAGTGGTGGAGCACCGAGGGAGCGGGGAGAGCCAAGAGGAAAAGAAGAAAAGAAAGCGGAAATCAGGACAGGACGCGGGCAAACAGGGGTGGGGCAATGGAGGCGCAGACTTTGGGAAAGTTTACGGGGCAACCTTGCCACAACTCACTGCGGCGGTAAAGACAGGAAAGTCTGGGCGCACAACACAGCCAACCTGGCATAACCGGCTGGCGGTGCCGGCTGCCATCCCCTCTTGCAGGGCGTCGTCCTGAAAGCCCTAGCCGCCATGCTCCAGCGTGAAGCCGGCATTGCGGTCTTGCCCCAGCAGGGCCACCATTTGCGGCAGGGCCGCTTGCAGCTCTGCCTTGAGGGTGTGGGGCGGGTTAATGACAAACATGCCGCTGGCAGGAAGGCCTGGCCGCACCACGTCACCGGCGGCATCTGTTGTTAATTTACTCGATTTCACCGTTAAAGCGGCATTCAACCAGCTTCGGCTGGCTTTCACGGCCAGCGTCTTTAGCTTACGGGGCAGGTCATGGGCTTCCGGCCGCGGGATGATGGGATACCAGACCACATAGGTGCCGGTGGCGAAGCGCTTGACGGCGTCTGCCATGCAGGCCGACACGCGCGCGTAGTCGCTCTTCATTTCATAGCTGGGATCACACAGCACCATCGCCCGGCGGGCGGGTGGCGGCAAAAAGGTTTTCAGGGCTTCAAAGCCGTCTTCGCGCGAAACCGCCACCTGGCGGCCTACACCCAACTGTTCAATGTTGCCGGAAAGCGACTTGAAATCGGTGGGATGCAATTCAAACAACTTGAGCTTGTCGCGCCCGCTCAGGAATTGCTGCTCGATGAAAGGGGAGCCCGGATAGATCTTCAGGTGCGCGATGTCGCCGCTTTCGGCGAATTGCGGATTCAGGCCGCGCAGCAGGTCGATGTAGTCCTGCAGGGCAGGCGCCCAGCCGCCTGCAGCTGGTTTGGCGGCGGTGGGTTTTGCTATTGTTTTAGGAGCTGCTTGCGCATGCTGTGATTGGGCTGGAGCCGGTTTTGCCTCGGAAACAGATTGGGAAAGTAGCTTGAAAATGCCTTCCTGGGCCTCACCGCTGGTTTCGGTGTAGTCGCCGTCAAGCCGGTACAGGCCCGCGCCCGCATGCGTGTCGATCACGGTCAGCGCCGTGTCTTTCTGGGTCAAATACTTCATCAACGCGATCAGCGTGGTGTGCTTGAGCACGTCGGCGTGGTTGCCTGCGTGGAAGGCGTGGCGATAGGAAAACATGGGTCTATCCTACCTTCTTGCATGGGGGAAATGCCTTAAACCCGGCTGAATATTGACGCAAGTCCTTGATTTTTCATATAATCGTGGGCTCTGCAGCGCCTAGTGGTTCCGCGGCAGAGCTTGAAATACTGCCTAAGAGGTTCTCATCAGAAGAACACCGACCGCAGAAAAGAACCCGACAAACCATTTTTTCGAAAGAAAACTCATGAAAACGTTCAGCGCAAAACCCGCTGATGTGACGCACGAGTGGTTTGTGATTGACGCGACCGACAAGGTCCTCGGACGAGTAGCCAGCGAAGTTGCTCTCCGTTTGCGCGGCAAACACAAGGCCATTTATACGCCTCACGTCGATACCGGTGACTTCATCGTCATCATCAATGCAGCCCAGCTGCGCGTCACCGGCGCCAAGTCGACTGACAAGATCTACTATCGCCATTCCGGATATCCAGGCGGCATCACTGCCACCAATTTCCGCGACATGCAAGCCAAGCACCCCGGCCGCGCTTTGGAAAAAGCCGTCAAGGGCATGCTGCCCAAGGGCCCGCTCGGCTACGCCATGATCAAGAAACTCAAGGTGTACGGTGGTGCAGAGCACCCGCATACCGCCCAACAGCCTAAAGTGCTGGACATCTAAGGAGCCATTGATGATTGGTGAATGGAACAATGGCACCGGCCGTCGCAAATCCAGCGTCGCCCGTGTGTTTATCAAAAAAGGCACCGGCAAGATCACGATCAATGACCGTGACATCCAGGTGTTCTTCGGTCGTGAAACCTCGATCATGATCTGCCGCCAACCCCTGTTTCTGACGAACCACGTCGAGACGTTTGACATCATGGTCAACGTCCACGGCGGCGGCGAGTCCGGCCAGGCCGGCGCAGTGCGCCACGGCATCACCCGTGCGCTGATCGATTACGACGCAACGCTCAAGCCGGCCCTGAGCCAGGCTGGCTTTGTGACCCGCGATGCACGTGAAGTCGAACGTAAAAAAGTCGGTTTCCGCTCAGCTCGCCGCCGCAAGCAGTTCAGCAAGCGCTAAATCGACATTTAGCCGCTTTCGCTGTCCCCGAAAAGCCGCCTGGTTTACCCGGCGGCTTTTTTCATGGCCGAAGCATTTGTGTGGCGCCCGCAACGTCCTGTCAATGCTTTGTAAGCGTTTAGTTTTCCTGATGCAAAGCCTTACCCGGCTTTACGGCTGAATCGGGCGGTTCAGCGGATGTCTGCGTGCACAATGCAGCTCCTCGAACCGAAAACTGCAGGGTCCCCGATTTGAAATTTCGCCTGTTTCGCCGCCGGCTGACGATCAGCTCCCCGCGCATGTCGGTGCGCAGCTCGCTCCCCTGGCCCTTGCGGTGGATCGCCGGTGCCCTGATGCTGGGGTTTTCCGCAGCGGTCGCCCTCTGGGCCTTCGAGTTCGGCAAGGGGATTGCGGGCGTGGATACCGATGCCAGGGAAGAGATCAGCGTGTTGCGTCAGGAAGTGGTCACTTTGCGTGCAGACCGCGACAGGGCGCAATCGATTGCCAATACTTCAGGCAGCCTGCTCACGGCCGAAAAAGCGGTGCAGGAAAAGATGATGAGCCAGATCCGGCAGCTGGAGAGCGACAACCGCAGCCTGCGCGACGACCTGGGATTTTTTCAGAAGCTTTTGCCGGCTGGCAGCGCCGAGGTTGTCGCCATCCGCAGCCTGCAGGCCGAGGTATTGTCGGGAACCCAGCTCAAATGGCAGGTCCTGGTGATCCAGCCCGTCAAAGGTGCGCCTAATTTCAACGGGAAACTTGACCTGACGGTTCATGGCACGCAGGACGGAAAACCCTGGACGATGACTTTGCCCGGCGGACCGCAAACTTTACAGTTCAAACAGTACCTTCGTGTGGAAGGTGTCCTCGACTTGCCCCCCCAAGCCATGGTACAAACAGTTACAGCTAAAGTCATTGAGGGGACAGCGGTCAGATCTGCCCAGACCTTCAAGCTTTGAGAATTTCTCCCCGATTTCCCCTTCCACCGCCACCCCCAGCACAGGAACCTTTGTATGTTTGGAAAAAAGAAGCAGCCGCCTATCAAAAGCCTGATCGCCCAAGGCAGCTGCATTGAGGGCAACCTGAAATTCACCGACGGCCTGCGGATCGACGGTGAAGTGATCGGCGACATCCGCGCCGCCGAAGGCAGCTCCAGCATTCTGGTGATCAGCGAGTCCGCCACCGTGACCGGCCATATTCATGCCGACCATGTGATCATCAATGGCCGGGTGATGGGCCCTGTCCACGCATCCGAGCTGCTTGAATTGCAGCCCAAAGCCAAAATCGAGGGCGACGTGTCTTACAAGGCGCTTGAAATGCACCAGGGCGCCGTCATCTTCGGACAGTTGCGCGCTACAAGCCACGCGGAACTAGAAGAAAAACCCACGCTCAAACTGGCCGCCAACAACATCTGATTGGTGGGGGTGAATTGGGCGAGTAAGCGCTCACAAATAGACCGCCGGGCCTAACACGCATGGGCGTTATGGTTGATTGAATTGCTGTACTATTTGCCATAAGTGTCGCCAGAGGCTTGAAAGCCTCGAATCGCGAACCCTGATTCGCTTTATGTATTGGAGTCCCCATGAGTGCCGTTGCCGAAAATATCCAGACCGAAATGCCCGCGCCCTTTGTCTTCACCGACAGCGCCGCGTCCAAAGTGGCTGAGCTGATCGCCGAAGAAGGCAACCCGGATCTGAAGCTGCGCGTCTTTGTGCAGGGCGGGGGCTGCTCCGGTTTCCAGTACGGTTTCACCTTCGATGAAATCACCAACGAAGACGACACCACCATGACCAAAAATGGCGTGTCCCTGCTGATCGACGCCATGAGCTACCAGTATCTTGTGGGCGCCGAAATCGACTACAAGGACGACCTTGAAGGCGCGCAATTCGTCATCAAGAACCCCAACGCCACCAGCACCTGCGGCTGCGGATCCAGCTTCTCGGCCTGAGGCGGAACTCAACGCTTTCGCTTTAAAAGCCGCCTTCGGGGCGGCTTTTTGCTGTCCGGCCATCCTCTTGTCTTCTTGATTTCCCATGCGGTGAACCAAGTTCGCACTTTCGCATCTCTTATCCATGCAGGCAGAAGAAAAATCATTGCGCATGCTGCTTTGGCTGGTAGCTATCGGCTTTTTCATGCAGACGCTGGACGCCACCATCGTCAACACCACCTTGCCGGCCATGGCCCGCAGCTTTGGCGAAAGTCCTTTGCGCATGCAGTCGGTGGTGGTGGCCTATTCCCTCACCATGGCCATGCTGATCCCCGCGTCCGGCTGGATCGCCGACCGCTTTGGCACGCGGCGGGTGTATGTGGGGGCGATCTCGCTGTTCGTCATTGGCTCCATCGCCTGCGCGCTGTCCGGCAACCTGATGCAGCTGGTGGCGGCGCGGGTGGTGCAGGGGATGGGCGGGGCGCTGCTGCTGCCGGTGGGCCGGCTGGCCGTGCTGCGCGCCTTTCCGCGCGAGCGCTTTTTGCAGGCCATGAGCTTCATTGCCGTTCCGGGCCTGGTTGGCCCGCTGATCGGGCCCACGCTGGGCGGCTGGCTGGTCCAGGTGGCTTCCTGGCACTGGGTGTTCCTCATCAACATTCCGGTGGGGGTACTGGGCTGCGTGGCGACGCTTTTCTACATGGAGGACAACCCGCGGCTTCAAATGCCGCGTTTCGACCTGCCGGGCTACCTTTTGCTGGCCTTCGGCATGGTGGCCGTGTCGCTGGCGGTGGACGGGCTGTCGGGCCTGGGCCTGAAACAGGCCAGCGTGCTGGTGCTGCTGGTGTTCGGCATGGCCAGCCTTACCGCGTACTGGCTGCATGCCGCCAAACGCCCTGACCCGCTGTTTTCGCCGCGGCTGTTCTCGATTCCCACGCTCAGCATCGGACTGCTGGGCAATTTGTTCTCACGCCTGGGCAGCTCGTGCATGCCTTTCCTGGTGCCACTCCTGCTGCAGGTCAGCCTGGACTATTCGCCGTTGCAGGCGGGGATGATGATGGTGCCGGTTGCCGTGGCGAGCATGCTGGTCAAGCGCTTCACCACACCGCTGATCACTCGCTACGGCTATCGCAGGGTGCTTGTGACGAACACCGCGATGGTGGGCCTGACGATGGCGAGTTTTGCTTTCGTGACACCGGCGCAGCCGCTGTGGCTGCACATCCTCCAGCTGGCATGTTTTGGCGCGGTCAACTCGATGCAATTCACTGCGATGAACACCGTGACCCTGCGCGACCTGGACAGCAGCATGGCCAGCAGCGGCAACAGTTTGCTGTCGATGGTGCAGATGCTGGCGATGAGCATGGGCGTGGCCGCAGCGGGCGCGGTGCTGGCCGCTTTCACGGGCTTCTTTGGTGCCGGCGAGGCCGTGCAGACGCTGCACTCCTTCCAGGCGACGTTCGCCGCGATGGGGCTGATCACGCTGGCATCAGCGGGGATTTTCTGGCAGCTGTCGCCGCAGGTGAGGGTGGTGAAGAAGGCTGAAGCGACCGAGGCTTCGGGGCAGGGCTAGTTTTTTCTGCCGGCAGTCGCGTCAACTCACCAGTGCCAAAGCTGCAAAATCCCCGACCCGTTCGCCCAGCCCGGCCGTCACCAGTTCAACGCCATCCGTGAGGGCCGGCAGCTTGCCCTGTATCTGGGCCCGAAGGCGCGGCAAAAGATAGTCGTGGTGATTCAGGAACACGCTCCCTCCGAGGCTGATGCGCTGGAGATCCAGCGTGACCACAAGGTTGTAAAGGGCGCGACCCATCACCCGGCAAAGCTCGTCGACCATCACCGTTGCGCTGGCATCGCCCGCGCGCGCGGCGGCAAAGAGGTTGATCGCGCCGGCGTGGCCCGCGCCGGCAAACCGCCGCTCTATCGCATTGCCGGCCACCAAGGCTTCCAGGTCGCCGATATTGCCGCAGCCGCACAGTGCGTCATGGCTGTCGCTCACAAACATGTGGCCGGCGTGGCCCGCATTGCCGTGCTTGCCGTGCAGCACCCGGCCATCAACACACAGGCCAACACCGACGCCGGTGCTCCAGGTCACATAGGCGCAGTGCTCCAGACCCTGCAGGGCGCCCCAGCGGCGCTCGGCCTCGAGTGCGGCGATGCCGTCGTTTTCTACGCGTACGTTGGGAAAGGCCTGGCGCAGCGGTGCTTCCAGCGGCACGCTGAGCCAGTCGTTGGGCAGGCCACGCGCCTTGCCGGCCATGCCGCCGCAGATGTTGGGGGTTGTCAGCTCGATCAGGCCGTCGTGCAGCGCAAACGGTCCGCACGATGCGACGCCCACTGCCGAAACGGCTGAGGGATCGATGCCCGCCTCGGCGCAGCTGCGTGCCATCAACGCCAGAACCTGCTGGCCCAGCGCGTCGCGGCTGCCCTGTTTGACGGTGGCTTCGGTCACCCGGCCCCGCACGCCGTGCTCATCGGCCACGCTGACGGCCACCTTGGTCCCGCCTACGTCAACGCACAGCAAGGGTGCGGAGCCTTTGGGCAGCACGGGAATCTGAACGGGTGTCGGGAAGGGGGAGTTTGCGTTCAAGGCCGGGTCTCCAGAGGTGGGCCGATGGATGGATCAGTCAATGCGCATTGAGGATAGATGCTATCTGTCATCAGAAGGGGTGCGCGTAGTCTTTTGGCGTGATTTGTTTCATATGAGTTTGGCAACCAGCGTGGCGATCAGGCTTAGCAACACCGTGGTCGCCAATGGAATAAACCATTCCCGGCCAAATAGCCTGAAGCGGAAATCGCCTGGCAGCCTGCCGAAGCCCAGCTTGTGCAGCCAGGGCGTGAGGCCGCTGATGACCACCAGGATCAGGAAAATCACGATCATCCAGCGAATCATGGAGGTGCTTTCATATAGGGCATTGTGGCGCGGGGGCCCTACAGGGTGTGGCTTCTGTCGCCCTGAGAAAACCCCGATGCTTCCCATCCTGAATAAGGAGCGTCCGGAGAATCCACCGCAAAGCCGATCACCTTGAACAGTTCGCCCATTTCATGCTCGTTCACCAGCTTTTGCAACATCACCCGGTCTGGCAGGCTGGCGTTTTCCATGCCGTCCAGCAAGCCGCAATTGAGCAAAAACCGCCCCTGGCTGGTGTAGCCCAGCACCTGCAGGCCGGCTTCCTGCCCTGCCAGGGCAACACCGGTGAAGTTGACATGCGCCGTGATGTCCTTGTCGCCCACGTCCGCCAGCGCATCGGCATCGGCCAGGTGGCCACGGTGGCACATCAGCGTGCCCATGCTGCGTTGCGGATGGTAGTACTCGTGTTCGGGAAAGCCGTAGTCGAGCAGGAACACAGCGCCGGCGTTCAGCCGGTCGGCCAGTGTCCGCATGAAGCCTTCCGCCTGCGGATGGATTTCTGTGACGTAATCGTGTTCGCCTTCCACTTCAATGGGAGGCCGGAGATCGGTCGGGCTGTCGGCATGGACAAATCCTCCCTCAAGGCGGGCCACGCCGCGCTCATGCCAGGTGTTGTTGAGCCGCGCGAGCAGCTTCACCGGCATGGCATCCAGTACTTCGTTGCCCACCACCACGCCCCGCATCTGCGCCGGGAGCTCCGCTACCCAGTCCACCTTGCCGGCAAAAGCCTGCAACCGTTCCTGCTGGCGCTCGCGCAGGCTGCCCGACAAATCGACGATGCGGTACTGCGTGACAGAGTCGCCCAGCGCATCCAGCAACTGGTGCGCCAGGGCGCCCGAGCCGGCGCCGAATTCCCAGATTTCCGTGGTGCCGGTTGCCGCAAGGGCTTCTTTCACCTGCCTGGCCAGCGCCCGGCCAAAGTGGGCGGACATCTCCGGGGCCGTCGCAAAATCGCTGCCCGACTGCGGCATCAGGCCGAATTTGCGCGAGGCATTGACGTAATAACCCCAGCCGGGCGTGTAAAGCGCCATGTCCATGAAACGGTCAAACCCGATCCAGCCGCCGGCAGCGTCAATGGCCCTGGCGATGTGGTCGGCGAGGCCGGTCGGTAAAATGGGGGGATTGGTCGTCTGGGTCATGTTTGTCACCGCCTGCAATTGTCGGCGATACGTCCCTGACCTTTTTTGCCAACCCTCACCACCTATGACCCCAACCCCGCCATCATCCCGACCCGTTGTCCTCGTGACCGGCGCCGCCAGGCGGCTGGGCCGCGACATCGCGCTGGCGCTCGCGGCCGGCGGCTGGCAGGTGGCGGTGCACTACCGCAGCTCCGAGGAAGATGCTATTAAAACAGTAGCTGCTTGCGCACAACTGTCGGGCGCTGCAGCCGCTTTTCATGCGGATTTAAACGACGAAACGGCAGTGCGCGGCCTATTGCCGGCCGTGGTCGAGCGCATGGGCCAGGTCGATGCCGTGGTGAACAACGCCTCGACCTTTGAACAAGACAGCGCCGCCAGTTTCGGTTTCGCCGCCATGGACCGGCATCTGCACAGCAACACCGGCGCCGCCATCGTGCTGGCCCAGGCCCTGCATGCGCATGTGGCCTCGCGCGGTGCCAGGGGGGCCGTCGTCAACCTGCTGGACCAGAAGCTCTGGAACCAGAACCCCGACTTTTTCAGCTACACGCTTTCCAAGGCCGCGCTGGAAGCGGCCGGCACCATGCTGGCGCTGGCGCTGGCGCCGCAGGTTCGTGTGGTCGGCGTTGCGCCGGGACTGACGCTGACCAGCCACCTGCTCACCGACGAACAATTCGAGGCCCGCCACAAGCTGTCGCCGCTGGGCCGGTCGTCCACCCCGGCCGACGTGGCGGCCGCGGTGAAGTTTGCACTGGAGAACAGCTCCATCACCGGCACCACGCTGCTGGTGGATGGCGGCCAGCACCTGATGAAGTTCGAGCGCGATTTTTCGCTGATGTAAGCCATCGGCAACGGCTTACACATCACCACAACTGACCCACTACAGACTGGCACCATGTTCAATTCCCGGGGCACCCAGATCCTGAATCTCACCGGTTTGCGCTTTGACGCCAACCTGGGCATTCTGGATCACGAAAAAACCGCGCCGCAACCGATCCAGGTCGATGCCGAACTGAACCTGGGCACACAGCCGCTGCTGCCCCATGACGACGACATCCACCATGTGCTGGATTACCGCAAGGTGCGGCAGATCATCATCACCGAATGCACCTCGGAACACGTCAACTTGCTGGAAAGCCTGATCGGCAAGCTGGCGCACCGGCTGATGAAGTTGCCCGGCGTGCTGGGCGTGCGGGTGAAGATCGCCAAACTTGAAATTTTTGACGACTGCGAAGTAGCCATTCGCATCGAGACGGGACAGTGGTGAACGATATGGGAGTGAATGATATGAGTGCTGTTTGGGAAGATGCTGTCGCGGAACACGAGCAGCAGGAAAGCTCCGCGCGCGTGCAAAACAGCATGAAGATCGAGCGCGAAGACCACAAACTGGAAAAACGCCTATGCCGCGAAGTCGGCCGCGCCATCGTCGACTTCAACATGATTGAAGAGGGCGACAAGGTCATGGTGTGCGTCTCGGGCGGCAAAGACAGCTACGCCATGCTCGACATTTTGCTGAAGCTGCAAAAGCGAGCGCCCATCAATTTCGAACTGGTGGCCGTCAACCTCGACCAGAAGCAGCCCGGTTTCCCGGAGCACATCCTGCCGGACTATCTCGGCAAGCTTGGCGTACCCTTCCATATCGAAAACCAGGACACTTACAGCATCGTCAAGCGCGTGATCCCCGAAGGCAAAACACTGTGCTCGCTGTGCTCGCGCCTGCGCCGCGGCATTTTGTACCGTGTCGCGGGTGAACTCGGCTGTACAAAGGTTGCGCTGGGCCACCACCGCGACGACATGCTGCAGACGTTTTTCCTCAACATGTTTTTTGCGGCCAAGCTCAAGGGCATGCCGCCCAAGCTGGTGAGCGACGACGGCAAGAACGTCGTCATCCGCCCCATGGCCTACGTGACCGAGAAAGACCTGACGCGCTGGGCGCAGGTGCGCGAATTTCCCATCATCCCGTGCACGCTGTGTGGCAGCCAGGAAAACCTGCAGCGCAAGCAGGTCGGCAACATGCTGCGCGAATGGGAGAAAAAATTCCCCGGCCGGCTGGAAAACATGTTCGCGTCACTGCAAAACATCGTGCCTTCGCACCTGATGGACAACAAGCGCCACGATTTCAAGGGCATCAAGACAACGGGCATTGCCGACCCGGAAGGCGACAAGGCTTTTGACACTGAGGAGTTCTGGGAGCCGGTGCCTCCGGGATTGTCCGTGATCGGTGTTCATTCCGGTTGACTGGTTTTTTCAGCGTTCTTCGTTTTTCAACAACTCATTGCTTTGGAGGTCTCATGAAACGTGCGTTCGCGATTTTCTTCATGGCTGCCATGGCTTTTGTCATGGCGGGTTGTTCCACCGTGCGCCTGGTCGACAGTGATGTCACTGCCTTCTACAACTGGAACGGCGCGCCGCCGGCGCCGGGCACACCTTACCGCTTTGAGCGCCTGCCCTCCCAGCAGGCCCCGGGTTCGCCGCAGGAGGCCCTCGAGGGCATGGCGCGCAGCGCCCTGGCCAAGGTGGGAATGGAGCTCAATCCGCCCGCCGCACGCTACAGCGTGCAGATTGTGGCCAACACCCAGATCATCGACCGCGGCCCCTATGGCTACAGTCCCTACGGCGGTTTTGGGTTTGGAAGCGGTGTGTTCATGGGCGGCGGTAGCCGCGGCGTCGGGGTCGGCCTGTCGTTCCCAATCGGCGGCGGAATCTCGGAGCCGACCTATTTCAAGCGCGAGCTGAGCATCGTGATGCGCGACCTTCGCACCAA
This sequence comes from Polaromonas sp. P1_F1, assembly GCF_056405795.1. Classification (NCBI taxonomy): domain Bacteria; kingdom Pseudomonadati; phylum Pseudomonadota; class Betaproteobacteria; order Burkholderiales; family Comamonadaceae; genus Polaromonas; species Polaromonas sp. P1_F1. Next base: position 55,215 of record NZ_JBFUBJ010000011.1, read on the forward strand.
CCAGGTCGCCTATGAAACACGGGCCCTGCACGACGGCGTCTGGTCGGACACCCCGGCGGTGCTGCCCGCCATGCTGGACTCGGCACTGCGCGGCTTCCCGCAGCCGCCGCCGGGGACACGCCGCATCAATGTGGAGATCCCAAGGTAGATGTGGCCCCCACGCTTGTCGCTTCGCGTACTACGCTACCCCCCGGGGGGGCCGCTGCGCCTGCGGCCCGGCAAAGCCGGTTCCGCGGCCCTGGCTGGCTTAGCACCGCTTCTCGCTTCTATTACCCCCTTCGTGTTGGTGTGTCATGACTGAAGTGACGCGCGTTATTGCCATACGGCATGGGGAGACCACCTGGAATGTGGATACCCGCATCCAGGGCCATCTGGACATTCCCCTCAATGACATTGGACGCCGGCAGGCTGAGCGCATGGCGCTCGCGCTGGCCGAGGAACCCATCACCGCCATCTACGCCAGCGATCTGACACGCGCCTGGGAAACCGCGGAGTACCTGGGCCGTGCACTGGGCATCGAGGTGACGCGTGAGGAAGGCCTGCGGGAGCGCGGCTTCGGCGACTTTGAAGGGAAAACCTTTTCGGAGATCGAGGCGCTGCTGCCCGAGCAGTCGATGCGATGGCGCAAGCGGGACCCGGAATTTGCGCCCGCTGGCGGTGAATCATTGCTCGATTTGCGTAGTCGTGTGGTCACTACCGCCGAGCGCCTGGCAGCCGCCCACCCGGGCGAGCTGATCGCCATGGTCGGCCACGGCGGGGTGATGGACGTGCTGTACCGCGCCGCCACGCGGCTGGACATCCAGGCCCCACGCACCTGGGCGCTGGGCAACACGGCCATCAACCGCTTGCTCTGGACGCCCCAGGGTTTTTCACTGGTAGGCTGGGCCGACACCCAGCACCTGGACGGCATTGCGCTGGATGACGGATTTGCCGGCGGCGAGGCCGGTTCCGGTGTCGGCGCACAATAGGCACAGATAAACTTCTACGTATCCATGAGCACCCTGCCATCCCATCTGGCCGAACTGATCGGCAAACCGGTCAACGACATCGATACCCCCGCCCTGGTCATCGACCTGGATGCGATGAAGCGCAACCTCGCGCGCATGGCCGAATTTGCCAAGAAGCACAACGTTCGCTGGCGTCCCCATGCCAAGCTGCACAAAAGTGTCGCGCTGGCCAAGGCGCAGATGCGGGCCGGCGCCATTGGCGTGTGCGTGCAAAAAACGTCCGAAGCCGAAATCTTGGTGGCCGGCGGTGTGTACAACGTCTACATCAGCAATGAAGTGATCGCCCCGGGCAAGCTGGCCCGTGTGGCGGCGCTCACGCAAAAAGTCGCGGCCCAGGGTGGGCACCTTGCCATTGCGGTGGACAGCACCGAAGGCGTAATCCGCCTGGCGCAGGCCATGACGGAGGCCCGCATCAACAACAAGAGCGCGGGCGCCACTGTGATCGACGTGTTTGTGGAAATTGACGTTGGCCAGGGCCGCTGCGGTGTCGAGCCCGGCGCGGCCGCCGTCACGCTGGTGCTGGAAATCCGCAAACACCCCGCGCTGCGTTTTGCCGGCTTGCAGGCCTACCACGGCAAGGCCCAGCACATGCGAAGCGCCCAGGAAAGGCGCGACGCCATCGCCAGGGCGGTGGAGGCCGTGCTCCTGACGCGCAAACTGATAGAAGCCCAGGGCATCACGGTAGACCTGGTCACGGGGGCCGGCACCGGCAGCCTGATGCTGGAAGCCGCCAGCGGCGTCTATGGCGAACTGCAGGCCGGCTCCTTCATGTTCATGGACGCCGACTACGCCCAAAACGAACGGGACCCGTCGCAGCCGCAGTTCGAACACGCGCTGTTCGTCAAAACCCAGGTGATCAGCACGCACGGCAGCCATGCGGTGTGCGACGCCGGCCACAAAAGCCACGCCATTGATTCCGGCCTGCCGCTGGTGCATGCCTTTGACAGTGAAAGCGAGCTGGCCTATTTCAATGGCGGCGACGAGCACGGCATTTTGCGGCCCGCGGGCGACAGCAAGCGCCTGCCCGGCCTGGGCAGCATGCTGTGGCTGATTCCCGGCCACTGCGACCCCACCGTGAATTTGCACGACGCCATGATTGGCGTGGCCGGTGGTCTGCGCCACGGCACAGTGCAGCGCATTTACCAGGTTGATGCGCGTGGCGCGCTGACCTGACCTGCCGGCATGGCGTCTGAGAAGCGCGCCTAGAAGTTCACGCCGTAGACTGCATACATCGGCGAGGGCGCGCCATTGATGCGCCCGCCCCGGTACTCCGCTTCGCGTGCCGACTGCAGTACGGCCCCATTGAGTTCGGCATGCGTGGACGACAGCACCCGCGCATCGAGCAGCTTGCCCTCGGCGTCCAGCAGTGTGATCACGACGACGCGGCCATGCACTCCCTGCGCGCGGTAAGCTTGCAAGGCGTCGAGCGCGCCGGGCTTGCGCACGCGCGCGATGGAAATTTTTTGCCCCATACCGTCGCCGTCCTGCATCTGCGGCGCCTGCGGATGATCAGCGTAGAGTTTTCCCATCTGCCGGAACAGCTCGGGGAATTCCGGCAGGCTGGACGTGGAAGCGAGAGGCACGGCTGGATTGGGCGTGCGCGGTCCCGGTGCAGGGACCGCGCAGCCCCCGACCGCCATTGCCCAACAAAGCATCAGGCCCGGCGAAATCAGGGAACGGCGAGACATGGCTATTTTTCTCAGGGGTTGGATTTGGATTTGGGCTTGGCGGCGCTCACACGCTCGGAAATCCGCGAATCAATGGCCTTGAGCTCCGCGCTGATCACCAGCACGCGGGCCTGACCGGCTGCGGCGGTGACATCGCCCTGCACGGCACGTGCAGTGGCCAGCTGGATTTGCATCAGTTCCACCATCAGGTTGTTGGCGCGCTTGACATCGCGCATGCCGGCGCCGACTTTGTCATTGGCAGGAATGTCCAGCGGGGCCAGGGCGCGCTGGACGGCCTGGTAACCCGGCAGGTGCCGTGCTTCTATCGCCTGGACAAATTCAGGCTCCGGCATCTTGCCTTCGCGAAAAGCTTTGACGTCGGCCTGAAAGGCTTTCTCCGCGGCTTGCATCGCGGGCAAAATGCGCGTCAGCCCGGCCTGAAATTCAAACAGCTGCCGATGGTGCACGGCAGGCGTCGGCGTTGTGGCCACCAGAGCGGCCACTGCGGTGGCCGACAGCAACGAACCGATAGCCGCCGTTGAAAGCCGCCGCGCCGGTGTGGCAACGGCGGCGATTTTTTCGGTCAGCACCCAGGCCAGCACACATCCTGCCATGAGGCCCCCCACGTGGGCGGCGTTATCGATACCCTGCTTGCTGAAACCCTGAACGAGCGCATACGCCAGAAACACGCCCTGACTGGTCATCACGTTCTTGCTGGTAACGCCGGGTATTTGCCCGCGATGCTGGCGCACCGCCACCAGCAGCGCCCCCAGGACACCAAACACCGCACCGGAAGCACCGACGGAAACGGATTGCTGGGCAGAAAAATGCAGGCTGAGCGCACTGCCGGTGAGCGCACTGGCCAGGTAGATCAACAGGAACTGAAAGTTGCCGTGAAGCCGGTTGAGTTGGACCCCGCCCTGCCACAAGCCCAGCATGTTCAACGCGAGGTGCAGAAAGCCGCCGTGCAGAAAGGTGGCTGTCAACAGACGCCAATACTGGCGGTCTTCCACCACGGACGCCGCCGAATTGGCGCCCCAGGCCAAAAGCTCCGACGGCAAGGGTTTGAACGCGCTGATTCCGGCACCGAGATTCGCCAGCCAGACAGCGACGTTCACGCCGACCACCAGGTAAAGCGCCCAAGTCACAGGCGTGAGCTCCTTCAGGCGGGCGTCGAAATTTTCCACGGCCTTGAGTTCAGCGGTCCGCTGCTCCATCGCCTGCATAAAGCCCCGCCCGCCGTAGGTAGCAAAGGCCTGCATCGCGGCCATGATCGCGTCGGGGTGGTCTTTGGTCCGTACGCTGTTCAAGAGAATGCAAAGCCGCTTTTTACGGCTGCCCCACCACCATTTGTCTTTCACATGAGGTGCGAGCGACACGTTGATCGACGTGTGGCCCTGCGCAGACTGCGACTCGATATCTGACACCTCAGCCCACGCGATGGTCCTGTTTTTCAGTACGGCGGCGCTGATGCCTTCGGGGCCCACCCGCAAGGCCGGACGTCCGCCGACAAGCTGCCGCCCAAAAAGCCAGACGAACCACAGCAGGCCGCCCAGGCTGGCCAGTCGCCATCCGGGAAAACCGGAAAACGGGACAAACACAAGCATCAAGGCCGGAATGACGGCCAGGAATGAAAAGAGGATCGTCAGGGTTCCCGTGGTGCTGCGCCACGATGAGGGAAACTCACGCACATATTCAGGCGCATCAGGTGCGCCTGCCAGCAAGGCCGACGGAACAGTATCCGGAAATTCCATGCTCCCCTCCTGCCCTTGCCACCTGGCGGGCCGGTTCATTGTTTATTTGCCGGCGCCAAAGAAGTCTTGCCCTTGCTGCGGCGGCGCCACGCCCAGGTGGCGGTAGGCCGCCAGCGTGGCGATGCGCCCGCGCGGCGTGCGCTGCAAATAGCCTTGCTGGATCAAATAGGGCTCGATCACGTCTTCAATCGTGTCGCGCTCTTCACCAATGCTGGCCGCGATGTTGTCCAGGCCGACCGGGCCGCCATCAAAGCGGTGGATCACGGCTTCGAGTAACTTGCGGTCCATCACGTCAAAGCCCTGCGGGTCTACGTCGAGCATGGCAAGCGCCTTGTTGGCGATGTCCAGCGAGATGTGGCCGGTGCCCTTCACGTCGGCATAGTCGCGCACGCGGCGCAGCAGGCGGTTGGCAATGCGCGGCGTACCGCGTGAACGGCGGGCAATTTCAAAACCGCCTTCTTCGTCCATGGGCGCATTGAGCAACTTGGCGCTGCGCCGCACGATGCGTGCGAGTTCGTCGGGTGTATAAAACTCCAGCCTCGCGACGATGCCGAAGCGGTCGCGCAGCGGGTTGGTCAGCATGCCGGCGCGCGTGGTGGCACCCACCAGCGTGAAGGGCTGCAGGTCGAGCTTGATGCTGCGCGCCGCCGGGCCTTCGCCGATCATGATGTCGATCTGGTAGTCCTCGAGCGCGGGGTAGAGGATTTCTTCTACCACCGGGCTCAGGCGGTGAATTTCGTCAATGAAGAGGACGTCGTTCTTTTCAAGGTTGGTCAGCAGCGCCGCCAGGTCCTTGGGTTTTTCCAGCACCGGTCCGGAGGTCTGCCGCAGGTTCACGCCCAGCTCATGCGCAATGATGTGCGACAGCGTGGTCTTGCCCAGGCCGGGCGGGCCGAACAGCAGCACGTGGTCCAGCGCCTCGCTGCGCTTTTTGGCCGCACCAATGAAGATTTCAAGCTGGTCGCGCACCTTGGTCTGGCCGACGTACTCGTCAAACAGTTTGGGGCGCAACGCGCGCTCGATCGCCTCCTCGCCGGGTGAGGCCGGCGCGGCCGACATCACGCGCTTGGCGGGCGGGAAGTCGCCGGGAGCGAAATCGTCGGTTTGTATGCTCATACTGGGTTACCGGCCTATTTCGCCAGCGCCTTCAACGCCAGCTTGATGCCGTCACTCACGCCGATATCTTTGGGCAATGCCTTCAGTGCCAGTGCGGCGTCGCGGTCGCTATAGCCCAGCGCCACCAGGGCCTGCAGGATGTCGGACTGGGCATCGTTGGCGACGCTGACCTGGATACCGATGTCGGCGCCCAGTTTGCCCTTGAGTTCCAGCAACAGGCGTTCGGCGGTCTTTTTGCCGATGCCGGGCACCTTGATGATGCGGCCGGCTTCCTGCTGGGTGACGGCTTGCGACAGCTCTTCAACGCTCATGCCGCTGAGCACGCTGAGCGCGGTGCGTGGGCCTACGCCGGAAATCTTGATGAGCTGGCGGAAGGCGGCGCGTTCGGTGGCGCTGCCGAAACCGTAGAGGATTTGTGCGTCTTCGCGCACCACAAAGTGTGTCAGCAGGCTGACTTTTTCGCCCAGGCCGGGCAGGTTGTAGAAGGTGCTCATGGGCACCAGCACCTCATAGCCGACGCCGTTGCAGTCCACCAGGATTTCCGGGGGATTTTTTTCGGCCAGCTGGCCAGAGAGTCTTCCAATCATGGGCAAATCTTATCAGTCAGACGCAGGCGCCTGTTTGGGCGGACAATTGTGTTTTTCCGCCTTTAACCGCCGTTTTCCAGGAAAACCACCGCCTTGATTCTTCGTCACACCTTCACGCCGCCGAACAATACCCGCATGGGCCACCTGTGCGGACCCATGGACAGCCACATCCGCACCATCGAAGTGGCGCTGGATGTCACGATTGCGCACCGTTTCGAGCAGTTCAAGATCGACGGCACCAAGGTGAAGGCCAACCAGGCGCTGGAAGTGCTGCAGGCTTTGTACGAAATTGCCCAGCGGCCCATAGAGCCCGAAACCGTGCAGCTGATGCTGGCCGGCGACACCGCGCTCAGCATCGCGCCCGACGGCGCCATGGCGCTGTCGACCCGCCGCGCCGACCTGCGCGCCCGCACCACCAACCAGGGCACCTACCTGGAAAACATTGCCACCCACGACATCACTTTCGGTATCGGCCCCGCCGGCACCGGCAAGACCTACCTCGCCGTGGCTTGCGCGGTGGATGCATTGGAGCGCAGCACGGTGCAACGCATTGTGCTGACCCGCCCGGCGGTCGAGGCCGGCGAGCGCCTGGGTTTTTTGCCGGGTGACCTGAGCCAGAAGGTGGACCCTTACCTGCGTCCGCTGTATGACGCGCTGCATGAGCTGATGGGCTTTGAGCGCGTGCAAAAGGCCTTTGAGCGCCAGCAGATCGAGATCGCGCCGCTGGCCTTCATGCGCGGCCGCACGCTGAACCACGCCTTCGTCATCCTCGATGAAGCGCAAAACACCACGCCCGAGCAGATGAAGATGTTTTTGACCCGCATCGGCTTTGGCAGCAAGGCCGTGGTGACGGGCGATATCAGCCAGGTGGACTTGCCGCGCACGCAGCTCAGCGGCCTGGTAGACGCGGAGCGCGTGCTCAAGCGCGTCAAAGGCATTGCGATCACGCGCCTGACCAGCGCCGACGTGGTGCGCCATCCGCTGGTGGCCCGCATTGTGGATGCATACGACAAGACGCGGCCCGGTATTGCGGCAGAAATTGCTGCAGATTCGATAGCTGCTCCCGCGCGCCGCACAAGCGCCAGGAGCCGAAATGGCTCTTAAAAACCTGAGCCTGTCCTTGCAGTTTGGCGACCTGAAGGACGCCGCCCGTCACCGCGCCGCCCTGCCGCGCCACAGCGTGGCCCGCTGGATCCGCCACGCGCTGGCGCACGACGGCGAGATCACCGTACGCATTGTGGATGCCGAGGAAGGCCAGGCGCTGAACCGCGATTACCGCCAGCGCGACTACGCTACCAATGTGCTGACCTTCGACTACACGCAGGAGCCCGTGGTCACGGCCGATCTGGTGTTGTGCGCGCCGGTGGTGGCCAAAGAGGCGAAAGAGAACAAAAAGACGCTGCAGGCCCACTACGCCCATCTGCTGGTGCACGGCACGCTGCACGCGCAAGGCTGGGACCATGAGACTGGTGAAGAGGACGCCGAGGCGATGGAAGCGGAGGAAATTCGCATCCTGGCCGGGCTGGGTTTCAAGAACCCTTATCGCTAAAGGCCCCCAAAACACTGACGCAGGACGCCATCCATCATTTGGGACTGACCGGTGCGGGGTAGATCGCGTAGACCTTGAAGTCCTGATATTTCTTCGGTCCAATGACGGGGAAATCCCGGGGGCGAAAATCCGGACTGATCAAATAGATGTGTAGCTGCCGGCCTTCAATCACAAAATACACCTGATGATTGGTAATGTCGCCTGGCAATCTGCCGGTTAGCGACACGGTATCTTCAAGCACTTCACCCGTCGACTTGTTGCGCCACTTGGCGTAAAGATTGTCACCAAGAACCATCTCGCCAGTAGTGCCCGCAGCTTGGCGAATTTTTCCTTGCTTTAATGCCCACTCGGGCGGCCGGGCGCCTGGCTGCAATGAGGTTCCGTAACGATAGTCAAGAAGTTCAGCGTCGGGGCTGTCAGCCAACATATCAAAACCAAACGTGTGATAAACCAACCGCGGCTTGCTGGCACAGCCGGCTAGCAATAAAGCCATTGCCAGCAGTACTTGAAGGACGGGAGACCTTAGATGATTCATTGGGTTTGCCCTCTTATGGCTGATTAACTTCCCGGTGCGATCTGCAGCGGAATCGTCACCGGCCCGTCATTGACCAGGTGCACCTGCATGTCGGCTGCGAATTGCCCGGTTTCGACTTGCGGATGCAGGCCGCGGGCCTGAGCCACGAAGTAGTCGTAGAGCCGGCGTCCTTCATCCGGCGGGGCTGCGCCAGTGAAGCTGGGCCGGTTGCCGCCTGAGGCGTCGGCGGCCAGGGTGAACTGGCTCACGATGAGCAGGCCGCCTTTGACGTCCTGCACCGACAGATTCATCTTTCCGGCTTCGTCGGAAAAAATCCGCAGCTTGAGTATTTTGGCCAGCAGCTTGTCGGCCTGCGCCTCCGCGTCGCCGCGCTCGGCGCACACCAGCACCAGCAGCCCGCCGCCTATCTGGCCGACGGTTTCGCCGGCAATCACCACGCGGGCCTCGGCCACGCGCTGCAGCACGGCCTTCATCAGTCGGTCACGCCGGCCGCGACAAACAGCGGCTTGCCGACCGGGCCGGCCAGGAAACTGACGAACTGCTGGGCCACATCCTGCTGTTTGCCGGAAGCCAGCGGCGCGGCGGTGTACGACGTGTAGTTCTGCACTTCGGCCGGAACCGGGCCGACGAACTTCAGGCCCTTGTCCCTGTATAGAAGAATCTCGGTCATCGCACCGAAACCGATCTCGCGGCCCTTGCCCTTGAGCACGTGCTCCATCACCGAGGCGCCGTCGGGATAACGCGTGGTTTTGCTTTCCACCTGCGTATACACGTCCATCTTCCTGAGCAGGCCCTCCAGGTACAAGCCGGTGGAGGCGCGGTTGAACACCAGCGAGTCGGCGGCCAGCACCGAGCGTTTGAGTGCCTCGGCATTGGTGATGTCGGGCACAGGCGCGCCTTCGCGCACCGCCACACCCATGCCGACACGGCCGACGTTGGCGCGTGTTTCCGCCAGCTTGCTGGCCGCGGCAAATTCGCCGATGACGGCGGGCGGCGCGATCACCACGTCAAACGCCGGGTTGCCGTCCATGCGCTTTTTCAGCTCGGGCGCGGTGTTGAAGGTGATTTTGGCGGTGTGGCCGGTCTGCTTTTCAAAAGCTGCCGCTGCCGCCTTGAGGCCGGGCTCGATGGCGCCGGCGCTCAGCACCTGGAGCTCCGCCGCCTGCGCGGCGGCGCTGAGCAGTGCGCAGGCAAGGACGCGGGCGGCAAGCGCAAGAGGGGGTCGTTTCATCAAGGCTCCTGGTCTCAGGGGTAGAAAGTCGGAAGGTCGGGGAAATTATCGGCGGCCGGAAGAGGGCGGCAGGCCATCAGATCAGGTCGGCCTCATCGTCGAAATGGGCTTCCACATCGGTGGGCAGCAGCTGGATGCTGGCGCGCAGGCCGGGCACGGCGCTCATCAGCGCCTGCTCAACGCTGGTGCGCACGGCCGCCGCGCGGCCCAGCGACCAGCTGGCCGGCATGTGCATGTGCATATCGACAAAGCGCCGCTGGCCGGCGCGGCGCGTGCTCAGGTGGTCAAAGCGGATGGTGGGGTGGCTGAAGCCTGCGAGTGTTTTCTGGATCTCGGTCAGCACTTCAGGCTCCACCGCCTCGTCCATCAGGCCCTGTGACGAGCGCCAGACCAGCCGGCCTCCCTCCCACAGGATATTCAGGGCCACGCCGATCGCCACCACGGCGTCCAGCCAAAGCCAGCCGGTCAACATGACAGCACCTATGCCGACCACCACGCCGGCTGAGGTCCAGACATCGGTCACGAGGTGCCTGGCGTCGGCCTCAAGCGCGATGGACCGATGCTGCCGGGCCGCGCGGAACATCGCCCAGGCCAGCAGGCCGTTGAGCGCCGAGCTGCCCACCGACAACGCCAGGCCCCAGCCAAGCTGCTGCAGCGGCCGAGGGTCCAGCATGCGGTGCACGGCAGCCCAGATGATGGCCAGCGCCGCGCCGACGATCAGCGCACCCTCGAAGCCGGACGAAAAATACTCGGCCTTGTGGTGGCCGTAGGGGTGGTCGTCGTCGGCAGGGCGCTGCGCAATCGTGACCATGGCCAGGCCAAAGAGGGCGCTGGCCAGGTTGACGAAAGACTCCATGGCGTCAGACAGCAGGCCGACCGAATCCGTGATGTACCAGGCCGCCGTTTTGAGGACGATGGTGGCTGCGGCCACGGCGACGGAAGCGCGCAGCAGCCGCTGCGGCGTCAGGGATTGCCAGGCGGGAAAATTCATCTGTGCATTGTGAGGTATGGGGGCATGCCGGGTAACAAACCGGAGAAGGATGGCGGGGTGGTAAGACTTGCCTGGCGAATCGTAACTAAAGGTAATGGATAATCCGCCCAAAGAGGTCTTCATGAAACATCGCTATCTGACAGCCTTGGCCGGACTGATGCTTGCAGCCGTGCAAGCCGCCGCACAAACCCGGCCGGAACCTGCCGCGGGTGCTCCGGCCACCCCGGCAGCGGCGCCGGCGCCTGCCGTCGAGGCATCGGCCATCCCCGCTTCTGTACCCTTGCCCCCGCCTCCACCCGCCCCGGGGCAGGCCGGCTTTCTGAAAACCCTGCGCGGTGATGTCAAGCTGCTGGAGGCCGGCGGCGCAGCGCGGCCGGCAAAAGCGGGAGACCCCGTGTTGCCCGCCGGCCGCATCGTCACAGGCGCCGACTCCGCCGCCAGCCTGGTACTGCGCGACGGCACCACGGTGGTGGTGGGTCCGGCTTCGCAACTGGACATCAAGGGTTTCAGCTTTGATGCCACCACACAAGAGGGCGGCCTGCTGCTCTCCCTGCTGCAAGGTTCGCTGCGCATGATGAGCGGCCTGGTGGGCAAGGCCCATCCCGAGACCGTGCGCATCGAGACCAAGACCGCTTTCATCGGCATTCGCGGCACCGACTTCATCGTGCAGGCGGACCCACAGCCATGAGAATCCATTTCCCCCTTCTCTCCGCCATTCTCCTGAGCACGCTGCTGGCGGCTTGTTCCACCGGCACCCGTGTTGTGCTGCTGCCGCAGGAGGGCGGTACGCCGTCCGCCGTGGTGGTGCGCGCCAGGGAAGGCGCAGGCGGCGAAGCGGTGCTGTCCGTGCCTTTCCAGCGTGCCACGGCAGCGCGGGGTTCAACGGGTGCCCCCAGGGTGGACCAGGCTGATCCGGCCAAGGTTCGCGCCGATAACGCTGCGCTGTATGACATGGCGCCGCCCAGGGGCAAGCGTTACACCGTGTACTTTGATGCGGGCGGCACGGTGCTGACGGCCGAGTCGCAGAAAATCATGGAAGACGTGCTCGCCGATGCGCTGGCCCGAAGTGGCGGCGACATCGTGATCACCGGCCATACCGACACTGTGGGCGCCGGAGCCAGCAACGACGTGCTGTCGGCCCAGCGGGCGCAGCAGGTGCGCCAGATACTGATCGACCGCCAGTTTCCGGCAGAGCGTATCGAAGCGGCGGGCCGGGGCGAGCGCGACCTGGCCGTGCCTACCGCTGACGAAGTGGAAGAACCGCGCAACCGGCGCGTGGCCATCGAGGTTCGGTAACAAGATGACTGGTATGCAGGTTAAATGCCTGTAGACCAATAGGGGTAAGCGCAAGCAGCTATTAAAATAGTAGCGTTCGGTCGCCGCCCCGAGTCTGCGGAAAGCGCCCCGGGCCGCAGTTCAGGCCAGCGTGACCCTGGCAAACTTGCGTTTGCCCACCTGCACCACATACGTTCCGCTGTTCAGCTTGAGCGCCTTGTCGCTCACCACGCTGGAGTCAATCCGCACGCCGCCGCCTTCAATCAGGCGCGTGGCTTCGCTGCCCGAGGGCGCGAGGCCGGCCGCCTTGAGCAGCGCGCCTATCCCCATCGGCGAACCGGACAGCGACACCTCGGGAATCTCATCCGGCACGCCGCCCTTGCTGCGGTTGATGAAATCCTGCTCGGCGGCGTCGGCTGCGGCAGCGGAATGAAAGCGCGCAGTGATTTCCTTGGCCAGCGCCACTTTGGCGTCCTTGGGGTTGCGCCCGCCGTCCACTTCGGCCTTCAGCGCTGCGATGTCGGCCTCGCTCTTGAACGACAGCAGTGTGTACCACTTCCACATCAGCACATCGGAGATCGACAGCACCTTGGCGAACATGGTGTTGGCGTCTTCGCTGATGCCGATGTAGTTGTTCTTGCTCTTGGACATCTTCTCGATGCCGTCCAGGCCTTCGAGCAGCGGCATGGTCAAAATGCACTGCGGCTCCTGGCCGTATTCCTGCTGCAGGTGCCGGCCCATCAGCAGGTTGAACTTCTGGTCGGTGCCGCCGAGTTCCAGGTCGCTCCTGAGCGCGACCGAGTCGTAGCCCTGCATCAGCGGGTACAAAAACTCATGCACGCTAATAGGCGTGCCGGCCTTGAAACGGTCGTTGAAGTCGTTGCGCTCCATCATGCGGGCCACGGTGTAATGAGAAGCCAGCTTGATCATGCCGGTGGCGCCCAGCGGTTCGCTCCATTCGCTGTTGTAGCGCAGCTCGGTTTTGGCGGGGTCCAGGATCTTGTCGGCCTGGGCGCGGTAGGTTTCGGCGTTGACCTTGATCTGCTCGGGCGTGAGCGGGGGCCGTGTGGTGTTGCGCCCGGACGGGTCGCCGATCAGGCTGGTGAAGTCGCCTATAAGAAAAATGACTGTATGGCCCAGATCCTGGAGCTGACGCATTTTGTTCAGCACCACGGTATGTCCGACATGAATGTCAGGCGCCGTCGGGTCCAGCCCCAGTTTGATGCGCAGCGGGACGCCCGTGGCCTCCGATTTGGCCAGTTTTTGTATCCAATCGTTTTCCGGGATCAGCTCATCGCAGCCGCGCAGGGACACCGCCAGGGCCTCCCTGACGCGGTCGGTGACGGGAAATTTTGTAACAAGCTCTTGATTCATAAGGGTTTTTCACATGTCGGGGAATTGTCCGACAGATATACTGGCGGCTCTCCTGCAGCGGCGGAGCCATTTTAGTTGGCCTGCAATTTGCTGATCAGGAAACTCATAACCGGATGGCTCCGGCCCCACCCCTGAATCCAGGGCTGGCCGCCAAAGCTCTCCACCTTTTATACAGCAGTCCGGTGCTCGCGCAGCGCCCGATGCACTTTTGTTGGGAATACTGCTTTGCCACTGCCATCTCCCTCCCAGATACTGCTGCCCATCGCCGACAGCCTCCGTCGCCATCCCAAACGGGTCACCGCCAGCCTTGCAGCACTGCTGCTGGGCACAGGTGTCACAGCATTCGGCGTTGCGCCCCTGGCACCCGATGCGGCCAACCTGCCGGTCCGCCAGATACTCGAAGCGGTCGAGCCTTTGCCCACGCAGATACAGACCGATTCCCTCACCGATTTCCGTTTCAAGCTGTTCCGCACCGAAAGCACCCGCAGCAGCGATACCGCCGACACCCTGCTCAAGCGCCTGAACATCGACGACAGCGCCGCAGCCGCCTTTTTGCGCAGCGACGCCAATGCGCGCCTGCTGTTGTCGGGCCGTGCCGGAAAGAACGTAACCGCCGAAGCCAGCGACAGCCAGCAACTGCTCAAGCTCAGCATGCGCTGGCCCACTGACGACGAAACGATGTTCAAGCGCCTCGTGGTCGAGCGCGGCGCCGCCGGTTTCAGCTCGCGCATTGAAACCGCTCCGTATGTGGCTACTGCGCGCTTGTCCAGCGGCAGCATTCAGACGTCGCTGTTCGCCGCCACCGACGACGCCCGCATTCCCGATGGCGTAGCGGTGCAGATCGCCGAAATTTTCTCCAGTGACATCGATTTCCGCCGCGCACTGCGCAAGGGCGACCGCTTCAACGTGGTCTATGAAAGCCTGGAAGCCGACGGCGAGCCGCTGCGCACCGGTCGCGTGCTGTCGGCCGAGTTTGTCAACGCCGGCAAGGCCTACCAGGCCATGTGGTTCCAGCCTCCGGGCGTGGACGCCGCGGGCGTTGCCCACAGGGGCGGCTATTACACGCTCGACGGCCAGAGCCTGCGCCGCGCCTACCTGAGCTCGCCCGTCGAGTTCTCGCGCATCAGCAGCGGCTTTTCAATGCGCTTTCACCCCATCCTGCAAAAATGGCGCGCCCACCTGGGCACCGACTTCGCAGCAGCTACGGGAACACCTGCACGTACCGTCGGCGACGGCGTGGTGGAGTTTTCGGGTGTCCAGAACGGTTACGGCAACGTGGTGTTCGTTCGCCACCGCAACGGCCATGAAACTGTTTATGCCCACCTGAGCAAAATCATGGTGCAGCGCGGCCAGAACGTCAGCCAGGGCCAGACCATCGGTCTCGTCGGCTCCACCGGCTGGGCCACCGGCCCACACCTGCATTTCGAGTTCCGCGTCAACGGCACCCAGCAGGACCCTATGACGATCGCCAAGCAGAGCGAGACCATTCCCGTGTCTACGGCTGCCATGCCGGCATTCAGGGAGCTCTCGGCGGGCGTGAAGACTCAGCTGCAAGCGGCCGCCACCATCACGCAAACCCGCGCTGAGTAACTAGAGCCCCCACGTTCGCTCACTGCGTGTAGCTCTCTGCCCCCGAGGGGGCGCTGCGCCTGCGGTCTGGCAAAGCCAGTCCCGCGGCCCCGGCTGGTGGAAGAGCCTTTTATCAAAGGGCGCTGGGCCAAGACGTGATTGGCCACTTCCCTGCGGCAAAATAGGCCCATGCCTACAACATCCGATCTCTTCATTGGCCTGATGTCAGGCACTTCGCTCGACGGTGCCGATGGTGTGCTGGTCGATCTTTCCGGTGGAAAACTGCGCGTGCTTGCTGCGGCCACCGAATCCTTTGATGGGCTGTTTCGCGCGGAGCTGCTGGCGCTGAATTCGCCCACGGACAACGAACTGCACCGGGCCGCCGTTGCTGCCAATCACATCGCGGCGGCGTATGCCAAAGTCGTCGCTGCGCTGCTTGTCCAGGCTGCTGCACAGGGGATCGTCGCCTCGCAGGTTCGCGCCATTGGCGCGCATGGCCAAACCGTGCGGCACCAGCCGCACAGAACATCCCCCGACCCGGCGGGCGCAGGCTACACGCTCCAGCTCAACAACCCGGCTTTGCTGGCAGAGCTCACGGGCATCGATGTGGTGGCTGATCTTCGCAGCCGCGATGTGGCGGCCGGTGGCCAGGGCGCACCTCTGGTGCCGGCATTTCATCAGGGCGTTTTCGGCCAGGCGGACGTCACGGTGTCGGTGCTGAACCTGGGCGGCATTTCCAACCTCAGCGTGCTTCCGCCGGGCGCGTCGTCACCCGTGCTGGGTTTTGACTGCGGACCGGGCAACGCCCTGATGGATGCATGGTGCCTGCAACACACCGGTCAGCCTTATGACGCCGGCGGCGCCTGGGCGGCCACGGGCAAGCTGTTGCCGGACCTGCTGGCCAGCCTGCTGGACGAGCCCTATTTTTCGCAACCGATCCCCAAAAGCACCGGCCGCGATCTTTTCAGCATGAACTGGCTGGCCGGCAAGCTCGCGCCCTTTTCCGCGGCGCGGCCACAAGACGTCCAGAACACCCTCGCTGAATTCACTGCAAGCGCCTGCGCGGCGGACGTCAACAGCCATGGAAAAGCCAGCAGCCTGCTGATCGTCTGCGGCGGCGGCGCGTTCAATACCCATCTTCTTGGGCGCCTGCAGGCCGGGTTGCCGCAGCTCAAGGTTGAGACTTCCGGCCAGCATGGTTTGCCACCTTTGCAGGTGGAGGCGGCGGCCTTTGCGTGGCTGGCACAGCAGGCGGTGTTGCGCAGGCCCGGTAATTTGCCAAGCGTGACGGGGGCAAAGGGGTTGCGGGTGCTGGGGGCGGTCTACCCCGCTTAGGCTGGGACGGATAGCGGTCGGTCTTGTTCCGGCGTTGCGCTTTCGTCTGAGGATTGCTGGCCGGGCAACCCCCGGCCAACCGCCCTTAGCAAAGAGCGCAAAGGCCGGAGCAAGAACCGGCCGATAAAAGCCTACCCCGCCAACTGCTTCCGCATCACCTCATGCCGGTGCCGGTAAGTCCCCAGCACCTCTTTGAACTGCTCACGCTGCGCACTGATGCCGGGCAGCTTTACCTTGGTCGTCTTGGCACCCAACAGGCCTTTTTCAGTCAAGGTAACCGTGAGGACATCACCGCCAAAACCGTTTTCATAGCCAAGGTTCTGAATGTCGTCCCACGAAAGTTCATCGGGCTTGCCAGGCAGCTGCAGGCCGCTGTATGTCACACCGACAGAGAGGGTGCCCTTGAGCTGAAACAGCACAGGGGGAAAGTAGCGCAGCACCAGCGCCTGCTCCATGTCATTGTCCGGCCCGTAGCGGTAAGCGAGGGTACGTTCATGGTCGGCGGCAAAACCCTGCTCGTAGGCCGACCACAGTCGTTGCTCAATCTGCGGCGCGGTCTGTATGTCGTCAGCCCAGTTGCGCAATGGTGGATCAGTCACGATGGCGCCGAAAGCGTCGGGCTTGACCAGGTGATGCACATTCTTCATGCGGTCCAGCATGGCCGGGTGCGAGTCAAACGGATGCGGCACGCTGGCTGTTCCCATGGCTTTCACGAATTTGGTAGAGGCGGCGTAGGGTGTCAGGCCCGAGGCCACAAACTGCGCAATGCCGAGTTGCTGGCCGTGCTGCCGGTCGTGCTCGAACAGTTCACGCTCGATTTCCGACCGGTAGCTTGCGTAGGCGGTAATCTTGATCAGCGATTCCACAATGGCCTGCGGCGAAACCAGCTTCGCGGCGGCGCGGTCGGCCTTGAATTCGCGCTCGCGGCTGTCACGCATCAGCGCGAATTCAAATATCACCCGGTACAGGTACATCAGGTGATAGACCGCAACCGTCAGACCACCGCCACGCATCAGGCCGAGGTAGTGGTCGTACTGCACAAGCTTGGGCCCAAGCCGGGCGCTGCTGGCGGCATCACCACCGCGAAAATGCGCGAGCTCATGGCCCAGCACGGCATCGGCCTGGGCACGGTCCAGCAGCCGCAGCAGCGGAAGGCTGACAAACAACGTGCGGCCGGTCAGCGCCTGGCCGGCCACGGTAAGCGGCGCTTCGGTGACAAAAAAATTGGTGTCAATGCCCGCCACGATCTGTTTGGGCGGCGCGGTCTTCAGGCGCGCGGCCAGAGCGCGTGTGTTGGCCCAAAGGCCCGGCGCGTCGCCGTCGCTGACCAGCTCCCCGTCAATGGTGTTTGCCATGGCGGGGCGCCGCAGCAGCCCGGCAATGGCAAAGAACACCGCGACAGCCACCACAAAGCCGATCAGCGCGATCAGCTTGATGTAATACACGTGAAAGAAGAATGCCGTCACCCAAAAGGACAGCCAGACAAGCATGGTGCCCTGCACCAGCATTTGCGCCGCGCTGGCCAGGCTCAGCATGCGCCAGCCGGTCACAAAACTCAGGTACCGGGCCTTGCGGTTCCAGAAAGCCACGGCGCCCAGCAGCAGTTCCACCAGCAAGATGGCCACACCGCCGGCAATCGTCCATTTGGCGATGAGATGTGCCGCGTAAAACTGCCAGACTTCGGAGAACGGCTCGCAGAACATGTCCCTGTCCTGCACGAGGTCGGCGTTGGCGTCGGCACATATGCGGGAGACCGGGTTATCACGGTAAAACTTCTTGGTGTGCGCCTTGCTTTCGGCGGACATGCTCGAGTCCTGGTCGACCTGCCGCTCTATCGACTGGATGATGGTGCGGTCGAGTTGCTGCTGTGCATGCCTGGCGAACAGCAAGGTTGAGCCCGGAACCAGAAACAGCGTCACCAGCGCGAGGGCCAGAACTTTCAGCAGGTCCTTCCTGATCCTGCTGCTCACCGTATTGCCGTCTTCTCCACTGCCTGCCATGCTCCGCTCCCTGTTTTTTAGTCATTAACCGCTTTGCTCGAGTGGCTAATATACCGGCCCTCGCCTGCTTTCCAAGGCGGGCGAAGCGAGCGCTGAGCGGTCACACCGGCCAGACCACGCCCTTGTCGTTCAGGATGGCATCGAGCGGAATGTCGTGCGGCTCGGGCTCCATGTCGGGCAGCCAGCCCTGGGTATAGCCCAGGCCCACTGTGAAAGGCCGTGGTTGCAGCGTGGCCAGCGTGCGGTCGTAAAAGCCCCCGCCATAGCCCAGCCGATAGCCCCCGGGGCCGTAACCTACGCAGGGCACGAACAGCAGGGTGGGAATAATCACCTCTGTATCTTTTGGTTTCGGAATGCCGTAGGCGTCTTCTTCCATGGGGCAGCCCGGGTACCAGGCATGGAAAGTCAATGTCTTGTGCAGCTTGTTGACCACCGGCAGACCGATCTTGCGCGGCGACCGCGCTGCTATGCTTTCAGTAGCTAGTTGCGCACGTTCCACCTGGTCCAGCGCCGGATTTGATGACGAATCCTGGCTCAAAATGGCATCTTCCTGCCAGCGGTACAGTGCAGGCAGCGGATCGAACTCGCCCTTGATGGGCCAATACGCGCCAATCACCTCGTGCGTGGAACCTACCAGCCAGATGCGCATCACACGCTGCAGCAGGTCAGCCCGCACCAGGCGGTCAGGCATGTTCAGTCGCGCTTCCACCAGCGCCTTGCGTATGCTTAATTTGTCCATAATGTCCCGATGCTATACAAATTTCTTAATGGCCCGGTACGTGCGGCCTCCCTGCCCGCCATTTTTTCCGCGATTGCCTCCCTGACGCTGCTCGTCCCTGCAACCGCCCAAACCACCCTTCCCGCAAGCGCCAGCGCAGCCGACAACGTGATTGTGGAGATGAACAAGGCTTTCAAACGCGGCGACAAGGGCCGGCTGGCACAACTGCTGCCCCAGGCCCGGGGCCACGCGCTTGAGCCCTGGGCGGCCTACTGGGAACTCAAGACGCGACTGGGCGAAGCCAGTGCGCAAGAGGTGCAGGATTTTTTCGGCCGTTACGCCGGCACCTACCAGGAAGACCGGCTGCGCAACGACTGGCTGCTGCTGCTGGGCCAGCGCCGCGATTGGGCCGGCTTTGCCGCTGAATACCCCAACTACCGGATGAACGACGACAAGGAAGTGCGTTGCTACGCACTGCTGGTCGAACACCTCAAAAATCCGGTGGCTGATGCGCGCCTGGCCGACGAAGTGAAAAAGAACTGGTATGCACAGCGCGAGGCAGACGACGGCTGCAACTCGGCCGCCGAGCGGCTGGTTGGCACCAAAAACCTCACAGCGCAGGACGTCTGGATCAAGGCCCGCCTGGCCACCGAGGCCAACCGGCCACGCGCAGCGACCAGTGCGGTACAGATCATTGCGCCCGACGCCGTCGGCATGGTCAATGAACTGAATGCCAGCCCCATCAGGTTCCTGGCGGGCAAACACCTCGCGCTTAGCAAGGCGCGGCGCGAAATCGTCACGCTGGCGCTGATCAAGATGGCGATCAGCGACACGGACGGAGCGGCATCCCAAATGGAAAACAAATGGGGCATGCAGCTGAATACCGAAGAGCGCAACTGGGTCTGGGGTGTGATCGGCAGGCAGGCCGCCACCCGCCTGGGCACCACGCCTGCAGGCGACGCGCTGCAGTACTTTTCTAAGGTCACCAAGGACACCGACCTCAGCGATGACATGCTGGGCTGGAAAGTCCGGGCCGCATTGCGCGCAGGGACACAGCCCAACTGGACGCTCGTGCTGGCAGCCGTCAACGCCATGAGCGACGACGCGCGCAAGGAACCTACCTGGAGCTACTGGAAAGCGCGCGCGCTGCTGGCCACCGCGCCGCCTGACGCAGCGCCCAAAGGCCCGATCGTCGTCGCGACCACACCCGGCGTAACGCAAACCATCAGCACCGGCATCACCATTGCGCCGCAGCGAGCCGAAGCCCTGGCCTTGCTGCAGTCCTTCGCGTCGGCCCGTGGTTTTTACGAGCAGCTCGCGCTGGAAGAGCTGGGCCAGAAGATCACGGTGCCGGCTAGACCAGCGCCGCTGACGGCCGAGGAAAAAGAAACTGCACGGCTGAACCCGGGCCTGAACCGCGCCGCTTATGCCATCGCCGTCGGCCTGCGCCCCGAAGGCACGCGCGAGTGGAACTACAGCACCAACCTGCACAAGCGCGGTGGCATGGCTGACCGCGACCTGCTGGCGGCCGCCCAGTTCGCCTGCGACCGGCAGATCTGGGACCGCTGCATCAACACCAGTGAGCGCACCAAAGGCGAGATCGATTTCGAGCAACGCTTCCCGATGCCGTTTCGCGAAACGGTGACCAAACGCAGCCAGTCCATCAACCTCGACCCGGCCTATGTGTACGGCCTGATCCGCCAGGAAAGCCGTTTCATCATGGACGCGCGCTCCGGCGTGGGCGCTTCGGGCCTGATGCAGGTCATGCCGGCGACGGCACGCTGGACGGCCAAAAAAATCGGCCTTGAAGGCTTCACGCAAGACCAGCTCAATGACCGCGATACCAACATCGCGATCGGCACGGCCTACCTCAAGTTTGCGCTGGATGACCTGAACGGCTCCATGCCCATGGCCGCCGCAGCCTACAACGCCGGCCCCGGGCGGCCACGCCTCTGGCGCAACGGGCCGGTGCTGGACGCTGCGATCTGGGCCGAAAGCGTGCCGTTCAGCGAAACGCGCGACTATGTGAAAAAAGTGCTGTCGAACACCACCAATTACGCGGCCATCCTGACGGGGCAGCCGCAGTCGCTGAAAGCACGGCTTGGCACCGTGGGGCCCAGGGATGCGGCGCAGCCGGAGCCTTACAAGGATCTGCCTTGAAGTATTTTGGGGACGAGCGCGGGCAGCTATTGAATTGATAGCGTTTTTTCAGGGTTGTTATTAATTTTCCGGCGCACCCTCCTCTGAATCCTGCTGGCCGGGCAACCCCCGGCCAGCAACCCTCAGCAAAAAGCGCAACGACAGAACAAGCCAGGCCTCAGCCCTTGGGCTTATAAGCCACAACATCAATCTCCACCCGCGCATCCACCATCAACCGCGCTTCGGTCGTCGAGCGGGCCGGCTTCTTCTCACCGAAATAGCCCATGTAGATGCGGTTGAAACTGCCGAAGTCGCGCGCGTCCTGCAGCCAAACAGTGCTCTTGCAGACGTCGTCCAGCGTGCAACCGGCCAGGGCCAGCACCGCCTGCAGGTTCTTCATCACCTGGTGGGTCTGCATCTCTATTCCGCCGGTCACGATCTCGCCGTTTTCATTGGCCGGCACCTGGCCGGAGACATAGACGAAGTCACCGGCGCGTACGGCGGGTGAGAACGGTCGGGGCTGGCGGTCGGAGGCCAGCGGAGGATTTCCGAAATGTTCCAGAGGCATGAAGAACTCCTTTTTTCCAGTCTCTTTTGTGGCAAATTATGAAATATATTTTCATGAATATGCGCAAATACTCGGGTTTATCCTGAAAATGATCCTCTTCAGGTCAATTAATCTTCACTTTTGAAATTTAACTTCAATCAGGAGTTGTCATGATCCGTGGAATTCGCATGCACCGCCGCACTGCCTTGTCCTCCCTGTTGGCCCTGGGTGCGGCCGGCGCCGGCTTCGGTCCGGCCGCCGCGCAGACGGGCAAGTCAGCCCTGAATCTGGCCATGGTGGCTGAGCCGCCGACGCTGGACATCCAGTCGACCCCGGCCGACCTGGTCTGCATCATCATGCAGCACGTCTACGAGCCGCTGTTCACCTTCGACGCCAAGGCGGCCCTGGTGCCGATGCTGGCCGAGGCGATGCCCAAGATATCGGCGGACGGCAAGCTCTACAGCATCGCCCTGCGCAAGGGCGTGATGCTGCACAGCGGGCGCGAGCTTCATGCCGACGACGTGGTGGCCAGCCTGAAGCGCTGGATGGAAGTCTCGCCGCGTGGCAAGTCGGTGGCGGTGCAGGTGGCCGACCTGTCGGCCAAGGGCCCACTCAGCGTGGAGATCAGCCTGAAGAACGCCTATGCGCCGCTGCTCTCGCAGCTGGCGATGGCCTCGGGCATGGCAGCCATCATGGCCAAGGAATCGCTGGCCCAACCGCTGCGCGAATACGTAGGCACGGGGCCCTACAAGTTCAAGGAGCGCAAGCCCGACCAGTATGTGCTGCTCACCCGCTTCGATGGCTACACCGCGCGCAATGAAGCTGCCAGCGGTTACGGCGGCAAGCGGGTGGCCGTGGTGGAGGAACTGCGCTTCGTACCGGTGCCCAATGCCAACACGCGGGTGGAGGGTGCGCTGGCCGGCCAGTTCCACTACGCCGATCTGCTGCCGATCGAGGCGCTGCCGCGGCTGGAAAAAGCCGGCGGCAAGGTCGTGCCCATCATGACGCCCTCTTTCGGCTTTCCTTACCTGGTGTTCAACACCAAGGAGGGTTCACTGGCGCATCAACCGGTGCGCAAGGCGGTGCAGACCGCGCTGGGCGAAGGCGAGATGCTGGCAGCGGGCTTTGGCGACACGCGATTTTTCATCGCCGAAGGTAACCACTTCCCCAAAGGCACGCCCTTCTATTCCACAGCCGGCACCGCAGCCTATAACGAACGCGATGCCAAGAAGGCCAAGAGCCAGGCCGAGCAGGCCGGCTACAAGGGCGAGCCGGTGCGTATCCTGACCAGCCGGCAGTACGACTTTCACTACAACATGGCATTGATCATGGCCGAGCAGCTCAAGCGTGCCGGCTTCAAGGCCGAACTCAACGTGGTCGAGTGGGCGACGCTGCTGCAGCGCCGCGCCGACCCCAAGCTGTGGGACATCTACATCACCCATTCGGGCCTGTTCCCCGAGCCCATGCTTTCACCGCCGCAGCTGGGCGACGGCGCGCCGGGCTGGTGGAGCTCGCCCGCCAAGGCCGAGGCACTGGCCGCGCTGAACCAGGAGCCGAACCCTGCCAAGCGCGGTGCGCTATGGGGCAAGGTGCAGCAGGTGGTGTATGACGAGGTGCCTTACATCCAGGTGGGCAAGTTCGCCAGCCTGTCGGCGCGTGCGCCTGCGCTGCAGGGCTACACCCCCTACACCTACCCGTTCTTCTGGAACACCAGCCTAAAGAGTTGAGCCCCCACGCTTTTCACTCCGTGTAATGCGCTGCCCCCCGAGGGGGCCGTCCGCCTGCGGCCCGGCAAAGCCGGTTCCGCGGCTCAACTGGCTTTATTTCGCTGTTCTTTCGGCGGGCGTGGAGATGGGGACGTGGAGTGCCTTCGAATGAGTAAAAAATTCGCATCATTGAATAGAGCAACGTCATGACACGGTACCTCCTGTCCCGGCTGGGCGGCATGCTGGTGGTCATGGCCATCGTGGCGGTGCTGGTTTTCATCCTCACGCGCGCCGCCCCGGGTGACCCGATCGCCGTGCTGCTGGGCGACCAGGCCACGGCCGAGGACATCGCGCGCGTGCAGAAGGTCTATGGCCTGGACAAGCCCCTGCCGGTGCAGTTCGGCTTGTGGGTCCGGGAGCTGGCGCGCGGCAACCTGGGCGAATCGATCTTTCTGCAGCGCCCGGTAACCCAGGCGCTGTGGGAGAGGGCCGAGCCCACGACCCTGCTCTCGCTGATGGCCATCGCCATTGCCGCGCTGATCGGTGTGCCGTGCGGCATCGTCTCGGCCGTGTATCGTGGCAGGGCCGTCGACCAGGCTTTCACCGGCTTCGCCATGCTGGGCGCCAGCATACCCAGCTTCTGGTTCGGCCTGGTGCTGATGCAGATCTTCGCGGTCTCGCTGGGCTGGTTCCCCGTCTCGGGCTATGGCGAGCCGGGCGCCTCGCTGGCGGCCCGCATCCACTGCCTGGTGCTGCCGGCCACGGTGCTGGGCGTGCTCAATTCGGCGCTGATCATCCGCTTCACCCGCGCTTCGATGCTGGATGTGCTGGGCGAGGACTACGTGCGCACTGCCCGGGCCAAGGGGCTTTCGGAAAACGTGGTGGTGCTCAAACATGCGCTGCGCAACGCGCTGGTGCCCATCGTCACCGTGCTCGGCCTGACAGTGGCACTGATGATCGGTGGCGCGGTGGTCACCGAGACGGTGTTCGGCCTGCCCGGCGTGGGCAACCTGGTGGTGAGCGCGGTGATCCGGCGCGACTACCCGGTGATCCAGGGGGCACTGCTGGTGGTGGCGGCAATCTATGTGGTGATCAACTTTGCGATCGACCTGCTCTACACCGTGGTCGATCCACGCGTGAAGTACTGAAGCGATGCGTATGCCTCAACTTCCTCTCATCCTGCGCAAGCTGTTTCGCCGCCGTATCGTTCTGGCCGCGGCCATCGCTTTGGTCGTGGTGGTGCTGGTATCACTCTTCGCCGGCCCCCTGAGCGGGCTGGACCCGAACGAAACCGCCGTGAGCCAGCGCCTCTCGCAACCCTCTTCTGCTCACCTGTTCGGCACCGACGAACTGGGCCGCGACCTGTTTGCCCGCATCGCCTTCGGCGGACGCTATTCGCTGACCATCGCGCTGCTGACGGCGCTGGGTTCGGTGGTGGCCGGCACCTTGTTTGGCCTGATCGCGGGTTTCTTTCGCCGGCTCGACGCGCCCGTCATGCGGCTGGTCGATGCCATGATGTCCTTCCCCGACATCCTGCTGGCAATCGCCCTGGTCGGCATTCTCGGCCCCTCGATGTTGAACGTGGTGCTGGCCCTGGTGCTGGTCTACACGCCTCGCGTGGCGCGGGTGGTGCGCGCCTCGACGCTGGTGGTGCGCGAGCTGCTGTTTGTGGAAGCGGCGCGCGCCGTCGGGGTCTCCACCGTGCGCATCCTCTGGCGCCATGTGCTGCCCAACCTGATGTCGCCGATTCTCGTGCAGGCTTCCTTCATCTTTGCCTACGCCATCCTGGCGGAAGCCGCGCTGTCTTTCCTGGGTGTGGGCGTGCCGCCCGAAATCCCGACCTGGGGCACCATGGTCGCCGGCAGCCAGCAATACGCCCACCAGGCGCTGTGGATCGTGCTGTTCCCGGGCCTGGCCATCATCCTTACCGCGCTGTCGCTTCAATTGCTGGGCGACGGCATCCGCGACCTGCTGGATCCGCGCCTGCGGAAATCGATGTGAACCGTCTCGAAGTACGCCACCTTTCCACCTTCTTCGACACCGACGAAGGCCTGATCCGCTCCGTCGCCGACGTGAGCTTCAACATCCGTGCCGGCAAGACCACAGCCCTGGTCGGCGAATCGGGCTCGGGCAAATCGGTCACCAGCCTGACGCTGATGCGCCTCTTGCCGCGAACCGCTTCGACGCAGGTCAGCGGCCAGGCCCTGTTCGTCAATCGCGCCGGCGAAACGCTGGACCTGTTGACGCTGCCCGAGCCGCGCATGCGCGCAATCCGCGGCAACGAGGTGGCGATGATCTTCCAGGAGCCGATGACCAGCCTGAACCCGGTCTTCACCGTGGGTGAGCAGGTGGCCGAATCGCTGCGCCTGCACAAGGGCCTGGGCCATGCGGCCGCCCTGGCCCAGGCCCTGCGCATGCTGGAGCTCGTCGAGATCCCGGCGGCTGCCCAGCGCCTGCATGAATACCCGCACCAGCTTTCGGGCGGCATGCGCCAGCGGGTGATGATCGCGCTGGCCATGGCCTGCGACCCGACGCTGCTGATCGCCGACGAACCCACCACCGCGCTGGACGTTACCATCCAGGCGCAGATCCTGGCGCTGATGCGTCGTCTGCAGGCCGAAACCGGCATGAGCATCCTGTTCATCACCCATAACCTGGGCGTGGTGGCCCACCATGCCGATGACGTGGCTGTGATGTACGCCGGCCGCATCGTGGAGGCCGCGCCTGTCAACGACCTGTTCGCACGGCCGCAGCATCCTTACACGCAGGGCCTGCTGGCCTGCCTGCCGGCGCAGCAGCGCGGGCGGGCGTCGGCGGGCGAGGGCTCACATGCGGCGGGAGGCAAGCGCCGACTCTATGCCATCCGCGGCCAGGTTTCCAGCCCGCTGGCGCCGCCACCGGGTTGCGCTTTCGAGCCGCGCTGTGACAAGGCCATCGCGGCCTGCCGCGACGCCATGCCGGCGCTGCGCAACGACGAAGCCGGCGGCAGCGCCCGCTGCATCCTGGTGCCGGAGGCCGCATGAGCGCACAGACCCCAGCCGCTGCGCCCTTGATCGAGGTGCGCAACCTGCAGAAATTCTTCGGTTCCTCTGTGCGGCCAGTGCGCGCCGTGGACGATGTGTCCTTCGTGATCCATCCCGGCGAGACACTGGGCCTGGTGGGCGAATCGGGCTCGGGCAAGAGCACCATCGGCCGCGCCCTGCTGCGCCTGGTCGACAGCACCGGCGGCACGGTGAGCTACCGCGGCGAAGACCTCGGCGCGGCCTCGGGCAGCCGCATGCGCGCGCTGCGCAGCAAGCTGCAGATGATCTTCCAGGACCCATACGCCAGCCTGAACCCCAAGATGCGGGTACGCGACATCCTGGGCGAGGCATTGCAGGTGCATGGCCTGGCCAAAGGCAAGGAGGCCACCGCACAGCGCATCGCCGAGCTGTTGCAGTTAGTGGGGCTGCCGCCTGAACACGCGGCGCGTTACCCGCACGAGTTTTCCGGCGGCCAGCGGCAGCGCATCGGCGTGGCGCGGGCCCTCTCGGTGCAGCCTGAATTCATCGTGGCCGATGAGCCGCTCTCGGCACTGGACGTTTCCATCCAGGCGCAGGTGGTCAACCTGCTGTGCGACCTGCGCGATAGCCTGAAGCTGACCATGCTGTTCATCTCGCATGACCTGGATGTGGTGGAATACCTGTGCGACCGGGTGGTTGTGCTGTACCTGGGCCGGGTGATGGAAGTGGCGCCGACGGCGCAGCTGTTCGCGCGGCCGCTGCATCCCTACACGCAGGCCCTGCTGGCCGCTTCGCCCAAACCGGACCCGACCATCAGGATGGTGCATGTGCCCTTGAAAGGCGACATGCCCAGCCCGGTCAATCCGCCTTCGGGCTGCGTGTTTCGCACACGCTGCCCGCATGCCATTGACGCCTGTGCCGAGACACGGCCGGAGCCGCGCGACATGGGCGGCGGCCGCCTCAAAGCCTGCATCCGAGACGACATCGAATCATTGACGACACCATGACACTGCAAGATATTCTCGACCCCCTGCTCGACGCCTCCTGGAAGGGCTTTCCGCACCATAGCCCGCCGCTGCGCCGCTCGGCCGTTGGCACCCAGGGCTGGAACGTGCTGCGCGGCGACCTGCCGTTGCCGCTGGCCGTGATCCGCCGCGACGCTCTGGCCGGCAACCTGCAATGGATGCAGGGTTTTGCCGGCAGCCACGGCGTGGGCCTGGCGCCGCACGGCAAAACCACCATGTCGCCGCAGCTGTTCCGGCGTCAGCTCGATGCCGGCGCCTGGGGCTTGACCTTCGCCACCGTGACGCAGCTGCGCGCAGGCGTGACGGCCGGTGCGAAACGCTGCTTGATCGCCAACCAGGTGTTCCAGTCGGTGGACCTGCAGGGCATAGCCGACCTCAAGCGTGCCCATGCCGGGCTGAGGGTGGCTTTTCTGGTGGACTCACTGGCGCAGGCGGAGCTCATTGAAGCCTGGCATGCGGTGAATGCACACGCTGAGCCTTTCGACGTGCTGCTGGAGATCGGTGTGGACGGCGGCCGCACCGGCTGCCGCAGCCACGAGCAGGCGTTGGCCCTGGCTCAGCGCCTGCGCAGCGGCAAGGCCACGCGGCTGGTCGGCATCGAATGCTACGAAGGCCTGGGCGCCACCGGCCAGTCAGACGCCGACACGGCCTACGCCAATGCGCTGATGCAGCGTGTGCGCGACATCGCCAAAGCCTGCGACGAACAACAGTTGTTCGAAACGAATGAAATCCTGCTCACGGCCGGTGGCTCCGCCATCTTCGATCTGGTAGCCGAACACCTGAAGATGAAACTGTCGCAGCCTGTGCAGGGCCTGCTGCGTTCGGGCTGCTATGTGACGCACGACCATGGCACGTACCACCGCTTCATGAATACGGTAGCTGCGCGCATGGGCTGCGGCCATGGCTTGCACGCGGCGATGGAGGTGTGGGCGGCGGTGCAATCCTGCCCTGAACCGGGCCTGGCCATTCTCGCGGTGGGCAAGCGCGACATCTCCTACGACCTGGAGCTTCCCGTGCCCCTGGGTGTGTGCAGAGCGGGCGAGGCCACCATGACACCGGCGCCTGCAGACTGGAAGATCGCCGGCCTGAACGACCAGCATGCCTACCTGCGCGGCAGTGGCCCCGAACACCAGGCCCTGCGCGTGGGCGACCTGGTTGCGCTGGGCATCTCCCACCCCTGCACCACCTTCGACAAATGGCGCTGGATGCCGGTGGTGGACGAACAAAACAACGTGTGTGACGCCATCGTCACCTGCTTTTAAATGACTCCACGCGTCCTTGAAAAAATTGCCGAGATCATGGACCGCGCGCCCGCCGCACGGCGCACTGTGCTGGCCCTGATCCTGGAAGACCCGCAGCGCGTGCTGGACGAAACCTTCGAGACCCTGGCACAGCGCGCCAACAGCTCGGTCCCCACCATCATGCGCACCTGCCGTGACCTGGGCTACCCCGGGCTGCGCGAGTTCAAGCTGGCGCTGGCGCAAGAGCTGGCGGTGGGCGGCTCGCCGCTGAACCGGCGCGTGCGCATCGATGACGACACCCGGCAGGTCATCGCCAAGGTGACGCGCGGCGCCACCACGGTGATCAACAGCGTGCAGGCCCAGCTCAATGTGGAAGCGGTGCAGGCGGCGGCCGACGCCATCGTCGACGGCGCCCGGGTGGACTGCTATGGCGTCGGCGTCACCTCCAACTTCATGGCCTCCGACTTGCAGGCGCGGCTGTACCGCATGGGCGTGGCTTCCAACAGCTACCTGGACCCGCACCTGCAGCTGATCTCGGCCGCTACCATCGGCCCGCGTGGCGTGGTGATGGCCATCACGCATGTCGGCGGCATGCCCTCGTTGCTGGAGGCGGTGGACGTGGCGCGCTCGCAGGGCGCCACCATCATCGCGCTCACCCAGCCCGGCTCGCAGCTGGCGGCGCTGGCCGACATCGTGCTGGGCGTGGAAGTGGCGCCCGACCCGGTAATGCCGGTGGGCCCCGAGGCCTACCTGGCGCACCTGACGGTGATCGAAATCCTCACCGTGCTGGTGGCGCAGCGCCTGGGCGACAAGGCCGTGAACCGGCTGGCCAACATCCAGCACACGCTGGAAACACGCGGCGTGGACATGCACCACCACCCCCGGCTGGACTGGGACGAAGGCGCCAAGCTCACCATGGGGAAAGTACGATGACGCGCGCCACCTTGCTGGAAAACGGCCTGCTGGTGGACGGTACCAGCGCGACTGGCCGATCAGGTGACCTTCTGCTGGCGGGCGACCGGATCGTGGCCATGGGCCCGGACTTGCGTCGCAGCCTGCCGGACGGCCTGTCTCTGTCCGATGTCCAGGTGTACGACTGCAGCGGCCTGGTGATTGCGCCCGGCTTCGTCGACGTGCACACCCACGACGACGCTATCGTGCTGAACGCGCCCGGCATGTTTCCCAAGCTGTCGCAGGGCATCACCACGGTGGTCACCGGCAACTGCGGCCTGTCGGTCGCGCCTTTCGTGGTGGAGGAACCGCAGGGCGCCCTCACCCTGCTGGGAAATTCATTCAAGTACCCCTCGGTGGATGCTTATGCGCAGGCGGTGGGCGAGGCGCAGCCGGCCGTCAATGTAGCGCCGCTGATCGGCCACACCACGCTGCGCTATGCCTGTGTGGACGACCTCAACCGGCCAGCCACCGCCGGCGAAGTGGCCGCCATGTGCACCCTGCTGGAGCAATGCATGGCCCAGGGCGCGATCGGCCTGTCGTCGGGCCTCTTTTACGCCGAAGCCATGCCGGCACCGGCCGCCGAGGTGACATCGCTGGCGCGCGTCGTCGCGCGGTACGGCGGCATTTACGCCACACACATGCGCTCGGAGATGGCCGACATCCTGGAGGCCATGCACGAGGCCGCCGGCTGCGCCTTCGAGGCAGGTGTGCCGCTGGTGATCTCGCATCACAAATGCGCCGGCCCGGCCAACTGGGGCCGCACGCAGGAGACGCTGCCGCTGATCGACACGCTGGCGCAGCGCCAGGACATCGCGATGGATGTCTATCCCTACGTGGCCGGCTCGACCGTGCTGCGCGAAGACCTGGTCGACGGCATTATTGACGTGCTCGTGAGCTGGTCGGCCCCGCATCCGGAAATGATGGGCCGCACCCTGGCGTCGATTGCAGCCGAGTGGGGCGTTGACCAGAAAACAGTTTGCCGCCGCCTGCAGCCCGGCGGGGCCTGCTATTTCCAGATGCACGAGGATGATGTGCGGCGCGTCATTGCGCACCCGCTTTCCATGATCGGATCGGACGGCCTGCCGCATGACAAGCATCCGCACCCGCGCCTGTGGGGTGCCTTCCCGCGGGTGCTTGCGCGCTATTGGCGCGAGCAGCAGCTGTTTTCGCTGGAGACCGCGATCTACAAGATGACGGGCCTCTCGGCGCGCAACTTCCGCCTGCACCAGCGCGGCCAGTTGCAGCCGGGCTGGTACGCCGATGTCGTGGTGCTGGACCCGGTCCGAGTGCGCGACGTGGCGACGTACGAAAACCCGATCGCGCTGTCCGAAGGCATCGAGAAGGTCTTTGTGAATGGCGAGTTGGCTTATGTGGCCGGCGGTGCTGATGCGGCGAACGCGAAGGTACAGGCACGTGCCGGGCGGCTGTTGAAACGTCACGTAACCCAGCCCTGAAAAGACTCTTCAGCCCGCATGAGCCGCGGCCTGCAAGGCCTCGGGAGCTACACGCAGTGAGCGACCGTGGGGGCTAATAAAGTCAAGTCTCAACGCTGAAATGCTTCCTCAGCATTTCAAGAGCGAGGGGAGTGGCAACCAGTTGGTCCTGCAGGATTGCTACTGAACTCACCCATTTGCCGTCCAGCTCGAGCGTATTCAAAAGCACTACGGAGATGCAGAACCGGGCTGCATCACCCACCAATAACTTCTGCAACGACACTACGCTGGGCCAGGGGAAGTCGCCTGCACGAAAGGTGAGGGAGCGAATGCCGTTCCCGTAGAAGTCTTGATTGTGAAACCATACGTCGGAGCGCTCCCATGATCCGGCCAGAGGCACCAGCACGGCCTCGATCGCGTCCTGCAAATCGCCGTCAATATGCCCGTGGGCATCTCCCTGCTCCTCGAAGAACTCGAACGTTCCCTTCAACTGCTTCACGGCAGCCCAGTACTCGTCTTCAGTGGACACGACTTGAACACGCACGGAATTCCTTTCGAGAAGATTGAACGTTTGACATGTGAGGCCTCTCGATGGAAAGGTCAGGCCCCGTCGTACTGCGCATGAACTTTGCGAGAAAGTTGCGAAACCTTCGCTGAGTGAAGCCTGGCGGCTACCGCCGAACCCAATGCCTCCGCAGGGAAATCCTTCGGCTTGCGTTTAGCAATCGCGACGTTCGCAATGGCGGCCTGCAAGGCTTGCCCGAAGGCAAGTAGTTGCAATCGGGCTGGTAGATTCTGAACTTCAGTCCAGTCTATTCGGCCGACGCTCCAAACTTCCCGTGTCTTGTGCTTGTACCGGGTGAATCCGTCAGGTCCCGTGAAGGCCACTCCCTCGCCCCAGGCCTTGAAGTCGGCAACCTCCAGGATCAGGACGAATTGTTCAATCGATGTTCCGAAGTTCCTAAGCGTCAGGTCTTCGTTAAGGAACGCATCAATCGCTGGAGTGAAAAGGCGCCAGCGACCAGGGTTGGCCTTCCAATGATCGATGGGCCAAGCGTTGCTTTGCCAATGCTGGCCGCCTATTTGTAGTACCTCGACGCCAGTCTTGAGGAAGGTGCTGAAGTGCACTCGTGCGTCGCCTAACTTGATATGGCCCGCAAACCTGCGGAATGACATGGCTCGATCTTCATGGGGTGGGTTTCAATCCAAAGAGTCAACCGTATCCGGATCCGGCCCATCCCCAATCGCCTCACGCGTCAGCGCGGCCTGGCTTTTGAGCCAGTCGCAAAACGCCAGCACTTCGGGCCGGGCCACATTGCGCGGGCCGATGATCAGCCAATAACTCATCGGAGACTCCATGCGCATTTGCGGCAGGGGCTCCACCAGATCGCCTGAGGCCAGGCTTTCGGCAATCAGTGGCAGCCGCGCCAGCACCACGCCCTGGCCCGTCAGCGTCGCCTGCACCATCTGGTAGGCGTAGTTGAAGTACAGCCAGCGCTTGGCTTCCAGCTTGGGGCTGGCGTGCTCTTCCAGCCAGCGGCGCCAGGTCAGCCATTCCAGATGGGTGTGATGCGCGTCGCCCGCCTCAATCAAGGTGAACTGTGCCAGATCGTCTGGCTTCTTCAGGCGCGGCCCGCTTTTGAGCAGCCAGGGGCTGATGACGGGCGTGATCTGCTCGCCGAAAAGGCGTATGGCGCCTGGCGGCATGTGGCTGGCCGGGGCGTAGCGCAGCGCCAGGTCCAGGTCAGAAATGTCCAGGTCCACCGCCACGTCTGACGCATCAATCCGGATGTCGATGTCGGGGTTGTCGCGCTGAAAGCCCTCCAGCCGCGGAATCAGCCACATCGAGGCAAACGAGGCAAAGGTGGTGAGCGAAACGCTCTTGCGCCCGGCGGTCTGGCGTATCTGCCGCACGGCGTTGTCAATGCGCTCCAGCGAGGGCGTGACGGCCCGCAGCAGGATGCCGCCGGCGGTGGTGAGCTCCACCGCCCGGGTATGGCGGTGAAAAAGGCTCACGCCCACGTCTTCCTCCAGGCCCTGGATCTGGCGGCTCACAGCCGATTGGGTGAGGGCCAG
The DNA here is from genome assembly GCF_056405795.1 of Polaromonas sp. P1_F1. NCBI lineage: Bacteria > Pseudomonadati > Pseudomonadota > Betaproteobacteria > Burkholderiales > Comamonadaceae > Polaromonas > Polaromonas sp. P1_F1. The sequence continues at coordinate 88,046 of NZ_JBFUBJ010000011.1, forward strand.
CTCCTCCGAGGCGGCGCGGAAGTTGAGGTGGCGGGCGACGGCCTCAAAAGCCCTTAACTGGCCGGCGGAAATCGGCCGGGAGCGCAGGTGTGTTTGTGAATGGAGCATGACAGTGTGAGGGTGAAAAAGGCCAAATAGGGCAATTCGGGCCTAATTGATTGATGCGATTATGGAATCAATAGCTTACCGCGATTTCATTGGACTGTGCAAGCCCGTGGCGAGATGATTCAACCCTCATCACTCACTTTGTGCCTTTTTAGGAGAACACCATGGACCACGCAGCTCACCTCTCAGGAGATCGTTTCTTGCAACAGGCTTCCGATGCCACCAACGGCCATGTGGCCGGCCTGGCGGGCTTCTGGAAACTGGGTGCGGGCCGAGCGCTGACGCTGCGCGCCTCGCAGGCCGGCGTGTTGCGAATTGCGCATGGCCGGGTCTGGGCCACCTTCGACTCCGCCAGCCAGGACATCCAGGTCCGCGCCGGCGACCATTTCCTCAGCCGGGGCGAAAGCCTTTCGCTGCGGGCGGGTGAGTCGCTGGTGATGGAGTCCTTCAGCGCTGGTCACGCTGCTTCCGCTTATTTCAGCTGGGAGCCGGCAACGGCCTGCGCCGAAGTGCCCGAGATGAAAGAGACTTCCGGCTGGCGCGCCGGCGTGATGCAGCCTTTGGGTGACTTGCGCGCCGCCTTCGGCCTGGCCACCAGCGCCCTCGGCCGCCTGGTCCGCGGGCTGGCGATGGGTGCTGTCGCCGCTGTTGAAGCGGTGCTGACCCCCGTTGCCCTGGTGTTCGTCACTGCCCGCGCCCGGCCTCACGTCACCGGCCACGACTTTGACGCCTACAGGGACAATCAGCTCCAGCCGCGTAACTACAACGTGCTGGCCATGTCCAACCTGGTCTAAGCGCAGATAGCCAACAGTTTTACTCCGGGAAAACCGTTTAACCCGCAGTCGCAAGGCTGCGGGTTTTTTTATGGGCGCCTGGTTCGGGGCTTGGCCGTTTTGGCGGTCCTGGTTGCCGGCGCCTTTGGCGTTTTCCTCGCCTTCGTTGTCTTGGGCGCTTTGGTCGCCTTGACCGCACGCGCCTTCAACGCACACTCCAACGCTACACGCGCCCATTCCAGCATCACGGCGGGCGACTCCATCGCGTCTTCGGGTGCCGCGTAGTAGTTGAGGCTGTGCGGCGCACTGACGCCATTTCGTGTCATTTCATAGGTGAACCGCTCACAGCCGTGGGCTTCATACAGGCTGCGGGTCTGCGCATCCGCCTTGAGCCACAGCTTCTCGCCGCCGCCCAGGTCGGCCACCAGGGCCAGCGTCAGTCCCGAGGTGCTGATGCCAAACCCGCCAAACATGCGCTTGGCCGTGCAGGGCCCGACGCCTGACAAAAGCTCGCAGCAGTAGGTCGCAAAATCATTCGTGGAAGAAGCCATCGCGCAACCATACCAAACCCGGCGGACTTGTGTTGCGGCGGGCGCAGCGCGCCATGGCTGCCCCTTTGCTCAAAAAATCGGTGCCTGGCAGATATCGCGGGCGCGACGCGCAAAGACGCGGCGGGCCGCGATAATTTGGGCATGGCCCCAGCTTCCCAGACCCATTCCTTCTCCGCGCCCGGTGTGCGCCACGCCGCCCCGGCAGTCCATGTGGTGGTCATGGGTGTGGCTGGCTGCGGCAAGTCGGCGGTCGGGCGTTTGATGGCCGACCAGCTGGCGTTGCCGCTGATCGAAGGGGATGATTTCCATCCCTCCGGCAACATCCAGAAGATGCAGCAAGGCATTCCCCTCACGGACGAGGACCGCGCTGACTGGCTGCGCCAGCTGGGTGTGGAACTGGCGCGTCACCCGGCCGGTGTTGTGCTGACCTGCTCGGCCCTCAAGGCCGCTTACCGCGACAGCCTGCGCGGCGCCGTGCCCGGTCTGCAGTTTGTGCATCTGGCCATCGGCCAGGCCGAATCCCTGCGACGCGTCTCCGCGCGGCCGGGTCACTTTTACCCGCCCAGCCTGGTCGCCAGCCAGTTCGAGGCGCTGCAGGATCCTTCGGCCGAGCCGGGCGTGTTGACCCTGGCCGGGAATGCTTCCCTGGAAGCCCTGGCCGACAGTGCGGTCGCCTGGCTGGCAATTCGCGGGTAGCGCCCTGCCGCCGGCCTCGCCTGCAGGGCCCGTTTTTTGGCATCAAATTGCCTTGCAGGCCAATCAGGACGAGCGCAAGCAGCTATCAAATCAATAGCGGCCTTGAAAATCGTTTTCACCGGGCAGGTGTATTGGTTCAACTATCCGTAACGCGTTACGTTTAAGTAAAATGACCCAAAACTGCCGCGGGTTCATTGAACCGCCGGCACGGCGTCCCAAACACAGGAACCGCATGTCCAAAGCCTTCGCCTCGCAGTCCGATCTCACCGACAAGGTCATCACTTTTGAGCAGCTCAGCGCACATTGCTGGGCTTATACCGCCGAGGGCGACCCCAATTCCGGCGTGATCATTGGCGACAAATTCATCATGGTGAGCGACGCCACCGCCACCCCGGCCATGGCGCAAGACCTGATCGCCCGTATCCGCACCGTGAGCGACAAGCCCATCAAATATGTGCTGCTGACTCACTATCACGCGGTCCGGGTGCTGGGCGCCAGTGCCTACATTGCGGAAGGCGCCACGGAAGTGATCGCCAGCCAGGGCACGTACGAACTCATCGTCGAGCGCGGTGTGCAGGACATGCAAAGCGAGATGGAGCGCTTTCCGCGCCTGTTCCGCAACGCCGAAAGCGTGCCCGGCCTGACCTGGCCGACATTGGTTATCGACGGCGGCAACCCGGTGAAGTGCGAAGTGCCTGGCAAGCTGGTGCTGGACCTGGGCGGTGTCAAGGTGCAGGTCTGGCACCCGGGCCCCGGCCACACACGCGGCGACACGATTGCGTGGGTCGAAGAAGAAAAAGTGCTGTTCTCAGGCGACCTGGTCGAGTACGAGGCCGGCGTTTACACCGGCGACGCGCAGCTGGAGGAATGGCCCGCCACACTGGAAGCCCTGCGCGCACTGAAAGCCGAAGCCATCGTGCCCGGCCGCGGCGAGGCCATGAAGGGCGCTGCCAATGTCAACAAGGCACTGGACTATACGAAGCGCTGGGTCGAAACCCTGTACCAGGCGGGCAAGGAAGCCGCCGCCGCCGGCATGGACCTCAAAGCCGCCATGGACCACACCCGCAAAAGCATGGACCCGATCTTCGGCCATGTGTTTATTTACGAGCACTGCCTGCCGTTTGACGTGAGCCGCGCATTTGACGAAGCCAGCGGCATCAAGAACCCGCGTATCTGGACAGCCCAACGCGACCAGGAAATGTGGCAAGCGCTGCAGGGCTGAAGCCCGGCGCGTTCAGGAATCCAGGTCCAGCCTGGAAAGCAATCCCACAAAGGCATCGAGCGCGGCCTGGCCGTCCAGGGTTTCCATGCGCTCCAGCACGTCCTCATCCTCGACCAGGCAATAGCCCAGGCTGAAGCGCCTGAACCGCCTGGCGGCCAGTTCGCCGTGGTGCAGAACCTGCATGTTGATGTGGCGGGTGTCCTGCCGGATGCGCTCCAGCAACGCCAACACCTGCTTCTGGCCGCCTTCAAGCTGCTGGCAAAACCGCATGCCGTCAAAAATCAGCAGTCCTGTAATGTCGCGCTCCGCATTGACCAGGCGAGCCTTGGCCGCAATACCCCCCACCACGCTCAACGGCGCCTCCGGCGCCAAGGTGCTGACGTAAAGAATTTCATACAAAGTGGTGCTTATTTTTGTCATTGCGCCGAATGTAGCGACGGACTACACACCTCACAATGTCAAAAGACACAGCCATATGCGCCTAAGATGTGCCTTCCATGAGCATTCCGACGCCAACATCAGCCATCTGCCCGCCTCGCTGTAATGCTTGCGGTTTACGCAGCACCGGTGCATTCATGCCCGTGAAAGCGGAAGAGCTCCAGTTCATCGAGGCCTTCCGCACTGGCATCTTGCAGGTAGCCGCCGGCACGACCATCCTGCATGAGCAAAAGCCCAACGGCAAACTCTTCACCCTCTACTCGGGCTGGGCCTTCCGCTACAAAACCCTGAGCGATGGCCGTCGCCAGATACTCAATTTTTTGCTGCCCGGAGACTTCATCGGCCTGCAGCAAAAGTTCGCGGACGGCGCCATGCACGGCATCGAGGCCGTGACGGATGTAAGCCTCTGTGTGTTCCCGCGGGACGGCCTGTGGGAACTGTTTCGCAACCACCCCAGCCTGGGCTACGACATCACGTGGATGGGCGCGCGCGAGGAAGGTATGGTCGATGACCACCTGCTGACGGCAGGCCGGCGCAACGCCACCGAACGCGTGGCGATGCTGCTGATGCACCTGTACCGCAGGCTGGAACGCGTGGGCATGGCCGAAAAAGGCTGGATAGGGTTTCCCATCAACCAGCAGCATATTGCCGACGCGCTGGGACTGTCGCTGGTGCATACCAACAAGACGCTCAGGCGGTTGCGCCAGCTGGGTCTGCATGAGATTGAAAATGGGCAGCTCCGGTTGCTCAATACCCGCGCGCTGGAGCGCATTGCCGACTACTACGACACGCCGCCTGCGCACATTCCTTTACTCTGATTTCATCTGTTTTTGCTTTGGTTCAGGCGTGTAGGCGGTTGCTGACAACAAGGCCATGGGGCGGATGACAAACGCGGCGTCCATCCGGTTTTAAGGTGACTCTCCTTGCCCACGATTTGCCCCCTTTTCCAGCGAAGGGAAGGTCGTGGCGACACGCACCGACAACCCACCCAGGAGACGTTCATGAACCACGCACAAGCACCCGGTGCACGCCTGCAGCAGCAACCGCGCCGTGTTTCGGACCGCCAGCAACAGCAAAGCAGCGGCTCCCGCGAGTTCCAGCCGCGCCAGTCCAGGCCGGGCGATGCCCCGGCCGGGCAGATGGGCGAAGGGAGCTATGAAGCCACCCGCGACTACCAGAAGAACATCAAGTCCTATCTCAAGGATGCAGATGTCGCTGCCGACGCGAAGGCGGCGAAACCCGATTCACCCCAGCAGGCGGCAGAACTGAAGAAAGCTGAAGAGGAAGGCTTGTCCCATTCCAAGGCGCCCGGCAAATAAGCCGGGTTGCGCGGGGGCTGGCTCCTGGGTCAGGACTTTTGGCTGTGCAGGGCTTTGAAATCCCGCTCATAGCGGTGAAGGTTTTCCACGGCTTTTAAGCGCTGGGCGGGCGTGGTGCTGTTGTGCAGTTCTGCAAACCCCTGGCAAATGTCCTGGGTCAGGCGTTCGAAATAGTCCCGGTAAGCGACGTCTGGTGAGTTCAGCGTGCGTTCAAACAGTCCGTTCACGGCGGCCTGCGTTTTCTCGGGTGCGCTATGGCCGTCAGCCAGCGGGCGCAGGGTTTGCAGGGCATCCTGCTGGCGCCGCAGCCTTTCCCGGTAGGACACGGCGGCGTCAAAGTGGGACGTATCGATTCGCCGGCCGATGATGTCCAGTTGTTTTTCCTCCAGCCGCCCGTAAAGCATTTCAGCCCGGTTCACCGCCTCTTTGTAGCGCTTTTTGCGGCTGGTTTTGGATGACTCCAGAAAGTCTTCGCGGTAGTCGGCATTGCCTTTTTCAAAACGCTGCTGCAGTTTTTTCATCTGGCTGGCGTGGAGCGTGCCCGCCAGCTTTGTCATAAGGGGCTCAGCCTCGTTCGACACCACCATCAGCTTTCGCCGCAGGTCGGTATAGACCGCACAAGCCTTTGCCGTGTCCATGTCCTGCGGCATCTGGTGCTGCAGTTTTTGCAGCGTGTCGATATAGCCCGGCAGCTGGGTTTGCCGGTGCCAGGCATGCAGCCTGTCCAGGTCGGCCCTGACCTGCACGTTTTGCGTGTCGGTGAAGTCAAAATGGCCGTCCAGATGCCAATACACCAGCTCAGGCGCCTGGTTGTAGGCCAGTTTCATCATCACGTTGCAACCGGGCAGCGCCGCACCCAGCAGCATGGCGGCAAGCACACCGATAATCCGTAAGCTGCGTACCAGCGCTGCCCCGGCGGGGCTGGCACGCTTTTCAAATCCTGTCCTTCGAAAATCCAGAGGAAACTTCATGGCAACCCCAGTTGATGTCGTCATCATGGCCGCAGGCAAAGGCACGCGGATGAAAAGCAGCTTACCCAAGGTTTTGCACCGATTGGGCGGGAAGGCTTTGCTGCAGCATGTCATCGAATGCGCTGCGTCTTTGTCAGCGCGCAAGGCGGTCGTCATTACCGGCCACGGCGCTGAGGCTGTTGAGGCCGCCTGCCAGGGCTTTACGCAGCGGGAAACGGGCACAGATTCGAAGCTCAGCCTGCAATTTGCGCGGCAGGAACCACAGCTCGGCACCGGTCATGCAGTGCAGCAGGCGATTCCCCTGCTGGCCGACGATGGCGTCACGCTGGTGCTGTCGGGCGATGTGCCGCTGACCCAAGCCGCCACGCTGCAGGCCCTGCTGGCACAGTGCGACGGCCAGCGGCTGGCACTGCTCACGCTCAGCATGGCCGACCCCACGGGTTATGGCCGTATCGTGCGCGCGCAGGCGCACGCCTCCGAGCCCTTGCGGGCCGGCGCCGAAGCCTCGGCCCAGGTACGCGCCATCGTCGAGCATAAAGATGCGACACCTGCCCAGCGCGAGATCCGCGAAATTTACAGCGGCATCATGGCTGTCCCCACGCGCCTGCTGCGTGCCTGGCTTTCCCGGCTGGACAATCAAAACGCCCAAGGCGAGTATTACCTCACCGACATCGTCAAGTTTGCGGTGGCTGATGGCGTGGCCGTCGTGGCGCAGCAGATCACAGACGCAGCCCAGGTGGCCGGCGTGAACAGTCCGGTGCAACTGGCTGAACTGGAACGCGTGTACCAAAGCCGCCTGGCCACGGCGCTGATGGAGCAAGGCGTGCGGCTGGCCGATCCCGCACGACTGGATGTGCGCGGCACGCTTCGCTGCGGCCAGGATGTGGAAGTCGACGTGAACTGCGTGTTCGAAGGCCAGGTCACGCTGGGCGACGGAGTGCGCATTGGCGCCAACTGCGTGATTGCCAACTGCACCATTGCCGCCGGCGCCGTGATCCATCCCTTCACCCATATCGACGGCGAGAAGCTGGGTGTGCAGATCGGCGAGGGCGCGTTGATCGGGCCCTTTGCCCGCCTGCGGCCCGGCGCGCAACTGGGCGCCGAGGTACACATCGGCAATTTTGTGGAAGTAAAAAACGCCACCCTGGCCAAGGGCGCCAAGGCCAACCACCTGGCTTACCTGGGTGATGCGACGGTGGGCGAGCGCGTGAACTACGGCGCCGGCAGCATCACCGCCAACTACGACGGCGCCAACAAGCACCGCACGGTGATTGAAGCCGACGTGCACATCGGCAGCAACTGCGTCCTGGTGGCACCCGTCACCATAGGCGCGGGCGGCACGGTGGGCGGAGGGTCGACCATCACCAAAAGTACGCCACCGGATTCGTTGAGTGTGGCGCGGGGCAAACAGGTCAGTTTGCCTAACTGGAAGAGGCCTGTGAAGGTGGTTAAGGGGTAGGTCTTTGCCTATCCGGGGGGCGCCTTGTCTTGGCTGTTCTTGCTCTGGCCATGCGCTTTTTTCTGAGATCTGCTGGCCGGGGGTAGCCCGGCGGCTACTCACTTTTCTTTTGCTTCGCCAAAAGAAAAGTAAGCAAAAGAAAAGGCGACCCTGCTGTCTGCGTCCCTTCGCTGCGCTACGGGCAACCTGCGGTGCTCGGTCCAGGCGGGGTCTCGCTCGAACTCGCCTTCGGCTCAGACAATCGCGATCCCTGATCCGCCTGGCCCTGCGCTCCTCGGCGCAGACAGAAGGGCTAATCGGGAGCGGGGACTGAAGACAAGTACCAACTCCAATACCAATACTAATACCGACAAGGACACGCCATGGCGTGTCCTTGTTTCTTCCGGTATTCAGGGCCCTGTCTTCGGCTGTTTGGTATTCCTGCCTCCACCCCCTTGTGTATGCGCCGAGGAGCGCAGGGTCAGGCGGATCAGGGCAAAAACTTGTTTGAGCGCAGCGAGTTGTTTTTGACCCCGGCTGGACCGAGCACCGCAGGTTGCCCGTAGCGAAGCGGAGGGACGCAGGAACCAGGGTCGCCTTTTCTTTGCTTACTTTCTTTTGGCGAAGCAAAAGAAAGTGAGTTGCATGCCGGGCAACCCCCGGCCAGCAGCACTCAGCAAAGAGCGCGCCCATCAAATAAACAGAAGCTCAACTCTTCACCCGATTCACCAAAAACACCCCAAAAATCGCCAAAGCCCCACCCGCCAGCAAACTGACGCTCAAGGGTTCCCCCAGAATCAGCCAACCCAGCAGCACGCCAAACACCGGCACCAGGTTGTTGAACACCACGGTGCGTGCCGCGCCCAGCTGGCGTATGCCTTCGTAGTACCAGACAAAAGCCACCGCGGTGCCGAGCACGCCTAGAAACGCCAGGCCGGCCCACACCTCAGGGGTGAATGATCCGGCATGTACGCTGGTGATGTCGCGCAGGGCCAGCAGGCCCAGGAACAGCGTGCCCCAGATGGCGGCCCAGAGCGTGGCCAGCACCGGCGACAGGCCCTGCAGCAGCTTGCGTCCCAGCAGCGTGTACACCGCCCAGGCGCACACCGCGCCGAACATCGACAGCTCACCCTTGCCGAGCGACTGCGCGATTTGCGAAAGATCTCCGCGCGTGACAACGATCCATACGCCCAGCAAGGCCAGGGCTACGCCCAGCCAGCGCACTGGCGAAAGCCGGTCGCCCAGGAATGCGGCGGCCAGCAGCAGTGTGACCACCGGGTTCAGGGCAATGATGAGTGAGGTGCGGCCTGCCGGCAGCACGGAAAGCGCCGAGAAGAACAACAGGTTGTAAATAAAGATACCGGTGGCGCCCAGCGCCATCGTGCCCAGCAGCTGGCGGCGCGACAGTGTCGTGAGTGCGCGCAGGCCTTCGGTGAAATGCAGCGCCACCAGCAGCGCCAGCGTAGCAAACACAAAGCGTATGAAACCCGCCGTGGCGGGCGGCAGGTGGGCGGAGATGACGCGCCCGGCAATGAAGGTGCCGCCCCAGAGAAAGGGCACGCAGGTCAGGCGCAGGTACAGGCCCAGAAGGCTTTTACCCGCCGGGGGAGCCGTGGCGGCGATGCCGGACAGGGGGGCTGCGGTGGATGATGTGGCTGTAGCGGTCATGCGGTTTTTGTTGGGAAAAAGGCTGGCATCGGTTAGATTGATGCATGAGATTAACTGCTAAATGACTCACTATCAAATGAGTGTTTACTCATTCTTGCCCGCGTACCCCCTTAACGCTTGTTGAACCGACCATGACACTCGCCCAACTTGAAGTCCTGATCACTCTCGATGAATGCCGCAGCTTTTCACGCGCGGCCATGCGCCTGGGCACGACGCAGTCGGCCGTCAGCCATGCGTTGCGCGCGCTTGAAACGCAGTTCGGCGTGAAGCTTGCGCAGCGTGACGCGTCCGGCGTGGCCATGACGGATGCCGGCGAGCGGCTGTTGCTGCGGGCCCGCGAAATGACCGCCCTGGCCGCCACCATGACGCAGGAGCTCGGCGACGCCCGCGAGCTGAAAACCGGTACGCTGCGCATCGGTTCATTTGGGCCCACGTCCACCGTCAACCTTTTGCCACCACTGCTGGCTGCCTTTAAAAAGCGCCACCCAGGCGCGCAGGTGCGCATTGAAGAGGAAAGCGACGAAGTGGTGGACGACTGGCTGCTGCAAAAACGGGTGGAGCTGGGTTTTGTCGTCGTGCCTGACGAGCGCTTTGAAGTGCTGCCGCTGGTGCAGGACGAGTTTGTCGCCATCCTGCCGGTCAAACACCCACTGGCCAAACACAAGGCCGTGCCGGTTACCGCCCTTACGGGGCTGGACTTTGTGCTGACAGAGGCCGGCTGCGGGCCGGTCATCGTGCCCATCCTGCAAAAAAACATCGCGTTGCCCAAGGTCCTGTACCACTTCACGCAGATCATTTCCATCCTGCAATTTGTGCAGCAGGGCCTGGCGGTATCGGTAGCTGCCCGCCTCGCGCTGCCCGATGCACCCAGGGGCGTGGTGTACCGGCCCCTGTCACCGCCGCAGCCGCGCACGGTCGGTCTGGCCTGCCTGGATGTGGCCAAACTCTCGCCGCTGGCACGTGCTTTCTGGAACACCGCCCGTGAAGGTGCCAAAGCACGTTGAGTCGGGTTGCTACTTATTTGATAGCTGCTTGCGCCAGTTCTGATTGGGTTTCAGCCGGTTTCTTTCTAAATCAATGAGGGCTGCAGACGGGCTTTTCTGCTGGCTTGCCCGGCACCGTGCCGCCGGTGCTCACGAGTGTGCCCATCAAGTACCATCAGCCCATTCCGCAGGCTGGCGTGCAACATCGCAGCACGGAAAACAACAGGGAGGCCGGGGTCATGATTATCTGGAGCATTGTTTGGGGTGCCGTGCTGGGCTGGTTCTGGCCGGGCTATGGCGATTTCGGAGTCTTTCTGGGGGGCTTCCTCGGTTTGTTCGCCGGCCTTTCCTTGCGCTGGGCCGTGCGCGCCGAAGTCGAGGCCGCACACAGAAAGCATGCGCAGCAGGTCAAAGCGGCGACTGCATCGGCACCGCAACCATCTGCCATGCCGCGTGGCAGCATTCAGGTTGTGGAAGACGACGGCGGATTCAGGGAATTTGAAAACACCGCTCCTTCGCCCGTTGCCCCGCTTCCTGCACGCGCACCTGCTGCGCCGCAAACCATGGCGCCTGTGGCTGCCAGCACGCTCAGCGCGGTTAGCAACGAAGAGGCATCCCTGCAAGAAGACCTGGCCCCGAATGGCTTGCCGCGCGCTCAGGCCGCGCCCGCCGTGCGGCCGGCTTACAAGCCGGCCGAGCCCAATGCCATCGAGCTGGCCCTGATTGCCGGCAAAAACTGGTTCCTGGGCGGCAACACCATCGTCCGGGTCGGGCTGGTTATTTTGTTCATCGGCCTGTCATTCCTGGCACGCTACGCGGCATCGGCCGGGCTCTTTCCGGTGGAATTCCGCCTGGCGGCCATCGCCGCCGCGGCGATCGCGCTGCTGGCCGTGGGCTTTCGCAAGCGCACGGAAAAGCCCGGCTTTGCACTCGCTCTGCAGGGCGCCGGCGTGGCGGTGATGTACCTCACGGTGTTTGCGGCCTTCCGCATGTACGGCCTGCTTGAACCGCTACCGGCCTTTGGTTTGATGATTGTGGTGTGCGCGCTGAGCTGTGCGCTGGCACTGCTGCAAAACTCGCGCGCGCTGGCGGTCGCCGCATTCGCCGGCGGTTTTGCCGTGCCGATTCTGCTGTCGACAGGGCAGGGCAGCCATGTGGGTCTCTTCAGCTACTACTCAGTGCTGAACCTGGCCATTTTGTTCATTGCCTACAAACGTTCGTGGCGCATCCTGAACGTGGTGGGTTTTATCGCCACCTTCGGCGTGGCCACTGCCTGGGGTGTTCTCAAGTACACGCCAGAGCACTACGCCAGCACCCAGCCTTTCCTCATCGGCTTTGTACTGATCTATCTTTTCGCCGCCATCCTCTATGCGCGCAACACGCCCACGAAGCTCGGCAACGCCGTCGACACCATGCTGGTGTTCGGCACGCCGCTGGTGGGCTTCGGCCTTCAGGCCGGGCTGGTGCGCACCATGGAACTGGGCACGGCCTTTTCGGCGCTGGGCTTTGCCGCGCTGTACCTGGTGACGGCGATGGTGCTGGTACGCCGGGCGCTGTCCAGCTACCGCTTGCTGATTGAATGCTTTATTGCAGTGGGTGTGGGTTTTGCCACGCTGGCGGTGCCGCTGGCGCTTGACGCGAAGTGGACGTCGGCTGTCTGGGCACTCGAAGGTGCGGGCGCGTTCTGGGTCGGCATGCGGCAGGCGCGCTGGATGCCGCGCGCTTTCGGCCTGCTGCTGCAGGGCGTGGCCGCCATGGCATTTTTGGGCGGGCTTGATGACGCAGGCGCACTGGGTAACCCTGTCTCGGCCATTCCGTTCGGCAACCCGGCCTTTATCGGCGCCATGCTGATCGCGCTGCCGGCGCTGCAGCTGGCGTGGTGGCTGCGCCGGCCCCTGCCGCACAGCGAGTCTTCGTGGGCCAAGGCCTATGCCGGCGTGGAGTCGCAGCTCAGCGTTCCTGTTTACCTCTACGGTTTTTTCTTCTGGTGCCTGGCCTGGTTGCTGGAAATCAACCGCCGTGTGCCGGCGCTGGAAGCAGATGCCTTTCCTCAACAGGCCTTTAGCGACCGCACCACCGGCCTGCTGATGATGCTGGCAGTGGTGGCCAGCGCGGCCTTGTCGATGCTGCTGGGCCTGAAGAAACAGTGGGCGGTGGCGACCTGGCCGGCGCGCATCACCGTGGGCGTGCTGGCGCTGGGTTATGTGGCGCAGGCCGGTCAAGGCTACCGCGTGCTCGCCACGCCGGCGTGGGCCGTGTGGCCGGCGGTGCTGGTGCTGCATTACTGGATGCTGCGGCAGTCTGACAAGCAGGCGCTGGCCCTGTCTTCGCCAGCGGGAATGGAGGCCCGGTCGCCCTATGGTTTTTTGCATGCGGCAAGCGCGTGGTTGGTGACCTTCCTGCTTGCGGACTGCCTGTGGTCGGGTATCGGCAAGGCCGAGCTCTGGCGCACTTCGTGGGCCGGCGTGGTCCTGCTGGTCAGCGCCATCGCGGTGCTGATGCTGCTGGCGGTGTGGGCAGGGCGTGTCAACAGCGCGGCCCTGCGACAGGGCGCCAGGTGGCCCCTCAATCCGCATGCCCAGGCTTACTACTGGTATGCCGCCTTGCCGCTTGCGGTGCTGGTGTTCTGGGGCACGCTGGTGGCTGCGGTTCACTCGTCGGGCCACACCGCACCGCTGCCTTACATCCCGCTGCTCAATCCGACCGACCTGACGCTTGCGCTCGCGTTGGGCGCCCTGGTGTTCTGGCGCCGCGTGCTGGTGACGGCCGCGCCGCCGCCGGGCAATGCGGGCTGGGTGACGGGCCGCAATGCACTGGTGGCTTTGGCCTTGCTGGTGTTTGTCGCCGTCAATACCGTGTGGCTGCGCATCGCCCACCATTTCTTCGGCGTGCGCTGGGATGCCGACGCGCTGTTCGGCAGCTTCGTGGTGCAAACCGGCTATGCGATTCTGTGGACACTGCTGGCCTTGAGCTTGATGGTGCTGGCGCACCGGCGCGTGCAGCGGCCGCTGTGGCTGGTGGGCGCTGGCCTGCTGGGCCTGGTGGTCGTCAAGCTGCTGTTGATTGACTTGTCGAACGCCGGCGGGGCGGAGCGCATCATCGCGTTCATCGTGGTGGGGGTGCTGATGCTGGTGGTGGGCTACTTTGCGCCGCTGCCGCCCAAGGCCGCCGCCACCGCCACTGCGCAAGATGTTTTGCCCGAAGATGCGGGCGACCAGAAGGTAACCCAGTCATGAAAATCAACCAACGCTTTTTAACCCTGGCGCTCTCCACCGCGCTGGCAGCCCCGTTGCTGGCGCTGGCCGCCGACGCCGCGGATGCCGGCAGCGCCAAATCGTATGCTGTTCGCATACCTGTGACGCTGGCGCCTGATGCGCCGTTGCAGCGGCTGGTGGTGCCGGCCGAAGCCCTGGTGCGGCTGCAAAGCGCCGGTTATGGCGACATACGCCTCTTCAATGCGGCGGGTCAGCCGGTGCCCATGGCGCTGGCCAACGTCGCCGCGGAAACGGCTACGCAGGAGCAGCAGGTCAAGCTCACGGCGTATCCCATCCTGGGTGCCGCAGGCGCTGCCGGTCTGGAGGGTCTGTCGCTGCGCATTGAAGAGCGGCAGGGCCGGCGCGTGGTGCAGCTCAACACGGGCAGCGCGGCAGACACCGCGGGCGCGGCTTCATCGCAAAAGGTGCTGGGCGCGCTGCTCGACACGCGCAGCGTCAATGCGCCGGCAGCCCGCCTGACGCTGGACGCCGACCTGCCGGTCGGCCAGCCCGTGAGCTTTAATGTGCAGGCCAGCAAGGATCTGAAGAACTGGCGGCCCCTGGCCGACACCGTGCTGTATCGCGCCGATGCTTCTGTCAAGGCCGCGAGCCTGGGCGACAACAGCCTGGCGCTTGCCATGGCGGACCTGAAAGACCACTACCTGCGCATCACCTGGGGCGACGCCGCCGTCACCCTGCGCGGCGCCACGCTGGTCACGTCCCGTAGCACGGCCCTGCGCCAGCGCGTGGGCGCCACTATGGCCGCGCCGGTGCTGACGAATCCCCATGAGCTGACTTTTGCGTTGCCCTTTGCCACGCCTGTTGCCGCTTTAAAGATCACGCCGCAAGGCAGCAATGTGCTGGTGCCCATCCGTGTGCTGGGCCGCAACGACCGCAACCAGCCGTGGGCGTTGCTGGCCAGCGCCGTGGTCTACCGGATGACAACCGCGGGCAAGGAACAAACCAGCGGCCCGGTCGAATTGCAGGGCTCATCGGTGCGCGAAATGAAGATCGAAGCCGACCTCAAAACGCCGGGGTTTGCCGCCGCGCCTGAAATCGTCCTGCAGTTCGAACCGGCACAGCTCATCTTTCTGGCCAGCGGGCAGGGCCCTTTCACCCTGGCTGCGGGCCTGGCCAGCGCAACGGGGGCAGCAGGCGCTTTTCTGCCCATGGCCAGCCTGATTCCCGGCTACAAGGCGCAACAGGAAAACTCCTTGCCCGTCGCCCAGGCCGATGTGTCCAAAGCAGACATCACCGGTGGCAGCGCCGGTGCGGCCGGCTCGCTGGTGGCGGCGCAACCACCCAGTCAGGGCATGCCGACACGCAGCCTGGTGTTGTGGGGCGTCTTGCTGGCGGGCGCGCTGGCGCTGGGGTTGATGGCGTGGGTGCTGCTCAGGCAAACCCGGCAGGCTGTGGAGCCCGGTCAATAAGTTTTATACCGCCACTACCTGAAGTCGTATTGCTATTGTTTTGATAGCACCTCGCGCAGATTCCTATTGGCCTAGAAGTACTTTTGGTTCAAATTTTGCGCGTTTGGTGCTGAAAAAAGCCTTCACGTTGCGCACATTTGCATCGCTGGTAAAAAGCCGCTGCGCCAGCGCCAGGTAGCGCGGCATGTCGGCCACATGCACCACCAGCATGAAGTCCGGCCCCGGTGAGACGCGGTAGCACTGCTGAACGGCGTCGTCCTGCACCACCCTCGTTTCAAATGCCTCTTGATGTTCCGTGCCCTGGCGATCCAGCGTGATCTCCACCAGCGCCGTCAGCCCGTGGCCGGTGAGGGCGGCCAGCTTGTCGGGGCTGAGCAGCGCGATTTCACGTTCCACCAGCCCGGCATCGCGCAGGCGTTTCACGCGGCGCAAGCAGGTCGGCGGCGAGATATAGACGCGTTCGGCCAGCGCCTGGTTGCTCAGTGAGGCATCGGTTTGCAGGCTGTCCAGCAGCTTCACGTCGATATCGTCAATGAGTATTTGTTCCATTAATGAAATATAAATGAAATTTAATTCAATACTGTGCAAATAATGAAATTAAATTCCATTTTATTGTAAAAATAGATCACATTGGAAAACTGTAAGTACGTAGCATCACCGCATTGATCTTCAGGAGACCTTCATGTGCGGCATTGTTGCTTCCGTTTCGACCCGAAATATCGTTCCCATCCTGGTGCAGGGTTTGCAGCGCCTCGAATACCGCGGTTATGACTCCTGCGGTGTTGCGGTGTACGCCGGCGGCCTGAAGCGCGCTCGCAGCACGTCGCGCGTGGCCGAGTTGCAGGAGCAGGTGAGCGCCGACAAACTCGAAGGCGTCACCGGCATTGCCCACACCCGCTGGGCCACACATGGCGCGCCAGTCGTTCACAACGCCCACCCCCATTTCAGCCACGGCAGCGGCGCGGGCGCCACGGCGCGCGCAGGCAAGGTTGCACTGGTGCACAACGGCATCATCGAAAACTACGAAGAGCTGCGCGCCGGCCTCAAGGCCAAGGGCTATGTCTTCGACAGCCAGACCGACACCGAAGTCATCGTGCATTTGATGGACAGCCTGTACGACGGCGATTTGTTCGAAGCCCTCAAGGCCACCGTCGCGCAACTGCACGGCGCCTACGCGATCGCTGCCTTCTGCAAGGACGAACCGCACCGCGTCGTCGGCGCGCGCGCCGGCTCGCCGCTGATCCTGGGCGTTGGCAAGGACAAGACCGAAAACTTCCTGGCCAGCGACGCCATGGCCCTGGCCGGCGTGACGGACCAGATCGTGTACCTCGAAGAAGGCGATATGGTTGACATCCAGCTCGGCAAGTACTGGGTACTCAACAAAGAAGGCAAAGCCGTCCTGCGCGAAGTCAAAACCGTGCACGCCCACAGCGGCGCCGCAGAGCTGGGCCCGTATCGCCACTACATGCAAAAAGAAATCTTCGAGCAGCCGCGCGCCATTGCCGACACGCTCGAAGGCGTGGAAGGCATCGTTCCCGAGCTGTTCGGCGACGAGGCTTACCGCGTGTTCAAGGACATCGACTCGGTCCTCATCCTGGCGTGCGGCACCAGCTACTACAGCGGCTGCGCGGCCAAGTACTGGCTCGAGTCGATTGCCGGCATCCCTACGCAAGTCGAAGTGGCCAGCGAATACCGCTACCGCACATCGGTACCCAACCCGAAATCACTCGTCGTTACCATCACGCAAAGCGGTGAGACCGCCGATACCCTGGCCGCGCTGCGCCACGCGCAAAGCCTGGGCATGACGCAGACCCTCACCATCTGCAATGTGTCAACGTCAGCCATGGTGCGTGAATGCAAGCTCGCCTACATCACCCGCGCGGGTGTGGAAATTGGCGTGGCTTCCACCAAGGCCTTCACCACGCAACTGGCAGGCCTCTTCCTGCTCACGCTGGCCCTGGCCCAAAGCAAAGGCAAGCTCAGCGACGAAGAAGAAGCCGGGCACCTCAAAGCCATGCGCCACCTGCCCGCCGCCCTGCAAGCCGTGCTGGCGCTGGAGCCGCAAGTCATCAGCTGGGCCGAAGACTTCGCCAAGATGGAAAACGCACTGTTCCTCGGCCGCGGCCTGCACTACCCCATTGCCCTCGAAGGAGCCCTCAAGCTCAAGGAAATCAGCTACATCCACGCAGAGGCCTACCCCGCAGGTGAACTCAAACACGGCCCCCTGGCTTTAGTCACCAGCGAGATGCCAGTCGTCTGCGTCGCCCCCAACGATGCCCTGCTCGAAAAACTCAAAAGCAACATGCAGGAAGTTCGCGCCCGCGGCGGCGTGCTTTATGTACTGGCAGACGCCGACAGCCACATCGAAAGCGGCGAAGGCCTGCATGTCATCCGCATGCCCGAGCACTACGGGGCGTTGAGCCCACTGCTGCACGTGGTGCCGCTGCAGTTGCTGGCGTATCACACGGCTGTGGCGCGGGGGACGGATGTGGACAAACCGAGAAACCTGGCGAAGTCAGTGACTGTCGAATGACGGTCAGCGTGCCCGGGCACGCTTGTTTGTAAAAAGAAAAACTGTAAAAACCTAAGAAAAACTGTAAAAACCGCAGAATGCCATTAATAGATCCCTCGGACAATATGAAAATAGGTTTCGTTGGTAGGCATTCCTGCGCTTCGTCCGACCAAGTACGTGAGGCTGCGCTGGCTAATCGTTCCCAGGCTAAGCCTGTTCTGCAGCTGATGCTGCGACACCCGCTTCAACATTCAGCTCCGTGGCTAGCGCGGTTTCAGCGAAGAGTCGTTTTATGAGGCTGGCCAGACGCGGCGAAGTAGTGTCGTTTGCAATATTTMGGCAGGCTGTTGAATTCCGTCGAAATCTGATCCATTTAGCGCAGTAATTTCCATCCAAAACTGACCCACGTAGGCACTACCCTGCTTGTTTTAAAAGCAGGGGGAAATTAGGAGTGATAGACGTGGCGACATTGAATGTCATCAGACGTTGGGCATTGCGGGATCAGATGTCCATTCGCGAGATCTCAAGGCGTACAGGCCTGGCTCGCAACACAATAAAGAAGCACCTGCGATCGGAAGAGAGCGAGCCCAAGT
>NZ_JBFUBJ010000012.1:0-103390 GCF_056405795.1 Polaromonas sp. P1_F1
TCGTGGGACATCACGCCCAGCAGCAAGGTCATGGCCAACTACATCCGCAAGGATGTCCAGAGCGATCCTGCGGCCAAGCTCAAGCGCTTCCAGGCGGGCTACTCCTACAAGATGAGCAATCGCACTTCGCTGTACGGCTTCTATGACCGCTCGGACCCGAACAACCGCGTTGCCAATGACGTGATCCGTGTTTACGGGGTCGGCATTCAGCATAACTTCTGAGCGCACAAAGGCACGCGATCAGTATCTCGTCCGCAAAGCCCGCCTCCGGCGGGCTTTTGTCATCAATGCACCGGCCAAGCCTTAGGCAAATTCAATCAATGGGTGTCAACTCCCCTTAGTCCCCGCACAGGCCCTTTTCAACCATGTCCAGCAGGCGCTCGCCGATCTGCTGCATCTGCGGGCCGATGAGGGGGCCCAGCGGGCCGTCAATCACCAGCATGGCCAGGCCGTGTACCGCCGACCAGGCGAGGAACTCAGCCCCGGGGCGGCGCTCGGGCGGCAACACGCCGGCGCCCACAAGTTTGTCGAGCGCGGCACCCAACAACTCGAAGGGGTCCAGGCCGCTTTCCCCTTTGCGCTCGGTGTCTGCCGGCGCGCCCTGGGCTCTTTCTTTCAGATCATCCGAGGGGCCAAAGGCCGTACGGAACAACCCGCTCTCTGCCTGCGCAAACCGCAAATAGCCGGCGCCAACCGCGCGCACGTTGGCGCGGGCGAATTCGGCTGGCGGCAAACCCTGGGGCAGCGCAGCCAGTTCGGCCTCCATCGCGCGGGCCACGGCCGCCAGCGCGGCTGAACGAACCGCATACAGCAAAGCTTGGCGGTTTTCAAAATGGCGGTAGGCCGCATTAGGCGCAACGCCCGCGCGGCGCGTGGCTTCGCGCAACACCACAGCCTCGGGCCCGCCGGCGCGGGCCAGTTCCACCCCGGCCTCCAGCAAGGCACGCCGCAGGTCCCCGTGGCGGTAAGTGCTGCGGGGCGGCGGGACTGGCTGGGAGGGAGGCGCGGTCGACATGGCTTGTTACTTATTTATGTGGACAGTGTTCATTATCTTTGCTATTCTTTTGTGGACGGTGTACACAATACTGCTGATTTGGCCACCGCACAAGGCCCGCAAGCCTTTAACGATTCTTTAAACGCTCTTCTTTCAAGGAACCAGACCATGCAGAAAATCACCCCCTTCCTGTGGTTCAACGACCAGGCCGAGGAAGCCATGAATTTTTATGTTTCGATCTTCAAGAACTCGAAGATCACCATGCTCAGGCGCTACGGCAAGGAAGGTCCGGGCCCGGAGGGTTCCGTCATGACCGGCAGTTTCCAGCTCGAAGGCCAGGAATTCATGGCACTCAACGGCGGCCCGCACTTCAGCTTCACACCGGCGATTTCGCTGTTCGTGGACTGCAAGACGCAGGAAGAGGTGGACGAGCTCTGGGACAAGCTCTCGGCCGGGGGCGCGCCCAACCAGTGCGGCTGGGTCCAGGACAAATTCGGCCTGTCGTGGCAGATCATCCCCACCGCGCTCGGCGACATGCTGGGCGACAAGAACCCGGCCAAGGCCGGCGCCGCCATGAGCGCCATGCTGAAGATGCGCAAGATCAATATCAAGGAACTCCAGGAAGCCTATGACAGGGCCTGAAGAAGCACCTACTCATTCAATCATTCAAGGAGAAACCCGTGACGACCAAGATGTTTGTGAACCTGCCCGTGAAAGACCTGGGCAAATCAGTGAAGTTTTTCACCGCGCTGGGCTTCAAATTCAACCCGCAATTCACCGATGAAAACGCCACCTGCATGATCGTGAGCGAGGAAAGCTTCGTCATGCTGCTGGTCGAGAAATTTTTCAAGACCTTCACGCCCAAGCCGGTGAGCGACGCACGCAAAAGCACCGAGGTGCTGATCTGCCTCTCATGCAACAGCCGCCAGGAAGTTGACGAGATGGTCAGCAAGGCCGTGGCCGCCGGCGCGACCACGCCCAACAAGGCGCAAGACCACGGCTTCATGTACCAGCACGGCTTCGAAGACCTGGATGGTCATCTCTGGGAACTCGCCTGGATGAACGTTGAAGCCCACGCTGCGCAAATGAGTGCCTGAAAAATCCCCCAGCCTTATCAACCCACGAAGGAGTCAATCATGCTGATCCAGTCTTATCTCTTTTTTAACGGCCGCTGCGAAGAGGCCATCGAGTTTTACCGCAAGGCGCTTGGCGCCGAAGTGAAGATGATGATGCGCTTCAAGGAGAACCCGGAACCCATGACCGAAGGCTGCGGGCCGGACGGCGGTGCCATCCCGGGTGAGAACATCATGCACGCCAGCTTCAGGATCGGCGAAACGGAAGTGATGGCCTCTGACGGCATGGGCAACGGCAAGCCGGAATTCAAGGGCTTCTCGCTCTCGTTGACTGCGGCCAGCGACGCCGAAGCACAGCGCCTGTTCAAGGCATTGAGCGACGGCGGCAAGGTAGAGATGCCGATGATGAAGACCTTTTACGCTTCGTCTTTCGGCATGGTGGCCGACCGTTTCGGCGTGTCGTGGATGGTCATCAAGCCGCTGCCTATGCCTTGAGAGGGAAAAGCCCATGCAATTCCTGCTGATCATTTGCCACGACGCGGCCTTCGCGCCCACGCCGGCGCTGGTGGCCGACATAGGCGCCTGGGTAAAGGACATGGGGAGCCGCGGCATCCTCAAGCACGGCAACCCGCTGCGACCCCCCGACGACGCCATGACGGTTCGGGTGCGCGGCGGCAAGCGCGCGGTAACCAACGGCCCTTTCACCGATAGCGCAGAAAAAATGGCGGCCTACGGGCTGATTGAATGCGCCGGCATGCAGGAGGCGATCGACATTGCAGCCGGCCATCCCATGGCCAGGGCCGCAACCATAGAGGTCAGGCCGGTGTGGTCCGACCTTCCCCGCATGGCGGCCTGAAAATTAACGATGAAGTGAGTCAGCATGAAGCTTTATTACTCGGACACGCTGAACCCGCGAAAAACCTGCGCCGTCGCCAGGCACTTGAAGCTGCCGGTGGAGTTCATTTACGTCGCGCTCGAAAAAGGCGAACACCGTACGCCACAGTTCCGCGCAATGAACCCCAATGCCAAGGTGCCGGTGCTGGTGGACGGCACCACGACCTTGTGGGAGTCGAATGCCATCATGTGCCACCTGGCGGAGAAAGCCGGTTCTGACCTGTGGCCACGCGACCAACGCCAGACCGAGGCGATGCGCTGGCTGATGTGGGATGCCACCGAGTTCGCGCCAGCCGCCGGGACTTTTTATTTCGAACACATCATCAAGCCGCGCTTCCTGCAGCGCGAGGCCGACCCGGCCGAGATTGCGAGGGTGACACCCGACTTCGAGCGCTACGCCAGCGTGCTCGAAGCGCACCTGAAGGGGCGCGAATACCTCGTCGGTGACGCACTGACGGTAGCCGACTTTGCGGTGGCCATCACCTTGCCATACGCTGAAAAGGCACGCTTGCCGCTGGACAATTTCCCGGAAATCCGGCGCTGGCACGACCGGCTTAATCAGCTGCCGGCGTGGCGTGAGCCCTTTCCGGAATTGCGGGCCGGTTAAACGCCTTGTCCCCGCCGCTGAAAACAAAAAAGGCCGGCGAGCATTCACGCGCTCGCCGGCCTGTACAGCCGAAAACCTTATCGTGCGGGCGCGGGAACGATCACGACCGTATCGCCCGTGGCACCGGTCCTGCCGGTCTTTCCGGTGTCGCCTGTGGCGCCGGTAGCACCGGTTGCGCCCTCATAACCGGTAGAGCCCGTCGCTCCAGTCGCACCGGTAGCGCCGGTCGGGCCTGGAATACCGACGCCAGCGCCCGTGGCCCCCTTGGCGCCGTCAGTGCCGGCGGCACCCGTGGCGCCCGCAGGACCTGCAGGCCCGGGCACGGTGACAACTGCCGCAGGCGGCGCGACAACCGTCCGCTCGCAAGCAACAAGGCCCAACGTTGCGACCAGTGTGGATAAAAGGAATGCGTGTTTCATTGTCATAGTGATCCTCTGGGAAAATTCGCACCAAGGTGCGTCAACAGTTCGTTCCTGCCTTGACCGTGAACTGTTTTTTTTACGGATCATGTGCATGAAACCGATACCAGCCACAACGCTTTTGCTGAAGGTCACACATTCGAAAACCGCAAGCGGTTGTCGCATGCCTGGCCATCTTGAAAGAATCATTTCTGATGCAGACAACAGGATGAGTGCTCAAGGTACCCATTGGCGAGCGCGCATGCTGTAGGACGGGCCCACGACAGCGTGTCCCGAATCGGCAGCATCGCAAACGCGCGTAAACACGTCCAATAGTGCAAACTTCAACCTGAACTTTCGCCCACACCGCCAAAGCCCTTTCTTCATTCACACCAGACAACAAGGCAAGGACATCCATGACCGCAACTTCTTCAACCAGCCCCGTGGCCGTCGTGACAGGGGGTGCTCGCGGCATTGGCCTTGCCATCGGGAAATGGTTTCTGGCCAACGGGTACCGTGTGGCGCTTCTGGATATCGACAGCGACACGCTGCTCCCAGCCGCTGGCGCCATTCAGGATGCAGGCCGCGTACTGGCGGTGCATTGCGACGTGGCCGACCCGGCGCAGGTGCAATCGGCCATGGAGGAGGTGGACGCCCGCTTTGGCCGTATCGATGCGCTGGTCAATAACGCCGGCATCGCGGTATTCAAGCCTATCGGTGAGACAACATTTGAAGAATGGCGCCGGGTTTTGGGCGTCAACCTGGATGGCGCGTTTTTGTGCAGCCAGGCTTGCGTGCCCATCATGAAGCGTACGGGCGGTGGCAGCATTGTCAACATCGCGTCGATCTCGGGCTTGCGTGCAAGCACGCTTCGCGTGGCGTACGGCACCAGCAAGGCCGCGCTCATCCAGCTGACCAAGCAGCAGGCGGTTGAGCTGGGCACCCTCGGCATCCGGGCCAACGTGATCGCGCCCGGGCCGGTGGACACGGAAATGGCCAAGCTGGTTCACAGCGTGGCGATCCGCTCGGACTACCACGACGTGATTCCGCTGGGGCGCTACGGCACCGTGGAAGAAATCGCGTCGGCCGTGGGCTTTTTGTGCAGCCCGGCAGCCAGCTATGTCAATGGCCAGGTGCTGGCTGTGGATGGTGGCTTTGAGTCTGCCGGTGTCGGCTTGCCGACGCTGAGAAAAAACCAGACGGCCTGAGCGCACCGTCCTGAAAACCCTAGTCCCGGCTTTTTCACGAGCGCTCTATAGAATGATTCGGGTCTCTTCTGGCGCCGAAGAATCTTCCGGCGCCACTTTCACATCAGGATGCCGCGTGCAACCCATTATTTCCATCCAAAAACTCAGCAAGACCTACGCTTCGGGCTTTCATGCGCTCAAGTCGGTGGACCTGGATATCCAGCGCGGCGAGATTTTCGCCCTGCTCGGCCCCAACGGCGCAGGCAAGACCACCTTGATCAGCATCGTCTGCGGCATTGTCAATCCCAGCTCGGGCAGCGTGACGGCCGATGGACACGACGTCGTGCGTGACTACCGCGCCGCTCGCGCCAGGATCGGGCTGGTCCCCCAGGAGCTTTCGACCGATGCGTTTGAAACCGTGTGGTCCACCGTGAGCTTCAGCCGGGGCCTGTTCGGCAAGCCGCCGAACCCCGCCTACATCGAGAAAGTACTGCGCGACCTTTCGCTGTGGGACAAGAAGGACAGCAAGATCATGGCGCTCTCCGGCGGCATGAAGCGCCGGGTATTGATTGCCAAGGCGCTGTCGCACGAGCCCACCATCCTGTTCCTCGATGAGCCCAGCGCGGGCGTCGACGTCGAGCTGCGCAAGGGCATGTGGCAAATGGCGCGGGAGCTGCGCGACAGCGGCGTCACCATCATCCTGACCACGCACTATATTGAGGAAGCCGAGGAGATGGCCGACCGCATTGGCGTCATCAATAAGGGCGAGCTGATTCTTGTCGAAGACAAAACGGTGCTGATGCGCAAGCTGGGCAAGAAGCAACTGAGCCTGCAACTGCAAACACCGCTGCAAAGCATTCCGGATGCGCTGGCAGGGCTGCCGCTTGAGTTGACGAAAGAGGGCCACACGCTGGTCTACACCTTCGATACACAAACCGAGGAGACGGGTATTGCGGCGTTGCTCAAGCAGCTGGCCGAACTCGGCATTGACTTCAAGGACCTGCATTCAAGCGAGAGTTCGCTCGAAGACATCTTCGTGAGCCTGGTGCATGCCGACAAACCTGGCGCCCAGAAGGAGGCCGCATGAACTGGCACGCCATCCGCGCTATTTACCGCTTTGAAATGGCGCGCACCTTCCGCACGCTGATGCAATCCATCGCCTCGCCGGTGATCTCGACCTCGCTGTACTTCGTGGTGTTCGGGGCGGCCATCGGTTCACGCATGGGAGACATCGACGGCATCCGCTACGGTGCCTTCATCATTCCCGGCCTCGTCATGCTGTCGCTGCTCAACGAGAGCATCTCGAACGCCGCCTTCGGCATCTACATGCCGAAATGGTCGGGGACAATTTACGAGCTGCTGTCGGCGCCGGTGTCATCGATGGAGGTGGTGATGGGCTATGTGGGCGCCGCGGCGAGCAAATCCGTCATGCTGGGGCTACTGATTCTGGCAACGGCGCGCCTCTTCGTGCCTTATGAGATCGCGCACCCTTTCTGGATGCTGTGCTTCCTGCTGCTGACCGCGCTGACCTTCAGCCTGTTCGGTTTCATCATCGGGCTGTGGGCCGACAACTTCCAGAAGCTGCAGATTGTGCCGCTGATGGTGGTGACGCCGCTGACTTTCCTCGGTGGCGCGTTTTATTCGATCAACATGCTGCCTCCGCTGTGGCAGAAGGTCGCCCTGTTCAACCCGGTGGTCTACCTGATCAGCGGATTTCGCTGGAGTTTTTACGGGGTGGCCGATGTCAACGTAGGCATCAGCGTGGCGGCCATCATGGGCTTTCTGGGGCTGTGCCTCGGCGCGGTGTGGTGGATCTTCCGCACGGGCTGGAAACTGAAGGCCTGAGGAAGGGGCAGGCGGCTGGTGGAGAGCGTCCTGCAAATGCTATTGATTTTATAGCTGCTTGCGCTCACCACATAAGGGCTACAGGCATATTTCCCTTAAATCTCCGAGGCCAGGCCCGCCGCATGGGTTGGCGGCGCAACTTGAAAGGACAGCGGCCAACCTCATATGTGTTCTTTGAAAGTTTCACGCCAGAAAGGCCTCCTCATGCCTGCCGACCTCGCCGCAAGCCCCACCACTCATCCCGTCCTCCAGATCAAGCCACTCGGCTTTCCGTGGGCAACGCTCGACCCGTTCCTCTTTTGCGTGTATCACGACGACGCCTATCCCAAAGGCAATGCGCAGATGGGCCCGGATGCTTCATTCGCGGGGCGCAACATCGGCCAGGACTTTGCCCGCAAGGACGGCTGGAACATGTACCACGGCAGCACGGTGCCGGGCTTTCCCGCGCACCCGCATCGCGGCTTTGAAACCGTGACCATAGTGCGCAAGGGACTGATCGACCATTCCGACTCCCTGGGCGCGACAGCGCGCTTTGGCCGCGGCGACGTGCAGTGGCTGACGGCCGGCAAGGGCGTGGTCCATTCCGAGATGTTCCCTTTGCTGGACCAGCAAAATCCCAATCCACTGGAGCTGTTCCAGATCTGGCTGAACCTGCCGGCGGCCGGCAAGATGAGCGAGCCGCATTTCACCATGTTCTGGTCGCAGGACATTCCGCGCCTGGACATCAAGGATGCCGAAGGGCGCGGCACCGAAGTGGCCGTGATTGCCGGCCGTATTCAAAATACCCAAACCGCGCCGCTGGCGCCGCCGCCGGATTCGTGGGCCTCGCAGGCCGAGGCCGACGTGGCGATCTGGACGATTCGCATGGTGCCCGGCGCCCGCTGGACGCTGCCCGCCGCAACGGGCGAAGGCACGCGGCGCCAGCTCTATTTTTTCAAGGGGCAGTCGGCGACGCTGGGCGGTCAGGCGGTGAGTGTGGACAGCGCCATCGAGCTGCGGGCCGGCGTGGACGCAGAGATCATCAACGGCAGCGAGGAGGCCGAATTCCTGATGCTGCAAGGCAAGCCCATTGGTGAGCCGGTGGTGCAGTACGGCCCGTTTGTCATGAACACGCAAGCCGAAATCGCGCAAACCATGGCGGACTACCAGCGCACGCAGTTTGGCGGCTGGTCGTTTGGCGATGACGCGCCGGTGCATGGGCGGGAGCCGGCGCGCTTTGCGCGGCACCCGGGCGGACGCGAAGAGCGGCCGACGGGCGACTGACGGCCGAGCAGCACCTCGCTGCTATATTTTTAATAGCTGCCCGCGCTTGTTCTTAGCTGCTCCGGGGCACTTTTCGCATAACTCCGGCATTACCAGTCAACCTCCCCGCAGTACCCCCAGGCAATATCGGGTTTCGCAAACGCCGCCTGTGGGGTGCGGCAGCAGACGCCTACACTCCCGCCAACACAAGGAGATGCCATGAGCCAGGAGCCCAACTCCCAGGCGGTCAAAAACGAACTGAATGCGCTGGCGCAGGCGTTCTTTCGCGCCGTCTCGTTTGAGCCGGGCAGCGTGCCGTCGTACGATGACATTCACGCGCTCTTCATCGACGCAGGCCTCCTGATCAAGAACACAGGAACCGCACCCGAGATTTCCAGCGTGCGCGAATTCATCGCGCCGCGGCAGGCTCTGGTGGACAGCGGTGCACTGACGCGCTTCAGGGAATGGGAGCTGTCGGAAACCACACAAATCTTCGGCAACATTGCCCATCGCTACAGCGCTTACGGCAAGGCCGGCACGATGAACGGCGAGGCATTCGAGGCGCGCGGCATGATCTCGACGCAGTTCGTCAAAACGCCTGAAGGCTGGAAGATGAGCGCGATGGCCTGGGACGATGAACGGCCCGGCCTGCACTTGCCTGATTGACCTGCCACTCAGGGAGGCATCAGCCCCGCATTGACCACCACCTCGTCCAGCGCGGCGAAAGTCATGTTGTGGCGATCCGTCAGCGGCCCACCGCCGGGCACTACATGGCCGTCTGCGGTGTAGCCAATGGCCTTGAACTTCCACACGCCGCCAATCAGTTTGAGCTGGCCCACCAGCTCGCCGCTGCTCAGATGAACACTCACCACTTGTTCGTTGAGTTTTTTGAACGTCAGGGGCATCAGCATGAACCTTTCAGGGCGACTGGTCGCCGAGTATTGCACTGACAATAAAAAAGCGCCCGGAGGCGCTTTTTTATTGGCGATGTTGAAGTGAATTACTTCGCCACCACGCGGACCATTTCGAGGCACTTGTTGGAGTAGCCCCATTCGTTGTCGTACCAGGCGACGACCTTGATGAAGGTGCCGTCGAGCGCGATGGACGCATCGGCGTCAAACACGCTGGTGCAGGTCTCGCCGCGGAAGTCGGTGGCAACGACCTTGTCTTCGGTGTAGCCCAGGATGCCCTTGAGTGCGCCTTCGCTTTGCGCTTTCATTTCGGCGCAGATTTCCTTGAGCGTGGCTTCCTTGTTGAGCTCGCAGGTCAGGTCAACCACCGACACGTCGGAGGTGGGCACGCGGAAGGACATGCCGGTCAGCTTCTTGTTGAGCTCGGGGATCACCACGCCCACAGCCTTGGCAGCGCCGGTGCTGGAGGGAATGATGTTTTCCAGGATGCCGCGGCCGCCGCGCCAGTCTTTGTTCGACGGGCCGTCCACGGTTTTCTGCGTGGCAGTGGCCGCGTGCACGGTCGTCATCAGGCCGCGCTTGATGCCCCACTTGTCGTTCAGCACCTTGGCGATAGGCGCCAGGCAGTTGGTGGTGCAGCTGGCGTTGGAAATGATGGCCTCGCCCTTGTAGGTCTTGTCGTTGACGCCGAAAACGAACATCGGGGTGTCGTCTTTCGACGGTGCCGAGAAGATGACCTTCTTCGCGCCGGCGGCCAGGTGCTTCTCACCGGAAGCCTTGTCGAGGAAGAGGCCCGTGGACTCCAGCACCACGGTGGCGCCGATATCGCCCCACTTGAGGTTGGCGGGGTCACGTTCCTGCGTCAGGCGGATCTTCTTGCCGTTGACGATCAGCGTGTTGCCTTCAACGGACACGTCGCCTTCGAAGCGGCCGTGCACCGAGTCGTACTTCAGCATGTAGGCCAGGTACTCAGGCTCGAGCAAATCATTGATGCCGACGATTTCAATGTCGCCAAAGCTTTTGATGGCCGAGCGAAACACGTTGCGGCCGATACGGCCAAAACCATTAATGCCAAGTTTGATAGTCATCTGCTGTTGCTCCTGGAAGTTGAAATCTTGTTGAATTGGGCGGCCGTGTCCGTTATCCGCGTGTTTACTTGCGCAGCACCTTGCGCACGGTGTCGGCCACGTTCTCGGCGGTAAAGCCAAAGTGCTTGAACAGCACTGGCGCGGGCGCCGATTCACCGTAGCTGTCGATGCCCACCACGGCGGCACAGCCGTATTTCCACCAGCCGTCCGTCACGCCCATTTCCACCGCGATGCGGGGGATGCCTTCGGGCAGCACTTCGGATTTGTACGCCGTTTTCTGTTTGTCAAAGGTCGTGGTGCTGGGCATGGAAACCACGCGCACAGCGATCTTGTGAGCGGCGAGCAGCTCTTGCGCCTTGAGCGCGAGTTGCACTTCAGAACCCGTGGCGATGATGACGGCCTGGGCCTTCTTGTTCAGGCCCACTTCGGCGGGCTCGGCCAGCACATAAGCGCCCTTGCTGATTTCACCGAGGTCGTTCTTCGGTGCGTAAGGCAGGTTCTGGCGGCTCAGCAGCAGCGCCGTCGGCTTGTTCTTGTTCTCGAGCGCGACGGCCCAGGCAACAGCCGTTTCAGCCGTGTCGCCCGGACGCCAGACGTCGAGGTTGGGAATCAAACGCAGGCTCGCGGCGTGCTCGATGGACTGGTGCGTCGGGCCGTCTTCACCGAGGCCGATGGAGTCGTGCGTGAAGACGTGGATGACGCGGATCTTCATCAGCGCGGCCATGCGGATGGCGTTGCGGCTGTAGTCGCTGAAGGTCAGGAAGGTGCCGCCGTAGGGAATGAAGCCACCGTGCAGCGCAATGCCGTTCATGATGGCGGCCATGCCGAATTCGCGCACGCCGTAGTTGATGTGGCGGCCACCGGCGCTCACGCCTTCGGCATTGGCCGTCAGCACGACTTCGCCGTTCATGTCAAAGCGCAGGTTGGGCGTGGACTTGGTGTTGGTGAGGTTGGAGCCGGTCAAATCGGCCGAGCCGCCCAGCAACTCTGGCAGGCCGGCGGTGAAGGCTTCGAGTGCGAGCTGCGAAGCCTTGCGCGAGGCCACGGTTTCGGCCTTGGTGTGTGCGCCGATGACAGTGTCGACAGCCAGTTGCGAGAAGCTCTTGGGCAGGTCGCCCTTCATACGGCGGGCCAGCTCGGCGGCCAGTGCGGGGTGCGCGGCCTTGTAGGCAGCGAATTTCGCGTCCCAGGCGGCCTCAAGAGACAGGCCCTTGGCCTTGGCGTCCCAGGCGTCGTAGGTTTCTTTCGGCACTTCAAACGGTGCGTAAGGCCAGTTGAGGGCTTCGCGCGTGAGCTTGATTTCTTCGGCGCCCAGCGGCTCGCCGTGGGCCTTGGCGGTGTTGGCGCGGTTGGGCGAACCTTTGCCGATATGCGTCTTGCAGATGATCAGCGTGGGCTTGTCGTTGGACTTCTTCGCGCCTTCGATGGCCTGCGAGACCAGCTCGGCGTCGTGGCCGTCGATGGGGCCCAGCACGTTCCAGCCGTAGGCGGCAAAACGCACGGCGGTGTTGTCGATGAACCAGGGCGCGACCTGGCCGTCGATGGAGATGCCGTTGTCGTCATACAGCGCGACCAGCTTGTTGAGCTTCCACGCACCGGCGAGCGCGGCCGCTTCGTGGCTGATGCCTTCCATCAGGCAGCCGTCGCCCATGAACACATAGGTGTTGTGGTCGACGACGGTGTGGCCTTCGCGATTGAACTCTTTGGCGAGCAGCTTTTCAGCCAGCGCCATGCCGACCGCATTGGTCAGGCCCTGGCCCAGCGGGCCGGTGGTGGTTTCAACGCCGGGGGTGTAACCGTATTCGGGGTGGCCGGGGGTTTTGCTGTGGAGCTGACGGAAGTTCTTGAGTTCGCCGATGGGCAGCTTGTAGCCGGTGAGGTGCAACACGGCATAAATCAGCATGGAGCCGTGGCCGTTGGACAGCACAAAACGGTCGCGGTCGAACCAGTTGGGGTTGTGCGGGCTGTGCTTGAGGTGGCTGCCCCAGAGGGCGACTGCCATGTCGGCCATGCCCATGGGGGCGCCGGGATGTCCGGAATTGGCTTGTTGAACGGCGTCCATTGCGAGTGCGCGTATCGCATTCGCCATCATTTGCGTATTGGCCATGTAGGCAGCTCCGGGAGGGGGAAAGATCAGGGGTAACCCGGTATTTTACCGTTTGGGCCCTGCCCGCCGGTTTGGCGGGGGTTTGAACCCGATTTGGCTGGACAGCACCCCGCCATGCACTAAAGTCAGGGGCATGCAAGGCCTTCACCTGACCGCCGACCTTTACAAATGCCGCTGCGACCCGGCCTGGCTGACCGACGCCACCCGGCTGGGCGACTGGTGCGTGCAGGCTGTGCGGGCGGCCGGCCTGCAGGCCGTTAACCAGCTGTTTCACACTTTTCCAGACACCGTGCACGGCCCCGGGGGCATCACGGCTACCGTGCTGCTGGCCGAGTCGCATGTGTGCGTGCACACCTGGCCTGAGCAAAAAGCAGTAACGCTGGACGTCTATGTGTGCAACTTCGGCGGCGACCACTCCGCCAGGGCGCGCGGCCTGATGGACGCGCTGGTGCGGCGCTTTAATCCGGAATGGACCGAGCAGCGGTCGCTGGACCGGGGAGATACGCAGTAGGCCGGCTCACCACTTCTCGCGCACGGTCGTCAAAAAGAGCGCGTTGAGGGTCGGCAGCACGGGCCGAAGATCATCGCGTTCCGGGATCGCCGCATCCAGCCTGGCAAGCTCAACCTCAATAAAGGCATTGACTCGCGGGAAAGGCGCCGACAGGCCCAATTCAGGCGCGCCGCGTTTTTTCTCCAGCATTTCGTCGATGTCGGCGAGCAGGTCCGTCTCACCCTCGATCAGGTGCAGCAGGCTGGCGAACTCGATAGGCGCGGCTGTGCCGTAGCGCTCGAGCCAGCGCACCGCGAGCAGCGGCCGCAGCACATAAAAATACTTCTTGAGCCGCACCATCTCACCCTGCAGGTGTTCGCGGTAGTTGCCCTTGGCCGAACTGCGGTAATGGTGTATGCCCCGCTCGCACGAGTAGACCAGGGGCAACAGCCGCCTCGCCTCTTCGGCAAAGGGACCGTTTTCCATATATTTGATCGGCGACTGGATCCACTCGACAAATTCCGGATTCGACTTCCAGAACAGGCGCAGCGCTTTACGCAGGTCCCAACCGTTGAGGTCGATGTCGTCGACGATGGGGTACTCGATGACGTCACGGCGGTCCTCAAGATCAAGCGAGAGGTAGTCGTCGGCCGGCCGCGCGTAAATAAAGCGCACGTCGAAATCACTGTTCGGCGACGCAAAGCCCCAGGCCCGGCTGCCGGACTCGATCGCCATCAGGATGCGCACACCGTGCTCCCGTTCGGTGGCCGCGAGGCGGCTCATGATTTCAGCGTGGATCTCGGGAGGAATCATCGGCAGGCTTTCGAATTTTGGTTCATCCATTCTGCATGAGCGGCCCCGTTAAACTGCCGTCATGCCCTCTGCACCCATCAAAGCCATGATCATGGCCGCCGGCCGCGGCGAGCGCATGCGCCCGCTGACCGACACCACGCCCAAGCCCCTGCTGCCGGTGCGCGGCAAGCCGCTGATTGACTGGCAGGTTACTGCGCTGGTGCGCGGTGGTTTTACCGGCCTGGTCATCAACACGGCCTGGCTGGGTGAACAGGTTCCGGCCCATTTTTCGGCGCTTTCTTCAAGCCATTTCGGGCTACAGCCCAATAAGGACGGGCGCAAGCAGCTATCAATTTCATACTCACACGAAGGCGTGGATTTTGGCGGCGCACTGGAAACCGCCGGAGGCATTGCGCGTGCGTTGCCGCTGCTGGGTGACATTTTCTGGGTGCTGGCGGGTGATGTGTTTGTGCCCGGCTTTGAGTTCACCCAAGCCGCCGTTGCCCGGTTTGCCGCCGGCAACACGCTGGCCCACCTCTGGCTGGTGCCCAACCCCGCACACAACCCGAAAGGCGACTTTGGCCTCAGCCCCGACGGCCTGGCGTTGAACCTGCCCAAGGACAACCCGCAGCCCAAATTCACCTACAGCACCATCGGCCTGTACCGGCGCGAGTTGTTCGACAGCCTGCCCTTCGGCAACCCCCAGGGCCTGAAAGCCCCGCTGGCACCGCTTTTGCGTACGGCGATGGACAATCAGGCCGTGAGCGCCGAGCTGTATGAAGGCGCCTGGACCGATGTCGGCACACCGGCGCGGCTGCACGAGCTGAATCAAACCACCACAAACTGAAGCGGAACGCATATGAGCACCACCACGATCTACGAAAAACGCCGCGCTGCCATTGCCCGCGCCCTGAAGGCGGCCGGCGGCGGCATCGCCCTGCTGCCCACCGCGCCCGAATACCCGCGCAACCGCGACAGCGACTTTCCCTACCGCCACGACAGCTATTTTTATTACCTGACCGGCTTCAGCGAACCCGACAGCTGGCTGGTGATTGAGGCCAGCGGCAAGACCACGCTGTTTTGCCGGCCCAAGGACCTGGAGCGTGAGATCTGGGACGGCATTCGCCTGGGCCCCAAGGCCGCGCCCGCCGCGCTGGGTGTGGACGCCGCCTTCAGTGTGGAAGCGCTGGAAGAAAAAATGCCTGGGCTGCTGAGCAACCAGAGCGCCGTGTGGTTTCCATTTGCCACACACAAGGGCCTGGAAACCCAAGTGGACGGCTGGTTGAACAAGGTGCGCGCCCGCGTGCGTTACGGCGCCGAGTGCCCGCAAAGCCAGCACGATTTGTGCAAGCTGCTCGACGAAATGCGGCTGGTCAAAGACAGCCATGAAGTCGCCATCCTCAAGCGCGCCGGCAAGATTTCAGCCGGTGCCCACGTACGCGCCATGCAGACCTCGGCAGCGATGCTGCGCAACGGTGCCAACGGGAAACTGAAGGGCGGCCTGCGTGAATACCACCTCGAAGCTGAACTGCTGCACGAGTTCCGCCGCCATGGTTCGCAGTTTCCGGCTTACGGCAGCATCGTCGCGGCCGGCGCCAACGCCTGCATCCTGCATTACCGCGCCGGCGATACGGAACTCAAACCCGGCCAGCTGTGCCTGATCGACGCCGGCTGCGAACTGGACGGCTACGCCAGCGACATCACCCGCACCTTCCCGGCAGACGGCAAGTTCACGCCGGCCCAGCGCACGCTGTACGACATCGTGCTGGCCGCGCAGGTCGCCGCGGTGAAAGTGACAAAGCCCGGCAAACGCTTTTTAGATCCGCACGATGCTGCGACGCGTGTACTGGTGGAAGGCATGCTGGACACCGGCCTACTCGACAAAAAGAAGCACGGCAAGGTCGACGACGTGCTCGAGTCCGGCGCCTACCGCCAGTTTTACATGCACCGCACGGGCCACTGGATGGGCATGGACGTGCATGACTGCGGCGACTACACCGAGCCCGGCAGCAAGCCGCGCGAGGAAAAAGACGCCCTGGGCCAGACCGTGATGCGCAAGCCCTCACGCATCCTGCGGCCCGGCATGGTGCTGACCATCGAGCCCGGTATTTATGTACGCCCCGGCAAGAACGTGCCCAAGGAGTTCTGGAACATCGGCATCCGGATTGAGGACGATGCGCTGGTGACCGCCAAGGGCTGTGAGCTGATGACGCGGGGTGTGCCGGTGGATGGGGATGAGATTGAGGCGTTGATGAAGGGGTAAGAGCGCTTTGGGAATAGCGTTTCGCTCAGGGGCAATCGCTTGCCTCTATCGCCGAACCTGGTTCCACCAACGTGTTGGTCATCAAGGGATTGATGCTTTTCCAGGCACGCATTTTTTCGGCCGTCAGGTAGACCTTCACACAACTGCCAACGGCAAAATTCTGACTGGTCCGAAAAAAGAGCTGCTCGGTATTGGTCTGGCGTATCAAGAAAAGACACTCTCGCGGTGCCAAGGCCTTGTCGATTGGCTTGAGCAGAGGCTCCATTGCCCTGCCGATGGCCGCTATGCCGGGTGGCTGCTCAACATTGGCCGTGAAGTTATTGGTCAGGGATTGGGTGCAGGGGTCATAGACCTTTTCCACGCGCCCCGTCAGCACCACTGTATCGGCCGCCTGTTTGTTGACCGCACAGGATGCAAGCAGCGTTGCCAGTACACCGCACGACAACAAAGACATGGGCCTTGCCCGGTAAACCACAAAGTCCGGCATGAGTTTCCTTCTGGATTAGCCATTTGCCATGGCGCAACGAGATTATCCGGCCTGCCTACTTAGCCTCAACGGCTGGCCGCACAAGTTCTCCCCGCAAGGGTAGCGCGCCCATCGGCAACTGAAACGTGATACTGACCTTCTGCACCACTCCCTCGTCCGGCCACCCCACACGACGGTAGCCCTGCATCAGGCAGTCGTTCTGCGACGTCTCCCCCGGTTGCAACGGATTGAGCATATTGGTGTACATCGTGCCATCCCGCTGAAGAATGCCCAGGTAGGCGCGCACGCGGGGAATCGGCGCCACCGGGTCAAACCCGTCGGGACGA
This sequence comes from Polaromonas sp. P1_F1, assembly GCF_056405795.1. NCBI lineage: Bacteria > Pseudomonadati > Pseudomonadota > Betaproteobacteria > Burkholderiales > Comamonadaceae > Polaromonas > Polaromonas sp. P1_F1. Next base: position 16,705 of record NZ_JBFUBJ010000012.1, read on the forward strand.
AAAGCGATTGAAAACTCAGGGGTGTCTGCGGACGCCGTCCGAGGGTCCGCAAAAAACTCTCCCTTCACACGCCGGCCGTCTGCTTGCACCCAGTGCAGGCGCAATTGCGGCGCCGGCTCGCTCGCTGACCACATCAAGTGCAAATCCTCGCCCTGTCTGCAGAACACCGGATGCGTGGTGCCCCGCGTGTCGTACCAGGGCCCGTTGCGTCTGTCATCGACCCGCTCCAGCCGGATGCCGACCGGGGCGGTCAACGACTGCGCGTAAACCTCGCCGGCCCCCGGCACCGTAAAACGCCGGAGAGGGCCGGCCGTATGCGCAAGCGGCGTGGAGCCAGGTGCTTTCTGCCGCTGGGTTGCCAGGCGCCGCGCCGCATCTTCCATCGGAAATTGCGCGGCCATGAATGCGGTGGCGGGAATCGCCAGGATGCCGATGCCCACAATGGCGAGCACCATGCATTCGCTGGTCGTCAAGGCGGGCCGCAAGCCGCGGCCCACCAGCAGATGGCCGCCAAACCATAAAAGCGGCACGGCAGTGAAAAGGGCTACATAAAAAACAGCAAGGGCTTCCATGCCCGATACAGACCGGGCCGGAACCACCACGGCGGCAAAGGTGAGCGGCGCCAACAACGCCGATGCCAGCCTCAACGCGATCCAACTGCCGGTTCTCTGGCTTCTTTTGAAGTAGCGGCGCTCAACAAGGAGCACCAGCGCCATGGTGGCGAGAACGCCCAGCACGGCCAGCGCCCACTGCCGTTGCTCCGCGGCCGGCAAGGCGGCCAGGGTTTCAAACATCTGGTCGAATTCCATCCATACCTCCCACCGGGTCACGCCTGGCTGGCTCTCATGCTAAGCCAAGTTGCCATCCGGTCCAAGGGCCTCCATCCATCTGGCCGACACGCGGTCAGGCCAGTGAAGTCCCTCTGTGATGCCCCTGCGTAAAAGCCTCCTCAAACACCGAATACCCCGATAAATCACTGTGCGCAAAATGCAGCCGCTGCCAAGGCGCCTGCAAACGCCCTTGCAGCGCCCGCAAAGCCGCACTGTTGCGCACACCCGGCACCGGCGTGCTCATCGCATGGCCATAACGCATGATTTCCATGCGCGTGACCTTGCCGGGCAGATCAGGATGCGGCGCCGACAGCTCGGCCAGCACGCTGTCACGCCAGTGCGTCCAGGGCTTCTCGTACAAGGCTTTGCGGCCCGCCGGTTCAATGCCAAAGGCGCGGTAATACGTGAGCACCGTGGCGCCGGGCACGGCCTGCAGGCTCTGGTGCATGGCGTCGACGTAACCCAGGCCTGCCTGCGCAACGCTGCCTGCTGCGTCCCCGCCGTAGATGACGTTGTCCCAGCTGGGTGCGGCACCGGGCCGGTCGTGCAGCGCGGCCTTGATGTGCAGGTTGGCCACCAGCCAGGGTGCGTAACGCAGCTGGCCGGCGGCTTCGCGCAATGCGGGCGGCGGGCTTTCCACCACACGCGCCGCCACAAACAGCGGCATCGCCAGGATGCATTGCTCAGCCTGCCAGCGCTCGACGGTCTGGGTCGCCGCATTGAAGGCATCGACCTCTACACCATGACGGCCCGCAGCCACGCGAACCACGGTGCGGCCGGCGTACAGGCGTTCACCGAGTGGTGCAGCCAATTGGCGGGTAAGCCAGCCGTTGCCCTCGGGCCAGGTGAGCACACCCGCTTCGCGCTCCGCAGAAGCTGCGTCGCCGGGCGCTTGAAAACCATGCCGGCTGGCGAAGTAATGGATGCCGGCCCAGGCCGATACCGTGTCCAGGCCCGCGCCGTAATCGTCGCGGCAGCAATAGTCGAGGTACCAGCGCAGTGGCGTACTGGTGAGTTGCTGCTGGTCCAGCCATGCCTTGAACGTCACGGCATCCAGCGCGCGGTGTTGCGGTGCCAAGGGCACTCCGGCAACAGGAATCGGGAATGCGGCTGCAGACGAGGTCTGCTGCACCAGCACCGCAAAGCGCCGGTACTCGGCCAGCACGGCAGCACCGGCATCCTGCAGGGGCAGCAGCCCTTCCTGCCACTGGCCATTGATGAACAGCCGCTCCTGCGGGCTGTGGCACAAATGGCGTTCGTCATACACCCAGCGGCCGGCCACGCGCTGGCGCAGTGAAAGTTCTTCGAGCAAATCCTGCACATCACGCGCCGCATCCCCGGGCACCGGCAGGTAGTGCGCGCCCAGCGGGCAAGGCACGCCATTGACCACGCCTGCGCGGCTGTTGCCACCGGCCTGGTCTTCCAGCTCCAGCAGCGCGAAGTCCTGCATGCCGCGCAGGCGCAGCGCACGCGCCGCCGCCAGGCCGGCGACACCGCCGCCGGCAATTAGTACGCGGGTGCGCCGGGTGACGGAAGGGGCCGGCCAGGCACGGGCTCTGCCGGTCTCGTCAGGCCGAAGCAGATGGCCGCGCTCATGGTTCGCACCCACAAAACCGCCTTCGACATGCGTGGCCTCCTTGCAGCCCAGCAGCGGAAGTGCGGAGGCGGCCAGGAAATCCCGGCGCTTCAATGCAGCACCTTGCCCCATTCCTGCTCGTAACTGTGCACCAGTTCCTGGCTGGAGAGCCGGTTGACGGGCGCCGGCACGCGTGCCATGTCCACAGGGAAATCAAACAGCAAGGGCAAGGTCTGCGGGTCCAGAAAACGCAGGCCGGCGGGCAAGGCGCCGCTTTGCGTCGTGGGGCTGAAAGGCCGTCGGCTGGCGACCACAAAACCCCATTCGCCAAAACTGGGCACATTGGCGTGATAGGGGGCGGCCTTGAGCCCGACGGATTCCAGCGTGCTCACCACCGTCCAGTAGCTGCGCCGCGCCACCAGGGGAGACGTGGTCTGGATGACCGCATAGCCGCTGGCCGAAAGGTGCTGGTCGAGCAGCGCATAAAACGAGTTGGTGTAGAGCTTGCCGATGGAAAAATTGGTCGGGTCGGGGAAGTCCACGATGATGATGTCGAACATGCCGGCGTTTTTGTCCAGCCACTGGAAGGCGTCGGCATTCACGATGCGCACCTTGGGCGACAGCAGCGCATCGCCGTTCAGGCGCTTCAAGGCGGGCTGCTGGCTGAACAGCTGCGTCATGGCCGGGTCCAGCTCTACCAGTGTGACGCTTTCCACACTCGGGTATTTCAGGACTTCGCGCACCGCCATGCCGTCGCCGCCGCCCAGCACCGCGACTTTTTTCGGCGCACCGTGCGCGCTCATCACCGGGTGCACCAGCGCTTCGTGATAACGGTATTCGTCGCGCTCGGCGAACTGCAGGTTGCCGTTGAGGAACAGGCGGTGGCCGGCGCGGCCGTTCGTCACCACGATGCGCTGGTAAGGCGTGGTGGCGGTGAAGATGACACGGTCCTGGTAGAAATGGTCTTCGGCCAGTGTGGTGATCTGGTTCGCACCCGCAAAGCCGGCGCCCAGTGCGCACAAGACACCCAGGCAAGCCAGGGCATGCGACTTGACGTGCCGCAGCTCATGGCGGAACAGCCACAGCGCCCACACCGCGACAGCCGCGTTCATGAGGCCAAACAGCAGGCCGGTGCGTATCAGGCCCAGATGCGGCACCAGCACCAGCGGAAAAGCCAGCGACACGGCCAATGCGCCCAGGTAGTCGAAGGTGAGCACCTGCGACACCAGCTCCTTGAGCGCCACGTTGCGCCGCAGGATGCGCATAACCAGCGGAATCTCCAGCCCCACCAGCGTGCCGACCAGCAGCACCAGAGCGTAAAGTAGAAAGCGAAAGGCGCCGGGCACATAGGCATTCGCCAGAAACAGCGTGGCCGGCAGCGCACCGCCCACCAGCGCCACCATCAACTCAATGCGCAAAAAATGGGCCGGCAATTGCCGCTCGAAAAACCGCGACAACCAGGACCCAATACCCATGGCAAACAGATAGCTACCGATGATGGTGGAAAACTGCAGCACCGAATCGCCCAGCAGATAAGAAGCCAAAGCCCCTGCCGCCAGCTCATACACCAGCCCGCACGCCGCGACCACAAAGACGCTGGCCAGCAGCGCGACCTCAAGAGGGCGCGGTGTGGCAACGGTGGAGGGGGGTTTAGTGTTCAAAACGAGGGTGCCGATGGATGGGATATGCAGAACTGCGATGCGAAGCGAGCCGGTATCACGACGGCGTCAAGGGCGTAGCGAGCGAGCTGCGGGCAAGGCGGACGGCGCGCAGGAACCGGAATGTACCTGCGGGTACATGAGGATTCCGAGCACCGGCCAACGCCGCCCCCAGTTCGCGCAGTAGCCGGGAACTACCCGTGGATGGCGGCGGCTACTATTACGCAGATGCCCAGCGCCATCGCGGCAACCACCAGCGCCAGCGCCACGTTCTGCTTCTCGACAATCTCCAGCCACAGGTCGTACGGCGTCATTTTGTCAATGATGACAAAGCTCAGCCAGAAGATGATCACGCCGATCAGCGCGAACAAAATCGAGCCGAGGAAAGCGGCGGGTTTAAGCCATTCAAGTCCCATGATGTTCTCCAGAAAAAATCTGCCAGGTTGAATAGAAAGGGGCCGGCTTCATTTATGGCCGCCTCCGCCGGAAAATCCACCGAATGAGCCGCCTGAACTGCGCGAGCTGCTGGACGAAGAACAGTTCTCGACATTCGGGTCGCAGCGCGAGCAGCGCGTGACCAGCAACAGAACCACCAGTATCACCAGAACCACCACAACAATGGTGCCGCAACCCATGCCCGACGCACTGCTCAGGGGCTTGGCATCCGCGCGCTTGAAGAGGTCTTTCTTGCCTTCAAGCTTGAAGGCCCTGGCCACCAGGCCGCCGTCCAGCTTGCTGCCGCTGGACCAGGTGACTTCGTTCGGCGCCTCTTCCTGGGACAGCAGCGCGCTGCCGCTGGCGAAATCGCGGTTAAAGGTTTTTTGCCCGCGCTGAACCTGCCAGTAGAACTCGCCGGCGGCATACGTGGTCTCGGCGCGGTAGCTGCTTTGCAGGCGGTAGGTGGTCTTGAGGTAGGTGGCGCTGTCGCCACCCGTCTTGAAGGTGGGCGCGCCGGTCAGGGGCTTGACCACGCTCCAGCCGTCGGTGGCGTCCACCAGAAAGGTAAAGCCGCGCTTGCGGTTGTAGAGCAGGTATTCATCCCAGCCGAAGTGCTCGTCCGGGTCGTCGGGCTCGTACCCCATGCGGTGCTGGAACCCAACGACCTGCCATTGCGTGCCCAGCAACTGGCCCGTGCTTCCCAGCGTGATCAGCGGGGCAACCGGTTCGTCCTGGATCGCATGCTGAAGCGCGGCGCCTGTGCCCTGGCTCAGGTCGATGAGGCTGTTGCAGGAACTGCAGGTGATGCTTTTGCTGGCAGCCAGCGTAACCGCCACCGTCGCTCCGCAGTTGGGGCAGCTGAACTGCCTGCCGCTTTCTTCCTTGGCAGACTCGTCCTTCAGGCCAGCCAGCTTCAGCTCGTCAAGCAGCACCGAACGGCCCAGCGAGAGTGCCGGCGCGCCGCCACCAGATGCCGTGCCGTAGTCAACACTGAGCACATCGCCATCCGTGCTGCGCAGTTCGACCACAGCAAAAGGCATGCCCAGCGCTGGCAGGCGCGGCAGCTCGCCCTGTGCCGACAGCAGCACAACGCTCTCGTTGGAGGCCACACTGAATGGCTTGGCATTGATCGCCGTGGTGGCGCCGATGCGAAAGTTTTCTGCGGGCGGTACGGCGCGCTGCAGGCTGGTGGGCCGGCTGAACACATACGCGCCGTTGTCCTCGCTCAGGAAGGCCGCGCTGCCGTCATCCAGAATGGCATACCACTCGGTCCAGGTTCCCTGGGCGTACTTGTATTGCAGCCGGCCGACCAGCGTGAAGTTGCGGCCCTGCCAGACCCCGGAGGCCTGCAGCTGCAGGGGACTGAAATCGTTGAACAGTTCGGCCATCTTGCCGATGCGCGATAGTGTGTCACCATCGCGCACGACAGTGCTCTGGCAGTAGCCGCACACCGCATGGGTGGACTGCGCGCTGCGGAATTCAACAGGCGCACCGCAGCCGGGACACGGCGCGCGGTAGGCGCGTTGCTGGGTGACGTCAGTCACAGCAGATGAAGCTCAGTGCCGGACAGAAGGCACGCGCAGCGAAGGGCCGCCCCGAGCAAGCGACGGCCCCCTCGGGGGGCAGCGCAGTACACGAAGTGACAAGCGTGGGGGCCACATACTTAAACTAACTTTTTGAGCAACTCGGCCTTCTTGGCGTCGAACTCTTCCTGCGTGAGGATTCCCTTGGCCTTGAGTTCCCCCAGCTTCTCGAGCGTTGCCATGACATCGTCTGGCTTGACCGCCGCGGCGGCGGCAGCCGAAGCCGCCTGGGCTGCGCCGCCCTGCAGGCCCTGCTGCAGGTTTTGCGCCAGCACCTGGCCCAGCGCCACACCAGCACCCAGGCCCATGGCGTCGCCGGCAATGCCGCCGCCCGACCCGGCACCCTCGGCGAACTTGGGAATGGCCTGCGCCGTCTGGTACTGCATGAACTTGCCCATGTCGTTGCCGACCATGCCCATGCCGATTTTCTGGTCGAGGATTTTTTGCAGCTCTTCGGGCAGCGAGAGGTTCTGCACCGTCATGCCCTCGAGCTTCAGGCCGATCTTGGCAAATTCGGGCACGAGCTGCGCCGCCAGCGCCTGTGCAAACACGAGCTGGTTCGCGGCCAGATCGAGGAAGGCAATGTCGCTGGCTGCAATGGCGGCGGAAATGTTCTGCAGCACCAGGCCGCGCAGCTGTCCGTCAAGGTCGGCCGTGGTGTAGCGGTCGCGCGTGCCTGAAATTTCGGTGTGGAAAAGCTTGGGGTCGGCAACACGGAAGTTGTAGTTGCCGAAGGCGCGCAGCCGGACAGCACCGAAGTCCTTGTCGCGAATGGTGATGGGCTGGGGCGTACCCCACTTCTGGTCGATCTGCTGGCGGGTGCTGAAGAAGTAGACGTCGCTCTTGAAGGGAGACTCGAACAGCTTGTCCCAGTTCTTGAGGTAGGTCAGCACCGGAATGGTCTGCGTCGTCAGCTTGTACATGCCGGGACCGAACACGTCGGCGATCTTGCCCTCGTTGACGAAGACCGCCATTTGCGATTCGCGCACAGTGAGCGAGGCGCCGTACTGGATTTCCATGTCGGCCATCGGAAAACGCCAGGCCAGTGTGCCGTCGTCGTCCTCGGTCCACTGGATGATGTCGATGAACTGTTTCTTGATGAAGTCCATTAAGGCCATAGCGCGCTCCCTTGAGTGGTTGTCGGCCACATGATACCCGCCGATAACGACTTTTTTACGTTATTTACTGGCCCTGACCGCCTCCAGTGCAGTTCAGGCCGCGGCCCTGCTCCGCGCAGTCCTGCGGGACCAACCCGGCACTGCGCGGATCAGGGAACCCTGCCAGGCGGAAAGTCGGCCCATCGGCCGCAACGCCGCCTTCATCCTTGATGCCGAAGGCGCGCAGGGACTGCTGACGGCGCTCATCGCCTTCCAGGACTGGCAGCGCCGTACCGTTCACAATACGCGCGTCACCGGTACGCTCCGCGGTACTGGCCGGGGCAGGCGTGATATTGGCTGTCGTGACGGCCGCCGTATTCTGCAAGGTGTAGTTGCCCGCGTCGGCGCCTGACAGGGTGATACCGGTAATGCTGACGGGCTTGCCGTTGCCGACGGCGGGTGTGTCGAAGTTGCCGGTCGCGGCGCCCACCGTCAGCACGTCCGCGCCTATGCGGCCGGCAAAGGCCGCGCCGCCGGTCGCCAGCGTGGCTGATGTGGTGCCGTCCTGCACCTTGTTCGCGGCGGTGATGCCGCTGACATTCGCAATCGAAGCCGGCGTGATGCTGGCCGTGGTGGCGGCCGTGCTGTTGACGCTGTAGTTGACCGCATCGGTGCCGGTGATGGCAATGCCGCCGACGTTGACGGTTTTACCCACGCCTGCATTCTTGTCGGCAAAGCTTGCCGACGTGTTGCTGGCCGCGAGTACATCGCCGGCAACCCGGTTGTCGGCCAGTGTCACGGTTGCGGCAGTGCCGCCGTCGTACACCTTGTTTTGGGCCGCGGCGCCCACGGTGAGCGCGCGCTGGGTGATGTTTGCCGTGGTCGCCGTCGTCGTGTTGAACGTGTAATTGCCAGCATCGGTGCCGGTGATGCCGATGCCGCTGACGCTGACGGCCTTGCCGGTGCCCACGTTCTTGTCGCCAAAGCTGGCCGCCGTGTTGCTGGTGGTGAGCACGTCACCGGCGACGCGGTTATCCGCCATGGTAACGCCGGCTGCCATGTTGCCGTCGTAAACCTTGTTGGTTCCCGTGGCGCTGACCGTGAGAGCGCGCTGCGTGATGTCGGCCGTGGTGGCAGCCGTGGTGTTGGCCGTGTAGTTCCCGGCGTCAGTGCCGGTGAGAGCGATTCCGGTGACGTTGACCGTCTTGCCGATACCCGCGTTCTTGTCGGTGAAATTCGCGGCCGTATTGCTGGCGGTCAGCACATCACCCGCGATGCGGTTGTCGGAAAGCGTCACGGTGGCAACGGTTCCGCCGTCATACACACGGTTCTGGCCGGTGGCGCCGACCGTGAGCGCGCGCTGTGTGACGTTGGCCGTGGTGGCTGCCGTGGTGTTGGCGCTGTAGTTGCCCGCATCGGCGCCGGTGAGGGCAATGCCGCTGACGTTCACGGTCTTGCCGGTGCCGACGTTCTTGTCGATAAAGCTCGCGGCGGTATTCGTGGCGGTCAATACGTCGCCGCTGAGGCGGTTGTCGGTGAGCGTGACGGTGGCTGCGACGCCGCCGTCATAGACACGGTTCTGGCCGGTGGCGCTGACCGTCAACGCGCGCGGCGTGATGGTCAGCGCGCCATTGGTCAAGGCCAGGGTGTAGTTTTCGCTGTTGGTACCTACACCGGCAGTGATAGCCACCGGTCCGGCCGCCACGGCTGTCCGGTCAACGGCTGTGGTGGTGTAGTTCACGCCCAGGCCGGCGATCGTGTCACCGTCGATCAGCCCGCTTACCACGCCCGTCAGCAGCGGGTTGGTGTCGCCATACACCTTGGTCTTGTTGTCGGCCGTAACCGTCAAGGTCGGCGCGACGCGGTAGAGGAAAGTATTTGCGCTGCCGGCCGGTACATAGCTGGCGTCGCTGTTGTAGCGCTTGCTGTAGCCGGCAACGCCCTCAAGCGTGGTGCCGGGGTCGCCGCTGTAGACCAGGTAGCGGCCGGATGCGGCCACGATGCCGCCCGCGCCCACATTGTTGACGAGCTGGCCGCCGGTGCTGACGCCGGCCGCGTTGGCGCTGCCGGCCTTGAGGACCACGGCATCGCCGGTGGCGGAAGAATTCACGGCATTGTTCAACGTGAGATTTGACGCCGCGCCGGTGGTTTCAATTTTGACCGCGCCTGTGGCGGTTACGCCTGCTGTCGCGCCGACCGTGCCCACAACCATTGCGCCGGCCTGCCTGTAGTCGACGCTGCCGGTGCTGGCGGCGAGCGTGGTGACGGCATTGCCCGCGTTTGCCAGGGTGTAGGCGCCGGCGGCGCCCGTCAGCGCAAGTCCCGAGGCCGCGATGGCGCCAGACTGGCTGACAGCACCGCCTGCAGACAGGGTGACGTTGCCGGTGGTCGCAATGGCTGCCACGTCGAATCCGGCCGCGCTGCTGTACTGGATGGCCCCCGCCGCATTGGCCGTGTCTGCGGCATTGCGGGCCTGCAGGTTGATGGCGGTGTTGGTGTTGCCGCTGTTGTTGAGCGTGATGCCACCGCCGGCGTTGACCAGCGTTTTGACCTGCAGCGTGCCGGCCGTGATGTTGCCGGTACCTGCAGTCTGGGTGACCGCGCCCAGTGCTGTCAGGTTCAGTGTGCCGCTGCCGACGTTTGAGGCCGTGCTGCCCACACCCAGGTTGACGGCGCCCGTGCTGCGCACGAAGGCGTTGGCATTACCGGTGGTGTTGACACTCAGGTTGCCGGCCGCCACGTCGATGCCGTTGCTGGCGTCGGTGCCGATCTGGCCGTTGGCATTGAGGGTGAGGTTCTGCGCGGTGATGGTTTGCACACCCACATCGGTGATGGAGCCGGCATTGAGCGTCAGGGTCTTGCCGGCCAGGCCGACCGCGCCGCCTATGGTCATGGCGCCAGTGCTGGCCGTATCGCCGATGATGATGGGGCCGGTGGCACCCGTGGCGAAGGCGCTGACTTCCGCGGCCGTGAGGTCAAAGCCCGAAGCGCCCGACAGTGACATGGTGCGGCTCGCGGTTTTCGCCTTGAGCGTCAACGCGCCACTGGTCGCCAGCGCGTTGTTGCCGGTGTTCGCGGCGATGGCGACCGTGTCGGCCGTGATCGTGATGGGCCCGCTGCCGGCAACCACGTCGACGTTGTTCTGCGTGTACGCGCCGGTGCCGGTGTCTATGGCGACAGCGTTGTTGACGGTGCTGATGTTGCCAGCCACCGTTGTGCTGTTGTTGCCGTTATTCAGTGTGAAGCCGCCCGCCGCCGTGATGGCATTGAGGGTGGCGATGTTGTTGGCCTGGGTGCCAAGGTTCAACGAGCCTGCGCCCGTGCCGGCCACTGCCAGCGAGGCCGTCGTCACAGCGCCCGACTGCGTAATGTTGCCGCCGGATTGCAGCGTCAATGCCCCTGTGGTGTTGACAGCGGCCACGTCGAAGCCGGTGGCGTCGCGATAGCTGACTGCCCCATTGGCATTGGCTGTGTCGGTGGCATTGCGGGCACGCAGATCGACCGTGGCGACCTCGTTGGCGGCATTGTTCAATGTGATGTTCGCCGTGCCTGCGGACAGCGTTTTGGCCACCAGCGTGGGCGCGGTGATGGCACCCGTCTGGGTGATGGTCGCGCCGGCCACCACTGTCAGGCTGCTATTGGCAACGGAGGTGCCCAGCACCACGGCATTGGCATCGCGCAGCGAGACGTTGTTGCCGCTGGTGATGGCCACGCTGGAGAAATTGTTGGCGGCATTGGCCAGCGTGATGTCGTTGGCCGCGCCGGCGGCCAGCGTGGTGGCGCCGGTGACCGTCACCGCGCCGGTCTGTGTGATGGCGCCGGCCGTATTCAGCGCCAGAGAGCCCGACACCACTGAGGTCCCCATCACCAGCGCATTGCTATCGGTGATGCTGACGTTATTGCCCGTGGTAACAGCCACCGCCCCCGTGAAATCGTTGCCGGCGTTGGTCAGCGTGATGTTGTTGCCGGCGCCGGCCGCCAGGGTCGCAGTGGTTGCCTTGATGGCGCTGGTTTGCGTGAGCGCGCTTCCGGCCGTCAGGGCCAACGCACTGACGTTGAGCGCGCCATTGAGGCTGATGTCGCCGGTGTCGGCGCCGGCGGTAGTGGCCGTCAGGGAAGTGGCGCCTGTGACGCCCACCGAAGCACCGCCCATGGCGCCCACGGCGATGTCGTTGGCGGTTACGGTCAGCGCCGACAGGGCCAGGCTGGCGCCCGTGGCGCCGGCAATGCTCACGTCGCCGTTGCCTGCCTGCAGGATCAGCGTACGGCCCGAGGCCTGGCTGTTGACCGCTCCGTCGAACTGGATATTGGCGCCGGCACCCGCGCCGGCATTGCCGCCGCGCGAGTCCACAGTGATGCTGGCCGTATTGAGCAGTGCGTCATCCTTGATACGGATCGCACCGCCAGCACCGGAGACCGCGCCGCCGACCTGGTTGCCACCTAACGCTGTAAGCCCGCCGGCAAGGGTGATGGTCGGCGTGGCGCCCGCTGCGTCGAGTGTGATGGCGCCTGCGTTGCCGCCCGCCGCCACGCCTGCGCCGCCGTTGCCGCCGGTGGTGGTGATGGCGGCGACCGATACATTGCCGCCGGTGGAAGCCATCGACACCGCGGCGCCCTGCCCGCCAGCCTGGTTGACGCCCGCGCCGTTGCCGCCAATGGCGCTGATCACGCCGGTGCTGCCGATGGCTGCCGTGGAATTGACTGTGACCGCACCACCGTTGCCGCCGGCACCCGCGGTGCTGGCGTTGGTGCCGTTGGCCGTGATGGCCGCCGTGGTGACGCCTGCGCCGGAGATGTCTACCGTGCCGGCATTGCGCCCGTTGGCCGTGCCGGCAGTCGTGCCGCCGCTGGTGACTATGGCGCCGACCGCCACTGCGCCGCCGGATCCGCTGACGCTGACATTGCCGCCGTGGCCCGAAGTGCCGCCCGTAGTGGTCAGCGTACCCGCCGTGAGGTTGCCAGCCGTGTTGCTCAGGGTAATGCTGCCTGCCGAACCGCCTGCGCCCGTGCCGGCTGCATTGCCGCTTTGCGCAGCCAGTGCACCCACCGTGACAGCACCGGCAACGGTGTTGGCCACGCCGATGCTGCCCGCGTTGCCGCCGTCGCCGTTGGTGGTTCCGCCTGCCCCCCCGCTGGCCGTCATGCCTGCGGTAGTGACCGCCCCCGTGGAGGTGATGCTGACGGCGCCGCCGCTGCCGCCCTTTTGACTGGACGTGGCCGCTGCCGCACCGCCGCTAGCGGTGATGATGCCGGTGCCCATGTTGAGGCCGGCGCCGCTGATGGTGACTGTGCCCGCATCACGGCCAGCCAGACCACTGACCGTGGTGCCGCCGCTGGTGGTGATGTTGTTATTGACGATAGCTACCTGGCCCAGCGCCGAAAGGCTGACGTTGCCGCCGTTGCCCTTGGCACCACCGGTGGTGGTGACAGCCGCAGTGGACAGTGTTCCCGCAGCGGCGGTGTTGCTCACGGAAACACCGCCGGCCGTGCCGCCCGCGCCGGTGCCCAGCGCGTTACCGGTTTGCACCGTCAGCGTTCCGGTGGTGATATTGCCGCTGCCGCTGTTGTTGACGGTGATGCTGCCGGCATTGCCCCCGGCCGCATTGGTGCCGACCGCTGCGCCGCCGCTCGCCACGAGATTGGTGACCGTGATGCCGTTGTTGCCGCTAATGGAAATCGCCGCACCGTTGCCGCCGGCCTGGTCACCCGTCAGCGTGCCATTCGTGCCGCTGGCAGTCACGGTGGTGCCGGTCAGCAGGCCTCCTGTGGCCTGCAGCGTGACGGAACCTGCGTTGCGTCCCGTCGTGCCCGCGTTGGCGGTGCCGCCGCTGGAAACAACCGCGCCTGTCGTCAAAACACCGCCCGTCGAGGTGACGCTGATGTTGCCGCCGTTGCCGTTGGCGCCACCCGTGGTGGTAAGCGCACCGACTGTCAGCGCCGTTCCGTTCAGCGTGATGCTGCCGGCCGTACCGCCGGCGCCCGTTCCGGTCGCGCCACCCGTTGAGGCCGTCACTGCCGCGGTGCCCAGCGTACCGCTGCCCGTGATGCTCACCACACCGGCATTGCCGCCGGCCTGGTTGGTGCCCAGGCCCGCGCTGCCACTGGCGCTGACCAGACCCGTGACCGAGCGGTTGACGCCCGTCACCGTAATATTGCCCGCATTGCGGCCAGCGCCGGTGCCACCGGCCAGCGCCGTGCCGCTGGTGTTCAGCGTGCCGGTAACCGTCACGCCGCCCTGCGAGGCCAGTGCGACCGAGCCGCCGTTGCCGCCTGCCGTGCCGCTGCTGTCTATCGCGCCGGTTCCGATGTTGGCGCCGGCCGCGTTGTTGGTCACGCTGATGCCGCCGGCCGCGCCGCCGGCACCTGTACCCACTGCCGCGCCCGTACGTGCCGTAAGCCCACCCAAGGCAATCGCGCCTGCCGATGTGGAATTGTTCTGCACCGTGATGCTGCCGGCATCACCACCGTCACCGTTCGTGGTGCCACCCGTGCCGCCGCTGGCGGTGAGCGCGCCCGTGGTCACGGCATCGGTGGTCGTGATGCTGACGGCCGCGCCGCTGCCACCTTTCTGGTTCGACGTGGCAGCTGCCGCGCCACCGCTGGCCGTGATGGTGCCCGTTCCCATATTGAGGCCGCCGCCGCTGATGGTGACGGTACCGGCATTACGGCCGGCCAGGCCACTGACCGTGGTGCCACCGCTGGTGGTGATGTTGTTGTTGACAATGGACACCTGACCCAGCGCCGACAGATTGACATTGCCGCCGTTGCCCTTGACACCACCGCTGGTGAGGATGGCCGCGGTGGACAAGGTACCGCCGGCCGCCGCGTTGGCCACGCTGACGCTACCGGCCGTGCCGCCTGCACCTGTGCCTACCGCATTGCCGGTTTGCGCCGTCAGCGTTCCGGTGGCGATATTGCCGCTGCCGCTGTTGTTGACCGTGATGCTGCCGGCATTGCCGCCGGCCGCGTTGGTACCCACGCCTGCGCCGCCACTGGCTGTGAGGTTGGTCACCGTGATGCCGCTGTTGCCGCCAAGGGAAATCGCCGCGCCATTGCCGCCGGCCTGGTCGCCTGCCAGCGCGCCATTGGTACCGCTGGCCGTAATGGTCGTGCCGGTGAGCAGGCCGCCCGTGACCTGCAAGGTGACCGCCGCTGCGTTGCGACCCGCCGTGCCGGCATTGGCCGCGCCACCGCTGGTATTGATGACACCGGCTGTCAAAACGCCCGCCGTGGACGTGACACTGACGGCGCCGCCGTCGCCGTTGGCGGTGCCTGTGGTCGTCAGCGCGCCGGCTGTGACGGCGCTACCTGTCAACGTGATGCTGCCGGCGTTGCCGCCGGCACCCGTTCCTGTTGCGGCACCTGTTTGGGACGTGATGCCGGCCGCGCCAAGTGTGCCGCTGCCGGTAATGCTCACCACGCCGGCGTTGCCACCCGCCTGGTTGGCACCCAGCCCCGCGCCGCCGCTGGCGGTGATCAGGCCCGTGACCGAGCGGTTGACGCCACTCAGGGTGATGTTGCCGGCGTTTTTTCCTGCGGCGGTCACCCCGGCGCCGATAGCGCCGCCGCTGGTGTTGATCGTTCCGCCGACCGTGAGAGCGCCTTGCGAACTCAGGACGACGTCGGCGCCGGCGCTGTTGGTGCCGCCATTGGCCGTCACAGCCCCTGCGATGGCGAGGGCTTGCCCGGCCGCGTTGTTGGTCACCTGCACAGCGCCGGCGGTGCCGCCCGTGCCGGCGCCGAAAGCAGCCCCGCTGTTGGAGCTCAGTGCTCCCAGCGAGATGGCGCCGGTGGTGGCCGAATTGTTGATGACGGTGATGCTGCCCGCGCTGCCGCCGTTGGCCGGCGTGGCAATGCCCGCACCGCCCGTGGTGTTGATGGCGCCTGCGGTGATGCCGCCCGCGGCAGCCGTGATTTGCACATTGGCGCCGTTGCCGCCGCTTTGGCCGGCGCCTATGCCTGGCGTGCCGTTGGCCGTGATGTTTCCGGTACCGGTGCTCACGCTTGCGCCTGAGAGCGTGACGGTGCCGGCATTGCGGCCTGCATTGCCCGCCAAGGTGACGCCGCCGGCCGTATTGATCGCGCCTGCAGCACCAGTGGACAGCGCACCCAGGGCACTCAGGGTGACGGCACCGCCGTCGCCTTTGGTGCCGCCGGTGGTGGTGATGCCTGCCGTCGTGACATTGCCGGCCGCTGCCGTATTCGTGACGGCGACGCTGGCCGCGGTGCCCCCTGCGCCCGTGCCGATTGCATTGCCGGTTTGGGCCGCCAGGGTTCCGGTGGTGATGTTTCCGCTGCCGCTGTTGTTGACCGTGATACTGCCGGCATTTCCGCCGGCAGCATTGGTGCCCACACCCGCGCCGCCGCTGGCCGCGAGATTGGTGACGCTGATGCCACTGTTGCCGGTAATGGAGATCGCCGCACCGTTGCCGCCGGCCTGGTCGCCCGTCAGAGTGCCGTTCGTGCCGCTGGCGGTCATGGTGGCGCCGGTCAACAGACCACCCGTGGCCTGCAGCGTCACCGTTCCGGCATTGCGCCCGGCCGTTCCCGCATTGGCTGTGCCGCCGCTGGAAACGATCGCGCCTGTCGTCAAAACGCCGGCCGTCGAGGTGACGCTGACAGTGCCGCCGTTGCCGTTGGCGCCGCCCGTGGTCGTCAGGGTACCAGTGGTCACTGCCGTGCCGTCCAACATGATGCTGCCTGCTGTGCCGCCCGCGCCGGTACCCGTCGCTGCACCGGTTTGTGTTGCGATGTTGTTCGTGCCCAGGCTGCCGCTGCCGGTGATGCTCACCACGCCGGCATTGCCGCCGGCCTGGTTGGTACCCATCCCTGCACCGCCGCTGGCGGTGATGGCACCGGTGATGGCGCGGTTGACGCCCGTGATCGTGACGTTGCCGGCGTTCTTGCCTGCTGCGGTCATACCGGTACCCAACGCGCCGCCGCTGGTGGTGATCAGCCCGCTGACGGTAAGGGCACCTTGTGAGCTCAGGGTGACATCGGCACCGGCGCTGTTGGTGCCGCCGTTGGCCGTGATGGCCCCCGTGGTGAGGCCTTGCCCGGCCGCATTGTTGGTCACCTGCACGGCACCGGCCGTGCCGCCAGCGCCGGTCCCGAAGGCCGCTCCACTGCTGGAGCTCAGCCCTCCCAGTGAGATGGCGCCCACCGTCGCCGAGTTGTTGATGACGGTGATCGTGCCCGCATTGCCGCCGCTGGCCAGGGTGGCAATGCCCGCACCGCCCGTTGTATTGATGGCACCGGCAGTGATGGCGCCCGTGGCCGTGACTTGCACATTGGCGCCATTGCCGCCATTTTGGCCAGCGCCTATACCCGGCGTGCCGTTGGCGGTGATGTTGCCCGTGCCGGTGCTTACGCTTGCACCCGAGAGTGTGACGGCGCCGGCATTGCGGCCGGCATAGCCTGCCAGCGTGACGCCACCGGCCGTGTTGATGGTGCCAGCAGCGCCGGTGGACAAAGCTCCCAGCGCACTCAGGTTCACGGCGCCGCCGTCGCCTTTGGCTCCGCCCGTCGTGGTGACTCCCGCGGTCGTCAGGTTGCCCGCGGCAGCCGTATTCGTCACCGAAATGGTGCCGGCCGCACCGCCGGTACCGGTGCCCGTGGCCGTGCCGGTCTGTGCGGCCAGCGCGGCGGCAGTGATGTTGCCGGCACCGCTGTTGGTAACCGTGATGGTTCCTGCATTGCCGCCCGACGCATTGGCGCCCACACCGGCCCCGCCACTGGCGGTCATGGCTGCGCCTGCGATGCCGCCCGCGGCGACTATGGAGACTGCGCCCGCGTTGCCGCCGTTGCCGGCCGTGTTGCCGGCCGTGCCGTTGGCCGTTACGGCGCCCAGCGCGGTGATGGCGCCGGCCGCCGTGATGTTGATTGCACCGGCATTGCGGCCTGCAGTGTTGGCCAATGCCGTGCCGCCGGTGCTGGTGACGGTGCCCGCGCTCAATGCACCGGCGGAATTGAGCGTGATAGCGCCACCGTCGCCATTGTTGCCGCCCTGGGTGGTGATGTTGCCGGCGCCCAGGCTGGCGCTGGCCACGCTGTTGGTCACGGAGATGCTGCCAGCCGTGCCGCCAGCGCCGGTGGTGACCGCATTGCCGGTGCTGGCGGTCAACCCGCTCACAGCGACGTTACCGGTGCCGCTGTTAGCCAGGATGATGCTGCCCGCGTTGCCCCCGGCCGCGATGCCCGTCGTGCCAGCGGCACCGCCACTGGCCGTGAGGGTGCCTGTGCTGGAGATGCCGCCGGTGGAGGTAATGCTGATACTGCCGCCCGTACCACCTGCCTGTCCAGCCCCCAGCCCGGCGGAACCGCTGGCGGTGATGGCGGCGGTGGAGACACCGGCGCCCGAGATGCTGACGGCCCCGCCGCTGCGGCCCGGGTTGCCGGTGGTGGCAGTGCCTCCTATGGCGTTGATGGCCCCGAGCAGGTTGACAGTCCCTGTGGCGTTGAGGGTGACGTTGCCGGCATTGGTATTGCCGGCGCCGGTGGTGGTGATGCTACCGGCCGCGGTGCTGGTGATATTGGCCGCCGAAAGGTTCACGCCGCCGGAAGCCGTTAGCGCGGCATTGAGCACAATCGTGTTGCCCGCTTCAAAGCGGACCTTGTTACCCGCCGCCATGGCCAGCGCGCTGGCCAGCGTGATGTTGCGCGAGGCCTGGAGGTACAGCTCGCTGTAGCCGGTGATGTCGGCGATCTGGATGGTGTATGTGCCCGTCGGGCTCGGCGGATCGAGGAGGGCCACGTCGGGCGTGCCATCGGCATTGTTGGGTGGTGAGGGCTGTATGGTGGTGTTGATGTCGATGTCCTGCGGGTC
This sequence comes from Polaromonas sp. P1_F1, assembly GCF_056405795.1. Lineage (NCBI taxonomy): Bacteria > Pseudomonadati > Pseudomonadota > Betaproteobacteria > Burkholderiales > Comamonadaceae > Polaromonas > Polaromonas sp. P1_F1. The sequence goes on from NZ_JBFUBJ010000012.1 coordinate 34,712, forward strand.
CAGCAACACCCTGCCGCCAGTACCGGCCGGCGCGGCCACGTCGATACTGCCGCGCAGGTCCAGCTGCTGCTTGCCCGAAACCTCGACAAAGCCGCCGTCGCCGCCGTTGGCACCGCCGCGCGCGCTGACAGCGCCGCTGTGGCGCGTGTCACCGTCGGCCCAGACCACCACTTTTCCGCCTTTGCCGCTGTCTGTCGCGTCGGCCCGTATCGATGCGCCTGCGGCCACATAAGTGCGTGAAGCATTCTGGACGGCCGCATTGCCGCCCTGGTAGTCGCCGCCCACCAGCGCGGTGCCGCCGCCGGCCGGGCCGGACACGTCAATGGATGCGCCGGTGTTCAGCGCCACCTTGTCGCCAAGCACCTGCACCGTGCCGCCGCTCTGGCCCGGGGCGGTGCCGCTGGCATCGAGTGTGCCGGAGACCTGGACAACACCTGTGCCACCGCCGCTCAGCACAATCGTGCCGTTGCGCTCCACGGCGGAGTTGGCGCGGATGACGCCGGACTGGTTGATGACGGTCGCCATCGCATCGCCCATGGCGCTGGCCAGCACGGCAACCCGGCCGCCCGTGGCCGTGATGCTGCCGCTGTTGGTGATCGCGGCCTGTGCCGCCGCCGCATCCACCGAGAAACGCACCAGGCCTGTGCCCGAAGTGTCGACCGACACGCGGGAGCCTGCCAGCAGGCCAACCGAACCAGCGTCTGCGGTGATGGCACCGGTATTGCTGACCTGGGGCGCGGCCAGCAGCACGTAACCGCCGCGCGCGACGTTGATGCTGCCGTGGTTGTCCACCCGGCCGGAGGCGTTGCCGCTGAAGGTGTAGCGACCTGCCATGAAGTCGCCGTTGCCGATGTCGAGACTGGAGGCGACGAGCCCGCCCACATTGACTTGCGCCCCAGGAGCGAACATCACACCCGCCGGGTTGATCAGGAAGACCTGGCCGTTGGCGCTCAGCGAGCCGAAGATGGATGAGGCACCGTTGCCGATGACGCGGTTCAGCGCGACGGACGAAGCGCCGGGCTGCACGAACTGCATCGATTGCCCCACGCCGATGTTGAAGCTTTGCCAGTTCAGCACCGCCTTGTCGCTGGTCTGGTTGACCACCATGGCGTTGGCCGACGGCGTGCTGACGCTGGCCTGGCCTCCCACCACCTGCGCGCCTTCAGGCAAGGCGGTGGCCCAGGGCGAGACAACCGCCAGCAGCGTCGCAAGCAGGCGCGACAGCCTGCGGTCGCTGCGGATGCGGTAGGTGGCCGAGAGCTTGCGAGACAGGCGGACCACCACCGTACGCACGGACCAGGGGCTATAGGCGGCGCGGGCGGAAGAAGTGTGGGCGGTCATGATGGGCATGCAGAGCGGGGAGTGGGGCCGGGCTAGAACCAGGTTTGGACCGACAGCCATGCGCGCGGCGCACGGTCCGGGTCGCCGGTGGACGGCAGCGCTGTCGTCGTGCGCCAGGCCAGGTAGGTCTTGACCAGGAATTTGCCGGGCTGCCCCAGCGTCGCGCCCACACCGACGGAACCGAGGCTCAGCGTGTTGGCATTGCCCGGCACAGTGGGGCCGTTCTGGTTGAAGCGAATGCGCCCATGGTCATAGAAAGCCAGCAGGGTCAAAGGCTCACCCCAAACCGTTGGCGCGAGCTGGTAACGCGACTCCAGGTTCAACAGGAAACCGGCGTCGCCGACGCCTTCGCCCACTGGGTAGCCGCGCACGCCATTGGGCCCGCCCAGAACCATTTTTTCGGCCGAGCTGAGGTTTTTCGACGCCAGCTGGGCCTGTGCCGCGACGTGAAAGCTGTAAGCGGCATCAAAAAACTGGGAGCGCTGGAATTCCAGGTTCAGCTTGCTGAAACCGCCCGCTGTGCGCAGGCCGCCGAGGCCATCGTCAAGCGCCTGATCGGCCGCATTCAACGTGAGGCGGCCAAAGGTGGCGTTCACGGCATAGTTGTTCAGGCTGCTGCCGCCTGCCAGTTCGTCGATGAAGTTGCCCGCCAGCCCCAGCCTGAGCGCGGCGATGTCGCGCTCGCTTTTGAGTGCGGGTGTGCGCGTTTCGTCAACGAGCTTTTTTTGCTCTGCACTGATGAGGCCGTACAAATTGCTGGCGCGCCCGCGCAGCAGGGGGTGGGACAGGCTGAGGCCGAGAATGTCGGCCCGGCCGCTGGCCCCCAGCGGCTCGAACTGCTTGCCCAGCGCGTAATCCAGGCGCACCGCGCTGACCCCCACCCTTGTGCCGTAAGCGCCGACCGGCACGGTGTAGCCGGCACGGTATAAGGTCGAACCAGCCTGGTCGCTTTGCTGGGTGCTCAAGGCCAGCACGTCACCGCGCCCCAGCAGGTTGTTGAGATTGGCACTTAACGTGACACGCGCGGCACCAGCGGCGCGCGCACCATGGTTGTCTACGCTGACCGAGCCGTCGGCGCGCGGCCCTTTGCCCTGCACGGTGATCAGGACATCCGCCAGGCCCAGGCGATCTCCAGGCTCGACCGTAGCGCCGGCGTCGTACCCCGCCAGGTCGCGCAACAGCAACACCGGCTTGTCGAGTGCGTATTCGGTAACGGCGTCACCGGACCGCAGCTGGCCGCCCACCAGTTCTTCCGCGAACGTCTTTGAGATACCAGCGCCGTCGACACGCACAGTGACGCGGCCGACCCGCGCTTCGATGATGGTGATGGCGACAGTCCCGCCTTCTGCGGGAAACGCCTGCTCGGGCAGGTACGCCTGCGTGAGCAGATAGCCGTTCTGCCGGTAGAGCGCGCTGACGGCATTGGCGGCGTCTGTGAGGCCAGCCAGATCCGTGGACCGGTGGAGCCGGCTCGACAGCAAAGCCGCAAGTGCTTCACTGGAGAAAACGCTGTTGCCGGAAAAACTGAACGCCGCTGGCGTGATGCGCGCCGTTCCCGCCGCTGGCTCCGCAACCCGGGGTGGTGTCAGTTCAGGTAGTGGGCCGCTACGCGGGGGTAGCAGCGGTAACGAACCTTGCGGCTCCAGCAGCGTACCGGCATCGGGCCGCACGTCCACGCGGGCCTGCGCCAGCGCAGGGACGTTCAGGGCGATGCATGCGCCCAGAACCCCCCAGGCAAAAAGCCTGGATGCCAGAAAGACTGAACTGCGCAAGGAGCGACCCTTTCGGTGTACAAATGAAACAAAATGTTTTATTGGTTGTAGCGCTTTACCCTTACGCTGTCCAATATTTTCCGCTAAAGAACCTTTTATTTTCGCTGTAAGTGTTTGTTTTTACACGATTATTTTAGGATTTTGAGAAAATAAACGGGCACGCTCAATGTTCTTGGTTAAATGTAAGTAAATGTTGGAGCATTATTCCCACCGGCAGGCAGACAGAAGTGGCCGTCGGCCGCATGAAGAAGCGCCGGTCAATAGGAATAAGAAGAGAGAAGAGGAGGCAAAGAAGGGGGCGGCACTCATGGATCTGTGCCGGCCGGCAGCGCCAGTACTGGCGAGGGTTGGGCCAAAAGCCTGCGGGCAGCAGGCTCAGGCCCATGATTGCTATCTTTTTGAGAGCTGCTTGCGCACGCTCAGCAGGGATGACGAGTCATTTTGATGATCAACCAAGCGCAATTAATGGAACCGGTCCATCCGACCCGTTGAACGGCTTGCCTCGTGGACGGCTGCGACGGGAGTGCACAGCCGAAAAAGTCAGCGCCGCAGCCCGGTTGAGCGGCCTCGAAAAGGCCGGGGCTGGGGGTCCGTTGGGACTCCCCCTCGCTAAAGAAAAGAGAAGGGGAGGACGACATGCGCCAGTCCCGGGGGTCAGATCAGGCTGTGCCCCATACCTCGCGTGCGGTTTCGACCACCAGGCGCAGCTTGTTGCGTTGCGCTTCCACGGCGATGTTGTTGCCGTGCACTGTGCTGCTGAAGCCGCATTGCGGTGACAGCGCGAGCTGCTCCAGCGGTGCGTATTTCGCAGCGTCTTCAATGCGGCGTTTCAGGTCGTCCTTGCTTTCCATTTCACCGAACTTGGTGGTGACCAGGCCCAGCACCACGGTCTTGCCCTTGGGCAGGTAGCGCAGGGGCTTGAAATCGCCGCTGCGGCTGTCGTCGTACTCGAGGAAATAGGCGTCCAGGTCCATCTCCTTGAGCAGCGCCTCGGCCACCGGCTCGTAGTTGCCGGCCGCGGCGTGGGTGCTCTTGAAGTTGCCGCGGCACAGATGCATGGCCAGCGTCATGCCGGCGGGCTTTTGCGCGACCACCTTGTTGATGAATTTGGCGTAGCGGTGCGGCAGCTCATTGGGGTCGTCGCCGCGCTGGCGCGCCGCCTCACGCATTTTCTCGTCGCACAGGTAGGCCAGGTTGGTGTCGTCCATCTGCACATAAGTGCAACCGGCCGCGGCCAGGCTGCGCAACTCGTCGCCATAGGCTTTTGCCACGTCGTCGTAGAAAGCCGGATCGAGTTCGGGATAAGCCTCCTTGCTGATGCCGGCGCGGCCGCCGCGAAAGTGCAGCATCGTGGGCGAGGGAATGGTGACCTTGGGCGTGTTGCCCGCACTGACCTGGCTTTTCAGGTACTGGAAGTCGGCGAGCTGGATGTCCTTGACGTGGCGCACCTTGTCAATCACGCGCATCACCGGCGGCGCCAGTTCCATGCTGCCGTCGGGCCGCTGGATGGTGACCGGGATGTCGGTCTTCACGCCGCCGATCTGCTCCAGGAAGTCGATGTGGAAATAAGTGCGGCGGAATTCGCCGTCGGTAATGCTTTTGAGGCCCACGTCTTCCTGGAACTTCACGATTTCGGTGATGGCCTGGTCTTCGACCTTGCGCAGTTGTTCGGGCGTGATCTGGCCCTTGGCTTTTTGCTCGCGGGCTTCCAGCAGGTACTGCGGGCGCAGAAAGCTGCCGACATGGTCATAACGGGCGGGTAGCTTGGCGGTCATGGGAAAGTCTCCATCGGTTGCAGGCACAAACCCCCATGGTATTCCAGCAAAATCACCCCTCATTGAATACAGAAACTCCGTATTTTCCCTGAATTTCTCTATTTTTCTTGGCATTTTGGCAATTTATGTATACATTAAGTATCCATGAATGCCCAGAAATCGACTTTCCCCCTGAACGCTTGGTATGCCGCCGCTTATGACGTAGAGGTGGGCCGCACGCTGCTGGCGCGCACGATCTGCAAACAGAAGGTGGTGATGTTCCGCCGCACCGACGGCCAGGTCGCCGTACTGGAAGACGCCTGCTGGCACCGGCTGCTGCCGCTGTCCATGGGCACGCTGAACGGCGACGAGGTGACCTGCGGTTACCACGGCCTGGTCTATAACGCCCAAGGCCGCTGCACCCACATGCCCAGCCAGGAAACGCTGAACCCCTCGGCCTGCGTGCGCGCGTTTCCGGTGGTGGAAAAGCACCGCTTTGTCTGGATCTGGCCCGGCGACCCGGCCAAGGCCGACCCGGCGCTGGTGCCCGACATGCACTGGAACGACGACGCAGACTGGGCCGGCGACGGCAAGCTGATCACGGTGAAGTGCGACTACCGCCTGGTCGTCGACAACCTGATGGACCTGACCCACGAAACCTTTGTGCACGGCTCCAGCATCGGCCAGCGCGCCGTGGCCGAGGCGCCCTTTGTAGCCACGCACGGCGACCGCACGGCCACCGTCACGCGCTGGATGGAAAAAATCGACGCACCGCCGTTCTGGGCCGGGCAGATCGAGCATGCGCGCGGCTACAGGGGCAAGGTGGATCGCTGGCAGATCATCAAATTCGAAGCGCCCTGCACTGTGAACATCGACGTCGGCGTAGCCGAAGCCGGATCAGGCGCGCCACCCAAGGACGGCCAGCCGGGCGACCGCAGCAAGGGCGTCAATGGTTTTGTGCTGAACACGGTGACGCCAGAAACAGACGGCAGCTGCCACTATTTCTGGGCTTTCGCACGCAACTACTGCCTGGGTGAGCAGCGCCTGACGCACCAGCTGCGCGAGGGCGTGGCCGGCATCTTCCGCGAGGACGAACATGTGCTGGAGGCCCAGCAAATCGCCATCGACGAACACCCGGACCACCAGTTCTACAACCTCAACATCGATGCCGGCTCGATGTGGGCACGCCGCCTGATAGACGGACTGATCGCGAAAGAAAAACCACCAGCGCCTGTCATCGCTATCCGGCTGGCGGCCTGAGGCGGGGTCATTTTTATGCGAACCACAATCAATGCTATCAATTCAGTAGCTGCCGGCGCAGATTCTGACAGGGGTACAGGCCAAAACAGCCTTGAAAGTGCCCAGGTGCGGGCGCAGCTTCAGCTTCGCGAGATGATCCTGGCCGGCGAGTTGCCCGGCGGCGCGCGCATTGCCGAGCTGTCCATCGTTGAAAAGCTCGGCTTCTCGCGCACACCGATCCGCGCGGCATTGATGCGGCTGGAGCAGGAAGGCCTGCTGGAGTCGCTGCCCAATGGGGGCTACGCCGTGCGCACGTTTTCCGAACGCGATGTGTCCGAAGCGATCGAACTGCGCGGCACCATTGAAGGACTGTCGGCGCGGCTGGCCGCCGAGCGAGGCGCACCCACCGTGGTGCTGAACGAAGCCCGCGAATGCCTGGGCAAGATTGATGCGGTGCTCAGCCAGCCTGCGCTGGACGATGAGGCTTTCTCTTCCTACGTCGCGCTGAACGAACGGTTTCATGAACTGCTGGGTGAAATGGCTGGCAGCAGCGTGATTGCCAAGGAACTCGAACGCGTGTTCAGCCTGCCCTTTGCGTCGCCTTCGGGTTTCGTGGTGGTGCAGGCCAATTCCCCGGGCGCGCGCGACATGCTGGTCGTGGCGCAAGACCAGCACCGCCAGGTGCTCGACGCCATTGAGCAGCGCGAAGGCTCGCGCGCCGAAGCGATCATGCGCGAGCACTCACGCCTGGCCCAGCGCAACCTGCGCGCTGCCGTGGCCAGCCACAACCTGGACCAGATGCCTGGCGTGCGTCTAATTAGAAAGAAATGACGTTCCCCCCGAAGCGGCCTGCGGCCGCCTCCCCCCAGGGGGCGCCACCAGTGGCCCGGCAAAGCCGGTTCCACGGCGACCCTCGAATTGAAGAGATCACGGAAAACTGAATGAAAGCCACCTCCAGCTGGACCGATGCGGTCATTGAATCTTTTGAGGACCTCACGCCCACCGTGCGCGAGTTTCGCATCCGGCCCACGGGTGACGCAGCCACCGTGCAGCGCCACGAACCCGGCAGCCACCTGCAGGTGCAGCTGCTGGTGGACGGCAAGCCGCAGCTGCGCTCTTACTCGCTGGTTGGCGAGACCGATGCGCAAACGTATCGCATCGCCGTGAAGCGGCTGGACGACGGCCGCGGCGGTTCGCGCGCGATGTGGCAGCTGGCCGCCGGCGACCGGCTGCAGGTGAGCGGCCCACGCAACCATTTCCCGCTGGACTTCAACGCGCCAGCCTACCTGCTGGTGGCCGGCGGCATAGGTATCACGCCGCTGGTCGGCATGGCCGAAGTGCTGGCCGCCCGCTGTGCGCAGTCGGGCCGGCCGCTGCGCATGCTGTATGGCACGCGCAGTGAATCTGAACTGGCTTACGGCGAAACACTGCGGGCTTGCCTGGGCGAACGGCTTCATGTGGCCGTCGACGCGCGCATCGACTTTGCCGGCGAGATAGCGGCGCTGCCGGCGGGCGCGCAAATGTACGTCTGCGGCCCGGTGCCCATGCTGGACGCCGCGCGCCATGCCTGGGAGGCCTCGGGCCGGCCAGCGACTGACCTGCGTTACGAGACCTTCGGCAACAGCGGGCGGTATGCGCCGCAGGCTTTCCGGGTGCTGATTCCGCGCCACGCGCTGGACATCACCGTGCCGGCCGGTTGCAGCCTGCTGGACGCGCTGGAGCAGGCGGGCGTGGAAGCGGTGTCCGACTGCAAGCGCGGCGAATGCGGCCTGTGCACGCTGGACGTGCTGGCGGTGGACGGCGAGATCGACCACCGCGACGTCTTTCTGAGCGAGCACGAGAAACAGCAAAACACGCGCTTGTGCGCCTGTGTCTCGCGCGTGGTCGGTTCGGTGACGCTGGATTCTTCCTACCGGCCCGACGCGTGAGGGGACAACTTGTGTGCGATCACCGGGTCATGCGCGCGATGATCGCACAATCGACCGCGAACCAGCAGTGACCCCGTGAGCGGCAACCCACACAATGAAGCCATGGAGGGCATGGAGGTCATGGCCGATGTGTTCACATATCGAACATTTGTGCTGATACCGCACTCATACTAGACTCGCACCGGTTTGCAACCCGATGCCGGCAACCTGAACTCCGCCGCGTTTGACGCAGCAGCAAGAACTGAAAACCACCCAGGAGACAAGCATGAAAAAACGTACCTTCCTCACCGCCGCCGCGCTGTCGGCCGCGGCACTTGCCGCCGCCCCGGCACTGGCCCAGGACAACACCTTCAAGATCGGCCTGATCCTGCCGATGACGGGCCAGCAGGCCACCACGGGCCGGCAGATCGAGGCGGCCGTACGGCTTTACATGGCGCAGAACGGCGACAGCGTGGCGGGCAAGAAAATCCAGCTGATCGTGAAGGACGACACCTCGCTGCCGGACACCACACGCCGCCTGGCGCAGGAGCTGGTGGTCAACGACAAGGTCAACGTGCTGGCAGGCTTTGGCATCACGCCCTCGGCCCTGGCCACCGCGCCCATTGCGACGCAGTCCAAGACACCCATGGTGGTGATGGCCGCGGCAACATCCAGCATCACGCAGGCCTCCCCCTACATCGTGCGCAGCAGCTTCACCTTGCCGCAGGTTTCGGTCGCGCTGGCTGACTGGGCGCCCAAGAACGGCATCAAGACGGTGGTCACGCTGGTGTCCGATTACGGCCCCGGCATTGATGCCGAAAAATTCTTCAAGGACCGCCTGACCTTCAACGGCGGCCAGGTGACCGACGCGCTACGCGTGCCGCTGCGCAATCCCGACTTCGCGCCCTTCCTGCAAAAGGTGCGAGACAACAAGCCCGATGCGCTCTTCGTCTTTGTGCCCTCGGGCGCGGGCGCCGCGGTAATGAAGCAGTTTCTCGAACGCGGCCTGGACAAGGCCGGCATCCGGCTGATCGCCACCGGCGACGTGACGGACGACGACCAGCTCAACGACATGGGTGACGGCGCGATCGGCGTGGTGACCTCCCACCACTATTCGGCGGCGCACCCCTCGGCCATGAACAAAAAATTCGTGGAAGCGTTTGCCAAAGCCAACAAGGGCCTGCGCCCCAACTTCATGGCCGTGGGTGGCTATGACGGCATGCGGGTAATTTACGAGGCGCTCAAAACCAGCAAGGGCCAGGGTGGCGGCGACGCGCTGCTCGAAGCCATGAAGGGCCAGCTCTTTGAAAGCCCGCGCGGCAAGATCTTCATCGACGCACAGACGCGCGACATCGTGCAGGACGTCTATCTGCGCAAGGTCGAGAAGAAGGACGGGCAACTCTACAACGTGGAGTTTGACGTGATCAAGGACGTCAAGGACCCAGGGAAGAACAAGTAACCCCCCGAAGCGCCGCTTCGCGGCGCCTCCCCCCCTGCTGGGGGCAACCTCTGCGGCCCGGCAAAGCCGGTTCCGCGCCGTTCCTTGCGAAGATAAATGCTCACGATTCTTTTCGACGGTATCGCTTACGGCATGCTGCTGTTCATTCTGGCGGTGGGACTGGCGGTGACCATGGGCCTGATGAATTTCATCAACCTCGCGCATGGTGCTTTCGCGATGGCCGGCGGCTACATCACCGTGTTGCTGATGCAGCACTTCGGCGTGCCTTTTTTGCTGTGCTTGCCTCTGGCCTTCGCCGGCTCGGCGCTGCTGGGCGCTGTACTGGAGCGCACGCTGTACCGGCCGCTGTACAACAAGCCGCATCTGGACCAGGTGCTGTTTTCGATCGGCCTGGTGTTCATGGCGGTGGCCAGCGTGGACTACTTCGTCGGCTCGACGCAGCAGATCGTGCAGCTGCCCCAATGGCTCAAGGGCCGCACCGAGATTGGCAGCGGCGCCTGGATGCTGGGCATGGGCCACTACCGGCTGTTCATCATTGCGGTGTGCGCCGCGCTCACGCTGGGCCTGCAATTCGTGCTGACTCGCACACGCTTCGGCAGCCGCTTGCGTGCCTCGGTGGACGACCAGCGCGTGGCGGCCGGCCTGGGCATCAACGTCAACCTGGTGTTCCTTTCGACCTTCGCCGTCGGCTCGGGACTGGCCGGCCTGGGCGGCGCGCTGGGCGCCGAAGTGCTGGGGCTGGACCCGAGCTTTCCGCTCAAGTTCATGATTTACTTCCTGATCGTGGTGGCCGTGGGCGGCACCACGTCGATCACTGGGCCGCTGCTGGCCGCGCTGCTGCTGGGCATTGCCGATGTGGCGGGCAAGTACTACATCCCCAAGCTGGGGGCCTTCATCGTTTACAGCCTGATGATCGCGATCCTGATCTGGCGGCCGCAGGGCCTCTTTGTGCGCAAGGGTGGCAGATAAATGAACACTCAAACGTCCCTGCTCAAAAACAGCCGCTGGAAGCTCTGGGAACCGGTGCTCTGGCTCGCCGCCTTCGCCGCGCCGGTGGTGATGCCCAGCCACGCGTCCATCATCAATGAGATCGCCATCGTCGCGCTGTTCGCGGTGTCGCTGGATCTGGTGCTGGGTTACACCGGCATCGTCTCGCTGGGCCATGCAGCCTTCTTCGGCATAGGCGGCTATGCGGCGGCGCTGTTCGCCAAGCTGGTGATGCCGGACCCGCTGGTGGGCCTGGCGGTGGGCATCGCCACCGCCACGCTGCTGGGTGCTGTGTGTTCACTCACCATCCAGCGCGGCAGCGACCTGACACGGCTCATGGTGACACTGGGCGTGGCGCTTATCCTGCTGGAGCTGGCCAACAAACTTGACTGGCTGACCGGTGGCGCCGATGGCCTGCAGGGCGTGGTCATGGGCCCGCTGCTGGGCCGCTTCGAGTTTGACCTGTCGGGCCGCACCGCCGCCTATTACTCGCTGGCCGTGCTGCTCATTTTGTTTGTGCTGATGCGTCGCCTCGTGCATTCGCCGCTGGGCGCGACACTCAAGGCGATACGCGACAACCGCCTGCGCGCCATGGCCATCGGCATTCCAGTCGCTTCACGGCTGGCGGTGGTCTATACGGTGGCGGCCGGCGTCGCGGGCGCCGCGGGAGCGTTGATGACGCAAACCACCGGCTTTGCCTCGCTGGATTTGTTTGAGTTTCATCGTTCGGCCGATGTGCTGCTGATCCTGGTGGTTGGCGGTGCGGGCTGGCTGTACGGGGGTGTGGCCGGGGCGATTGTGTTCAAGCTGATGCAGGACGCGCTGTCGTCCATCACGCCGCAGTACTGGACCTTCTGGATAGGCCTCTTCCTGGTGGTGCTGGTGCTGGTGGGGCGCGAGCGCCTGGTCCGGCCCTGGGCATGGCTGCCTAAGCGCGGAGGCCAGCCATGAGCGCGGCGCCGCACAGCGACGCGGTACTGTCCGCGCAAGGGCTGGTGATGCGCTTCGGTGGCATTGCCGCCACCAACAACGTGAGCCTGAACCTGCGTCGCGGCGCGCGCCATGCGCTGATAGGGCCGAACGGTGCGGGCAAGACCACGCTGGTCAACCTGCTGACGGGCGTTCTGCAGCCGACCGAAGGCCGCATCTTCCTCGATGGCGAAGACATTACGCGGCTGGCGCCGCACCAGCGCGTCAAGCGCGGGATGGTGCGCACCTTCCAGATCAACCAGCTCTTCGATTCGCTCACGCCGCTGGAAACGCTGGCACTGACCGTATCGCAGCAAGCGGGGCTCGGCGCGAAATGGTGGCAGGCGCTGGGGCGCAACCAGCGCGTGGCCGAGCGCTGCGAACAGTTGCTGGAGCAGTTTCACCTGACCGGAGTGATGGACCAGCCGACCCGCATGCTGGCCTACGGGAAGCGCCGCCTGCTGGAAATCGCCGTGGCGCTGGCCTGCGAGCCGCGCGTGCTGCTGCTCGACGAACCCGTGGCCGGTGTGCCGGCCGGCGAGCGCGAAGAACTGCTGCAGACCGTGGCCGCACTGCCCGCTGACGTGTCGGTACTGCTGATCGAGCACGACATGGACCTGGTGTTCAGCTTCGCCACCACCATGACGGTACTGGTCAACGGCACGCTGCTGACCGAAGGCACGCCTGAGGAGATCGCGGCCGACCCTCAGGTCAAGGCGGTCTATCTGGGCCATGGCGAAGAGGTGGCTCATGGCTGAACTGCTCAAGGTCGACAAACTGCGCGCCGGCTACGGTGAGGCGGTGGTGCTGCACGAGGTGTCGTTCACGCTGGGCGAGGGACAGACGCTCGCGCTGCTGGGCCGCAACGGCACCGGCAAAACCACGCTGATCAACACACTGGCAGGCGCGACGCGGCAGCACGGCGGCGCCATCTCGTTCGGGGCGGGCGCATCCATGGTCGCGTTGCACCATTTGCCCTCGCACGAACGCGCGGCGGCCGGCATAGGCTGGGTGCCGCAGGAGCGCAATATCTTCAAGTCGCTGACGGTGCACGAGAACCTGACGGCGGTGGCGCGCCCGGGCAAATGGAACCCCGATGGCGTGTACGCCATGTTCCCGCGCCTGGCCGAGCGAAAGGGCAACCTGGGCACGCAGCTGTCGGGCGGCGAGCAGCAGATGCTGGCTGTGGGTCGTGCGCTGGTACTCAACCCGAAGCTGCTGCTGCTCGACGAACCGCTGGAGGGCCTGGCGCCCATCATCGTGGAGGAGCTGCTGCGCGCCATACGCCGCATCACGCGCGAAGAGGGCCTGAGCGCCATCATCGTGGAGCAGCACCCGCAGGCCATTCTGGCGATTTCCGACAGCGCCGTGGTGCTGGACCGCGGCATGGTGGTCCACACCGGAACGGCCCAGGCGTTGCGCGAGCAGCCCGAGCGCCTGGACCATTTGCTGGGTGTTGCGCGCTGAGCGGCGCAGGCCCGCCAACCTGGCTTTTTTTATTTCGCGCTTAAAGCGCTCAAAAAACGGCTACGCGCCGCCATCGTGAATGAGCTACGCGGCAAAGCGGCTTTCTGTGCTGAAAAGTCAAAAGCAAAGCACCTTTTTGCGTAGATTCACTTACTAGGGTTTTCCCCTCCGACGGCCTACAATCGCAGACCTTACAAGAAATTGACGGTCGACCCGACCGTTTCCGCTGGAGACCTTGCTGATGCCGACACCCCCCACCGCGACGCCCAATAGCACTGAAGCCAATCGCGAAGAAAAACGCGCCGAATTGCGCAGCGCCGCACTTGAATACCACGAGTTTCCGACCCCGGGCAAGATCGCCATCGCAGCGACCAAACAGCTGACCAACCAGCGCGACCTGGCCCTGGCTTATTCCCCAGGCGTCGCGGCACCTTGCGAAGAAATCGTCAAGGACCCGAACAACGCCTTCAAGTACACCAGCCGCGGCAACCTTGTGGCTGTCGTGACCAACGGCACCGCCGTGCTGGGGCTGGGCGACATCGGCCCGCTGGCCTCCAAGCCGGTCATGGAAGGCAAGGGCGTACTGTTCAAGAAGTTCGCCGGCGTGGATGTTTTCGACATTGAGATCGACGAAAAAGACCCGGCCAAGCTGGTCGACATCATTGCTTCGCTGGAGCCGACCTTCGGCGCCATCAACCTTGAAGACATCAAGGCGCCCGACTGTTTTTATATCGAGCGTGAGCTGCGCAAGCGCATGAAGATCCCGGTCTTCCATGATGACCAGCACGGTACCGCCATCACCGTGGGCGCGGCCGTCCTGAATGCGCTCAAGGTTGTCGGCAAAGGTCCGGGGCAAGTCAAGCTCGTGACGTCCGGCGCGGGCGCGGCCGCCCTGGCTTGCCTGAACCTGTTGCTCAAGCTGGGCATCCAGCGCGAAAACGTGTTCGTGACCGATCTGGCTGGCGTGGTCTACGAAGGCCGCACCGAGCTGATGGACGAAGACAAGATCCAGTTCGCGCAGAAGACCGATGCACGCACGCTTGCCGACGTCATCGCTGGCGCGGACATCTTCCTGGGCCTTTCCGCCGGCGGCGTGCTCAAGAAAGACATGGTCGCCAAAATGGCCGCCAAGCCCATCATCCTGGCGCTGGCCAATCCCAATCCCGAGATCACGCCGGAGGACGTCCGGACCGTGCGCGACGACGCCATCATGGCGACCGGCCGCACCGACTACCCGAATCAGGTCAACAACGTCCTGTGCTTTCCCTACATCTTCCGCGGCGCACTGGATGCCGGAGCATCCACCATCACCGTCGAGATGGAAATCGCGGCTGTACACGCCATAGCCGAGCTGGCGCAGGCCGAGCAAAGTGAAGTCGTGGCAGCCGCCTACGTGGGTGAAAAGCTGGCGTTCGGGCCCGAATACCTGATTCCCAAGCCTTTCGATCCGCGCCTCATGATGAAGATCGCGCCCGCCGTCGCACAGGCGGCGGCCGACAGCGGCGTGGCCCTGCGGCCCATTCAGGACATGAACGCTTACCGCGAACGGCTGCAAAGCTTTGTCTACGCCTCGGGCACGGTGATGAAACCGATTTTCGCGGCCGCCAAGGCCGCCAGCCGCAAGCGTGTGGCCTATGCCGAGGGTGAGGAAGAACGCGTGCTGCGTGCCTGCCAGATCGTGGTGGATGAAGGACTCGCACGCCCGACACTGATTGGCCGACCCGCCATCATTGCCCAGCGCATCGAAAAATTCGGCCTGCGCCTGAAGGAGGAGCTCGACTACGACGTGGTCAATGTCGAGCAGGATCATCGCTACCGCGACTTCTGGCAAACCTATCACCGCCTCATGGAACGCCGTGGTGTGACGGTGCAGATCGCCAAAATCGAAATGCGCCGCCGCCTCACATTGATCGCCGGCATGTTGCTGCACAAAGGCGACGTGGACGGGCTGATTTGCGGTACCTGGGGCACGACGGCCCATCATCTGGACTATCTGGATCAGGTCATCGGCAAGCGCGAAGGCGTCAACACCTATGCCTGCATGAACGGCTTGTTGCTTCCGGGGCGCCAGGTGTTCCTGCTCGATACGCACGTCAACTGCGATCCGACTGCGGAGCAGCTCGCGGAGATCACCACCATGGCGGCCGAGGAAATGATGCGCTTTGGCATCAAACCGAAGGCGGCTCTGCTGTCGCATTCGAATTTTGGATCTTCCAACTTGCCCAGCGCCCTGAAAATGCGCCGCACGCTGGAGTTGCTGCGCGAAAAAGCGCCGTGGCTTGAAGTTGATGGGGAGATGCATGGCGACATGGCACTGGACGCCGATGCGCGCGCCCTCATCATGCCGAACAGCACCCTGACGGGTGAGGCCAACCTCCTGGTACTGCCCAATATTGATGCAGCGAACATTTCCTACAACCTGCTGAAAACAGCGGCGGGTGGCAATATCGCCATCGGCCCGGTTTTGCTGGGAGCAAACAAGCCCATGCACATCCTGACTGCTACGGCAACGGTGCGCCGTATTGTCAACATGACCGCATTGACGGTCGCGGATGCCAATGCGAGTCGATAAGCAAAAATTAGATAGCTAGCACTAACTTAGTGTATCAATGACCTCTCTCTTTACTGCCTAAATTTTCAGCATCCACTTGCGTTTTTTAGCCACATGCGGCAAACTACCTCTCTTGAAATTTAAGGGTTAACCCGAAAAATCGGCGGGTAACTCTGGATTCGAGAAAAAGGTTTTTTTCATGTTGCGCAATGGGTGGGCGGCCAAAACGGCCATGTTGCTGGTTTTGGCAACCGGTCTGGCCGGGTCAATCCCCAGCATGGTGCAGGCAAAGGGCCCGGTTCCGATCGGGACCATAGCGACCGTCCAATTGCCCCCCCAGGGACGCGACATGATGGTGCTGATCTACCAAGGCGGGCCTTTCAAGCATGAAAAGGACGGCGTGGTGTTTGGGAACCGGGAACGACTTCTACCGGCTCAAAGTCGCGGTTACTACCGTGAATACACCGTCAGAACGCCCGGTGAGCGCAGCCGGGGAGCCCGGCGCATCGTTTGTGGTGGCTTGAAACCTGTCGCACCTGATGCCTGTTATTACACCGACGATCACTATGCGAGTTTTCGCAAAATCGTTCAATAAATTGAACTGTGATCGTTATTTTGAGTTTTTGACTTAAGAGAAAGAGTAGCGGAGATGGATACACCACTTCGTCGGGACAACGAAACGCCTTTGCGCAAGGACGGTGAAACGCCCTTGCGCGGCGTACGTCCCAATATCGTTCAATCCATACGGGCCTTCCGGGTGCAAGACCTGCAGGATGCCGCGACACATTTAAACCAGCATTTCCTGTACGCCAACCTGGGCAACGCCCAGAGCAAGCAGGACGTGCTGGACATGATTGCGGCGCAGTACACCTTTCCGGCGCATTTCGGCAAAAACTTCGACGCACTGTACGACTGCATGACGGACCTGGTCCACAAGTCAGGCCCGCAGCCCGGCTTTATTGTCGTGCTCGAGCAAATTCCGGCCAACGCCAAATTTGACAAGGAAGCGCGCGAGCAGTTGCTCGACATCTTCCGGGATGCCTCTGATTACTGGGCGGATCGCAAGATACCGTTCAGATGTTTCTATTCTTTTCTGTAGCCCGCTCCCCAGACATTGGCCAAGGGGATCGGGCGAATGAGGCCCAGCAAGCAACCGCGGAAGGCGAAGAAGTCATGCCGACCGACAAATTGGTAGACGTGTCGCCACTGGCGTTGCGCATGAGCAGCCCGTTTAATGCGGGTTACTGGCTGGCAGCTGCCTGAAAAAAGGCACGCTGTCCGGTTCACAAAAGGCCCGCTTGTTGCGGGCTTTTTTTCGCCAGGCCGGAAGTTAAAGACAACGGCCGCATCCGACGGCGCCGCGACTTAAAACATGTAGTAAAGAATGCGGTGAAAATATTTGCTGATATCAATCGGGATGCGCACCAGCATCAGCTGAAGACGCGCGATGCCGGACAATCGCGGTCGAACCCGATGGCCGATTTGCGTGTCGGTTCCCGCCTGGCGGACCGGATAGGGCAACAAGGCATAGGTATTGATACCGTGTAAATGCCTCGCCTCCATAAAGTCGTCAACGGCCATGTAAAACCGCGCTGATCGCCGTATCAACTCCGCGGCCTCCAGCGGTCCCAGCACATAAGCCGCCGCGCCGGAAGGGTCACCCCAATACTTTGCGTACGGTGTGTCGCCGATGAATTTGTGCCGTTTCTCAAAAACGCCTGCGAGCCTGACCATTGGATACGGTGCCAATTCAAGCTGGGCGAGCAACGCCGTACTTAGCGTTGGAATTAATACGTCATCTTCCAGCACCAGGCATTTTCCGCCCTCGGCCAGCACTGCTCTCCAGGCATCCCGATGCGCGAGAAAACAGCCGACCTCCCCCGGCGACATGCTGTAACCATAACGAATCAGGCGCGCACTTTCGCTGTAACCAACCTCGGCCAGCCGTCCTGGGTCGACTCGCACACCATCAATCAGGCTATAGCGCAGCCCCAGCGCCATCATTTGCCGGTCAATAGTCGCTCGCCTGGTGGTCGCCTCGGGAAGTGAGATGACAAATATCTTCATATCAGGTGTACCGACAGCTAATTGCGCAGTTGCGCTACGCTCCGCGCCAGGGCCACATACTCGGTCACCCCGACTTCTTCAGCGCGTCGCTTGACATCAAACTGCCCGCCAAAACCGTGGCTGTCCAGCCACTTTCCCAAGGTGTGACGCAGCAACTTGCGGCGCTGGCTAAAGGCGACCTGCACCAGCTCACTCAGGAGTTTGACGTCCAGCGCCACAGGCGCTGCATGCGGCACCATGCGCACCACGGCGCTATCGACCCGCGGCGGCGGATCGAAACTGTGCGGCGGCACGAACAGCACATTTTCCATCGCGTAGCGCCACTGCAGCATCACGCTGAGCCGGCCATAATCGCTGGTAGCTGGCACCGCCACCATCCGGTCTATCACTTCTTTTTGCAACATGAAGTGCTGGTCTTCTATGACCTCCACGGCATCCAGCAAATGAAACAGGATGGGTGTAGAGATGTTGTAGGGGAGATTGCCGACCACCCGAAGTTTTTGCCCTTCGGCACAGGCCGTTCGCGCCAGCTGGCGGACATCCACTTTCAACACGTCGGACTCAACCACGGCAAGCTGGGGGTGCAATCGCAACTGACGGGCAAGATCGCGGTCCAGCTCAATGACCGTCAAGTGCCCCACCCGTTCAACCAGGGGTTGGGTCAGCGCAGCCAATCCAGGCCCGATCTCCACCATGGCCTGTCCTGGACGTGGAGCAATCGCCTGCACAATCCCCTCAATGACGCCTTGATCCGTCAGGAAATGCTGGCCAAAACGCTTGCGCGGAATATGTTTCACATTGGGGGCGACCTAAAGCCGCCAGACTGGCATACAAACAAGGCTGCCGTTTCTTGGAGAAGTCACCCGGAAAGTTGACCCGCCCACGCAGCGCGAATGGAACCTTAAGGAAGGCCTGAGGCGATCTTCACAGCTGCGGTGCGTCACGGTACTCCACATAGGCGCGGCCCCGAATCTCCTGGATCCACAGTGCATAGGCTTCGTTTTGCTTTTTCTCGCGCAGCACACCGCGTGCCATCTCCCGCTGTTCACGTTGCGATAGCTGGGTCTCGCGGCGTTCAAGTACCTGAATAAGATGGACGCCAAAACGGGATACCAAGGGATCCGAGACCTGATTGGGTGCCAGCCCGTTCATGACTTTCTCGAACTCAGGCACAAACATGCCGGTGCTTGCCCAGCCGAGGTCACCGCCTTCCTTTGCGGAGGCATCGTCGCTGTTCTCACGTGCGAGTGCCGCGAAATCAGCCTGCCCGGCCTGGATGCGTCTTTTAAAACCCGCCAGCTTCTCCACCGCGGCGGCTTCACTGAGCTGTGGCGTCAACCGGAGCAGGATATGCCTGGCATGGGTTTGTGCCACCATCATGCTGGGCATGCCGCCTTGCCGTTTTTCGATGACTTTGAGGATGTGAAATCCCGCCCCGCTTCGAACCGGCCCCGCGAGACCTCCCGCCTGCAATTTGCTTGTCGCCTCAACAAAGAGATCAGGATAGCGGTCTGCAGTCCGCAGCCCCATCAGGCCACCTGAAGCGCGCGTGGGAGACGCTGAAACTTCGGCGGCCAGCGCCGTGAAGTCGGCACCGTTGCGGGCACGGTCCATCACCTGCTGGGCCTTGGCCTGCAGTGCTGCGACTTGATCGGGCGTGGCATTTTCCGGCACGGCCACCAGAATTTCCGCGAGGTTGAGAGCCAGCGAAGACGATGGGGTGCCGCCATCCTGATCACGCAGAAATTGGTCGACTTCCTGCTCCGTAACCGTCGCACGCGCCTCCAGTTCTCGCTGGCGCAGGCGGCTGACCAAAAGCTCGTCCCTCAATTCCGAGCGGAATTGGGCATAGTCAATCCTGTCCGCTTTCAGGCGGTTGCGCAGCTCGTCGACCGTGATCTGGTTTTGGCTGGCGACGGTCTGGACCGCAGCTTCGACGGCATTGTCATCGACCCGCAGGCCCGAATTGCGCGCCATTTGCAGCTGCGCCTTGTCGCTGATCAGGCGTTCCAGAATTTGTCCGACCATTTCACTGCGCGGCGGCACTGTCGCGCCCATCTGAAGCATTTGTTGCTCGGTCCGAATCAACTTGCTTCGAACCTCATTATTGGTAATGGGTTCGGAGTTGACCACGGCAACAATGAAGTCAGCCTGCCGCTGCGCGCTTCCTTGCGCCGACGCAGTCCGGGAGCCCGTGGCCGCGTCGGGCAGGCGCAATGTACCCGATGGCCGCAACCCCTGCGCCTGAGCACCCACCATCAGCACAATCGACAATGCCAAGGCCGTTGTGGCGGCTTGAATGGAGTTCAAAAGGAATCTTGAGACGGCGCGGTTATTAGTCATAAGTAGTAAAGCGGCTTGGCGTGCTGGTATTCTCACGCAGATATTGGTAACGTGGAACATTCGACTTCAGGGTTTCCAGGGGGTTGGAGCCGAGGCGCGAAAACCCCACAAGTTCAAGCTGGAACAGGATTTTCGTATCCGAGCTTCCGGTCCCGGTTTGAGAGCGCTGCAGAACCACGCGCCCTATCCAGCAGCAACCATCGTATTCAACACCGATGATCGAGTCGACCAGTTTTTTGTCCAGCACGCTGTAATTCAGGCGCCCAACGGCATAGTAGCGGCCGCCTCCCTGGCCCTGCCCAGCGCCCAGATCTTTTCCTTTGTCGCCCCACAAATCATTGATAGGCCACTGCCAGCCCACGTCAATTTGCTCGCTGACATTGCGCTGGCGCCGGAATGCGGCACTGATGACGCGGTAATTGCTGGGGTTGTAGCGCACGCCAATCGATGCACGCTCAGATTGCTTGGTCTTCGGGTTGTACTGAACCGTACTGTCGAAAGACCACTGCGGCACCCAATTGACGGAAGCCCCGACCAGCAAGTCGCTGATGCGGTCGGTGACCGGCAATACACCCGGCAGGGTCACCTTCTGATCCTCAAAACGAAAGCGCTGCGCAATGCCGACACGCACAGCTTCAGCACCGGTCGCAGGATCCAGCAGACGCGAGGTAACGCCCAGGGTCAGCAGGTTAGCGTCTGAAATACGGTCATTGCCGACAAATGCGTTTTCGGTAAAGACCGTGGCGAAGTTGAAGTCGTTGGACCCGGAGTCGTAGTTGGGCAGCAGGCTCTGGTCGCGATAGGGTGTACGCACATAAAAGGCCCGGGGCTCCAGTGTCTGGGTAAAGTTCCGGCCCAGGAACCCGGCATTACGTTCAAACTGCACGCCGCTGTCCAGGCTGAAGGTAGGCACAACACGCGACGCCGTTGTCGCACCATTGGGCAACGCTGAATCAAATTTGTAACTCGTGGCATGCAGCTGCACTTTGGGGGTGATGTACCCCGCAGGCAGCAGCCAGGGGCGGCTCAGTTGCAGCCGCGTGAATGCCCGGTCACTATTGGGCTGGTTGGTGAGCTGACGATCTGCGGAAAAACGGGTGAAGTCGCCCTCCACCGACCAGTCAAAGCCATTGCCCAATCCCACCACCGGCGCATCCACACGGGTGTACGCCGCTGCAAACTGGGGCAGGCGGTCGTAAGGCGGAACGATGGGCGAAGTGACATCCTGCAATGTCTGCCATTTGAGCGTTCGCATGGACGAAGAAAAGAACCCGCGGGTCCACGACAAACTCGCGTCCTGGGGCAGAAGGCGCTGGGTGGTCGCCCCCTTGAGAGCTGGAAAGTCACGCCAATAATCGTTGTCACTCACCCGGTTCATGTTGAGGTTGATGCCCAGGTCGCCGACGGATGACAGGCCGCTGCTGAAGGCACCAACGTGTTGATAACTGTAGGACCAGCGGTCACGATTGCGCAACTTGTCGCCGGGCAGGAAGTTTCCCTGCAGTTCGCCTGTGTACTTCGGCTCCAGGTAGCGGAATTCGCCGGCGAGGTCCACCCCGCGTTTGGTCATGATCGCCGGTGAAAATGTCGCGTCCCGATTGGGCGCAATATCAAAGTAATAAGGTTGCCGATACTCAAACCCGTTGATTGAGCCCATGCCGATGGAGGGCGGCAGAAGACCCGACTTGCGCTTGTCGCTCAACGGAAAACTCACCCGGGGGAAAGCCAGGATAGGCACATCCTTGAAACGCACAACGGCTCCATTGGCAACGCCAACTTCGCGGTCCAGGTCAAACTCGAAGCTTCTGGCGCGCAATACCCATGAGGGCTCCCAGCTGGCCTCGTCATTGCGCTCGCAGGTGGTGTAGCTGGCGCGCTGGGCCGTCAAATGGCCTTCATCGATGAAATCGATCCGCTCCGCCTGGCCGTTTCCGCTGTTGCTGAGGAAGCGGTAGGCCGGCGTCGTGAAAAAGCCTTCAAACCGGTCCAGCTTGATCTCCAGCTCGGGACCCTCAAACCTGTTGCCCGCCCGGTTGATGCGAACATTGCCGCGGCTTTTAAGTTGGTCTTCGGGCTGGTAGTACTCAATGCGGTCCGCGCGGATGGCGGTAGACCCGCGGCGCAATTCCGCATTGCCGTCAATCACGGTCTCAAGATCGGGGCGGCCGGAAATCCGGTCGCCAAAAACAAATGTGGGGCCCTTGTCCTGCGGGTCGCTGGAAACCTGCTCGGCCAGCTGGGGCGAAGACTTGAGTTTCGGGGTGTCGCCTGCGGGCGGGTCTGCGGAGGGGACGGCGGAAGCGCCCTGAAGAGGAGCAGGTGACGCAGCCGGAGTTTGGGCGAGCGCCGTCCCGGCACCGGTCATCCCCAGTGCTGCGCAAACCACCAGCGTGGAGACAGCTTGAGCTATCGGGGAAAGAATAAAGGGCGAAGGGGATGCGCGGCGCATCGTTTATGTGAGATAAACCCGTTTGTAAAATCAGGCCTGATTATCCATGACCCTCCACCCCGTCCCCACAATGTCGAACCAGCGCCCAATTGCAGGGCTGGCAGGGACTCCAGAAACATGACCACTCCCTCCATTGCCTGGGCCGACCCGGCACGTGCCATGGCTTTCGAAGCCTGGCTGACCGCCGCTGCCCGCCAGCACAACCTGCGGGTCGACACCATCAGGCCGGCATCAGCTGACGCAAGTTTTCGGCGCTACTTCCGGGTGGACGCCGCAACAGGCGATGGCAGTTACATCGTCATGGACGCACCACCTGCACAGGAAGATTGCAAACCTTTCGTCAAGGTCGCCGGCCTGATGAACGGCGCCGGCTTGATTGCCCCGCGCGTACTGGCCTGGGATGAACCAATGGGCTTCATGCTGCTAAGCGACCTGGGTGCGCAGACCATGATGGAAGCAATTAGACCGCCCGCCGAGGTTGACGCTATCGCCAGCCCCACTCCGGCGCACTACGACCTGTATGTGGATGCGGTGGAGGCCCTGGTGCGCTGGCAACTCGCCTCCACGCCCGGCGTGCTTCCGCCCTATGACGACGCACTTCTGTCTCGCGAGCTATCGCTCTTTCCAGACTGGTATGTCGCCAAACATCGCAGCCTGGCGCTGGACTCTGGCCTTCAGGACAAGCTGAACGCCATCTTCGAACAGATCAAGGCCAGCAATCTGAATTCGCTGGATGGCGCACGGGTGTTTGTGCACCGCGACTTCATGCCTCGCAACCTGATGATCACCCGGCCCAGCAACGCAGGGGGCATGCAATTTTCCGACGGGCCGCCCCTAGGGAACGAGCCCCGCAGCGTATCGAAACGGGGCAGCGCAGTACGCGAAGCGACAAGCGTGGGGGCTCCACCTTTGGGCGTGCTGGACTTTCAGGACGCGGTCTACGGCCCCATCACCTACGACATCGCCAGCCTGATGCGCGACGCCTTCCTGAGCTGGGAAGAAGATTTCGTACTGGACATCACCGTGCGCTATTGGCAAAAAGCCCGCAAGGCGGGCCTGCCGGTCGGCGACGATTTTGGCGAGTTTTACCGGGCCGTGGAATGGATGGGCCTGCAGCGCCACCTCAAGATTCTGGGCATCTTTGCGCGCCTCACGCTGCGCGACGGCAAGCCCAAATACCTGGCCGACACACCCCGCTTCATCAAATACGCCCGCAACACCGCCGCGCGCTACCGGCAACTGGGGCCGCTGATGGTGCTGCTCGACGAGATTGAGGGTAACGAAACCCGTGTGGGCTACACCTTTTGATGCACAATCGGGCTGTAGCGCTTGCTGGTTCTGCGCCAGCAGCTATTATTTTTATAGCGTTCACGGCAAAGTCCTAACAATGCATCTTCCTGCACCAGCACCATGACCGCCCGGTTTTTCGCTGACATCGCACTGGCGCCCGGCAGCGTCGTCAGCCTGCCGCCGTCCACTGCGCGCCACGTCCAGGTCTTGCGGATGCAGCCCGGCGACGCCCTGACAATATTCAACGGCCAAGGCAACGGCCAGCCCGGCAGCGAAGGGGAATTTGCAGCCACCGTCGAGCGCATGGGCCGCAGCGATGTGGAGGTCCTTATCGGCGGCTACACCGCCACGGCACGCGAAGCCAGCCGCTCCATTCACCTGGCCGTCGGCATGCCCGCCAATGACCGCATGGACTGGCTGATTGAAAAAGCCGCCGAATTGGGCGTGGCCAGCATCCAGCCCTTGATGAGCGAGCGCAGCGTGCTGCGCATCAAGGGTGAGCGAGCCGACAAAAAAATCGCGCACTGGCGGGGCGTCGCCGTCGCGGCCTGTGAGCAATGCGGCCGCAGCCGCATACCACCCGTTCACGACGTCGCTAACCTGTCTGACTGGCTCAAAGGCGCGGGGCAGGGCGCAGCTGGCGGCACCCGGCTGCTACTCTCATTACAAGACGGCAGCCGGCCGCTGGCCGAAGCGGTGGCCGCAGCTGATGCCGGCGCACTGACCTTCCTGAGCGGTCCCGAGGGCGGCCTCAGCGCGGCTGAAGAGGCTGCGGCCATGGCTTGCGGCTTTGCGGCCGTCACCCTCGGCCCGCGCGTGCTTCGGGCCGAAACCGCACCGCTCGCCTGCCTGTCGTTTCTCGCACTGACAAGCGGCACGCCATGAACCGCAATCTCTGGCTGCTGGCCGTCTGCCAGGGCCTCTTTCTCACCAACAACGTCACCTTCATCGCCATCAACGGCCTGGTCGGCCTGAACCTGGCGCCGCTGGGCTGGATGGCGACACTACCCGTCATGGGCTACGTGGTGGGTGGCGCGCTGTCCACGTCCGTGGTGGCGCGCACGCAAATGCGCTTCGGGCGCAAGATTTCCTTCCAGCTGGGCCTGCTGGTGGCCGCCGCCTCGGCCCTGCTGTGCTGCTATGCGGCTTACAGCAAAAATTTCTGGCTTCTGGTGGCCGCCACCGTGGTGGCGGGCTACTACAGCGCCAATGCGCAGCTCTACCGCTTTGCCGCGGCCGAGCTCGCCCAGCCTGCTTTTCGCGAAAAAGCCATTTCCCTGGTCATGGCAGGCGGCCTGCTGGGCGCCGTCGCCGGGCCCAACCTGGCGGCCTCTACGCGGGGGCTGACCGACGTGCCCTTTGCAGGCGCCTACCTGGCGCTGGCCGGCGTGGCGCTGCTGTCGATGGCGCTGCTGGCATTCATCCGGTTTCCGCCGCCGCCCGAGGCGCATGCCAGCCGCGGTGGCCGGCCGCTTCGCGAAATCATGCGGCAGCCGATCTTCATCGTGGCCGCCGCAGCCGGTGCCCTGGGCTTTGGCGTGATGAACCTGCTGATGGCGGCCACGCCAATTGCGATGCAGGTTTGCGGCCTGCCGTTTTCCAGCGTCGCGCTGGTGCTGGAGTGGCACGTGATCGGCATGTTCGCACCCGGTTTTTTCACCGGTCACCTGATCCGGCGCTTCGGCACTTTGCCCATCATGGCGGTGGGTCTGGCGCTCAATGGGGTGTGCGTGCTGATCGCGCTCTCGGGCGTGGAGCTCAAGGAATTTCTGGCGGCGCTCTTTTTACTGGGCCTGGGCTGGAATTTTCTTTTCACCGGCAGCACCACCCTGGCGCTTGAGACCTATCGGCCGGAAGAAAAAGACAAGGCGCAGGGCGCGCTCAATTTCTGTATTTTTGCCGTGCTGGCGGTTTCCTCGCTGGCCTCCGGCGTGCTGGTGACCACCCAAGGCTGGGCGCTGCTGAACCTGGGGTCGCTGCTGCCGCTGGGGCTCACCGCCGCCGCGCTGGCCTGGCTTGCAGTCGGCCAACGCAAGGGACAGAAGGCCTGAGAACCTGGTTACGCCTCGCACCGTGTCCGACATTGCGGCCAGGCTGGGCATGGAACCCGGCGATGCCGCCAGTTATTGCTATTGTTTTTATAGCTGTTTGCGCCCGTTCTTATTGGGCTGAAGCCGAATTTCTCTTGAGATTTTCTTAACCGCTAGAAGCGGGCGTCCAGCCAGGCCTTGAGCGTGTCAAACACCGGCTCCGACTCGACTTCATTGAATATCTCGTGATAGAGGCCCTCAAAGCACCGCGACGTCACCGTGCCGGCGGTCACGGCCGGTGAGTTGGCCGCGTTTTCCGCGAAAGCGCGGCTGCCGGCCGGATTGACAAGCCGGTCCGCACCCGCATACATCAGCAGCGTAGGCGTGCGCCATTGGGCGGCGGCCGCCACCGTCGCGGGACCCGCTGTTGCGATGAATTTGCCCAGGCGTGGCGAGATTCTGTCGTGCACCAGCCGGTCGGTGAAGTATTTTTTGACCACCTCTTCATCGTGCGAGATGTAGCGCGCGTCCAGGCCGTTGCCTACACACAGGTCGGGTGCCAGCCTCGGCATAAAGGCCAGCAGCAGCTTTTGCAAGGCGTTGAGCCCCGGATCCAGCGCGGGAGAAGACATCACGAGGCCATCCACGGGGCGAATGCCCAGCGCGACAAACCGGCTCACCACCAGACCGCCCATGCTGTGGCCAAGCAGAACCAGGGGAAGATGCGCAGGCGGCTGCGGGCTTCGTCCGTCCGCGTTGACCTCCTCCAGAAGGCGCACGCAACGCAGGCGCGTGTCGTCGACTATTTCGGCCAGGTCGTCCAGCAGTGCAGTCTCATTGGGCAGCACACCACGGAACCCGCCCGATTCGCCATGGCCGCGCTGGTCGTAGGCACGCACGGCAAAACCCCAGTCGAGCAATTGGCTGGCGACATGGTCGTAGCGGCTGGCGTGCTCGCCCAAGCCATGGACCAGCAGCACCATGGCGCGCGGCGGCAACGCATGTTGACCCATTTCGATGGCCAAAGCATCCAGTGGCCACTCATAGAGAGCCAGGTTCTCGCCGTCGCGGGCGGTGAAAGGCGCTAGGACGGTGGAATGCATGCGGCAGCAAAAGCCTGGCTTGAAACAAGCGCTGCCGGCAAACCGCGGCGCAAAGAAGGGTAGCTCACCCGCATCAACCGGGAACGCGGGCCATCACATGCGCGACCGCGGCGGTCAGCTTCTTGGCGTAAGGCACGTTCAGGAACTCGTTGGGGCCGTGCGCATTGCTCTTGGGGCCGAGCACACCGCAAACCATCATCTGCGCCTTGGGGAAGCCCTTGCTCAGCATGTTCATCAGCGGAATGGTTCCGCCCTGGCCTATGGTGCCGCAGGGCGCGCCGAAGAAGCTTTGCGACGCATCGTTGAGCGCGTTCTCAAACCAGGGTACGGTGCTGGGCGCGTTCCAGCCGGTGGCGCCGCCGTTGCTTTCAAACGTGACTTTGGCCTGGTAAGGCGCATTGTCTTCCAGCAGTGTCTTGAGTTCCTGCACCGCCGCGCCAGCGTCGATCAGCGGCGGAAAACGCAGCGAGAGCTTGAAGGCGGTGTAGGGGCGCAGCACATTGCCCGCATCCTTGAGGGCTGGAAAACCTTCGGCACCCGTCACGCTCAGCGTCGGGCGCCAGGTGCGGTTGAGCAGGGCTTCCACCGGGTCAGTCGTGGTGGGCAAGGCAAATGCGCTGGAGCCTTCGCAGTCGTAGTGCGCCCACGGAAAACGCTTGTAGATTTCCTCGCCGAGGATTTTGGCCGTGGCCTGCGCCTGCGCCAGCCGGTCAGCCGGAACCTCACAGTGAAAGCTTTGCGGCAGCAGGCGACCGGTCTTGCTGTCTTCCAGGCGGTCCAGCACCTGGCGCATGATGCGAAAGCTCGACGGCACCAGGCCGCTGGCGTCGCCGGAGTGCACGCCTTCGGTGAGGATTTCCACCTTGAGCACGCCCGCCGCGTTGCCGCGCAGGCTGGTGGTCAGCCACAGCTGGTCGTAGTTGCCCGCGCCGGAATCCAGGCACACCACCAGCGCGACGTCGCCCAGGCGCTCACGCAACGCATTGACGTAAGGCAGCAAATCATAGGAGCCGCTTTCCTCGCAGGTTTCGATCAGGCCAACGATGCGCGGGTGCGGCACGTTCTGCGCTTTGAGCGCCTGCACCGCGGCAATGCTGGCGTAGACCGCATACCCATCGTCGGCGGCGCCACGGCCATAAAGCTTTCCGTCTTCGTACTTGGCCATCCAGGGGCTCAAATCATTGCGCCAACCGGTGAATTCGGGCTGCTTGTCGAGGTGGCCGTACATCAACACGGTTTGCGTCGAATCGGCGCGCGTGGCCGGGATCTCAAAGAACAGCACCGGGGTGCGGCCTTCGAGGCGCACGATCTCCAGCTTGAGGCCTTCGACCTTCTGCGCCTCGACCCAGGCCGCCGCATTGCGCATGACGGTGTCGATGAAGCCGTGCTGCGCCCAGTCGCTGTCAAACGTGGGGGACTTGGCTGGGATGGAGATGTAGTCGGTGATCTGTTTGACGATGTCGCCGTCCCATTGGGCCGTGACCTGGGACAGGGCCTGGGCGGCGTTAAGGATGCTGGCGGGGATTTCGCGGTGCAGTGGGGCGTTCATTGGAAAGGCTCCGGGAACAAGGATATCGGCTTTTAGGGCAGCATTTTGCTACGGCACCTGCTACTGTACGCTTCCGACACAGACCGCGCCACCGGCCACGGGAAGACCCGCAATTGGAGAATTCAACCTACAGCGCATCGCGGGCGGCGTGGACAAAGATAACTCCTCCAATTGGACGAGAAAGCAGACAAGTACGCCACGGAGCCGCCATGACACCAGCAAGCCGCGCACACACGCCATCTTCCGCCGCCACGCCAGCCACGGTAGCCGATTCCCGCATCCGCGCTGGCGTGGGCGGCTGGACCTTTGAGCCCTGGCGCGACAACTTTTTCCCAGCCGGCCTGGCGCACAGCCGCGAACTCGAATACGCAAGCCGCCGGCTGAGCGCCATCGAGGTCAACGGCACCTACTACGGCACGCTGAAGCCGGCCAGCTTCAGGAAGTGGCACGACGAGACGCCGGACAACTTCATGTTTTCCCTCAAGGCCTCGCGCTACGCGACCAATCGCCGCGTGCTGGCCGAGGCGGGCGAGTCCATCCAGCGCTTCACTGAAAGCGGCATCAGCGAACTGGGCGACAAGCTGGGCCCCATCGTCTGGCAATTCATGCCCGGCAAGGTGTTTGAGGCAGGGGATTTCGAGGCGTTTCTGTCGCTGCTGCCCAAACAGGTGGACGGCCGGGCGCTGCGCCATGTCGTCGACGTTCGCCACGAGAGCTTTATGTCGCCCGATTACCTGGCGTTGGCGCGCCGTTACAAGGTCGCCACTGTATTTACCGACGCTGACAAATTTCCGTCTTTCGCCGACCTCACGGGTGACTTCGCCTATGCCCGCCTCATGATGAGCGAATCAGGCCTGGAGACCGGCTACGAGGAAAGCGCGCTGAACGCCTGGGCTGAGCGCGCGCGGCAATGGGCTGACGGCTCCGCGCCGGCCGACCTGCCGACGCTGGAAGAAGCCCCGGCACAGGGCAAGCCGCGCGACGTGTTTGTGTATTTCATCAACGGCGCCAAGGAAAGGGCGCCGGCGGCAGCGATGGCGTTTTTAAACCGCCTGGGCTTCACACCCTCTGCTTAACCGTAGACCGCCATGGCTTCGCCGAGCCGTATTTCGCGGCCGGGCGCCCACTCGGCATTGAACTGCAGCGGCCCTTTGGGAAACAGCATGACGACGGTGGAGCCCAGCAGGAAGCGGCCCATTTCCTCGCCCTGCTTGAGGCGGATGGCGGAGGTTGGCTCGTCGGGGTAATCCCATTGCCGCACCACCTTGCCGCGCGGCGGGTTCACCACGCCGTGCCACACCGTGGCCATGCTGCCAACGATGGTCGCGCCGACCAGCACCAGCACAAAGGGCCCGCGCGCCGATTCGAAAACGCAGACCACGCGCTCATTGCGCGCGAACAGCCCCGGCACGCCGCGTGCGGTAACGGGATTGACGGAAAACAGGTCGCCCGGCACATAAATCATGCGCGTCAGCCGACCGCCTGCAGGCATGTGGATGCGGTGGTAGTCCCGGGGGCTCAGATAGAGCGTAGCGAAATGGCCGTCCTGGTAATGCGCCGCCAGCGCCGCATCCCCGCCCACCAACGCAGTAGTCGAATAACTGTGACCCTTGGCCTGAAAGATCTGGTCCTTCTCGATCGCACCGAACTGGCTGATCGCACCGTCCACCGGCGAAATCAGCTCGGCATCAGCCAGCGGCCGCGCGCCGGGCTTGAGCGCACGCGTGAAGAAGTCGTTGAAGGTGAGATAGCTCGCAATGTCGGAGTTGAGCGCCTCGTCCATGTTGACCTGGTACTTGGCGACAAAGCGGCGGATGATTTCGGTGGTGACCCAGCCACGCTCGCGCGAAGCTACAAAACCGGCAAAGTTGGTCAGCGCCTGCTTGGGAAACAGGTATTGGGGGAGGACGGCGAGTCGGTCGGACACTAGGCGGCTTGAATGGAGGGAGGAAGGGCCATTCTATCGACGCCGAAACGTCTTTCCCGCCGGATATCGGCGCACTACTGTGCGGGATAACCCGCCTCGGCCAGCGCAGCCGCCACGGCTTGCCTGTCTTGCGAGGATTGCACCACAACCTTTTTGCCGGGCAAGTCCACACTGACCTGCGCCGCTGCATCCAGCGATTTGATGGCCTGGGTGACGGCGCCAACGCAGTGGCCGCAGCTCATGGCGGGGATATTGAATTCCATAAAGACTCCTTGGAAGCTGTCTGAGAGATTGGTACAGGGATTACCCAGAAGTCTGAACCTTCCCATGGGGGCAGGGTCAAGCGTAGCCCGGCAAGTCCTGCCTCGATTCAGGGCTATTACACCAAGGCGCTTGACCCTCCCATGGTGGTAAGGTTGAGACTACAGGCATGAACACCCCATCCACGTTAAAAACATCTCCCGTCATGCCGGCGCTGACCGAGTGGCAGTTTCCCGTCCAGGGCATGAGTTGCGCGTCCTGCGTGGCGCGTGTGGAACGTTCGCTGGCCAACGTCCCGGGCGTTGAGGACGTGAGCGTCAATTTCGCGACCGAACAGGCCAGCGTCAAGGTGCGCGCCGGTGTCGGCATGGACGCCCTGAAGACCGCCGTCGCCAAAGCCGGCTACAGCGTGGCCGAACAATCCTTGCGGCTCAAAATAGACGGCATGACCTGCGCCTCCTGCGTGTCGCGCGTCGAGAAAGCGCTCAAGCAAATGCCAGGGGTGCTGTCGGCCAGCGTCAACCTGGCGACCGAGACCGCCGAAGTCCGCGTCGCGGGCAACGCCGCGATGTTGCCGGCGCTGGTGGCGGCAGTGGCCAAAGCCGGTTATCAGGCGAGCGAAATCCCCGCTTCGGGCACCCCCGTGGACAAAACTGGCGCGCCCTGGTGGCCTATCGCGCTGGCAGCCGTCCTGTCTGCGCCGCTGGCGCTGCCCATGGTGGGGGCGCTGTTCGGCAAGGACTGGATGCTGGGCGGCTGGTGGCAATGGCTGCTGGCCACGCCGGTGCAGTTCTGGCTGGGCGCACGTTTTTACCGCGCCGGCTGGAGCGCCTTGCGCGCCCGCACCGGCAATATGGATTTGCTGGTCGCGTTGGGCACCTCAGCTGCCTACGGCCTGAGCGTCTATCAATTGCTGCGGCATGGCGGCCATGGCATGGCGCACCTGTATTTTGAAGCCTCGGCAGTCGTCATCACACTGGTGTTGTTGGGCAAATGGATGGAAGCGCGCGCCAAACACCAGACGACCGCCGCCATCCGCGCGTTGCAGGCGCTGCGCCCCGACACCGCGCGCCGTCGGCGCGATGGAAAGGACGAAGACGTAGCCTTGCAAGACATACAGCTCGGCGACCTGGTGGTGGTGCGCCCTGGCGAACGCATCTCGGTTGATGGCGAGATCGTCGAGGGTTCCACGCAGGTGGACGAATCGCTGATCACCGGCGAGAGCCTGCCAGTTGCCAAGTACGCAGGCGACCACGTGACTGGCGGCGCAGTCAATGCCGAAGGCCTGATCGTGGTGCGCACCACGGCCGTAGGCGCGGAGTCCACGCTGGCCCGCATCGTGCGTATGGTCGAATCGGCCCAAGCCAAAAAAGCACCCATACAACGGTTGGTGGACCAGGTCAGCGCCGTGTTTGTGCCTGTGGTAATTGCCATTGCCCTGGTGACGCTGCTGGGCTGGGGCCTGGCCACGCAGGACTGGGAGGCGGCCATCCTCAATGCGGTCGCTGTGCTGGTAATCGCCTGTCCCTGTGCACTCGGTCTGGCCACGCCTACCGCCATCATGGTGGGCACGGGCGCCGCCGCACGCCAGGGTATCCTGATCAAGGACGCGGAGGCGCTGGAAGTGGCGCACGGCGTCAAGGTAGTGGCTTTTGACAAGACCGGCACGCTGACCGAGGGCAAACCCGAACTGGTGGCGCTGGAGCCCAGCGCAATCGCTGCCAACGAGTTGCTGGCCTGGTCGACCGCCATCCAGTCGGGCAGCGAACACCCGCTCGCCCGCGCGGTCACACGGCGCGCGGCGGAGCAGCAGCTTGAGATTCCCGCAGCGACGGAGTTGCGCGCCGTCGCCGGCCGCGGCATGGCCGCCGTGGTGGCAGGCCGCGAACTGCGGCTCGGAAGCCCGCGCTTTATGCAGGAGCTGGGCCTGGACCTGAACACCTTCGCCACGCTGAATGCACGCGCCAAAGAACTCGAAGCCCAGGGCCGCACGGTGTCGTGGCTGGCCGAAGTCACCGGAACACCGCAGCTTCTCGGGCTGATGGCGTTTGGCGACATGCTCAAAAGCAGCGCGGCGCCGGCGATTTCCCGCCTCCACGCACTGGGCATTCAAACCGCTTTGGTGACCGGCGACAACCGCGGCAGCGCCGAAGCCGTGGCGCAGCAACTCGGAATAGACCTTGTGCACAGCCAGGTGTTGCCGCAAGACAAAGCCGCCATCATCGGCCAACTCAAGGCCGCTGCGCAAGCGCAAAGCGGGCGTGTGGCCATGGTGGGCGACGGCATCAACGATGCACCCGCCCTCGCCGCGGCCGATGTGGGCATCGCGATGTCCACCGGCACCGACGTGGCCATGCACGCCGCCGGCATCACGCTGATGCGCGGCAACCCGGCGCTGGTGGCGGACGCCATCGATATTTCGCGCCGCACCTACGCCAAGATCCGCCAGAACCTGTTCTGGGCTTTTGTTTACAACGTGGTCGGTATTCCGCTGGCTGCGCTGGGGCTGCTCAGCCCCGTCATCGCCGGCGCCGCCATGGCGCTGAGCAGCGCCAGTGTGGTGATGAACGCCCTGCTGTTGCGCCGCTGGAAAGGGAGCACCCATGACTGACACATTTGATATTGGTCCGCTCAACATCGGCCAGGCCGCTGCGCACACGGGCGTGTCCGCCAAGATGATTCGCCACTACGAGTCGCTGGGCCTGCTGCCCACCGTGCACCGCACCGATGCGGGTTACCGCCAGTACGGCGAAAAAGAAGTGCACACGCTGCGCTTCATACGCCGCGCCCGCGCGCTGGGGTTCAGCATGATCGAGATCGCCGAGTTGCTCAAGTTATGGCAGAACAAGCGCCGCGCGAGTGCCGACGTCAAGCGCATCGCGCTGGCCCATGTGGCCGACCTGGAGCGCCGTATTGCCGAGATGGAAGCGATGAAGCAGACCCTGGGCCACCTGGCGCACTGCTGCCAGGGCAACAGCCGGCCTGATTGCCCCATCCTCTCCGAGCTGGCTGCTTGACCAAGGTCGAATGAAATGTCCGATTCCGGCGAGCGTTAGCGAGCCGCCGGATTTATCCTGAATGCGTTGATGGATGCCCCATCGCCTCAAAGGATTTCCGCATGCCGCCCGTTTCCGATGCCCCCAGCCTGTTGCCCGAATCCGCCGACACGGATGCCGGAACAGGCGGCTGGGCGCACATTACAGCCACACTCAACCGCTACGGCAGCGCCGTGCTGCCGCAGCTGCTGGGCGCGCAGGAATGTGAGGCCGTCACCGCGCTCTATGCCGATGCGGGCCGCTTTCGCAGCCGGGTGGTGATGCAGCGCCACGGCTTCGGCCAGGGCGAATACCAGTACTTCCGCTACCCGCTGCCGGACATCGTGGCGCGGCTGCGCACCACGCTTTACCCGCGGTTGGTCGGCGTGGCCAATGCCTGGAACCAGGCCATGGGGATTGACGTGCGCTATCCGCCGGTCCATGCCGATTTCCTCGCACGCTGTCACGCGGCAGGCCAGCAGCGGCCTACACCGCTGCTCTTGCAATATGGTCCTGGAGACTACAACTGCCTGCACCAGGACCTGTATGGCGAGCACGTGTTCCCGATCCAGGTCGCCGTGCTGCTGTCGCGCCCGGGCGAAGATTTCACGGGCGGCGAGTTTGTGCTGACGGAGCAGCGCCCGCGCATGCAGTCGCGGCCCGAGGTGGTGCCGCTGCGGCAGGGCGACGCCGTGGTGTTTGCCGTGCATCACCGGCCGGTGCAGGGCAGCCGCGGCTTTTACCGGGTCAACATGCGGCACGGCGTGAGCACGGTGCGTAGCGGCCGCCGGCACACGCTGGGCATTATTTTTCATGATGCTGAGTAAAGGAGATGGTGTGACCCTGGGGCTTTTCGATGAGGTGCCGGCGCCATACACCGCGCCCGAGGTGATGGCACCAGGCGCCATGCTGCTGCGCGGCTTTGCCTGCGAGGTGGACGAAGTGTTACTGCAAGCTGTGCAAGACGTCACCGCGGCCGCGCCGCTGCGCCACCTGGTCACGCCGGGCGGCTACACCATGTCGGTCGCGATGAGCAATTGCGGCGCGCTGGGCTGGGTGTCCGATCACAGCGGTTACCGCTATGACGCGAACGACCCGCTTTCAGGCCGACGCTGGCCGGCCATGCCAGCCTGCTTTGCCGAACTGGCACTGCACGCCGCAGCGGAAGCGGGTTTCGGCAATTTTCGGCCGGACGCCTGCCTGATCAACCGCTATGAGCCCGGAGCGCGCCTCTCGCTACACCAGGACAAGGATGAAGGCAGCATGGAGGCGCCGATTGTGTCGGTGTCGATGGGCTTGCCGGCGGTGTTTTTGTTCGGCGGCCTGAATCGCAGCGACCGCCCCGCGCGATACCGCCTGGTGCATGGCGACGTGGCGGTGTGGGGCGGCCCGTCGCGGCTGGCTTATCACGGCGTAGCACCGCTGGCCGAGGGCGAACACGCGCGCCTGGGCAGGCAGCGCATCAATTTGACGTTTCGTTGCGCGCGCTGAATGCTGCGAACGCGCTCAGGCGCATTCGCGAAGTCTTTTCAGCCAGCCCAGCCCGGCCTGCGTAGCGCCGGCTTCTGCGCCGCGCAGCGGCTTGTATTCACACCCTACCCAACCGCTGTAGCCGAGCTCATCGAGCAGCGCGAACAGATAGGGGTAGTTGATCTCACCGACATCTGGCTCATTGCGGCCGGGTGCGCCCGCGATCTGCAGATGGCCGACGTGGCCCGTGGGCAGGTATTTGCGCAGTTTCATGGCCAGGTCGCCTTCAACGATCTGGCAGTGGTAAAGATCCATCTGCACCTTGACGTTGGGCGCACCCACTTCGCGGATGATTTCATGTGCGTGGTCTTGCCGGTTCAAAAAGAAGCGCGGAATGTCGCGGGTGTTGATAGGCTCGATCAACAGGTCCACACCCACCTTGGCCGCCAGTGGGGCCGCCTCGCGCAGGTTGTTCACATAGGTCGGTTGCACCGCCTCGCGCTCCACCCCGGCGGGCAGTACGCCCGCCATTACGTGGATGCGCGGGCAGCCCAGCGATTGCGCATACTCCAGCGCAATCGCGATACCGGCACGGAACTCCGCTTCATGGCCCGGCAGGCAGGCCGTGCCTTTTTGCGAGCTTGCCCAAGCCTTCTCGATGCTGGCCACATCGACGCCACCGGGCGGTGCGTTGAACAGCACCAGCTGCTGGCCGTGTTGCTGCAGGATGGCTTTGAGCGCCGCGGGTTCCCATGCATAGGGCGAGAGGATTTCCACGGCCGTGAAACCGTCACGAGCGGCTGCGGCAAAGCGTTCGGCCATGGGAAGCTCGGTGTACATCCAGCTAAGGTTGGCGGCGAATTGGGGCATGGGTTTCAGGGGGTGGGTGTGTCGGGGCCTGGCGCAGACTGGCATTCCCAGAATATCCGCGCGGTGCAGTGGCGGCAAATTTCAGGGTCCAGCTTATTGAAGATGGTGGAGATCGCGGTGAACTTGTCGGGGAACTGGTGCTCTGGCCCCAGCACGCTGGTAAAGCCCGTTTTGCGCCACATGCGGATGACTTCAGGCCGCGGCCGGTGGAAGTACAGGTCACCGCCCATGGCGCGGCGCGCGGCGAGCTCGGCCTCCCACAGCTCGGCGCCGGCCAGATCAATGAAGTTCATGCTCTTGCCCATGACAAGCAGGTGTTTTTGCGGCTGAGGCTGGGTGCGCAGCGAATGCAGGATGTCGGCGACGTGCTGTGTCGCGCCAAAGTAGACCTCGCCTTCCATTCGCAGCAATTTGAGCTGCGGGCATTCAGGCAAGGCCTGGGGCGTCGCTTCCGACGACGCTTCGGCCTTCTGTGCGGAAACGACGTCAACCCCCGCATCAACGCTGTTGTCGATCACCACAAACTGCCGGTCCAGCCCGCGGCTGTCAAAACCCATGGTGCGCATCGCAGGCTTTGACGTGCGGTAGAGGAAGGACATCAGCGACAAAATCATGCCCAGCAAGATCGCGATCTCCAGCCGTATGGTGACGGTCGCCACCATGGTGGCCATCGCCACGCCAAAGTCGCTGCGGCTCAAGGTGAACAGCTGGCGCCAGCGTGCGAAGTCCAGCAGCGCGAACGCCACCAGCACCAGCAGCGCCGCCAGCGCGGCCATGGGGATTTGCGCGAGTAGCGGCGCGCTCACCGCCACCAGCGCCAGCAGCAACAAAGCCGAAAATACCGAGGCCAGCGGGGTGCGCGCACCGGCCTCCAGGTTGGGCATGGAGCGGTTCATCGAGCCGCAGGAAACGTAGCTTGAGAAAAACCCGCCGACGATGTTGGACAGGCCCTGGCCGCGGAACTCGCGGTTGGCGTCTACGCGTTGGCCCGAGCGCAGCGCCACCGTCTTGGCGATCGAGATCGCCTGGCCCAGCGCGACGATGGTCAGCGCAAACGCCAGGCCGATAAGGTCGGCGGCCTGCGCCCAGCTGATGCGCGGCACTTCGAACCTCGGCCAGGGTACGGGGATCTGGCCCACAGTACGCAACGAGGCGGAAGGTGCGGCACCGGGATGAAGAAGGCCGCTCCACACCCAGGCCAGCGCAGTGGCCACCGCCAATCCGATCAACATGTACGGCCAGTTGCGGCGCAGGTGGCGCAGCAGCAGCGCGACACCCAGGGTGATGGCCGCAACACCCAGCGCCATGGGCTGGGCGGAAGTGATCTGCGTGAGAACATGTCCAAGAACGGCGGCCGCGCTGTGCTCAGGCGCAGCCGCCAGGCCCAGCAGGTCGGGCAACGCATGCACAGCGATCAGCAGCGCCGCGCCCGAAGTAAAACCAAACAGCACCGCCGGTGAAATGAAGTTGGCCAGCACACCCAGGCGCAACGCGCCAATCAGCCACTGCATGACGCCCACCATCACGGTGACGGCCAGCGCCAGCTGAATGTAAAGCGGGCTGAAGGCCATGGCCAGCGGCGAGAGCATGGCAAACAGGGCCAGCGAGTTGGCGTTGGTGGGGCCCGACATGACATGCCGGCTGGAGCCGAACAGCGCGGCGATGATGCAGGGAATCACCGCGGTGTAAAGGCCGTAGGCCGGCGGCAGGCCGGCCAGCGTTGCGAAGGCAATGCCTTGCGGCAGCACCAGCACTGCGCCCAAAAGACCCGCCATCGCATCGGCCCGCACAGTAGCAGGCGACACCTCGCGCACCCAGTCACCAAAAAGGCGTTCCAGGAGGAGGGTCGATGACCGGGATTCGCTGGGGGCTGAGGGTTCCATCACGAGGGCCTGAGCATACCGCGCCCAGCCCCCGGTCATCCAGAGCGGCGATCAGGTCAGGTCGGACAAACGCAACAGCAAACCGGCAAGCGCCGACAAGCGATCAAATCTGCTCTAGACGACGTTGCACAGCCAAAACCAGTGGCTGGATTGCGGAGTCCGGGAATGGCGCTACGCTGCTGACGTTAATCTCGCAAAGCACATAGTACTCAGAGGCATCGACGAGAGGCTCGCCGAACATGAAATCGCAGTCCCACAAGAAGGGAAGCCGCTCGCGCGCGAGGCCGACGCGTGCACGAAGCAACTCGACCCACTCGGTCTCCAGTCGTTCCTTCAGGTACCGGAATTGCGGCAGGTCCGCGGCGTAGTACAGCCTCGGGCCGGATTGCGGCGCTGGCTGGCCAGGCGCGGCGGGGTAGAGCGCATTCACCGACTGGTGTCCGAACCCCTCGACCCGGTCCTCCACCAAATAGGCCCGAACCATGCCTTCCACCAACCGTGGTTGCCATGCCTGGTCGATCATGTGCCCGCCATTCGCCGGCTCGAAGTACGGAGCCAGTCTTGCCAGCAGCGCCGGGAGCTCCATCAGCTCCTCGTCGCTGCCGCGCTGGGCGTGGCGCACACGCAGGCACGCGGGTGTGCCAATGGGACTCACCAGTTCCACACGCCAGACACCGATACCACTATGCCCCCGGTATTGCTTGAGCACCCGCGGGCCCTTGCGGAGCCGTTCCGGCAATTCTTCCTCAAGCTGTTTGAGGCTTTCGACTCGGCAAACGTCGCTGCCGAACGGGAGATCGCGCGTGTGAAGCAAGACGTCTTTGGTTCCCAGCTTCAGGATGGTCTCGGGGTGCGCGCTGACCACAACCCCCGAGTCGGCAACCCGCCGCAGCATGGCGTCCAGGACGTCCCGTCTTCGTCCGCCCTCGATGGGGTTGCACCATGTCAGCACAAGGCGGCAGTCGCGCACCTGCGCCTCCACTTCCTCGGCGAAGGCATCGTTGTACACGGCCGGGACGGCGCTTACTCCGGCGCTCGCAAACGCCTCGAACAAAGCGGCAAAGCGGCTTTCAGCTGGATCCGCGCGGTCCCGCATGGCGCGATCGCCAGGATAGAGCAATGCGACGGAAGGTCTGGGCATGATCAGCTCCTTGAAGGCTTACGCGTGCAGCAGGCGCCGCGCATTTCCGTTGGCGATCAGCTCCCGGCCGGCTTCGCCTAGGCCACACTGGTCGAACAGGCTGGTGAGCCGGGCCGGCAGATCCGTTTCAGTCACGACCGGCCAATCCGTGCCGGTGACGACATGGTCCTCCCCGACAAGGTCGATGGCCGCACGCAGCATGACCGGATGCGTGCCTGTCGTGTCGATGTAAACATTGCGCCGCGGCGACGCGTGTTTGCCGATCCGCGCGCCATCCGCCAGGCATTCCCCGAGCATCAAACCCCCAAGCGCAAGCGCAGTGACGACGACGTTCAGATGGGGCATCTCTTCGAACATGCCGGCGTGCACCATGGCAAGCAAGGCGGCGCTGTTGATCGCGCCGCGCGAAAGACGTTCGCTGAACTTTCCTGTGTGCCCAAACTTCTGGCGCAGAGCCGCATCCGGCACCGGGTGCAGGAACACGGGAACGTCCAGCTCCGATGCCGCAAGAAAGGTCGCCCTGGCTTCCGGTGCATCGGGCAGCAGATCCCCTTTCGCGCTCTCGATGAACACGCCTTTCAGGCCCAGCTCCTTGACTGCTCGCGTCAATTCGCGGCCTGACTCCTCGCCACGGTAGGCGTCCACGGTGGCAAGTCCGTGCAACACACCGCTGTGGCGGTGCACCACCTCTGCCATCGAATCGTTTATTTTGCGGATGGTGTCAATGTCCGCCTCCTCGCCTGGGGCCAAGACGAACTCGAGGGACGTGTTGATGACTCGACTCGTCACGCCTGCCGTCTGCAGCGACGCAAGCAATGCCGCCTCTTGCGTCAGCCGCCTGCTTACGCCGTCCCAGAATTCCTTCTGGGCTGGTGGACTGCCTCTGGACGCATCGACCGGAATG
The DNA here is from genome assembly GCF_056405795.1 of Polaromonas sp. P1_F1. Lineage (NCBI taxonomy): Bacteria > Pseudomonadati > Pseudomonadota > Betaproteobacteria > Burkholderiales > Comamonadaceae > Polaromonas > Polaromonas sp. P1_F1. Next base: position 74,480 of record NZ_JBFUBJ010000012.1, read on the forward strand.
CCCGCTCCGGCGAAGTGGCAGTGAAAGTCGATCACGTCCATGGATCACGCCTCAGGTTTGCTTTGCCGCGAGCGGCCGGCCCGCGGCTTTCCAGCCGTCAATACCGCCGCTCAGGAACCTGGCATCGACCCCTGCTGCACGCAGGCGCATGGTCGTGGATCGTCCGACCTCGTGCCCGTAAACGCAATAGACCATCACGGGCTTGTCCTTGGGCAGCTGCGCCGACCAGGCGTTCACCTGGGCCGGGTCTCGCCACTGCGCACCGGGAATGAGCGAGTCCGCCTGGTCGAAGACCCCTGCCCGCCGCACATCCAGAACATGGGCACCGGCGAGGTCGTCGGCAGTGGCTGCGAACGGCTCGCTTGAAGCCTCCACCGCGGCCTGGTAGCGCTCGTACACGCGCGTCCAGTTGATGTTCTCCATGAAGGCATCGACATACTGGCCGGCGGCCGCGCCGAAATCCAGGTGGTAGGCGTGCTCGTACATGTCGAGCGCCAGGATGGGGATGCCACCCGCCACCGCGTGCGTGTGGTCCGCGGCCCACTGGTTCACAAGGGTTCCCTCGCGCGGCTGGAATACCAGCAGCACCCAGCCGGATCCGCCGGCCAGGGCCTTGCCCATCGCGACGAACTCCTCGCGCCATCGTTCAACGCTGCCGAAGTTCGATTGCAGCGCGAGCACCGCCGCCGGTGTCAGCGGCTCGCCGGTGGCACCCAGGCAGTCGAAGTACAGCTCGTGCAACAGCATCGAGTTGGTCGCGATGAGTTCTTCCCGCTTGAGACCATTGAGGTCGAAGCCGGCTGTAGTCGCGAAAGGCATCTCCCGCAACCGGCCGCGGATGGCATTCAGCCGCTTGACGGCGCCGCTGTAGTTGTTCTGGTGGTGGCTGCGCAGCAATTTCTCCGAAAGGCCATTCATGCCGGCAGGGTCGAAGGAGAGGTCGTGAATTCGAGCGTCCATGGGTGCACCTTTAAATAATGTTGCTGAGCCGCAGCGCCAGCCCGACGACGCCGGAGACCAACACGACGGGAATGACACTAACTTTGAAGCGAAACAGCGCCACGGCGGCCGCTACTCCGATGACGAATGAAGCCCACTCGAAGCGGCCCGAGAGGCCTTGCGGCCAGAGCACGTGGTAGGCAAAGAACACAGCGAGATTCAAGATCACGCCCACCACCGCGGCTGTGATGCCGGTCAGTGGAGCCGTGAACTTCAGGTTGCCGTGCGTGGACTCGATGAAAGGCCCGCCGAGCAGGATGAAGAAGAACGACGGCAGAAAAGTGAAGAAGGTGACCACCGTCGCCGCGGCAGCACCGGCCAGGAACAGGGACTCGGGGCCGAATATGGCCTTGGTCCAGCCACCGACGAAGCCGACAAACGCGACGACCATGATCAACGGGCCGGGCGTGGTCTCGCCGAGCGCCAGGCCGTCAATCATCTGGGGGCCGGTGAGCCATTGGTAGTTGTCCACTGCGCCCTGGTAGACGTAGGGCAGCACCGCATAGGCACCGCCAAACGTCAGCAGCGCAGCCTTGGTGAAGAACCATGCCATCTGTGTGAGCACCGCGTCCCACCCGTATGCAGCCGTGAGAGCGCCGATGGCGGCTATCCACAGGCCCAGGCAGACGACCAGCACTTGCCTGGCGCGCTTCCAGGTGAAGAACGCGTGGGCGGGTGTGGGCGTGTGGTCATCGATGAGGGCCGGACCGAACTGCTTGGTGGACGCGCCGTGGCCGCCGGTCTTGAACTTGTCGGGTGCGTACTTCCCGCCGAGGTAGCCGATGGCGCCCGCCGCGAGCACGATCAACGGGAACGGTATGTTGAATGCAAAGATGGAGATAAACGCCGCCGCCGCGATGCCCCACAACCAGCCGTTTTTGAGGGCGCGGGAGCCAACCCGGTAGGCGGCATGCACGACCAGTGCGGTGACGGCTGGCTTGATGCCGTAGAACAGGCCCGCGATGGCCGGGACGTGGCCGAAAGCCATGTAGACCCACGACAGTGCAATCAGCAGAAACAGCGACGGCAGGACGAACAGCCCGCCGGCGACAATGCCGCCCCACGTGCGGTGCATCAACCACCCGATGTAGGTCGCGAGTTGCTGCGCCTCCGGGCCGGGCAGCAGCATGCAGTAGTTCAAGGCGTGCAGGAAGCGGTTCTCGGAAATCCAGCGCCGGCGCTCTACGAGCTCCTCGTGCATGATGGCTATTTGCCCTGCGGGCCCGCCGAAGCTGATGAAGCCAAGCTTCAACCAGAAGGAGAACGCTTCCCCGCGAGTGATGGGTTGGGGCCCTGTCTGGTCGACGGTATCAGTGGTCATTTGGCGGCCTTCAGAGCGGCGTGCAGGGTGTCAAAAAATGCGAGCGCCGCCTCAAGCAGCTGGTCGTCGTCCGCGTGCTGCGCTTGCAAACCGCGAACGATCATTTCGATGCCCGGCGCTTCGTCGAGCGGAATGCCCCCGACGTCGATGTAATGCACAAGCTGACCGAGCCGCGCCAGGGCGGGCTTCTCGTCAAGGCCGAAGCTCCTGGCGACGACCTCAAAGGTCACCAGTTCACCCACGTGCGTGAAGGCCGCTCCGTCGAAGTCGTAGCCGAGAGCCTGTTTAGGGCACTTCTTCGGCTCCGCCAGCCAGATGAAGTTCGGGGACTTGTCGATAAAGCGGCGCACCAGCCAGGCTGTGGCCAGGCGGTCTACCCAGGGGCGCTTGCGGGTGGCCCAGGTGCGGCCCTGGTAGTCCTTGATGGAAAGCGCGGGGACAACGGCCCTTGTAGGCGACGGCTCGTCCGGCGAGAGGTGAAGTTCCATCTCACGCCGCAGAGCCGAGACGGCCTCAACACACCCTGCGCTCTCCTTGCCCGGGAAGAAATCGCTTGCCTGGACCTGCTGCAATTGCTGCTCAAGGCTGCGCAGTGTCTTGTGGAGTTCCGCTTCGCTGGCCGCCACTATGCTCTTGCGGGCATCCTTCACGGCCTGCACGAGCTCTGCATAGTGCTCGGAGCGGTCGAACAGGGCGCGGAACGCCTGTTCCTGGGCGTCATCGCGCGCGCGCAATTCGAGCAAGTAGGCGTCAGCTCCAGCGTCGGCAATCGTCTTGGCGAGCTCCCGCAGAGCAAGGGCGGAGGGCGCGGTGGCCGGAAGGACATAGACCCCCTCCCGAAGCGTTCCCGCACCTGTAGCCTTGAGTGCACGCCACACCCGGACCCGCAGGCCACTTGGGGTGGTCGGCAGTGTTGCGGTAAGGATCAGCCAGTCAGTCATGAAGCAATCATCTCATGACGTGATGAACGTTACAAGAGGGCTCGGCAGATTTGTGCTGAAAACGTACTGTTGACAGCTTTCGAACGCGTCGCAACATGCTCCAGCACGACTTGGAGGCGCGGGGGCGCCAGGTCGGAATTCCGGCCGACCCATTCGGAATTGCGGGTTATGTCTGCTTTTTGGCCGAAGCCGCGTTAGCGATCAGACAGCGCCGGCGCTACTCACGCTTGAACTTGAAAACCGCCCGGCTGGCGCGGGCATTCGGCCAAAAGCGGACTTCGCGGCCATCCTGCAAGCCGAAGGAATCCAGGATCTGCAACTGGTTTTGCAGCGCCAGCGCTTCAAAATCCTGCAGTGTGCCGACACGGATGTTGGGCGTGTCATACCACTGGTAAGGCAACACCTTCGTTACCGGCATGCGGCCGCGCGCAACCGCCAGGCGGTTGGGCCAGTGGCCGAAGTTGGGAAACACGACGATGCCGGCGCGGCCTACACGCGCGGTTTCACGCAGCATGGTTTCGGCGTTGTGCAGGTGTTGCAGCGTGTCGATCTGCAGCACCACGTCAAACGAGCGGTCGCCGAACAGCGCCAGGCCCGCTTCCAGGTTGAGCTGGATCACGTTCACGCCGCGCGCCACGCAGGCCTGCACGTTGGCGTCGTTGATCTCGACGCCGTAGCCCGAGCAGCCGCGCTCACGGATCAGGTAGTCCAGCAGCTCGCCGGTGCCGCAGCCCAGGTCAAGCACGCGGGAGCCGTGGGGCACCAGCCGCGCGATGGACAGCAAATCAGCCGAGGGCTGAACATTAAGTTCGACAGGCAGGTTCATACAGCAGCCACCTTGCTCTGGAAATAGGAGCGCACCACGCCCAGGTAGCGGTCATCCTCCAGCAGAAACGCGTCGTGGCCGTGCGGCGCGTCGATCTCGGCATAGCTCACGTCGCGCTGGTTGTCGAGCAGCGCCTTGACGATTTCGCGGCTGCGCGCGGGGGAAAAGCGCCAGTCGGTGGTGAAGCTCACTAGCAGGAACCTGGCTGTCACATGGGCCAGCGCCTGGGTGAGGTTGCCGCCGTACGCTCTGGCCGGGTCGAAGTAGTCGAGCGCCCGCGTGATCAGCAAATAGGTATTGGCGTCGAAGTACTCGCTGAACTTGTCGCCCTGGTAGCGCAGGTAGCTTTCGATTTCAAACTCGATGTCCTGCGTCGTGTATTTATAGGGGGCATCGGCATTCACCGTCTCGGCTACTGCTTGCCGTAACTGACGGCCGAACTTCTCGTTCATTACGTCGTCGCTCAGGTAAGTGATATGGCCGATCATGCGGGCGATGCGCAGGCCGCGTTTCGGCAACACGCCGTGGCGATAGAAGTGGCCGCCGTGAAAATCGGGATCGGTCACGATGGCGCGGCGGGCGACTTCGTTGAAGGCGATGTTCTCGGCGGTGAGGTTGGGCGCGCTGGCCACCACCACGGCGTGGCGCACGCGGTCGGGGTATTGCAGCGTCCAGGCCAGTGCCTGCATGCCGCCCAGGCTGCCGCCCATCACGGCGGCCAGCGTCTGGATGCCCAGGCGATCCAGCAGGCGGGCCTGGGCGCTGACCCAGTCCTGCACCGTGACGACGGGGAAGTCGGCGCCGTAGAGCTCCTGCGTGTCGGGGTTGGGCTGCATGGGCCCGGTAGAGCCGAAGCAGGAGCCCAAATTGTTGACACCAATGACGAAGAAGCGGTCAGTGTCGACCGGCTTGCCGGGGCCGATCATGGTGTCCCACCAGCCTTCGGATTTGGCTATCGGCTGGCCCTGCGCATCGAGGTACACGCCCGCCACATGGTGCGAGGCATTGAGCGCGTGGCAGATCAGCACGGCGTTTGATTTGTCCGCGTTGAGCTCGCCGTAGGTTTCATAGCTCAGGTCGTAGGCGCGTATCGACGCGCCGCTCTGCAGAGGCAAGGCCTCTACAAAGTGCATGCTGAGCGGGGTGGCAATAAGTGTCAAAAAATCACCTGCAGAAACAAAAAACCCGGCATCGCTAAAGCGAGTCCGGGTCGTTGGAGTTCGTCTTTAGCTGTACTTTTTAAGCGCCCGCAAGCTGAGCAAATCGGCGCTAATGAAAGTATACCCCGATGGATGTGGCCCCCACGGTCGTTCGCTTCGCGTAACTCCCTGCCCCCCGAGGGGGCCGCTGCGCCTGAGGCCCGGCAAAGCCGGTTCCTCGGCCCCTGCTGGGTGGGGAGTGCTGTTTGTCTCTTTTATGCTTTCATCAGCAATGCCGCCAGCCCCAGCCCGGCAAAAATGAGCGCCGAGACGATGTGCACCGCACGCAGCGGCACCAGGCGGGTGACGCGCTCGCCCAGCCAGACCACCGGCGCATTGGCCAGCATCATGCCCAGCGTGGTGCCGGCGACCACGCTGACGATGGCGTCGTAGCGCGCGGCCAGCATCACGGTGGCGATCTGTGTCTTGTCGCCCATTTCCGCCAGGAAGAACACCAGCACGGTGGTGAAGAACACGCCGTAACGCGGCGGCTTTTCCTCTTCGTCCGCGTCCAGCTTGTCGGGCACCAGCATCCACGCCGCCATGGCCAGAAACGAGGCGCCCAGGATCCAGCGCAGCATTTGCGGGCCGATCAGTGTGGTGACCCAGGCGCCGGCGGCGCCGGCCAATGCGTGGTTGACCAGGGTCGCGACAAAGATGCCGGCGACGATGGGCCAGGGCTTCTTGAAGCGGGCAGCGAGGATAAGCGCGAGGAGTTGCGTCTTGTCGCCCATTTCGGCGAGGGCGACGATGCCCGTGGAGACGAGGAAAGCTTCCATTCAAAAAGACTCCGGCCGAAAACCCATGACTGCACGGCATCCCCGGCCTGAAGCGGAGGCTGTGCAGTCAAAGGTCTCGCGTGATCCGAAGACCGCTTGCGCCATGTCCGAAAGAACAGGTTCCAAGGACAAGTCTGTTGACGCAAGCCCCTTTCAGGATTGAAAGGCTGGCTACTCCCCAATGACAGCTTTCATTATATCGCCAGGCGTCCAGGCGCTTTCAGGCTGAAATGGTGCACCCAGCTGTTCATTCGCACACTTGAGGCGCATTTCTTGCTTGTATTTGGTGCGGTTATGGGAATTTCTCTGAAATCGCACCAACAAATAGCAATTTCATCTGAAGAGGGACTTATGGAAGCACTAAAACAGGGCTCAGATGCCTTGTTCATCCTGCTGGGCGGCATCATGGTGCTCGCCATGCATGCCGGTTTTGCCTTTCTGGAACTGGGTACGGTTCGCAAAAAGAACCAGGTCAATGCCCTGGTCAAGATCCTGGTGGACTTCTCGGTGTCCACCGTGGTGTATTTTGTGGTGGGCTATGGCGTGGCCTACGGCACCCATTTTTTTGTCGGCGCAGAGCAGCTGGCGGCTAGAAACGGCTATGAGCTGGTCAAGTTCTTCTTCTTGCTGACCTTTGCCGCAGCCATTCCGGCGATTATTTCGGGGGGCATCGCCGAGCGGGCGCGTTTTTACCCGCAGCTCATCGCGACCGCCGTCATCGTCGGTTTTGTCTACCCCTTCTTCGAAGGCATCGTCTGGAACCAGCACTTCGGCGTGCAGGCCTGGATCAAGTCACTGACCGGTGCGGAGTTTCATGATTTCGCGGGCTCCATCGTGGTTCACGCCGTGGGCGGCTGGCTGGCCTTGCCGGCGGTGATTTTGCTGGGCGCGCGCAGCAACCGCTACCGCAAGGACGGCGCCGTGTCGGCGCATCCGCCTTCCAACATTCCCTTCCTGGCGCTGGGCGCCTGGGTCCTCACCGTGGGCTGGTTCGGCTTTAACGTGATGAGCGCACAGACCATCGACAAAATCTCCGGCCTGGTTGCCGTCAACTCCCTGATGGCCATGGTCGGCGGCACGCTCGCCGCACTGGTGTTTGGCAAGAATGACCCGGGGTTTGTGCACAACGGGCCGCTGGCCGGCCTGGTGGCGGTATGCGCAGGCTCAGACCTGATGCATCCGCTGGGCGCGCTGGTGACGGGCGGCATCGCCGGTGGCGTGTTCGTCGTGATGTTCACGCTGACACAGAACAAATGGAAGATTGACGACGTACTGGGCGTCTGGCCACTGCATGGCCTGTGCGGCCTGTGGGGTGGCATCGCTGCCGGCATCTTCGGCAACCAAGCCCTGGGGGGGCTGGGCGGTGTGAGCTTTGGCGCCCAGTTGCTGGGCAGTGCCATGGGTGTGGCCTGGGCACTGTTGGCGGGCTTTGCTGTCTATGGTGTCCTCAAGTCCACGATGGGCCTCCGGCTGAGCCAGGAAGAAGAATTTGAAGGCGCGGATTTGTCCGTCCACCGCATTGGTGCCACGCCCGACCGCGAAGTCAACTGGTAGCGGTGGCATAGAGACCCCATTTTGCTATCTATTTGATAGCTGCTTGCGCATAGCCTTATTGGGCGCGAGCCGGTTTTTCCTTAAATTCCGGCCAGCGGACGTAAATTTCCGCGCGTTCCAGCCCACAAGCGCCAAAGCAGCCGCTAGACTTTCGGCCATGCCTACTTTTGAAGAGCAGCTGGTTGAACACCGCGTCTATCTCCTTCGTTTTGCGCGCCTGCAGCTGCGCAACGATGAATGGGCCGAGGACGCCGTGTCGGAAACGTTGCTGGCGGCTTTGTCCAAGCCGCTGTCTTTCGGCAACCGCTCCCAGCTCAAGACGTGGCTTGTCGGCATTCTCAAGCACAAGGTCATTGACCTGATCCGCAGCAATGCGCGCATGGTGGCCGTGCCGGACGCCCGCGGCGATGAAGAGGGTGACGAGCTCGACCGGCTCTCTTTCCAGGCTGACGGGCATTTCACCGAACCGCCCAACGACTGGGGCAATCCGGACCAGACCCTGCAGCAGGTTCAGTTCTTCCAGGTACTGGACGCATGCATGGAACGCCTGCCGCCTGCACTGGGGCGGCTGTTCCTGATGCGTGAGTGGCTGGAGCTTTCCTCGCAGGAAGTCTGTAAGGAACTCTCACTGACACCGACCAACCTGTATGTCCAGTTGCATCGGGCCCGCCTGCGCCTGCAGGAGTGTCTGAATATCCACTGGTTTGGCAAAACAGCACCTGATACGGCCGGCCCTTAACATGAAACCCAACCTGACCCTGTTAAGACGCACCTGCCGCGAGGCTGCGGCATTGCTGATCGCGCGGGAAGACCGCGCACTCCGTTTGCCCGACCACATTGCGCTCAAGCTGCATCTTCTGGCCTGCGATGCCTGCCCGAAGTTTGAGAACCAGATTCTGACCATGCGCGCCGCGATGAAGCAGTGGCGCAACTATTCGGATCTTGCCGAGGCTGGCTCCACCGAATTGCCGCCCGATATTCGTCCCAAATAACGCGCCGCCGAACGGGCGAAGGCGGTCGCCATCTCATCGAATAAATATTGATTCGGATTGAATCATTGCAATTTTTTGTAACTATTTTCCTTCCGCGCGCGCGTCAACTGTCCTGCTTATGGCTTTTAACGGACACATCCTCGCTTCCAGCATCAGGGCTGTCCGGAGAGAACTTACGACTCTGATTTCTTCGCGCCGGTAGCCTCTATTCATTGGTAAATCCATAAACAGTAGGCGCTAACTTATTAAGCAGAGCCGTAAATTCGGGCTACTAATAACGCTTTATTGTTAAACACCCGCGTAGCTGGGGTGAAAACCTCATCCCGGGCTTTTTGTTGCGTCATCTTCAATAGAAGTGCTTTAGGTTACCCTGCGCGGCCTTCAAGTCAGCGGGCAAGTCGATACAAAAATCGTAAACAAGCCCGGGAAGCCCCTGTTTATGCGGGCTTGCGAGGCCCAGGCGGTAACGCCAGCTGGTTGTCTTTTTGATAACTGACGCATAATATGCCGGTGCGAGTATCACTATTCGCACACGTTAGGTGATCGGTCAGTTTCGCGCGCTACAGCGGTACGTATCAAGATTTGTTGTGCTTTCGGGACCCCATCGCTTTTGTTTTTGTGTTTTAGAGGAGTCCCTTCATGGGCAACAAACTTTACGTCGGCAACCTGCCGTACTCGGTCCGCGACGAAGACCTGCAACAATCTTTTGGCCAATTTGGCGCTGTCACCAGCGCTAAAGTCATGATGGAACGCGACACCGGTCGCTCCAAAGGCTTTGGCTTTGTCGAAATGGGCAGCGATGCAGAAGCCCAGGCAGCTATCAACGGCATGAACGGCCAGCCTCTGGGCGGCCGTAGCGTTGTCGTGAACGAAGCACGTCCCATGGAGGCACGTCCTCCACGTAGCGGCGGCTTCGGCGGCGGCGGTGGTGGCGGCTACGGTGGTGGCGGCGGCGACCGTTCCGGCGGTGGTGGCTACGGCGGTGGCGGCGGTGGTCGCTCCGGCGGCGGCGGTGGCGACGGCGGTTTCCGCAGCCCCTACGGCGGCGGCGGCAGCGGCGGTGGCCGTTCCGGTGGTGGCGGCGGCGGTGGACGCGGCGGCTACTAAGCCCTGCAGAACCCCCTCTTCAGCCTCTGGTTGAAGAGCGCTTAAAAGGCTTCAAGACTTCGGTTTTGAAGCCTTTTTGCTTTGTAGCGCCCAACTCACGGGCGCGAGCAGCTCCCGTTTTGATAGCGCAGCGCGCAAAAGCGCCCGGCTCTCAGCCCTCGCCCTGGCGATGCTTGCGTGCGCGGCCAGACAAAGCCTTGTCGAACACCGCATTGGGCAGCAGGCGCAACAGCTTGGCCACCACACCCATTTGCCAGGGGATCACCCGGTAGCTGCACCCCGCCTGGATGGTGGCAAACGCTTTTTCGGCAAATACCTCGGCCTTCATCAGAAACGGCATGGCATAGCGGTTTTCGCGGGTCAGCGGCGTGTCGATGTAACCTGGGCAAATCGTCACCACCTTCACGCCACTGGGGCGCAGTTCCCCGCGCAGGCTTTCGCAATAGGCGATGACTGCAGCCTTGCTCGCGCAATAGGCGCCATGGCCGGGAAGGCCCCGTATGCCGGCCACGCTGCCAATACCAACCAGTGTTCCTGTGCCTCGCGAAACCATGCCGGCGATGAACGGATGAAAGGTGGCTGCGACACCGATATTGTTGGTCGCAAAAGTCCGGGCCATGACCTCAAGGTCAGCACGCACCGCGGAGTCCATGCCGATGCTGATACCGGCATTGGCAATCACCACATCGGGCACGCCCTGCGCCGCGATGCAAGCCTCGCCGGCGGACACAATGCTGTCGATGTCGGATACGTCTGCGCCGTAGACCTGGTAGCGGCTCGCACTGATGGCGTGGGTCTCCGCCCAGGCCTGGACCTCGGCGGTTCTGCGGGCAGCCAGCGCCAGCCGATAGCCTGCAGAATAAAAACGCAGTGCCAATGCCTGCCCGATACCGCTGGAAGCACCGGTGATGAATACGAGTCTGGACATGGTGGGCAGTCGTTGATTAGAGAGTGCCGTGCTAGCGGCCCGCCGGCGCGCTGCTTGCCGGATTGACGGGTGGTGCAGGCGTGAGAGTGGGCAAGCTACCAGCACCTGCAGCGCTGGCCGCAGAACGCGGGACGAGAATGCCGCGGACACGTCCTTTGAGGTCAGCCACCTGGTCGAGGTTGTCATAGGCAAAGGTGTCACCGGTGAACTGGTCGGTGCCGCGAATCAGCAGCACCGGTTTGTGCGACTTCACGCGCTCGTCATTCAGGAAGGCATGAAGAAACTCACCGCGAAATTCCATGCGCGGCGTTTCCTTCCCATTCGCATCCTGGCTCGCCTCCCTGACCACCACCGCATTGCCCGTCAACTGCACTTCCGATCCATCACCGTTGGTGTAGGCCCGGTTGGCGGTAGCCGTCGTGATGCGCTTTTCCACATTAATGCTGCGGATGCGCACCTGGTCAATTTCCAGGATGTCGGTGTCGGCGAAATGCCGGGCCTCTGTCCCATAAATTTCGCTCTTGAGCTGGCCCCCGTCGTCAAACGTCTTGACGGTGAACTTGCGCATGAAATAGTCCACATCGTGGCTCGCCTCCCTGGCCACTTCCGGCGTGCTGAAGATCGGGGTGTTGCGCACAAGCCAGTAGGTACCCAGCGCCAGCACTCCCATCATCACCAGCGGCATGTAAATGGCCATGCTGTCCCACACGCGCAGAAAGCGTCGCCACACGTTTTTCAGGTGCAGCAAGGCGCCGCCGCTTTTCACCGCAGTGCTCACTGGCTGTACTCCTGAAGCAGCCCGGTATAACGTCCGCTGGCAACCAGCAGCACATCACAGAACTCGCGTGCGGCGCCATGGCCACCAGGTGCTTGTGTCACGTGGTGGACCATCGCGCGAACCTCCGCGTGCGCATTGATCGGCGCGCAGCTCAATGCCACACGGGAGAGCACGGGCAGGTCGGGCCAGTCGTCACCCATGGCTGCGGCAGCGCTCCAGTCCAGCCCCAGGGCCTGCAGCGTGAGCTCGGCGGCCGGGCGTTTGTCCTCCGTACCGAAATGGGCATGGGTGATGCCGAGTGCCTGCAAACGTGCGCGCAGCACGTGGCTATCGCGCCCGGTGATGACGGCGGGAGTAATGCCGGCCCTCTGGAGCAGCTTGAGGCCATGGCCGTCCAGCGTGTTGAACCGTTTGACGATCTCGCCCGAAGCGCGATAACCACCCGACACCACAGCCAGTTCATGGCCGTCGGGGTATTCGGAAAAATACAGGCCACCATCCGTGAGTACACCGTCGACGTCAAAAAATGCCACCTTGATGCCCTGCGCGCGCAGCAGCAGTTCAGGCGGAAAGCTCAGTGTTGGAGTAAGCATCTATCGTTTCACCGCAAGCCAGATAACGGGTGCGAGCGTCATATCACTTTTGCGCGCATCAGGTCGTTGGTATTCAGCGCCCCGCACAACACCCCTGCGTCGTCCACAACCAGCACGCTGGTGATGCGGTACTGCTCCATCAATGCCACAGCCTCGACAGCCAGCGAATCCGGCTGTATCGTGCGCGGATTGGCGCGCATCACGTCGCCCGCCTTGCTGCTACGCAGGTCCACGCCTTTTTCGACCAGCCGGCGTAAATCGCCGTCGGTGAATATACCGAGCACCCGCCGGCTGCCGTCCACCACCGCAGAAGCCCCAAGTCCCTTGGCGCTCATTTCACGCATGAGGTCGGTGAAGCTGGTGTCGGCCAGCACTTGCGGCACCGCATCGCCGCTGCGCATCACGTCACTGACATGCGTGAGCAGCTTCCGGCCGAGTGCACCGCCCGGGTGGGAGCGCGCAAAGTCTTCTTCCTTGAAACCGCGCGCATCCAGCAGGGCGACGGCCAGCGCATCACCCAGGGCGAGCTGCGCGGTCGTGCTGGCCGTCGGCGCCAGATTGAGCGGACAGGCTTCCTGCGCCACGCTGCTGTCAAGCGTCACCCGTGCTTGCCGGGCAAGCGTGGACTGTGCGCCCCCGGTAATTGCCACCAACGGTACGCCCTGACGGCTTAACACCGGCAGGATCATCGTCAACTCGGCGCTCTCGCCGCTGTTGGAAATTGCGAGCACCACGTCGATGGCCTTGATCATGCCCAGGTCGCCGTGGCTGGCCTCGGCCGGATGCACAAACATGGCAGGTGTTCCGGTGGAGGCGAGTGTGGCGGCAATCTTGCGGCCTATATGGCCGCTTTTTCCCATGCCCATGACAACCACGCGGCCGCGGCATTGCAGCATCAACTCCACGGCCTGGGCAAACTCATTGCCCAGCCGTCCCACCAGGCCCAGCACAGCGGCGGCTTCTATTTCAAAAGTCTTCCTGGCAAGGCTCAGCACCTGTTCGGCATCAAAATTCACGGCGTCAAGGCTCATGGCTGCATTCTATAGAGGCGGGCAGGCCCCATCCCGCCGGCCAACCCCCGCGCGAATGGGCCTTTGCCGCCTGCAATTGGTCAAGGCCATGCAATATCCTCGGCTACCATCAACGCATGAGCGCGCTTGAACTGACCCTGCTGTACCTGCTGGCTGCTGTGCTGGGTGTGGTGGCATGCCGTTCGCTCAAGCTGCCGCCCATGCTGGGTTACCTGGCGGTCGGCGTGGTCATCGGGCCCAACGCGCTGGCGCTGGCACAAAATTCCGACGGCGTCAGGCATTTGGGCGAGTTCGGCGTGGTGTTTCTGATGTTCGTGATCGGGCTTGAGTTCAACCTGCCCAAGCTGCGCTCCATGCGGCGTCACGTCTTTGGCCTGGGCCTGCTGCAGGTTACGCTGACCATCGTGCTGGCCACGGTGGGCTCGCTGTTCCTTGCCAGCATGGCCCCCGGTCTCTGGAAGATGGGCTGGCAGACCGCGCTGGCGCTGTCCGGTGCCATCGCCATGAGCAGCACCGCCATTGTGGTCAAGCTGCTGTCGGAGCGACTTGAACTCGAATCCGAACACGGCAAGCGCGTTATGGGCGTGCTGTTGTTCCAGGACTTGGCCGTTGTGCCGTTGCTCGTGCTGATTCCGGCACTGGGGGCGCCCGCCGATGCGCTCCTGATGGCGCTGGCGATCGCGGGGTTGAAGGCGGCCGTGCTGGTGGGGCTGCTGCTCACCGGCGGGCAGCGCATCATGCGCTGGTGGCTCACCATCGTGGCACGGCGCAAAAGCGAAGAACTGTTCGTGCTCAACCTGCTGCTGGTCACGCTGGCGCTGGCCTGGCTGACCGAGCGCGCCGGGCTGAGCCTGGCGCTGGGCGCGTTTATCGCCGGCATGCTGATCTCCGAGACGGAATACAAGCACCAGGTCGAAACCGACATTCGGCCCTTCCATGATGTTTTGCTGGGCCTTTTCTTCATCAGCATCGGCATGCTGCTGGACTGGCGGCTGGTGCTGGAACGATGGCCGCTGGTGCTGTTGCTGACGACGTTGCCTGTTCTCTTCAAGCTGGTGCTGGTTACCGCGCTGGCGCGTTCGCTGGGTGCAACAGCCGGCGTATCGCTGCGCACCGGCCTGTACCTTGCCCAGGCGGGCGAATTCGGCTTTGTGCTGCTCACGCTGGCCCAGCAGGGCAACCTGGTGCCCCCCGCGCTGTTAAACCCCATTTTGGCCAGCATGGTGCTGTCCATGCTGGCAACGCCTTTCATCATCATGTACAGCAACCGCATTGTGATGAAGCTGGTTTCCAGCGAGTGGCTGCAGCAATCGCTGCAAATGACCACCATCGCGCGCAAGTCCATCAACGCCAACAAACACGTGATCATCTGCGGCTATGGCCGCTGCGGCCAGAACCTGGGTCACATGCTGGAGCGCGAAGGCATCCAGTACATGGCGCTCGACCTCGACCCCGACCGGGTACGGCAGGCCGCAGCCGCAGGCGATTCGGTGGTGTTCGGTGATGCAGTGCGGCTCCAGGCCCTGATGGCCGCCGGGCTGGCCCGGGCCAGCGCCGTGGTGGTAACTTATCTCGACACAGCCAGCGCCCTCAAAGTGCTGGCCAACACACGCGCCCACGCGCCGACCGTGCCGGTGATTGTGCGGACGGTAGACGACCACGACCTGGAAAAACTCCAGGCAGCCGGCGCGACAGAGGTCGTGCCGGAGGCCATCGAAGGCAGCCTGATGCTGGCCAGCCATGCGTTGGCGCTGGTGGGGGTGCCCATGCGCCGTGTGATCCGCGTCGTGCAGGATCAACGTGACGCCCGGTACAACCTGCTGCGAGGCTACTTTCGCGGCGCCGACGACGACACCGTGAACGAGCTCGAGCAGGAGCGCCTGTCAAACGTCACATTGCCGCTGGGCACCAGGTCTGCCGGGAAACCCCTGGGTGCGGTGGCACTGGGCGCCGGCGGCGTGCGTGTGGTCAGCCTGCGCCGCAGCAATGGCAAGGCCGTGGCCGCGCATGACGAAACATTGCTGGAGGGCGGGGATACGCTGGTGCTGTCAGGCAAGCCCGAGGCATTGGCCATGGCCGAAGAGAAGCTCCTGCGCGGCCGTATCAACTGAGCAGGGGGCCGCCCGTCGCGTGAAGCGTTCGGCGCAGGCACTGACGGCACAATATGGGCGCCACCCACCCCTGGACACGCCATGCCTGACCTGCACAGCCTCACTCACCAGACCGTCGGCCAGTACCTGAAGAACCATATCCGCACCGTGCCCGACTGGCCGGCCCCCGGCGTGCAGTTTCGCGACATCACGCCGCTGCTGCAGAACCCCAAGGTCTTTCGCGTGCTGATCGACGCTTTTGTGCACCGCTACATGGACGGCAAGCTCCGTCCCGACATCGTGGCAGGGCTGGATGCGCGCGGGTTCATCCTCGGCGCCGTCATCGCCTACGAGTTGAATGTTGGCTTTGTGCCGATACGCAAAAAAGGCAAACTGCCCTTCACGACCGTGCAGGAAACCTATGAGCTCGAATATGGAAGCGCCACCGTGGAGCTGCATACCGATGCGGTCAAACCCGGCGACCGGGTGCTGCTGATCGACGACCTGATCGCCACGGGCGGCACCATGATGGCCGGCAAGAAACTGCTGGAGAAGTTGGGCGCCACCGTCACCGAAGGTGCGGCGATTGTTGACCTGCCCGAACTCGGTGGGTCAGAAAAATTGCGGGCAGCAGGGCTGCCGCTGTTCACCTTGATCGACTTTTCGGGGCATTGAGCCGCCGGATGCAGTTCTGGAAACTGCCCGGAGAGAGCGGACTCAGCTATAACTTTTATAGCTGCTTGCGCCCGCTGCCATTGGGTTGAAGCCGATTTGTCTTAAATTTGAAGCTGCCTAGTTCAAATCGCCATACTGCGTGCTGCTCAGCGCTGGTGACGTGCTGAATTCCGGTGGCATTTCGGTGTCTTCAAAGCCCGTCAACAGGGTGTATGAACGTGAGCGCGGGCCGCTTTGCACTTTGACCCCTTTTTCCGGCGCAACTGCGGGGCCTTGTGCAGACGCAGCAACCAAAGCTTGTTTAAAGGCGGCAACCTCGTCGGCCTGGATAGGCTCATACCGTGGTGTTGCGGGTTTGACGGGCACGGGCGCGCGGGTTTCTACATTGGCTTCAGCGTGTGCTACTACGGGTGCATGTACAACGGGTGCTGGTACAACAGGTGCTTGCACGGCCTGCGGTGGCGTCGGGGCCTGTTTGACCACGACCGCCATTTCCTCCAGACGCCAGTACACAGCGGGTACCGTGATCTCAAAGCGCGCTTTGGCGTGCTGTGTGATCGATGCCTCAATTCCACTCAATTGCTCGGACGTGCCGCCGAATGCTTTTGCCAGGTCCATCATGACCAGGAATTCATTGCCGCTCTGGTCGAGCGAAAGAACTTTGAATTTGTAGCTGGCCGAGAGCACGCCGGAGCGGGTCATGGCCTCACGAATTGCTACGTACAACTGCTCGCGGCGGGCGTGACGCTTGAGCTTGCCGGAATCGGCGGGAGCAGGTTGTTCGGGGGAGAGTCGCTGGGGTACGGACGCAGCGCCTTTGTCACGTGCGGCGGACGCGCGTCTTTGTTCGTCATTCGCAGCCGCACCGGCTTGCTGCGGTTTATCGGAAAACCAGTTTAAAAAAGACATGGGCAATGTTCTCGTGATGAATCTTTATTTTCCGTCAATGCACGGAGTGAATCTGTAAGCAATAGCGCAAACGGTTCAGCTGTTGTTTAGCAGCAAATCCTGTGGCCGACTTTATCGAAACACCCGTACAACTGTCTGGTAAAAAATCACGCCCGTCACGTTTTTGAGAACACCTGTGACGCCCGAAAGTATTACGGCAGGGAGTCAGTTGTCTGATGATGCCAATGGACCCGAGAAAGGGTCGACACTCAGGTCACCGCGACGCGCTTGGGACGGTTATAAAGTCGTTTGGCCATGACCGACCCCATTGCCATGGTCA
Organism: Polaromonas sp. P1_F1; assembly: GCF_056405795.1. Classification (NCBI taxonomy): domain Bacteria; kingdom Pseudomonadati; phylum Pseudomonadota; class Betaproteobacteria; order Burkholderiales; family Comamonadaceae; genus Polaromonas; species Polaromonas sp. P1_F1. The sequence goes on from NZ_JBFUBJ010000012.1 coordinate 91,521, forward strand.
GCTCCAATGCAATGGGGCTGTGGCGGTTTGCCAGCTCAAGGAACCGCATCGGGGTGAGGCACCAAAGCTTGCAGGGTGTAGACGCATGGACCGTGGCGCTACGCGGCATGTGCGAGAAGAACGCGCCTTCACCGAGCACGGTACCTGCACCCACCAGTGCCATTCGCACGCGGGCTTTTTCATCTTCGTAATGAACGCTCAGCGTGCCGCTTTCCACAAAATACAGCGTGCGATCCAGCGCGCCCTGTTCCATCAGCACCTGGCCACTGTTGAGGGCGAAAGGCTGCATGTAGCTGGCCAGGATGTCCCAATGCGGCTGGTTGAATTGACAGCGCAATGCGTCACTGGCGTGGCAGTGAAGAATTGCTTGGGCAAGGCCCTGAATGTCAAAACGGATGGCGGCAGGTAGTGGAGCGTTCATAGTGGGACGGAAGATACCTTCGCACTACACGGCCCGCAAGAGATGTTAACGGCCCCTTACACCTGATACAGGAAATCCGGAGTTGTAATTTCCCCTCGACAGAAGGCCTTTTTTGACCGTTTTGGTGCGTTTTTCGCGGCATGGCGCCGCTTGTCCCCAGACGGGGCCCGCCTGTCGCCGGTTTACTACTTTCCAATACAGAATCTGGAAAAAATTTCGCCCAACAAGTCGTCCGGTGTGAACGCACCGGTGATCTCGCTGAGGTGAAGTTGCGCCTGGCGCAAATCTTCGGCCAGCAGGTCCAGGGCAGGGTGCCCCGCGCGAATCTGCGCATGGGCTCTCCCGAGTTGTTCGGCGACCTGCTGCAGGGCACGCACGTGGCGTTCGCGGGCCATGAACACACCTTCAGGTGCGGCCTGCCAGCCCACGACGTGCAGCAGTTGCCTGCGCAGCGCCTGCAGGCCGTCGCCGGTTTTGGCGGAGATCAGAACACCGCCGCTGATGGTGCCCAGCACGTCCGCGCCAGCCGCGTCCGACTTGTTCCAGACGTCGATGATGGGCGTGTTGCGCGGCAGTTCACGGCTCAATACTTCTGCGATGTGTGCGTCGGCGGCCAGGTAATCGGCGGCATGCCGGGTCAGGTCATGCAGGAAGAGCACCGCGTCGGCACTGGCGATTTCAGCCCACGCGCGTTCGACGCCGATTTTTTCCACTTCGTCGAGTGCCTCGCGCAGGCCAGCGGTGTCCACCACATGCAGCGGCACGCCTTCAATCTGGATCAGCTGCGAAACCTTGTCGCGTGTGGTGCCGGCAATCGGGGTAACGATGGCGAGTTCAGCACCGGCCAGCGCATTGAGCAGCGAACTTTTGCCGGCGTTCGGCTGGCCTGCGATCACCACCTTGATGCCTTCGCGCAGCAAGGCGCCCTGCACTGCGCGCTGCATCACGCCGGCCAGCGTCACCTGCAGGCGCTCAAGCTGGCCCTGTGCGTCTGCCTTCTGCAGGAAGTCGATGTCTTCCTCCGGGAAGTCCAGCGTGGCTTCGACCAGCATGCGCAGATGGATCAGCTGCTCCAGCAGCGTGTTGACCGCCAGCGAGAATTCACCCGACATTGAACGTGCGGCCGATCGCGCCGCGGTTTCCGTGCTCGCGTCGATCAGGTCGGCAATCGCCTCAGCCTGCGCCAGGTCGATCTTGTCGTTGAGGAAGGCACGTTCGGTGAACTCGCCCGGCTGCGCCACGCGCAGCCCCGGTACGGCCGCTGAGCCTGTCACCGGGTTGAGTGCCGCACCGGCCTCAAGGCATCGCGCCAGTAACAGCTGCAGCACGACAGGGCCGCCGTGCGCTTGCAGCTCCAGCACGTCTTCGCCGGTATAGGAATGCGGCGCGGGGAAATGCAGGGCGAGGCCCTGGTCAATGGCTACGCCTTGCGCATCCCTGAAGGGTAGGTAGGTCGCCTGACGCGGTTGAAGCTGGCGGCCGCAAATCGCCTCCATGACGGGCGCGATGTGCTTGCCGGACACCCGCACAATGCCCACCGCACCGCGCCCGGGCGCGGTGGCGATGGCAACGATGGGGTCGTGATGTCGGGCCAGCATGGTGGTAGATGTTAAGGGGCAAACCGGATATTGGCGCCTGGGTAAGAAGCGCCGCCGCCAAAGCCGGTTTCCCAAGAAAAAGGGCCGCGAAGCGGCCCAATTTTTATTCCGTGTCCGCCTTATTTGAACTTCGGCAGGTTGAACTGCGGCGGCACACCCATGCGAGTGTTAATGACCCACTGCTGGGTGATGGACAGTATGTTGTTGGTGATCCAGTACAGCACCAGGCCGGCCGGGAAGGCGAAGAACATCACGCTGAAGATCAGTGGCATAAACCACATCAGCTTGGCCTGCATCGGATCGGGCGGAGCGGGATTGAGCGCCGTCTGCAGCAGCGTTGTCAGTGTCATGAGCACCGGCAGAATGTAGAACGGATCCTTGGCAGAGAGATCGGTGATCCACAAGATCCAAGGCGCATTACGCATTTCCACGCTGGACAGCAGCACCCAGTAAAGCGCAATGAACACCGGGATCTGGATCATGATGGGGAAGCAGCCGCCCATCGGGTTGACCTTTTCTTCCTTGTAGATTTTCATCATCGCCTGCTGCATTTCCTGCGGCTTGTCCTTCAGGCGCTCCCGCATTTCCATGATCTTCGGATTGATCGCCTTCATCTTGGCCATGCTGGCATACGCTTTGGCATTGAGCCAGTAGAACGCGATTTTCAGCAGCAGCACCAGCGCCACGATGGACCAGCCCCAGTTGTGGATAAAGCTGTGCAGCTTGTCGAGCAGCCAGTACAAGGGCTTGGCCAGGATTTTCAGGTAGCCATAGTCCTTGACCAGTTCCAGCCCTGGTGCGATGGCCTCCAGGGTTTTTTCTTCCTGCGGGCCGATAAAGAATTTCGAGTCAATGGATTTGGTCGCGCCGGGCGCGATCGCGTCCAGCGGCGTGATCATGCCGACGGCGTAGAGATTGGTGTCGACCTTGCGGAAGAACAGGTCGCGCTTGATGCCGTCGCCCAGAATCCAGGCCGAGGCAAAGTAATGCTGCACCATGGCCGCATACCCATCATTCGACTGCTTCTCGACGTCAACCTTGTTGTTTTCGATCTCCTTGAACTCGACTTTCTGGTACTTCTTGGCATCGGTGTATATCGCCGGACCGGTGAAAGTGGAATAGAAGGAAGACTCTCCGGGCGGCTTGTTGCCGTCGCGCACGAGCTGCAAGTACAGCTGCGGCGAAATGGCGGCCGTGCCAGTGTTAATGACGTCGTGGCGCACGGCGATGTCATAGGCGCCGCGCTTAAGGGTATAGATTTTGACCAGCTTCACACCGCCGACGTCGGCGGACTCGAACTTGACTTGCAGCTCATTCAACCCTTCCTTCAGCGAACGCTCGCCAGGGACGACCGTCATCAGGGTCTTGTGCGTGGGGAGGCTGCCGCCGCCGATCAGGCCGGTCTGAGCCACGTAAACGCGGTTGGCGCTTTCGTCGAGCAACACAAAATCTTGGTCCTTGTGATCCTGGTCTTTGTATTTGGCAAAAGCCGAGTGCACAAGCGTGCCGCCTTCGCTGTCAAAGGTCAGCGTGAGCACGTCGGTGTTCACCACCACGCGCTCCTTGGTGGCCGCGGCGGCGATGACTGGGGCACCTATGGGCACAGCGCCAGGCGTTGCCGGCGATGCACTGGCCGCCTGAGGCGTGGGCACCGAAGAAGCGGCCGCGCCGGCGACTGGTGCAGACGCAGGTGCCCCAGCGGCCGGCGCCTTGGCGCTTTGCGTGGCTGACGGGAAAAAGGTCGCCTTGTGGCCGTTATATACCTGCCACTGGTCCCACAAAAGGACCATGGAAAAACCAAAAATCACCCACAGGATGGTGCGGCGGATGTCGTTCATGACGGCGTCTTTTTAGAAGGGGTGGAGGCCACAGGGGTGGCCAGGCGGGAAAAGAGGGGAACAGGCGGCACCGGGTCGTGCCCGCCATCGCACCAGGGATGGCAGCGTACCAGCCGGCGCAAGGTGAGGTAGCTGCCGACTGTTGCGCCGTGCTGCTGCAGGGCCTGCAGTGAATAGGCGGAACACGTCGGCTCAAACCGGCAGGCTGAGCCCAGCCATGGGCTGAGCAACAAGCGATAGCCTTTGACCAGGCCGATCAGCAGGGTTTGCGGCAAACGGAAAAGAGGTGCCAGTGCAGCAAAAACGGAGCTCATGGCGCCTTGGCTCCTGCCTGCATCAGCGCCAGCACTTCGGTGCGTACCGCCAGCTTGAGCTGCTCGGACGTCGCACTGATGAATTCCTTGCGCGAAAAATCACGCCGCAAGCGGACCACAAAAGCAGCCTGAGGATACTGATGCGAAAAATCAGCGCTCACGGTGTAGATCTGTCGTTTGATGGCGTTACGTGTGACGGCGCGTTTGGCCCAGCGTTTGGGAACCATGGCCCCAAGCCAGACATCCTGTACGGGAAACAGCGGCTTTGCCGCGATCACATCAGCCAGCTTGCCTGGCTCAGCTTGCACGGGCTTTGCGTCCAGCGCATTGCGGTGCAATGCGAAGTGCGTTGTTTTTGCAACAATGGCGCCGGCAAGAACTGCCTGGAACTGGGGTCGGGTTTGAAGCCGTTGCACAAGCGCCAGGCGTCAGTTTAAAAAACTGCGAATGGCCAGCAGGAAACAGGCTTATACGGCCAGGCGCTTGCGGCCTTTGGCGCGGCGTGCAGCAATCACTGCGCGGCCGCCACGCGTTTTCATGCGGGTCAGGAAGCCGTGCGTACGAGCGCGTTTGACTTTGGATGGTTGGTATGTGCGTTTCATGATTGAGTCCTACTAGCCGGTCAGCTACAAAGCTTTCCCCTTTGCCGTTACCTTGCCTTAGTTATAAGACACACTGCTTTGGGCGATTCGAATGATCTTGGTGGCCGTACAACACAACCATCTCTGCAAGTCTTCAAGGCAGGCAAAACCCGCCGCGAATCAGGGAAACCCATGATTATCGCAGATTTCCTAACACTGGCAACAAGTTAGCCCGCCCATTTGGGGTAAAGGCTGAGATGCGGCGAACCGGGTCGCTACATACCCCAAACCAGTGCCCAAAATAGGTTGAAACCCGGATCAATTATTTTGTGGATAACTCCTCGTCCGGACTACAATTGCCGGTGCTCAAAATTAACAATATCCACAAGCAGCTCACCGCTGCCGGGCGCCTCTTGCCAGGCCAGCAACCCAGCCAAAACCAGCCATGAGTGAGGCATCCGTCCAAAATCTGAACCAGGACTTGTGGCAGAGCTGCGTCGACCACCTGGCCCAGGAATTACCTGAACAACAGTTCAATACCTGGATCCGCCCCCTGCTTGTCGAGGTCGCTCCCGACCTCACCAAAGTCACCGTTTTAGTGGGTAACCGGTTCAAACTGGACTGGGTTCGCGCCCAGTATGCCGGCCGCATTTCGGCCCTGCTTGAGAAAATTTCCGGGCAAAGCATCCCTCTTGAGTTAGCACTTGCTCCGCGCGAAGCGCCCGCCAAGTCTTCTTCTCTGGTTCGCAGCTTTGAAGGCTCCGGCGTTCCTGAACCCGTCGGCCTGGGCGTTCCCGAAGAAGCCGCCGGCGCGCCGTTCAAGAATCGGCTCAACAGCGCGCTGACCTTCGACACCCTGATTGAAGGCACGGCCAACCGCATGGGCCGGGCCGCGGCGTTACATGTTTCCAGCAGCCTGGGCCAGCTTTACAACCCGCTTTTTATCTACGGCGGCGTAGGTTTGGGCAAGACCCATTTGATGCACGCGATCGGCAATAAATTGCTGTCGGACAACCCCGCCGCCAAAGTTCTCTACATCCATGCTGAACAATTTGTTTCAGATGTGGTTAAAGCTTACCAACGCAAGACTTTTGATGAATTCAAGGAGCGTTATCACTCCCTGGATTTGCTGCTGATTGACGACGTCCAGTTCTTCGCCAACAAGGACCGCACCCAAGAAGAGTTTTTCAACGCTTTCGAGGCCTTGCTGACCAAAAAGTCGCACATCGTGATGACCAGCGACACTTATCCCAAGGGTTTGACGGATATCCACGAACGCCTGGTCTCGCGCTTTGATTCCGGCCTCACAGTCGCCATCGAACCGCCCGAACTCGAAATGCGCGTCGCCATCCTGATCCGCAAGGCCGAAGCCGAGGGCGCCTCCATGCCCGAAGAAGTCGCCTTCTTCGTCGCCAAGAACGTCCGCTCCAACGTGCGTGAGCTCGAAGGCGCCTTGCGCAAGATCCTGGCGTACTCACGCTTCAATCTCAAGGAAATCTCCATCCAGCTGGCCCGTGAGGCCCTGCGTGACCTGCTTTCCATCCAGAACCGGCAGATCAGCGTCGAGAACATCCAGAAGACCGTCGCCGACTATTACAAGATCAAAGTGGCCGACATGTATTCCAAGAAGCGGCCTGCCAGCATTGCGCGGCCGCGGCAGATTGCCATGTACCTGGCCAAGGAACTCACGCAAAAGAGCCTCCCCGAGATCGGTGAGCTCTTTGGCGGGCGTGACCACACCACCGTGCTGCACGCCGTGCGCAAGATGTCTGCCGAGCGCCAGCAAATGACAGAGCTCAACCAGCAGCTGCATGTGCTTGAACAGACCCTGAAAGGCTGAGGAACAGCCTCGATGCATCCCATGAACCCCACGAACCCTCTAGCGTCCGGTTTTCACGGTGTTTTACAGAGCCCAACCACCCTCACAATAACTTTGGGGACAACTTTTGAACAACCCATGGCTTATCCACAGAAGCAGATGACAATCGAAAGTTGTTCATATTCAGCAGTGCAGTTCAGGGGCGTCTGAACACATGGTTAAACAAACGCCAAGTGGTTGATCAAAAAGGGGAAAATGGCACTATCCACAGATGGGCGCCACCCTTATCTACTACTACTAATTTGAATTAAAGAATTAAAGATATATACAGAGGAAGTCATGATCGTTCTGAAAGCAACCCAGGATAAAGTTTTGTCGGTACTGCAGTCGGTGGCCGGCATCGTTGAGCGCAGGCACACCTTGCCCATCCTTGCCAACGTGCTGATCCGCAAAACTGGCGCCCAGCTGCAGCTCACCACGAGCGATCTTGAAATCCAGATCCGCACCACCGCCGAGCTCGACGGCGACGCCGGCAACTTCACCACCACTGTGGGTGCCCGCAAGCTCATCGACATCCTGCGTTCCATGCCCAGCGACCAGACCGTCTCGCTCGAGTCGTCGCAGAACAAGCTGATCCTCAAGGGCGGCAAAAGCCGCTTCACGCTGCAAACCCTGCCGGCTGAAGACTTCCCCCTGGTGCAGGAAGCCGCCAATTTCGGCCCCAGCTTCTCTGTGCCGCAAAAGGTTTTGAAAGAGCTGCTCAACCAGGTTTCGTTTGCCATGGCGGTGCACGACATTCGCTACTACCTCAACGGCATCCTGTTCGTCGCCGAAGGCAAGCAGTTGAGCCTGGTGGCCACCGACGGCCACCGCCTGGCGTTCTCCTCGGCCACGCTCGACGTTGAAGTGCCCAAGCAGGAAGTGATCCTGCCGCGCAAGACCGTTCTGGAAATGCAGCGCCTGCTCAGCGACAAAGAAGGCGCCATCGAGATGCAGTTCGCCGGCAACCAGGCCAAGTTCAGCTTTGAGGGCATGGAATTCGTCACCAAGCTGGTTGAGGGCAAGTTCCCCGACTACAACCGCGTGATTCCCAAGAACCACAAAAACATCATCACCCTGGGCCGCGTGCCCCTGCTGGCCAGCCTGCAGCGCACAGCCATTCTGACCAGCGAGAAGTTCAAGGGCGTGCGCCTCAACATCGAACCCGGCACCCTGCGCGTGGCCTCCAACAATGCCGAGCAGGAAGAAGCCGTCGACGAGCTCGACATCGACTACGGTGGTGACGCCATCGAAATCGGCTTCAACGTCACCTACCTGATCGACGCGCTGGCCAATATGGACCAGGACATGGTGAAGATCGAACTGGCTGACTCCAACAGCTCTGCGCTGCTGACCATCCCCGACGACGCAGCCTTTAAATACGTGGTGATGCCGATGCGCATTTAACGCGCCGACCACACGCTAACCAACAACCAGACCCGCGACTCTCCGCGGGTTTGGTCATTCAAGAGATTGAAGAAATCGAAGCAATTCGAGAAAAGATCGGAAATAAAGCTGGCTATGACTGAAGAAAACACACCGAACGAAGCCGATCAGGTAAACGTCAACGACGGCGCCGCAGGCGAGGGAAGCTCCAATTTCCAGCCCAAGATCGACACCAACCAGGCCGGCGCGTCCGAAGCCTATGGTGAAGGCTCCATCCAGATCCTGGAAGGCCTGGAGGCCGTGCGCAAGCGCCCCGGCATGTACATCGGCGACACGTCTGACGGCACCGGCCTGCACCACCTGGTGTTTGAGGTGGTTGACAACTCGATTGACGAAGCACTGGCCGGCCATTGCGACGACATCGTGGTCACCATCCACACCGACAACTCCGTCAGCGTCACCGACAACGGCCGTGGCATCCCGACCGGCATCAAGATGGACGACAAGCACGAGCCAAAACGCTCAGCTGCCGAGATCGCGCTGACCGAGCTGCACGCTGGCGGCAAGTTCAACCAGAACAGCTACAAGGTGTCAGGCGGCCTGCATGGCGTGGGCGTGAGCTGCGTGAACGCACTCAGCAAGATGCTGCGCCTCACCATTCGCCGTGACGGCAAAGTGCACGTGATGGAGTTCTCTCGCGGCTTTGTGCAAAACCGAATCATCGAACAAGTCAACGGTGTTGATGTGTCGCCGATGAAGGTCATGGACGACACCGACAAGCGCGGCACTGAAGTCCACTTTCTGCCCGACACCGACATCTTCAAAGAGAACAACGATTTCCATTACGAAATCCTGAGCAAGCGCCTGCGCGAGCTGAGCTTTTTGAACAACGGCGTGCGCATTCGCCTCAAAGACGAGCGCAGCGGCAAGGAAGACGACTTTGCCGGCGCCGGCGGTGTGAAAGGTTTTGTCGAGTTCATCAACAAAGGCAAAACGGTTCTGCACCCCAACGTGTTTAACGCTATGGGCGACCGCCAGAGCGACCAGGGCACCAACATCGGTGTTGAAGTTGCCATGCAGTGGAACAGCGGCTACAGCGAACAAGTACTCTGCTTCACCAACAACATTCCCCAACGCGACGGCGGCACCCACCTGACGGGCCTGCGCGCCGCCATGACCCGCGTCATCAACAAGTACATCGACGACAGCGAACTGGCCAAGAAAGCAAAAGTTGAAGTCACCGGCGACGACATGCGCGAAGGCCTGTGCTGCGTGCTGAGCGTGAAGGTGCCTGAGCCCAAGTTCAGCAGCCAGACCAAAGACAAACTCGTTTCCAGCGAAGTACGCGGCCCGGTGGAAGACATCGTGAGCCGCCTGCTGCACGACTACCTGCAAGAGCGCCCCAACGACGCAAAAATCATCGTCGGCAAGATCATCGAGGCCGCCCGCGCCCGTGAAGCTGCCCGAAAAGCACGTGATATGACCCGCAGAAAAGGGGTTCTCGACGGCATGGGCCTGCCCGGCAAGCTGGCCGACTGCCAGGAAAAAGACCCCGCCATGTGCGAAATCTACCTGGTCGAGGGTGACTCCGCCGGCGGCTCTGCCAAGCAGGGCCGCGACCGTAAATTCCAGGCCATCCTGCCCCTGCGCGGCAAGATTTTGAACGTTGAAAAAGCCCGCTACGAAAAGCTGTTGACCAGCAACGAAATTTTGACGTTGATCATCGCCCTGGGCACCGGCATCGGCAAGGCCGGCGGCATTGGCGGCACGCCAGGCACCGACGACTTCAACGTTGCCAAGCTGCGCTACCACCGCATCATCATCATGACCGACGCCGACGTTGACGGCGCCCACATCCGCACGCTGCTGCTCACCTTCTTCTACCGCCAGATGCCCGAGCTTGTTGAGCGCGGCCACATCTACATTGCGCAGCCACCGCTGTACAAGGTCAAGGCCGGCAAGGAAGAGCAGTACCTCAAAGACACCGCAGCGCTTGACGGCTTCCTGCTGCGCATTGCGCTGAAAGATGCGTCTGTGCAAACCGGCGCTGAAGGCAGCACGGTATTGACGGGCGAGACGCTGGCGGAACTGGCCCGCAAGCACCAGCTGGCTGAATCCGTGATTGCCCGCCTGCGCGGCTTTATGGACGCAGAAGCCCTGCGCGCCATTGCCGACGGCGTGAGCCTGAACCTCGACACCGTGGCCGACGCTGAAGTGTCTGCCGTGACGCTGCAGGCCAAGCTGCGCGAGCTCAACACCACCGGCGCCCCCGCCGAAGTGGCCGGCGAGTTTGACACCCGCACCGACAAGCCCATTTTGCGCATCAGCCGCCGCCACCACGGTAACGTCAAGAGCAGCGTGCTGACACAAGACTTTGTGCACGGCGCCGACTATTCCACCCTGGCCGATGCAGCCGCCACCTTCCGCGGCCTGATCAGCGAAGGCGCAAAAGTCATGCGCGGCGAGGGCGAGCGCCAGAAGGAAGAAAAGATTGGCGACTTCCGCCAGGCCATGGCCTGGTTGATAGGCCAGGCTGAAAACGCCACTGCACGCCAGCGCTACAAGGGCCTGGGCGAGATGAACCCCGCCCAGCTGTGGGAAACCACCATGGACCCGACCGTGCGCCGCCTGCTGCGCGTACAGATCGACGACGCCATCGAAGCCGATCACGTCTTCACCATGCTGATGGGCGACGAAGTGGAACCACGCCGCGAGTTCATTGAACAGAACGCCCTGCGCGCCGCCAACATCGACGTCTAAGCGACCACTCAGCCCTTACTTGACACCATGACCGAAGAAACCAAAACAGCAGAGCGCCCAGCGCTGCCTGACCACCTCTCGACCGACGAGCGCAGCCCACACTTCGTCAGAGCGATCTTTGAGCACGACATCGGCATCCGCTTTAATGACAAAGAGCGCAACGACGTCGCCGAGTACTGCATCAGCGAAGGTTGGATCAAGGTGCCCGTGGGCAACAAGGTCGACCGCAAGGGAAACCCGCTGATGATCAAGCTCAAAGGGCGGGTTGAGTCGTTTTACAAGTAGTGCGTAGTTGCATGTGAATGGGTGTACGAAGAAACTAACTACAGATGAAATCGTCCAAAGAAGGTTATAGAAACAAGAAATTTTCCGTCAGCTTCTTGCTTGAGGGAAGTACCTATCTTTTGGTACTCTGATATGAGCCGCTTTATTAGCCTGTTTTCTGGATGTGGAGGATTGGACCTTGGATTTACGCAGGCAGGACATACAGGAAAACTGGCTATAGATATCGACGCCACGGCGTTGGCAGTTCACAGCGCGAACATTGCTTGTCCTACTCTTCAAGCGGACTTAAGTTCAGCTGAGCTACCGCGAGGCGCGTTTAGCTCTTTAGACATCTTGCTTGCTGGTTCCCCTTGTCAGGGGTTCTCCACGGCAGGCAAACGAGACGTAGATGATCCTCGAAATAAGCTGTTGTATGTGACAGCGCAAGTAGCGGACGAGTTCAAGCCAAAAGTTGTTGTTGCCGAAAATGTTCCGGCAGTTCGTGCCGGTGCGCATAAGAAATTTTGGGATGGACTACATGCGCAACTTCGTCGTAGTGGTTATGCAACTCACGATCTTTTAGTTGATTGTTCAGAGCACGGGTGTTGAATTGCACCGAAGTCTGACCCGAGTTTTCCATCGAATTTTGACCCACACTCTTTGTGAGCAGAAGGTGCTCACGATGTGGATAAGTTCTTGGTTTTCTCCTTTTTGGGCTGAGTCTGTGTGGATCTGCCTCAAAGTGCGCCGCTGTTTCCGCGATTTTGTTGCCTCGATTCCCAGCCAGGTGGCCAGCTTCTCAGCGTAGGGATCGAGCTTAGTTGAGCTGACCCGCCTTGGGTACTTGGGC
>NZ_JBFUBJ010000013.1:0-71637 GCF_056405795.1 Polaromonas sp. P1_F1
TTTCACAGCCCCAGTTATTGGCGCTTGGAAGATTCGAACTGGCAGCAGATTGCACGGTTTCCGTGATGCTGGTACGGCACTGTGATGCAGCCAGGATCACTTCAGACACTTTTGCACGAATGGTGTAGTCCTGATAGGCAGGCAGAGCCACCGCAGCCAGGATACCGATAATCGCCACGACGATCATCAATTCGATCAGGGTAAAACCCTTTTGGATTGAACGCTTCATAAAAACTCCTTGGTTAAAAACCGGCTGTAGCAATTTAAACAGTTACGGCAGTTTGATGCCAGTTTAGATAGTTACAGCAATTTCTGAACCATATTAAAGAGTTTTCTTTTTTTGCGATTTTAAAGCTACAAAAAGCCGAAAAATTACTTTTTTGACGTATGTCTTTAAACTTCACGACATTTCTGTCATTTGATGCAGACGGATCGGACCATCTTTAAATCTGTCATGCCCATGAGTACCTTTTCCATGCCATCCATCTTGAGCGTCCGCATGCCGCTGTTGACAGCGCTTGCAAACAGCTCCGCGACACGCGCCCGCTCCTGGATCAATTTTTTGGCAGCATCATCGGCAATCATCAGTTCATGCAAGCCAATACGGCCCTTGTAGCCGGTCTTGTTGCACTTGTCGCAGCCGACCGCACGGTACAAGGTCAATTTATCGTCCTTCCCATAGCGCGCCATCCAGTCTTCATAGAGTTTTTGTGACTCGCCACCAGGATCGGCTTTCCAGGCTTCGGTATGGCGCAGCTCTTCGGCGTATTCCTTGATGAAATCTTTGACTTCCTGAGCACTCGGCTGATAAGCCTCTTTGCAGTCGCAGAGTTTTTTGGCCAGACGCTGAGCCAGGATACCCAACAATGCGTCCGCAAAATTAAAGGGATCCATGCCCATGTCCAGCAGGCGGGTGATGGACTCGGGGGCCGAATTGGTGTGCAGCGTCGAGAAAACCATGTGCCCCGTCAATGAAGCTTCCACGCCCATCGCCACGGTTTCTTTGTCGCGGGACTCACCGACCATGATGATGTCGGGATCGGCTCGCAGGAAAGCACGCATGACCAGTGCGAAGTCAATGCCCGCCTTCCTGTTAATTTGCACCTGACGCAAACCCTTCTGGGTAATTTCCACGGGGTCTTCGGCGGTCCAGATTTTGGTGTCCGGGGTGTTGAGAAACTTCAGGATGGAATGCAGGGTCGTGGTCTTGCCGGAGCCTGTGGGGCCACATACATAAAAAAGACCATAAGGCTTGGAGATCGTTTTTTCCAGTCGCTCCTTGTTGTGCGCCGTCAATCCGAGTTTTTCAAGCGGGATCGGCTCACCTGCGGCAAGAATCCGCATGACCACATCTTCCACACCACCGGCGGATGGAATCGTGGCAACACGCAACTCGATGTCCAGTGGGCCGTATTTCTTGAACTTGATCTTCCCATCTTGCGGTTTGCGCTTTTCAGAGATGTCCAGGTCGCACATGATCTTGAGCCGCGTGACCATGGCCTGGCGAAACTGCGCCGGCACTTCGATATAGGGCTGCAAGGTACCGTCAATGCGAAACCGGATACCGGTTTTGGCTTTGCCTGGCATGGGCTCGATGTGAATGTCCGAAACCTTCTGGTTGTAAGCGTCAATGATGACCTTGTTGACAAACTTGACCAGCTCGTTGTCCGCTGCGGCAGACTCCAGCGAAGAATCGTCATTTGACTCACTCTCCAGTGGTGAGTCCATGTCTGCAAGCAATTGGTCGATGGTGCTACTGTCTGCAGCCACGCCAAAGAGCTGCCCCAGGGTTTCTTCAAATTCGGTCTGGGTTGTAACGCGGTAAGAAAATTTGGAGACGCGGGGAAACACCTGTGGAACCACGCGTGCCCCTCGCACAGCCTCCGGATCCACACACATGATCACGAGGCCTTCGGTAGTTTCCTCCAGCGGAATCCAGCCTTGCTGTTCAATAAAGTCCCGTTTTAACGCACCATGCAACATCTCCGAGCGAATCCGCCCAGCATTGAATGCTTCGTAGGCCACACCAAAAAACTTGGCAAGCGAAGCACCAATCTGAGTGGGCCGGATGTGGAAGTTGGCCATGAGCATATGCTCGACAGACTGACCTTCTTCCCGGGCCTGGCGGATGCATTGCTGTAATTCTTCTTGGGACAGCACACCTTCCGTCACCAAGCCGTCGTACTTGGTAGCTTTGCGCCTTTGGCTGTCGCCCGCTTTTTGCATTCGCTGGCGTATGGCAATGCCCAAAGTCTTGCACAGCTGCAGCGCACCGTCTTCCTCAAGTTTTCCAAAAGGCTGATCGCTCCGGTTGTTGATAACCTGCAGCACGCCGTACAACGTCTCTCCGTCCATGACGGGAGCCACCAGCATCTGCTTGGTTCTGTACCCGGATCGCTTGTCAACTTCCTGGAGAAAGCTCAACGCAGGATGAATTTTCTTCAGCGCCTCCTCATCGTAGACGTCCGCAATATTCACCATCTGGCGAGCCATGGCAACGTAGCCCGCAATGCTCTGCGCACTGACCGGGAGTTTCAGGTCGCGGCTGGTATTGAGCCCCGTCTTGACCTTGGAAACAATGGAACTGCGGTCTTCGTTGACTGCATAAAGTGTTAACCGGTCTGCGTTAAAAAGCTTGCAGATGTCCTGGCTGGCTTCGAGCATGATCTGCTCGACATTTTCCGTTTCGTGAATCCGGTTGGTAACCAGCTGAAGCTGCCGGAAATACAGGGCTTCAAAAGTAACGCCCCGCTCCTGGGGAGGCAACATCTGCGAGTCAAAAAACTCGTCCTCGGGGTCACGTTGCAATACGGCGCTCATAGCTCAAACTCCTGGCCCGCCCTCAACCACCGGATGTCGTGCGATACATTCGGGCCAAACGGGCGGGTTTGGTCAAAACGCTGTATCTCGGCCATGATCAGGTCGGTCTCGGCCGGTTTGGTATGGGTAATGTAGATGGGATAACTGTGTCCTCGCTCGATGCAATCGAGTTCATTGGCAAGCGCATGAGGAGAAAGATGAAGGCTCCGCTTGGCAAGGTCGCGCTCACGATTGCTAAATGCCGTTTCGATGACCAGCATGGCAACCCTTATCTGATTAATGCGGGCCCACAGAGCCGGATTCTGTTCCGTGTCGCCCGTGAACACCCAATACCCCTTGCCCGTGGCCACCGCGTAGCCTGCAGCCGGGACGGTATGCACGGCAGGTAGAACCTCTATTTGCTTACCAGCCAATAACAAGGTTTGTCCGATTTCCAGAGGGTGAAAACTGACAAACGGGGCCTCGGGGCTGGGAATGCGGGAAAAGTCGGGCCAAATGGTGTTGTTGAAAATATGCGCCTTCAGTGCGTCAATCGTGCCCTGCAGCGCATGAATCTGGATAGGTGTTGTTCGCCGGGCGGCAATGGCGTCCACCATCAACGGTAACGCGGCCACGTGATCGAGGTGCGAATGCGTCAACAGAACATGGTCAACACCGGCCATCTCATCCAGCGTGAGATCTCCCACTCCCGTACCGGCATCAACCAACAAATCATGGTCAAGCAAAAAAGACGTGGTCCGGCAGTCTTTGGCAATGGCTCCCGAGCAGCCGAGTACACGTACTTTCATGAGATTTCCCGGTTGGCCTTGACTTGGAGGGTTGTGCTATTTGGTTTCAAAATTGGTTGCGCCATCCCATTCCGGATCAAAAGGCAACAGCCTCATAGAGGCTACACGCTCCGCATACAGCCGGTAAAGGAACTTTTTGCCATTTATCCGATGTAAATTGAGCAATTGCACATCGCATTGATCCCAATCCTGCGCGCGATAAGCTTTTAACGCCATTCCCCAGGTTTTCAGCTCAGCCGCAATGTCCTTGTCGATCTGGTCTACCGGCACCAACGGCCAGAAAATGGAAACCGCCTGATCTTTGCCCTTCACGCGAACCTTGTCGAGTTCCTGCCATGCAAAATCATTCGCCTGCTTTCGGGTTGACTCGCTGACCACGATATCCACTCCGTAGGTTTTTGAGAGCCCCTCCAGACGCGAACCCAGATTCACGGAATCGCCAATCACGGTGTAACTGCGGCGGATATCCGAACCCATGTCACCCACACACATCGTGCCCGTATTGACACCGATACCTATGCCAATCTCGGGTAAACCCTTGATCTTGTGTTCCTCGTTGATCTTCTTGACTGCATTCGACATCTCAAGTGCCGTTTTGACTGCAAGACCAGCATGATCTGGCGTGTCGACAGGGGCCCCCCAAAAAGCCATCACGCAGTCACCCATGTATTTGTCAATGGTGCCGCGATTGCTGCGAATCAGGTCTGTCAGCCGGCTGAAAACACTGTTTAGCAAAGCCTGTAGTTGGGTAGGCTCCATCGACTCCGACATTTTGGTGAACCCGCGCATGTCGCAAAACATGACCGTCAGCTCCTTGGTCGTTGCCTTCATGCTGTAGCTGTCGGGATCTTTCACCATCTCGTCAACCAGTTCGGGGGGTACATAGGTGCCGAACAGATGGGCCAACTCACGCTTGGATCGGCTTTCCACGAAATATCCATAACTCATGTTCAACGCAAATGCGGTCAAAGCCATAACCAGCGCACTGGCCAACGGCAGCACAAGACCGTAACCAGAATAAAGCCAGAAATTCAAGCCGGCTATGGCGGCAATCACCGCCAAGCTGACCAGCACCGCACGGGAAGCCGAAAGCAGGGGCAGTGCAAAGGCCAGCGTCAGCCCCGAAAAAAGCAGGATGACCACCTCAAATCCGATGGCGTAGTCCGGCTTGACGAATACCTTCCCGTCAAGGAAACCGGAGATGACATTGGCATGCGTTTCCACCCCCGGATAGGTTTCCCCTACCGGAGTCACTCTCAAATCGAGCAGGCCGGGCGCTGTGGTGCCGACCAGGATGATCTTATCCTTGAGCGTGCCAGGCGCAAGGCGTTTGGCCAGGACATCCGCTGCGGAGATATACCGAAACGAGCCGCCGTTCGCACCACCATTACCCCTGAAGGGCACCAAAGTGGCTACGCGATCATCGACCGGAATCGCCAGGGTTTTGTTGCCTTGCTTAAGCAGAATGCTTTCCAGCCCTTGATAGTTCCGGGTCAGGAATTTTTCCTGCGGAAAACCAGGCTCGACCTTGGGCAAACCCGCAAGCATGCGAAACATGGCGAGCGCCAATGACTCGTAGTACTGCCCCTTGAACTCCGCCAGCAAGGGAATAGAGCGCACCACACCGTCGCCCTCGGTAATGGAGTTGAAGAAACCTCCCAAAGGGGCCGCTTTGGCCAACAACTCAATGTTGGCCCCGTATCCGTTCCAGCTGGTGAATTTGATAGGACGGCCACCAAGCGCATCGCTGCCCATAACCGGTGGCGGCAAAACGCCATTGACCCGGCCATCCCTGTCGCTGGTGAAGTAATACCCCATCACGACGGGGCGTTTTTCGATCGCTTTCGCGAAAATCGCGTCGTAATCCAGGCTGGTCTGCAGCTGGCTGAGTTTTTCCGAGAAACCCGGTTGATCTTTCAGCTCCGCCTGTGCAAGCTGCTTGAGCCGCTTTAGACCCGAGCTTTCGTCGGCTTCGGCAAATACGACATCAAACCCCAACAGCGCCGTTTTTTGACGATCCTGCAGCTCTTCGACCAGCTCCGCCAACCTGTTACGGCCCCAAGGCCACCGCCCCACCTCCGCAAGGCTCTTCTCATCGATGTCAACGATAACAATGCGTTCGTCCAGTGTATGCGGCATGGTCGCGCGCAGGCGTGCATCGTAGATGATGTCGTCCAACCTTTGCAGAACACCAATGCGAGCGACCCCGCTGGCATGCATCAATGCAAACACCAGCGGAATCAACGTGACGGCGATACGAGGCCAGTGCCGGAAGAGGAGTCTCATGCGACCTCGTTTGAAGGGTGCTTGCGGTCCGCTTGGTGCGAGACCTCTCAACACCAATGTCAGTGTTGGACGAACTGCATTTGCGTTCCGGCCAGCTCAAGCATGTCCCCATTTTTCAGGACAACCGGCTCAGCCCCGATGGGAGCTCCGTTAAGCGTGGGCTTGCCAGTGCCCTCTACATGGGCAACGACAAAACCCTGCGGCCGCTTGGTAATGGCGGCAACTGCGACCCCGGGCTTTCCGATGGTTGTGACTACCTTCACCAATGCCACTTCACGGCCAGCTGCAGCACCTGACATCACTTTGATCGCCGCCGTGAGGCCCGTACCACCGGCTTCAGTTGATGCCGCTGGCGAACCTGTCGGCGCCGGAGGCACAAGACCGGCAGAGCCAGCCTTGATAATCATGGTTTTCTCAAAGCCTGCGGGTGCAGCTTCGTTGACGTACTTGATTTTGTACTTGCCAATTTCAACGGTATCGCTATTTTGCAGCAGCAGCTTTTTAACGGCCTTCCCGTTGACATAGGTGCCATTGGTGCTGTTGAGATCCTC
Source organism: Polaromonas sp. P1_F1 (assembly GCF_056405795.1). NCBI lineage: Bacteria > Pseudomonadati > Pseudomonadota > Betaproteobacteria > Burkholderiales > Comamonadaceae > Polaromonas > Polaromonas sp. P1_F1. Next base: position 6,446 of record NZ_JBFUBJ010000013.1, read on the forward strand.
TAGATAGACCTCGTTGCCGGTCATTTGCAAAACGGCATGCTCCCCGCTGACAGCTAGGTTGTCGATGACAATGTCGTTGTAGGGCCTACGGCCCAAAGAAGTCCGGTCTTTCGTCAACTGGACTTCCTTGATCACAACGCCGTCAATAGAGACGATCATTTTCGGCATGGCCGACTCCTGTCTGTTTGTAATATTTCAGTCATCGCTATTTTCCCAGCATTCTGGACAAAAGGCCGCGCTTGGTCGAGTCTTCTTTCGCGTATGCCAACAGTACGGAAATATTATCGCGTCCACCAGCCTCATTCGCCGCAACAATCAGCTGTTTCGCTTTTTGCTCCAAGGTCCCTGCGCCTGTAAGGATAGCCGCAATGCCCGGATCCGCAACCATGTCCGAGAGCCCATCCGAACACATCAGATAAAGGTCCCCCGCGTCCACACGATGCTCATTGACCTCAACCAGCACCGTGTCTTCGACGCCCAAGGCGCGTGTGACCAAGTTCTTGTTCAGGGAAGTCAGTGCCTGCTCGGGAGTTATCAGCCCGGCGTCAATTTGTTCTTGCAGCAGCGAGTGGTCTTTGGTGATTTGCTGCAGCTCCTGGCCGCGCAGACGATAGCAACGGGAATCGCCAATATGACCCAGCATCAGTCGCCCGTCCTGGAACACCCCCACCACCAGCGTGGTACCCATACCCGCGTACTGGGGGTTGGAGTTCGCCGCGTTGAAGATCGAATGATTGGCATTTTCCACGCAGATTTCTAAAGCCCGGCGCACTTCCTTGGCATTGGCATGCCTGCCCGCCTGGGAAAGCCAACGGCCCATTTCCGACTTGATGAAAGCGGCAGCCATGCCGCTTGCAATTTCGCCTGCGTTATAGCCACCCATTCCGTCCGCCAGGATGCAAAGCCGCGTCGCAGCATCAAAAGCAACCGCATCCTCGTTGTTGTCCCTCGTCAACCCCGGGTCGGTATGTGTACAAATCTCGTAGTTCATCTTGTTCGTGTGATCACTGGGTGTCGGTATCGGCAGCAGGTGCTTTGGAAACCACGGTTTTCTCAAATGTCTGCGTGCCGTCGACATTCACGGCCTGGGTCGCATCATAGGTCTTCGGGCCAGCAGCTGGTACAGTCGCTGATTGCACGACCGTGGCGTCAAATTGGGCTGCTGGCGCACCCTGTTGAGGCGCAAACGATGGGGCCGGTGCAGTACCTTCCATTGCGGCAATGACAGCGCGCAGATCTGTCGCCAATCGATCACCATCCTGATACCGCAACTCCGGCTTCTTGGCCAGAGACAGCGCAACAATCTCGGCCAGTCGCGCCGGCAGCTCTTTACGGATGATACGGATATCGGGGGCTTCTTCGTTCGCGATCTTGTACATCAGTTCGGCCATGGAATCGCCACGGAATGGCAACACGCCAGCCAGCATCTGAAACAGCATGACACCCAGCGAGTACAAGTCCGAGCGCCCGTCGACTTTTTTACCTGCAATCTGCTCCGGCGACATGAAGCTGGGCGTCCCCAATACAAGACCGGTCTTTGTTTTGCTTGAATCCGTAATGCGAGCGATGCCGAAGTCGGTCACCTTCACCGTATCGCTTTCGATTTCATACATGATGTTGGCCGGTTTGATGTCCCGGTGCACCACATTCTGCTTGTGTGCGTAAGCCAGGGCTTCAGCCACCCGTGCCACGATGGACAGGACCTTCGGGACCGGCAACAAATGGCCGTCCTTGGTGACATCTGCCAGATCCTTGCCCTTCAGAAACTCCATGGCAATGAATGCCAGGTCGTGTTCTTCACCCGCATCAAAAATCGTGACAATGTTCTGGTGCTGCAGCCGGCCAGCGGTCTCGGCTTCCCTGAAGAAGCGCTCCCGCGCATCGTCAAGCTCCTCGCCCTCGAACTCCTGACTCAAAGCCATAGTCTTGATGGCGACGACACGGCCAATCTTTGGGTCCTTGCCGAGGTACACCACGCCCATGGCGCCCTTGCCCAATTCCTTTTCGACTTGATAGCGACCCAACATGGGCTTTTCAACACCCCCACCGTCAAGGAGCATGGTCCCGCCCGGGTGCGCGCCGCCACCGCCCAAAATGACGGTTTCCGACAGGTTTTTGGCCCGATTAAGCTTGGACTGCAGGTCTTTGTGGTTCTTGTTGTAGGTGGCCATGTACTCGTACACGGCTTGAGCTTTGTTGAACTGGCGCTTGCGCTCGAAATCCAGCGCTAGGTTGTTCATGTTGTCCATCAGTGCGTCAGTGAAAGGTACGCGGCGAAAACGATCAAACGCCATGTCGAGCTGGCCTTGACCTTGCAGCGCCAGACCCATCATGCGATTGGTCTCGGCCGATTCCTCGTCGGACTTGAGCTTGCCAGCCTCGGTCATGAGGAAGCGCTTGGTCGTCAACGCCAGGTGGCCGATCACCAGCAGGGCTGCGGGAAAGACAAACTTGAGCCAGGTCGCGGCCGCCGACAGCAAGCCGAACTCAACCACCAGCAACACCAGGAACAGTGCCAACGTGATGACCGCAGCCTTACCAGCGGAGAGGCGAGGCAACCCGGCGATAAGGTAAGCCGCAACCACGAGCAGAACAGCCAACGTAGCCCAGACACCCCAAGTCGGCTGGACAATGAAGTGTTCACTCAGGATGCTGGAAGTGATGTGCGCAATGGTCTCTGCCGGTGACAGCCCCGGACCGGCCGGCGTCGTGAAGAGGCTACCCACGCCCTGCGCCGTGGCGCCGATCACCACAATCTTGTCCGCATATTTGGTGGCAGGGATTTTGCCCGTCAGCACGTCATAGAAGGAGTCAACTGCAAAAGCAGGCTTGCCGCCGCTGCCTTTATAAAACTGCGGCAACATCAGGGCCGACTCGTCGGTGCGCACTCGGAGCTTGCCGATTTGCACCGACTCCCCCACGTTGAGCTTGATATCAGAGGTGTTGAGGTTGAGGCTTTTTGCGGCAGCCAGCAGCGCCATAGAGGGCACACCCTTGCCGTAATAATTGACAAGCAGCGGCTCCTGGCGAACTGCCCCATCAACGGGATCCTGTATCTGGTTCAGGTGGCCTATACCGGCGGCGGCATTGCCTATGGCTTCAATCGGCTGGGTGCCGCGTATTGCCGCAATGGAAAAGCCGTTGCTCTCGTCAATCGCGCTTTTGAGCGCGTAGGCCGGCAGCGGATTGTCTGGCCTGCCCTGCGGCTCGCCAAGAGTAAACACCGAGGGCACAAGCACATTGCCGGCATTGACCATACTGGCAGCCAGCTTGGCATCGCTATCCAGCGCCACCTCGGCATCCGCAATCACCTTGCTCAATTGCTCGCCAATACCAGTTTGCGCGACAGCAGGATCGCCGAGGACCTCTTTCATCTTGCGGATAAAAGCGAGACCTCGGTCGGTTTGAGGCTCAAAGAAAAAAGCCGTGTGGACGACTGTCTTGGTCTTGGCGGCTGTCAACTGGTCTATCAGCTTCGCATGGACGTCCCGGGGCCAGGGCCAACGGCCTATATTCGCGATGCTTTGGTCGTCAATCGCAATAACCGCTATACGGTCTGAGGGCTGACGATTGCTGCTGGTGCTCGCATAGTCATAGTAACGGCGCTCAAGTGTGCCGAAAAAATCGGTCAGGCCATGCAAAAAAAGGACGGCCAGCACCACCAGAACGCCCACAAACCAGTCGGCCCGCCAGAACTGACTCAATTTCCTAGATGTTTTGGCCACTTCCCGTCCCTTGTCCTGATTCGCTATGCATAGCCCCAGCCATTTTTGTAATTGCTTTGTACTATCGGTCCTCCGGCAGCAAATTTCGTGCGCCGGATATCACCCGCCGACTGTTTCGGCAGGTTACAAGTCTCCTGACAATGGACATTAACAGACGGGGTGCGGCTGGACAAGCGACTTCTGCACCGCAAGCGTGCCGACTGTTGCAAATAAGTGGTTTTCTGGTATGCGCGGCGCGCATCCGGTCCGCAGCAGGTGGCGAACGCTAAGAAACGACCCTAACCGCCAAAGGGGCTGCGGCGGCCGGGCCGTACGCCGGTTCAGGCGGAAGGCGCCTTTGTCTGCTGCCGTTTGGTCAGGTAGGTGCCCAGTGCCACCACGAGCACGGCACCCACAATCCCACCGGCAGTCACCGTATGGTCGCTAACGGCACCAAAATAGCTCACCACCGCAGGATCCGTCAGCAACATCTCACCCGCCAGGAAGCCCAAAAGAGCTGCACCGATGGTAATGATGATGGGGAAGCGCTCCATGACCTTGGTCAACAAGGTGGCGCCGAAAATAATCAGCGGGATGCTCACCAGAAGACCCAGTACCAGCAACGGGAGGTTGCCCTTGGCGGCTGCTGCGACTGCCAGAACGTTGTCCAGGCTCATTACCAGATCGGCAATCAGGATAGTGCGAATCGCAGCCATCATGCCGTTGATTTCGTGGCCTTCGCCGTCTTCATCTTCTTCGCCTTTGAGCAGGTCCACGCCAATGTAGACCAGCAGTACGGCACCGATCATCTTCAGGTATGGCAAGCTCAACAGCTGAATGGCCACAATGGTCAGCACGATACGCATCACGATCGCGGCGGCGCTGCCCCAGAAGATCGCCTTGCCACGCTGCTCGGGTTTGAGTGTGCGCGCAGCCATGGCAATTACCACGGCGTTATCCCCAGACAGCACGATGTTGGCAAGAAGGATGGAGCCGAAAGCGCTCCAGAAGAGGGGGGACGCGAGGTCCAGTCCGAAAAACATGGCAGCTCCTGTTATGAATTAAAAAAGCGCTGGGAAGCGCTTTTTTGTTTTGGAGAGTCTAAGCCGCAATAGGCCAATCCCGATTGGTATTACTGCTTACCTGCTTGACCGTGGTCAAGTTTTCAAATCACTTTTTTGTGGTGGCGCCTTACAGCAGCGCTTTGAGCAGTTTGGCCATTTCCGAAGGATTGCGCGTCACGGTGAAACCGCAGGCTTCCATGATGGCAAGTTTGGCATCGGCCGTGTCGGCGCCGCCGGAGATCAGCGCGCCCGCATGGCCCATCCGCTTGCCGGCAGGGGCAGTCACACCAGCAATGAAGCCAACGATCGGTTTTTTCATGTTGGCCTTGCACCACTGGGCGGCTTCGGCTTCATCGGGACCGCCGATTTCGCCGATCATGATGACGGCGTCAGTGTCCGGATCGTCATTGAAGGCTTTCATCACGTCAATGTGCTTGAGGCCATTGATCGGGTCGCCGCCGATACCGACTGCACTCGATTGGCCCAGGCCGATTTCGGTCAATTGCGCCACAGCTTCATAGGTCAGCGTGCCGGAGCGGCTGACTACGCCGATACGGCCCTTGCGGTGGATATGTCCTGGCATGATGCCGATCTTGATTTCTTCAGGCGTGATCAGACCGGGGCAATTGGGGCCCAGCAGCAGGGTTTTCTTGCCGCCGGCAGCTTCCTTGGCTTTCATGCGGTTGCGCACTTCCAGCATGTCCTTGACCGGAATGCCTTCGGTGATGCAGATCGCCAGGTCCAGGTTGGCTTCAACAGCCTCCCAGATGGCGGCGGCAGCGCCTGCAGGGGGCACATAGATGACCGACACGGTTGCGCCGGTCGCCTTGGCGGCTTCGGTCACGTTGGCAAAAATCGGGATGCCTTCGAAGTCTTCGCCGGCTTTCTTGGGATTCACACCGGCCACAAAAGCTTCTTTGCCGTTCGCGTAGTCGCGGCACATGCGGGTGTGGAATTGACCGGTTTTGCCGGTGATGCCCTGGGTGATGACTTTGGTGTTTTTGTTGATGTAGATGGACATGTTCTTGGCTCCGGGCTTTTATTTGACAGCGGCGACGATTTTGGTCGCGGCTTCGGCCATGGTGTCTGCGGCGATGATGGGAAGGCCAGAATCGGCCAGCATCTTCTTGCCCAGGTCTTCGTTGGTGCCCTTCATGCGCACGACCAGTGGAACCGAAAGGTTCACGGCCTTGCAGGCGGTGATCACGCCGTCGGCGATGGTGTCGCACTTCATGATGCCGCCGAAGATGTTGACCAGGATGCCTTTGACATCAGGGTTCTTCAGCATGATCTTGAAGGCTTCGGTGACTTTTTCAGCTGTTGCGCCGCCGCCCACATCCAGGAAGTTGGCTGGCTCGCCACCGAAAAGTTTAATGGTGTCCATGGTCGCCATGGCCAGGCCTGCGCCGTTGACCAGGCAGCCGATGTTGCCGTCCAGGCTGATGTAAGCGAGGTCGAACTTGCTGGCTTCGACTTCGGCCGGGTCTTCTTCGTCCAGGTCGCGATAGGCCACGATTTCGGGATGGCGGAACAGCGCGTTGGCATCGAAGTTGAACTTCGCATCCAGGGCCATGACTTCACCCTTGCTGTTGCGGTTCAGGGGGTTGATTTCAACCAGCGACGCGTCGGTCTCCATATAGCACTTGTAGAGCTTTTTCAGGATGTCGACGGTCTGCGCCACGGAGTCGGCAGGCATGCCGATGCCGGCGGCGATTTGCTTCGCCTGGGCGTCCGTCATGCCGACCAGCGGATCGACAAACACCTTGATGATTTTTTCAGGGTTGGAATGAGCCACCTCTTCGATGTCCATGCCGCCTTCGCTGGAGGCGATGAAGGCCACCTTTTGCGACTCACGGTCGGTCACGGCCGAAACGTAGTATTCCTTTTGGATGTCGGCGCCGTCTTCAATATAGAGGCGGCGGACTTTCTGGCCTTCTGGGCCGGTCTGGTGCGTTTTCAGCTGCATGCCGAGGATTTCGCCGGCAATGCGCTTGACGTCGTCGATGGTTTTGGCAACCTTCACGCCGCCGCCCTTGCCGCGGCCGCCCGCGTGGATCTGGGCCTTGACCACCCACACCGGGCCACCTAGCTTCTGGGCGGCTTCCACCGCCTCCTGCACCGTGAAGGCCGGGATGCCGCGCGGCACTGGCACACCAAAATTGCGCAAGATTTCCTTGCCCTGGTACTCGTGAATTTTCATGAAAGACCTTCAGAATTCAGTAAAAGAGGGGGGTGCAACAGGGATTTGGGCAGAGGAATGGGGTGTCGGAAACAGGCCACACCGGCCCAAAAAACCACGTCGGCGGTCACTGCAGGCAGCAACGCAGAACTGTATCATGGTGCGACGCACAACTCTTGTGCCCGCCTTACACCCCGAAAAGGGCCGAAATTGACCTCTGGGGCGGCCAGCCGCCCACTTTGTTTTGTACCTGGAAGCCCATGCCTAAAGTATTTATTGACGGCGAAGCCGGCACCACGGGCCTGCAAATCCGCGAGCGGCTGCAAGCCATGCCGCAGATCGAACTCGTCAGCATCGCGCCCGAGCTGCGCAAGGACGCGGCCGCCAAGCGCGCCCTGATGGCGCAGGTGGATATGGTGATCCTGTGCCTGCACGACGACGCGGCACGCGAATCGGTCGCCATGATTGACAGCTTGACCGGCAAAAAGCCCAAAATCATTGACGCCTCCACGGCTCACCGCACCGTGTCCGGCTGGGTTTACGGCTTTCCCGAACTGACCCAGACCCAGCGCGCCGCCGTGGCCGCTGCCGACCGCGTGGGCAACCCCGGCTGCTACGCCACCGGTGCGATCGCGCTGATCCGTCCGCTGGTTGACGCCGGCATGATCCCGGCCGACTTCCCGCTGAGCCTTCCCGCTGTGAGCGGTTACTCCGGCGGCGGCCGGCAGATGATTGAAGACTACGAAGCCGGCACCGCTCCCCTGTTTGAACTTTACGGCCTGGGCCTGAAACACAAACACCTGCCCGAAATCATGAAATACACAGGGCTCACACGCCGGCCGGTGTTCATTCCGTCGGTAGGCAACTTCAAGCAGGGCATGCTGGTGCAATTGCCGCTGCACCTTGACTTGCTGCCCGGCAAACCAACCGGGGCGCAGTTGCAGGACGTACTGGCCAAACACTATGCCGGCAGCGAATGGGTAACCGCGGAGGCCGCGCCCGAGTCAGGCAAGCTGGATGCGCTGGCGCTGAACGACACCAACAAGATGGAGTTGCGCGTGTTTGCCAATGAAGAGTACCGCCATGCGGTGCTGGTGGCGCGGCTGGACAACCTGGGCAAGGGCGCATCCGGCGCTGCAGTCCAGAACCTGAAGCTGATGCTGGGTCTCTAATCGTCCGGACCGGACAACCAAACTCCTTGCCTCCCAAAGTTGAAGCTCAGCCTTCCCTTTTGATGTGTTCAAGCGCCTTTGGCAATTCACTGCCGACTTTCTTTACTACTTCTTCCCAACAACGGCTCTCGCCTTGGCGGAATAGGCGCGCCGTGGGGTACCAGGGGCTGTCGTCCCGTTCAAGCATCCAGCGCCAATCTGGCCGATAAGGCAGCATGAGCCACAGCGGTTTTCCCATCGCGCCAACCAGATGGGCGACGCTGGTGTCGACGCTGATGACAAGGTCCACGCAATCAGCCAGAGCAACTGTGTCTTCAAAGGTTTTCAGCGCGTCACCTGCAAAGAAGATGCCGGCCGACTCGACCAGCTCTTGGTCAGCCTCACGCACCTCTTTTTGCAGGCACACCAGCTGGCAGGACTGCGGCAAAGCGTCCAGCAGCGTCGCCAGCGGCATCGACCTGTTCGCATCATTCTGATGTGTCGCGCTACCTGACCAGACCAAGCCCAGCCTTGGGCCGCGCTCTGTGCTGAGCTTTCGCAACTCTCCTTCCCATCCTGTCTTCAGGGCAGGAATGCTTCGCAAGTAGGGAATGGCCGCCGGAATGCTGGTCAGGTCGGTTTCAAACGCGAACGGTAGGCTGAACAATGGGCAGTGAAAGTCAAAATCCCCAGGCAATTGCCCGCGGCCCACAAGAATGCAGTCATCCTTGAAGTCCGCGCAGAGCGGCTCTATCGAAGCCGGGACCGATAAAAATACTTTCGCGCCTCTGGTGGCAATCAAAGGGATGTAGCGCAGCAACTGTATGGTGTCGCCCAAGCCTTGTTCACCATACAGGAAAATGCTTTTACCAATAAGCGACTCGCCGGTCCAAATAGGCTTGCCGAAATTGGGCCTAGGCGGACGCGGACCAAGCGCGCTGGCAAACCACCGCCATTCGTATTCAGGCCAGCCTTGGCGCAGGTCGCCAAGCAGCAAATGGGCAACGGCCTTGTTCCAGTGGAGATTGGCATGGTCGCCCTCCGCCGCGAGACCGCGATCAGCAACCGTCACCACTTCAGCACAGCGACCCAGATTCAGCAGGGTGCAGCCCATGTTGTACAGAACGTGCGTATTTTGCGGCTGCAGGCTAACGGCGCGTTCATGAAAAGCCATGGCCTGATCAAGCCGACCCAACCGGTCGCAGGCCGCACCGGCATTCGACAGCGCGTCCGCATGCTGGGGCTGCAATGCGATCACCTGCTCGTAACTTTGCAAGGCTAACGCATGCTTGCCCTGTGCAGCCTGAATCGCCGCTTTGCCGTCGAGCGCCGGAACATTCCCGGGATGTTCAGCCAGAATGGCATCGATCAGGGCAAGGGCTTCGTCATGGCGGGCCAAACCGTTCAGCGCGCACGCTTTCTGGATGCCGAAGCCATGGGGTGCTCCGTTTTTCATCTGCCCGTCCGCCACCGTGATGACCTCCTGCCAGCGCTGCAAGTCAAGCAACAGCTTGACCTGGTTGGCTGCCGCATCTACAAAGGCCGGATTGATACGCAGGACCTGCTGGTAGCTATCCAGCGCCGCATCCACCTGGTGCAAATTTTCCTGCACGCGGGCCAGCTCAAACCAGGCCAAATCAAAATCAGGCTTCAAAGTCAGAGCCGCTCGGAAACTGCGGACCGCGTCTTCAACCAACGTCTGGCGCATCTGCACCTGTCCCATCAGGAAATGGGCATCCAGAAGACCGCCGTCCAACGCGAGGGCCTGCCTGAAGCTAGCGCTGGCCTCAGGCAGTTCGCCCAGTTCCATCAGGCCATAACCCAGGTTGACATGGGCCAAGCCATCGTTCGGTGTCATGGCAACCACCTGGCGATAGCAGTCGGTGGCCTCGGAAATCCTGCCTTGTGCCAACAATTCGTTGCCACGTGAGCGCAATGACTGGGCATCTTCGTCCGGGACAATCGGTCCGGCAGATACAGCGCTTTTATTGCGTGCCAGTAGGGTGCGGATACTCTGGAAAATGGCTGACTCCTGAAAGTTTTTCACATTCCCAGGCCAGACTTTGGGAGGAAGGGCCACTGCAGCCTGGATCTCAATACCCTTCCTTGTCGGGATTTTTGAGGACCCACGATGCAACCTCCAGTGTAAAACCTCTTCCCGCCAGAAATCGGATTTGCCGGGCATGTTCTGCGGGGTTGGCCGGGGCTGTGCCAAACTTTCGCTGCCAGATGTCTCGCGCCCGTTCGCGCTCGGTGGCCTTAAGCTGCCCAACCGCCTCCCGTATGGCCGTCACGTCCAGTCCTTTGGCCTGCAGCTCCTGCTGGATACGCGAGGCGCCCAGCTTGCGGGAACGCCGGTTGATGACCGAATCGATGACACGCTCTTCGCTGATGAAATCCTTGAGCTCAAGGTCGTCGAGCACCGCCTTCAGCTGGCCCGGCGTTTCTTCATGCGGAGCCAGCTTGCGTTCAAGTTCGGCGCGTGAATGTTCGCGCGCGGCAAGGTAACGCAATGCGCGGCCCTTGAGGGAAAGGCCAAAACCCGCACGGCGGGCGGGTTTGGCGGGGGAGCTGTCTGCCGGGTTTTCCATGTCAAAGGACCCAGCCAGATTGAAATGCAAGCGCTACTCTTTTGATAGCTGCTTGCGCCCATTCTGATTGGTATGTCGCCTTATTTGGCATTCAAAAGACAGGCTCAGGCGGCTACTTTGGCGGGTTTTTCGGCTTTCTCGGCCTTGGGCGCCTTTTCAGCCGGTGCTGGCTCGGTGCCGGCCGCGGCTTGCACCAGCGGAATACCCAGCGATTCGCGCACCTTGTTTTCGATCTCGATGGCGAGTTCGGGGTTTTCTTTCAGGAACTCACGCGAGTTGTCGCGCCCCTGGCCAATTTTTTCGCCGTTGAAGGCATACCAGGCGCCGGCTTTTTCGACGATGTGGCCGGCCACACCCAGGTCCAGCACCTCGCCCAGCCGGCTGATGCCCTCGCCGTAGAGGATGTCGAACTCCGCCGTCTTGAATGGCGAGGCCACCTTGTTCTTGACCACCTTCACCCGGGTTTCGTTGCCGATCACCTCTTCGCCTTTCTTGATGGAGCCGATGCGGCGAATGTCCAGCCGCACCGAGGCGTAGAACTTCAGCGCATTGCCGCCGGTGGTGGTTTCGGGCGAACCGAACATCACGCCGATCTTCATGCGAATCTGGTTGATGAAGATGACCATGCAGTTGGCCTTCTTGATGGTGGCGGTGAGCTTGCGCAGCGCCTGGCTCATCAGGCGGGCCTGCAGGCCGGGCAGCGAGTCGCCCATTTCGCCTTCAAGCTCGGCCTTGGGCGTGAGCGCCGCCACCGAGTCGACCACGATCAGGTCGACCGCGCCGGAGCGGGTGAGCGAATCCACGATTTCAAGCGCTTGCTCACCGGTGTCGGGCTGGCTGATCAGGAGGTCTTGCAGGTTGACACCCAGTTTTTGCGCGTACTGGATGTCCAGCGCGTGCTCGGCGTCCACAAAGGCGCAGGTGCCGCCCAGTTTTTGCATTTCGGCGATGACCTGCAGGGTCAGCGTGGTTTTGCCCGACGATTCAGGGCCGTAGATTTCAACCACACGGCCGCGCGGCAGGCCGCCGACGCCCAGGGCGATGTCCAGGCCCAGGGAGCCGGTGGAAACGACCTGGATGTCTTCGATGACCTCGCCGTCGCCCAGCTTCATGATGGTGCCTTTGCCGAACTGCTTTTCGATCTGGGCCAGCGCGGCCTGCAGGGCTTTGGCCTTCTCGGTGTTCAGGGCGGCGCTTTGTACAGGGTTTTGGGCGGGGTTCAGTTTGCTGGTCAGTTCCATGAAAAACTCCTTGAAAATCAATGATGTAAAACTTTTTTCTCTAATTTCCAGCCTCTGCTTTTAATCACAGCGCTGGATGCATGATCAGTACTTTATGAGCACCATTGAAATAAGTAAACCATATTTTTAGTCAGTTTGCCTGATCAATTGGGTTACCATGATTTCATGGCCGAAACGCCCATTTCACCGACCCTGTCCAGCCCCTTTGGTGCCACCGAAGCAAGCTGGCGGCAGACCCACTTCGGCCGCCTGATGGGCCATGCGCTGCGCCGCTTTGATGAGCGCGTGCTGTCACTGATGGCCAGCAGCATCGAGGTACCGCTGGCGCTGTCCAACCTCGCGGCGCGCGACCAGGTCGGCGCCGCGCACATCCACATCACACGCCACCTGGCCGTGGGCGGCTCGCGCCTGACGGACCTGGCGCAAAGCGCGGGCATGAGCAAGCAGGCCATGGGCGACCTCGTCGACCAATGCGAAGCCTGGGGTTTGGTGACGCGCCAGCCCGACCCGCACGACAAACGCGCCCGCCAGGTGGTGTTCACCGAATCGGGCCTGCTCTGGCTGGAAGCCTTTCACAGAGCGGTTCGGCAAGCCGAGGATGAGTTTCGCCAGGCTGTGGGGCATGATGTAGCTACGGTGGTCGCGCTGGGACTCGAGGCCTACGCAGCAGCCTGATCCCAACCGACGTCAGCAAACCTCTGGCGACAAAAGCCTAAAATTTGCCGAACAAGTAAAACTGGCCCACAGCTCCCGTAATGCGGGCCACTCCCCGGAGACAACCATGCGTATCCTGATTGCCGAAGATGACCAGGTCCTGGCAGACGGCCTGCTGCGCACTTTGCGCGCCTCCGGTGCGGCAGCCGACCACGTGGCCAGCGGCACCGAAGCCGACGCCGCGCTGCTCACCAACACAGAATTCGATCTGCTGATCCTGGATCTGGGCCTGCCGCGCATGCACGGGCTGGAAGTGCTCAAGCGCCTGCGCGCCCGCGGCTCGGCCATGCCGGTGCTGATCCTGACCGCCGCCGACAGCGTGGAAGAACGCGTCAAGGGCCTGGACTACGGCGCCGACGACTACATGGCCAAACCGTTTTCACTGCAGGAACTCGAAGCCCGTGTGCGCGCGCTGATCCGCCGCGGCATGGGCGGCGCCAGCAGCACCATCAAGCACGGCCCGCTGGTGTACGACCAGGCCGGACGCGTGGCCACCATCGACGGCCAGATGCTGGAGCTGTCGGCGCGCGAACTCGGCTTGCTCGAAGTGCTGCTGCAGCGGGCCGGCCGCCTCGTCAGCAAGGACCAGCTGGTGGAACGCCTCTGCGAATGGGGCGAAGAAGTCAGCAACAACGCGATCGAGGTGTACATCCACCGGCTGCGCAAGAAGATTGAAAAAGGCCCGGTGCGCATCGCGACCGTGCGCGGGCTCGGTTACTGCCTCGAAAAAATACCAAATTGATGAGCCCCCACGGTTGCTCACTGCGTGTAGCGCCCTGCCCCCCGAGGGGGCCGCTGCGCCTGCGGCCCGGCAAAGCCGGTTCCGCGGCCCCTGCTGGCATGAAGAGCATGCGCGCCGGACGGACGTCCCGCACGCTTCTTGACCTGTGGCTCTGAGACTCTTCCAGCGCGAGCGCCGAAGCCTCTTCGGCGAGATCCTCGACTGGATGCTCACGCCGCTGCTGCTGCTATGGCCGATCAGCCTGGCGCTGACCTGGCTGGTGGCGCAGAACATTGCAGGCAAGCCATTTGACCGTGCGCTTGAATACAACGTGCAGGCACTGGCCAAGCTGGTGGCGGTCAAAAACAACCAGGTGCAATTCAACCTGACGGCGCCGGCGCGCGAGATCCTGCGCGCCGATGACACCGATCTGGTCTATTACCAGGTTGTGGGCACGCAAGGCGAACTGCTCAGCGGCGAACACGACCTGCCCCTGCCGCCCGATGAAGACAAGCCCACCAACGGCGAGGTGCGGCTGCGCGAAGACCTGATCCAGGGCGAGGATGTCCGCGTGGCCTATACCTGGCTCAAGGTCGAGGTCAAAGCCCCGGCGCCGACAGGCAAGGCGGCGGCACCGCGCAGCGACAAGAGCGCGGGTGCACCCGAAGCCGTGTCCGCCCAGATGGTGCTGGTGCAAGTGGCCGAAACGCTGGAAAAGCGCAAGACGCTGGCCACTGAAATCGTCAAGGGCACCATGGTGCCGCAGTTCGTAACGCTACCGCTGGCCGTACTGCTGGTGTGGCTGGCACTGGTGCGCGGCATCAAGCCGCTGGCCCAGCTTGAAAAGCGCATCCGCGCACGCAAGTCCGACGACATGAGCCCGCTCGATGAAACCGCGGTGCCAGAAGAGGTAGCACCGCTGGTGTCCTCCATCAACGATTTGCTGAGCCGGCTCAAGGTGTCGCTGACCACGCAGAAACGCTTTCTCGCCGATGCCGCGCATCAGTTGAAGACACCGCTGGCGGGCCTGCGCATGCAGGCCGACCTGGCGCAGCGCGAAACCGATGCCGACGAACTCAAAAAATCGCTCAAGCACATCGGCCGTGCCAGCATACGTGCCACCCACACCGTCAACCAGCTGCTGGCGCTGGCACGCGCCGAAACCACAGGCCGCAGCCTCGCCAAGCTGCACATCGACCTGGTGCATATCGTCTCGGAAGTGATGGCCGACTCGGTGCCTCGCGCCCTTGAAAAACAGATCGACCTCGGCTACGACGGGCCCGCCGCCGGCGAGCAGGCGACGCAGCTGGAAGGCAACCCGACCCTGCTCAAGGAGCTGGTGCGCAACCTACTGGACAACGCCATCAACTACACGCCCGAAAAAGGACAGGTCACGCTGCGGCTCATGACCGACCGCTTCAGCGGCGTACTGGTGCTGCTGGTGGAAGACTCCGGGCCGGGCATCCTGGAGTCCGAGCGCGAGCTGGTGTTCCAGCCGTTCTACCGGACGCTGGGCACCAACGTCGACGGCTCCGGCCTGGGCCTGGCCATCGTGCTGGAAATCGCCAAGCAGCATGGCGCCACCATCACCATTGAAGATGCGGCCCTGCCGGGCCACCCGCAAACGCCCGGTACCCGCGTCACCGTGCGTTTTGTCGGGATGGATTTACCTGACGGTCAGTAGCGGCAGCGGCAGCACCTGCACCCATGCACTTTCCCGGGAATTTTTAAGCAAATGAGCCTGCAATCCATACAGAACTTGCGCAAGCAGCTCCTGAAATGATAGCGAATCAGGGTTTGGCAGGCGGCCACTTGTCGTAAAGCTTCGCACCGATGCGCTCGCCCCACAGCTCGATTTGCGCAGGCGTTCCGGCATGCGGCTGGTTGGCGCTGTCGCCGCGCACATAACCCAGCGCCACGCAGGCGCCGGCCAGCGGGCTCCAGCCGACCGACGAAATTTCGCCCACCATTTGCCCGTCCATCACAATCGCCTCGCCGCCCCAGGCAAAGGCATCCGGCGTGTCAAACACCAGCGTGACCAGTTTCTTGCGCAGCGCCAGCCCCTGTGAATTGAGCAACGCGGCCTTGCCGATAAAGTCAGCCGGCTTGTCGAGCCTGACGCTGAAGGCCAACCCCGCCTCCCACGGCGTTTCGTCCGGGCCGAGCTCTGCGCCCCAGGCGCGCCGGCCTTGCTCAATACGCAGCGCATCCAGCGCGTAGTAGCCTGCATCACGAATACCGAGCGCCTTGCCGGCCTCCATCAGTGCCAGGTACACATGGCGCGCCATTTCGATCGGCGTGTAGAGCTCAAAGCCCGGCCCGCCCACATAGCTCATGCGGGCGGCGCGCACGCGGGCAAAGCCCACGTCAATCTCTTTCGTCCATGAGAACTTCAGCGCCTCGGGCGACAGGTCGTCCGGGCTAACGAGCGCCAGCAGCTCGCGCGCCTTCGGCCCCATCACCGACAGCACCGAGTACATCGTCGACACATCGGTCAACACGGCATGTTCCGCTTCGCCGATACGCCGCGTGATCCAGTCGAAGTCCCTTACCGTTTGCGCAGATCCGGTGATGATGAGGAATTGGTTCGCGGCTTGCCTCATCACGGTCAAGTCACTTTCAAAACCGCCGCGCTCATTGAGCATGGCGGTGTAGACCATCTTGCCGACAGACACGTCCATCTCGTTGGCGCACAGGCGCTGCAGCACGGCCAGCGCATCGCGGCCCTGCAACAGGTATTTGGAGAACGAGGTCTGGTCGTAAAGGGCAACGGTTTCGCGCGTGGCTTTTTGCTCCTCAATCATCCACGGGAGCCAGGCCGGTTTGTCGAGGGAGTATTCCGGGCGCGCCTGGCCCTCCGGCCTGAAATAGCTTGCACGCTCCCAGCCATTCTTGCCGCCGAACTCCGCGCCTCTGGCGGCCAGGATGTCGTACAGCGGTGAGGTACGCAACGGCCGCGCCGTTTCCAGTTCCTGACGCGGCCAGCGCATGGCGTAGTGCAGGCCCAGTGTCTCGCCGGTGCGCTCGGCCAGTGCCTTGCGGTTGCCGGTAAAGCTGCCGAAGCGGCGGATGTCCACGTCCCATAAATCGGTGCTGGGCTCCCCACCCACAATCCATTCGGCCATGAGCCGGCCCGCGCCGCCGCTGTTGGCAATGCCGGCCGAATTGAAGCCCGCGCAGACAAAGTAGTTTCGCAATTCGGGCGCTTCACCCAGGATGAAGTTGCCGTCCGGCGTGAAGCTTTCGGGGCCGTTGAGCAGCATCTTGACTTCGGCCGTCTCCAGGCACGGGGTGCGGTGCAGCGCGGCGGTCATCAGCGGTTCGAACTGGTCCCAGTCTTCGTCCAGCAATTCGAACTGGAAGGTCGCCGGAATCGGGTCCATCTTCCAGGGCTTGGCCTGGGGCTCAAAGCCGCCCATCACCAGGCCGCCGACTTCTTCCTTGTAGTAGATGTAGCCGTCTGGGTCGCGCATGACCGGCAGCATGGGGTGCACACCCGGAATCTTGCCGGTGACGATGTAGAAATGCTCAGCCGAATACAGTGGCACATTCACGCCCGCCAGCTTGCCGAACTGGCGCGCCCATTGGCCGGCGCAATTGACGAGGACTTCGCAGCGCACGTCGCCTTGCGCGGTCTTCACGCCCACGGCCTTGCCGTTTTCAATGATGACGCCGGTCACCTCGATGCCTTCGACCATCTTCACGCCGCGGTTGCGCGCGCCCTTGGCCAGCGACATGCAAAGGTCCGCGGGGTTGGCCTTGCCGTCGCCCGGCAGCCAGATCGCGCCCTGCAAATCGTCGGTGCGCATGATGGGGTATTTGTCACCGGCTTCCTGCGGCGAAATCTCATGGCATTCCACGCCGAAGCTGTTGGCCATAGCCACCTGCTTTTTGAGCACCTTCATGCGTTCAGGCGTGCGCGCCACGTTGACGCTGCCGCATTGTTTCCAGCCGGTAGCCAGGCCCGTTTCAGCCTCCAGCGATGCATACAGCTCAATGCCGTACTTGCTCATCTGCGTCATGTTGCGGTTGGGCCGCATCTGGCCGACCAGGCCGGCCGCGTGCCAGGTGGTGCCGCTGGTGAGCTTGCCCTGCTCGAGCAGCAGCACATCGGTCTTGCCCATTTTGGCCAGGTGGTAAGCCACCGAACAACCGGCGATGCCGCCGCCCACGATCACGATTTCTGCATGGCTGGGAAGCGTCGTGGTGGTCATGGCATAAGCCTCACAGAAAGTCGGAAGTTTTGTGTCAAGCCAGGCGGATGGCCATCACGCCGCCAACGATGGCGCAAGTGCCAACAAAGCGGCGTACGGTAAAAGCTTCTTTCAGCAGCCAGCAACCGATCAACACGGCAAACAGCACCGAAGTTTCGCGAAGCGCCGCGACCGTAGCCACGGGCGCACGCGTCATGGCCCATAACGCAATGCCGTATGAGCCCAGCGAGGCCAGTGCGCCGCCGGTAGCCACGGGCCAGCGGTGTTTCGCGTAGTCGGCCATGGCGCGCCCGCGCCGCGCCATCATCAGGAGGCCGAATGGCCAGCCATCGAACAGGAAGAGGGTGGCAACGTACTGCAGGGCGTTGCCTGAAGCGCGAACGCCCAACCCATCGACCACGGTGTAGACGGCGATGATGACGGCGTTGGCCAGCGCAAAGCCGACGGCCTTGGGCGCATGCAGGGCGTGGCGGCTCAGGCCCAGTACCAGCACACCGCAGCAAATACCCAGGATGCCGGCCCAGGCCAGCGGCGTGAGCGTTTCACCCAGGGTGAAACTGGCCGACAGGGCCACCAGCAGTGGCGCTACGCCGCGCATCAACGGGTAGGTCAGGCCCAGGTCGCCATGCTGGTAGGCGCGCGTGGTGGCAATGTAGTAGCCGATGTGAATCAGTACCGATGCGCCGATGAATGGCCAGGCCTCAACCCGCGGCCAGCCGACCAGCAGCACCAGCGGCAACGCCAGCACCGACCCAATCAGGTGAATGACCGCCATGTCCAGCGCTTTGTCGGCACTGGACTTCACCAGGGCATTCCAACCTGCATGCAGCAGCGCGCCAAACAGCACAGCGCCCAGCACCGGCCACGTCAGCGCAAGAATTTCAGGCGGCAAGCGAGGGCTCTGCGGCGGGAAGGGCACAGCGCCTGGCCCGTGCCAGGTAGTGCGCCAGTGGCGGCGTGGCCTTGTGCGCATCTTTCGCGAGATCGTCCCAGAGGCGCAGCTTCACCGCATCCCCGGCACCGGGCTGCGCGATGAAGCGCGCCGCCTCTTCTGCGGAAAAGATGCCGCCCTGCAGCTGCAGGCTGCGTTTGGAATCCGCTGAAAGGCTGGAATGGTAACCACGCCGCGCCGCGCACAGATAGCGCTTGGCATCCACATGCAGCTTTATGGCGTCCAGCACCTCGTCGGGGAAAAGACCCCGCAAAAAAGGCAGTGCTCGGTACTGGTGAACGTCATCCACACCACGCAGCGACGGTGTCTCACCCAGGTCGTGCAACAAGTGCCCCAGGTCATGCAACAGTGCCGCGGTCACCAGCGCATCGCTCGCGCCTTCGGCTTCGCCGAGCGCCGCAGTCTGTAACGCGTGCTGGAGTTGCGTCACGGGTTCGCCGCTGTATTGCTCGCCGCCGCGCTCTTTGAAGAGTTGTTCGATGTCGTCAAAGTTCAGCACGTGAATTCCTTACACAGTACGCATTGAAGAAGAAGGCTACTTAAGCCAGCGGCCGCCGTGGAACCGGCTTCGCCGGGCCGCAGGCTGCGCCCCCTGGAAGGGGGAGGCGCCGAAGGCGCTTCGGGGGTGAATCATGAGCTCCATGGGAGCGAATAGGTTTTTAGATTGGTGAAGCTTTTAATCGCTTCCTGCACGCCCTCTTTATAGCCCAGGCCCGAGTCCTTGATGCCGCCAAAAGGCGTGAGCTCCAGGCGATACCCAGGCACCTCCCGCACATTGACGGTACCGACGTGCAACTCGCTGACAAACCGGTTGATGTAGTCCAGGCGATTGGTGCAGACGGCACTTGAAAGACCGTAGGCCGTGCCGTTCGAAATCTGGATGGCTTCGTCAATGCTTTTGAAGCGGATCACCGGGGAGACCGGCCCGAAGGTCTCCTCGTGCGCCACCGTCATCTGCGGCAACACATGGTCCAGCAGCGTAGGTGAATAAAGCGCGCCGCGCCTATGGTTGCCCGCCAATAGTTTCGCGCCCTGCGCCACCGCTTCATTCACACGCGACTCAAACAGCATAGCCGCCGGCTCATCAATCACCGTGCCCATGTCGTTGGCCTTGTCGGCCGGGTCGCCGTATTTCCAGGCCAGGGTCTTGGCCAGCACCTGCTCCACAAACTCGCCCGCCACCGCCTCATGCACCATGAGCCGCTTGATGGCCGTGCAGCGCTGGCCTGAATTTTTGTATGAACCCTGCACGGCCAGCGTGGAGGCCTCATTGAGATCGGCATCCTCCATCACGATGATGGGGTCGTTGCCGCCCAGCTCCAGCACCACGCGCCGGTAACCGGCCTTGCCGGCGATGTACTTGCCGATGGCCACGCCACCCGTAAATGTCACCAGGTCGACCATCGGGTTGGTAATCAGTTCGTCCGCAATCTCGCGCGGGTCACCCGTCACCACGCTGAGCATTTCGGGCGGCAACCCCGCCTCATAGAGGATATCGGCGAACAGGATGGCCGAGAAAGGCACTTTCTCGGAAGGTTTGAGCACCATGCGATTGTTGCTTGCAATGCTGGGCACCACCTTGTGCGCCACCTGGTTCATCGGGTGGTTGAACGGCGTGATGGCGGTGATCACGCCCAGGAGCGGGGAGCGGTGCGTGTAGACGCGACGCTTCTTGCCGTGCGGCGTGAGGTCGCAGCTGAAGATCTGGCCGTCGTCCTTGAGCACCTCGGTTGCGCCGAAGAGCAGCACGTCACTGACACGGCCTGCTTCGTAGATGGAGTCCTTCAGGCAGAGCCCCGCCTCCGCCGTGATGAGATTCGCGACCTCCATCAACCGCGACTGGACGATGGCCGCCGCGCGGTTGAGGATGGCTGCGCGTTCATAACGGCTCAGCTGGGGCTTGCAGGCGTGCGCCCTGGCGAAGGTTTCACGGACTTCCTCAAGCGTGGCCTTGGGCACGCTCCCCAGCAGCTTGGTCGTGTACGGATCGAACACCTCGATCGCGCGGTCACCGGTCCGGCCAGCGCCAACCTTGCGGCCAGCCAGTCGCATGGCATTGAGCTGGTGGTCGCGGATGTACTGGTCAATCACTCTGCGGCTTTCAGGACAGGTTATGTGCGGACATGTTTCTTGCGCTTGTTGCCGGATATCTATTGGGCGTAATTGAGCGCCAGATCGAAGGCATCGAAATTACGAAAACGCCGGTTACGGTTCAGGCCCGGCAAGTCCCGGTTCACGATCAGCGGGACACGCTGCTCGCTCATGCCGCCGTGGGACCGCAAGGGCACTTCGAGCGCAGAAAGATCGTGGCGCGAGGCCGACGTCCCGATCACGGTGAAACGTTCGGACACCGCCACGATGTCACCGATCCGGTCGGCCGGGAGTTCGAAGCGCTCGGCGGCCTGTTCACGTGAAAGCACCAGCTCCATGCCCTTGAGCGCCGCCAGCCGTTTGCGGGCAGCCTCGATGTTCGTGCCCTCGGGCAAGTAGACCGTGGCGAAGGATCCCAGCGCGCCGTGATGCACCACATAGGGGTCGGTGATCGGAAGAATCACACGCGCAACGCCCGCGCCCAGCCAGTTGTCAAACCAGTCCTGCAGGTAGATCACGTCGGGCGTGCCGTCCATGGCGACCTTGGCATTCATGCCGTGGTCGGCCGTGAGCACGATCACGCAACCCAGGTCGTCGAGCTGCTGCATATAGCCGTCCATCATGCGGTAGAAGGAATTGGCGCCGTCGGTGCCGGGCGCGTGCTTGTGCTGCACGTAGTCGGTAGTCGACAGGTACATCACATCAGGTTTGTACTTCTGCATGATCTTCACGCCGGCGGCAAACACGAACTCCGACAGGTCTGCGCTGTAGACGCTGGGCAGCGGCTGGCCCACCAGGCCCAGCACGTCTTCAATGCCGTTTTCTTCCAGCGTGACCTGGTCGGCCTTCTCGGATGAAAAACAAATGCCCTTCATCTTGTGGCCCAGCAGCTTGCGCAACTTGTCTTTGGCTGTGACCACCGCCAGGGACTTGCCCGCGTCTGCAAGGGCCGCAAGCAGCGTGGGCGCACGTAGCCACTTGGGGTCATTCATCATGACCTCGGTTTCGGTGGCGGTATCGAACAGGTAGTTGCCGCAGATGCCGTGCACGCTGGGCGGTGCGCCCGTCACGATAGACAGGTTGTTGGGGTTGGTGAAGCTGGGCACCACGCAATCACCCGTCAGGCCCGAACCCAGCGCCAGGGTGCGCTTGAGCCACGGCATGTGGCCGGTGGCCACGGCCTGCGCCAGGTAGTCGGGCTCGCAGCCGTCAACGCACACCACCACTACAGGCTGGGTCGGCAACCGGTACGCCCGGCCATTGACTTTCACTTCGGTTTTTTTATCAGCGACTGCCACGTTGGAGTCTTCCCTTTTCCATGTTTTTCTCTGGGCTTTTTGCGGTGTCGTCTTCGATCAGGTGCGCAGCTTTGGCCTGTGCCGAACGGGCAGCCGGGCTGGCCTGCAGGCGCGCCTGTCGCCGCAGGTCGTTTTCAATCGTGCGCTCCTTGCTTTCGATCACGTGGTCGTACATGGCCCGGCCCGCGACGTCTGCGTCGCCGGACGCGATGGCCTTGACGATCTGCCGGTGTTCGCTGGCCGAGATCGGCATGAGCCAGCCGTCGGCCAGGTTCAGGCGCCGGAACAGCGACAGCTCCTTGATGAGCTTGCGATAGATGGCCGTGAGCTTGCTGTTGCCGGCCATTTCCACCAGCCGGTCGTGGAATTTCAGGTTAAGCAGGTGGTAGTTGTAGGCGTCTTCTGCCTTGACGGCCTTTTCCATCGAGTCGACGAGACCCCGGATTTCCTTGAGCTGGGCCGGCGTGATGTTCCTGGCAAGCTGGCGGCCTACGAGTTCGTCCATCGCGGCGCGCAGATCGAAAATCTCGACAGCTTCCTCGATGGGAATGTCACGCACGAAGACGCCGCGGTTTTTTTCGTTGCGCACCAGGCCGGCTTCCTCCAGCATGCGGAAGGCTTCACGCACTGGTCCGCGGGAGACACCCATCTTTTCGGCCAACGCCGCTTCAATGAGTTTGCTGCCCGGTTCGTATTCGCCAACAAGAATGGCACGCTCGATTTCCTGCTGCACCACGGTGGTGAGGGAACTGGTCTGCAACAGCGCGATAGTGGGATGAAACACGGCATTCATGCTCTGCATTGAAGCACAAAACACAGGATTGTCAACAATCTGCAAAAAACAATTGACAAGATAAAAGGGGCAGCGTTAAATAAATATTGAGCTGGGTTGATATGACCTGAACACAGGTTGGTCATCGCAGTGTCACTGCCCCGACACGAACAGGTCACAACATTGCAGGTTTTCCACAAAGGACTTTTTATGCAGCTGGCTACCCATCTCAAATCCCTGCCAAAGGCGATCGCTCTTATCGGCTTTTTTGGCCTGCTCACCGCTGCCACCGGCGCATTCGCCCAGAAAACCCAGCTGCTGGTCTACACCGCGCTGGAAACCGACCAGATCAAGGCCTATCAAGAGGGCTTCAACAAGGTCTACCCCGATATCGAAATCAAATGGGTCCGCGACTCGACCGGTGTGATCACCGCCAAGCTGCTCGCCGAAAAATCCAACCCCCAGGCCGACACCATCATGGGTGTGGCCGCCTCCAGCCTGGCCCTGCTCGACAAGCAGGGCATGCTCGAACCCTACGCGCCGATCAACCTTGACGGCATCATGAGCCAGTACCGCGACAAGAAAAAAGTCCCCGCCTGGTTCGGCATGGACGTGTGGGGCGCCACCGTGTGCTTCAACACCGTCGAAGCCAAAAAGAAAAACATCCCCACACCCGAGACCTGGCAGGACCTGACCAAGCCCATTTACAAAGGCCAGATCGTCATGCCCAACCCCGCCTCCAGCGGCACCGGCTACTTCGACGTGACCGCCTGGCTCACGCTTTTCGGCGATAAAGACGGCAAGGGCGGCGGCTGGAAGTACATGGACGCCCTGCACGAAAACATCGCGCAGTACACCCATTCGGGTTCCAAGCCCTGCAACATGGCCGCCTCCGGAGAATTTCTGGCGGGCATTTCGTTTGAGTACCGCGGCAACACCAACAAGGCCAAGGGCGCGCCAATTGATCTGGTGTTCCCCAAGGAAGGACTGGGCTGGGACCTGGAAGCCTTTGCCATCCACAAAGGCACCAAGAAGCTGGACGCCGCCAAGAAACTGGCTGACTGGGCTTCGAGCAAGGACGCGATGATGCTCTACGGCAAGAACTTCGCCATCACCGCGCAGCCTGGACTGGCGCCGCCTCTGGCCAATGTGCCGAAAGACTATGAGGCCCGCCTCGTCAAGATGGATTTCAGCTGGGCAGCGGACAACCGCGAGCGCATTTTGAACGAGTGGACGAAGCGCTATAACTCCAAAACAGAGAAGAAGTAGCCCCCTGTCGGCGGCCTTTTGGCCGCCGTCTCCCCCTCAGGGGGACAGCCGCTGTGGCCCGGCGGAGCCGGTTCCACGCCGCTGCTTGCCCTTTGCGCTGGCGCGACCGTTCAGGTAATACACGTATGACCCACGAATGAACAACGACACTTTTCTGAGCCTGCGTCATATCCGCAAGGAGTTCGGCGCCTTCACCGCGCTGCAAGACATCAACCTGGACATCCGCAAGGGCGAGTTCGTGTGCTTCCTCGGCCCATCAGGTTGCGGCAAGACGACTTTGCTGCGGATCATTGCCGGGCTGGAGGTTCAGACCTCGGGTGAGGTGCACCAGGGTGGGCGTGACATCTCGCGGCTGCCGCCGGCTTTGCGTGACTACGGCATCGTGTTTCAGAGTTACGCGCTCTTTCCCAATCTGAGCGTGGCCGATAACGTGGCCTATGGGCTGGTCAATCGCAAGACGCCCAAGGCTGAAGCGGCCCAACGCGTGAGCGAGCTGGTCAAGCTTGTGGGTCTGCCGGGCAGCGAAGCCAAATATCCCAGCCAGTTGTCGGGCGGTCAGCAGCAGCGTATTGCGCTGGCGCGCGCGCTCGCCACCTCCCCAGGCTTGCTATTGCTCGATGAACCTCTTTCGGCGCTCGATGCGCTCGAGCGCGTCCGCCTGCGCCAGGAAATTCGCGCGCTGCAGCAGAAACTGGGCGTAACCACCATCATGGTGACGCACGACCAGGAAGAAGCCTTGAGCGTGGCCGACCGCATCGTGGTAATGAATCACGGCCTGATCGAACAGGTGGGAACACCGATGGAAATTTACCGCGAGCCGGCTTCGCCGTTCGTGGCGGATTTTGTCGGCAAGGTCAATGTCATGCCTGCGCATGTCAACGGCGGCCAGATGAGGTTCGGCACCTTGTGCCTGCCTTGCGACGGCACCGACCGCGAGGTCAAGGTTTACCTGCGCCCGGAAGATGTGCTGGCCCGGCCCATTGCAGCGGATGATGCCCACGTGTTCGACGCCACTATCGAAAAGATCGAATTCCTCGGCTCCTTCTGCCACGTTCACGTGGCCTCTCCTGCACTCGGCAGCCACAAGCTCACGGTTTACCTCTCGCTCAATTTCCTGTCGGAGCAATCCTTGCAGGTAGGCTCGACCCTCCCCCTCAAGTTGCTGCCAGAGCGCATCAAGGTGTTCTGATGCCCGTCTACACACCTCCTGCTTTGCCCCTGGTGCGGCAGCGCGTGCACTGGATTGACCACCTGGCCTACGCTGCCCTTGCGCTGGCGGCTATTATTTTGATAGCATTTCTGGCAGCCCCGCTGCTGGCCATCCTGCAGCAGGCCGTACAGGACAAGGCCGGGGATTTCATCTGGCTTGACAACTTCATCGAGTACGCCAAGACTCCGGCTCTACTGGAAAGCCTGTGGAACAGTCTCTGGATTTCAGGCGCCGTCACCCTGATTGCGGTACCCCTGGCGTTTGGTTTTGCCTATGCGCTGACCCGTTCGTGCATGCAATACAAGGCGCTGTTTCGCGGCATCACGCTGGTTCCCCTGCTGGCACCTTCCCTGCTGTCAGCCATTTCGCTGATTTACTGGTTTGGCAACCAGGGGGTGCTCAAGGGCTGGATGCAGGGTATCGGTATCGACCAGATTTATGGTGCGCCCGGCATTGTGGTGGCCGAATGTTTTGCGGTGTTTCCGCATGCGCTGATGATTCTGGTTACCGCGCTCAGCCTGTCCGACGCTCGGCTGTACGAGGCAGCCAATGCCATGGGCACCAGCGCCAGGCGCAAGTTCTTCACCATCACGCTGCCCGGCGCCAAATACGGTCTCATCTCCGCAGCGCTCGTCACCTTCACGCTGGTCATGACGGACTTCGGCATTCCCAAGGTGATAGGCGGCAACTTCAATGTGCTGGCCACCGACGTTTTCAAGCTGGTGATCGGCCAGCAGGATTTCGCCAAGGGCGCAGTGGTCGCCATCCTGTTGCTGGCGCCTGCCGTCCTGACATTCGCGGTGGACAGCTACGTCAGCAAACGCCAGACCGCGATGCTGACGGCGCGTGCCGTGCCCTACCGGCCCACGCCTTCGCTCGGCTACGACCGGGTCATGACGCTGTACTGCTGCGCCATCGCCTTCCTGGTGCTGGCCATGCTGGGCATGGCGGTGTTCGCATCCTTCGCCAGCTTCTGGCCCTACAACCTTACGCCCAGCCTGCGCCACTACACCATGGGCCTGATCGACGCGGAAGTCGGTGTCGGTTTTCTCAACAGCCTGAAGATGGCGGCGGGCACGGCCTTCTTCGGCACCGCGCTGGTGTTTTGCAGCGCCTACCTGCTCGAAAAGACCAAAGGCATGGACGGCCTGCGCGGCTTTGTGCGCATGCTGGCCATGTTGCCCATGGCCGTACCCGGCCTGGTGCTGGGCCTGGGCTACATCTTCTTTTTCAATGCGCCCGACAATCCTCTGAACGGCCTGTACCACACGCTGACCCTGCTCACGCTGTGCACCATTGTTCACTTCTACACCACCGGCCACCTCACAGCGGTGACCGCACTCAAGAGCCTTGATGGCGAATTTGAAGCCGTCAGCGCCTCGCTCAAGGTGCCCTTCTTCAAGACCTTCTGGCGCGTCACACTGCCCATCTGCACGCCCGCGCTGGTCGACATTGCGCGCTACTTCTTCATCAACGCCATGACCACCATCTCCGCCGTGGTGTTTCTCTATTCGCCCGAAACCAAAGTCGCGTCGATCGCCATCCTGAACCTGGATGAAGCCGGCGAAATGGGCGCTGCCGCAGCCATGGCCGTCCTGATCGGTATGGCATCAACGATTGCAACTCTGCTTTTCATGGCGCTGGCGTGGTGGGTCAACCGCCGTACGCAAGCATGGCGAATCAGTTCGCGCTAGGCGCTTTATGACAGCCCAGCGCAACATCCGCATGCTCACACGTTACAGCGCGTGGGCCAACGACCGTCTGTTCGGCGCATTAAAGCAACTTCCCGCAGCTGAACTCCTGGCATCGCGCGCGACCGGCTTTGGCAACATGCTTCGCACGCTGAACCACGCCTATGTGGTGGATCTCATCTGGCAGGCGCACCTGCAGGGGCGGCCGCATGGCTTCAGCTCCCGCAACACAGAGGCGACCCCCACACTGGAAGAGCTATGCGCAGCTCAGGGGCAAATCGACATCTGGTACATCGAATACGCAGACGCCATGAGCCTTGAAGCGCTCGACGAGATCGTGCATTTCACGTTCATCGATGGCGAAGCGAGTGCCATGACACGGGGAGACATGCTGCTGCACGTTGTCAACCACAAGACCTACCACCGGGGCTACGTGGCCGACATGATCTACCAGGTTCCTGCGCGCCCCCCAGGCATGGACCTGCCCGTATTCCTGCAGGGATACCCGGCCCGACTGAATTGAATCGCCCGCAACGAAGACCACAGGCATAACAAATGGACAGAGACAAAATCCTCCTCACCCCCGGGCCGCTGACCACCACCCTGCGCACCAAGCTCGCGATGCTGAAAGACTGGGGCTCCTGGGACAGCGATTTCAATGCAGTGACCGCGAGTGTGCGCAAAAGCCTGCTGGCCGTCATCCATGGGCAGGAATCGCACGTCGTCGTTCCTCTGCAAGGCAGCGGCACTTTCAGCGTGGAGGCGGCGGTGGCTACGGTGGTACCGAAAGACGGCCACGTACTGGTGATGGACAACGGCGCTTATTGCAAGCGTGCAGCCAGGCTCACCACGCTGATGGGACGGCGCTGCACCATCATGCCCTTCGACGAAGCTGCACAGGTCTCTCCCGCCGCACTGGACGCCATGCTGGAAGCCGACACCAGCATCACCCACGTCATGCTGATCCACTGCGAGACAGGCGCGGGGGTACTTAACCCGCTGAAGGAAGTGGCCGATGTCTGCAAAACCCATGGCAAGGGCCTGCTGGTGGACGCCATGAGTTCCTTCGCCGCGATAGACATCGACGCGCGCAAGGTGCATTTCGACGCACTGGTGGCGGCCAGCGGAAAATGCCTTGAAGGTGTGCCCGGCATGGGTTTTGTCTTCATCCGCAAGGCCGTACTGGACGGTTGTGCCGGCCGCAGCCAGTCGCTGGCCATGGACCTGCACGACCAGCACGCCTACATGGAAAAAACCACGCAGTGGCGCTTCACGCCGCCCACCCATGTGGTGGTGGCGCTGGCCGAAGCCATTGCCCAGTTTGAGGAAGAAGGCGGCCAGCCAGCGCGCCTGGCGCGCTATACCGCCAACTACACCACCCTGGTCACCGGCATGGCAAGGCTCGGTTTCAAACCCTTCCTGGACCCGGCCATCCAGGCGCCCATCATCGTGACCTTCCACGCGCCAGGCGACAGCCGCTACGAATTCAAGAAGTTCTATGCCGCTGCACGAGATCGCGGCTTTGTCCTATACCCGGGCAAGCTCACACAAGTAGAAACTTTCAGGGTGGGCTGCATCGGTGCGATCGGCCCGAACGAGATCGAGCAAGCCGTACTGGCTGTGGCGGGTGCCCTGCAGGACGTGGGCATCACGTCCGCCGCACCGGCAACCCACGCGCACGGAGCGTAGGCCCTGAGAACGTCTCTTTACAAGCATGAGCCGTGGAACCGGCTTTGCCGGGCCACAGGCGGGCGTCCCCCTCGGGGGGCAGGGAGCTACACGAAGTGAGCGACCGTGGGGGCCTAGTGACTTCGGCGAAACGCCTCGGAAGGCAACTCGCCAAACATTTGCTGATAGTCGTGCGCGAAATGACCAAAATGCCAAAACCCAAGGTGCGTTGCAGCCGCCGTCACGGACGTAGCGGTCTTCAATGCCTGCCTGGCCGCGTTCAAACGCACGGCGCGCAGGTAAGCCAATGGGCTGATGCCCAGCGCCGTTTGAAAACCGTTTTGCAAGGTTCGGCGGCTCACGCCGAGCTGTTCACACAGGGCCAGGACCGTAGGCGGTTGATCGAGCTGCGTATGCACCAGCTCGCGGGCGCGCCGCGTCAGCGTCCAGTGCGCATGGGTGCCGGCCGAATCCACGGTATCCACCGGCGCAAGTACGCGGCCGAGTTGCTCCATCACGGTGTCAAGCATCGCCGCCTGGACGGATGCAGACTGCAGCAGCGCCGGGGCAGCCTCCACGGTATCCATCACACCCGTGAGGCATTGCCGGAGACTGGCCTGTGCCGCAGCGTCCAGCCTGCGCAAGCCGGCCTGCGCACCCAGCCGGGCTTGCAGTGCCGGGTCATGTCGGCTGCAGCGGCGCCAGGCCGCCTCATCGAGCTCCAGCCCCAGCATCACATGACGCCGGGAAGAGCGGAACTCAAAACCCGACGCCCCCGAAAACACATGCAATGCACCAGCGTCGCTGGGCGCGCCGCAAAAAACGCTGGGGCCTTCGACCTGAAGCGGCAGCCCCAAGGCCAGGGCACCATCGCGTATCCGTCCGGTCTGGTACACCGACTCCCGCAGGCTTTCCACAAAGAGGCGAAGGCCCGCGAATTCCAGCTGGCGCACTTCCCCACCGAACGCACCGCGAGACAGCTGGAGGTAGCTCTGGTTCCAGCCCGTGAGTGCCGCCGCCTGCTCGTCTGCGTCGGCGAACGACGCGCGGGACAGCAGGGCTGGCGGGAGAGTGTCAGGCGTGTGGACCATGGCCGCATTCTTGCAGGATTCGTGCCGTGTGCAAGCAACGCTTTGAAACACTTCGACTTACTCGCCGTCTCTTTAAGCTCACTCTCGCTGCGTTACTTGCCGAAATGGGATTTCAGCGCACCTACGCTCGCCCTACGATGCAAGACAGCCCCACCGGGCCCTCAACCTTGCAACCTATAAGGGAGCCACCATGTCAGAACGTTCCAGCGTGCAATACGCGAAAGTCGACGGCAGCTATTTTGAAAAGAGGGGGCTGCGCCGCTATGCCGGTGTCTGGTCGCTCTGGGCACTCGGCGTTGGCGCCGTGATCTCCGGCCACTTCGCCGGCTGGAACCTGGGTCTGGCCAACGGCTGGGGCAGCATGTTGCTGGCCACCATCATCATCTCCGTGATGTATCTTGGCCTGACCTTTTCGCTGGCCGAAATGTCGCCTGCGCTGCCCCATACCGGTGGCGCCTATTCCTTTGCGCGCACCGCCATGGGGCCCTGGGGTGGCTTTCTAACCGGGCTGGCCGAAAACGTGGAATACGTGCTGACGCCGGCCGTCATCGTGTTCTTCATCGGCAGCTACATGGGCAGCATCTTCGGCACACCACCGGCCTGGCAGCCTTTGTGGTGGATCGGTTTTTACATCGTCTTCATCGGGCTGAACATCATCGGCGTCGAGCTGTCGTTCAAGATCACACTGGCCGTCACGCTGCTGGCGCTGGCCTGCCTGGTGGCGTTCTGGATCAGCGCCTTTCCCAAGATCGACTTCGCACGCTGGGCCATGAATGTCGGCGCCGGCGGCGCCGTGCTGCCCGAGGGCCGCGGTCCCTTCCTGCCGCTGGGCTTCGCCGGCGTGCTGGCGTCGCTGCCATTTGCGGTGTGGCTGTTCCTGGCAATCGAGCAGCTACCGCTGGCGGCTGAAGAGTCGGTGGACCCGCGCCGTGACATGCCGCGCGGCATCATTGCCGGCATCTTCACGCTCATCCTCTCGGCCTTCATGATCCTCTGGCTCAACCCCTCGGTCGCAGGCATAGGCTCGCACGCGCTGAGCACCTCGGGTGAGCCGCTGCTCGACGGCTTCAAGGCAATTTACGGCAACGGCATCGCCAAGATACTGGCGCTGGTGGCCGTGCTGGGCCTGGTGGCGAGTTTTCACACCATCATCTTTGCCAAGGGCCGGCAGATCTATTCGCTAAGCCGCGCCGGGTACTTTCCTTCGGCACTGTCCGTCACGCACGGCAGCCGCAAGACTCCGCACATCGCCATGATCGTCGGCTCGGTGGTGGCGCTGGTGGTCATGTTTGTGCTGTGGTTTTCGCTGGGCGTTGACAAAGGCTCGGCCGTCATCGGCGGCACCTTGCTCAACATGGCGGTGTTCGGCGCCATGTTCTCTTACGTCATGCAGGCGCTGTCGTTCATTCGGCTCCGCAGCAAGCTGCCGAATATGGAGCGCCCCTACCGCAGCCCCCTGGGTGTCACGGGCGCGGTGCTGACCCTGCTCATCGCCCTGGTCACCATCTACTTCCAGCTCAGCGACCCGATCTACCGCGTGGGCGTGCTGTGGGTGGCGCTGTGGTTTGCCATCGGCGTCAGTTACTTCGCGGTGATGGGCCGGCACCGGCTGATCCTCTCGCCGGAAGAAGAATTTGCGATTGGCCTGGCCGAAAAAGGCCGGGCAAGCGCCCACCCCTAAAACCAAAAGGTGCCCACGACCATGCCCAAAAAAGCCACCAAATCCTCCGCCCCCCATCCAGCCCTGGAGATGCTGCGCAAGTCGGGCGCCAACAAGATGAAGGTTGCCGTCAGCGACATCGACGGTGTGCTGCGCGGCAAGTACCTGCACAAGGACAAGTTCTTCGGCGCGGCCGAGCCCTACCCGGCGGGCGGTTTTGGATTTTGCGACGTGGTGCTGGGCTGGGACATGATGGACAACTGCTACGACAATACCTCGGTGACAGGGTGGCAGCACGGCTTTCCGGATGCGCTGGCACGGCTGGACCTGGCCACCACACGTCACGTGCCCTGGGACAACAACGTGCCCTTTGTGCTGGGTGAATTCGTGAATGCCGACGGCACGCCGCACGCCGTCTGCCCACGCCAGACGCTCAAGCGCGTGCTCAAGCGCGCCGAAAAAATGGGCTTCATGCCCATGACCGGTATGGAGTTCGAGTGGTTCAACTTCCTGGAAACGCCGCACAGCTGGGCCGCGAAAAACGGCGTGGGGGCCGAAAAACTCACGCCCGGCATGTTCGGCTATTCGCTGCTGCGCATGAACGAGAACCAGGATTTCTTCAACGCCATCATGGACGAGATGCTGGCCTTCGGCATCCCCATCGAAGGCCTGCACACCGAAACCGGGCCGGGCGTGTATGAAGTAGCCATTGGCTTCAGCGAGGCACTGGAGCAGGCCGACCGCGCCATCCTGTTCAAGACCGGCGCCAAAGAGATCGGCTCGCGTTTTGGCATCATGCCCAGCTTCATGGCCAAGCCCCATCAGCAGCTGCCGGGCTGCAGCGGCCACATCCACCAGAGTTTGTCGGACGGCAAGACCAACCTGTTCTTCGACGCAAAGCACCCACGCAAGATGAGCAAGCTGTTCGAGAGCTATGTTGCCGGCCAGGTCGCCTGCATGATGGAGTTCGGTCCCATGATCTGGCCCACCATCAACAGCTACAAGCGCCTGGTCGACGGCTTCTGGGCGCCTGTGAAGCCGACCTGGGGCATGGACAACCGCACTGCAAGTTTCCGCGTGATCGCGGGCAGCGCCAAAGCCACCCGGCTGGAAACCCGTTGCCCCGGCGCCGACGTGAACCCCTACCTGGCGATGGCGGCCGTCATCGCTGCGGGACTGGACGGCGTCGAAAAAGGCCTCAAGCTGGGCGCGCCGATCACCGGCACCAACCAGGGAGCCGAACACATTGCCCGCGCACCGCGCACCTTGATCGAAACCACACGTATTTTCCAGAAATCGGACATCGCGCGCGACTGGCTGGGCGATACTTTCGTGGATCACTTCGCGGCAACGCGCGAGTGGGAATGGCGCCAATGGCTGGACGCCGTCACCGACTGGGAAATGAAACGCTATTTTGAAATCATCTGACCTCCTGATCCGCAGGCTGACCGTGCCCGACGCCGCCATTTACCGCGAATTCCGCCTGCGCGGCCTGCGCGAGCACGCGGATGCCTTCACCTCCAGCTTTGAGGAAGAAAACCTGCGCGTGCCGGCCGACACCGAAAAGCGCCTTTCACCCGCCGGCGACACCGTCATGTGGGCCGCCTTTGTGGACGGTGCGATGGCCGGCGTGGTGGGGCTGAACCGCGAGACGCGGCTGAAGAACCGTCACAAGGCCACGCTGGTCGCGATGTACGTCGCGCCCGAATACCAGGGGCATGGCATAGGCCGGGCGCTGGTCGGCAAGGTGCTGGACGAGGCCCGCGCCGGCGGCGTGGAGCTCGTGGTGCTGACGGTCACCGCCGGCAACCGCGAGGCGACGGCGCTCTACGAGAAATGCGGGTTTAAATCCTTCGGCATAGAGCCCGACGCGATTCGGGTCAACAATGTCTCTTACGGCAAACAACACATGTACTTCCAGGTCGCACCACTATGAGCATCACCGGTTTTTCCTTCCCCACCACCATCAAGTTCGGCGCAGGCGCGCGCAAGCTCGTCGCCGACACCCTGAAAGAAGCGGGCTGCAAACGCCCGCTCATCGTGACCGACAAGGCGCTGGGCGCCTTGCCCGTGCTGGCCGAATTCAGGACCCACCTGGCCGGCCTGGACGTGGCCGTGTTCTCGGGCGTCTTCGGCAACCCGACCTGCAGCCAGGTCATGGACGGTGCCGCAGCCTACAAGGCCCACAAGGCCGACTGCGTGATTGGTTTCGGCGGCGGCGCGGCGCTGGACGTGGCCAAGGTGGTCGGCATCGCCGCCACGCATGAGGGCGACATCCTTGAATACGTCTGGGACCATCCGCAGGTACGGCCCATCGTCAATGAGCTGCCGTACTTCGTGGCCCTGCCCACCACCTCGGGTACCGGCTCCGAAGTCGGCCGTTCCAGCGTCGTCAGCGAAAACGACACGCACCTCAAGCGCGTGGTGTTCAGCCCAAAAATTCTGGCGAAAGTGGTGTTTGCCGACCCCGAACTCACGCTCGGCCTGCCACCGCATGTGACGGCCGCCACCGGCATGGACGCGCTCACGCACAACATCGAGAGTTACCTCTCACCGGCCTATCACCCGCTGTGCGACGGCATTGCACTCGAAGGCACGCGCATCGCAGCCCACGCACTGCTCAAGGCTGTCAAGGAACCGTCGAATCTGCAGGCGCGCAGCGACATGATGATGGCCTCCATGATGGGCGCCATCGCCTTCCAGAAAGACCTGGGCGCCGTGCATTCATGTGCCCACGCGCTGGGCGCTGTCTGCGACCTGCACCACGGCCTGGCCAATGCGCTGATGATCGACACCGTGCTGGCGTGGAACTACGAATCGGCGCCCGCCAAATTTGACGAGCTGGCCCACGTATGCGGCGTGGCCGGCGGTGGCAAGGCTTTTGTAGCCTGGCTCAAGCAGCTCAAGGAGAGCGTGGGCATCACCGGCCCGCTGTCGGCCCACGGCGTCAAGCGCGAACACCTGCCGCGCCTGGTCGAGATCGCCACGGCCGACATCTGCCACCAGACGAATCCACGGCCCTGCAAGGCTGAGGACTTCCAGCGATTGTTCGAGGCCGCCTTATGAATGTGGCCCCCACGCTTTTCACTGCGTCTTCGACTTCGTGTAATGCGCTGCCCCCCGAGGGGGCCGCTGCGCCTGCGGCCCGGCAAAGCCGGTTCCGCGGCCCCGGCTTGGGCAGAACAGAACGATCACTTTTGAGAAGGGTACTCGCATGATCGCCGCTAGTCGTCTCAAGATTGGGTTGTCAGCGTGTTTCTCGCATGCCGACCCAACCCGCTCTTTCTTCACCGGCAAGACGCTACAGTATGTCGAACAGTCGATCGCACACTGGGTTATGTCTTCCGGCGCCATGGTCGTCATGGTGCCTTGCCCCACGGGCAGCACGCAGCGCGGCGACGTTACATACGAACACTATGCACAGTGGCTGGACGGCCTGGTGCTGCACGGCGGCGCCGACGTCTGGCCCGGCAGTTACGGCGAGGAGCCGCTGGAAGAAAAATGGTCGGGCGACCGTGTGCGTGACGAATACGACAAGGCACTGGTAGCCGCGTTTGAAAGAGCCGGCAAACCGGTGTTTGGCGTTTGCCGCGGCCTGCAATTGCTCAATGTTGCATTCGGCGGCACGCTCTACCAGGACATCAATACGCAGGTGCCTGACTCCTTCGTTCACCGCGACGCCGTCACTTACGACCAGAACTTTCACAGCGTGAACATCGTGCAGGGCTCCAGGCTTTCCGCCATGTACCCCGGCGTGGAGCGCGTGCGCGTCAACAGCATCCACCACCAGGGCATCAAGGATTTGTCACCCGAGTTTGAAGCCGAGGCTTTCAGCGTGGACGACGGCATCGTGGAAGCGATACGCCGCAAGGACAAAACCAAGAGCTATATCGCCGCCACCCAGTGGCATCCCGAATTCCACAAACCCGGCTCCGACACGATTGACGACGCCGCCGTACTCGATGATTTCCTCACCGCCGTAGCGGCGGCCAAAAGCAAAGCCAACAAACATGACCAAACTCGCCATTCATAACCCCGCCACAGGTGAGATGATCACCGAACTGCCTGCGGACGACGCGGCTTCCGTCGCTGCCAAGGCAAAGCAGGCGCGCACCGCGCAGGCTGCGTGGGCCGCCGTGCCGGTGGCCGAGCGCAAGACCTGCATCACGCGCTTTCGTGCCGGCATCGTTGCAGAGCTCGATACCCTGGCGGCCGTCATGACGCGAGAAACCGGCAAGCCGATCAAGATGTCACGCAATGAACTCAACGGCCTGCTGGGCCGCATTGATTTTTTCCTGGCAGAGCTTGACGCGTCCACGACCACACAGACCGTGTTTTCCGATGGCGGCATGACCGAGCAGATCGAGCACACACCGCTGGGCGTGGTCGCCAATATTTCGGCCTGGAACTACCCCTGGTTTGTCGGCGGCAATGTATTCATTCCCGCGCTCCTGACTGGCAATGCCGTGCTTTACAAGCCCTCTGAATATGCGGCCATGACGGGCCAGGCCATCGCGCGCCTGCTGCATGCGGCCGGTGTTCCGCAAGATGTGTTTGTGCTGCTGATCGGCGGCGGCGCAGTCGGTGCGGCGCTGATGGAGCAGCCGGTGGACGGCCTCTTTTTCACCGGCTCCTACGCCACCGGGGCAAAGATCGCAAAAGCCATCGGCCCGCGCATGGTCAAGCTCCAGCTGGAGCTGGGCGG
Organism: Polaromonas sp. P1_F1; assembly: GCF_056405795.1. Lineage (NCBI taxonomy): Bacteria > Pseudomonadati > Pseudomonadota > Betaproteobacteria > Burkholderiales > Comamonadaceae > Polaromonas > Polaromonas sp. P1_F1. The sequence continues at coordinate 42,432 of NZ_JBFUBJ010000013.1, forward strand.
CAAGGACCCGACTTACGTCTGCGAAGACGCCAACCCCCAGGCCGCCGCCGAGTCGCTGGCCGACGGCGCGATGTACAACACCGGCCAGAGCTGCTGCTCGGTTGAGCGTATCTACGTGCATGAAAAAATTTACGACGCGTTCGTCACCGCCTTTGTAGACACCGTGAAGACCTTCAAGACCGGCGACCCGATGAGCGAAGACACCTACATCGGCGCCATCACCCGCGCGCCGCAGCTAGAGGTGTTGGATGCCCAGGTCGCCGATGCCAAAGCCAAAGGGGCGACCCTGCTGGCAGGTGGCAAGCGCGGCGCTGGACCCGGCACCTGGTATGAACCCACGGTGTTCAGCAACGTCAACCACAGCATGGAGCTGATGCGCGAGGAAAGCTTCGGGCCGGTCATCGGCATCCAGAAGGTATCGGGCGATGCAGAAGCCGTCAAACTCATGAACGACACACGCTACGGCCTGACCGCCGGCGTCTTCACGCCAGACGAAAAGCGCGCCAGGACGCTGCTGTCCCAGGTCAACGCCGGCAGCGTCTACTGGAACTGCTGCGACCGCGTCAGCCCGCGTTTGCCCTGGAGCGGCTACGGTGATTCCGGTGTGGGCCTGACCTTGTCCACCTACGGTATCCAGACATTCACCCGGCCAAAGGCTTGGCACCTTCGTCAATCCTGAACATGAAGCTCACCCTCTTCGATCTGGACCACACCGTACTCAACGGCGACAGCGATGTGCTGTGGTGCGATTTCCTGATCGAGAAGGGTTACCTGGGCAAGACGGAATTCACCGCACGCAACGCCGACATGGCAGCGCGCTACAAGGCGGGCACCGTGGGCCTGAAGGAGTTTGCCGATTTTTATGTGGGCACCCTGGCAGGTCGCACCGCCCAGGAATGGGAGCCGATGCGGCAGGAATTTTTAGCGGACTGGATTGTTCCGCGCATCACACCGGCTGCGATCGCACTGGTCGACAAGCACCTGGAGGCCGGCGACCTGGTGGTCATGACGACGGCCACCAACCGCTTCATCACCGAGCTCACGGCAATCTACTTCGACATCGAGCACCTGATTGCCACCGAGCCCGAAATACAGGGCAGCCGTTTCACCGGCAGCACCACCGGCGTACTGAACATGCGCGAAGGCAAGGTCGAGCGCTTGCATGCCTGGCTCACCGCACGCGGCCTGCGCTTCAAGGATTGCAAAACCACCGCCTACAGCGATTCCATCAACGACCTGCCGCTGCTGGAAGCCGTGAAACACCCGGTGACTGTGAATGCCGATGCGACGCTGGCAGCGATTGGGACTGAGCGCGGCTGGCCCGCGCTGCAGTTGCACTGAGCAGCCCGGCCTGCGCAGCTGAAACAGCCCCAGAGAGGGTTGCATCCGCCTCGTTTGAGTATAAAAATGGYCTGCAAGGCAATCAGGGCGGGCGCCAGCAGCTATTAAAAGAATAGCATTTACGCCCGCATCTGCCCGCTTACTCCGCGCTCAGATGCTTGCCCACAATCCCGGCCAGCTCGAACATCGTGACCTGCGGCTTGCCGAACACCGGCAGCAGCTTGGTGTCGGCGTTGATGGCGCGCTTGTTGGCCGCGTCCTGCAGGCCTTCGGCCTTGATGTAGTCCCAGAGCTTTTTGATGACCTGGGTGCGCGCCACCGGTTCGGCGCCAATCACCGCGGCCAGTGCGTCGCTGGGCTTGAGGCCTGCGCCCGGCTTGGCGACGCGCGGCGTTTTGGGCTTGGCGGTTTTGGCGGCGGGCGTCTTCTTGGCGGCGACTTTTTTGGCTGCAACCTTTTTGGCCGCAGGTGCGGCGCCCTTGGCCGCCACCGTCTTGCCGAAAGGCGTCTTCACCGTGCCGGTCTTGGCCGCCGCCGGCTTGCGCGGCGGAAATTTGGACGGCGCGAACTCGAAGTTCACCTTGTCGGCCTCCTTGTCCCAGGCCAGCATGGCCTTGAAGGGGCGGCGCGTGCGCATCGAAACGAACTTGTCGAGCAGATCAGTCTTGCCAGTTTCCAGCAGCTTGTGCATCTGCTCGCGCTCAATCGGCTGCTGCAGGATCACCTGCCCGGTCTTGAAGGTGCAGCTGGGCGTGGGTTGGGCCAGTGTGGGCACCGACTTTTCGCAGACGTAGTTTTTACCGAGCTCGAACACCCGCGCGGCGCAGCGCGGGCAGGGGCCCAGCGACTGCTGGTCGCCAAAGTCGACGATCTCGCCGGTCTCGGCATTCTTGTCGTCGCCGAAGTCGAATTCAAGCTTGTAGTTCTTCGTCTCTTCGTCGAACTTGATCACCATCTCGGCGGTAAAAGGCCAGCCGGCCTTGGAGCGGAAGCCGTCCAGCGGGCCGATCTTCTTGTCGCGCAGGAACTGCTCAACCTCAGCCACTTCAAAGGTGCGGCCCGCCGGCGTTTTGCCGAAGCTGAAACCACAGCCGTCGTCGCCGTTCTTGCCGGTGCAGGTGTAGCGCCGGTAGTTTTCCTTCATGACACCGCCGCAGTTGGGGCAGGGCGCTGAGAGCGTTGCGTAGTCGCCGGGAATCGTGTCCTTGTCGTAGCCTTTGGCCTTGGCCACCATGCGCTCGGTCATGGTGGCAATTTCGGCCATGAAGGTTTCGCGGCTCAGCTTGCCGTGTTCCATCTGCGCCAGCTTGAACTCCCACTCACCGGTCAGTTCGGCCTTTGAAAGCTCCTGCACATCCAGTCCGCGCAACAGCGTCATGAGCTGGAAGGCCTTGGCCGTGGGGATCAGCTCGCGGCCTTCGCGCAGCATGTATTTCTCGGCAATCAGCCCTTCAATCGTGGCGGCGCGCGTCGCCGGCGTACCCAGGCCTTTTTCCTGCATGGCTTCGCGCAGCTCGTCGTCGTCAATCGTCTTGCCGGCGCCTTCCATTGCGCCCAGCAATGTCGCTTCGGAATAGCGGGCGGGCGGCCGGGTCTTGAGGCCCTTGGCCTCGACCACCTCGGCGCGCACCATTTCGCCCGGCTTGACCGGCACCAGGCTCTGGCCCTTGTCGCCGTCCTTGGCGTCGGCCACTTCATCGGCGGCTTCCTTGCCGTAAATCGCCAGCCAGCCCGGCTTGACCAGCACCTTGCCTTCAGTCTTGAAGCTGTGGCCGACCGACTGGGAAATACGCGTGGTGACCAGGTATTCGGCGCTCGGGAAAAACACCGCCATAAAGCGGCGCACCACCAGGTCATACAGTTTTTGTTCGGCTTCGCTCAGGCCGCTAGGCGCCTGCAGCGTTGGGATGATGGCGAAGTGGTCGCTCACCTTGGCATTGTCGAAAATGCGCTTGCTGGGCTTGATGTAATTGCCCTTCAGCGCCGTCGCCGCGTGCGGCGCCAGGTGCTTCATGCCGCTGCTTTCCAGCATTTCAAAGGTCTTTTTGACCACCGGCAAATAGTCTTCGGGCAGCGCGCGCGAGTCGGTACGCGGATAAGTCAGGGCCTTGTGGCGTTCATACAGGCTTTGCGCAATCGACAGCGTCGTCTTGGCTGAAAAACCGAACTTGCCGTTGGCCTCGCGCTGCAAGGAAGTCAAATCAAACAGCAGGCCGGCGGCCTGCGTGGTGGGCTTGCTTTCTTCCGTCACCGTGGCGGACTTGCCGCGCACGGCTTCGGCAATCGCCATGGCTTCGCGCTCGGACCAGACGCGGTCGGCTTTCAGTTCGGCATCGGGCTCCGTGTTGTCGGCATTGGCCGCGGCTTTTTTCCACTTCGGGTCAAACCACTTGGCGGGGTATTCGCCGGCCTCGGCCAGGAAGGTCGCGTGGATTTCCCAGTAGTCGCGGCTCACGAACTTGCGGATTTTTTCCTCGCGCTCCACCACCACCGACAGCGTCGGCGTCTGCACACGGCCCACGGTGGTCAAAAAGAAACCGCCGTCACGCGAGTTGAAGGCCGTCATGGCGCGCGTGCCGTTGATGCCGACCATCCAGTCGGCTTCCGAACGTGAGCGCGCCGCATCGGCCAGGCCCTGCATCTGCTTTTCAGTGCGCAGGCTCTCAAAGCCGTCGCGGATGGCTGCCGGCGTCATGGACTGCAGCCACAGCCGTTTCACCGGGTGCTTGCTGTTGGCGTATTGCTGGATCAGCCGGAAGATCAGCTCGCCTTCGCGGCCCGCGTCGCAGGCATTGACGAGGGCGCCCACGTCCTTGCGTTTGGTCAGCTTGACGATCGCGTTGAGCCGCGTCTTCGTCTTGTCCATGGGCTTCAGGTCAAAGTAGGGCGGAATGACAGGCAAGTTGGCAAAGCTCCATTTGCCGCGCTTGACGTCAAACTCCTCAGGCGCCTGGATCTCGACCAGATGGCCCACGGCCGAGGTGACCAGCCACTCGTCGCTCTCGAAGTACTCGTCGTGCTTTTCAAATTTGCCGGCCGTAGGCGTGATCGCCCGCACAATGTCTTGTGCGACCGAGGGTTTTTCTGCAATCACCAGAGTTTTCATAAGTACTTCTTCAAACCTTCTACATCTTCGGGGAACATTTCCCCGCTTTCGGCAAATACGACTTTGCCTTCACGTCCGTTCGCCGCCACCTTGAGCACCACCACCACGGGCAGGCCCACCGGCTTGGGCAGGAATTTGGCAACCTCGGGGGTCAGCATCCCGGCGGGAAAGCTGTAGCCCTTGGTCTTCATATAGGCAGCTGCGGCCGCCGGCTGCTTGTCAATCGACAGGGCCAGCACCTCCAGCCCGTCGGCCTTCTGGGCCCGCCACAAAGCTTCTATATGGGGCGACTGCACCGCACAAAAAGGGCACCAGCTGGCCCACCAGTACACCACAAGCGTCTTTCCGGCCACCTCGACAGGCTTCCAGGCGCTGCCGTCCAGCAGCGTGACGGCCGGCAAAGGCAGGGTGCTGCCGGCCTTGGGCAAGGGGCTTTCCCCGCCTTTGGACCACGCCGGCAGGCCCAGCCCCGCCGCGGTCGGCAAGGCAAGGGCAGCAGCGGTCTGCATCAGGTTTCTGCGGTTGAACACGGGGACTCCTTGGGCGCATCACTACAATAGCGGCTCTCGCGCATGTACGCGCGCGGGTGCGCACGCATGCGCACGCACGCGCACATGCATGAATTAACCATACCAAAAAAATACGTCGTGTCAAAAACCCAGGCTTCCGCAGTCCCCGCATCTCCTTCCAAACCCGCGGCTCCGGCTGCCGACGGGCGCCGCATCCAGACGCGGCGTTCCGGCGTCCACGGCAAGGGTGTGTTCGCAGTGCAGGACCTGGCTGAAGGTGAAACGCTGATCGAATATGTCGGCGAAATCATCAACTGGAAAGAGGCGCTGCGCCGCCACCCGCACGACCCCAAGGACCCCAACCACACGTTCTACTTCCACATCGACGAAGAGCATGTGATCGACGCCAAACACGGCGGCAATTCCTCGCGCTGGATCAACCACAGCTGCAAGCCCAACTGCGAAGCCGACGAAGAGGGCGGCCGCGTCTTCATCAAGGCGCTGCGCAACATCAAGGCCGGCGAAGAGCTGTTTTACGACTACGGCCTGATCATCGACGCGCCTTACACCAAGAAGCTGCTGGCCGAATACCCCTGCTGGTGCGGCGCCAAAAACTGCCGCGGCACCCTGCTGGCGCCCAAGGACGACGAAGGCAAGAAAAAGAACAAGAACAAGGACAAGGACAAAAAGAAGTCCAAAAAAAAAGCCGACAAAAAGGCTGAAGCCAAGGCTGACAAAAAGGCAGCCGATAAAAAGGCCGGCAAGAAACCCAAAAAGAAAAAGAAGGACTGAGCAGGCGCTCAACCCGCTTCACAGGCCATGCCGCCGGCGCAACCGGCTGCAACCTTCTCATGAGCACTCCCCTTACATCCCCCATCCGCTGGCCCGCCGAAGCTCTCTGGGAGGCCCTGGCGCCGTCCTTGCCGGGGTTCACGGTGGAAGTCCTGCCCGAGATTGATTCGAGCAACACCGAGCTGATGCGGCGTTTTCGCGGCAGCCCCGGTGTCCTGCCCCGTCCAGAGCCCCTGCTGCTGGTGGCCGAACAGCAAACCGCCGGGCGCGGCCGGCTGGGCCGCCAGTGGCAAAGCCGCCGCGGCGACAGCCTCACGTTTTCGCTGGGCCTGCCGCTTGCGCCCGTCGACTGGTCCGGCCTCTCCCTGGTGGCCGGCATCAGCGTAGCCGAAAGCCTTGAGCCGTTCGCCGGCAGCGCCTCCGGCCAGGCCGCCAAACCCCGCATCGGCCTGAAATGGCCCAATGACCTCTGGCTGTCCACACCCGAAGGCGACCGCAAGCTGGCCGGCATCCTGGTGGAAACCGCCAGCTGGGAAGGCATCCGTTACGTGGTGGTCGGCATCGGCATCAACATCCGCGCGGTGGAAATCCCCGTTGCGGCTGACGCACCCGCCATGCCCGGCATTCCGCCGGGCGGCTTGCAGACGCTGCTGCCGACGCTGGACGCACCCGCCACCTTGCTGCGCATCGTGCCGCCTCTGGTGCAGGCGATGCAGGCGTTTGAACGCTTTGGCTTTGCGCCTTTCCAGGCGCGTTTTGCGGCGCGCGACGTTCTGGCAGGCCGGGCCGTGCAGCTGTCCGACGGCCAGAACGGCCTGGAAGGCACGGCCCACGGTGTGGGCGAAAACGGCGCGCTGCTGGTGCATACTGCGGCTGGCATGAAACAAATCACCAGCTCCGAAGTCAGCGTACGGCCCGTGGCGGCGCAACCTCCCAAGGATGCGCGCCCATGCTGAGGCTGCTGGTGCTGGCGCTGGTCCTGGCCAACGCAGGCTACTTCGCCTGGACGCAAGGCCTGCTGGCCGACTACGGTTTTGCACCCATCGCCCAGGCCGAACCCCAGCGCCTGGCGCAGCAGATCCGGCCCAAGGCGATGCGCCTTCTGAGCGCCACCGATGCCGGCCAACTGGAAAGCGCCAGCACCGCCGCTGCAGCGCCGCCACCCGCCCCTGAATGCCTGCAAGCCGGCCTTTTCACCCCCGAGCAGACCATCGCCCTGCGCTTCGGACTGGAGGCCGGCCTGCCCATTGGCAGCTGGTCACTCGAGAACAGCTCGGAGCCGGGCCGCTGGATCGTCTACATGGGCAAATACACCAACGAGGATGCGCTGGCCAAAAAGCGCGGCGAGCTGCGCGGCATGGGGGTCTCGTTCGAGCCCTTGCTCAACTCCTCGCTGGGACCAGGCCTCTCGCTGGGCCATTTCAGTTCCCAGGCCGACGCCGAGCGTGAACTGGCCAAGGTCGCCACGCGCGGCGTACGCACCGCCAAGGTGGTGCAGGAGCAGCCTGAAATACGCGGCCAACTGCTCAAACTCCCGGCCGTTGATGCGCCGCTCATGGCCAAACTCGAGTTGCTCAAGCCGCAGTTGGCGGGCAAGGCCTTGCGGCCTTGCTAGATAAGACCCCCACGGTCGCTCACTTCGTGTAGCTTCCTGCCCCCCGGGGGGCCGCCCGCCTGTGGCCCGGCAAAGCCGGTTCCACGGCTCATGCTGGCTTAAGAGCTCGCCGCGGTTGCACAGCGCGATCCGATCATCCCGAGCCTGTCGAAGGTTCCGTATCCGGTACGCACCCCGTTGCTATTGATTTAGGAGCTGCTTGCGCTCGTCCCGCTTGGCTCTCAGTACTATTTTCCTGAAAAATACCTGAGCCGCCACACCCAGTCCAAGCCAGCAGGGGCCGCGGAACCGGCTTTGCCGGGCCGCAGGCGCCGCCCCCTCGAGGGGGGAACGGGCTACACGCAGTGAGCCCGGACGGGGGTGGGCTTATTCAGACGGCTTTCCAGTGCCGCAGCGGCACACAGGTCTGCAGCCGCGTCACGGCCTGGTCCATCAGCGCGGGGTGCAGCTCGTGGCCCAGCCTGGCGGCAACGTCCAGGGTGGCGTCGGCGCCCAGTTCCATCAGGTGGTCGAAGTCGCCGCGCGTACGTGCCAGCGGCACCACGTCGTCGTTTTGCCCGTGCAGCAGGTGCAGGGTGGTCAGCGCAGGCGCTTTCGCCGGCCAGATCTGGTAGCCGCCGCCGAAGGCCAGCAGGCGGCCGGCCAGGCCGTCATGCGCATCGCTGAGGGCCAGCGCCAGGCTGGCGCCGGCGCCAAAGCCGGCCAGTGCCGTGTCCGACTGCAGGATCTCAAACCGCTGCTGCTGCGCACGCACAAAGGCCGCCAGAACCTCCACGCGCGCGGCCAGCGCAGCGGCGTCGTCCTTGCCGGCGGCGGTAGCGCCCGCCGCATCGGCATGCGGGCCCGAAAGGCCTTCCGGAATCAGCACGGCCGCCTCGGGAAATGCGCCGCCCAGCAGGTTACCCAGCTCCAGCATGTCGGTGGCCGTGCCTCCCGCGTCGTGCAGCAGCACAAACAGTTGACGGGGGGCGCCGTTCACGGGCAGCAGTTCAATGGTTTCGGTCTCGGACGGGTTCATGGCAGGGCAAGCGTGAGCAGGGTGAAAAAAGGTAATTGAGGCCTTTTCAGCCTCTTTCAACCACTTTAACCAGCCCCGCCTTTTTACGCCGCGTTCCGCCCGTTCTTCCGCGTTATGCCGCTGCGGTTTCCCCGCGTTGCGCGTCTTCCGTGATCAGCGAAGAGTGCAGCCTGACGCCGGCCGCCACACCCCCGGCAGTGGCGAAGGTGATGCTGTGCGGCACGCGCGCCATGTCGCCGGCAGCGTACACGCCATCCACGCTGGTCATGCCCCAGGCATCGACGCGCACGATGGGGCCAAACGGTGAATCGTCAAACGCGCAGCCCAGCGCTTCAGCCAGCGGACTGGCCATGCGCACCTGCGTGCCCACCAGCAAGGCCTTGATCGCCACGCGCCGGCCATCCTGCAACAGCACGCTTTCCAGCGCGGGCGCCGTGCCCTGCAGTTCGGCGACAGGACTGGGCTCGACCCTGACCTTGCGCGCGGCCAGCAGCCCATGCTCTTCGGCCGACACATCGACCACGCCTTGCGTAAACAGGGTCACCTCGCCCCAGTCGGCAAACATCAGCGCCTGGTGTACCGACATCGGGCCCGTGCCCAGCACGCCGACGGCGCCACCGCCGATTTCATAGCCATGGCAATAGGGACAGTGCACCACCGTCTTGCCCCAGCGCGCCTCCAGGCCGGGGATGTCGGGCAGCACGTCCGTCACGCCGGTGGCCAGCAACAGGCGGCGCCCGGTGAACCAGCGCATGCCCTCTTCCGCTTCCGCCACAAATCCTGCCTCGCCGGTTTCAATGCGGGTCACACGGCCGCTGAAGATCTTTGCCGTCGGATAGGCCAGCAGCTGCTCCCGGGCCGTCGCCAGGAGTTCGAAGCCCGGCTTGCCGTCGTGCCCCAGCACGCCGTGAGACTCCGGGGCAAAGCGGTTGCGCGGCAGGCCCGCGTCGATCACCAGCACATTTCTTCTGGCGCGAGCCAGCTGCAATGCCGCAGACTGCCCCGCAAAGCTTCCGCCCACAATGATGGCGTCATACAGCATGGGAGGCCTCCGGTGACAGGGCGTGCGCAGCCATCGCGCGGTTGAAATCGGCCGACAGGTCGGCCAGCGTGACTTCCGCCAGGCGTTTCATCAGCAGGGCTTCCGCCTCGCGCAGGCTGCCGGCCAGGGCGCGCTGCACAGACTGTTCAATGACACAGCCGTCCGCATGGGCGCCTTCTTCGGCGCCCGGCGCGCCGGCATCGCCCACAGCCATCTGCACGTCCAGCAGCGTGACGGAAGCCAGCTCCCGCGCCAGCACCCAGCCGCCGCCATGGCCTCGCTCCGACACCACAAAACCGGCATCACGCAGGCTTGCCATGGTGCGCCGCACCACCACCGGGTGCGTGCGCAGGCAGGCCGCCAGCTCGTCCGACGTCATCGGCCCCTGGCGATGGGCCATATGCAGCAGGGCATGCAAAACGGCGGAAAGCCGGCCTCTTAATTTCATGTAACTTATCATGTTGCATGATTCTATGGAGATCTCGTACCGGCGCTGCAAGGCCGCGTCAAACCCCCACGCCTCAAGGGGGCACTGCACCGCGGTGCCCGGCCGTCCGGACGGTTTTGGCCCGGGTCGGCGAGAATCAGCGTTTTTCACGCACCAGAGATCTGGAAAAACACCATGAAAATCGGAAAAAACACCGCCGTTACCCTTAGCTACAAGGTGGCAGACGCCCAGGGCAAGCTGGTCGAGCAAAGCAGCGCCCCCATGGTTTACCTGCACGGCGGCTATGGCAACACCCTGCCCAAGATCGAAGAAGCGCTGGACGGCCAGGAAAAAGGCTTCCAGACCGTGTTGGCGCTGGAGCCGGCGGACGCCTTCGGCCTGCGCGACGAAAGCCTGGTGCGCACCATCCCCCGCACGCAGTTTCCGCCCGGGGTCAAAGTGGGCGGCCAGCTCGAAGGCCGGGGCGACGACGGCCGCGAGCATGTCTTCAACGTCACGAAGATCAAGGGCGACACCGTCCTGCTGGACGGCAACCATCCGCTGGCCGGCAAGGCCCTGCGTTTCACGCTGAAAGTGACCGACGTGCGCGCTGCTTCGGAAGAAGAAATTGCCCACCGCCATGTGCACGGCGAGCATGGACACCACCATTAATCTGCGCAACGTGACCGTTCGGCGATTAAGCCGTTAGCGTTACGTACCGTTACCGCTCTGGGGAGCCCGCTGAACTACAGTGGGATTGAGCCTACATCCCCCGGTGATGCACGACCACAGCCCCGGCGCAGGATGATGGCTAACTTCATGGATTAACTTCAGAGGTACCCATGGTCATCAACGCGTTTCTTGTCGAAGACAAGCCGGACATACGCAAAACACTGGTTGAGGCCATGGAAGAAATCGCACCCCTGCGGTTCGTCGGCCACGCCGATTCCGAGTCCAGTGCCCGCCAGTGGCTGGGTTCCCACCACGATGACTGGGACCTTGCAATCGTCGACCTCTTTCTCGCCGAAGGCTCCGGCTTTGGCGTGCTGAAAGACTGCCAGCAGCGCACAGCCCGCCAGAAGGTCGTGGTGCTGACCAGCCACAACCAGGAAAACATCCTGCACTACTGCCGTGAGCTCGGCGCCGACGAGGTGTTCGACAAATCGCAGGACGTGGAAAAGCTGGTGCTTTATTGCCAGGCCCATGCGGCCAGCCTGGGCGGTACGGCCCCGCTGCTGCCCCAGTAATCCCCACGTTCAAGCGGCAGGCGTTCTGCTCAGGCGCCCGCTAAAACAAGCCCACACATAAAAGCGGCGCCATGCCGCGACTCTCGCTGCCCGGCAGGCCCTGATGTGAACGCCCGCCTGGGCGCGCTGCTTCGCCACGCCCGCACTCCGCGCCGGCTTCCGCGCCAAAACCAGAAAAGTGCTGCCTGCAGCGGCTCCGTTTGATCTGGATCAACAGCGCCCAGGGACCGATGGCTAACCATAGGTGTATCTCGAATGCATCTTATGAAGACCACTCGCGATTCCTTTGAAAGAATCCCCATGACACACACCGCTTCCCACACCAGGGTGGATCTCCGCGAGCTCGCGCCCAGCGAGCGCCATCCGCTGGTCTTCTCGACATTCGACCAACTCGGCACCGGCCAGGCCATGGAGTTGATCAACGACCACAACCCGAAGCCCCTGCATGCCCAGTTCATGATGGACCTGCCCGGCAGATTCTCCTGGGACTACCTGGAGCAGGGGCCCGACACCTGGCGCGTCGCCATCACCCGGCTTGCACCCGCGCAGGGTAGCAAGCAGTGCTGCGGCGCCTGCGGTGGCGGCTAACTTCCACGCATTCCCACTCAAGACTTCCCAAGAAAACCCGATGAAAAACAACAACATGCTGTGGCGCTGGCTCGGCTTCGTATTCGTCCTGTCCTTCGGGGCGCTCGGCTACCTCGGCTGGCAGATTTACCTGACCGCACCACCCATCCCCACAGCCGTCGTCAGCACCACAGGCGACGTGCTTTTCACGGGCGAGCAAGTGCAAAGAGGGCAGCGCGCCTGGCTGGCCAGCGGCGGCCAGCAACAAGGCAGCGTCTGGGGCCACGGCGCTTATGTGGCGCCGGACTGGTCTGCCGACTGGCTGCATCGGGAAGCGCTGGCCCTGCAGGCCCTGCGCACGCAGGAGCTCCGCAAGGCGCCCGCCGCGCTCACGGCCTCAGACCGCGGCGCAGTCGCAGCGGCGCTCAAGGAAGAAATGCGCCGCAACACCTATGACGCAGCCAGCGGCGCCGTCACCGTCACACCCGCGCGGGCGCAAGCCATCCGTGAGGTCGCGCGCCACTATGAAGGCCTGTTCGGCCACGACGCCAGCCAGGACGCCTTGCGCGAGCAATACGCCATGAGCGAAGGCGCGCTGCCCGACGCGGCCGACCGCCAGGCGCTCACGGCATTCTTCTTCTGGACTTCCTGGGCCGCCGTCACCGACCGCCCCGGAGAAGAGAACCTCTCGTACACCAGCAACTGGCCGCATGAACCGCTGGTGGGCAACACCATGACCAACTCGGCCGCCATCTGGTCGATGGTCAGCATCGTCCTGTTGCTGGCCTGCATCGCCGCCATGCTGTGGCTGCACGGAAGCCAGCGGCATGGGCCCGAGGCGCAGCCGCCCCAGGCCGACCCTTTGCTGGGCGCCGTTGCCACACCTTCGATGAAGGCCACGCGCAAGTACTTCTTTGCCGTGATCGGCCTGATGCTGCTGCAAATCGGCATGGGCGTGGTCACCGCGCATTACGCAGTTGAGGGGTCATCCTTCTTCGGCCTGCCGCTTGCGCAGGTGCTGCCCTATGTGGTCAGCCGCACGGTGCACACGCAAGTCGGCATCTTCTGGATCGCCACCGCCTGGCTGGCTACGGGCCTTTACATCGCACCGCTGCTGTCGGGCCGTGAACCCAAGCTGCAAAAGCTCGGCGTCGACGTGCTGTTCTGGGCGTTGATCGCCATCGTGGTCGGCTCTACCGCCACCGGCTGGCTGGGCACGCTGCAGCATCGCGGCGTCGACTTCAGCTTCTGGATCGGCAACCAGGGCCTGGAGTTCACCAGCATGGGCCGTGTCTGGCAGCTGCTGCTGTTCGTGGGCCTGCTGTTCTGGGTATTCCTGCTGGGCCGCGCGCTGTGGCCGGCACTGGTCAAACCTTCGGAAACGCGCGGCCTGATCGCCATGGTGTTCCTGTCGGCCACCTGCATTGGCGGCTTCTACGCCTCGTCACTCACCTGGGGCCAGCACACCCACTATTCGATGATCGAGTACTGGCGCTGGTGGCTGGTCCACCTCTGGGTGGAAGGCTTCTTTGAAGTGTTCGCCACCGCCGTCGTCGCGCTGATCTTCACCAAGCTGGGCCTGGTGCGCACCGAAAGCGCCAACCGCGCCATCATCGCCGAGACCATCGTGTTCCTGTTCGGCGGCATCCTGGGCACCCTGCACCACCTGTATTTCACCGGCACGCCGATCTCGGTCATCGCCGTCGGCGCGGTGTTCTCGGCGCTCGAAGTGGTGCCGCTGACACTGATCGGCCTGGAAGCCCTGCAAACTTACCGGCGCTCCAAAGCCATGCCGTGGCTCGCCACCTACCAATGGCCCGTGATGTGTTTTGTGGCAGTCGGTTTCTGGAACACCGTAGGCGCCGGCCTGCTGGGCTTTGCCATCAATCCGCCGGCTTCGCTGTACTACGTGCAGGGGCTGAACATGACAGCGGCCCACGGCCATGCCGCGCTGTTCGGTGTCTACGGCATGCTGGGCATCGGCCTCATGCTGTTCTGCCTGCGCGGCCTGTATGCGCGCCACCTGCATGCCGACAACCTGCTCAAGCCCGCCTTCTGGAGCCTGAACATCGGCCTGGCAATGATGGTCTTCCTGTCGCTGCTGCCTGCCGGCATCTACCAGGCCTGGGCCAGCATCACCAAGGGTCTGTGGTACGCCCGCTCGCCCGAGATCATCCACTCCGGCGTGATGGAAACCCTGGTCTGGATGCGCGTGCCCGGCGACATCCTGTTCGCTATCGGTGCGTGCTTCCTGGCCTGGTACGCCGCGCGCCTGCTGCGCCGCCCGGCCGTGCAGCCGGCCGGCATGACCGCGGTGCCCGCAACAGCGGGGCCCTGACCCGGCAAGCCGCCATGAAACTCACGGCTTTCACCGACTACAGCCTGCGTGTGTTGATCTACCTGGCGGCGCAGCCAGAGCGGCGCGCCACCATCGCCGGGATAGCGGATGCGTTTGACGTGTCCGAACACCACCTGACGAAGGTCGTGCACTTCCTCGGCAAGAACGGCTGGCTGGCCAACGTGCGCGGCAAGGGCGGCGGGCTGGCACTGGCGAAAGCGCCGGAGCTGATCGTTGTGGGCGAGGTGGTGCGCGCAACCGAAGGAACGGACGTACCGGCCGAATGCTTTGAAGCGGCGGGCGGCCATTGCGCCATCACCCGCATCTGCCGCCTGCGCGGCGTGCTTGGCGAAGCGGTCGACGCGTTTTACGGCGTGCTCGACCGCTACACGCTGGCAGACCTCGCTCGCAACCGTCAGTCGCTCGCCAGGGTGTTCTTCACCGGCCGCACGGCTGCCGCTTCACCGGCCGGGCGTGCCTCATGAATGCAGCCCCCGCCGGCACCGGCGTTGCCGCAAGCGTGTGCAAGCCACCCTTTCCCTACGACGGGCCCGAGGCGCTGCGCCAGCCCATCATCGACGCGCTGAGGCGGGTGGTCGACCCGGAGGTCGCGATGACCATCGTCGACGTCGGGCTGATCTATGGCGTCACCGTGACCGGAGAAAAATTGCATGTGCTGCTGACAATGACCTCAGCCGCCTGCCCGGTGACCGACCTCATCATCGAAGAAGTGGAAACCGAGCTGGACCGCGCCGTGCCGCCCGAACTCCTGATCGAAGTCGAACTGGTGTGGGACCCTCCCTGGTCTACCGACCAAATGAGCGAGAGCGCCAAGCGCTTCATGGGCTGGTGAAACCCTCACGCCCGCTTCGCCCAACGCTGCACCACAGAGCCGCGCCGCCCTGGGTCAAGGTGGGCGCGCGGCTACTGCTGCCGGCAGTAGTGGTGCTGTCGCTGCTGGCCGGTATCGCAGGTGGCTTGCTGCGCGCAGGCGTGGCCCTGCCCGCCGTGGCCGATGCCGCCTGGCTCGGCCATGCCGCCCTTTCGCATGCCGCACTGATGATCTGCGGCTTCCTGGGCACGGTCATCGGTATTGAACGGGCGGTGGCCGTCAAACTGCGTGCCGCTTTTTTTGCGCCTCTCGCCTCGGGCCTGGGCGGCCTGTGCCTGCTGCTCGGGCAGGCACAGGCAGGCGCCTGGCTGGGCGTAGCCGCAGCGGCTGCTTTTACGGCCGTCAATGCCGTGGTGGTGTGGCGCCAGCGCGCGGCTCACACCTGGCTGCTGCTCGCCGGCGCGGGGGCCTGGCTGGCCGGCAACCTGCTGTTCGCATTCGGTTTCGGCAGCGGCGCGATCCTGCCATGGTGGTTCGCCTTCCTCGTGATGACCATCGCGGCCGAACGCCTGGAAATGACGCGCCTGATGCGCCGCCGACCCGCCGCGCAGTGGTCGCT
This sequence comes from Polaromonas sp. P1_F1, assembly GCF_056405795.1. Classification (NCBI taxonomy): domain Bacteria; kingdom Pseudomonadati; phylum Pseudomonadota; class Betaproteobacteria; order Burkholderiales; family Comamonadaceae; genus Polaromonas; species Polaromonas sp. P1_F1. The sequence continues at coordinate 57,885 of NZ_JBFUBJ010000013.1, forward strand.
CCAGGCCGTGCTGCCTGCCATGCTTGTCGGCGCCGCGGCGTCGGCCGTATCACCCGTGTGGGGCGGGCTGCTGTACGGCGCAGCACTGGCCTTGCTGGCAATGTGGCTGGCCATATTCGACATTGCCCGCCGCACGGTGCTGGCCCACGGGCTCAGCCGCTACATGGCGGTGTGCCTACTCAGCGGCTACGGCTGGCTGGCGGTGGCCGGCGCGGCATGGGCCGCCACGGCGCTGGGCTTGCCGTTGCGCGACATGGCGCTTCACGCGCTCGGCCTGGGGTTTATTGTCAGCATGATGATGGGCCACGCGCCGGTGATCCTGCCGGCCATCGCACGCGTGAAGCTGCAGTTCGGCGCTTTCTTCTACGTGCCGCTCGCGGCGCTTCACCTGTCCCTCATCGCGCGGCTCGGCTTCGGCCTGTTCGACCCGCCGCTGCGCGCCACCGGCGCCACCCTCAACGCCGCAGCCATCGCGCTCTTTGCCGCAACCGTCGCTGGCGCCGCTGTCGCATGGCGTATCAACGACGGCGCAACGATCGCCACGCAACCCGGAAAGACCTCGCTATGACACAGTCCATCCCCATCAAAACCCCGCCTGACAGCTCACCTTTTCCGACGGCGGGACCGCAAGGCATCGCGCTCTGGCAAACCGGCTTTCGGCCCTTCTACCTGCTGGCAAGCGTGTTCGCCGCGCTGTCGATTGGCCTGTGGGCGCTGCAGTTCGCCGGCTGGCTGGGCCAGCCCTACCTGCAGGGGCCGATGTGGCATGCGCACGAAATGCTGTTCGGCTTCACGCTGGCCGTGGTGGTGGGCTTTCTGTTCACGGCCGGGCGCAACTGGTCCAACCGCCCCACGCCCACCGGCCTGCCGCTGGCCGCGCTGGCGGCGCTCTGGGTGGCCGGGCGGGTGCTTGTGCTCACGCCCTTCGGCTGGGCTGCGGCGGCGGTCAACGTTGCGTTTCCGCTGGCCGCGGCCGTTGCGCTGGCGGTTCCCTTCATCGCCGCGCGCAATCGCCGCAACTACTTTTTCATCGGCTTGCTGCTGCTGATGGCGGTGGCCGTGCTGGCGGTGCATCTTGCGCAGCTCGGGCTCATGCAGCTGCCGGGCTGGGTCGGCATTCAGGCTGCGCTTGACGTCATGCTCTTCATCATGGCCGTGATGGGTGGCCGCGTGATTCCCATGTTCACCAACAACGGCGTGCCGGGTGCCAACGCCACCCGCCGCCCCTGGCTCGAGAAAGCCGCGCTGGGCTCGGTGCTGGCGCTGCTGCTGGCCGATGCGCTGCAGATCCGGGGCGCGCCGCTGGCGGCGCTTGCCGGTGTTTGCGCGGCCACACACCTTGCGCGCTGGGCACTGTGGCAACCATGGAAGACCACGCACACACCGCTGGCCTGGGTGCTGCATGCCGCCTACTTCTGGATTCCGGTGCACCTGGTGCTGCGCGGCTTGGCTGCGGCTGGTTGGGTCACACCTTCGGCGGCAACCCACGCATTGACGGTGGGCGCCATCGGCGGGCTCATCATCGGCATGATGACCCGCACCGCGCTCGGCCATACCGGCCGGCCGCTCCAGGCGGGCCGCACCGAAGTCACCTGCTATGTGCTTGTCCTCGCCTCGGCGCTGGTGCGCGTGTTCGTGCCGGTCATCGCGCCGGCCGAGACGCTGCACGCCGTGCTGGTTTCGGCCGCACTGTGGTCCGCCGGCTTCGCGCTGTATGCCGTGGGCTACTGGCCGACCCTGACGCGTGCGCGTGCGGACGGGCATCCCGGCTAGGTGACTGGCCGGGTCAGCCCGCCGTCCCAGTGAGACGAATTCGGCTTCGAACAGCTTCAGTCATTGCTATGATTTCAGGAGCTGCTTGCGCTTATCCTGATTGGCTCACAGGCCTATTTTTCTTGAATTCCACTTAAAACCCCAGCCAGTACAACTCAGCCGGGCTTCAAACCCATCTGCGCAAGAGCCGCCGTGTTTTCTTACCACTTGTCGGAAAACCCGCGGCCTCCTTTCATTGGAGGATGTCGTAGATGTGTGTGGTGCCTAAGATGATCTGGTCAAAACCGGCGGGAGGGGGACTTGCATGGCAGATAACGTACAAATTCGATGCATCAACAAGTCTGATCGGTCTGATCCACATGAGCGAATCAAATTCATTGGAGGCACCAACGCCGATGGCAGTCCTTGGAAACTGAGCCAAGAGGCAGCTATCGCCGGAATTGAACAGGGGAAGTGGCAGTTCTATGTCAACGTCGGCGGACATACTGTATGGGTGATTGTTTCCACTAGTCGGTGGGGCAATAAATACCTCAAAACTCAAAATGATGGCGACCAACCCGACAACCTGCTTAGCCTTCCTGAGTGTCCGTAAGTTCGGCGTCCTCCCAAACGGGCGTCGTCGGTCTGTTCGTGGTGCTGCAAAAGTATCTAGCTCTCCAAATACCACTTGTGCCTGAGAGCTCACAAATGGAGTATGTCGAAATCGCCAAGCTATACGATTCAGGGGCCATCGCGACAAAGCTGCGCCTAGCAATAACGACCTAGAGTTAGAAATTAGTGCAAGCGAAGCAAATAGCTAATTGATCTCATAGTCTCGCAGCGTAGATGAACCAGCTTGAACAACAACTAAATCGAGGGACGCTATGAAACGAATTTATCAACTTGTAGTCGTTGTACTCACACCTCTTTTGTTCACTGGCTGCAACCAAGGAAAACCCGCAGATACGGCCGCTATATCGCAGCTTGAGGCAAGAGTTAGTAGCCTTGAAGCAAAAGTTCTGAAGCTACAAGGCGATGTTTTTCTGGCGAGTTTGGATGGTCCGCAGGAAAGCGTTTGGTTCGATCCGCAGGACGACAAAGCATATCTACCCGTCAAAAGTCCAGCCGGACCGGTATTGGTAATACTGGAAAGAGTGGAGCCCTATCTCGACGGGTTTACCGTTAGCATGAGAATCGGGAATCCCACCTCCGCTAACTTTTCAGGCATGGAAGCAACCGTAAAGTGGGGCAGAAAGTTTGATGCTCAAAAAGGCGAAGACTTTAATAAGATTAGCGAGAAGAAAATTACTCTGAAAGACTTTATGCCGGCAGGGGCGTGGACAACGGTGAAATTTAATGTGGGTCCCGCTACAGCAGACGGCGTCAGGCGAATTGGTTTTGCACCAGTCTTTAACTCACTACAACTACGTAGTCGCTGAAGTAAGTAGTTTCGCGGGTCACTCGCTGGAGTATTGCCGATCAATCGCGGCGCTGCTGGCGTGGGTGCACTGCTTTTTAAGGCACTGCCTGCCCCGCCACGCCAAAGCTGAAAATCAAACGCCCATAAAAAAGCGGCGCCAATGCGCCGCTGTTCTGGCTGCCCGGCAAGCCGGGCATGCTGGCTCCGAAGCCTCAAAGGCCTCAGAAGCCTTTGTTGCCCTTGGTCACGTCTTTAACGACTTCCTTGGCATCACCATAATTTTTCTGCACAGAGCCTTCCACCTGTTTGACCAAGCCCTTGGCTTGCTGGTCCTTGCTGCCCACGAGCTTGCCGGCAGCTTCCTGTGCCTTGCCAGCTGTGTCTTTGGCTGCGCCTTTGACTTGATCCTTGTTCATGATGACTCCTGATGAATTCGACGGGAAGGTCCAGGAAACCCTGGCGAGACCCTTGCGAGGCCATCGCGAGGGGTATCCCGGGCCAACGTTCGTCGTGTCACGTCAGCCAGTTACCAAGATACCGGGCTGCCGGGAACGCAGCGTAGGCCAAGCACCCAAACGCATGTCGGTGCCTGTTTGCCTGTGCACCTTCATCACTCAATCAGCCACCGTCACCACATTGCTGGAGAACGTGATCCGGTCCGGCGCGTCCGCCTGTAGCTTGATGGGCGGCACATTGGCGGGCGTGATCGGGTTGGGCGTGGTGCCACTCAGGCCGCGCGGCACAGTGCGCACCACCTGGCTGGCCGGCAGCGGTGCGCCGGTTTTGAGGTGGGCATACATCATGTCCATGGCCTGGATGAAATAGCGGTGCAGCGGCACCAGCCGCTGGCCATAGCCGGGGAACCCCAGGAAGGCATCAAAGTGCTGGGCGTTGGTGACTTCGACGTACGAGAGCTTGCTGCGCGAACCCTCCACCATCTTGTTCAGGCCAAAGTAGGGGCGCGAGGTAAACGCCACCGGCACCAGCGTGTCAGAGCGGCCATGCACGATCAGCGCAGGCTTGCCCTGCAGGTTGGCCGTGCGCAGCACCTGCTGGATGCCTTCGCGCACGCGCAGGGCGTCGGGGGTGTTTCCCGTGGCCAGGTTGCGCAGGCACAGGGCGCCGGCGCTGTTGTAGTCCTGCACGTTGCCGGCAGAGATGGAGGCCGAGTCCAGCATCGGGCCGCCGAGGCTGGCGTTGTTGACGATGTTGATGCCCACCGTGGGCGGTATGCCGTTGCCGGTGCCGAATGACGTGGCCAGCGGGCCCGCCGGCGCAGGCACCGGCAGGTTGGGTGTGGGCGAAGCGGCAGGCGCCGTGGCGGCAAAGCTGTAGCCGCAGAGGTTGTCCTGCACGCCGGCACGCCCGTAGGCATTGGCATACGTCAGCGCCACCGGCAGGGTGGCAAACGAATAGTGCGACGCCTGCAGGTCGTTGCCCTCGGGCTGCCAGCCTGCCTGCACCAGCGTGGCCATGGCGCTGCCCGCCTGCTCGGCCGTGGTGTTGCCGGCGACCATGCCGTTGGCCTTGAGCGCACTGCAGCGGCTCGCGGCAATGACCGGGTTGATGGTGTTGAAGACATTGGTGCCTGGAGAGGCCAGCGCGGCACACGGCTGCAGCAGGTTGGCCAGCGTGGTGTAGTCATACAGCGGCTTGCCGGTGCCGGCCAGCGTGCCGCTGCCGCGCCGCACGCTCAGCCGCGCATCGGGCACCAGCTGCACCTGCGGCTCGCCCACCGCCACGCCGCTGATGAGCCCCTGCGTGTCCTGCTCGGCCGCGGCCAGCGCCGCGCCCGCGCCGTTGGACACGCTGGAGGCGATCACGATGGTGTTCGACGGGTTCAGCGTCTTCAGGCGGCCGCCGCCGTCAGGCGAAGGCTTGCCATAGCGCTCGTTCAGCACGAAGTAGGCAAACTCCACGGCCTGCAGCGTGTAGCGGCCCCAGTCTTTTTCAGAATTCTGCTGCGAATGCGCATGCTTGACGGCAAAGCGGTTGGGCGTGGCCGCGTTGAAGGCAGTGCGTTCAGCCTGCGTCAGGTTGGCGGTGAAGTTGGAGGCCGGGCCGGCCGCCACCGCATCGGCGCGCAAACCGTTTTGCAGATGCACCGTGTTGTTCTGCAGGTCGTGCATGCCGCTGCCGGTGCCCTTGTCGGTATAGGCCACGGCACAGCCGTTTTTCAGGCCCCATTCGCCAGACGACCCAATGGCGCCGTAGATACCGCGCGAACCGCTCGAGGTGCCGGTGACGATGCAGGGGCTGGCCGGGTTGAAGCTGGCCGGCACCTGCACCATCATCGTGACGTTCTGCCGGCCACTGCCGTCGTCTGAATAGGCGATGTATTCGGTACCGGCGATCTTGCCTTCACTGGCGGTGACGTTGCCCTTGGCGTCCACATTGGGGCCGTACAGCGTGCCGTAGCCGCCTCCGGGGGAAATGTCGAGGATGGCGCGGTAGTTGTTATAAATCGCAATCCGGCGCAACTCGGCCGCGCTCGGGTTCAGCGGGTCGACGGGCAGCGGCGCCGGTGCGGCCAGGCCGCTCTTGCCCAGGCCGGCAGTCAGCAAGTCGTCGTTGCCGCCGTCGTAGACGCCGGTGGTGATGCCGCCCAGCCAGACCGGTTTGATGTTGGGCTGCACGCCCACACCGCTTGCGCAGCCGCCCAGCGCGGCCACTGCCGCCAGGGCCGTGGTTGTTTTGATCAGGGTGAATTTCATGTCGTCCTCCTCGGGTTATTCGTACAACATCATCAGCGCAATGCCGTCTGTATGGGCGTTTTTGGTTGTCGGATTTGTAAGGTTTTTCTTGTAAGGGTTTTGCCTCAACCTCGCGTTGGCCCCGGACCGCCTCAAAGGCCTGGTCGCCTCTGCTGCCACAGCGTATAGACGCAGCGAAAAGAGTACGGCCCAAAAAAAAGCGGCGCCATGCGCCGCGATTCAGGCTGCCCGGTGAACGAACAGCCGCGTTACCCAGCCACAAGCCAAACCGGTTGCAGCATTGGGATTCAATGTGTGCTTCAGCCCTTGGGAATCACCAGCTTCTGGCCGACGTGAATCAGGTTCGGGTTGGGCAGGTTGTTGCGCGATTCAATCTCGCCAAAGCGCATGTTGCTTCCCAACGTGGCGGCGGCGATTTTCGAGAGGGTGTCGCCCGCTTTCACCACGTAAACCGTTTCGGTCTTGTCTGCGCTTTTTACCTTGCCCAGATTGGTACTCGTGAAATATTTCTTCACGAGCTCGCCGTATTCGGGCATGGCTTTCACCTTGCGAATGCCGATGTTGATGTTTTCGAGCAGCTGGCTGTCTGCCTTGCGCACACCTATCTTGTACTTGATGTTGGAGCCCGGAAGCTTGGACACCGCAAACTGCAGGTCCGTCCCGCGGATTTCGGCCACTCCGAAGGGGTAGTCGTAAATCACCGCGTCTACCTGGCCCTTTTTGATGAAATTGTTGATCCAGTTGCGCTCGCCGTTGACAGATTCGTCGCTCAGCTCGACCAGTCGCGCCTTCGGGAACTGGCGCGAGGCATAGGCCTTGACGTCCGGGTCGCCCTTGAGGATGCCGATGGTCAAGCCGTTGAGGTCTTCAACGCTCCGGATAGAGGACACCTTGGGTGTAATGAGGGCGTAGCCGAAGTCTTCGACATACGGAATGGAATACACCACGCCCGGCAGGTCTTCGTCGGTAAAGGTGAGGCCGTCGATGGCAATGTCCACCGTTGAATTGCCCCGGTTGTCGTTCTTGAGCAGCGCAGCCGGCACATCGGGGTAGGTGTCCACGATATGGTCGGTGTCGATGTTGATTTGCCCGCCCTTGGGCGTGAACTCGCTTTGGGCGAAAAGCACCTTCAGGAATTCGTAGTTAAACCCCTGCGGCTTGCCGTTTTCAACGTAATAAAAGGGCTTGGCCGGCGACTGCACGCTGACGCGCACAGTGCCCTTGTCCACGATGCTCTGGAAGGTTGCCCCGCCGCCCGCGGCCGGAGCGACAGCCGCCGCCTTGGGCGCGGGCGCGTCGGCGGGCGGGGCCGGATTGGCCCCTGCGCCGGGGTTGCCGCTCATGTTGGCAGGGGCGCGCGAATCGAGGTATTTCATGCCGCCATACACGGCGCCGCCGACGACGGCAACAATCAGGATCAATCGGGGAATAGGTTTGAGGGCCATGGCTTTAGTCCGGTTTCTGGTTGAAGCTTGTTATTTGTTGGTTGAATTTTTCTGGAACCAGTCCACCCCGTCGGCGCGCGCCTCCACAGGCACACCCTGCGGGCTGCTGATGATGCTCACCGGCAGGCCGGGCGACGGATTGTTCTCGATCAGGAGGCGCTTGGAGTCACCCAGCACCAGCGACTCGGCATTCTTTTCCCACTCGGCCAGCATCTGCATCGCATCGCCTTCGTACACACCATTTTGCAGGTCGACGGAGCGCATGAAACTGTCGGACATGCGGGCGAAATCCTCGATCTCGCCGATCTTCATCGCATAGTCGGCCGCCAGGTATTCGTTGGCCATGTCGAACATGGCGCGCGTGTCAGGGTCGCCGTTGATGATGGCTTGCGCAGACTTGATGGCCGAATGGGCGTTGTCCATCATTTCCTTCTTGCGCTCCTTGACCTTGATCTCGCTTTGCATGTCCTTGATGAGGAAGTTCGACACCTCCTGGTACTTGGCGAGCACGCGGTACAGCAGTTCCAGTTTCGCCAGCAGGTCCTGATAGGTCAGGTTGGCGTCGTTCATGCGGCCCACTTCACGCGAAGCCAGCGCTGCGTCCATCGTCTTGTTCTGCTTTTTCGCCTCGCTCATCAGCCGCAGGGATCCGTCGCGCGACTTGTTGTTGTTGGCTATCTCTTCCTTGCACTGGCGAATCATCCCGGAAAGCTTGGCGATGCGGGTGTTCATGTTGGCGAGCTTGTCCTGCAGCTCTTCCACATAGTTTTTCATGATGCCGATGGGATCGATCTCCACGAACACTTGCGTGATCTTGCGCATCAGGCTCATGTACATGTACTTGCCCAGGCGCCAGAAACGCTTGTCGGTAATGATGAAGCCGAGCACCACCACCACAACGCCCAGCAATGCGGCATAGATGGTGTTTTGCAGCAGCGTGATGATGTAGGGCAGAGCCTTGTAAAGCAGGAAACCGGCGCCGGCGATCAGGCTGACGCCAACGATCTGGCCGGTCACGCCTTCCGGGCGCTCCCAGAACGATTTGGGTTTGAAATTCTGTGGAATGAGGTTCACAGTTCTGTCCTTTGATTCTGCGTATACGGATCGGGAATGTTCAGCGCTTCAGGCGCCGAGGTAGCGCACGACTTTTGCCCTGGCTTCCACCAGCTGGGCCTTGACCACGGCCAGCGCGCTTTCAAACCGGATGTTGACTTCAACGATCTCCGCGCGCTTGGCCGCGATTTCTCTTTCGAACCCGGCGATTTTTTTGTGGGCGGTCTCCACTTCCTGCTGGATCTGCCCCAGCCTTTCCTGCAGGCGAGCGCGCTCTTCGTCTACCTTGGCGACTGAAGCACGCAGGGAATCTATCTCCCGGATTCGCGCATTGATCTGCAGGTCCTGCTGGTTTTTCGCCTGGCCATGAAAGCGCTGGGATTCCGCTTCAAGCGCGGGAAGATGCTGCATGTCGATGGACTGGACGATCTGGTCCACCGTCCGCGTCTTGCCCACAATGCCGAATGCGGCCTTGTAGCGCGACGCCTCGTCAGGAATGAAGGCCTCCAGCGGCGTGACGGCCTCGACCAGCGCCGTATAGGCCGTGGTTTTTTCCATCACGACTTCCATCATGCGGTCCACCATCGGGTTTTTGGCTTTGGCAGCCGCCACATTGGCGGCGGCCGATGGCAAGGGAGCTGGCGCCGTGATGGCCGATTTGTCCGCAGAGGCAGGTGCGCCGGGAGTGGGTTCAGGCTCAAACAAGACGTCCCGGAGTTTTCCAAAAAAGCCGGATCCGCCCTCGGGTGGCGTGGTGTTGTCTGTCATGGTTCCCTCACTCCTCGGTAACAATTTTTCCGGCTCACTGCGGCTGTTTTCCAGGCGCAGGCGCATCTCGCGGCCATATAGTCGTTGATGACTATATAGCAGCACCCGGTTTCTTCCCCAAAAACCAAGGGTACGAGCCCCTTTCAGCCGGACACAATGTCTGATTTCCCAGACACCCCGCCCACCTTCCTGCTTTACTTTTTACTTACTTCGCGTCGCTGTACACCGTGGCGCGCGAAACGCCCATGTGCGCGGCGGCAATCTCGGCGCCGCGGCGGATCTCCAGGTAGCCGGCTTTCTTGAGGTCTTGCACCAGCTGCTTGCGGTCTGCGGGCTTGAGCGATCGTGATGTCGTGGCCCGCGCTGCGGCAAATTCGTCAATGCACTGCTGTATGCGGTCGGCATTGGCGGCGTCCAGTGTTTCGGTGACGGCGCTGCTTTCAATGGCGGTGAACTGCGACATCGCCGCCTGGAAACCGTTGAACAGCGTCAGGTCCACGTTCAGGCAGATCGCCGCCACGTATTCGCCTTCTTCATTACGGATGCCCACCGACGTGCTCTTGACCTTGCGGCCGTCGGCGAACTGGTTGGCGTAGTTGGCGATCACCGCGGGGTAGTCCGGGTCCTGGATGCGCGCCAGGCCCAGCTCGGTGGCGGGCTGGCCCAGGCGGCGGCCGCTCAGGTTGTTTTCAATCGCCAGGATGGCGTTCTTCGGGTGCGTCAGGTCGTGCACCACCACTTCGCAAAACGGCGCAAACGTTTTGCCCAGGCCTTCGGCAATGTTCTTCAGCTCGGCGAGCAGATGTTTGTTGCTGGGCGTGTTGCTGGGTTTTTTCATGGTGCGCGGCCTCCGGCGAGTCAGGCGATTCAAATTTCAGACAAATTGTCCAGGCGGCCATCGTATCGCACCACGCGGCATTTATGGAACAAAAGGCCGGCGCCCGTGCGCGGCAGCCGGACAGCAGTCGCAAGCAAATTCCTACACAGAGCCTGCCCAGCCTCCTGCACCGCACGGCCGCTACAGCAGCGAAAGTACAACGCTATCTGCCGCGGCTTGCTTTGCTTCAGCGCGGCGTCTGTTGTCCATACCCATTCAACCAATCAACAACTACCCCTTCAAAGGAGGCCCTCATGTTGAACCGATTGCACCAATCCAGATTCAAGCTCGGCAGCGTGGCACTGGCCGCCGTGGCCGCTTCTGCCCTGGCACTGGTGACCCTGCCCGCCGCAGCCCAGACCAGCACCACCGCTGGCACCCCAACAGCGGCAGATGCCGGCAAGCTGGCCCGTGCCGACAAGGGCATGCTGGACGACCTGGCCCAGGCCAACATCGCTGAAATCGAGTCCGGCAAGATGGCACTGGAAAAGTCACAGAACGCCGAGATCAAAAAATTTGCGCAGCAAATGATTGAAGACCACAACAGCGCCCTGGCCGAAGTGCAGGCACTGGCCCGCGCCAAAGGTGTGACCGTGCCCGACGGCCCCGGCGTGATGGCCAAAACCAAGGCCACCGCAATGAAGGCCCTGTCGGGCAACCTGTTTGACACGGAATACGCCAAACGTTCTGGCGTGGGCGACCATGAAGCCACCATCAAGCTGCTGACCAAGATCCAGAAGGACGCCAAAGACGCCGACCTGAAGGCGCTGGCCGGCAAGATGCTGCCCAAGGTGGAGGCCCATCTGGAAATGGCCAAGGCCGTAGTACCGACCAAGTAAGTCGCCAAGTAAGCTACTCATCGCGGGCTGTTGCCCGCGCCCTGGGTTCCCTCATTTTTTAGAAAGACGCTATGTCAATTATCTGGACCATCATCATCGGCTTCATCATTGGCTTTGTCGCCAAGTTCCTGATGCCCGGCCGTGACCCTGGCGGCTTCATCATCACCGTGCTCATCGGTATTGCGGGCTCATTCCTTGCCACCTACCTGGGCGCGGCCATGGGCTGGTACCAGCAAGGCGAAACGGCCGGCTTCATCGCCGCCGTGCTTGGCTCCATCGTGCTGCTGCTGGGTTACCGCCTGATCGCCAAGCGCTGAGCAAGCCGTAAAAACGCCAGCCAGACGCCCCGGTGCATTCACGTGCACCGGGGCGTTGTGCTGTGCGGCTCACCCGCGTGCGATTTGCGAAAAAAGTTTTAAACCTGACCGCAACGCCGCTGCATGGGCCGCCCTTTTGCAGGCCCGCCGCGCCTGCGATTGACGCACGCAAATTTCCTCTTGAAATTTTTTGGGCGATTCCTACATCCTCTTCCCGGGCGCCGGAAGCCGCTTTTTTGGGGATTTTCCGGCGCACTGATGTTCAACCCGAATGGAGGTTTTCGCCATGTACCGATCGTTATTTCCGCGCGACATGCTCGCCGAACTCGATCGCCTGCAGCGCGACGTGCAGCAGGCCTTCGATCTGTCTCCCAGCATTCGCGGCTTTGGCCGCAGCAGCTTTCCCGCCCTGAACATTGGCGGCACGCCGCAAACCATAGAGGTGTATGCCTTTGCGCCGGGCATTGACCCGAAGTCACTCGACGTCAGCCTGGAGCGCGGCCTGCTCACCATTGCCGGTGAGCGCAAGACTGAACTGCCCGAAGCGGGCGCGCAGTCGACGCTGCACATCAACGAGCGCTTTGCCGGCGCCTTCCGCCGCGTGCTCACCCTGCCCGACGACGCCGACCCCGACGCCGTGAACGCCAGCTTCAAGGACGGCCTGGTCCACATCACCATCCAGCGGCGCGCATCGGCCCAGCCGCGCCGCATCACCATCCAGTGAAAGGAGGCAAACCATGAACTACGCAAACACCCAGCAAACCAGCGGCAGCAGTGGCGCCGCACGCAGCAACGGTAATGGAAGTGCCAACAACGGCAGCACCTCCGGCCGCAGCATGCAAACCAGCCAGACGGGCGAGGTGACGCAGAAAGAAACATCGCGCTACGCCAATGGCGCGCTGACGCCGCCAGTCGACGTGCTGGAAGACAGCACCGGCATTACGCTGTATGCCGATTTGCCCGGCGTGCCGCGCGACAAGCTGCACCTGCAGGTAGAGGCCGACACGCTGACGATTGACGCCGAGTCAGCCCTGTCTGCGCCCGAAGGTCTGCAGTCAACCCACACCGAAGTGGGGCTGGGCCGCTTTCACCGCGTGTTCACGCTCAGCAAAGAGCTAGACACCGAGAAAGTCAGCGCCGAGCTGGCGAACGGCGTGCTGAAGCTGCGCATACCCAAGGCGCAGCACGCACAGCCCCGGCGCATCGAAATCAAGGCAGCCTGATCGCGCCCCCGCACGACCGCGCCGGCCTGCTTACTTGGCCGGCACCGGCGTGCGCTGCGCCGGGTCGTAGAAAAACGTTTCTTCGGCAATGCGCTCGCCTTCCCAGCGCTGGTAAGCCAGCTCTTCCATGCGCATGGTGCTGCCATCGGCCCATACAAAATTAAAGATCCAGCGAATGACGACCTTGTCACCGCTGATGAACACCGGCCGCACGCAGGTTGATGTGACCGACTTCACACGCGCCATCACTTTCGCTTCACCTTCCACCAGCTTGTCGCGTCCACGGCGCGGCGGCTGCTGGTTCTCTTGCATCGTCGCGTCAGGCGTGTAGAACTCTTCAATCGCTTCGGTGTGCGCGTTCTGTTCAACACGGGCAACAAAGCGTTCAACGGTTTCAGGCGTGGGCATGGGTTTCCTTGGCTTGTCTGTTTGATTGACGGCTGTTGATGCGCGTTGGTCTCTGGCCATTTACTCGCAGCCACAGTTCAACGGCAAAGCGCAAGTGTTGCATGCCGAGCTATTTGCTGCAGGCAGCAACAACCATCCCGACCACGGGCCAAGATCATTCAGGTTTCAAAGGAAGAAAAAAGAAAACCCAGCGCTAACCTGGGCGCTTGGCAACTTCAACCAGCGGGTCCGCATGCCTGTGCACCAGCTTCCAGGCATCACCTTCGCGCCTGAACACCTCAGTCACCCGCAGCTTGTTCGCCACGGGCTCTGGCTCACCCTTCATGCGGGCCTGTGCTTTTTGAATGCCCGTCCAAAAGGCAACGGTATCGCCCGCCGCCATGTCCAGAATCTCCAGCTGGGTCGTGCTGCCCGCCTCAAACCGGCCGGCATCCTGCTGGTAGCGCGACYACACTTCCTGCGTGCCCCGTACCACGCCGCCGCCCGGGCTCATAAAGGTGGCCGGTGACGCCTGTGCCACGACACGCCCCAGCGGCGCCGCGTCGCCACTGACATACGCGGCTGCGACGTGCTGCCGCTCTTTCATCAAGGTTTTGAAGTCTTGCTGCTGCTTGCTCATCTTGCGTCTCCTTAAAAGACCAAAGTAAGCCCCGTCTGTGGGCAGCGGCGTAGGACAAGGGATGAGAGGGTGTTGAATTCCGTCGAAATCTGATCCATTTAGCGCAGTAATTTCCATCCAAAACTGACCCACGTAGGCACTACCCTGCTTGTTTTAAAAGCAGGGGGAAATTAGGAGTGATAGACGTGGCGACATTGAATGTCATCAGACGTTGGGCATTGCGGGATCAGATGTCCATTCGCGAGATCTCAAGGCGTACAGGCCTGGCTCGCAACACAATAAAGAAGCACCTGCGATCGGAAGAGAGCGAGCCCAAGT
>NZ_JBFUBJ010000014.1:0-28836 GCF_056405795.1 Polaromonas sp. P1_F1
GACGCCGGCGCCACCGCGATTGGCTCCTCCATCTTCAATGCACGCACCCGGGTGTCCAATGCCATCGGCTACGCCAGCCCGGTGATCAGCAACTTCGTTTTCCGCGCCGGCCATTACTTCAATGGTGAAGGCCTGCCGGAAACCGCGGCCGGCCCGGTCCGCTTTGAAAGCGACTACAAGCAGACCGAYGTCTCGCTGAGCTACGGCGAAGGCGGCGGCCCGCTGGGCCTGGGSGTCGGCTACGGAAGGGACAGCAAACGCGGCGGCGCCYTGCTCAATGATTTCAGGAACAAGTGGATGCTGGTGGGCTCCTACGACTTCGGCGAGATCCGGGCCTGGGCGGTTTACAACCGTGACAACTTTGAGGGCAATGCGCTGTCGCGCAGCAAGGTGGCGGCGCAGATGATCGGCGCTTCGTGGGACATCACGCCCAGCAGCAAGRTCATGGCCAACTACATCCGCAAGGATGTCCAGAGCGATCCTGCGGCCAAGCTCAAGCGCTTYCAGGCGGGCTACTCCTACAAGATGAGCAATCGCACTTCGCTGTACGGCTTCTATGACCGCTCGGACCCGAACAACCGCGTTGCCAATGACGTGATCCGTGTTTACGGGGTCGGCATTCAGCACAACTTCTGAGCGCACAAAGGCACGCGATCAGTATCTCGTCCGCAAAGCCCGCCTCCGGCGGGCTTTTGTCATGGATAACAGGAACGCCTTAGACAGGCTCCATCATTTTGGAAAGCATGGGTATGTCAATCAAACATTGGATCAGTACAGGCATTCTGGGAACAGTTTGTGCCGTTGCCTCATCCGCTCCGCAAGACATCGTGATCGGCCAGATCGGCCAGCTTAAGGACCCGAATTCCGCGGCAAGCCAGGTGAAGGTGGGCGTGCAACTGTATTTTGATGTCGTCAACGACCGGGGTGGCGTTAATGGGGCGAAGCTGAAACTTGTCACCAAAGACCGGGGACCGGACGGGTCGGACTCAGTGGAAAAAACACGGGAAATCATCCAGGAAGAAAAGCCTGTTGCATTGATCGGATTTTCTGGAACTGCGCCTGTTGAAGCGCTGATTCAGGAAAAGGTACTGGCTGTGGCCGGCATTCCTTTGGTCGGGCCACGAACGGGGGCTGTCTCGCTTCATCAACCGGTAGACCCCTGGATTTTTCACACCCGCGCCAACTATGCCCAGGAGGTGCAGAAAATCGTGTCCCACATGAACATCATCGGGCACAAGCGTATCGCCGTTCTCTACGAGAAGAGCCCGTTTGGCGTTGAAGGTTACGACAGGGCGCTACGCGCGATCAAGGGGAAAAACCTTCAGCTCTCGGGCAGTGCGAGCTACGAATACGGCACGACAAATGTCAGTGAAGCGGTCGCAACGATTCTCAAGGCCAAACCCGACGCGGTTATTTCAGTGGCGACGAGTGCCGCGACCGCCGAGTTCTACAAGAATTTTCGTCAAGGTGGAAGTTCGGCGTTTGTCGTCGCCCTTTCCGTCACCGACGGTGCCGCGGTCGTGAAAAGAATCGGCAAACAGGCCGCCTACGGCTTGGGCATAGCGCTGGTGGTGCCCGATCCGTCCAGTAAGACCTCCACGCTCATCAGGGAAATGCAGGAGGACCACAAGAAATTTGGCGTCCCGGGGTCTGATTTGAACCTGGCAGTGACTGAAGGCTACATTGCGGCCAGGGTACTGACCGAGGGCCTGAAACGCGCCGGACCGATTCCCACTTCTGCGAAGCTGAAACGTTCCCTGGAGTCATTGAGGGATTTAAATCTCGGCGGATTCTCTGTTAATTTTTCCCCGACAAATCACTCGGGCTCGTCGTATGTCGACATCATCGTACTGGGCCCTGACGGTAGAATGCTTCGCTAACTCAAACATACCCGTTGAAGCAAGCCAGCGGCAAGAAGGCAATGGACTATAACGTAGCGTCGGTAGATGAAGCACTCGGCTTATTGATGCTCGTAGCCCAGAACCCCGGCCTGGGTGTGACCGAGCTTTCCAAAAGATCTGAAATTACCAAAGCCAGGGCGTTCCGCCTTTTGAGCACGCTGGAGCGGCGCGGTTTCGTGCAGCGATCGGGTGACGCGGCCACCTACCATCTCGGCTACAACGCATTGCTTGTGGGGTTGGCTGCCGACGAACAGGTCAGCCTGGTCAGGCAGGCCAGCAAATATCTTCAGCAGCTGGCCAGCAAATTCAACGAGATTGTGCAGATCCGTGTCCGTGACGGCTTTGAATCCGTCTCTGTGGCCCGATGGGACTCCACCCATGATGTTCGCATCCACGGGTCCGTCGGCATGAGGCGGCCTCTCCACGGTGGCGCGTCGGGCAAAGTCCTGTTGGCCTATGCCCCCGCAGAGTTTCTGAACGAATTTTTCGCACAGGACTTTCAGAAGTTCACGCCCAACACCATCGTGCAACGCGCAAAATGGAATGAGGAGCTGATCAAGATCCGCAAGCAGGGCTACGCCACTTCCCTGGGCGAAATCACGAACGAAGTCCTTTCCGTGGCGGCACCGGTGCGCGACGGAACATCAAAAGTCATCGCCGCCATGGCGATCTCCATTCCTTCAAGCCGCATCACGGCCAAAGGGCTGGAGAAACTGGCCAAGCCGCTGTGCGCGGCGGCCTACGACCTTTCGGTTGAGCTCGGATATCGTCGCTCCGACGCTTCTGCCGATTAGCGGCAGCGCACCTGGTGGGGCGCGCTGCAGCCACCACCATTATTGAGAACGCTTCGGGATCACAGGAAGCACCACGTGCGATGGATGCTGGCTGCTCATGTACACCTTGTTGAGCGCCGTCCTGCTCGTCGTTGCCTGCGCCTCAGGATCCCCGGTGTTCGGGTTGACGTCAAAGTGCGGAAAGTTGCTGCTCGAAATGTCAACCCGGATGCGATGCCCTGCCTTGAACAGGTTGCTTGTCGGAAACGCCTCGATGCGGATGGGGTACACCGTTCCCGGCGTCATCAATTCCGGGTACTCCCATGAGTCCCTGTACCTCACCCGCAGAATCCCGTCGGTAAGGTTCATGGCGAAACCCTTTGGGTAGTCTTCGCTTTGCGGATACACATCGACCAGCTTGACGGTGAAATCCGTGTCCGGGCAGTCGGAGGATATCCACAGGTTCGCCATCACCGGCCCTGTAATCTCGACATCCTCCGCCAGCGGTTCAGTTGAAAAGGCAAGCACATCTTCACGGTCGGTCAGTGGGTAAAACGGTTCTGCGCAACCAAAGAAGCGCTCATCGGTTGTTTGGTCGAAAGCCCCGGCCAGTATTCCGGGTGGACGTGAAACCACGCTGCCGCCCAAGGTGGGAACCGGATTTTTGGGGTCAAACCGGTACGCCAGCGCGCCGTGATGCCTCTCTGGAAGAGAGGGGGACAGCGAACGATCAACGTGAAAATGGTAGGGCGTCCACCGCGTATCCGGAATCGGCCAGTCCTGCTCGGAACGCCAGGTACCGCCGTGGTCAAGACGTCCCTCGCTGTTTTTTCTGCCGGAGCCGCCGCCCATCACGAACAGCCTGACATCGGCATTGCCTTCAGCGGCCGGAAGGCCTTTGAGCCAGTGGTCAAACCATTTAAGTCTGGCCTCAAGAAAGCTTGCGGCCACGTGATGGCCAAAAGTGGATTGTTCGCCGAAATCCACATCGCCTGAATAGGTCAACCACCTGTTTCCGTGCACCCACGGACCAAAAACGAGCTTTACCGGAGCGCCGATTTTCTTGAGGCTGACGTAATTTTCGGCTGCGGTGCGCGTATAGACGTCATACCAGGAAGACATATGGACTGTCGCCACGTTCTTGAGGTGATGGTAGAAACCCTCCGCATAAATTCCGGGCTGCTTCCAGTACGCATCGAACGTACCACGCTCCCATTGATCGAAGAGAAACTCTTCATATTCCGGTGCTTCCGAAAGCGGTGAGTTTCCACGGCGCCACGGCATTCTTCTGAACCAGTCGTCGACGTCGATATTCTTCAGGGTGCTGGCGACGGCCGTATTTTCCGACCGCTGGGCAATGCTCGATGCGAAGAGAACAGCCCAGGCCGCCTGCTTTAACTCATACGCGCCGCCCTGCCGGATGCCGCTCTGATAGCCGTTTGAAAACCCGCCGGAGTCGACATACATGGCCATCAAGCCGGGTGCACCGGTAGATGCCAGGGCCATTTGCGTATGTGCCGCATAGGAAAGGCCCTTGGTCCCGATCCTGCCGTCGGACCAGGGCTGCCGCACGATCCAGTCACAGGTGTCATGGCCGTCGTTGGCCTCGCTCAGATACTTCGTGAATGTTCCTTCGGACCCGTATCTGCCGCGGCAATCCTGGTACACAACGATATAACCCTGGGCCACAAAATACGTTGCCACCTCTTCACGCGACATGGGGCGCGTGCTCCCTGGTTCGCGTTCGGTGCGGCTTTCAAGGTGCTTCCCATAGGGAGTGCGTTCCATGATGACCGGGAACGGTTTCGGCTCTTCTCCCGGCTCCTGTCTCGGGCGATATATATCGGTCGAGAGCCTCACGCCGTCCCTCATCGGCACCATCACGTTGCGTTCAATCACCACAGCAAGATTGCTGAACGTCGAGTCTTTCATTTATTTCCCTGATCTGGCACGGCCGGGCACGCGCCACCGCCTTGTTCGTGAATCTGCTTACTTTGAAGCTGCGTCCTTGATGCCGCTGGCTATCGTGTATCCGTCGCTTCGCGGGACCATGCTCAGGCCCTTGCGCAATCCCCATGCCGCCTTCGCGTTATGCACCGGTACGATGGCAACGTCCTCGGCGGCAAGCCTTGCGGCCGTTCGCTGCAGCTCTTCGCGTTCCTTGTCGTTCAATGTTTTGGACGCCGAGCGGATCGCTGCATCAAATTCCTTGTTGCTGTACCGACCATAGTTGTTGGCTCCGGTTCCCAAGGCCTTGTCAAAGGTCTGGATAACGGCGGTGTATGGCTCCAGCGAATCACCGAGAATCGCGCCGATGCCAAACATGGCCAGGCTGAATTCGGGTTCACCACCGGCCCCGCCGCTTGTCGCTCGGGTAACGAAGTTGGCGTAGGGGAGCGTCCTTGCGTCTGTTTTTATTCCCGCCTGGGTCAACATCTGGGCAATGGCTTCGCAGACCCGTGCGTCGTTGAGGTACCGGTCATTGGTGCAATGTAAAACCACCCTGAATCCGGATGGATAGCCAGCCTCGGCCAGCAAGGCTTTGGCCCGCGCCGTGTCTCCGGGCTGAAGCTTCAGCGCAGGCTCGTACCCAAAGAAACCGGCAGGAACAATTTGCGTCGCCGGTTCCGCATCGCCTTTCATGACGAACTTGTTAATGGCATCCCTGTTGATGGCCACCGCGATCGCCTGGCGCACGCGTTTGTCCTGGAACGGATTCCTGGCCAGTGGTTTACCGTCATTACCGGCGACATAAGGCGAAACCGTCCGGAACTGGTCCATGTGCAGGTGGTTGAACATATAGGACGTTGTGGAAACCACAGACACCTTTTCGCTCTTCTTCAAGGTGTCGCTCAAACCGCCGGCAGCTCCGTCAATGACATCGACACTGCCGCCCAGCATTGCCGCCGCTCTCGCCGGTTCTTTCGGGATGAATTGATAAGTCACTTTTGACCAGGCCGGTTTTGCGCCCCAGTACGCGTCGTTGCGCGTCATGGTCACTTGCTGGCTTGGAATGAGCCCTGCGTACTTGAAAGGACCGGTTCCCACCGCCGCCTTTCCGGTCTCGAAGTCCGACTCCTTGATCTCCCCACCGCTTCCTTTCGGGAGAATGGCCACGATGCCCACGTTTTCAGGCAGCGTGGGTGCGGATTCCTTCGTCTTGATGATGACCGTCAGCGGGTCCTGCACCCGGACGCTGTCGATCGTCCTCAAGTAGGTCTTGTACGTTCGGGGGCCGGTCAGCGCCTTGGCCCTGTCGAGCGAGAACTTCACGTCGTTCGCCGTCATCGGTTCACCATTGTGAAATTTGACGCCGGGCCGCAACTTGAATTCCCATTGTTTTTCATCTATCGCCTTCCACGACAAGGCCAGCTGGGGAACAGGATGCAGCTTTTCATCCTGGCCAATCAGCGAGTCGTAGACGTTCATCCAGACGCTGCGATTGGCGGCGCCCAGAACGTGGGGATCGGCAGAAGTGACTTCGGCCTTGAATCCGATCCGTAAATCGGCAGCTGACGTCATACCCGAAAGCGTCACAGCCACAGTAGCCGCCAGCAACCGGCGGGGACAAGTTAGTGCGATTCCCATTCTGAAGCTCCATGAAGTTAGGCCAGGCCTTTACAGCAAGGCAAATACATATGTATCGTTTAATGATACATCGTATTGTTGTACGATACAACAACCCCAGAATTTTCGCTGCACCGGCCTTACAGAATCATCGGCCGAAGAGGGACTTTTGACCAGCGGGAACACAGAACCGGGACGCTTCACTGAATAGAACTTTACGGCCCGGGTTCAGCGCAGGCGGAGTCCGTTGTCTTGCCCCCGTAAGGATGTCAGCCTGTGTCACGCATTGACCGTACCCAGAAATGACGCGGGATACCGCAGGCCCGCGGCGGCGTCGGGCGGGAAGGCCTTGTCGAGCTGGACCAGCTCGGCCGGGCTCAGCGTGACGTCGAGTGCGGCGATATTCTGGTCGAGGTAGCTGCGGCGCTTGGTGCCGGGGATGGGAATGATGTCATCGCCCTGCGCCAGTACCCAGGCCAGCGCGACCTGCGATGCGGTGACGCCTTTGGTTGCGGCCAGCTGCTTGACGACATCGACCAGTGCCAGGTTACGCTTGAAGTTGTCTTCGGCAAAGCGGGGCGAGAACTTGCGGCGATAGTCATCGGCAGGCAGGTCTTCAGGTTTGCTGAAAGCGCCGGTCAGGAAACCGCGGCCCAGCGGCGAATAGGGGACAAGGGCCACGCCGTGCTCGCGGCAGGCGGCCAGGGCGCCGGTGATTTCGGGGTCGCGCGTCCACAGCGAATATTCACTCTGCAGCGCGGCGATGGGATGCACCTTGCAGGCACGCGCCAGCGTGGCGGCCGAGGCTTCGGACAAACCCAGATAGCGCACCTTACCGGCTTTCACCAGCTCGGCCATGGCGCCGACGGTGTCTTCAATGGGCACGGTCTTGTCGACGCGGTGCTGGTAATAGAGGTCGATCTGGTCGATACCCAGACGCTGCAGGCTGGCGTCGCAGCTGGCCTTGACGTATTCAGGCCGGCCGTTGACGCCGCGGGCGCTTTCGTTGTTCGGATCTCGGGTGATGCCGAACTTGGTGGCGATGAACACGTCCTTGCGGCGGCCGGCGATGGCCTTGCCGATCAGCAGCTCGTTGGTGTGCGGGCCGTAGATGTCGGCGGTGTCGAGGAAATTGAGGCCGCGGTCCAGCGCATGGTGAAGGGTGGCGACGGACTCGGCGTCGTCGCGGTTGCTGTAGAAGTCGCTCATGCCCATGCAGCCGAGGCCGATGGCGGAGATGGCGGGACCGTTGCGGCCGAGGGTTCGGGTTTTAATCATGATGGGTTGCCTTGGGTTGAAGGGTTGGTTGGGGGTGGATTGGGTGGATTGGGTGGATTGGGTGGATTGGGTGGATTCACGCACGTTTGGGCACGGCGCGCAGCTCTTCGTACAGGCCGATTTTTTTGCGAATGAACTGCAGGGTTTCGCGCTGGGTGCGGATCCCGGCTTCGAGGCGTGCGGCGTGTTCTTCGAGCAGGGTTTGCCGCTCGGCCAGGCTGGTGGCGGTATTGCCTTTGCGCAGCAGCTGGGCATAGCGCTGCATGTCGCGCATCGACATGCCGGTCGCGCGCAGACGCACCAGGAACTCCAGCCAGCGCATGTCGGCGTCGCTGTAGCGGCGCGCGCCGCTGCGCCGGCCTATGGGGGCGATGAGGCCGATCTGCTCGTAGTAGCGCAGGGTGTAGGCGCTGAGGCCGGAGGCTTCCGCGGCTTCGGCGATGCTTAAAGAGACGGTGGGAGCGGTAGTCATGTGGGGACTGTAAAACTTCGAGCGCGCTCTAAGTCAAGCCCTCTTTGGAAACCCTTTTGTTGACCGGCCGATTGGGGCGGACCGGACCCGCGCCTTGCCTCAGCGGGTAATCACCACCAGCACACTACAGGGCGCCTGCGCGATCAGCGATTTGGAGACCGAGCCGCGCCACCAGCGTGCGGCCCAGCCTTCGAGGTGCTTGTGGCCGACCACAATCAGGTCGGCGTCTATCTGTTTGGCGTACCTCGCGATTTCATCGACGGTTTCGCCGTACAGCACCTCGCCCCCAGCCTCATGGCCTGACTCCAGCAGCTGGCGCAAGCCGTCGTTGAGGATGCCCTGGTATCTTTCCCTGTCCTGGTCGGCGACGCTTTGTTCATAGATTACGCCTTCAGCGGCGACCACCTGCCGCTGCAGGGGGGTGACGGCAATCAGCGTCAATGCCGCCCCGCTCCACTGCGCGATCTCGCGGCAGTCCAGCAGCGCTTTTTGGCCCGATTGGGAACCGTCGTAAGCCAGCAAAATTCGCTTGTACATGATGTATCTCCCGAATGAAGTGACTGGGCAATTCAAGAATAGGCCTGCTGCCTGAGCCGGTCAAATGATCGCCCCAGCGCCAACAGGGTCGCCTCATTTTGCGCAGCCCCGCACCGGCGACAATCGGGGTCAACAACCGATTCCAAAGCAGCCCATGACCCAAGACCCCAACCGCGCCAGTGAACTCAAGAAAATGGAGTTGTGCGACTCCTGCGCCGGCATACAGCGCAACTGGCGCAAGGCGCCGGGCCACCCGGAACTGGTGCAGGGCAACCCCCGCCATGAAACCCGCCGTCACGGGCTGATCACCATCACCCGCTACAAGTGCGACCGCTGCGGTACGGCCTGGGAATATGAGAACGACAAGACCAACCAGAAAGCCGGCTGGTCGGTGGTGGGCCGCTGAGGCGGCTCAACCGCGGGCCGGCTTACCGTTCTGCCTTATCGTTCAGCGTTAGCGCGCTTGACGAGCGCATCGCACTCGGCGCGAAGCTTCTGCAGCTTGGCCTTCTCAGCATGAAAAACCTTGTCATCGAGCGCGCGGACCGCCTTCATGCCGGAAAGGCTGGCCAGGTAAGACGCTTTTTCAAGCCCGTTTTTGCAAGGCCGGAATTGATCAAACGGATCAGGCCCTTCCTTGGCCGCAGGCCACTGCTTGCGCTGCCCGTCCAGCGCGGCCTGGGTCAGGCGCAGCCGCTGGGCGTATTTCATGGCCTCCGGCTCCATGGCCCCGATGGCGTATTCATTGAGGACACGCTGCGACCTGATCGCCAGGGCCAACGCATCCTGCTCGCCCTTGGTGGGTTGTGCCGTCGCCAGCGTGGCGGCCGGAAACAGCAGGAAGGTCAAAAGCATTCGCATCAGGCCGACCATACAGGAATATGAAATCCGCCCTCTTGCCGCCCGGCCGCTTGAATCGCCATCGGCTGGACGCCGACCCCGACACGGGCTTTTGAATGACACGCGTGGCGGGGCACCCGACGCATCATGGCTCTTGCACTGAAAGGACACAACAAGCATGAAACGAAGACTGCTTCTCGCCACCACCGCACGGCTGTGCCTGGGCGGAGCTGTGTATTTCACCCTGCCGGGCGCACAGGCCCAGCCCAGCTACACCGTCAGCATGGCCCAGCTGCAGGACGCGGTGGCCAAACGCTTTCCGGTGCGCAAGCGCGCCAACGGCCTGCTGGACATGACCGTGCAGGCACCGCAGCTGCGCCTGCTACCCGAACAAAACCGGCTGGGCGCCGCCATGGCGGTGGAAGCCGCCGGCCCGGCGCTGCAGCGTGCTTACCCCGGCACCTTTGACCTGGACTTTGCGCTGCGCTACGAAGCCAGCGACATGACGATACGCGCGCACCAGCTGCGCGTGAACACGCTGCAGTTTGACGGCCTGCCGCCGCAGGCGTCGATGCTGGTATCAGGCTATGGCCCGCAGCTGGCCGAGCAGGCGCTGCAGGGCGTTGTGCTGCACTCGCTCAACCCGCAGGACCTGGCACTGCCCACCAGCATGGGCGTGCAGCCTGACCGGATCACCGTGACGGCGCGGGGGCTGGTGATTGAGTTCGTGAACAAGCCGCTGAGCTGAGCCAGCAGACCGCCGCGGTAACGCGCTAGCCGCGTTGCTCGCCCGCCAGCGCCTGCACATACGCGCGCAGCGAGGTGCGACCGCGGACAGGTGCATCGGGCACGGTGTAATGCCGGTCCAGCGTGATTCCTGTCATTGCCGCATACGATCTGGCCGCAGCACTTGAAAAGCCCATGGCCCTGAAGGCCTCTTCCCATTTCTCGCGCGGCGCAACACGCACCGAGACGGGTTTTTGCAGCGCCTCTCCAAAGGCCACGGCAACATCGCCTGCGCTGTACTGCTCTGGCCCTTCAACATGAAAGAGGCCGGTTTTGCCGGCGGGCTCGGTCATCAGGCGCGCAGCGAACTCACCCAGGTCTTGCGGCGCCACCATGGGCAGCTTGAAGTCCGCCGGGTACATGGAGTCGATCACACCTTCATCCTGCGCGGTCTTCAGCGCCGCGTCCCAGTTGCTCATGTAGTAGGCCGCGCGTATCACGCTGAACGGCACAGCCTGTGCCTCCAGGGCTTTTTCCATGTCGTAAAGAATGCCGAGGTCGCCCGCGCGCTGGACGGGCTGGGCGCCATAGGTGGACTCGGCCACGATCTTCTCGAAGCGTGTACCTTGCAGTGCCTCAATGATGGACGTCACCGTGCTGCGCTCTTCGGCATCGGTGTCGGTGGAGGGAGCCGCCGGCGGATTAAGCAGAAAAAGTCGCGTGCCCTGCTGGAAGACTTTGCGCAGCGACGGTACATCGTGGGCGTCGGCAACAGCGACCTTCGCCCGTTGGGGTACGTCGTGTTTGGTCTTGCCCACCCGGCCGGATTTTTTGGGGTCGTGGGTGATGAGGGTGACGGGCTCGCCCGCACCAATAAGGCGTTTGACCAGCGCCGAGCCGACGTGTCCTGTTCCGCCAAGAATGATATGCATGAGATTCTCCTGGTGTCAAAAGATCCATGCTCGAGGCAGGCGAGGCTCCTCAGTGACAGCCACTGGAGCCCTGGAAAGTCGGAATGCGCCGACAAGGGACAAGGAAGGGCTGCGACGCGTGCGGTCACAAGGAGACAGGCAAAAAAAAGACAGGCCTCGGCCTGTCTTTTTGGATCAGCGGGTATGTATTTGACCCGCGTTGCCGCTTACTTGGTGCCGGCTGCCTTGACGTCGGTCTTGGCTTCTGCCTTGACTGCGCTGGTATCGACCGCAGCGTTGGCCTTGTCGGCGGCGGCTTTGGCCTTCACGGTATCAACCTTGGCATTGGCATCGATAGCGACGCCGGCTGCTTTGGCATCTGCCTTGGTGGTGGCCTTTTCAGCTTTGGTGGTGGCCTTGGCTTTGTCGTCAGCGTCTGCCTTTTCAACCTTGGCGTCGGCCTTGACCTTCGCTTTAGCGGCCTTGGCATCTGCCTTGGCGGTTTTCGCCGCGGCTTTCTCTTCAGCCTTCACCACTTTGGCATCGGCCTTGGCGTCTACCTTGGCTTCGCTTTTCACGGCGGCTGCGACAGACTTGTCGGCCTTGGCTTCAGCCTTGCCAGCAACCGGAGCCGTTTGCGTGGACGATTCGACAGGTGCCGGTGTTTGTGCAGAAGCAATGCCGACGAAGAGGGTAGCAATGAGAGTAGCGAGCAATTTGTTCATGAGAGAGAGTCCTTTGAATGGATGGATGATGGAAATTATTGTTATCACGTAGCCTGTGTTCAACGGCGTGGCATGCAGCGCTGTTGACCCGGCATACACACCGTTGCACAACACACCTGCGCCTTACATCGCTTGTCGCTGTACGGCGACAATACCGCCCCGTTTTGTGCTGGCCTGTAGGATGCGGCGCTTCCACTGTGTAATGAATAAAGCCCGCAGTACGAACGCGCAACATCCACACAACAGGTTGTTATCGTCAGCGGCAGCGCCATCGCCTGCGTTCTGGCAATGCATCCGCGTTTCGATGAGAGCATCACTGATCGTGATCCCATCGGACTCGATCAAGAGATGGGGCAACTCAACGGCATTGGCACGACCACGCACAACCGAAACACGCTGCCACCGAAGCGAAGCATGTTTTCGCCATGCAACCTTCTCAGGGGTTCAGATGGAAGTGAATGGCAGCCTCCAGGGCCCGGTGCAGCGGATTCTTTTGATCCGCCTGAGCGGGCTTGGTGGGAGATACGGTGCGTGTGAAGCGACGCCGCCCCTGCGATTCGCTCTCGATGAAGATCACGAACGCGGAGGTGCCAGCTTTGAGTTCGGCTTCGGTGTAGAAGGCGCGCTGGTATTCGTTCTCGCCTGAGAGCGCGGCATAGCTCGCTGCATCGACCAAGGTATGGACGGTTTCACCTTCGCGCTTGACAGTGCCGCTTGTAATGGCGGCGCCAATGGCACCTCCCAGTGCAGCTCCCAGCGCCGCGCTTTTGAGTTCCGCGCGATAGTTTGAATACACCGCAAAGTGATACAACCTGGTTGGAGGGACCGATCCAGCACCATACTTTTCCTGCAGACGATGGGAAAACAGCCGGGGGCCGGTTGGGTCTGTGAGGTCCTGGGCCAACCGGAAATAGCCGTAGCGATCACTGGTAATCAGCAGGCTAAAGATTTCGCGAGTGCCTTCGTTCTTGGGGCGCAGGTCTTCGACCGGTGTCCGGGCCGACACCGCGAGGTTCTCGACGGGCAAAGGCACTGGACCGGTGGCGCAGCCCAGCAAGGAGAGGGAAGCCAGGAAAGCCAGCAATAGACGCATGGACATGAACTCCGGTAGTTATCGGCTGATGGCGACAGTCGCCGCCTGCGGGATATTTGGTGCGGTGAGACAGGGTCAATGGTAGGAGGTCAGGCCAACCATTGACCACCGCTTCGACCGAGCGGCAGGACGCTCTATTTCGCGGGCGACGTTGAAACAACGTCCCTGACGATCACCTCCGAGACTGTTCGAACCTGCTTGGGGGTGACGGCTGAGAAAATGCCCTCCCAGGCGCTTGAGGAGGTATTGAAATTTTTGGCTCCGAACGACTTGTTCGAAGGAAGCTCGATGTACTGGGCGTTAACGTCCATGTACGCGTTTCCAACCAGCACGCCCAACACGTATCGCTTCGCCGTGGAGACGTACTTGAAGTCGTTGACAGTTAACCGGACAAGGATCGATGCGTTCGCAGGAATTGCGGTTTCATCCTTGGCAAAGACGAATGGGATCTTCGCGGTTTTTGCGGATTCTGCCAGCGACTCCTGCCATTCGTCCACGAGCGACGGCCAATCAGCGTTGCTTCGTACGGCCTGGCTGCCGCTGACGACCGCGACGAGCGCCCCGGAGAGCGCTTGCGCTCGCGGTGCCGTCGCAGACGGCGAGGATGCCGCAGCCGGTGACTGGGTGACCGTCGCAGCGCAACCCACAAGCGAGGCGATGGCGAGGCAGAGGATGAGGCGTTGGATAAGTTGTTGCATTTGAATGTGTGGGTTGCAGGGAGCGCCCCTGGGCGTACGCGATCATATGGGATGAATACGCACGCACCGCAAACGCGGAGGCCCTGATGCTGAAGCAGCATACCGATCAGAAACCAGGCCCGCCTAGGCCTGTAGGATGGGGCGCTTCCACCGTAGAATGAATGAAGCACCAGCATGAACCCCGCAACATCCGCACAAAAGATCGTCATCGTTGGCGGTGGCGTGATCGGCAGCGCCATCGCGTACTTCCTGGCTTCGCATCCACGCTTTGGCGGCAACATCACGGTGATTGAGCGCGACCCCACTTATACGAAAGCCTCTTCTGCGCTGTCGGCCAGCTCGATTCGCCAGCAGTTTTCACAGCCGGTGAACATTGCGGTGTCGCAATTCGGCATTGATTTTTTACGCAACATCAAACAGCACCTGGCGGTCGATGGTGATGTGCCTGATATTGGTTTGACCGAGCGCGGCTATTTGTACCTGGCCACTGAAGCCGGCGCGGCCACGCTGCAAGAGAATCACGCCACGCAGCGCGCGCACGGTGTTGACGTCGCGCTGCTGACCCCTGCAGAAACCCGGCAACGCTTCCCGTGGCTTCAGGTGGATGACCTCGCGCTGGCGTCGCTCGGCCTTTCGGGCGAAGGCTGGTTTGACGGCTATGGTTTGCTGATGGCCTTCAAGCAAAAGGCGCGCAGCCTGGGCGTGCAGTATGTGAAGGCCGAGGCCGCAGGCTTTGCGCACAGCGCGGGCCGTGTGGCTGCGGTCATGCTGCAAGGGGGCGCGCAGCTGCCCTGCGACTGGGCCGTGAATGCGGCAGGCGCATGGGCGCGACCGCTGCTGGCCGGCACAGGCCTTGACCTGCCGGTGTATGGCCGCAAGCGCTGTGTGTATGCATTTGCCAGCCCCGCGAAGACGCCTGACTGCCCGTTGGTGATTGACCCGAGCGGTTTGTGGTTTCGGCCCGAAGGCGACATCTGGATTTGCGGCCTGCCGCCGGCACAAGACCACAACGATGCGCCGCTGGATGTGGACTACGATCTCTTTGACGAAGCCTGGCTGACACTGGCCAACCGCGTGCCAGGCTTTGAGGCCGTGCGCATGCAACGCGCCTGGGCCGGCTATTACGAATACAACACGCACGACCACAATGCGCTGCTGGGACCACACCCGCACCTGCCCAACCTGCTGCTGGCCAATGGCTTTAGCGGCCACGGGTTGCAGCAGTCACCGGCGGTGGGGCGCGGCCTGGCGGAGTGGATTGCCGAAGGCGGCTACACCAGCCTGGACTTGTCGCCGCTGGCGGTGCAGCGGCTGGTAGAGGGGCGCAGCTTGCTGGAGAAGAACGTGATCTAGGTTGGGTTCACGCCTTCTTCCTTTTTTGCTCCCGAATTGATAGCTGCTTGTGCAGGTAACGCAAGGGCTACAGGCCGATTTTGTATAGATTCGCGCTTACTTTTCGCTGTCCAGGTGGCCCATCTGGTAGGTGTCGTAGCGTGTGCCGGCCACCGCGTCGGCGGGCAGCGCGGCTTCAATGCGCTGCAGGTCTTCGGCGCTGAGCTTGAGCTTCAACGCGCCCAGCGCTTCATCAAGCTGGCCCGGCTTGCGGGAACCGACCAGCGCCACCATGTCGACCCCGAGGGCCTTGCCGCGTGCGATGACCCAGGCAATCGCTATCTGTGATGCCGTGGCGCCCATGCCGGCGGCCAGCTGGTGCAATACATCAACGAGCTGCTGGTTCTTGACGGCGTTGTCTCCGGTGAAGCGCGGCAGGTGGGCGCGGAAGTCACCAGGCCCCGTGGGTTTGGAGCCCGACAGCAACCCGCGTGACAGCACGCCGTAGGGCGTGACGCCGATGCCCAGTTGCTTGAGCACCGGGAAAATTTCTGCCTCGGGCCCGCGGCTGACCAGTGAATATTCAATTTGCAGGTCGCTGATGGGGTGCACGGCGTGCGCCTTGCGGATGGTCTGCACCCCGACTTCGCTAAGCCCGATGTGACGCACATAACCGGCTTTCACCATGTCGGCCATGGCGCCAATGGTGTCTTCGATCGGCACGTTCGGGTCGAGGCGCGCGATGCGATAAATATCGATGTGGTCGGTGCCCAGGCGCTGCAGCGTGTAGGCCAGGAAGTTCTTCACCGCTTCGGGCCGGCCGTCCATGCCGATCCAGCCGGCTGCCGGGTCGCGCAGCGCGCCGAACTTGACGGAGATCAGTGCTTCGTCGCGCCGGCCTTTCAGCGCACGGCCGATCAGCATTTCGTTGTGGCCCATGCCGTAAAAGTCGCCGGTATCGATCAGGTTGACGCCGGCGTCGAGCGCGGCGTGAATCGTGGCGATGCTTTGCGCCTCGTCGTGGGCGCCGTACATGCCCGACATGCCCATGGCGCCCAGGCCAATGGCCGAGACGGATTGCGGGCCGCGAAAGCCCAGGCGGGTGGGGGAAAGGATATTCGTGTTCATGGGGAGCCTTTTCTTAAAAAGTGGATCAGTGTTTGGATGGGCAGATAAGTGAGCAGGTGGATGAACTGTATTGGTTTGAATTAAAAGAATAAACTGCCGTTAAACAAAATAACTGTTAGTGATTTGAAGAACAATAAAGGCCAAAAATCATGAGCGTTGATCGCTACAGGGCGATGGAAGTCTTCACACGCGTGGTGGACCTGGGCAGCTTTACCGCAGCAGCCACCGCGCTGCACATGCCCAAAGCCCGGGTGACGACGGTGGTGCAGGAACTTGAAGCGCACCTGGGGGTGCGCCTGCTGAACCGCACCACGCGCACGCTGAGCCTGACAGACGACGGCGCGCTGTACCACCAGCGCGCGCAGGCCATGGTGCAGGACATGGGCGAGCTGGAAGGCACACTGCGCCGGGCCGTGGCCACGCCGGCCGGGCGGCTGCGAGTGGATGTGCCGGCGGCGGTGGGCCGCCACGTGATCTCACCGGCGCTGCCGGAATTTTTCAAACGCTACCCCGACATGGTGCTGGAACTGGGCAGCACCGACCGACCGGTGGACCTGGTGGCCGAAGGCGTGGACTGCGTGATTCGCGGGGGCCTCGTGCACGACGAAACACTGGTCGCGCGGCCGCTGGGCCGGCTGACGGTAGTGACCTGCGCCGCGCCTTCCTACCTGGCACAGTACGGCACACCCGAGACACTGGAAGACCTGGAGCAGCACCGCTTTGTGAACTTTCATTCCGCCAAGACGGGGCGGGTGTTTCCGTTCGAATTTTCCAGGGACGGCGACGTGCGGCAGATTCACCGCCCGCACTGGGTCAGCTGCAACGACGCCGACAGCCACATGGGCGCGGTGCTGGCCGGCCTGGGTTTGTCGCAACCGCCGCTGACACGCCGCACCTGCGCGCTGCTGGCCAGTGGCGAACTGGTACGCGTGCTGCCCGACTGGCAGCCTGAAGCGCTGCCGATGATGGTGCTGTACCCGCGCAACCGCCACCTGACGGCCAAGGTGCGCGCCTTTGCCGACTGGGTGGCCGAGGTGTTCAAGGCGGAGTTCGCCGCGGGGGCGAAGTTGTACTCGTGAGTACCGCTATCTTTTTGATAGCTGCTAGCGCTTGTTCTTATTGCCCTGGAGGCCGGATTTGCTTGCAAAATCCGCTGTCAGCTGCCCGCCGGAAGCACGTACGCCCTGACATAGTCACCCGCCTTGGTGCCGAGCGAACCGTGGCCGCCAGCGACCACCAACACATATTGCCGGCCGTCGGCGCCGGTGTAGGTCATGGGCGTGGCCTGGCCGCCGGCGGGCAGGCGGCTCTTCCAGATTTCCTTGCCGGTGTTCACGTCGTAAGCGCGCAGGTAGTAGTCCAGCGTGCCGGACAGGAAGGCCACACCGCCCGCCGTGGTCAGGGGCCCACCCAGATTGGGTACGCCCATGCGGAAGGGCAGGGGCACAGGCGACAGGTCGCGCACAGTGCCGTTTTTATGCTGCCAGGCAATGGCGCCCGTGGTCAGGTCGGCGCCGGCCACATAGCCCCAGGGCGGCGCCTGGCACGGTATGCCCAGCGGCGACACGAACGCGCTGAGCTTGACAGCAAAGGGCGCGCCGAAGTTTTCATTGAGCGAGGGCAGGCTGCCTTCGGGCCTCTCCTTGCCCTGCACCATGAGGCTGGTGTCGTCCGTGCGCGGCACGAGTTTGGAGACAAAGGCCAGGTAGGTCGGCGTGGCGAAGACCATCTGCCGCTCCGGGTCCACCGCCACGCCGCCCCAGTTGAACACGCCGAAGTTGCCGGGATAGATCAGCGAGCCTTGCGTGGAAGGCGGCGTGAAGCGGCCCTCATAACGCAGCCGGTGAAAAGCAATGCGGCAATAGAGCTGGTCGAACAGGGTGGCGCCCCACATGTCGCGCTCAGTCAGCGGCGGCGGGTTGAACGACAGGGCCGAGTTCGGCTGGGTGGGCGCGGTGCGGTCACCCTGCGCGGCACCCTGCGGTGCCGTTGTTTCCACAACAGGCAAAAGCGGTGTGCCGGTGCGGCGGTCAAGCACAAAGATCTCGCCCTGCTTGGTGGGCTGGACCAGCGCGGGCACCCGGTTGCCGCCCACGGTAAGGTCTACCAGGCTGGGCTGGGCCGGCACGTCGTAGTCCCACAGGTCGTGGTGCACGGTCTGGAAGTTCCAGCGTACCTTGCCGGTGGCCAGGTCCAGCGCGACGACGGACGACGAATACGTTTCCACCGCGGGGCTGCGCTGCCCGCCCCACTGGTCGGGTGGCTGGTTGCCAAGCGGCACATAGACCATGCCCAGTGCTTCGTCGACGCTGGAGATGGACCAGCTGTTCGGTGAATTGGCGGTGTAGCTCTGCCCTGCCGCAAGCGGTGCGGTGGCGTCGGGCTTGCCCGAGTCCCAGTTCCAGACCAGCGCACCGGTGTTAATGTCGTAAGCGCGGATCACGCCGGACTGCTCTTTGGTGGAAACGTTGTCGAGCACCGTGCCGCCCACGATGATGAGCTTTGATGTGACCACCACCGGTGAGGTGGAGTAGTAAGCGCCGGGCTTTTGGTTGGGCATGCCGGCCCAGAGGTCGATCTGCCCCTTGCCGCCGCCGAATGAGGGGCAGATCTTTCCGGTGTCGGGGTTCAGGGCAATCACGCGGCCGTCTGCCGTGGGCATGAAGAGTTTGGCCGGGCAGTCGATGGACGCGGCGGCAGCTGTCGCAGTCGCAGCGGCAGGTGGCTGGTAAGACAGGCCGCGGCAGGTCAGGTGCTGCAGCGCGAGCTTGCCCTGGATCTCGGGATTGAAGCGCCAGGCTTCCGCGCCGGTGGTGGCGTCCAGCGCAATGACGGACTGGTGCGGCGTGCACAGGAAAAGCCGGTTCCCCACTTTCAGCGGGGTCACCTCGAAGGTAGTTTCTGCCGGGTCACCAGGCTGGCCGCGCATGTCACCGGTTCGGTACTGCCAGGCCAGCCCCAGGTTTTCCACGTTGTCGGGGGTGATCTGGCTCAGCGGCGAATACCGCTGCCCCTGGCCGGTACGCCCGTAGGCATGCCATTCGCCGGTGGGAACGGCATCAGCCGGGCGCGCAGCCGATGCGCCGGTGGGCGGCAGCGGCAACATGCCCGTCACGCGGTTGGCATCATGCAGCCAGGTCGCCACCGAGGCCACAAGAAAAAGCGCCAGCGCGGCGCCCAGCGCCCACTGGCCGGCGCGCACGCCGGATTGGCCCGGCGCTTCGGACTGCATGGCACGGGCAAGCATGGGGGTGAGCAGGAAGAGGCCAATGAGAAACAGCACTCCCCCGCGCGCGGCCAGCGGCCACCAGTCAAGCCCGCCCTCCAACAACGCCCATGCCAGTGTGCCCACCAGCAGGAGCGCATAGGTCCACAATGCTATCGGTCCGTACTGGATCAACAGCACGCCCGTCAATATAAATGCGAGGCCAGCCACCAGGTAATACCAGGAACCTCCCAGCACCACCAGCCAGATGCCCGGCAAGGCCAGCACCCCTCCGATCAGCACGAGCACCAGGCCGGTGAAAAAGGCGGAGCGAAGGCGCGGGATAGCTGACACTTTTTATTCTTCCTGATGCATCCGTACAGGCCCCCAATCTATTCCCACATCGGCCTGCCGCGCGTCAGCCGTGGGCTAACGCAGCTGTAGGCGACGCCAAGAAAACGGCTGCACGCAAACGGATGGATAAGAAAGATACAGAAAGAGATGTCTGCGCGGCGCTGATGCCGCGACACCCGCGCGTCAGCCGGCCGCGCGGGCGCGGCGCGTTTTCCGCGCGGCGGCATGGGGCCGCAGTTCATGCGGCTCCAGGTAAAACTGCGTGTTGCCAACCAGCCGTTCCACCGCCAGGTCGATAAAGGCCCGCGCACGGGCAGGCTGCGCGTTACGGCTGCCGTAGTAGACATAGAGGCCGAGATGCCCGGTGACATGCTGCGTCAACAGCGGCACCAGCCGGCCGGCGCGCACCAGGGGCGCAGCGGTGGCGCCGATCAGCTGGCCGATGGCTTGGCCGGCCACGACAGCACGGGCTTCCAGGTCCACGTCATTGGTGAGGAAGGACGCGGCGACGGTACGGGCCACCACTTCTTCACCCACCTTGAATTCCCAGGGCATGGTCTTGCCGGTGCCCGTGTGGTGAAAGCCCGTGCAGCGGTGCCCGGCCAGGTCTTCGATGGTCTGGGGCGCGCCATGCTGCGCGATGTAGGCGGGTGACGCGCACACCACCAGTTGCAGCGGCAGGATGCGGCGCGAGATGATGCCGCCCGCGGGCGGCGCGCCGGCGCGAAAGCCGACATCGACACGGTCTTCCACCCAGTTGCCGATGCGGTCGTCCATCTGGATATCGGGATCCACCTGCGGGTAGCGGCGGCAGTATTCCTCCAGCACAGGCCACAACACCTCGAGCATGATGGAACGCGGCGCGACGATGCGCAGCGGCCCGGCGATTTCTTCGCGGGTGCGGCGCGCGCCCTGCAACGCCCGCTGCAGCGTCGAAAGGCCGGGCTGCGCGGCCTGCAGGAACTGCTCGCCTTCTTCGGTGAGGCTCAGGCTGCGCGTGGTGCGGTGAAAAAGGCGCACCCCCAGATGCTGTTCGAGCTGGACCAGCGCCTGGCTGGCGGCCTGCGGCGTGATGGCCTGTGCGGCGGCGGCCTGGCGCAGGCTGCCGAGTTCGGCGGCCCTGACGAAAGTGGAAACGGCGCGCAATTCATTGAAGGCCATGGCGGCTCCTGGCGGTTTTACGGGGAGCAAGCCCCTAATTGTCACGATTAGCTTGATTATGAACTCACCGATTGTGGGCTATTCAACACTTAATCAAAAACCTACATTGCCCTCCTCAGCAACATTTTTTAGGGGCAAGACCATGAATGCAAAGATTGACTTCAAACGTATCTGGATGATCACCGGCGCGGCGCGCGGCATTGGCGCGCGCATTGCCGAAGCGGCGCTGGCGCACGGTGACGCGGTGGTGGCGACTTCGCGCGACGCCGCCTCAGTGCAAAAAAGATTTCCCGCCAGCGCTGCGCTGCTGGCATTGCCGCTGGATGTGACCGACGAAGCACAGGCGGCGGCCGCCGTGCAAGCCGCGTTGGCACGTTTTGGCCGCATCGACGTGCTGGTCAACAACGCGGGCTATGGCCTGCTGGGCGCGGTGGAAGAAGCCACCGGCGACGAGGTGCGGCGCCTGTACGAAACCAATGTGTTCGGCCTGCTGAACGTGACACGCGCTGTGCTGCCGGCCATGCGTGCGCGCCGCAGCGGCCACGTCATCAACATCTCGTCGCTGGGTGGTTACCAGTCGGGCCCGGGCTTTGGCGTGTACTGCTCAACCAAGTTTGCGGTGGAAGGCCTGACCGAAGCGCTGCATGGCGAACTGGCACCGCTGGGCATTCACGTCACCACCGTGGAGCCCGGTTACTTCCGCACCGACTTCCTGGACAACGCCTCACTTGCGGTGTCGCCGCGCATTCTGGACGACTACGCCCAAAGCGCAGGCAGGGTGCGCGAAGCTGCTAAAGAGATCAACCACAACCAGGCGGGCAACCCGCTGCGCCTGGCGCAGGCGATGCTGAAGCTGGTGGAGGCCGACACCCCACCGCTGCGCCTGCCGATGGGCACCGACACGCTGAAAGTGATTGCAGACAAGCATGCGTTTGTGGAGGCCGAGGTGAAGGCCTGGAAGGCGCTGTCGGCTTCGACGGATTTTCCGAAAGAAGCGCTGATGGCCTGAGTTTTTCAATGTCCTGTTGACTTGGCCCCTGGGTCCGCCTTCATGATGCTGAAAGTTCAAAAGCAATGCTGAAGCAACCCAGAGGTCTCTCATGAATTCTCCCCGCGCACACCCAGGCGCCTCCGAAGCGGCCAGGCGGCTTGGCGTATCGATCAAAGCCTTGCGGCTGTATGAACAGCGCGGCCTGGTAACACCGGAGCGCGCCGCCACCGGCTACCGGATTTATGGTCCCGACGCGATGGCGCGTGCCGCCGAGGTGGTGACGCTGCGCAAGTTGGGCCTGAGCCTGGCTCAGGTGGCAGAGGCTTTTGTGGGTGACCCGCAAAGCCTGGAGCCTGCGCTTGCCTTGCACGAGGTGGCGCTCGAATCGCAAGTGAGCGAACTCGTAGACACGATAGGCAAGGTCCGCACGTTGCGTGCGGACCTTCTTCGCGGCAGGGCGCCGGGCCAGGGGGAGCTGGCGCGTGTGCTTCATCCTTATGCCAAATTCAGCGTGGGTTTTGAGTTGCCCTGGCCCTGGGGCGGCGAGTGGTTTGAGCTTGCCGGCATACGCCCACTGAACTACATCATCGGGCCGCTTGGCAGCGGCAAGACTCGTTTGGCGATGCTGCTGGCTGAGCGGCTGCCGAATGCGGTCTTTCTGGGTTTGGACCGGCTGGACAACACGGACAAGGATGCTGCATTGAAGCAGCGTGTTGACAGGACACTGGCGTGGCTGGTGGATGAAGGAGCTGTAGCCTCGGAAGCACTGACCGCGCTGCTGGCGGGACTGGAAGCCGAAGGGCCCGCCGTCTTTGTGGTCGACATGGTGGAGCAAGGGCTGGACCAGGCCACGCAGGAAGCGCTCATCATCTACCTGCGCCAACGCGCCGGGCTTGGCGCACGCCCGCTTTTCCTGATGACACGTTCGTCGTCGATTCTGGATCTGGCGGCGATGGGCGCGGAGGAAGCCGTCATCCTTTGCCCGGCCAACCACAGCCCGCCGGTTCGCGTCGCGCCCTATCCCGGCGCGCCGGGCTACGAGGCGGTGATGACCTGCCTGGCGACACCGGAGGTCAGGGCACGCACGGCGGGCATGGTGGCCACGATTCCCAAAAAGGCTTGACGGTTCAGCGTCGTTTTCACGCGGCGCAGCGCACCAGTTTCTTCGCTGGCCACATTCGCACCACCAGTGCTGCCGCACCCGATACCGCGGCCATCACGCACACGCCCTGCCAGCCGGCGTGCGCCAGCACCACGCTACCCAGCCACGCACCGCCGGCCATGCCGCTGAACATGCCGATGAACAGCACCGCATTGAGCCGGCTGCGCGCGGCGGGTTCAATGCCGTAGACGATGGTCTGGTGAGCAATCAGCGTGGCCTGCGCGCCCAGGTCAAACACCACTGCACCCAGCGCAATGAGCCACAGCTGGTTGGGGCCACAGGCCATGGCGATGAAAGCGGCGGCGACCAGCACAGCGCCCAGCCGGGTGACGACTTCAGGGCCTTTGCTGTCGGCGATGCGGCCGGCCAGCGGTGCTGCGAGCGCACCGGCGGCACCGGCCACACCGAAGGCGCCAGCGGCGCCGCTGCCCAGGTTGAAGGGCTCGGCGTGCAGCATGATGGCCAGCGTGGACCAGAAGGCGCTGAAGCCGATGCTGATCAGGCCCTGTGCGGTGGCCGCGCGGCGCAGCGCGCCGTGGCGCTTCCACAGCGTGGCAAGCGAGCCTAGCAGCGCCAGGTAGGGCAGCTGCGTGGTCGGCTCAAAGCGCGGCAGCCGCCGCCACACCGCCACGCCCAGCAGCGCAATGCTGAGGGCCGCGCCCACAAACATGCTGCGCCAGCCGAACTGCTCAGCCACGACGCCGGCCACCACGCGCGACAGCAGGATGCCCAGCAACAGGCCGGTCATCACCGTGCCCACGGTTTTGCCGCGA
The DNA here is from genome assembly GCF_056405795.1 of Polaromonas sp. P1_F1. Classification (NCBI taxonomy): domain Bacteria; kingdom Pseudomonadati; phylum Pseudomonadota; class Betaproteobacteria; order Burkholderiales; family Comamonadaceae; genus Polaromonas; species Polaromonas sp. P1_F1. Next base: position 23,628 of record NZ_JBFUBJ010000014.1, read on the forward strand.
CGGGCTTCGGGTGCGAGTGTGGCGGCGGCCGGCACGATGTCTTGCGCCAGCGTGGCCGCAAGACCGATCGCGAGGCTGGCCAGTGCGAGCACCGCCACGGACGGCGCGGCGGCGGCGAGCAGCAACGCCAGCACCAGAGCGGCGGCCTTGCCGAGGATGATGCGCCGGCGGTCATAGCGATCGCCCAGCGGCGCGAGGAGTCCTATGCCCAGCGCATAACCGAGCGTGGTCAGCGTGGGCACCAGGCCGATGGCGGCGGGCGTGGACTGGAACTCAGCAAGCAGCAAGGCCAGCATGGGCTGGCTGTAATAGAGCGAGGCTGCGGCCAGGCCGGCACCGGTGGCGAGCAGGAGAATCAATGGGAACGGCAAGCCGGGCCCGGTTTGGTCATGCGTATTAGCTGTAGAAGTCATGAGGAAAATCCCGATTTGAGGCAGGACGCGAGTATGCGGGTGAGGTTTTGCGCTGTGAAGGCTGCTATTGGGCACAATGGTCATACGCAAAACGCATAAGTAACCTGGGGTACCTCATGAAAACCGCACCGGACCGGATCGAACTCATGCAGACCTTTGTGCGCATCGTGGAGGCGGGCAGCCTGTCCGCCGCCGCAGCGCAGATGAACGCCACGCAACCCACAGTCAGCCGGCGCCTTCAGGCGCTGGAACGTTCGCTGGGCCTGAAGCTGCTGCAGCGCTCCACCCACGCGATGAAACTGACGGAGGGTGGCGAGCGCTGCTTTGCCCGTGCCAAGGAGCTGCTGGGCAACTGGGGGGCTTTTGAGGCCGACCTGCGCGGCACACAGGAAGTGCCGGAGGGCACGCTGCGTGTGGTGGTACCGCATGCGCTGGGCCAGCAGCAGCTGGTGGGGCCGGTGGTCGACTATTTGCGGCGCCACGAACGCGTCACGGTGGAGTGGCTGCTGCATGACGGCACGCCCGACTTCATCACGCAGGGCATCGACTGCGCGGTGCATGTGGGCACGGTGGAAGACCCCTCCCTGGTGGCTGTGAAGATCGCTGAAGTCCGGCGCATCGTGGTGGCAGCGCCCTCATTGCTGCAAGACAAACCGCCGCCGCTGCATCCCACCGGTCTGCAGGCCCTGCCCTGGCTGGCCCTGCAAACGTTCTACCGCAACGAGGTGGTGCTGATCCGCCGCCACGCCGACCAGCGCCGCGAAGAACACCGCTTTGCGATACGGCCGCGCCTGGGCACGGACAGCCTGTTTGCCCTGCGCAACGCCACGCTGCTGGGCCTGGGTGCGAGCATCGCTTCGACCTGGCTGGTGGCGGGCGACGTGGCCGAGGGCCGGCTGCTGCATCTGGCGCCGCAGTGGTGTGCCGAGCCCCTGCCGGTCTACCTGATCTACCCCTATTCGAATTTTTATCCGGCCAAGCTGCGCCGCTTTATCGAAGCACTGCGCGAGGGATTGCCCAAGGGCATGGGCCTGCCGGCCCGCGAGGACGGGGCCGGCGCAGCCTGATCGCAGCGCCTGGGAGAGGTCAGGCGCCGGCCGTGTTGCCGGCCTGCTCTTGCAGCCATGAGGCAAACGCTTCAACGGCGCGATTGCTGTGGGCGGCAGCTGATCGTTGGCAAAGGTAATACCCGCGCGAGATCAGGACCCGGGTGTCGAAGGGCAGGACCAGCTTGCCGCTTTCGAGTTCGCTCTCAATCAGGCACGGCTGGATGACGATGGCTCCCATGCCGGCGCATGCCGCGACGATGAGGTTGTTGCCCAGATCGAACCCCGGGCCCAATGCTGGCTTGGGCTGCTTTAAACCTGCACCCTCCATCCATACGGCCCAGTTGTCGGGGTAGTTGATGTGATGAAGAAGGGTATGTGCGGCGAGATCCCGCGGATGCTGAATGCTTCGCGCAAGTGCGGGCGTGCAGGCGGGCGTGATCTCGTTGCCCAGCAGATAGCGTCCGCGGATACCGCGTGGCCACCTCCTTCCGGGACGCCTGAGCGCGATCCACAGGTCCACGTCGTCGCGCTTGAAGTCTTCGTCGAAATGAAATTGGCGCAGCTCCACCTCAACATTGGGATTCAAGGACTTGAATTGCGCGAGCCTGGGGACCAGCCAGCGCGTTCCGAGGGTTGGTATGACGCTCACCCGCACTTTGTGTTGCAATGACTCTCCGCCGAACTGGGTGACCGCCGCCTCCAGCCCGGCGACATGGGTTTCGACCAGCTTCTGGAATTCGCGCCCGCGGACTGTGGGCACAACGCCCGCCTGCTGACGGTCGAACAGGCTGCAGCCGAGCCGTTGTTCCAGGCGCAGGATGGCCTGGCTGACGGCGCCCTGCGTGACAGAGAGAACTTCCGCCGCGCGGCGAAAACTCCCCAATTGGCAGACCCCAAGAAACGCGTGCAGTTCGGCCAGCGACGGCGACTTGAATTTCATGGCCCTATTAGATCATCTAATCAGCAGCTTTGAAATTGTCGTTTGTCGCGCAGCACTCGCGGCGCCACACTACCCGCCATGAGCCAAACCATGTCCCGCGCCGAACCCGTCAAAGTCGTCCGACCCGTCGTTGATCCCATCGCACTGGTGTGCGACTCCCCCCACAGCGGCACCTACTATCCGCAGGACTTCGATTTTTCCATTGAATTGCAGCAACTGCGGCAGTGCGAAGACACGCTGATCGAGCAGCTTTGGGACGCGGCGCCGCTGGTCGGCGCGACGCTGGTGCACGCGACGTTTCCGCGCAGCTATATCGACCCCAACCGCAGCGAGGACGACATCGACCTTGCGATGCTGGACGGAGAGTGGGCTGAGCCAGTGGCCCCTTCTCAACCCTGCCTGCGGCTGGGTAACGGCCTGGTGTTCAGCAAGACTCCGACACTACAGCCGATCTACAGCCGCCGGCTTCATGCCAACGAAATCAAACACCGGATTGAAAGCTGCTGGCGGCCGTATCGCCATGCGCTGGAGGACGCGCTGGCCCAGTCAAGCACCCCGCAGGGTGAACGGTGGCACCTCAACCTCCATTCCATGCCGAGCAACGCGTATGTGCGCCTGGGGTTGCCGGACAAGCCGCTGGCCGACATCGTGCTGGGCAACCTGCATGGCGCCAGCTGCAGCGCGGCTTTCGCTGACTTCGTCGGGGACGAGTTCAAGCGGCAAGGCTACACCGTCGCACTGAACGACCCCTATGCGGGGCAAGACCTGGTGCGCACTCTTGGCCGGCCCGCACACGGACAGCACAGCCTGCAGATCGAAATCAACAGGTCGCTCTACCTCAACGAAACAACACGCGAGCCGAAGCGGCAGTTTCCTGAACTCAAGAAGCGCATTCACCTGGTGCTGCAGGCCATCGCGGGGTACATCAGGGAAGAAACCACCCACCCGAAACGCCACGTCAACATCAAGGACACAGCATGATCACCATCCCAAGCCGTCGGAAATTCCTGGGCATAGCGGCCGGCGCGGCGAGCGCGGTGGCGTGCCCGGCATTCAGCCAGCCGCAGGCTTACCCGAGCCGTCCCATTACCCTCATCGTGCCGTTCCCGCCGGGCGGGGCGGTGGACATCTCAGCACGCGCCATGGCCGACAAACTGGGCAGGCTGCTGGGCCAGCCGGTCGTGATCGACAACAAGGCCGGCGCAGGTGGCGCCATTGGCACCGGCATTGTTGCAAAGGCCGCGCCCGATGGCTATACGCTGGTCGTCACTTCGCAGTCGACCCATGTGGTCAATCCGGCGGTGTCACCCAACCTGCCTTATGACGCAGTGAACGATTTCGCCTACATCACGCTGATCGACAGGCTGCCGAACGTGCTGGTCGCCAGCGCCAAGCTCCCGGTCAAGACCTTTGCCGAATTTGTACGCTACGCCAAGGCCAACCCCGGCAAATTGAACTACGCATCGTCGGGCAACGGCTCGGTGGCACACCTGAGCATGGAGCTGCTCAAGTCGAAGCTGGGCCTGTTCATCACGCACATTCCCTACCGGGGCGCCGGACCGGCACTGACGGATCTGCTCTCGGGGCAGGTTCAGCTGACGTGGAACAACCTGCCCTCCAACCTGGCCATGCTGCAGAGCGGAAGCCTGCGCGCACTGGCCGTCGCCTCGCCGCTGCGCGCACCGCAGTTGCCTGATGTTCCCACCTTCGACGAACTCAAGCTGCCCGACCTGAACCTCACGTCGTGGACGGGGCTGGCAGCGCCGGCAAAAACGCCGGAGGCCATCATCCAGAAACTCTACGACGCGGTACGCACCATTCTTCGCGACAAGGACACGCTGGAAGCCTGGCGCAAACGCGGTGCGATGCTGCCCGAGAACGTGCGCCCCGCCGAATACCGGCAGGAAGTCATTCAACGCATCCGGTTCTTCAAGGATGTCGCTCAGGCCAACAAGATTGTTCTGGAATAGCCGCGCATGAACCTTCACCACCCCACCACGCTGCCGCAGCCAGACGGTTGACGCGCACATACACGCACCTGTGAGTTGCTGCCCCGTGGAAGACGAAATCTTCTCGGGCCTGGGCGAACTTTGCCCGCGAATATCCATACGGCGGTGATTGGGCTCCCGCTATCTATAGAAAACTTTGAGGAGTGAGGAATGAATTACAAGATGATCTGCCTGGCAGCGGTTGCTGCCGGTGCAATAGCACCCGTTGCCGCGTTGGCGCAAAGCACGGTAACGATCTACGGGAAGATGGATACGAGCTTCGAGAACTCGAAGACCGGCTCGGTCTCGCAGACGCTCATCACGGGCAACGCGTCCCGGTTCGGCTTCAAGGGAACCGAGGACCTGGGCGGAGGGCTCAAGGCCTTCTTCGGGATCGAGGCTGCGATCTCTTCCGACACCGGGGCGACGACCTCGCCGATGTACCGCAATTCGTTCGTGGGAATTGGCGGCGACTTCGGTGTGGTCAACATCGGGCGCATTGACTCGGCCGCGCCCAGCCGCACGCCGATCTATGCGATCCTGGGCCGCAACGTGGAGTACGTCATCCATGACGCCGGCGCCACCGCGATTGGCTCCTCCATCTTCAATGCACGCACCCGGGTGTCCAATGCCATCGGCTACGCCAGCCCGGTGATCAGCAACTTCGTTTTCCGCGCCGGCCATTACTTCAATGGTGAAGGCCTGCCGGAAACCGCGGCCGGCCCGGTCCGCTTTGAAAGCGACTACAAGCAGACCGATGTCTCGCTGAGCTACGGCGAAGGCGGCGGCCCGCTGGGCCTGGGGGTCGGCTACGGAAGG
>NZ_JBFUBJ010000015.1:0-14175 GCF_056405795.1 Polaromonas sp. P1_F1
AGCCCAAGTACCCAAGGCGGGTCAGCTCAACTAAGCTCGATCCCTACGCTGAGAAGCTGGCCACCTGGCTGGGAATCGAGGCAACAAAATCGCGGAAACAGCGGCGCACTTTGAGGCAGATCCACACAGACTCAGCCCAAAAAGGAGAAAACCAAGAACTTATCCACATCGTGAGCACCTTCTGCTCACAAAGAGTGTGGGTCAAAATTCGATGGAAAACTCGGGTCAGACTTCGGTGCAATTCAACAGCAAGTCATATCACCTGCTATGTACCGAACTTCAAGAAGTAATAGAAGAGAAGAAAGGGCGACGAAAACTGGATATGGAAGGGGTGGTAGACATCTGCGAGCAGACGTTCGGTTATGAGTTTGCCCTCTTTATTGCAGCCATCAGGGCCTCTTTCGCTAAATCGTCCGGGACGGAGGAATCGGCTTCGGACTTCAAAACGTACGCGGATCTTTTGCAAAAGAGATTGAAGTACGGACTTCCATCTGCAGCGTCAGTTTTATATTTTGAGATTGGTTTCGCGGAACGCGTAATTGCACAACATATTGCGGATGAAGTCGGCAGCTCACCCACGTCAGCATATGAGGCACGCATTTCCATCAGAAACAAAGCCGAGGAAATCTCAAAATCTCTTACTAAGTTTCCATCCTACTTCTCGAACGTGCTTTCAGACATCCTCGCTACGTAACCTCTTGCGAATTGAGTCGACGATGAGAGCCGGTTAGCCTGGTGCAGACGTACAGTACACACTTCTACGCCAATCTCATCAAAGCCGCATTCAAGCTATTCCCATGCCCCAAGCCGTCTCCCGCCTACGCGCCACACGCCCGGCGCGCACCTCCAAACCTTTTATGACCTGCGGCGGAGCTGCACCGGTTGCTGTCTGATGCCCAGCCGCCGCACGTGCGCCTTTGTGCCCACGCGTGCGGGGTATGCGCCTAGTCATGGCAGACATCGAGGCTCTGAAACCCAGCAATACGGGCTAGCTACAAAACGCCAAATGGTAGATTCAGAAAAAAGCCCAGCCCCGGGCAGAATAAAAACAACCCATGAACAACAAAACCAAGATCGCCCTCGTCGCAGCCGGAGGAACCCTGTTACTGGTAGTGGCCACCGCCATCGTCATTACCCTGGACACGGACCACAGCAAGAAAGACGCACCACCGCCTGCCGCGACTCTGGCCGCCACGCCACTCGACACCAGCAAAATCCTGACGGGCATGCAGGATCTGCTGGCCAGCTACCGAAAAATCATTGTGCTGTTTGCCGATGAGAAGAAACTGGGTGCGGGCGAACGGGCCATGGCCAACCAGGTGGGGCAGGGGCTGTTTCATGACAACCGTGCGCGGGTAGCCGAGATTGAAGCGCAGCTGGCGGCGCTGGTGGCTTCTGGCAGTGCGCAGCGCTTTGATGCGATTGCGGGCATTCTGGACTATGTGGAAAGCGACAAAGGCCTCTTTGACGCTGACCGGCTGGCTTTTCGGGAGCTGCTGCGCAGCCTGCAGGCCAGTGTGGCGGCAGACTCGTCATTGCCGGCCATCAAGCTGCACAAGCGCATTGGTGAAGACCTGGACGCGCTGGTTGAAATTGAGCGCAACTACGAAAAAGAGATTCGCCTGGTGTTCGGCCGCTTTGAGCCGCGGGCGATTGACTTGAAGCGCGAGCGCTGGGAAGACTATGTGGCCAGCCTGAAGAAGCGCTACACACGCGAGCAGATTTTGAAAGACTTTGGCGTGGTGATGCCTTACGCGCTGCCCAAGCCCACCACGCGCAAAAGCAAAGACGAAGAAGAGGGCGAGGTGTTTGGCTACAGCCTGCCGCCCAAGACCATCGTGCTGACGTTTGACGACGGCCCGCACGGCGTTTATACCAACGAGATTGCGGCCATCCTGAAGCAGTACGGTGCGCCGGGCATCTTCTTTCAGGTGGGCAGCAACCTGGGCACGGTGGCGGCTGATGGCAAAACCAAACTGGGGCCGCGCGCAGACATCAGCCGCAAGCTGCTGGAAGCCGGCCACACGCTGGCCAACCACAGCATGACGCATGCGCAGCTTTCCAAGCTCAATGGCGCGGGCCTTAAATCAGAGATGCTGGGCACTGATGAATTGCTCAAAGCGGTAGATACGCGGCGCTCGCCGCTCTTTCGGTTTCCGTACGGCGCGCGCAACGACGAAGGGCTGGACGTGCTGTCGGCCGCGCACCTGCGCTCTGTCATGTGGAACATTGATTCGCTCGACTGGGCCGACCCGGTGCCGAGCTCGATTGTGGAACGCGTACTGAAGTCGGTTGAAAAAGAAGGCCGCGGCATTGTGCTGTTTCACGACATTCATGAGCGCACGGTGAAAGCGCTGCCGGCCATTCTGGAACGCCTGGTGGCCGACGGCTACCAGTTTGCGAGCTGGGACGGAACCGGCTTTACCGTGGCCAAGGGCTCGGGCGTGGCGCCCGCCCCGCAGGCAGCCAACCCGGGATATAGCGACTCGTGGGCCATTGTGATTGGCATTGACGACTACGCCAGCTGGCCCAAGCTGCAGTACGCGGTGCGCGACGCGCGTGCCATTCGCGAAACGTTGATCCAGCGGTTTGGCTTTGCCGCCGACCACGTGATATCCCTTGAAAACCGCGAGGCCACACGCACCGGCATACTGGCCGCCTTTCATGACAAGCTGGCGCACAGCGGCATGAAGAAGAACGACAGGCTGTTCGTGTTCTTTGCCGGGCACGGCGCCACACGGCAGCTGAGCTCGGGCCGCGATTTGGGCTACATCATTCCGGCAGATTCAGACCCGAACAAGATCGCGACGGACGCGGTGCCGATGACGGAGCTGCAGAACATTGCCGAAAGCCTGACGGCCAAGCACGTGCTGTTTGTGATGGACGCCTGCTACAGCGGGCTGGGCCTGACGCGCGGCGCGGGCTCTGGCAACTTTTTGCGTGACAACGCCAAGCGCCTGGGCCGGCAGATGCTGACGGCCGGCGGCGCCGACCAACTGGTGGCCGACGGCGGGCCAAACGGGCATTCGGTGTTTACCTGGACGCTGCTGCAGGCGATGGGCGGCAAGGCCGACCTGAACGGCGACGGCCTGATCACCGCGACCGAGCTGGCCGCGTATGTGGCGCCGGCCGTAGCGTCGGTGTCGCGGCAGACACCGGCCTTTGGCAGCCTGCCGGGATCTGAAGGCGGCGACTTTGTGTTTGCGCTGCCGGCAGAGGCCGAGTTTTTAAGCGCGCAGACGAGCCAGCTGTCTGTCGATGCGATTGCGCTGAACAGCAAACTCGACGCCACACGCCCGCCCGCCGCCGCGCCCACTGCCGGCAGCGATGTGCCGGTGACGGCACCGCCCACGGCAACCGTGGTGGTGAAAGACCTGCAGGGCGGTGAACAAAAAATCACCACGCCGCTGGCTGTGCCCAGCTCGGCACGGCAACTGGCCCAGCGCGCCAATGACCGCGGCCTGCAGCTCTATAAAGAAAAGCTGTACGCCGAAGCCGAAGCCCAGTTCACCGAGGCGCTGAAGCTGCGCCCCGACTTTGCGCTGGCTGCCAACAACCTGGGGTTTGTGTATTTCAAGCAGGACAAGTTCAAGGAAGCGGCGCGCTGGTTTGAAAACACCGTGAAGATGGACCCATCACGTGCGATTGCCTACCTGAACCTGGGCGATGCCCATGCGCGGGCAGGCGACGGCGACAAGGCGAAGAAGGCCTTTCGCAATTACCTGGAGCTGGCACCGAACGGGCCGGGCGCAGCCCATGCGAAACAAGAGCTTGAGAAGGCCTGAAGCTACTTGAAGCAGGCTGGAGTAGCCTGGCGCGATTTGGCGATACTCTGCCTATGACTTCCACTTCCCCAGACGCTCACGCAGTTTCCCGCCTGCGCACCGCGCGGCTGGCGCGCGCCTCCAAACCATTCCTGGCCCGCGGCGGCCCGCGCAATGTGCGCTGCGCCGGTTGCCGCCTGATGCCCAGCCACTGCATGTGCGCCCTGCGCCCTGTTGTGCCCACGCGCGCGGGTGTGTGCCTCATCATGGCCGACATCGAGGCGCTGAAACCCAGCAACACGGGCTGGCTGATTGCCGATGTGGTGGCGGACACGTTTGCGTTTGAATGGGCGCGCACCGAAGTAGACCCTGCACTGCTGGCGCTGCTGGCCGACCCGCAGTGGCAGCCCTACCTGGTGTTTCCGGGCGAGTTTGTGGCGGCTGAGCGAGTGGTGGCTGATGTGTTGCCTGCCGACTCATCGGGTGACAGGAATACGAAGCGCCCGCTGTTTGTATTGCTGGACGCGACGTGGCCCGAAGCCCGCAAGATGTTTCGCAAGAGCCCATACCTCAACCACCTGCCCGTGCTGAGTTTGCAGAGCGAGCAGCTCTCTCGCTACAAGCTGCGCCGCTCGCAGCGCGACACGCACTTTTGCACGTCTGAAGTGGCGGCCCTGTGCCTGGAGCTGGCCGGTGAGACGCATGCGGCGCAAACGCTGGAGGCTTACCTGGATGTGTTTACCAACCGCTATTTGAAAGCCAAGCAGCAGCAGCCGCTGGATCTGGAAGATGCGGCGCATGCGCAATTGCGCAAGCTGGCACACCCCTGTTGAATAAATGGCACACCCCTGTTGGGGCTCACTGCGTGTAGCCCCCTCTCCCCTTGCAGGGGACGGGCGCCTTGCGGCCGGCAAAGCCGGACCGCGGCCCCTGCTGGTGAAGCCACGCCACGCAGTTATAGTCCCACCCCATGGATAGACCCCCTTACCTGCGCAAGCGCCGGCCAGCCCCTGACGAAAGCGAAGGCCTGCTGTGGCGGCTGGTGGCTGCGCTGGTGGCGATTCCGATTTTTGAGATCTCGCTTTACCTGGGCCTGTACCTGATTCTTTCGCCGCGCAGCCTGAGCCATCTTTTCATGGCCATTCCCTTGTGGATGCATGGCGTCTACGCCGGCGCGGCCGCGCTGGTCGGTTTGCTGTTTGGCTTCAGTGGCATTACCTGGCTGCTGGGCCACCTCTTCATGACGCACCATGAAAACGAACGCAACCGGCTGATGACAGCGCTGCTGTGGGGCGGGTTGCTGGGGCTGGCGTTTGTGGCTTCGCACTTTGTGGCATAGCACGCACGCTGACATCTGCTTGCATTGAGCCCGGCGCAACCCTGCTGCCGCTGCCATACAGTCACTTCCTTCTTCACCTTCTGGATACCCATGCGCCCCAGCTTCCGGCCTCTTTTTGGCACCACGCTTGCCACCTTCGCCCTCACCTTGCTGCCGCTGGCTGGCGCGCAGGCTGTTACCCCGGCTGAACAGCCGTATGTCGGTGGCTACACCCAGGGTTCGGTCGATTCGCGTGCGCAGCTGATGCTGCTGGACGACAACACGTTTTGTTTTAGTTTCATGGGCGGCTCGCTCGACATGCTGGCCGGCGGGCGCTGGAAGGCTGAAGGCAACGGCGTGCGCCTGCAGGAGGTGCGACAGAACGGCTCCGTCTTCCCCGTCTTTGGCAAGCAGGTGCTTGAGCAGAAACAGACCGTGGAGTTTGACTTTCACGGCCATTCGCTGTCTCGCGCGGTGTCGGTCGCGTTTGCCACGGGCACTGACGAGACCTTGCCCACCAGCCTGCGCCGGCTCTTCAGGGACGGCCACAACGGCTGGTCTTCCAGCTACAAGCTGCCGCCCATGCCGATGGCGCAGGTGCGCTACTTTTATATAGCCGATGCGGAAGTGGATGCCAACGGCCAGCCCAAACAGCTGCGCGTGGTGCAGTACCGGCGCGGCGACGCGAACACGCTGCGCGTGGGCTACAACCCGGCGTTTGGCAACCCGCCGCTGAACCAGCTTGCCACGCTGAAGGATGGTGAGGTGCTGCATGTAGACGGCAGCCGCTTTGGCCCGCGCAAGGAGCTGCCGGAAAAAGCCCTGGAAAGAATACGCTCGGCCTGCATACGGCCCGCGCTGGCTGAGGCCAAACGTCCCAGCGAAGAAGAAGCCGCAGAGATAGCGGCCGGACGCGCGACGTCCGTGAAACAGCCGCCGCTGGTGCCGGTGAAAACTTTTAATCTGCCGCTAACGGCCCTGCAGGGCGCGCCTTACTTTTCTGACGACAAGTAGCCGGATGAGTTGCGGGGGTGGCTGCCGTGGGCAGTCGTCCGTTGCTCCTAAATTTATAGCTTCTCGCGCACGTTCTTATTGGGTTGCAGGCATATTTGATGCGTGAAAATGCTCTACAGGACTGTTTTTCCAGCAACCGGAATCCGTCGCGCAACGAAGCCCTGTTATTTATACCGGCGCAGCCAGGGCACCCGCTGTAATACATTCATTGGCTTCAACACCCACCGGACTCACTGCCCATGCGCTCCATCTCCCAGCCTCTTGGCACCACGCTTGCCGCCTTCGCCCTCACCTTGCTGCCGATGGCCGGGGCACAGGCGCTGACCGCGGCTGAAAAGCCTTATGTGGGCGGCTACACGCAGGGCTCGGTCGATTCGCGTGCGCAGCTGATGCTGCTGGACGACAACACCTTCTGCTTTACCTTCATGGGCGGCTCGCTCGACATGCTGGCCGGCGGTCGCTGGAAGGCGGAGGGCAACGGTGTGCGCCTGCAGGAAGTTCGGCAGAGCGGCGCGATCTTCCCCGCCTTTGGCAAGCAGGTGCCTGAGCAGAAAGAGACGGTGGCGTTTGACTTTCATGGCTATTCGCTTTCCAACGCAACGTCTGCCGTGTTTGCCACTTCCGGCAACGACACGCTGCCCACCACGATGCGCCCACTGTTCAAGGAAGACCAGAACAACTGGTCTGACAGCTACAAGCTGCCACCGCTGCCGGTGGCGCAGGTGCGCTACTTTTATATAGGCGACGTGGAGGTGGACGCCAACCGCCAGCCCAAACGGCTGCGCGTGGTGCAGTACCGGCGCGGCGACGCGAACACGCTGGCCGTGGGCTACGACCAGTCGTTTGGCAACCCGCCGCTGAACCTGTCTGCCACGCTGAAGGGCGACGTGCTGCATGTAGACGGCAGCCGCTTTGGCAAACGCGACGAGCTGCCGGGCGAAATCCTCGAAGGCATACGCGCTGCCTGCATAAGGCCGGCGCTGGTGCCCGGCGCCAAACGCCCGGCCGAAGAAGGCAGCGAAGAAGAAGCCCAGGACAAAGCCGCCGCAGCCTTGGGCAAGGTGGTGGTGCGCAATGCGCCGCTGGTGCCGGTGAAAACGTTTTACCTGCCGCTGACGGCGATGCAGGGCGCGCCGTACTTTCCCGGCACGGAGAAGTAAATTCAAAGCAGGCCACGGCTGGTTGCCGTGGGCGGCCGCGCTTTGCTCCTAAATTAATAGCTGCTTGCGCATGTTCTTATTGGGTTGCAGCCATTTTTGATGCCTCAAAATGGCCTGAAAAGACTTCCATCAGGCCACGCGACCCTTACCCACCCGGAAAATCAAACTGCGGCGCGGTGCTGCTGAGCACCGCGGTGACGGGCGCAACCGGCCAGACGGCGGCCAGCTCAGCGGCGAGTGTGCTGATGAGCCGGCGCACATCGTCGGCCGCCGTAGCGTGCAGGGCTTCGGCCACGATGAGGACGCTGTGCGTGGCGGCGCTGACGGCCGAGAGGCCACTTTGCCGGTGCGTCCAGCGGCGGGCATGGGCGGAGGGCGGTTGGGCGGCGTCGGCAAAGATGACTTCATGCGGCTCGGGGTTTTCTGTTTCGCCGCTGAAGGCCTGGTAACTTTCAGCGCCGGTGGCGTAGCGCACATCCAGCTGCTGCGCCACCCGGGCCACGTCAAACACGGCGACGGGAATGGCGAACGCAATCGACACGGCGTTGCACAGATCAACCAGCGGGTGCAGCTGCGGCAGCGAACCTTCCTTGCGGAAGCGGCGCAGCAGTGATTCAGATGCGCAGCGGTACTGCGTGGGCTTGAGGCCCATTTTTGAAAAGGTACGGCGCCAGGCCTGCACCTCAGGCAGCTCGCCTTCAGCGTTCGTGGCCAGACGGGTGGCAGCGATGGCGTTGAAGCGGGCGACCTGGGCTGAGACGTCTGCATCGGCCGTGATGCCCGTAGCGGCCAGCACGCCGGGCACCAGCTCGGGATAGTCGGCCCAGATGGCCGGGGAATGGCGGAAGAACATGCGCGACGGCCTTCTTTAAAAAGTGAAACAGCGGCCAGCATGCCGCTGCGCGCGCACGCCGTCTTGAACGTTATTGCAGTGGGGTTTTGGTCGTGCTTTTGCCCATGGCCTGCTGCCACGCACCCGGCGTAAAGCCGAACTGGCGGGCAAACAGCCGCGTCATGTGGCTCTGGTCGGCAAAGCCGCAGGCGGCGGCCACCTGCGCGAGCCCGGCGCTGCCGCGGATCAGGCCGCGCGCATGCTCGGCACGCTGCTGCAACAGCCAGGCATGGGGCGTGAGGCCAAAGGCTTTTTCAAAACGTCGCAGCAGCTGGAACTTGCTGAGGCCTGCGGTGCGCGCCAGCTCCGTCAACGTGGGCGGGGCCAGCAAGTCAGCGGCCAGGTGGTCGCGGGCGCGAAGCAGCTCAGGCGAAGAAGGTGAGGTGGACGATGAGACTTGCGATTGCGTGACAGGTGAAACGGCATGACGGTGCAGCAGCAAGGCACAGGCGCGGACCAGCGCCTCTTCACAGGCCAAGGCCGCCGCGCGGCCGCGGACCGCATCGGCATCCCATTGCTGCAGGCGGCCGAGCAGGTGTTGCAACGCGCTGCGAAGGCGGGCGTCCTGCGTGACGGGATGCGTGAGTTCAACGCCGGTGGCCCGCGCGGTATCTGGTGCATCTGCCAGCACGGAGGCGATGGCCGCCGGCTCAAAATAGACCATGCGCCAGCGGCGCGAAGGGCCGCCCAGCGGCCGGCCGTCATGCACTTCACCAGGGTTGCACATGATCACGTCACCGGCATAGGCATCGACCGGGCCGCGCCCGCTGGCCGAGCTTTGCGCGCCCTGCTCCATCAGCCCGACGCCATACACTGCATGCCAGTGGCGGCCGAAGTGGCGCGCGCTTTCCATCTGCGTGGCGTAAATGCCTGCCCACGGCGAGCCGAAGACGCGGCCCTGGTGGGCGGGTGATGCAGATGTGGAGGACATGGGCGCCATGATGCCTCGGGAATGCGCGGCGGGCCAGCCCTCCCGGCGCCCTCTCAAGACGGCGCCCTGGTGTCAGGGCTCTGCGGCTTTTGAGGCGGTGGTATTCAGATGGCAGGCCGAGATTTGCGACGGCGCGACTTCGACCAGGGCCGGCCGGACTTCCCGGCAAATGGGCATGACATGCGGACACCGGGGGTGAAACGCGCAGCCGCTGGGCACGTTCATCGGGCTCGGCATCTCGCCTGCAATGGGCCTGTACGTCAGCGGCTTCGCATCCATGCGCGGCGCGTCGGCAATGAGTGCCTTTGTGTAGGGATGGTTGGGTTGGCTAAAAAGCGTCTCTGTTTTGGCCAGCTCCACAATGCGGCCCAGATACATGATCGCCACCCGGTCGGCCAGATATTCCACCACCGCCAGGTTGTGGCTGATGAACAGGTAGGCAAGGTTTTGCTCTCGCCGCAGCTTCTGGAAAAGATTGAGAACCTGCGCCTGGATGGACACATCAAGCGCGGAAACAGCCTCATCACAGACGACCAGCGACGGCTTCAGGGCCAGCGCTCTTGCGATGGCGATTCGCTGCCGCTGCCCGCCCGAGAACTGGTGCGGATAGCGTTCGCCGTAACTGGCGTCAAGACCCACCTGTTCCAGGAGGCCTCTCACGAACGGGGCCTTGTCCTTTGCGGAAATCAGCCCGTGATAGATGGCCGCCTCGCTGAGGAGCTGGTCAACACGCAGCCGCGGATTGAGCGAGCCATAGGGGTTTTGAAAGACCATCTGGACGTTTCGGTGGACATCCGAAAGATAGGGCTTGCCCGGCACCTGATGAACCATGACGTCGCCGCTGGACGGTTCCAGAATGCCCGCGACGATTCGCCCGAAGGTTGATTTTCCACAGCCCGACTCACCCACCAGGCCGACGACCTCCCCCGCCTCGATCTGCAGGCTGACGTCACTCACCGCGGACACCTGCTTGGGTGTCTTGCGGGCCAGCTTCAATTTGTGCGCCAGTTGCCCGCTCCAGGTTTGCGCGGCACCAAACCGTTTCGAGACATTGGCCGCTTCAAGTATCGTGGTCATGAATTGTTTGTCGTATAGGGGTGAAAGCAAAGAAACTCCCGGTCTTCTGTCCGGGTCAGGCCGGGCATCTTTGTGCACGCTTGCGTTGCCCGGCTGCAGCGGGGTGCGAACGCGCAACCGGACGGCAGGTTGAGCAAAGGCGGGGTACTTCCGGGAATGGGCTTGAGCAGGGAGCCGCGATCCTGCGACTTGGGCAATGAGTCGATCAACCCGCGTGTGTAAGGATGTCTCGGCGACCTGATCACGTCAGCGACCGCGCCTTTCTCGACGATGCGGCCGGCATACATCACGCACACGTAGTCGGCAAGGTCTTTCACCACACTCAGGTCGTGCGTAATCCACACCAGTCCCGTTCCTCGCTCCTTTGTCAGCTTGCGGATCTGGTAAAGAATCTGCGCCTGAATCGTGACGTCCAGGGCGGTCGTCGGCTCGTCGGCGATGATCACGGCCGGCTCGTTGATGATGGCGTTCGCGATGGCGATTCGCTGGCGCATGCCACCCGAGAGTTCATGCGGATAGGCGCGCATTCTCTCGGCCGGCGCCGGAATTCCCACCGCGGCCAACGCGGCGCATGCCCGCTCCGTGGCATCTGACCGTGATACTTTGGCGTGAATCCGGATGGTTTCCGTCAACTGGTCTCCCACACGGATGACAGGGTTGAGCGACATCATGGGGTCCTGGAAAACCATCGCCATCTCTTTGCCCCGAATCCTGTTCCATTCGCGGGCGGAGACGGAGCGCAGGTTATTTCCCCGAAGGAGAATTTCACCGGCAACGATTCGGCCCGGAGGATCCACCAGGTTCATCAAAGACATTGCCGTCACGGACTTCCCCGATCCCGACTCGCCCACCAGGGCAACGATTTGCCCTTGCCCGACGGAGAAGGAAACGTCGTTCACCGCCCTGGCGACGCCGGCCTTGGTCTCGAAGTGGGTCGTGATCCCACTGACCTTTAACGCACTTGTGCTCATACCTGATCCAGCTTGGGGTTGAAAACAACACGCAGACGATCACCGATCAGGTTGATCGACCCCACCAGAAGCACCAATGCCAACCCCGGATAGACCGAGATCCAGTATTTGTTCGTGAGCATGTACTCGAAGCCATTGGCAATCAGCAGCCCCAGCGAAGGTTCTGTCTGGGGAAGCCCGATACCCAGGAAACTCATCGTTGCCTCCAGGCTGATGGCGTGCGCCGTCTGCAGGGTGCCGGTGACGATCAGCGTTCCCATGCAGTTCGGCAGCACGTGCCTGAACATGATCCGCCTGGGGGGCAAGCCTTGCCCCATCGCTGCCTCCACATACTCTTTTTGTTGCTCCACCAGCGCGGCCCCGCGCACATTGCGGGCGTAGTACGCCCATTGAACAATGATCAGGGCCAGCAAGGTCTTGTCTACACCCTGGCCCAGCGATGCCAAAAGTACCAGAGCGATCAGGATGGCAGGCAGGCTCAGTTGCAAGTCAACGATTCGCATGAAGAACGAATCCACACGCCCGCCAAAGTAGGCGGCCGTCAGGCCCACTGTTGTTCCGATGCAAAGTGCGGCCAATGCACTCAGAAGGCCGACAGCCATGCTGATGCGAAGCCCATAGAAGATTGCGCTGATCAGGTCCCGTCCGGCGCCATCGGTGCCGAGGACATGCAGCATCCCGCTCACTTCGCTGCGCGCACCCGGAACGAGTTCTGCGTCCACGATAGACACGGAGGCCAGGTCGTACGGGTTCTGCGGTGAGAAAAATGGCGCGCCCAATGCCACGATGAGCAGCAGCCCGAAGACGACCAGCGCTGCGAACGCAATTTTGCTCAGCAGGAATTGCCGCCGGATCCGGCTCCACGGGGTTTGCGCCGGCTGCGGCGCCGGCCGGGCCGCCGGCTTTTCCTCCGCGTTCAACGATTCGGTCTGGATCATGGGGTCACCTCGTTTTATTTGCTGCGGGCTCTGAGCCGGGGATCAAGAATCACATACAGGAGATCGACCAGAAGGTTGATGGAGACCACCAGAAGGACGGTGACCATCAGGTAGGCCACGACAACGGGCCTGTCGAGATGGAGGATCGAGTCAATGATGAGTTTTCCCATGCCCGGCCATGCAAAGACCGACTCGGTCACCACAGAGAAAGCGATGAGGTGACCGAACTCGAGCCCGACGGCGGTAACCACGGGAATCATCACATTCGGGGCGATGTGTCTGGCCAGGAGCCTGAACCCGGACACGCCTTTGGCACGCGCGAACCGCACGTACTCCTGTTGCACCACATCGCGGGTTCCGGTCTCCGTCAGGCGAATCACCATGGCGATCTGGAATATGGCAAGCGTCGTTGCCGGAAGGATCATGTGCTTGAGGCCGTCCCATGTCAGGAAGCTGAAGGCGATGCCGAAGAGCTGTTCGGTGTCGCCTCGCCCGCCTGACGGAAGCCATCCGAGATTCACGGAAAAGATGAGGATGAGGATGAGCCCCTTCCAGAACGTGGGAATGGTGACCCCTGCGATTGAAAATCCGGCAATGAGCTTGTGAACCCAGGAGTCCGGCATCAGGCCCGCGACGAGCCCGAGAGGGATCCCGATGGCCAGCGCCAGTATCAGCGCGACAAACGCCATCTCCAGGGTTGCGGGCATGCGCTCCAGAACAATTCCCAGCGCCGGCCGGTTGAAGACAAACGATTTGCCGAGGTCTCCCTCGACCGCATGCTTCACAAACAGCGCGTATTGCTCGTAGATCGGCCGGTCCAGCCCCAGGCTGCGCGCCGCGACCTCTACCTCTTCGGTGGAGGCATTCGGGCTGACAAGCAGGTGTATGGGGTCGCCAATGAGGTGAATGCCCGTAAACGCGATGGCAGACATCAGCGCAACGACGACGAGGCTGTCGCGCATTCGCTGGAATATGGGGCCAAACATCAGATTGCGTCCTTATCTCTGGCTGCGGCACGGGCCAACACCCGCCCACATCGCACGCCGCCTCGCTCGAGCCCGTCGCCTCCACCCTGGGAGACCGCAACAGGCCCCCTATTGCACGTCACTTTCATCAAAAACTCCAGTCGGCGGGAGGCCTCCCGCCGGTACGTCACGTTCGCACAACTGCTCGCAATTTAGAGGCCAACCAACACCCTTGCCAGCTTTCACCTTGTGCATTCGCGGCAACAGCGCCGCGAAATTTCTTGACAGTCATCACCGCTTCATGATCTAGTTGTAACGCTGTTTGATACAGTGTATCGCTAGTCAATACAAAAAAGCAAGCGAGTTTTTCAGGATTTATGACGGTCGGCGAGGAGGGAAGCAGGAAAGACCTGGGCGAACTTCGCCCGTGAACACCCATGCGGGGGCGAATGATTCGCCGCCATTTACAAAACTTTCAGGAGTGAGAAATGAAATTGAAGATAGCCTGCCTGGCTGCGATTGGCGCCGGCGCAATAACCGCCATAACCCCCGTCGCCGCGTTGGCGCAAAGCACGGTGACGATTTACGGGAGGATGGATACGAGCTTTGAGAACTCGAAGACCGGCTCCGTCTCTCAGACGCTCATCACGGGCAACGCGTCCCGGTTCGGCGCCAAGGGGACCGAGGACCTGGGCGGAGGGCTCAAGGCGCTCTTTGGCCTGGAGATGGGAATCTCTTCGGACACCGGCGCGTCAAGCTCGCCCGTCTACCGCAACTCCTACGTCGGCATCAGCGGCGACTTCGGTGTGGTCAACATCGGGCGCATTGACTCGGCCGCACCCAGCCGCACGCCGATCTACGCGATCCTGGGCCGCAATGTCGAGTACGTCATCCACGACGCCGGCGCCACCGCGATTGGCTCCTCCATCTTCAATGCACGCACCCGGGTGTCCAATGCCATCGGCTACGCCAGCCCGGTGATCAGCAACTTCGTTTTCCGCGCCGGCCATTACTTCAATGGTGAAGGCCTGCCGGAAACCGCGGCCGGCCCGGTCCGCTTTGAAAGCGACTACAAGCAGACCGACGTCTCGCTGAGCTACGGCGAAGGCGGCGGCCCGCTGGGCCTGGGGGTCGGCTACGGAAGG
>NZ_JBFUBJ010000016.1:0-9711 GCF_056405795.1 Polaromonas sp. P1_F1
GCTTGCTTGCTGGAGCCGTCGGCCATCAGTACGCGATTGCCGGCCACAAAGCAGGAGGCAGTGCAGGAGTCGCACGAAGCGGGAACGATCTCTTCCTGGCCCGTCTGGCCCTGCTGCGCTGAGCGATAAGGCCGCTTCGTCACCGACCAGCCTTCGTTCACGTCGTCCTGGGCTTTCCTGCTCGGGATGTATGACTCGTCTTTGCCAACAAAAAGACCACCTTTGGTAATTCCACCCATTTTTAACTCCAGTTAGGTTAATTAGGAACACAGGCACTTGTCGGGAGCCTTCGAAATCCACGGCTCCCACTCAATACATCCGGCACCCTGAAGAATGTTTATCGTGGCGGCGAGCGTTGGATTGCGCTGGAGTCTGGCCGCGCGCTGGGTCAGGTTCGACGGCATTCAACCGCCTGTCGGCTCATAGCGTCGTACGGCGACCTGCAAATCAGTGATTTTCAAGCGAATAATGGCTGTAGACCAATAGGGATATGCGCAAGCAGCTATTGAATTGATAGCAAATTCGATGAGTAGGTCAACCTGTCTTGGGGAGCCACTTGAGGCGTGGTTTTTGAAGCTTCAACTGGACACCCTCGGCGCATGCGCTCGGATTGCCCTGAGCCGCGTTGTGCCTGTCAAGCTTCCGGCCCACAACCAGGTTTACCGGCACTACGACGATGAAGAGTCTCTTAAGGGAAGAGACTGCTACCACCTGGTGGTGGTACCCAGCTGTCGGCGATGGCGTTCTAGCTTGAATTTTTCCAGTCCGCCTATGCTACGAACAGGATACGGTGCGATACGGATGAGATACGAAGAGTTCGATTCGGATACAAAGACGATACGGGCACCAGTCAAGCGCCCTCAGCATACAAATTGCCCGGGTCCATTTGGCCGTACGCTGCGCCATAACTAGCTCCGTTTGCTGAACATCAGCCCTTCCTGGACCAAGCTAATCTCGGCATCCCGCATTGCCCAGGGTGCCATAGGTAATGGCACGAGCACAGTGTTCACGCCACCTTCCGTAAAAAGCAAATTGATCACTGCTGTCTCCAGATCACGCTTGAGCTTTTCTTTATCCACCGTCAACGCAGCTTCAGATGGAGAAGTCAGAAATTCGGTAACTAAAACAGTATCGTCTTCACGTTTCCCCGCAAAATGCGGCGAAATTGCACTGCCACGATTCGCACTAATACGGCAAATTTCCGCTCCCCGAAGCCTAGCTAGGACCAGCTCAGCCTCGTCTCGGTTCGGTCCCTTCGCTTCCGCCAAAGGGTTGCCAACCCCATCCTTGATAAGGATGCACATTGCGGTCTCGGCCAACTGTGTTGCTACAGCATCCCAGAGTCCTGACCTTTTTTCGGGATTTTCAGGTAGTAACATTTCGCGTCCTCATCACTTCGAGCCGTAGGGCTTGGTGTAGTAGTTGTCGATGAGATATTTTCTCTCACCGAGATAGTCCTCAATAAGTTGCCGACGTGCCGTGATATCACCCAGTTCCCTAGCTGTACGAATTTCACCCAAATACTGGCGCCGCTCCGTTCCCACACGTGCACTAGGATTCTCATAGTAATAGCGCTGACCAGGAAACCCTAACGCCGCGTCGTCAACGAAATGTCCGTACTCGTGCTTAATGGCGGACAGAGATGAATTCGGGTCAAAAACGATATTGCCGGGGCGACCACCGCTCGGCGCGGGGCCATATGCAAACTGCCCTTCGCGATAGCTGATATCGACACCCTTCTCCTTCAAGTCTTTAACGATGGCATTAAGCTCAGCGGTATTATTGACGCGGGCAGGGCCCATCGTGCCAATCAACCGGTCACCGCCCGAATTCATTACTACGTTATTTTCCCCCATCGTTGTATTTGAAACGCGACCTGCTCCCATAGCCACTACCGTAGCGGCCGTGTTGAACACTTGCCCGCCAACTATGCCCCAGTCCCTATTAGGCGCACCGAGCGCTCCAATCAATCCGATACCTGGCGCACCACGTACTGCTCCCGTTATGCCAAGCCCAATCGTACCGGCGACGCCATTTTTCTGAATGCTCTGAATCAGTCCGCTCTCAGGCTGATAGGCAAACACCTCTCCGGTAAGCACACTGCGTCTCGGGGAAATAGCGTTGCGTGCATACCCCCCACCATCACCAGTCAACTTATACAGCCCAACGCCCGCACGAGGCAGTGCAAGCCACGCATCAAGCGCTGCGCCACCAAATCCTTTCATTCCACGGCCAAACTGGTTAAACGTAAAAAAGGCGTCTACATCACCTATTGGCGTAATGGACCCATTCCCAGACGGCACTCCGGCTCCTCCACCGCCGCTTGGATTTACCCTATCGAACTCGTCCATTTCTGCCTGCGTCATGCGCGGCTCTTTGACTGTCACCTCCGGCAGAGTTGGTGAGTCACTCCAGGAGGCGTACGGGTCACCTGTGGCGCCACCCATGCCGCTTGCGCGGTATGCATCAGCCATGGCCTGCATGTTGTTAAGTGCTTTTTCCGTCGAGAGCTGAGCTGACAACGCTTTCAAATCCGTCGTATTGCGCTGTAGTTGGTTGAGTTCACGCGTCTGCGCAGTGTTGATGACGTTGGACTCGCTGTTGCTGAGTCCTTGTCGGTTGCTCAGGCTAAGCCGATCCGCAGCGCTCTGGACTTCCCCACCGTAGGTCTTCGCATACAAGCCGCCCATTGAGGGCCGCACTTCATCATCCCAGCGCCCAGGCCCAGACCGGGCCAGCGCCGTCTGTATACGCGCATCCCAGTTTTGATCGTTAATCTCGCTGCGCCTGAAACTTTCCTGCGCCACCTGACTGAGCGCGGCACCCTGCTCTCCCTCATTGCCAGCGCTGCCTTGCCCGAAAGAATCAGCGACTGATCCCGCCAGTGCATTGCCAAAAGCATCCGCCGCAATCTGCTGCACGGCGATCTTGCCGCCCCGGGCGATGGCAGTGGCCGTACCCGCGGCCAATCCGGTAATGGCTCGTGCCACGAACGGGTTGATGTCTGTTTTGCCTAGCGCACCGCTAACCGCCTGACCAACACCGGCGCCCACTGCGCTGGCAGCTACACCCTTCCAGTCAAAGTGATCTTGCAGACCCGTCACAACACCAATGCCCTGGCTCACAGCATTGCCCATGGCTGCCCTGGCAATCACATTGCCAAAGGTTGCGGCACCTCCCTCCAAAGCCGTGGCGCCGGTGATGTTCATTCCCTGCAAACCGCCGCTCACGGCGCCGCTGATCGCGCCCAGTGCAACTTGCTCCCAACTGAATCCATCCTGCACACCCAAAATGTTGCCAGCGATCTGACCCGCAATGGAGCCTACCGCACCAGCCACAGCCAAAGTACCTATAGTTCCTAGGGCACTTCCCGCGACTGCTGCAGCACCTGCACCTGCGCCGCCCATCACGCTGACACCTGCACTCATGGTTCCGCCGAATCCCCCGCCAAATGCACCCGCAGTTCCGCTCATCGCGCCAGCGGTATAAATAGCGGCCACCACGACGATGGCAATGACAAGCACCTGCCCAAAGAAGCCGCACCCGTCATCGCCGCTCTGCGCCGCCGGCGGCGGAGGCGTCGGCAGGTTGGGCGTGGTGTCGCCCACGATCGCGCTCGGGTCGTAGGGCTTGAAGGTATTGGCGTTGTTGTTGATGGTCCCGACCCGGTTGGGGATGGTCAGGGTCTGGCCTATCCTCAGGTCGCTGTCGCTGGCCAGGCCGTTGGCTTCGGCGATGCGGTACCAGAGCGAGCTGTCGCCGTAGGCGCCCCTGGCAATGCTTTGCAGGGTGTCGTTGGGCGCCACGATGTAGGTGCCCGGGCTGGGCTTGGGATAGCTGCCGTTGATGGGCTGGTAGCCGAAGTTGAAGTCGACCACGTTGGCGCCGTTCGAGGCATTGCCGTAGCGGCCCAGCACTTCGCCCGCAACGATGAGCTGGCGCTGAACCTGGCCGTTCTGGGCGGTGTACAGGGCCTTGCCCGAAGCATCATTGACGAAGTTGCGGTTGACGGCGCCGTTGGTGCTGTCGGTGATGGCCGTCAGGTTGCCGTTGACGTCGTAGTAGCTGCTGGTGGTGCCGGCCGAGAAGTAGGTGCTGGTGCCGTAGACACTGGCTTCCTTGTAGCCGTCAAAGCGGTTTTGCGCGTAGCTGTAATAGTTGGTGTAGGCCGTGCCTTCGTAGTTCTGCAACGCGTAGCTTTGCAGATTGCCTGCGGCGTCATAGCTGGTGTAGTTGATGTCGTACTTGGCGCCGTTGTCGCTGCGCAGCACACGCTGGTACAGCATGCGCCCGTTGGCATCAAAGCGGTTGATGCGGGTTTCGCTGCCGCTGGCGCCTGATGCGCCGCCTGTGAGGGCATTGACATAGCCTACCGGCAGGGTGCCTGCGGGGCCCGTCTGCAGAACGCGGCCGGCTCCGTCGTAGTAGCGATAGTCCAGGTGCACACCGTCGCGCACCACGCCCATCAGACGGTTCAGGCCGTCGTAGCCGTACGTCTCAACGGTGGTGCCCTGGTTGGCGTAGTAGTCGGTCCGGTAAATCGGCGTGTAACCGACGACGCCCCAGGTCGTGATCAGATTACCTGACTCGTCGTAGGTGTAATTTCCCGATTCATCCAGCACGGGGATGCCGCCATAGATGGGGTCGTAATGGTCAACCACCTGGCCGGACGTGACACGGTTGCCATAGTAGGTGTCGCTCATCCGGTTTCCGCTGCCGTCGTAGGTGATGCGGTGGCCTGTGGTGCCCAGGTTACCGGCGGCATCTACCGCATCGACCACGGTCTGCCGGTTCATGGCGTCGTACTGGAAGTAGCGGTCTGCATCCACCGCGCCGCCCCCATTGATGACGTGGGTCTGGATACGGGTACGGTTACCCATCTTGTCGTATTCCAGATTGATGAAGGCACGGGTGTCGCCCACCCAGCGCAAGCGGCCCAGCGCGTCGTAGGCCATGGAGTTGTCCTGGTAGGTCACTCCACCCTGCACCACTTTTTCGCGTACCGAATGGCCACCCAGGTCCCACGCATAGGTGGTGACCTTGCCCATTGCTGCGTCAGTGTTACGGACCAGCTGGCCGGCAGCGTCGTAGGCGTATTGCAGGTTCTGGCCGCGGGTGCTGGTCTGTGAAACCAGCTGGCGCGCATTGTCGTAGGTGTAGGTGAATTTGGCGCCGCCCAGGTCGGTGTGGCTGTAAAGCTGGCCGAAGTAGTCGTAGTTCCAGGTGGCGCTGTTGGTGTTGGCGTCAACCTCGGCCGACTTGCGGCCACGCAGGTCGAAGGTGGCCTTGACGGTTTGGCCCAGGGGCTGGCGGGTCGCCACGACGTTGTCGAGCATGTCGTAGGCGTAGCTCAGTGTCTCGTTGTTGCCATTGGTCGAGGTGAGTTTGCGGCCCGCCTGGTCCCAGGTGCTGGTCTCGGTGATGGCGCGGGTGTTGACATACGCCAGCCAGTTGGATGCGCCTACGGTGTAAACAGCCTCTGTTGGCCGCACGGTGCTCAGCAGGCGGTTGAGTTTGTCGTAGTTAAAGGTGGTCACAAACGCGCGCGCGTCCCTGACCTGCACCTTGTTGCCGAAAACGTCATACCGGTAACTCACCACGCCGGCATCGGCATGGGTTTCCTTGACGAGGTTGCCGGCGGCGTCGAACTCCTGCAGGTTGCTGTTGCCACGCGCGTCTGTCATGGCCAGTTGCCGGCCCATGCGGTCGTAGTAAATGGCGGTGACAGGGCTGGCCGCGCTCTGGTTTCCGTCGGTATCGGCCTGGCTCTGGCGCACGATCTGGTTGTTGGCGTTGTAGCTGTAGGTGGTCTTCCAGGCCGGGGCCCGCGGGTCGTTGATCTCGAGCACATTGCCCCAGCGGTCGGTCTTCTGGTTGACGACCGGCCGGCTCCACTGGCTGGTGCCCGCCGTTGCCGCGGACACCGGCACGGGCAACCAGCCCGAGCTGGTTGTGGCACCGCCGGAAACCGTTGTCAGCACCTGGTATTCATAGGCCGCGAGGTTACGCGTTCCGGCGTCATAACGCAGTGCGTCGCCGAAGTTCACAAGGCTGACAGTCTCAACCGGTGTGGTGGCGCCAGCCGGGCGCAACTGCAGCTGCAGCGTGGTCGACGCATCTGTCGGCGCCGTCAGCTCAATGCTGCTTCCGTTGGTGCCGAAACTGCTGCGGTCGGTGATGAGCCGCCAGTTGCCCTGGTAATCTTTTTTGTACAGGCGCATGCGAGTCACGGCAGAAAGGCCACCCACCACGCCGGAGTCGACCCAGCTCATGGTCATGCCACTGGGAGCCTGGTCCCCGGTCAATGTGCGGGTAATGCTGGAGGCGACCGCGCCCACATATGAGCTGGTCCCAATGACGTTGCCGGATTCGTCCTTAGCGGGGGTATACGTGCCGTCTTCACCATAGACCATGGTCTGGCCCGACACGTAGGTGTAGGGCTGGGTCACGTAGTCAATCGTGACCTGAATATCGCCACCGCCGAGATTGGCCAGAGACGACCAGCTCAGGTAGACGTTGTTGCTGCCGTACCAGCCGGTGCTGTTGCCATTCCAGTCGTATGCGGGATAAGAAACGGAGGCAATGCCCGCGTTGGCCTGGTTCGCACGGACGGCCACACCGCCCTGGCTTGTCAGGCGTTCGGCCTGGAGCTGCTGGGTGACGTGGCCGAGCGCGTCATACTGCACGTCGGTGCGCCGGACATCGGCCAGGCCGGCTACCTGGTCAGCGCTCGTATACGCCAGCAGATTCAGGTTGCCGCGGCCGGAGCCCGCGCTGCGGATATCGGCCGTCTGGTTACCCTGCAAATCGTACAGAGAGACCTTGGCGATACCGTCACCGCTGTTGGTGCGCCAGAGACGGCCGGCGCTGTCGTAGTCGAAGTACTCTTCGCGCCCGCCATTGATGCCCTTGCGCGTCATCTCGCCGAAAGCGTTGTATTCGACCGCAGTGTCCACCACGCCGGCCTGCGCCTGGCTGACGGTGGTGATGCCGGAGCCGTTTGCCTGCGCGGGGCTGCCTTGCCACTTCATGGCCCAATTGCCGACCGCATCCTGCTGCCACACGCGTATGGTGAACAGCTGCGAGATACCGCCATCGACGGAGCTGGCATTGCCCCACGCCAGCGTCACGCCGCCAGCCGCATTGGCCGCATTGAAGTCGCGCGTCACGCTGGCCGCGTGGGAATAGCCGCCGTCGAAAAGAAGAACGCCGTTTTCATCGCGGCCGATGTACTGGGGTACGGCCACGGTCTGGTAATCCAGCTGGACCCTCACAAGGCCTCCGCCGGCGTCAATCAGCGACGACCAGCCGAGTGTTGCGCTATTGCCGGCGCCTGTCAGCGCATAGGCGCCGCTTTCGTCATAGGTAACGTAGGTATAGGTATCCGAGGAAAACCCCGTCGTCAGGCCGCTCTGCAGCACCGTGGTGGAGGCAGGATCGATGACGTGGGTCTGGCGGCCCAGCTTGTCATATTGGTAGACGCGGAATTTGGTCCTGGCGACGCCGTCATTGCCGGTGACGGCTTGCCACTCCTTGGCGATGTTTCCGTGCGCGTCGTAGGAGCTGTAGTGGTTGTAGCCCAGTGCGTCGGTCACCTGGGTGGCATGGCCCGAACGGTCGTACGCGGCCAGCGTCGTACGGTCAGAGCCGGATGCCGCGCCCTGCGTGAACGCTGTGGCGGTCGCCACTGCCGCGCCGTTGGCGAGCTCCACCTTGCTGACCACGTTGCCATAGGCATCGCGGCGGAACAGCGTGAGCGGCGTGAGGACCACGTTGGTGCCCGGCGTGACCACGTCGATGCGCGAGGGCTCGGCCACCGCTGTCACGCGACCCATCGCGTCGTAGTAACTGTAAGTGGTGGCGCCGGTGGCGTCAGTGGTGGCCGTCTTGTTGCCGACGGCGTCATAAAGGTAGCTGGTGACCGCGTTCCCGCGCACGCCGGTAGTGCTGGCGGTAGAGACGCTGTAGAGCACATTGACGCGCGTGTCCGACAGCTTGCGGTTGCCGCGGTCAAAAATCGAGGTCGTCTTGCGGTCGTCGTTGGCGGAAACAACAGGAGCCGGCGCCGCGGTGTGGGCGACGGAACTGTTCCAGCCCACGATGGCGCTGGCGTACTCGGTACGGTCCACGACATTGCCGGCTGCATCAAAAGCCTGGGTCGTCAGGTAACCCAGGGCATCGACGATGGCCGTCTGCCCCCCGCGGGCATCGTAGAAGTATTCCGTCGCGGTCCACGTGTCGGTGACGGCATTCTTGAGCAAGGCGACACGGCTGAGGTCGCCAAAGGCGTTGTAGCTGTTGCGCGTGGTTTTGCCCGCGGTGAAATACTGCGCGCCCGCGGTGGCTGTTGAATCGTAGGCGTAGCCCTGTGGCTCAATCACCTTGGTGACGCGGCCCAGGCGGTCGTACTCGGTCAGCAGAATGCGGTCGGTACTATGGCTGAAGCCGACCGCGGCCAGGGCGGCGCCTATCTGCGTGCTGCTGAGCCGCGCGGGGTTGCCGGTGAGCAGCGTGGTGGCCGAACCGTAACGCGTCAGCGTGGTGACTTCGCCCCAGGTGTCGCGCGCATAGCCCGTCACAAAGCCGAGGGCATCGACGTCATAGCTGAGACGGCCGAGCCTGTCGTAGGCCTTGTAGCTCATGGCGCCGGCAACGTCGCGGTTGGCGACGGCATTGCCGAACACGTCGTAAGTGGTCTGGCTGCTCAGCGTCTGCAGGGTTTCAGTGCGGGTGGCAAGCCCGGTGGCGCCGTTGACGGTGACGTTGTCGCCAGCAGCGTTGTAGACCGAAACCGGCGGAAAGATCGTCTTGACCTGGCGGCCGACAGCGTCGTACTCGTAACTGGTGGTGCGCTCTTCGGCGCGGCCCAAGGCTTCGGTACGCGACAGCAGGTTGCCCAGCGCGTCGTACGTCATGCGGGTCACGATGCTGGCGTTGCCGCTGAGCGCGGGGTTGACTTCCAGCTGGCCGGTCGTGGCATTGACCTGCAGGCCGGTCACCGCAACCTGGGGGGAGGTCTCGGTGACGAGACGGCCGGCCGCGTCGTAGCCGTAGTTCCAGGTGGCGCCGTTCTTGTTGGTGAACGTGAGCTTTTCACCGATGGCGTTGTAGGTATTGGATTCGGTGAAGCCCAGGGCATCGGTGCTACTGGTCAGGCGGCCCGCGGCGTCATAGACGAAGCTGCTGCTGCGGTCATTCGCGGCCGAAGCAACGATGGCCCCTGCGATCGCGGTGGCCGTGCCGGCCGTTGCTGCCGGTATGGCCAAGGCATATTCGGTCACACCCTTGATGGCGCCGTTGCCGTCGTACACCGTCTTGCGGACATAGCCCAGGGCGTCAACGCCGTAGACCTGGCGATTGCTGGCGTCGAAAGCGCGTTTCTCCACGCGGTCGTTCGCCGCGTTGGCCACCACCAGCAGAGCGACGGCGGAGGTCGAAGCCAAGGCCGGCAAGGTAGACACGTCGACCAGCGCTGCGTAGCGCCGGGTCTGCACGGCATTGCCGGCGGCGTCAAACGTGGTTTCGGTCGCGGCCCCGCCGGCATCGATGCGGAAAACCTGGCGATTCGCCCGGTCATAAGCAAAGCGCTCGATGCGGTCGTTGGCGGCACTGGCAACCACGGCGGCCTGAATCGTGTCGGCATCCGGCGTGGTGGCGGCCACGGGCGGCGCCACGGCTGTTGCATAGGCCAGCCTTTGCGCCACATTGCCG
>NZ_JBFUBJ010000017.1:0-8388 GCF_056405795.1 Polaromonas sp. P1_F1
ATTGACAAACGCCTGCTCGCCGCTTCGCCCCTGGCCGGCCGCCCCCAGCAGCCCGCCTCGCCCCAGCGTGGCCAATGACGTTGAACCCAAGCCCAGGCTATTGCCGCTGACGATCGCAACCATGTGATCTACCTAATGGTGAACCGCCGGCTCGGGCCCCTGCCCCTCACCCCTCCTCCAACCCTTTGGAGAACTGCTCAACGGTATTTCATCAATACATCCTCCCCTTTAACACTTTGTTTAGGAAAATTTGCATCCGACCGCACGCGCCGAAAATCGCTAAACAAATTCAAATCGGCATGGATATATTGATAAGCGCCACTGGCACGGACGCTGCGCGCCTGCGCGTATCGGCATTCAGCCAGGGCGACCCCACGCCCTTCATTTCCTGACCGGTATCCATACAGGCGGCATCACCCGGAGACTCTTCCATGTTTATCGCGATCACCATGAACCACATCCGTGCCGTCAAGGCCTGGGCAGAGGCTCATGACGCGCTCGTCAATCTCAATGTGCTGACTTTTGAGCTTGAAGTGAAGGCCCGTAACCGATATTTCACGCTGCATCCCCAGTTCCTGGCACACAAGGACGGTCAGTTGATGCATGTTCCCCAGATGGTTCGAGAGGCCACCGGATTTATCGGCTGGCTGCCTTACCGCCCTCTGCGCTGGCCCCTTGCGGCAGACAAGCTCTTCTTCAAGAAGCGTCTCGCGGAGTCCGGACTCACCACCCCCGCCATGTGGCCGTCCCCGCGCGAGGCCACGGCTGACTTTGTCGTCAAACATTCGGTCGGATCTTTCGGCAAGGAACTGGCCGGCCCCTACCATCCCGGGCAAGAACCCGACGCGGCGCAGATGCAGGCATTGGCAAAACCGGGCAGCACCGGCAGCCTCTATGCAGAGTCGTTCGTGCATGGCACGAATATCAAAGTTTGGTTTTGGGGAGGTCGCGCATTCCATGCGCAACTGCATCCCTATCCTTTAATACACGGTAACGAGCGCAACACCATCGCAGAGCTGATTGACGCGCGCCTCAAAGACCTCAAGCAAAGCTGGGCCGACTACCCTGAGAAGCAGGCGGTGGCACAGGCGCTTGCCTATCAGGGCCTTAACTTTAATACCGTGCTGCCACCAGATATGTCTGCCTGGCTGGACTATCGCTACGGACGCCGTTTCGCGCCGGATGCGGCTACGGAAGAGGAAGACAATTTCCTGCGGCACATGCCTGCGACTCAAATAGCCCAACTGGAGGTAGCCGGCCAATGGATCGCCGCAGAGCTGCGGGAGGAACTCAGCGCACCTGTTTTGTGTTCGCTCGACGGAGTGCTCGACACGGACGGAAAGATCTGGTGGCTTGAGGCCAATTCGAACCCCATTTTCCCGCCGACCGGCTATTCGGCCATGTTTTCAACACTTTTCGGAACACCCATTTCCGCCCCGGAACCCGGCTCTGCCATGGCACCGGCATCCGGTCAGACCATACCGAACCCAATGCGCGGGTCACCAGACGGCATAGCTATTCCGGCGGAACGCCCCGCGCAGATCAGGCTTAGCCCCGGCATCGGCGAAAGGGTGTCGGCATGAAGCCTGAATTTTCTGCGTCCGGTTCGCCAATCTCCGTGCCATCGGCTACCAGGATCGGCGGCAACCGAAATCGCGTTCTGAATCACCGCATTCCCACCCAGGTGCAGGCCTGCCTTGGCGCTGAAGACCGCTTGTCGCCCATGTTTTCCGGCGCCAGCCGTATCCGCAGCAAGGGCCGCCTGGCAACGCTGGTGGTCCGCACTGCCAACGAAGACATCGAAGTCCAGGCACCCGCACTGCTTTTGGACCAGGCCTTCAGCCTGTGCGACGGAACACGCACTGTCGACGAAATCCTGAAGAGTTTCGGGAACGCGCAAGAGCGCTCTGAGTTTGCCCAATTCATGGAGTTCCTGCTCGCCGAGGGCGCTTTGATCGACGCCAGCCTGGTGAGCGCACACGCTGCGCACTATGCCTTTCAGTTCAGCCCTTTCGGCCTTTCAGCGGCTGCCAAATTGACGGGCAGCATCGCAGCACGCTTTTTGTGGAATGAAGAGCAGTCCGAGGAAACCCTGCCCGAGTCTGCCGCCAGAGTGGAAAGTACCCCGCTTGACCCTTTCTTTTCCGCGCGCACAACAAGCTATACCTTTGATGACAAGCCGGTATCCATTTCCGCGCTCCACCAACTGCTTTGGTCCCTCGCCGGTGTAGTCCGGGTCAAGCATCCGCGAATAGGATACGCGATGCCGCAACGCACCATCGCGTCTGCAGGTGGCATGCACCTGGTGGAGGTTTACGTGGCGCTGCAACGCCAGGTCGGTGACTATCTGCCCGGCGTGTACCAGGTTCAATACCCCGACGAGCGCACGGTATTGCTGCACCCCGTCGGGAACACACCACCGCAGCTGGCCTTGGCCTTCGGCAAGCCCTGGGAATTAACCTATGCAACGGGTGCCGTTTTCCTCGCCGCCGATCCGGCGATAGCAGCGACGCGCTACCGCAACCGCTCGCTCCAGTACCTCTTTATGGAAGCCGGTGCAGCGCTGCACAACGGTGCACTCAGCGCCGGTGCCCTGGAACTGGGCTACGCAACAATAGGCGGGTATTACGAACGGCCGATCGCGCGCATGTGCGGACTCGGCCGGCAACTGCTGCTGGGTTCGGCCATGTTCGGTGTCAAGGCTACTTCCGAGCAAATTACCATTATGGAGCGGATGCCGCTGATCGATTTTGCTTGGGTCAACGGCGAATCCGCGCTTTACTCCATGGGTTTTCACCTCGCGCGTGCAAAAATTCTCGATGAGAATGACGAGCGGCCGCACACCTGGGGCCGCGGAACAGATCCATTGCTGGCGGTACGCAAGGCCATTGCCGAAGCCATAGAGCGCGAAGGCTTCCGGCAACCGCGAGGCATCGTCGAAGGTAGCATCGCCGAGGTCGAGCATGCACTGGATCCCCGACAGTTCGTCTGCTACGCGGAGAAACAGTACGAAACTTCAAATTTCTTCTATCGACCATTCTCAGAAACACAATCCTATCCCTGGGCAGATGCACTGGAACTGGCTACGGGCAGAAAAGTCCGGGTGCTGGCGGAACTCGTTTTTTCACGCAACAGCCTTGCCGCCCTCGGACACGACACCTCACGTCCGTATACCCAGGTGACATCCTCAGGTTGCGCCGCCAGCACCACTGTGGAAGACGCTACCGTTAGAGCACTACTGGAGGTGGTGGAGCGCGATGCGTTCATGCGGCATTGGCTTGCTCAAAAACCAGGAAGCCTGGTTCCCCCTGAACAATGGCCCGAGGACATTGCGCAGCGCATCGGCACCTTGCAAGCGGCCGGCTGCAGGGTGACGGTCCAGCATCTGCAAGTGCCATGGGCGCACGTGGCACTGGTTTCCGCGCAGCATGACGCCCAACACTTCACCACCATGGGAACCGCAGCCAGCGACAGCTTCGGGGATGCCGTCCACAGCGCGCTCGATGAGGTGGAGGCCCGGGTATATGCCTGGATCCATGGCCACCTGCCTGGCATCAGCTCCCCAGACGAAGTCGAGACCACCGAGCATCACTTTGAACTTTATGGCCTCAAACGCTACTACCGGCGTGCCGACCGGGTGCTGTTTCCGGTAACCGCCTCCACCACGACTCAGTGGCCCGAAAACTCATGCCAGACGTCACTTTCTACGCTGGTCAAGCGCTTTACGGAGCGAGGCCTGCGTCCCCTTGCGGTCGACATCACGCCCACGAAAAGCCATATCGACCAAGGTCGCACCCACCTTTCGGTGGTTAAGGCCCTCATCCCCGGTTTGCTGCCGATCTCGTTCGGTTATCAACGAGAGCCTCTGGGAATGGTTCCTCGTATCCACTCTGGATCGAAATTCCCGCATCCGTTTCCCTGATTTTTCAACCTGACTAAAGGAGTCATTTCATGCAAGAAAAAGCAAAGCCCCAGTCCGACGCGGCTTCCACGCAAAAGAAACAGGCCAGTCCAAAAGCGACCGGCGACAACACCAACGGCAGCGGCAGTGCAAGCGGCCGCTGGACTGCAGTTCATCGTGCACGCCTTCCCCACAAAGCCGGCTTGCCCCTGAGTTCCGGTGGCTGCGGCGACAACGTTAGCCGATAAATCATTGCCCAACCGCAGTGCATCGAGAGTGCCGGGTGAGCCCTGCGCTCAACGACCTCCTCGATGCCTGTTTTCATTCCGACTATGCATACCAACAACCCGAACATCACAGTTCTTGACGATTTACTGCCCGAAGCATTAATGACGTCCCTGATCGAGGCCGTCTCGTGGATGCCCATGCATTTCCTGAATCGATGGGAGCGCTTTAAATCGCATGAGCTTGACATGCATTGGTACTACCCCGTTGCGTTCACGGAAGAGCCGTTTACCGACGATGTGGAGCCCAATATGCGCGCACTCGATGACACTCTCCAGTCAATCACGCAATGCTGGGACTTGATCAAGGCCAGCCATGATCACCCGGTGCGACTGTACGAATGCATGATCAGCGCCAATACCTTCGGCACCGAAGGCCGGTTGCATCAGGATATAGGCGAAGCAGACAAGCGCCCCCTGCACAACACGGCGCTGGTTTACTGCAACCGGGAATGGAATGTGGCCTGGGCCGGCGAGACCCTTGTTTTCGATGAGCAGAACGAGATCACCGCTGCCGTTATGCCAAAGCCGGGCCGCATCATGAAGATCATCGGTGACCCGACGCATGTCGGCCGCTCGGTCTCGCGTATTTGCCCCACTGACCGGCGCGTCATCGTCTTCAAGTACTGGACTGTCAAGTAGCCGCCGATGGGCGTAATGCTGAGTTGCATTGAAGCCCAGCCGCCCCTCGAGTGCTCATACGCTGTGCGGCACGGCCGCGCCGTCAATCACAGGCGCCTGGCGTGCGGCGCAAACCAGATCAAGGCGACTCCCCCCCCGCCGTGCGATTGAAAATATCACTCAACATGACGTCATAGCCCGAATGCGGAAACATGGGATGGGAGTTCAGCTCGAGCCACCACAGCTGACCTTCGTCGTCGAGCACGGCATCTACCGAATAGGCCAGGGGTGCCGGCGCGACTTCCTGCAAGGCAGTGCGCATCAGGGCTCCCATTTGCGCAATCTGTTCGCCGCACACGGTTTTTAACTCCGTCAAGGCGCTGCCGGCTTTGGCGGCCCCTTGCCTTGGTGCGAAGCTGCGGCCATACCGGAAATCAATCCACATCTCTTGCCCGGCAGACAGAACATCCGTGGGCGAGAAGCTCTGGTAGGCCATGCACGCCACCAGTATTGCCTTGTCGGCCAGAATGTTGGCACCAACGTCTTGCTTGAGTTTTGCCTCGGCCAGCGCGCCGGCTGTTGACACGCCATCGCCGGTGACCGTGGCGTAGTCTTGCATGTCGGCGAAGAACGGTGTGTGACCCCAGTACCAGATCTTTACGATCTTGCCGGCGACAAACTGTTCATGGAATGTGCCGGCGTCAGAGCTGTTTGGCTCAAGGGGAGGCACCGGGACGGTTGCCAGAAAGGGCCCCTGGATGTCGTAACCGAACGAGCCTCGGGATTTTTTCCGGATGTAGCTTTGCGCCGGCTGCTGGCCCGGGGGCCACATTTGGGGTGTACGAACACCGGCCTGGTCAAGGTGCTGCTTGAACAGCCGCTTTTCGGTGGAGAGCGGCGTGGAATAAGGCCTGTAAGGGCGCCACCCGCCAAATGCAATCACCGACTCCATCAGGTCTTCGATGTGAACCAGCTTGTTGCGGACAGACGCCGCAAAGATCGGATAGAACCGGAAATACACATTGGCACAGCGTATTTCCAGCTGCACGGTCTGAATGTCTATCTCAACCTTCGCGTCATGCTGGGCCGCCCATCCGCGCACAGCGCGGAAGTGGTCAAAAAAAGTAGGGAAGGCCATGAGTCCTCAGTCGTTGTCTATTGCGGGGGGGGGGGCGACTTGCCGCTAGTTGAAAGGATGGGGGAACTTTCCCCCGGGTGCGATTTTCTCGTCCATGCCCAAAGGCAAACCGTCATACCCAAACCCTATGGGAATAGCGCCCGGAATCAGCACCCGCACCGAACGTATGACCTGACCATCAAGTGATTCGGGAGCCGCCCGCTGGGTTAAATCCACCCAAACGGCCTTGGGGGGCCGTGGCGCGGCCTGCAGCCTTTGCGCCAGGGTCGCGGGCCATGTTGCCTGCAGTTCCGCGAAACTCACCACGTCCCCACCCTCCGTGATTGCCGCCGTCTTTAAATAGTGGGCCGGTTGCCTGAAGAGAAGGCCGTGGTCTGCTGGCGTCTGCACCGCCTTCGGCGCCAGCCGCTTGGGCGGGCCGGATTTCACGGAGAGCAATCCGATGGTTTCTGCTTCGCTCAGCGCATGCGTGATGGATGCATCCATAGAGCCGAAGCATGATGCCGCGATCACGGAAAATTGGTGGACGGCGGAAGCAATCGCGATAAAGATGACCGGCCCCCATTCCCCTGCAAAGACGCCAATGCGCAAGGTGCAGCCGCGCGCCTCCCAGCCGCGAGCCTTGGCCTGAATGCCGGCTGGAAGTGAACCGGGTGCCACCAGGCGGCCCGGTCGCTGTGCAAGCCAATGCCTGACGAAAGCATCCCGCTCAATCACTTCGAGGCCCGCGCGTTCAATCGCCACATCCAGTGATACATCGCTGGCGCAGCCCGACGAAGTTTGCCGCATCAACATGCCGAACTCAGACGCTCGCGGCAGATTCGCCCCTGAAAAAACACAGTCGGCGGGCACCAAGAGCTTCTCATCGCTACCCAGGCAGTTGGCTTCAACCCAGAAGCGCTCGGCGTCGTCGCTGTAGGGCCGGATGCCCAGGCTCGCCTTGTCACGGTATTGCCTCTCCGAGAACCGGATCAGTTCGGTGGGGTTGAGCTTGCCGGCAAGCTCACAGCCTTTTTTGAGCAATAACCCGGCGGGCGGCTCGCGGTAGGCATGACGCTCGACCGCCTCCGACAGTGCCTTGGCACATGCCACCTTGACATCAACGGAACGCCCCCAGCCTGTCAGGTTGGCGCCGCCATCGCGCTCAACCTGGGCCGCCGCCAGATAGTCTCCACCGGCTTCGCCACGGTCGATAATCCTGACCATCGGCTTGAGCAAAGCGGGGTTCCCGATGCCTCCATGACGTGGTGGCACGCCGCCGAGGAATGTGGCGGCGATGAATAAGTGCTTGTCTGGCCCGCACAGTGCACTCACCGCCTGCCCATAGGCGGCCCCGGCCTCCACATGCGCGATACCGCTGGCGGTAGCCGCAGAAGCCAGCCTTTGCAGAGCCGCCCCGCCAGTCACCAGAGCTACATCCAGCGGGCAGTCCGGAAGGTTGCTTTCAGCAAAAATGGCCAGCAGCGCCTGGCTGCGAAAGAAGTCGTAGAGATTGGGAAATGCCTCGTATGACACAGCGGTAGCGGCCTTGCCAAACGGCCGGAGAAAGGCTCCGGCCGCGGCCCAATGCACTTCATAAGTGCCAGCCTCAACAACGCCCAGGTTTTCGCGGAAGAAAACTACAAAACGCAAACCAGCCGGGCCCTCTGCCTGCGGCGCTACGGCCAGCAGGTTGGCCAATGCGCCAAGAGACAGCACCCCGGCCGGGCCGGCCTCTGCGGCGCCCGAATGGCGAGGCACCGCCAGTTCAATATCTCCGCCCTGCGGCAAGGACACTTCGAACCCGCCTGGGGCCGCTTTCTGGTAGGGCCGCTGCATCCGCCTTTCCTGAAGCAGCCTATCCGCCACAAACCGATGGTCCACCAGCACGCCCGCCTCCAGCATGGCGTCCATAAAGCCACCAAACCGCGAGGCTGGCCATTTGGTTTCGGCCATGCTTGCCAGTTCTGCCCGTGTTTTGCTGCCGTCGCACCAATGAAAAAGCGCCCGCAAGAATTTTGCAGGCGCCTTGATGGTCAGCTCTTCATCTTTGGCCCGTAGCGTTAAAACACCGCCCTGAATCAAGGCGGCGCCTGCCAGCACGGGCGCGATTCCGGCGTCGAACTGAGTTGGTTTCTGGTGATTTACCTTTTCGCTCACGCGGCAATGGTACTCACCTGGTCAACAAAGCTGGCCGCAGCCGCATCAACCGCCAAGGCTTGCCAAGGCGCAGCCAGTTGCACCGGGCCCTGCTGGCAAGGGCTAAAGGCCAGAAAGCCTTCCACAAACAGGCCGCAGCCCTGCTCGGTGATGATGTTGTACAACCGGGTTTCGGGCGGCATGTGATGGAACACCGGGCGCGCATGCACCCAGCCCGACACATGCGCAAACTGCTCGGGCAGGTCAATCGCCAGGGGGACGGCCGGCGGCATCTCGGGGCTGACCGCGTTGCGTTTTTCGTACAG
>NZ_JBFUBJ010000018.1:0-4943 GCF_056405795.1 Polaromonas sp. P1_F1
TTTTCCTAAACAAAGTGTTAAAGGGGAGGATGTATTGATGAAATACCGTTGAGCAGTTCTCCAAAGGGTTGGAGGAGGGGTGAGGGGCAGGGGCCCGAGCCGGCGGTTCACCATTAGGTAGATCACATGGTTGCGATCGTCAGCGGCAATAGCCTGGGCTTGGGTTCAACGTCATTGGCCACGCTGGGGCGAGGCGGGCTGCTGGGGGCGGCCGGCCAGGGGCGAAGCGGCGAGCAGGCGTTTGTCAATGTGGCCAATGGTAATTTGGTGCTGCAGGACCGGGACGACTACCTGGTTGCGCACGGCGTGAACCTGACGGCGCTGCGCACCTACAACAGCCAGGGCAAGCTCAACGACGACAATGCCGACAACTGGTCCATGGGCGCCTATGCCCAGCAGGTCAAGCTGACGGGAACGCTGGGTGCTGCCGGCAGCACCCTCACCCGCACCGCCCGGGACGGCAGCGAGTCGGTCTACAGCTGGGACGCTGGCAGGCTCGCCTATGTGAGCACCGACGGCGCCGGCGCCTACGACACCATCAAGGCGGTCGGCAGCGACTACGTCTGGACCGACGGCGACACCGGCCTGACCGAAACGTATGAGGCCGCCACCGGGCGGCTGGCCAGCACCACGGACGCCAGCGGCACGACCGCCAGCTACGCCTACAACGCCTCGGGCCTGCTCTCCAGCATGACCAGCGCCAGCGGCGACGTCACCTACCTCGACTACGCCGGCAGCAACGTCTCCAGGGTGCGCACCGTCAGGGCCGACGGCACGACCCTCACCCGCGTGGCCTATGCCTACGACACAAGCAACCGCCTGAGCTCGGTGACGGTGGACCTCAGTCCTGAAGACGCCAGCACGGCAGACAACTATGACTACCAGACGGCCTACACCTACGACGGCGCCAGCACCCGCGTGGCAAGCGTCACCCAGAGCGACGGCACCAGCCTGACGTTCACCTACGTGCAAGTGGGCGCCGACTACCGCATCGCTACTGTCAGGGACGGGCTCAACCACACCACGAGCTACAGCTACGACACCGTCAACAATCGCACCACGGTGACCGACCCGCTCGGCCTCGTCACCCGCTACGAATACGACGCCGCAGGCCAGCTTACGAAGATCACGGCGCCAGCAATTGGCGGCGTATCACAGGTCAGCAGCTTTGCCTACAACGCCGCCGGCGACTTGACCCAGGTCACCGACGCGCTGGGCCAGGCGACGGCGATGCAATACGACGCCAACGGCAACCAGGTGCTGCAGCGCGACGCGGCCGGCAACACCATCACGCGCACCTACGATGCCCGTAACCAGCTGCTGACCGAGTCCACCTATACCGTGGCTGACCCGGACGGCGCCGGTGCCGGCCAGCCCGCCTTGCCGCTCACGACGCGCTACGTCTACGACGCTGCCAACCAAAACCTCCTGAGGTTTGTGCTCAGCCCGACAGGGCGCGTGACTGAGTTCCGCTACAACGCCTGGGGCGAGCAGGTTGCCAGCATCCAGTACAGCGCGGCAGCCTACAACGTGGCCGCCCTGGGCGCCACGGCCGTGCCCACAGAAGTGGCCATGGCCACCTGGGCCGGCGCGCAAAACCTTCTCCTGAGCACGCGCTCCGACCGGGTGCTGGACGCACGCGGGCAACTGCAGTCGGTCACGGTGTACGCCAGGGTCGACGCGGCGGGCAACGGCGTTGCCGACGGCAGCCAGTCGACCACCCAGTACATCTACGACCAGGCCGGCCTGCTCCTGAAGACCATCTCGGGGACGGCGGGCGTCAGCCTGTACACCTACGACGGCCTGGGCCGCGTGCTGTCGGTGCAGAACGCGCTGGGGCAGACCACGCTGACCAGCTACGACGACGCCGGCCGCAAAACCACCGTCAGCTTCGCCAACGGCCTGTCGACCAGCAGCACCTATGACGCTGCGGGCCGCCTCATCAGCGTCACGCAAAGCAGCGCACAGACCGCCAACCTGGGCACCACGCTTTACGTCTACGACGCCGACAACCGGCTGACGATGACGCAGGACCCGAGCGGCGTGCGGGCCTGGATGCTCTACGACGAAGCCGGCCGCAAGACCGCCGACATCGACGGCAACGGCAGCCTGACCGAATACGTCTACAACAAGAACAACCAGGTCACGCAGACCCTTGCCTACGCGAGCGCGGTGAATGTGGCCAGCCTCGTCAACGGGTCCGGCCAGCCGCTGAACCCGTCGCTGGCGGCGGTGCGGCCCCCCAGTGTTGCCGCCGACCTCAAGTCCTGGCGCGTCTACGACAGCGCTGGCCGCCTGCTCAAGACGGTGGACGGCCAGGGCGCCGTCACCGAGATGCAGTACGACGGCGCCAGCCGCCTGGTAGCCGTCACGCATTACGCCAACCTCATCTCAACCGCGGCGCTGGGTGCTGCACCGGCCGCCGGCAGTGTGGCGCCTACGGCCAACGCCGCCGCCGATCGCGTCGAGAGAAACTTCTACGACGACGACGGCCTGCTGCGCGCCAGCCTCGATGCCGAAGGCTACCTCACGGAATTGAGGTATGACAGCGCCGGGCGGCTGACCGGCCGCACCGCCTATGCCACGGTGACCGCCCAGGCCCTGCGCGCCAGCGGAACGCTGGCCCAGCTTCTGCCGGCCACGAATGTCGGCGACATCACCACACGCCTGGTGCTCAACGCCAAGGGCCAGGTGGCCGGCGAAATCGACGCCGAGGGTTACCTGACCGAAAAGGTCTACGACGCCAACGGCAACCTCACCCAGAGCATCCGTTACGCCACGGCTGTCAGCGCCGGCGCGCTGGCCGCCTTCAACGCCGGCACGACGGTTGCCGATCTTCGCCCGGTTGCCAGCGCGCAGGACCGCAGCAGCAGCGCCACTTACGACCTCCTGAACCGTGTCGCCACGTCGACCGACGCCGCCGGCACCGTCACGCTGTTCACGTATGACAGCGCAGGCAACCTGACACAAAAGGTGTCCGCCGCCGGCACCTCCGAGGCCCGCACGCTGACAGCGAAGTACGACCTGCAGGGCCGCCTGGTCGGCGAGCTCACCGGTGTCGGCAGCGCGCTGCTCACGGGCAGCCTGACGCAGGCGCAGATCGACGCCGTCTGGAGCCAGTACGGTTTGACGCACGCCTACGACGCCGCAGGCCGTCGCACCAGCACGACCGACGGCTACGGCAACAAGACGCTCTTCTTCTACGACGTCGACGGGCATCTGACGCACACGGTCAACGCGCTCGGCGAGGTGCGCGAGAGCCAGTACAACGCCCTGGGGCAGCTGACGTCCACGGTGAGCTACGGCACGCGCATCAACCTGGCCGGGCTGACAGGGGCCAATGCCGGCGGGCTGGTCAATGCCGCACTCACCGCCGCCATCGTGGTGAATGCTGCGCTCGACAGCAAGGCCACCTATGCCTACAACAGCTTCGGCGGCCTGGCCAGCAGCACCGACGCGCTGGGCAATGTCACCGCCCTGGGCTACAACGCCTTCGGCAATGAAGTCAGCCGCGTGCAGGACCTGGGCGCATCGCAAACCCTGACGCGGACCACCACGGTAGACCGGCGCGGCCTGGCGACCGGGGCCGTGCTGGATGCCAGCGGCATCAACGCCATCACGTCCGCCGTGTACGACGCCTTCGGCCGGCTGACCAGCAGCACCGATGCCAACGGCCACACCAGCAGCCGGACCTTCGACAGGCTGGGCCGCGCCGTCACCAGCGTGGATCCGATCAATGTCACGCGCAGCAGCAGCTACGACGCCTTCGACAGGGTACTCACGCAGACCGACGGCCTGGGCCAGGTGACCAGTTACAGCTATGACAAGGTGGCGCGCTCCGTCACCGTCACCACGCCTGAAGGCGTGCAGGTCACGACCGCGCAGACTCGCCTGGGCCAGACCCAAAGCGTGACCGACGGCCTGGGCAACACCACCAGCTTTGCCTACGACCTCAACGGCAACCTGCTCACCACGACAACAGCGCTGACCACCACCAGTCAGAGCTACGACCGCAGCAACCGGCTGGCCAGTACGACGGACGCCAACGGCAACCTGGTGGTGCTCGGCTATGACGCCGCCAACCGGGTCCTGGCGCGCACCCTCGATCCGGCGGGCCTGAACCTCACCACCACCTATGGTTACGATGCCAAAGGCCAGCAAGTCACCGTGACCGACCCGCTGGGCAACGTCACCCAGTTCAGCTACGACCTCAAGGGTCAGCTGACCCAGCAGGCGGTCGACCCCTTGGGCCTGAACCTCGTAACGGCCTACAGCTACGATGGGCGAGGCAAGACGCTGACGGTGACGGATCCGCGCGGCACGGTCACCCGTTACACCTACGACAAGCTCGGGCGCCGCACCCTGGAGCAGATCGACCCGACGGGCCTGAACCTCACGCGCAGCTATGCCTACGACAAGGCCGGCAATGTCACCGGTTCCACCGATGCGAACGGCAACCTCACACGCTACGCCTACGACGCGGGCGACCGGCTGGTGTTCACCGTCGATGCGGCGGGCAACGTCAGGCAGAGCGGCTTTGACGCGGAAGGCCGCGTCGTCAAGAGCACGGTGTATGCCGCGGCCCTCGCACCGGCGGACCTGGCCGGCTTGCCGGCGGCTGCCACCGTGGCGCAAATCCAGGCCAAGGTGCTTGCCACCGCGAGCTCGGACCTGGTGGAGAACCGCGTCTATGACAAGGACGGCCGGCTCACGGCCACTGTCAATGCACTGGGTGAGGTGATCAAGTATGTTTATGATGCGGCCGGCAACGTCATTGAGCGCGTGGCCTATGCCAACCGCGTGGCGATGTCGGGCGGCGGCGCCTGGGTGGCGGGAACCCTGCCCGCGCCCGTGGCAGATGCTGCCCATGACCAGCGCCTGCGCACTGTGTACGACCAGCTTGGCCGCGCCGTGCTGTCCGTCGACGGAACAGGCGCCGTCGT
>NZ_JBFUBJ010000019.1:0-3264 GCF_056405795.1 Polaromonas sp. P1_F1
GTAGAAGTCGGCGAGGTGATGGCGCAAATCACTCAGATCGAGACACCGATCAATGCTGCGCAGAAGGTGATTGGCTGGGATGTGATCTTCAAGGTTGAACGAGTAAAACAGTCGCTCCTGCCCACTCGATAACTGTCCCATCATGCTGTGTGATCCCCCGCCGGCCAATGCAGCAATTTTGCCGCAGCCCAGACATGGGAGCTACTTTTTCAACAGAATCGGCCAGAAGCGGGCATTCAATTTCGCTATTCATACATTCCCCGAGCGTGCGAAATTACCAGCCCTTCAATTTCTCTCAAAGGCAGACTCATGACCTGCACCCTGGCAGTCTCGAATATTTTAGGTCCATGGAGTGGGGATGACCACACAGGGCTAATGCAGCGCTGCAGGGAGGCATGGGACACACCTCTAGAGAGTTTGAATGATCTTATGGTCGCCACTTTTTTGAATCAGAACATCGCGACCAAACACCTGCTCATCGAGGCAAAGCGCCGCATGGAGGAACAGGAACGAGATGGAACCGAGTACTTCGACGGCCAGCTTCTCGAAGCTATAGAGCGTCTGCAATCTGGGGAGTAATTCATCCCGACGAGTTATTGTGTTCGACACGGCATGCGCGCTGCGGTACTAGCGATGGTTGCGATAGCGTTCGGTCAAGGACTGCACGAGGATGACGTAGGATTGCGTCTCGGCGTAGGGAGGCACCCCGTTGTACTCGACCACGGATGCTTCGCCGGCGTTGTAACCTGCCAACGCCAGCACCTGGTTGCCATTGAA
The DNA here is from genome assembly GCF_056405795.1 of Polaromonas sp. P1_F1. Lineage (NCBI taxonomy): Bacteria > Pseudomonadati > Pseudomonadota > Betaproteobacteria > Burkholderiales > Comamonadaceae > Polaromonas > Polaromonas sp. P1_F1. Next base: position 778 of record NZ_JBFUBJ010000019.1, read on the forward strand.
GCGCTTGAGCAACCAGGCCAGGTAGCGCACGCCGCCACGAATGTTCTGTCGTGCGTCGAACGGATTGTCCACGGCGAAGCGCTCGGCGGTGGCTGGCATCAACTGCATCAGCCCCTGGGCGCCGGCTTCGGAAATGGCGTTGGGGCGAAACGCCGATTCGGCATGTATCACTGCGCGGATCAGCGCCCTGTCGACACCATAATGATCCGAAGCGGCTTCGATCTCCCGCTGGTAGGAATGGGGGTCCAGGCGCAGTGAGGCGACCTTGAAATCCTTCGGCACCCTGCACAGATAGCAGCCCTTGATGACATAGAGCTCAAGGACATCGACCCGTGCGGAGATCCCGACGGGGCGCCGGCTCACATATTGACGAATACCCCTGTGGATGAAGGTGAACACCCGAATCCGCACCGCGCCTGAGTTGTCGTCCTGCACAAGCCGTGGCAGGGCCATTGGCTTGGCGCCGACACCCGCCATACCATTCAGGCGAGTGCAGCGGGCGCTGGCGATGGCTTGGTTGGTGTAGCTGATGGCTCCGTCGTTGGCTTGGCATTTGAACATGGCGCTGGCGCACAGTGGCGCGACCAGCAAGGCCAGCTCGATACAGCCAAGAAGGCTCTTGCGAGCCCATCGCCATGCTCTGGAACTCATCACATCGCTCCGCGCCGCAGACGCCGATCAGGCCTGGGGCGCCTGGCCCGGGCGCTGCCTTGGGAGGGCCTATTCTGGGTGATCCGCCTTTTGTTCTGATAGTTATACCCCTTGTATCCGGCCTTGGAACGTGTTTCTTCACCACGCCGTCCGCATCGGTCAGGCGCACGGTGCCTTCGAGGATGTGGCACATCCCGACGCAAACGAATGTCTCCTTCTGGCCGATTCTGTTGAAAAAGTAGCTCCCATGTCTGGGCTGCGGCAAAATTGCTGCATTGGCCGGCGGGGGATCACACAGCATGATGGGACAGTTATCGAGTGGGCAGGAGCGACTGTTTTACTCGTTCAACCTTGAAGATCACATCCCAGCCAATCACCTTCTGCGCAGCATTGATCGGTGTCTCGATCTGAGTGATTTGCGCCATCACCTCGCCGACTTCTACAGCCCGATTGGGCGCCCGTCGATTGATCCTGAATTGATGATCCGCATGCTGATCGTGGGTTATTGCTACGGCATTCGCTCAGAGCGCCGGTTGTGCGAAGAGGCCCATTTGAACCTGGCGTATCGCTGGTTCTGCCGGTTGAGCCTTGAAGATGAAGTCCCCAACCACTCGACCTTTTCCAAAAATCGACACGGCCGCTTTCGGGACAGCGATCTGTTTCGCTGGTTGTTTAATGAAGTGCTGCGTCGTTGCATGGAGGCAGGTCTGGTCAAGGGTGAAGGCTTTGCCGTTGACGCCAGCATCATCAAAGCGGATGCCAGTCGGCAACGCGGCGTACCGGGCGATGAGCCGATCAACTGGAGCGATCCGGCCTTTAGCACCCGCGCTGTACGTGAGTATCTTGAGGCGCTCGATGAAGAGGCTTTGGCCGAAACGCTGCCGAAGCGCCTATCGCTGACTGATCCTCAAGCCCGCTGGACCGCAGCTCCAGGCGGCCCAGCGTTCTACGCTTACTCTACGAATTATCTGATCGATACCGAGCACGGCGTCATCATGGATGTGGAACCCACACCGGCTCATCGCACGGCTGAGGTCGAGAGTACAAAGACCATGATCGACCGGGTCGAAGCGCAGTTCGACATCAAGCCGGATCGCCTCATCGGCGATACCGCTTACGGTACAGCGCCGATGTTGGCCTGGATGGTGGAGGAAAAAGACATCGAGCCGCATGTGCCGGTATGGGACAAAACCGAGCGCAAGAACGACAGTTTTTCGAGTAACGATTTCCACTGGAATGAAGAGGCCGAGGAATACCGCTGCCCAGYTGGCAACGTATTACGCAGTGAATGGCGAGCCTTCAAGAACGAGCGTTCGCACGTCACCAAAGCCAACACCATCATCTTCCGCTCCAGACAGACCGACTGCGCGACGTGTCCGATGAAAGCCAAGTGCTGCCCGAACACGTCGTTTCGCAAGATCGCTCGCAGCGTTCATGAAGCCGCTCGTGATGTCGCTCGACGCATCGCAGCGACGCCGGAGTACGTGCGCTCTCGCCATGAACGTAAGAAGGTCGAAATGTTGTTTGCCCACCTCAAGCGCATCCTGAAATTGGATCGCTTGCGACTACGTGGCATGAGTGGCGCGACCGATGAGTTCACGCTGGCAGCCACAGTGCAGAACCTACGTCGGCTGGCCAAACTGACATCTCAAGGGCCACCAGTCACGGGATAGGTGCGCCTACACTAAGCCAAAAACCTCAAATTAACCCAATAACGACGCAGCAAAGGTCAACGAAGGGCCGAGAAACCACACAAAGTGGTGAGTAGGCTATCCGGTGGTAGCTGTGCTTGATTTTACTCAGGCTGAAAATCCGACTTTTTCAACAGAATCGGCC
>NZ_JBFUBJ010000020.1:0-1364 GCF_056405795.1 Polaromonas sp. P1_F1
GGGGGTGTCAGAAATTTTGTGTTCGGGCATAACATGAGTAAGAGGTGCATGTATGCCAACCAAGAAGAAACCCGCGTTGCGAGAGCTGCCGAAAATCCCGAAAGAGCTGCTCGAGCAATTCACTGATGGACCGATGACAGCGGAAGCCATTGAGGACGCCTCTGCGGCGTTCAAGAAGGCTTTGATCGAGCGAGCCCTGAGTGCTGAGCTCGGCCACCACCTGGGCTATCCGCCGGGCGCGCAGCGCCCAGAGGATGAAACCAACCAGCGCAATGGCAAAAGCAGCAAGACGGTTCTAACCGGCGATGGCCCGCTTCGACTGGATATTCCTCGGGACCGGGACGGTAGTTTCTCGCCCATCCTGATCCCCAAACACGAGCGTCGTTACACCGGTTTCGACGACAAGATCATCGCCATGTATGCCCGTGGAATGACGGTCAGAGAGATCCGTGCGTTTCTTTCCGAGCAGTACGGTACGGACGTTTCTCCCGACTTCATCAGCTCCGTAACCGACGAGGTCATGGCAGAGATCGGTGCATGGCAACAGCGGCCTTTGGAGCCGATGTATCCGGTTATTTTCTTCGATGCTCTGCGGGTCAAAATCCGCGAAGAGGGGCTGGTTCGCAACAAGGCGATCTACTTGGCCCTGGGGGTTTTACCTGACGGAACACGCGATATTCTCGGCATTTGGATCGAAACTACCGAGGGCGCCAAATTCTGGATGAAGGTTTTCAACGACCTCAAGACACGCGGCGTCGAAGACGTGTTGATTGCTGTGACCGATGGCCTTAAAGGCATGCCAGAAGCTCTCAGCGCCGTATTTCCAGACACGACACTGCAAACCTGCATTGTTCATCTGATCCGCAACAGTCTTGATTACGCGGCTTGGGATAAGCGTCGCGAATTGGCCAAGGCGCTCAAACCGATCTATCAGGCAGTCACCGCCGAAGCAGCCGAGCAGGCGCTGGATGCGTTTGAAAGCGGGCCATGGGGCAAGCAGTATCCGACGGTAGTGGCTGCTTGGCGCCGCGCTTGGGATCGAGTGATTCCATTTTTCGTTTTCCCGCCGGCGATCCGAAAGGTGATCTACACGACCAACGCCATTGAGAGCATCAACGCTCAGCTGCGCAAGATCATCAAGACCCGAGGTCACTTCCCGACTGACGATGCGGCGACAAAACTGATCTGGCTTGGACTGCGCAATATCACAGCAAACTGGGGGGCCGCGGCCCATGACTGGAAAAGTGCGATGAATCAATTCGCGATTCTGTACGGAGATCGATTTATCAGGCCGACCTGGTAAAAGCATGGCCTGCCTAACGGCAGGCCGTTAACGGCCCGCACACAAAATATCTGACAGTCCC
>NZ_JBFUBJ010000021.1:0-1178 GCF_056405795.1 Polaromonas sp. P1_F1
GCTTGTATGTTTAGACTTGAAGGGGTGGGCGGGACTAAAAGCTCGATTCCGACTCTAGCCAGTACGGACCGTGGGAGACTTCTCGTCCCGCCCCTTCTACCCGAAGCGCCGATAAGGAATTCATCGGTAAAACCGACGATAGAGGCAAGCCAGCGCAAGGGTAAACCCCGACAAGCCCTTAAACCCTAGCTCCGAGGATTCGTCATGACAATCCTTACCTCGCCAACGGTAATCGGTATCGATGTAGCCAAGGCCGAAATCGTCGCTTACCGCGAAGACATGCAAACCACTCAACACATCAACAACGACCGAGAGACTCTTGGGCGTTGGCTCAAAGCTCTGCCTGCGCAAAGCTCAATTGCTTTGGAAGCCACCAGCATTTACCACTTGGACACGGTCGAACTGGCCCATGAAATGGGACACCGGGTTTACGTTGTGGATGCTTATCGTCTGAGCCACTACCGCGAAAGCATTGGCCAACGGGCGAAAACCGACCCTTGTGATGCGCGCCTGCTCGCGCGTTACCTGTCTAGCGAGCAGGATCGACTGCGCCTCTGGAGTCCACCTCCGCAGGCCTACAARGTGTTGAAAAGTCTGCTTCATAGACGCGCAGAGCTTATCAATGTGCGTGTGGGCATGACGCTGAGTTGGTCAGGTGAACCGCTTCTGAAGGATGAATTGGCCCGGCAATTGAAGTCCTTCAAACAAGCGGAGCAAGCCATCCAGAAATTACTGCACAAAGTCAGCAAAAAGGCAGGCATCACCGAAAACATCAAGCGCTGCAAAGCCATTGAGGGGATCGGTGAGCTTACGGCTATGGGCTTGGCGACCGCATTCATGCGCGGTCACTTCGCCAACGGCGATGCATTCATTGCTTTTTTGGGGATGGACTTGCGAGCAAAGGATTCAGGCAAGAAGAACAGCCCTCGCCACCTGTCCAAAAAAGGCGATACGGAGCTGCGGCGCCTGGCTCACAACGCGGCGATGGCGGCTTGTCGGTCTGCCACCTGGAAACCGTACTATGAGTCCTATCTCGTCAGAGGCTTGGCAAAAACCCAAGCCCTGGTGATCCTCGCCCGCAAGCTATGCCGGGTGGCATTCGCTCTCATGAAAAACCAGAGCGAATACCAGCCAAATTTAAGGCTGCAGGGTTCCCCTGCAACATAGAATCTCCCACA
>NZ_JBFUBJ010000022.1:0-1120 GCF_056405795.1 Polaromonas sp. P1_F1
ACATCGGTGACGTCGTGATCGAACGCGGCACCTCGGCCTGGGAAATCGATGCCGTCAATGCCTCGATCGATTACACCCTGGGTGCCAACCTCGAGTACCTCAACCTGCTCGGCACTGCCAATCTCAACGGGACCGGCAACTCGCTCAGCAACCGCATCACCGGCAACGCCGGCAACAACCTCCTGGACGGCGGGGCGGGTGCTGATTTCATGGCCGGGGGCACCGGCAACGACACCTACATCGTCGACAACCTCGGCGATGTCATCAGCGAAACCAGCACCCTGGCTGGCGAGATCGACACCGTCCGCTCCTCGGTGACCTACACCCTGGGCGCCAACCTGGAAAACCTCACCCTCACGGGCAGCGACAGCATCGATGCCATTGGCAACAGCCAGAACAACGTGTTGACCGGCAACGATGGCAACAACCAGTTGAACGGCGGCGCCGGCCTGGACACCTTCATCGGCGGCAAAGGCAACGATGACTACGCCCTGGATCAGAGCGCCGAGTTGGCACTGGTGCAGGAAAACGCCAACGAAGGGACCGACACCCTTTACGTCGTCTACAACGCGACCGCACAGGACAATGTCGTCGACCTGAACCTGAGCAATCTGCAGAGCGTCGAAAACGTCCTGCTGCTGGGGAGTGGCGCCTTTACAGCGATCGGCAACAATTTGAACAACACCCTGACCGGCAACGCCGGCAACAACMTCCTGGACGGCGGGGCCGGGGCCGACTTCATGGCCGGGGGCACCGGCAACGACACCTACATCGTCGACAACCTCGGCGATGTCATCAGCGAAACCAGCACCCTGGCGGGCGAGATCGACACCGTCCGCTCCTCGGTGACCTACACCCTGGGCGCCAACCTGGAAAACCTCACCCTCACGGGCAGCGACAGCATCGATGCCATCGGCAACAGCCAGAACAACGTGTTGACCGGCAACGATGGCAACAACCAGTTGAACGGCGGCGCCGGCCTGGACACCTTCATCGGCGGCAAAGGCAACGATGACTACGCCCTGGATCAGAGCGCCGAGTTGGCACTGGTGCAGGAAAACGCCAACGAAGGGACCGACACCCTTTACGTCGTCTACAACGCGACCGCACAGGACAATGT
>NZ_JBFUBJ010000023.1:0-1097 GCF_056405795.1 Polaromonas sp. P1_F1
GTGCCAACCTCGAGTACCTCAAGTGCCAACCTCGAGTACCTCAACCTGCTCGGCACTGCCAATCTCAACGGGACCGGCAACTCGCTCAGCAACCGCATCACCGGCAACGCCGGCAACAACCTCCTGGACGGCGGGGCGGGTGCTGATTTCATGGCCGGGGGCACCGGCAACGACACCTACATCGTCGACAACCTCGGCGATGTCATCAGCGAAACCAGCACCCTGGCGGGCGAGATCGACACCGTCCGCTCCTCGGTGACCTACACCCTGGGCGCCAACCTGGAAAACCTCACCCTCACGGGCACCRACAGCATCAATGCCATYGGCAACAGCCAGAACAACGTGTTGACCGGCAACGATGGCAACAACCAGTTGAACGGYGGCGCCGGCCTGGACACCTTCATCGGCGGCAAAGGCAACGATGACTACGCCCTGGATCAGAGCGCGGAGTTGGCACTGGTGCAGGAAAACGCCAACGAAGGAACCGACACCCTTTACGTCGTCTACAACGCGACCGCACAGGACAATGTCGTCGACCTGAACCTGAGCAATCTGCAGAACGTCGAAAACGTCCTGCTGCTGGGGAGCGGCGCTTATATAGCGGTCGGCAACAGTCTGAACAACACCCTGACCGGCAACGCCGGCGCCGACATCCTCAACGGCATGGCCGGCGCGGACACCATGGACGGCGGGGCCGGCAACGACAGCTACTACGTCGACAACATCGGTGACGTCGTGATCGAACGCGGCACCTCGGCCTGGGAAATCGATGCCGTCAATGCCTCGATCGATTACACCCTGGGTGCCAACCTCGAGTACCTCAACCTGCTCGGCACTGCCAATCTCAACGGGACCGGCAACTCGCTCAGCAACCGCATCACCGGCAACGCCGGCAACAACCTCCTGGACGGCGGGGCCGGGGCCGACTTCATGGCCGGGGGCACCGGCAACGACACCTACATCGTCGACAACCTCGGCGATGTCATCAGCGAAACCAGCACCCTGGCGGGCGAGATCGACACCGTCCGCTCCTCGGTGACCTACACCCTGGGCGCCAACCTGGAAAACCTCACCCTCACGGGCAGCGACAGCATCGA